>NZ_BEWO01000001.1 GCF_002723975.1 Gluconobacter japonicus
TACTCTCAAGCGTCTTATCAAGGATAAGGAATTGCCGATGATGGAGGCGACTGCCTGAGCAAGCAGACAAGCTGAATCCGGTTTGACAGTCCACAGATTCGCGCGTTGTTTTTCCACAGAAAAAATTAGATGTTTTGACCCGATAAAACTTTGTTTTCCATAACTTTATTTAGTTACGTCGGGTCCACCACCAATCTCAGAAATTATTAGTTTTTGGCAGGTTTGAGAGTGGTCTAACCATTTCCTGTCTCACACTGACGCTCAAAGCGTTTGTCTTTAGCAGAAACATAAAGCGATCTCTGTTATTCAGATCACTTCATGCCTGCCGGGATTACACCCTCACTGTTTCTTCAAAAGAACCTGAGCGGCCTCCAGTAACTCACGCCCCAGTTCGGCCGCAGTTTGAGGAGAAAGTGAAAACTGCTCAAGCTTGTCTCCTGCAGGCAAGTGTTCGGGAGACGTTGCAGACTTGATCTGCAACACGATAGCACCATCCTGTACAACAACTGTACGATAGGCTGTTACACTCGAAATATCGAGGTTCCCGTCCTTTTTCAGCTTCCATTCTGACATTGTGTATCCTTTGATTTGCATTCCATCCGCTTAAAGCGCTTTGGCGTTCTGAATAAACCTATCAAGGAATTTCTGTTCATCCACGCCTTCAACGATTGTCATGGATTTCACTCCCGTTCGAAGTGGAGCTTGATCGCGTTTCCAAAGATGCACACGGCCGTAGTTAATCCCCGGAATGGGATCGACATCCATATATAATTCCTGAGATTTCGTAATAAGGGACGGGTCCACAACAATCGCCGCAGCCATCTCGTCCCAGAGCGGCATGGTTTTCATGTATTTTACAACATACTGCGCAACCGGACGCCGGGATTGAGCAATATTGGCAAGATGCTCTTTGGACAGGACCAGGTCAGATGAAATATTCCCAACAACTGTGATTTTGGCCCACGGAGCCGTTAGGGTGATATGCGCAGCTTCGGGATCAAACACCATGTTGAAATCATCTGTAAACGCGGCATTCCCATTAATTGCGGACATATTGGTATCCACAAGGCCGCCCATAAAAATCAATTGTCGGGCAAGTTTGGGAAACTCCGGGTCAAGCCTGATTGCAAGCGCCAGATTGGTCATTGCGCCTGCTTCAAATATCGTTACTTGATGGGGATGAGCGTGCACGGCCCGGATCATAAACTGGGCTGCTTGTTCATGGCTCGCTTGCAGAACAGGTTTGCCTTCAGGAAGCGGGGTCAAGACGGGTTCCTCTGCGAGTGCGTCCTTAATGGACCCACTACCACCCCAAGCCCTTTCCGCGGAAGAACACCATATTGCTCTTCATGCAGACGCATACGATCAACCGTATTCAGAAGCAGATATATCGCCCCATCAAAAACCGGAATATCCGTCCTTCCTGCCAGTTCCAGAAACCTGCGAAGATGTTCTGATTAGGCATTTTCCCATCCATCTCCTGTTGCCACAGTCAGACCCAGCAATTGAATTTTTTTGGACGCCAGAAGCGGGATGAGAGACTGGATGTCCGAGCCTCTTGGTCCGTTGTAATCGTTATCCGCAATAATGAGCTGGCGCTTCCCCTCTGCTGAGAGATCAGGCGCAGCATGAACCGTCGCACAAACGGAAAAACATGACACAGCCAAGACGGCACGCAGGATATGGTATGCTTTGCCGGACATCGCATCCTCCTATCAGAATACCATTGATGACGACCTGCCCAGATTACAGTCGCCTCACCCTGATAGCCTCATCATACGGATCAATAGAAAATGTCTGTGACCTGCTGGGAAACACTTCTCCAACAGGCCAGCTCTACTCAGGCCGCAGTACGAGCAGTAACACCCAGACGAAAGCCTTCTTTCTTCAGAATCTGAATGGAGGCTTCAGAATACTTGGCAACCAGCGGTGTCACATTACCCGGCGCACACCAGAAGCCCAGTGTTACGGCAATATTGGCTGGCTTAGGCAGGAACGATACGGACGGAGCCGGTGCTTTGAGAACAAGAGCATCGTTCTGAAACAGGGCCAGAAGCAGCGCGCGAGCCTTGTCGATATCGTCATTGTAATCAATCAGCAGACTCACCGATGCGAGCAGCCGCTCAGACTGGGAGCTGTTAATGACCACATTGTTCGAGAGCGTACCGTTCGGAACATACACAATGTCGTTCGTGGAATCCTGCAACACGGTTCGGAACATCTCGATTGAGACAACCGTTCCTGTATTGCCTGCAGCCGTGATGGAATCCCCGACCTTGAACGGACGGAACAGCAGGATCAGCACACCGCCCGCAAAATTCGCGAGACTGCCCTGAAGAGCCATGCCGACAGCAAGACCAGCCGCCCCCAGGACAGCGACGAAGGAGGTCGTGGCAATACCCACCATCGACGCAACGCTAATGAGCAGAAGGGCCTTCAGCAGCAAGCCGACAACACTCAGCAGAAAGCCGCGAAGCGTCGGCTCAATATTGCTGGCGGCCATCATGCGCCCCATGCCGCGGGTCACCATATTGATGATGGACCAGCCAACCAGTAGCACCACAATCGCCAGAACAAGCTGTCCAGCGTAACTCAGAAGTGTTGGTAGCCAGCCGTAAAACTGGCCCCACAACGTATTGACGTGATTTTCCATGAACCCCTCTGCTGTTCGTTAAGTTGGCACCATGATGCCGACAGATGAACCGCAGGGTAACGGGCTTGCAAGGTTGCCTTCAAGTCTGTCCCGGAAAACCTCTGACAGTCTCCGGGACTGACATGATTGTCAGAAAGACGCGGTCAGGCTCAGGTTGAAAGAACGCCCGAGCCCCAGCAACGGACCAAGATAGCCGGTCGCCTGATAGTCCCCGAGAGACATCCCCCCAAGCGGCAGGTAATATTTCTGATCCAGAACGTTATCGATACTGCCATCCAGCGTAAAATACCGCCAGTGATAGCTGCCCCCTAACCCGAGCAACGCATAACCGGGCGTCCGTGGTTCCTGACGCAGTCGATCCACGCTCTCCTTGGATTTGACGAGCGTGACATCCACATGCCCGCTCCAGTTCTGGAATGTTTCCCGCAGCGTTATCACGCCGTTCGTTGGCATCTGATGATAGAGCCCGGCGTGAGACACAAGATCCTGCCCGCGCACCCAGTTCAGATTGGCCTGAACCTCACCCTGACCATACACCGTGCTATTCCAAAGCCGGGCAAACATCGAACTGTTGATGCCGTAGCTCTGCGCATTGTGGTTGGCGAACTGAAGCATGGACCGCCCACTGGAAAGCGTCCCGATATTCACGACGTTTATGTAGTGATGCGTGTAGGTATAATAAGGCTGAACCTTGATTTCCCAGCCATGCCCATGCGGATCGTGCAGCGTAACTGTCGTACTGACCGTATTGGCAATTTCAGGCGTCAGATTGAGATTGCCAACATACCCATTCCCATCGCCGAACCAGCCGATCATTGTTGACGCCATGGCACCTCGCCCCCAGGCATACCGCTCATAAAGGTTGGGGGAACGGGTCTTGCGTGCATAACCACCCTCAATGGTCAGACTATCAAGCGCCTGCCACCGCCCCGTCGCCGTGACATCGAAATTGGTATCCGTTCGCCCCCGTGATGCCGCGTTGAAAGCCTTTGCAGCGGCAGCATCCGCCATACTCATCATGCTGGTCCAGGAATAAGGCGCTACCTTTCCCGTATTCATCATGACCAGATCGTTGCGCAGACCGAGTTCTGTGGAGAAACGAGACGTCCACTGGGCTTTCCATTCAATATAATGCCCCAGCCGGTCCCGATGGCCGTTATTCACATTATGGAAGGTGTCCGGCCCCATCATCATGCTGTTCAAAAGCGGCGGCCACCAGTCATTCAGGCCGTTATGATCGAATGAACTGCCAATTCCCAGCGTATGTCTCGGGCCAAGCGGGATCGTGGCCTTGATGGAATAACCCGCAGTCCGGGTGTCCGTATTCATCGGCATCCCGGTCGAGGCCGTATGCCCTCCTTTGTCGGAGAGCATGTTCATCGCGTGATCAACACGCTGCCAGAACCCGCGCGCTTCGAGCGTTCCCCAGTTGAAATCGCCCGTATATTTTCCGTTCACAAACGTGGACCGATTGTTGGTCATGTCCATGTACTGGTTCGGAAACCCTTCATACGGAATATCCTGCTGCCCGACCGTCAGGGCCAGCAAATGGTTTTCCTTGCGAACCCCCAGCGTGACAGCATGATTAAAACTCAGATAGTTCGTAGACAAAACACGTCGGCCGCCACCTCCAGCATGGTAGTCGCTCGCATGACTGTAAGATCCCGTGTACCGCAAACTGAGCCAGTCATTAGCAACTGTCACTGACCCGGAAGCGCCGGAACCACCGCCATTACTGCGGTATTCTCCCTTCGCATGACCGGTCACGAGGATCTTCGAGCTTTTTGAAAAGATTGGGTCCTTGCGATTGACCTCAATCGTCCCGCCCGTGCTGTCCCCGCCCTGACTGACCGACGTAATCCCCGCAATGGCCACAGCGGACGACACCATATCCGGATCAATATAAGACATGGCCGGGTTCATGTGATTGGGGCACGCGGCCTGCATGCGCATCCCATCCACAAATGTCGCCACCCTGTCATCGGCCATCCCGTTGAGCACCGGAAGCGCCGACACACCGCCCGCGGAATAGGCGCTAAACCCCAGACTGCGCTTGAACAGGCTTGTCACATCCGGGTCCGTTGTTGCGGTGTGCCGCACCCCATTGACGGTAATGAATTCTGTGGAAGGAGACTTCCGGGTCTGCGCGTTATCCGTATCGTCCGCAAAAGCCGGGTTCAGGGAAAAGACAAGCGCGCAGCCACACAGCAACAGTCCCGGACGTGACACACGCCGGACATTCGGAAAAAACATGATCCATAACCTTCGATGAAACACAGATAGCCGGCCATCTTTCCCCCAGGCCTGGAGAAAGATGCGGTCGACAGTGACGTGATTTCAGACGAAGTGCGGAGGCCCGGTGGCTGGTGGCAGATGCGTAACCCGCCCGACCGGAGGCGCACGAACAGCATGGCTCCGATAGCACCAGCGGGACCAGCGGATAAGCGTAAGCAGAACAAGAACCGTTGCCAGCAGAACAACGGCTGGAAGATGCAGCAACGGACATAGCGGGCAAGCTGCATCATGATGATGGTGATGCCCGGAATGATGCGCCATTCCCAACATCCCCGTATGCCCCATTGACATCATCATCACTTCTGAGGGAGCTGGAGGCGTATCCGGTCCGATGCTCAGTCCCGTCAGGCGCTCAAATGTGGCACGCGGAGTTTCATCGGGCATGGACTGGCTCTGAAGAGCAAGCTGTCCAAACAGCCCCAACAGAACGCAGATCACCAGCAGCCAACGACCTGTCGTGGCAGAGAAATCCCGACCGTTCCTGAGCTGCCCTGAAACCAGCGTCCGCAACCTTGTTCAAATCTTCTGACGCAGAAAAGATCACTCACTTTGCATTGTAAATACCCAGAGAGACATCAAAATCGCAAATAAACCCCCATCAGGTATAAAGTAATGACTCACCCTATACCCTATGGGGTATCCTGATTTTATTTTAAAAATGAAACAATTCCAAAATCTGTTTGCCTGCAAAAGCATGCGTTCCAGAGAACGTGCCTGACATTTTCATACAAAGCCGTCCAGATTTCGCCACATAAGGCGAGCAGCTTTCGATAAGATCGAGCTACGCCCGTTCAACGGACATCGTGAGAGTGCCATGCGATTTGTCAGTGCGATCAACAGATTCGGCTGGGGCCAGCGGGACAGTAAAGCCTCTGATATGCCTCTCCGGGAATGGCTTTCGCAGCAGCTCAATGAGCCTGATGCAGCCATTTTCTGGAACGTCGGATCATCCCCGGATGGCCTGATCGCCCTGCGGGAACAGCGCAAAACCAAAATGCAGGGTGATCCTCTGGTCAAGCCGATTTTTCAGGCAGAAGTCACAACCCAGCTCGACAATCTGCTTGTGACGGACCAGCCATTCCGAGAGCGGCTTGCCTGGTTCTGGTTCAATCACTTCACGGTCAGCCTGCGTCAGGGCGGCACAAGAGCGGTCATCGGCGCCTATATGCGTGAGGCCATTCGCCCGCATGTAACAGGACGCTTCTCGGACATGCTCCTGGCCGTGATGCGTCATCCGGCCATGCTGATGTATCTGGACAACACATCGTCCATCGGCCCCACCAGCCCGGCAGGACGAAAAAGCCATCACGGGCTAAACGAAAATCTGGCCCGTGAATGTCTGGAACTGCACACGGTCTCGCCAGCCTCTGGCTACACCCAAACAGACGTCACGTCCTTCGCAGCCGTCCTGACAGGCTGGAGCATCGACATGAAGGCCGAACAGCCCGGCTTTGTGTTTCGAGAAAAAGCTCATGAACCGGGCGAAAAAACCGTCATGGGTCAGACCTTCCCCGAAGGTGAAGACGGCGGCATACAGGCCCTGCACTTCCTCGGCACGCACCCTGCAACGTACCGCCACATCGCAACCCAGATGGTCGGGCATTTCATTTCTGACACACCTTCACCGCAGGATATCACCCATATTGCGTCTGTCCTTCGGGACAGTGATGGAGACCTGCGGGAAGCTTCTCTCGCCTTGGCAGACCTTCACGATACGAACCGCTCTGGCAGCAAGTTCCGCTCCCCCATGGACTATGCCACCGCCGTCATGCGAGCCCTGTCTTTAGGGGGCGAACCCAGCCAGCCAGACGATCCACATTCCCCCCCTCATCAGCTTTACGCAGCCTTCGCTTCACTGGGACAACCGTTATGGACGGCCCCGTTGCCAAACGGCTGGAGTGACACTGCGGCAGACTGGAGCGCACCTGCGGATATGCTGGCCCGCACGGACTGGGCATGGCGAATGGCAGCTCATGTGCGGGCCGGAGATCCGATGGAGATCGCCCATATCGCCCTCGGCCCGGCACTCCGACCCCAGACACAACTCGCCATGCATCATGCCGGCTCGCGTCAGGATGCGCTGGCCCTGCTCTTCTCTTCACCCGAATTCCAGAGGCGTTGACCCATGATGATCCATCGTCGCACTGCCCTGCTGGGTCTGGCTGCAAGCTGGACACTCGGGCGTTCCTCTCTCGCGTTTGCCGGTTCACCCGGCGGTCCGGATGATCCACGCTTTGTGGTCATTATCCTTCGCGGCGCACTGGATGGCCTGTCGGCTGTCACCCCATACGGAGATGCCGATCTCAGAACACATCGCCGGGATCTTGTTCTTCCTGAACCCGGACAGGAGGGCGGCCTCCTTGATCTGGGCGGCTTCTACGGGCTGCACCCCTCCCTTCAGACGCTTCACCGCCTTTATGGCGAAGGCCAGATGCTGCCTATTCATGCCGTGGCAGGCCACTACCGCAGCCGCTCCCACTTTGAAGCGCAGGATTATCTGGAAAGTGGCGCGGACGACCGTCTGAGCAGCGGCTGGCTGAACCGGGCTGTGTCCGTCCTTCAAGGGAAAACCAACAGACCGGATGGGTACGGGCTGGCCATGGGGCTGACAGTTCCCCTTCTGCTCCGCGGATCTGCCAAGGTCGGAAGCTATGCGCCCGCTGGAAGCCAGCACCCGGACGAAGATCTTTACAACCAGATCGTTGCCCTGAACGCATCCGATCCCATCACAGGCCCGGCTTTCCGAAACGGCCTGAAAGCCAGAGGCTTCTCGGACGCGGACATGACGGACATGAAGACACCAGCCGCCACAGGAAAACCTCACAAAATCGACGCTTTCACACAGCTTTCCACCGCCGCAGGGCAAATGCTGGCCACATCCCATGGTCCCCGGATCGCCGCACTGGAAATCGGAGGGTGGGACACCCATGCCGCTCAGCTTGGGCGACTGGGAAGCCCTCTCGCCCAGCTTGATCGCGGGATTGGAGCCTTGCGTGAAAGTCTGGGCGAAAGCTGGAAGCGCACGGTCGTCCTTGCCCTGACGGAGTTTGGCAGAACCGTCCGCATGAACGGCACCGGCGGAACGGACCACGGCACCGGCACTGTCACGTTCCTTGCCGGAGGTGCCGTTGCGGGAGGAAAAGTCGGCGGCACATGGCCCGGCCTTCGCCCCAGCCAGCTCTTTGAAAACCGGGATCTCGCCCCCACAACAGATCTGCGTGCCGTAGCCGCAGGTGTCCTGTGTGATCATCTTCATCTGCCACCACAGGCGCTTCCAACGGTCTTTCCCGGCCCAAAAACAAATCCACTCAAAGGCCTGATTGTTTCAGCCTGACAGGAAGGGGAATTTTTGGACGTCCAGCGGGACCGTTTTCAGGACGTACCCATCACAATTGAGCGATCATATGGCTGTATTTCTATGTCACGGTTGCCGTTGAACGCGACGGACGTTGAGGTCAGTGTACGACAACATTTCGTCGTGCCGGGCGACCCCGGCCGCAAGGGATGGCCGCTGCCCGAACCTGGAGAGAAGCCATGTCTGACGAAAACAGGGGGGTCGTTTATCTCGGCCCCAATCATGTTGAAGTCCAGCGGATCGACGACCCCAGAATGGAAACACCCGATGGCCGGAAGATTGACCACGGCGTCATTCTTAAAGTCGTCTCCACCAATATCTGCGGCTCCGACCAGCATATGGTCCGAGGCCGTACAACAGCGCCATCCGGGCTGGTTCTCGGCCATGAAATTACCGGCGAAGTCATCGAAACAGGTTCTGATGTCGAGATGGTCCGCAAGGGTGATCTGGTCTCCGTGCCCTTCAACGTCGCCTGTGGGCGCTGCCGATGCTGCCGCGAACAACATACGGGCGTGTGCCTGACAGTGAATGCCAGTCGCGCGGGCGGCGCCTATGGCTATGTGGATATGGGCGGCTGGATCGGCGGACAGGCCCGCTACGTCATGGTCCCTTATGCAGATTTCAATCTGCTGCGCTTCCCTGACAAAGCTCAGGCACTTGAGCGCATCAGAGACCTCACCATGCTGACCGATATTCTCCCCACCGGCTTTCATGGTGCCATCAATGCCAAGGTGGGTGTGGGCTCAACGGTCTATATCGCGGGCGCAGGACCCGTCGGGATGGCAGCAGCCGCATCGGCGCGCATCCTCGGGGCCGCCGTCGTCATGATCGGCGATTTCAATCCTGAACGCCTCGCCCATGCCAAGTCCGTCGGATTTGAACCCATAAACCTCCAGAACCACGATCGGCTCGGTGACCTCATCGAACAGGTCATCGGAACACCAGAGGTCGACAGCTTCATTGATGCCGTCGGTTTCGAAGCCAGGGGATATGACGGAAAGGAACAGCCAGCCGTCATTCTCAATCAGGCCATGGAAGTTACCCGCCCCGCCGGAGCCATCGGTATTCCCGGCCTGTATGTGACGGAAGATCCAGGCGCTCATGAAGCTGCGGCGCAGAAAGGCAACCTTACACTCCGGCTGGGTCAGGGCTGGGCCAAAAGCCAGTCGTTCCATACCGGCCAAACCCCCGTTCTGCGGTATAACCGCCAACTGATGCAGGCCATTCTGCATGGACGCCTGCCCATTGCTGATATCGTCAACGCAACCGTGATTTCACTCGAAGACGCGCCACGCGGCTACCACGACTTCGACAACGGCGCGCCACGCAAATTCGTTCTCGATCCTCACGGGATACTGAAAAACGCAGCCTGATGCCTGCTTTGTGTCATGATCCGCTTCCCTTCGGGTCATGACAACAAAAAACCCGGCTCTTCGACGGAGACCAATCCATGCCCAACGACACGCCTCTGCATTTCGTCACCCTGCTCGGAAGTCTCCGCAAGGCCTCTTTTAACGCGTCGGTTGCGCGGGCTTTGCCAGAACTTGCACCGGAAGGGGTTTCCATTACCCCGCTCGGATCAATCGGGGACTTTCCCCACTACAACGCAGATGTTCAGGACGCAGGCTTTCCGCCCCCCGTTCTGGCCATGGCGGAACAGATCCGGGCCGCAGACGGCGTCATCATCGTGACCCCGGAATATAATTACTCCATTCCCGGCGTCCTGAAGAATGCCGTCGACTGGCTCTCCCGCGTCTCGCCCCAACCTTTCAGCGGCAAACCTGTCGCCATCCAGACGGCGTCCCCCGGGATGATCGGGGGTGCCAGAGCGCAATACAACCTCCGACAGAATATGGTGTTTCTGGACGCCTTTGTTCTTAATCGTCCCGAAGTCATGATTGGCATGGTCGCAGGGAAAGTAGACCCCGAAACGCTGAAATTCATAGACGAACCCACCTGCAAGTTCATTGCCGGTCAGATCGTTGCGCTCGCCACTCTGGCTAAAAAACTCCAGTCCTAAGCCAAAGAAAAAAAGCCCCGCACCTGAAACCTGATGCGGGGCTTTTCAGACTTTACTCGATCAAATCAATCAGGCTGAAAGCTTGGACAGATCTTCCTGCACATAGCCAATGACCTTGGCATATTCGCGGGGAACGATGTGCCAGAACTGCTCCAGCGTGTGCTCCCAGCAATGCAGCAGGTCAGCAGCGTAAGTGCTGCCCGTTTCTTCCACATGCTGCTCGACAAGCGCCCGTAGCTCAACATCCCAGCGGCTGCCCGGCTGCACGCGGTTCCACATCACCGTGTCCGGATTGATACGGGATTCAAAGCGGTTCTTCGGATCAAGCACATAGGCCATACCGCCCGTGAAGCCTGCGCCAAAGTTGTCGCCCGTCTCGCCGAGGATCACGACCTTGCCACCGGTCATGTACTCGCAACCGTTCGAGCCACAGCCTTCAACAACGGCCGTCGCACCGGAGTTACGAACCGCGAAGCGCTCACCCGCCTGACCAGCCGCAAAGAGCTTGCCACTCGTTGCACCGTACAGAACGGTGTTGCCGATGATCGCGTTCTCTTCCGAACGCCATGTAGACGCCGGAGACTGACGCACAACGATCGTCGCACCCGATAGGCCCTTTCCGACGTAATCGTTGGAATCCCCTTCCACGATCATCTTCAGACCCTGCACCGCGAATGCGCCGAGGGACTGACCAGCCGACCCACGCAGCGACAGCGTAAGCTGGCCCTCCGGCAGTTCATGCATTCCGAACTGACGGGTAATCATACCGGAAATACGCGTCCCGATCGCACGATGCGTGTTCTGCACGTTGTAGTGCAGATGCAGCTTTTCACGACGTTCGAACAGAGGGATCGCATCGGCGACGATCTGCGCGTCCAGCGTTTCCGGAACCTCGTTACGGCCCTCACGGGTGCAGTAACGCGCATGCTCACCCGGATCGGCCTGCACGAGCAAGGAGTTCAGATCCAGATCATCCAGATAATCCGCACCGCGAGACACCTGGCGCAGCATATCCGTGCGGCCAATGACCTCCTCAAGGGAACGAACGCCCAGATCGGCAAGGATATGGCGAATGTCTTCAGCAATCAACGTGAAAAGGTTGATGACCTTCTCCGGGGAACCTTCGAACTTCGCACGCAGCTTTTCGTCCTGAACGCAGACGCCGACCGGACAAGTGTTGGAGTGACACTGACGCACCATGATGCAGCCCATGGCCACCAGCGCAGCCGTACCAATACCGAACTCTTCCGCACCCAGCATCGCCGCCATGACCACGTCACGGCCCGTCTTGATGCCGCCATCCGTCCGCAGCACCAAACGATGACGCAGACGGTTGAGCATCAGAACCTGATGCGCTTCGGACAGGCCCATTTCCCACGGCAGACCCGCGTAATGGATCGAAGACTGCGGGCTGGCACCCGTGCCACCGGAATGACCGGAGATCAGGATGGCATCAGCCTTCGCCTTCGCCACACCCGCTGCAATCGTGCCGATACCCGTCCGGGCTACCAGCTTCACGGTGACGGTTGCCGTCGGGTTGACCTGCTTCAGATCGTAGATGAGCTGGGCCAGATCCTCGATCGAATAGATGTCGTGATGCGGTGGCGGGGAGATCAGCGTCACACCTGGCGTCGCATGACGCAGGCGGCCGATCAGTTCCGTGACCTTGAAGCCTGGAAGCTGTCCGCCCTCGCCCGGCTTCGCGCCTTGAGCCATCTTGATTTCGATCTCGCGGCAGTCATTCAGATACTGCGCGGTCACACCGAAACGACCAGACGCCACCTGCTTGATCGCGGAAGACGCATTGTCCCCGTTCGGGCGCGGCTTGGAACGCTCGGCATCCTCGCCACCCTCACCAGAATCAGATTTCGCGCCAATCCGGTTCATGGCAATCGCCAGCGTCTCATGCGCTTCAGGGCTCAGAGCACCCAGCGAGATGCCCGGCGCGACAAGGCGACGACGGATCTGCGTGATGCTTTCAACTTCGTCCACCGGGATCGGTGCATGAGGCGCCTTGAAGTCCAGCAGGTCACGCAGCGCGACCGGCGGCATCTGGCGCACGGCATCCGCGTAACGGCGATACAGCGTGTAGCTGTTGGCCGAAACCGCACTTTGCAGCATGTGCACAAGCTGGCCGGAGAAGGCATGCGTCTCGCCCTGACGGCGCAGCTTGTAGCGCCCTCCGACCGGAAGCGCTTCAACCTTCTGATCCCACGCAGCCGCATGAGCCTTCAGGATGTTACGGGCGATACCCGGCAGACCAATGCCCGAAATACGCGACGGCATACCCGGGAAGAACTCAGCCACCAGCGCACGGGACAGACCAATGGCTTCGAAGTTGTAACCGCCACGATACGCCGAGATAATGGAAATCCCGAACTTGGACATGATCTTGAGCAGACCCTTGTCCACCGCCTTGCGGTAACGCTCCATCGCCTCACGCATCGTCATCTGCCCAAACAGGCCACGACGCAGACGGTCCGCGATGCTGTGCTGGGCCAGCGCCGGGTTCACCGTCGTCGCACCAACACCGATCGTCACGGCAATAGCGTGAACGTCAATAGCGCTGGACGTCCGCACGTTCAGGGACGTGAAGGTCCGTAGGGAATGACGCACCAGATGAACATGCGCAGCAGCCGTCGCAAGGATCATCGGCACGGCAACACGATCCGGCCCGGTGTTCTCATCCGTCAGGAACAGATGGGTGCAACCGCCCCTGACATGATCTTCCGCCTGAACCCGGATGGAGGCGATCGCCGCACGCAGACCTTCCTCGCCGTCCTCAACCGGGAAAGTACAGTCGATCGAGGCTGCGTTCTCACCGCAGACTTTCCGCAGTTCATCAAACTCACCCACCGTCAGAACCGGGCTGGGAAGCTGAAGCAGATCGCACTGTTCCGGGCGCTCATCGAGGATGTTCCCGAGATTACCCAGACGCGTGATCAGGCTCATCACCCGCGTTTCACGCAGGGAGTCGATCGGCGGGTTCGTAACCTGACTGAAACCCTGACGGAAATAGTGCGACAGACCGCGGTAGATCTTGGACAGAACCTGAAGCGGCGTGTCGTCACCCATGGAGCCAAGGGCTTCGGCAGCCGTCTCGACCATCGGGTGAAGGATGGTTTCCAGTTCTTCATGCGTCAGGCTGACTGCCATCTGCTGGCGACGCAGCACGTCCGCGGCCATACCGTCCGGCTCGACCACATCCCGCACGATCGGCTCGATATTGCGGATGCGCTTGACCCAGCTCTGGAAATCCTGACGGGAGGCCAGCATTTCAAGCAGTTCATCCGGCTGATAGAGGCGACCTTCCTTGAGGTCGAGCGCCAGCGTCTGCCCCGGACCAAGGCGCCCGCGACGCTGAATGCGCGCTTCCGGCACGCGGACCATACCCGCTTCTGAACCCACGATCAGCAGGTTGTCATTCGTGATGGAATACCGCAGCGGACGCAGACCCGCACGATCCAGCCCGGCGATGACCCAGCGACCATCCGTTGCACAGACCGCAGCCGGGCCGTCCCATGGCTCGATGACCGCATTGCAGTAGCGGAACATGGCGCGCGCTGCCGGCGAAATCGCGGAATTCGCACCGCTGGAGGCCGGAATGAGCATCATTTTGGCCATCGGAGCACTGCGGCCACCGAAGGTCATGAGCTCGAAGACGTTATCCAGCGCCGCTGTATCCGAACCCGCAGCCTGCACGACCGGCTTCAGATCCTCCATGTAAGGATCGAGTGCTGCGTGCGACAGGCGCGTTTCGTGCGACCGCATCCAGTTGGTGTTGCCGGAGATCGTGTTGATCTCACCGTTATGCGCCACCTTGCGGAACGGCTGGGCCAGCTTCCAGGTCGGGAACGTGTTGGTCGAATAACGCTGATGGTAGATCGCAAAACGCGAGACAAAACGCTCGTCCAGCAGATCCGGATAAAAGTCCGTCAGGTTCTCGGCCAGGAACATGCCCTTGTAGATGACGGAACGGCAGGACAGCGAACAGATATACAGATCCACCTGCTGGCGGGTCGCCTGCTTCTCAATGCGGCGACGCAGCACATACAGATCACGCTCGAACTCATCCTCCGAACGACCCAGCGTATTGCGGATCATGATCTGTTCGATCTCAGGGCGCGTCTGATTGGCCTTTTCGCCAATGCAGGCCGTATCGATCGGCACCTGACGCCAGCCATAGATCCCGTAGCCGAAGTTCAGAACCTCGGTTTCGATGATCTGACGACCAGCTTCCTGCGACGCCAGATCCGTCTTCGGCAGGAACACCATGCCAACGGCAATGCGGCCGTCGATCGTATCATCGCTGGAGCTGTTATGAATGGCCTCCGCGAAGAAATCCTGCGGGATTTCGACATGGATACCCGCACCATCGCCCGTCTTGCCATCAGCATCGACAGCGCCACGGTGCCAGATGTTCCCCAGAGCCTCGATACCAGCCTTCACGACCGCACGGGACGGCTTGCCATCCAGCGCCGCGACAAGGCCAACGCCGCAGGCATCGCGCTCCTGCGTTGGGTCATACAGCCCCTTCAGACGCTCGACGTTCTCAGCGTATTCGCGGATGAAATCGGTATTCTGTGTCATTCCGCGGCCTCCAGCGCCAGGGTCTTGGTCAGAGAAAGATGCATTGCGTCAGCCGCATCACGGCCGTCCTTGATGGCCCAGACAACGAGGCTGGCACCACGGACAATATCGCCACCAGCGAACACGCCCGGCAGGCTCGTCTGGAAACCACCCGGCGGAACCGTCAGCGTGCCCCAGCGCGTCACGGCAAGGTCAGGCTGCTGCCACTGACCCGGCAGGTCTTCCGGATCGAAGCCCAGCGCGCGGATCACAAGGTCGCCTTCAATAATGGAATGTTGGCCCGTGCCTTCGATGGAACGGCGACCCGTAGCATCCGGTGCGCCAAGACGCATTTTCAGCACCTTCACACCTTCAACCGTGCCTTCGCCCAGAAACTCTTCCGGTGCAGCAAGCCACTCGAAGTTCGCGCCTTCTTCCTCGGCGTTGTAAACTTCCTGACGGGAGCCCGGCATGTTCGCCCGGTCACGACGATAGACGCAGGTCACCTTCTCCGCGCCCTGCCGGATGGACGTGCGAACACAGTCCATGGCCGTATCACCCCCACCAATGACCACAACACGACGGCCCTTGGCATGAAGGCCAACATCTTCACCGGGATCTTCATCATATCCACGACGGTTTGACGCGGTCAGGAAGTCAATCGCATCCACAACGCCGTTCAGGTCAGCACCCGGCACGTCCACAGAGCGCGAACGATAGACGCCCGTTCCGAGGAACACCGCATTATGACGCGTCCGCAGATCATCCAGTGACGTCTCCCCCTCACCCGCACCGATCGGCGTGGAAAGATGGAAGATAATGCCCTGCTCTTCCAGCAGCTTGTGACGACGGGCCACGACATGCTTTTCAAGCTTGAAGCTGGGAATACCGTATGTCAGCAGGCCACCCACGCGGTCCTGACGCTCATAAACATGAACCTCATAGCCGCGCGCCCGCAGACGCTCTGCGCAGGCCAGACCAGCCGGCCCAGATCCCACGATGCCGACACTAAGACCCAGTTCACGATCCGGCAGACGCGGCTGCACCCACCCCTGCTCGAAGGCATTTTCCGTAATAAAGCGTTCGACAGCACCGATCGTGACGCTCTCGAACCCCTTCTGGATGACGCAATTGCCTTCGCACAGACGATCCTGCGGGCAGATACGGCCACAGATTTCCGGGAAAGTGTTGGTAGCCGAAGACATTTCATAGGCTTCCTGCAAACGGTCTTCCGCCGTCAGCTTCAGCCAGTCTGGAATGTTGTTGCCCAGCGGGCAATGCACGGAGCAGAACGGAATACCGCATTGAGAGCAGCGGGAGGCCTGCTCTTCAGCACGGCTCGTCGCAAACCCACGATAAATCTCTCCAAAATCCGCACGACGCTCAGCAGCATCGCGCTTCTCCGGAAGGATCTGTGGGTGATTGACGAACTGCAACATCCGTTCGGCCATGCGCCGTGTCTCCTAAACAAACCATATGTTCCGTGGAACACACGAAATCGGTGGAGTACCAGCTATTCCGTCACTTTACGTGATAACAGTCAGTGATACTTACCTATAAGCAAAAACCATGTTTGGATCGCCGCTTTCATTGCAGAAATCCCACATTATTTAGGTCCGATATGGACCAATCAGGATTTGAGCTGTCGATAGAGCTTGAAAACTCCCGTCTTCAGATACTCCGGCACCACCATCCGCATGGACACCGGATGGATATCCAGCGTCTGCAAATTGTCCGGCCCCGGATGCACCACATTATCAACAGACATCATTGCCACCTGATCCCGCGTCAGCAGATGGCCTGGCAGCTTCTCCAGCACAGAGGCTTCAAGACGGGCAAGCGCCGCCGGGATGGGTAACAGAAACCTGTGACGACCAGATGCCTCCAGAACAAACGCCATCATCTCCCGCATACTGAGAATGTCAGGGCCACCAGCCTCGACGATACGTCCCGCATGCTCCGGCTGCAGCAGACGCAGCAACGCTTCCGCAACGTCTTCGACAAAAACCGGCTGATAACGTGTGTGCTGAGCAAAAACCGGCAGAACAGGCGAGACTGCGGCGATCAGAGCAAACAGATTGAAGAAACTGTCCTCAGGGCCAAACACAACCGAAGGACGCAACAATCCAGCATCCGGAAACACACGCCTGACAACCCGCTCAGCCGCCCCTTTACTCCGGCCGTAAGCCCCCGGCGATGTGAGCGAAGCCCCGATTGCAGACATGTGAACATAACTCTTCACCCCCGCACGCTGCGCCCGGACCGCCGCCAGATGAGCGCCCTCCACATTGATCTTGTGAAGAACCTGCACATCCGGCGTCATGACCGAAACCAGATTAACCGCCGCATCCGCTCCATCAAACAGCCGGTCCAGTTGCTCCGCATCATTGACAGAGACTTTCAGGAACTCGACACGCCCCGTTCCTCTTGCTGCTCCAAGCCCCTGAATCGCCTCAGGATTTTGACTGCCGACCCGAACGACATGCCCTGTCGCCACCAGTTTCCTGACAAAACTGCGGCCAATAAAGCCACCGCCGCCAAGGACCGCCACCTTGCGTGGCGACGTCCAGGAAAAAAGTTTCTCCATTTTCTTCTTTTCTTTCATACAGACAGTTGACGCGTCCCTACAGTCGGGCTAAACGCCTCTTCACCAACCCGGGATGCCTCAGGAAACTGAAAAACCCGGTGCTTTCTGAGCCCAGATGGCGGAATTGGTAGACGCGCAGGTTTCAGGTACCTGTGTCCGAAAGGACGTGGAAGTTCGAGTCTTCTTCTGGGCACCACAGACGGTCAGGCTTCATAAGCCTCCCCTCTGAGCTTCTAAAAAAATTGGTGACAACAACATGAGCCAGCAGAACGCCATCCATCTTCATGACGGCGACCTGCCGGACGATTTTGATATTGGCCCTGTTGTCGCCATCGATACCGAGACCATGGGTCTCAATCCCCACAGAGATCGTCTCTGCCTCGTGCAGCTTTCCGCCGGTGACGGTGAAGCGCATCTTGTGCAGATCAAACCCGTTTCAATGGGTGGGCGCGGTTATGACTGCCCCAATCTCAAGGCTCTTCTGTCGGATGACTCCATCACCAAGCTGATGCACTTCGCACGCTTTGATGTGGCCGTTCTCCAGCACGCTCTGGACATCACCGTTTCTTCCGTCATTTGCACCAAGATTGCCGCGCGACTGGTCTATACCTTCACGGACCGCCATGGCCTGGCTTATCTCTGCCGCGATCTGCTGGGTGTCGAGATGAGCAAGCACCAGCAGAGCTCTGACTGGGGCGCAGACGTCCTCACGGAAGACCAGATGCGCTATGCTGCGTCTGACGTGCTCCATCTGCACGCTCTGTGGGAGAAACTGGAAGCCATGCTGATCCGTGAAAACCGCCGTGAACTGGCGCAGTCCTGCTTTGATTTTCTATCGGCCCGCGCCCGTCTGGACCTTCTGGGATATGAAGATCCCGATATTTTCGCGCACCGCGCCTAATCACAATCCGGCTTCGAAATCATGACCTGCCACGCTGTCTCGCCGCTTCCCTCAGCCCTGCACACTCTTGCAGCGGAACGTCAGGGCCTTGAGGCGCTGGAAGCGGCCTTTCAGTCCTCGCTCGGATCTGCCTTCACGCAGGCTGTGGACCGTATTCTGAACTGCGCTGGTCGTCTGATTGTCACGGGTATTGGCAAATCCGGGCATATAGGGCGCAAGATCCAAGCCACTCTGGCCTCCACCGGCACCCCCTCCCTTTTTGTGCATCCTGCCGAAGCCTCTCATGGAGATCTGGGCATGGTGGCACCGGGCGACCTGATTCTGGCCCTGTCAAATTCGGGCGAAACCACCGAGCTTGCCGCAATTCTAGCATACGCTGCCCATAAAAAGCTGGGCGTGATTGCGATAACCTCCGTCGAAACGTCCGCGCTCGCCCGTGCGTCAGAAATTGCCCTCGTGCTTCCGAAAGCCCAAGAAGCCTGCCCAATGGGACTGGCTCCAACGACGAGCACACTTCTCCAGCTTGCTCTGGGCGACGCGCTGGCCATTGCGCTCCTCGAAAAACGTGGCTTTACCGCCAATGATTTTCAGACCTTCCATCCCGGCGGCCGCCTAGGCGCCAGACTGCGACCAGTGTGGGAACTGATGCACACCGGCGACGCTTTGCCTCTCGGAAAGACCCGCCTCTCACTCCGGTCGGTTATTCTGGAGATGACACGCAAGGCTTTCGGGTGCATGGGTGTTACAGACGACGCAGGTGTCCTCTGCGGCCTCATCACGGATGCGGACCTCCGCCGTGCTCTACATCGTGATCTCGACGCGACAACAGCTGAAGAAGTGATGAACCGGTCACCGATCACGACCACCCCCGCGACTCTGGCACAGGACGTCCTACTTCTTATGAATGCACGCTCCAAACCCATCACAAGTCTTTTTGTCGTTGGCGATGATGGGCGACCACAGGGCATCATTCACCTGCATGATCTTTTGCGGGCGGGCCTGTCATGAACACGCCTCAGGACGACAAACGCCCCCGGCGTGATGATTTCGCCGAGAACCGCAGCGAGAGCCTTGCCAAACTCGATGCCCTCCGCCGCGCGGCTTTTGACCGGGTGCGTACAGCCCCAAATGCTGAGCAACTCGCTCGCAGGCGGTCCCTGCTGGGGTTCGCCAAATGGGCCCTTCCCGGCCTGGCACTGGTTCTGCTCAGTTCGATCGCGGCATGGCCTGAGATTTCCCATCTTGTGAATCAGAACCGTGCGGCCCTGAAAGAAATGGCCCGTCTGCGCGTCGAAAGCGGCAACATGGAAAATGCCGTTTATCGCGGTCTGGACGCACATAACCATCTCTACATGATCACGGCCCGCACTACGCATCAGCAGGGTCCGGACCGTGTGGATCTGGTGGACCCCGTGGCGGATATTGAGCTTTCAGGCAATTCCTGGGCTCATATCAAGGCCGATCGCGGCGTTTACATGCAGCACGAGCAGACCCTGAACCTTGATGATCACGTCGTCCTGTATCGCGATGACGGCACACTCATGAACGGTCCGTCCGCAGATATGGACCTGAAACAGGACGTGATTGCATCGCGTGACTGGGTGCATGCCGAAGGGCCATTTGGTACGCAGGATGCTCAGGGCTATTTCCTGGACCAGCATGCGGGTATCATGCAGTTTACAGGACCGGGTCTGACGGTCCGCAATGATGATAACGGTCCCCCTTCCCCGGCGGCCCGCCTCCGCCAGGAAGGAGCCAAGACAGAGAAATGATGAGCCGCATCAGCCGACTGCTTCCCATTGCAGGACTTCTTCTCGCGACTGCAGCCACTCCCGCCGCCTATGCGGACGGGTTGGACATGTCTCATGGCGAGGCTGTCAAACTGTTCTGGAAAAACGAAGAAATCTACGATCGCAACGCCCAGACCGTCACCCTGACAGGGGGTGCCCGCGCCGTCCGTGGTGATGTGACGGTCGATGCCGATACACTCATCGGATATCTCCGTAAAAAGACAGCGCCCGACGGCCAGCCAACACCGCCCCCGCCAGCAAATGGCCAGAGCGGCGAAGCCGACCCGATGGGCGGCTCGCTTGAGCTGTACCGCATCGAGGCACGCGGGAACGTCCATATCTATAACCAGACGGATCAGGGCTGGGGCGATCACGCCCTGTACGACATGGATCAGGCCGTCATGGTCATGACGGGCAAGCACCTGAAGCTTACGACGCCACAGGACGTTCTGACGGCACGGGACGTCATGGAATATCATTCCAAGACCCGCATGTCCGTCGGTCGCGGTGATGCAACCGTCACGACCAATGATGGCAAGCAGGTCAAGGCAGACGTTCTTGTCTCCTTCAGCGCACCGGATTCGCCTGCACCCGCTGGTCAGTCCCAACCCGCCAGCACAAATGGCAATCCGCTTGGTGGCGGATCGTCCAAGCTGGATCGTGCCTATGGCTGGGGCCACGTTGTCCTGCGCACCCAGACCCAGACCGCAACGGGTGATCGTGGCGTCTATGTTTTCGCGACGCAGATTGCCCGCCTGATCGGCCATGTTCACGTGACGCAGGGCCAGAACCAGAACAACGGCTCGCAGGCCATCGTGAACATGAAAACCGGGATTGCCACGATGCTGCCAGGATCGGACTCTCCTATTCAGGGACTTGTCGTTCCCAACGAAGCCAACAGCAGTCAGGCCCCAAAGTGACCGAGACACCTTCCACAGCTCCCGTGCTTCAGACCGGCCTTGTCGCCAGCGGTATTGGCAAGACTTACAAGAAGCGTGCCGTCGTCAAAAACGTCTCGCTTCAGGTTCAGCGTGGCGAAGCCGTGGGTCTGCTCGGGCCGAACGGCGCGGGCAAAACCACCAGCTTCTATATGATCGTGGGACTGGTTCAGCCTGACACGGGGTCCATCACGCTGGATGGTGCAGACATCACGCAGCTTCCGATGTATCGCCGTGCCCGCCTTGGCGTTGGCTACCTACCGCAGGAAGCCAGCATTTTCCGTGGGCTAAACGTCGAACAGAACATCATGGCGGCGCTGGAAGTGATCGAATCCGATCCTGAAAAGCGTGAAACCATGCTGAACGGCCTTCTGGCCGAGTTCGGCATCACGCATCTTCGCCGCTCGCCTTCGCTGGCACTGTCAGGCGGTGAACGTCGTCGTCTGGAAATTGCCCGCGCTCTGGCCAGCCAGCCGAACTATATTCTGCTTGATGAACCTCTCGCCGGTATTGATCCGATTGCGGTGGGCGAAATTCGCGATCTTGTGTCTCACCTCAAGGATCGTGGCATCGGCGTGCTGATTACGGACCATAACGTCCGCGAAACGCTTGAAGTCATTGACCGCGCCTACATCATGCATGGGGGTCAGGTTCTGATGGAAGGCACCCCGGAAGCCATCGTCGCAAACGAAGATGTGCGCCGGGTCTATCTTGGAGAGAACTTCTCGCTCTAATCTGACGGGATGCTCAGTCCCGGTCTGATACAGCGCCAGTCGCAGTCGCTCGTCATGACGCCACAGTTGCGTCAGGCGATTGCGATGCTGCAACTCGGCCATCAGGAACTGACGCAATCCCTCCAGCAGATTGCAGAACTCAACCCCCTGCTCGTTCTTGAGCCAACCGACACGGTCGCGCTGCCGGAACCCGGTGAAGCGCCCGATTACCATGACGACGACCCGGATCGTTTCACGTCAGGGGCGGAACAACCTGAAACCGCCGCCCCCGGCCCTTCCCTCCATGACGATCTAAGCAGCCAGATCCACCTGACCTTTCCTGAACACCGGGATCGTGCTGCGGCACTGTATCTTCTGGCCAGCCTCGACGATGCAGGGCGCCTTCCCGAGCCTGTTTCCGACATCGCACACGTTCTCGGCATGGAAACAGCCGCTCTTGAGTCTATCCGACGCATTCTGATGCGACTGGACCCTGCCGGCCTGTTCTGCCGCTCACTGGAAGAGTGTCTGGCTGTGCAATTGGAACGCTGTGGTCGGCTCGACCCCGCCATGAAAATCCTGCTAGCCAATCTGGACCTGCTAGCCCGGCGTGACTGGCGGCTTCTCCGACAGAAATGTCAGCTTGAGCAGGATGACCTTCTCGATATGCTGGCAGAAATTCAGACCCTCAATCCCCGTCCAGGTTTCGACCCGCGTCATCCCGTCACCCCGATCCAGCCCGATCTGACCGTCCGCAGGAACGGAGACGGTTTTCGCCTGACATTCAACCAACGCGCCCTGCCTCGTTGCCATGTGGACACGGATATTCAACGGCACATCGACAGCAACTCAGAGGCAGGACGGCAACTCCAGACCTATGCCAGTGAAGCAAGCGCCGTCATCCGGGCGCTGGAGATGCGTCGCCAGACCATTCTGAAAGTCGGAGCAGAAATCATCCGCCAGCAGGCCGCTTTCTTTGAAGACGGAATCTCTGCCCTCCGCCCTCTCACCATGCGTGAGCTCGCGACAACAACAGACGTGCACGAAAGCACGATCAGCCGTGTTGTAAACGGCAAGTACATGGATACGCCACGCGGCATCGTGCCACTTCGCATGTTCTTCTCAACAGCCCTTCAGGCCAGTGACGGCTCCGTTCAAAGCGCCAGCGCCATTCAGCACCGTTTGCGCGCTCTTATCGCTGCAGAAGGAGACGACATTTTATCAGACGATGCCCTGACAGCCCTGCTTCAAAAAGAGGGCTTTGCCATTCAGCGCCGCACCGTTGCGAAATACCGCGAAGGTCTGGGCATCGCAAAATCGAGCCAGAGACGTCGGTTGAAGAAAACGTCCTGATGGCTTCTTGCTTTATTGGCCGTTAGGGTCTGCTCCATGCTGCATCTCGCCATAAAAGCCCTGATCTCTGGAATGCTGATCGCCACCGCGTCCACGCTAGCCCGACGTTATCCAGGCTTTGGCGCACTTATCGCCTCTCTGCCACTCGTTTCGGTACTGGGGATGATCTGGCTGTGGAACGACAAACCCGACCCCGCGAACATGGCCGCCCATGCCGAGGCGACATTCTGGTATGTGATGCCATCATTACCCATGTTTTTGTTGATCCCGCTCCTGCTACGGCATGGATATGATTTCTGGATCTCCCTCACCCTCGGCTGCTGCCTGACGATTGCCTTGTATGCTGCAATGACGTGGATCGGACCACGCTTCGGACTGCATCTCTGACAACAGAAAAGTGCCGGCAGCTTAGCCCAGATGCCGCACGCTACGCTGTTTGCCGTAATCGCTGGGGCTTAATCCTGTGTTCTTTTTGAAAGCCTCAGCAAAGGCGCCAAGACTTTCATAGCCGACACTGAAAGCAACAGAGGTTACAGTCTCACCACGCACCAACCTCTCCTGAGCATTCAGGATACGAAGACGTTGCTTCCAGATTGAAAAAGGCATCTGCGTTTCGGCCGTGAAATGTCGCACAAATGAGCGGACAGACAGTCCCGCCAGAGCAGCCCAGTCTTTCTGGGCACGGCGATCAGCCGGATTTGCACAGAGTACCTCTGTCACCCGACCAAGCCGGGAGGACTGAGGAAAAGGCAGGGACGCGTTTCTTCGCGGCACAGACAGAAATTCGTCCCAGAAACTCTCCGCCAGACGCGCCACAGGCGGGGACCATTGAGACCCTTCAGCAGTTTGCGACAACCGCTCTGCCTGAGCCCCAAGAAGGCGGGAACATTCTGCAAGAAATGGCTCTTGCGGCAGATCAGCACACGCCCCAGGACAAACATAGAGACTCCACCCCGCTACTGCTCCATGAGAGCGAGCCTCATGGCAAAACCTGGGAGGCAACCAGAGAACCGATCCCGGACCAACCAGCCAGTAAGCCGCCGCGCCCCTGATGCCCACTACACCGCTTTCAATACCCAGGAGCTGTCCTTCGACATGCAAGTGACCCTCCGTTTCCCGTCGCGTATCCTGTTGCAGGTTTTTTCCAAAGAGCCACGGCGATGTGTCACTCATCCGGACAGACCCCAAGATTATTATTTGGCGCATATGAGTCGAAGTATGGCCTGAGACCGGAAGAACGCCAAAGACAACCCCGATATCGTGTCCTTACAAGTTTACGGAGGACATCCCCATGTCAGACTTCAATCCAGAACAGATCATCCGGAAAATTTTTGCAGCTTTCACCGACTTCTCGTCAGACCCGGCAGCACTGTCAGCTTTTATGACACCGGACTACCGCCAGTTTGTCGATGGTCGCGAGATGACACTCGACGAGTTTCAAAACCACGCTATGTCTTTAAGACGCCTTCTGAAAATGCTCGAAATCGACATCCAGCAAATTGTCTGCCAAGGCAATCAAGCCGCGACGGTGCATATTGCTCGAGCCACCCGCCTCTCAGGCAAGCAGAGCCAGATCAAAGTCATCGCTTTTTACCAGTTCAACAACGGCCGACTATGCCTTGTCGATGAACTGACGCATGTTCTGAACGGCCACGACGGCGATAAATCGCTCGGATCTGTGCGCTAATACTTTCCCAGTCGAATATTATTTTTAAAGTTTTTAAAAAACACGCTACAAAAAATTTTTATCATTCAATGGGTTATTTCCTATGTAAAAATAACCGCGGTCAAGGGGACGCCTCTCCATGCGGATGCAGAGGAGCAGCGTCCTGCCTCGCTCCGAACTTCTCGACCAGCCACCAGTAACCGTCCCTGAGATCAGAAATCCGATGACGCGTCAGGGCTTCCCGACAGGCAGGAAGCGCCGCTAGACCCGCAGTACCACCTTCAAACAGATCATGCTCTGCTTCGCAGGTCTCGTCACGATAGTAAAACCAAGCCTGCTGCGCTTTCTGGAGTTGGGTTTTCCGACTGCTTTTCAGCACCGTCAGGATTTGATCATAAACAACGTCCAGTTCCTTATCCGCCCGTTGTGCAGCCACCGTCAGGCAGTTGGTCTGATCCACCCCACTTCCGGCCTGTTTGCACGGAGCATTGGCGGCATTGTAGTGCTGGGCCAGCACAGGGGACGCAAGGGAAAAAGCCGCGATCAGAAGGCACATCTTCCAACCTGCCATCCTTATCCCCCTCGCCCGGAACGCCTTAATGCAGACCCGGCGCTTCCTGACCCGTCCGCGCCACATACTCCGAATACCCGCCGCCATACTGATGAATCCCCTCAGGCGTCAGTTCCAGCACGCGATTAGACAGAGCCGCCAAAAAGTGACGATCATGGGAAACGAACAACATCGTGCCATCATAATCCGCAAGGGCCGTAATCAGCATTTCCTTGGTGGCCATGTCCAGATGGTTGGTCGGTTCGTCGAGCACAAGGAAATTCGGCGGATCGAACAGCATCAGCGCCATCACCAGACGCGCCTTTTCGCCACCAGACAGAACCCGACAGCTCTTTTCCACTTCATCGCCCGAAAAACCAAAACCACCCGCCAGCGAGCGCAACGCTCCCTGATTGGCCTGTGGGAAGGCATATTCCAGCGTCTCAAAGATAGTCTTGTCGCCATCCAGAAGATCCATGGCATGCTGGGCGAAGTAACCAACCTTGACGTTGCTTCCGATCGTGACCGTTCCAGCATCCGGCTCAGTCGTCCCCGTCACCAGCTTCAACAACGTGGACTTGCCCGCACCGTTGACTCCCATGATGCAGCAGCGTTCCCGACGGCGGATCATCAGATCCAGCCCGTCATAAATCGTGCGGCTGCCATAGCGCTTGTCCACACTCTGAATATTGACCACCACATCTCCAGACCGTGGCGCAGGCGCGAATTCAAAACTCATGGCCTGACGACGCTTCGGCGGCTCGACACGGTCGATCTTGTCGAGCTTCTTCACCCGGCTCTGAACCTGTGCGGCATGAGACGCACGGGCCTTGAACCGTTCGATGAAGTTGATTTCCTTCGCCAGCATGGCCTGCTGACGTTCGAACTGAGCCTGCTGGTGCTTCTCGTTCAGGGCGCGCTGTTCTTCATAGAACTCATAGTCGCCGGAATAAGTTGTCAGGTTCCCGCCATCAATCTCGATCACCTTGTTGATGATGCGATTCATGAAGGCACGGTCATGGGACGTCATGAGCAGAGCACCGTCATAACCGGACAGGAACTGCTCGAGCCAAATCAGGCTTTCCAGATCAAGATGGTTGCTCGGCTCATCAAGCAGCATCACATCAGGCTTCATTAGAAGAATGCGGGCCAGAGCTACACGCATTTTCCAACCACCAGACAGGCGCCCAACATCGCCATCCATCATTTCCTGGCTAAAGCCAAGACCATGCAGAACCTCACGGGCCTTCCCGTCCAGCGCGTACCCGCCAAGATCCTCAAACCGGCTCTGCACTTCACCAAAGCGCTCGATGATGCTGTCCAGCTCATCCATGCGTTCCGGGTCCGCCATGGCCGCTTCCAGTTCAGCCAGCTCTGACGCAACTTCCGAAACGGCCCCCGCACCGTTCATGACTTCAGCCACGGCGCTATGGCCGGACATTTCACCCACATCCTGGCTGAAGAACCCAATGGTCACACCACGATCCGTCAGGACATTGCCTTCATCAGGCTCTTCCTGTTTCGTGATAAGACGAAACAGCGTGGACTTTCCCGCGCCGTTCGGCCCTACCAACCCCACCTTTTCGCCTTTCAGCAAAGCGGCCGAGGCCTCGATGAAGATGACGCGCTGGCCGTTATGCTTGCTGATGTTATCGAGACGAATCATGGGTCCTCGGAGGCACTGGGAGCTGGGAATAAATGGCTGTCGGGACTTACCCTTATCCCCGCATGGGCGGAACCCCTAGAAAAGCCCCTTCATCCCGATACACCTTACATTTATGGCGTCATAAGCCTCGGTGTCGGGTCATGCCTGCGTTATCCCAGATGGCACAGTCCGCTCTCCCTGACCCAGGACCTCCATGCAATGTGATCCCCTCAAAAAGCCAAGACATTGAACCAATCAGGGAATAGCGCTTTTAAAACATTATATGTGTGATATGTGCACTTAATATAACAACAAACCCATACCCTTCATGCTGACACCAGCGTGAAGGGGGCGATTTTTATCTTTAGCGCTCAATCCAGTTCCGTGAGGCAATCTGTGGCCAAATCTGACCCTATCGTCCAGCTTCCGGACGGCTTTTACCTGAACCGCACACCATTGCTGGCCTTTGGGCTGCTCTGTTGTCTGTTCTCTCTTTGGGGCTGTGCAATGAGCCTCAATGACGTGCTAATCGGGCAGTTCCGTAAAGCCTTCATGCTGTCGGATTTCCAGTCCGCCCTCGTGCAGTTTTCATTCTACATCAGCTATTTCGTGCTCGGCATTCCTGCGGGCATGATCATCAAGCGTTTCAGCTACAAATGGTCCATCCAGTTGGGGCTGTTCCTATACCTGATCGGCTGCTGCCTGTTCTTCCCCGCCGCTCACTTCGCGACATACCAGATCTTTTTCGTCGCTCTTTTTGTCGTCGCAGCCGGATTGGTCTTCATTGAGACTGCTGCCGATACCTATTGCACCCTGCTCGGCCCTCCGGGACGCGGAACGCATCGCCTGAACTTTGCCAGCGCGTTTCAGCCAATTGGCGCCATTCTCGGGTCCAGCATGGGCGCCTATCTGATTTTCAAGGATGGCGATCTGTCTCGTGAGCAGCTTTCCGCCATGCCAGCCGCTCAGGCCTGGCAGCATCAGCTTGGCATGATCCACGCCACTCTTGAGCCGTACATCTATATCCTTGGGGTGCTGCTGGTCGTCATGATCGCCATTGGCGTCACACGTTATCCGGCCTGCAAAGGACGTGATCAGCAGCGTAGCCACGAACTGGATACGACCGGGGCTCTCAAACGTCTGTTCGCTAACAAGCGCTTCGTCCTCGGTATCCTGACACAGTTTTTATATGTCGGCGCTCAGGTTGGGGTCTGGAGTTTCATCATCCGCCTCTCCATGCGTCTGGGGCACATTAACGAACGACAGGCCTCAGTGTACCTGATCGCCTCATTCTGTGCGTTCTTTATTGGCAAGCTGGTAGCCAACTTCTTCATGCGGCACGCCCGCCCGGCGCGGGTTCTGTTTGTCTACAGCCTGCTCTGCATCGTTGCGCTGGGCTATGCGGTGATGGTGCATGACTTCACGGCTGTGTACGCGGCCATCCTCGTCAGTGGACTGCTCGGCCCATGCTGGCCAACCATCTATGGCCTGACGGTCGATGAACTTGGTCATGACCGCGCATATGGCGGCTCCATTCTGGTGATGAGCATCAGCGGCGGCGGCATTCTTCCGCTTCTGCAAGGCTACATCTCAGACGCTACCGGCGGAAACATGCAGCTTGCATACATTGTTCCGATGGGATGCTTCGTCGTGATTGCAATGTTCGCGGCGTACTGCATGAAAAGCGGCGACGAAACGGCAGAACACGTCGTGTTCGACGCCACGCTCTGATCTACAAAAAAGGGCAAGCATCTGCTCGCCCTTCATAATCTGCGAGCCTGAAAAATTCAGTCCTTAATCAATGCGCCGTCATGACAGTCCTTGGGCGCATTGACTGGATTGCATCGAGCAACTGCCTGATTGACAAACTGCACCTTGTAATCATGCCACTCCGCAGGCTCGATAGCCGGATAATCGGTGCTGATGATCTGGGCACCGCTCTTGAAAGAGACCTCACGGCGGCTCAGATCATTCTGGCGTGCCTCAATCGTGTTGGCATCTGCTCGTGTTCGCACGAGATAACCCTGTCGCACCAGTTCCGGGATTTTCCGGGCAGCCTCAGCGTTATCAAAAGACGCGCCTTTCTGGCCAGCAAACCCTTCATTGACCTCCGTATAAGCCGCATCCGGATCACCCGGTCGGCCATTCGTGAACAAAACGCGCCCTTTCAGACCCGAGTGGTTCAACACATAACGGGCCGTATCCTGAGGACGATCCAGCACAAAGATGATCTTGCCGCGCGCAGACGCCAGTGTCGGCCAGCCTTTCGTTCGGATCGCCTCATTGACCGAAGAGGCCGTCCCCCGAACATCATCAGGAATCAGAAGATGATCACGACCAATAATATCCGTGATTTCCTTGTCCAGACGATCATAGGTTACAGGCGTAAATGTCTCAGGAACCGTAAAAGTCAGCTTGTCACTTTTAAACGGAATGTCCTGTTTTGTTTCAATATCAATAAAGATCGGGAAATGCTCAGGATGGTCATCTGACCACTTCCGAATGATCTGAAGACATTTGCTGAAGGGCTCGCAGTTCGAGTGCTGGTCAATGTCCACAATATGCATGACCTTGAAATCGGTACCTTGCATGGCGGCAGCAGACGCCGGATCAGTATCGGGAGTAATGCCGCTTTTACGTTCCCACTCTGGTCCCTTCGGATGACTGTACTGGCCGCCCTGAGTATCGGCATAAATATCGATTTCGAGTTGACGAACACCGCCATCAAGCTGTCGATCTAATGTTGTGTGCTTGTAATCCAGCGCTTCTGCGGCTTTCGGGGACACAGCCTGGAGCCATTTCAACGTAGCAGGCGAAATATCCGTCCGATAACTGTTGTGGGTTCCAATAATCTGAACCTGATTCAGGTGTAAATCATTCGGAAACCCCTCGGCAAAAGCAGTAGATGAAAGGCCAAGAAAAGAAAAAAACAGTCCGTACGCAAAGCGGTTCATGTGACGTCATCCATTTGTCAGAAGCGGCGCGATGACAGAGCACTCCAAGACGTATGACAACTGTAATATTTTGAACGTTTTATGATGATGACTTATTTGTTTCATTCCACAGTCATAAAAACATCCTTTGAAATGATCTGGAAGCGTCCGTAGTTCCACCCGTGCCTCCTTCCGGGAGGCGGCCCCAGGCCAAACGTGCCGTGTGATGGAATAACGATGCCTTCCTACAAAAGACGTTCTTTTTATCTGCTTTGTGCCTCCGCACTCGTTCCAACATTGGTCTGCAGCACCGGTCCGGCTCAAGCTCGCGTCCATCACGCCGGGAAAAATCAGATCAAACAGACGCCTGTTGCCCCTGCTCCAAAAGCTGCACCGAAAGTACCCCATGATCTGGAAGGCCATTCAGCCGAGAGCATGAGCATCCATGCCAGCCGCCGGGTATTGGGCGGTGGAATGATGGTACATCATATGGAAGCCAAAACCATCAGCGCCGTCACTCAGGAGTATATTTCCAAACAGGCCCCGACCGTTACGCCCGGTGTTCTGGCATCCAGCCTACCCGGCGTGCAGGCCACTAACGAAGGACCGTTGAGCACAACGGCAGAGACCATTCATATCCGCGGTCTGGATCAGACGCAGATCGGCATGGTGTATGAAGGCATTCCTCTCGCCGATCCATTCACCTATGGCGCTTATACGTCCGCCATGGTCGATAACGAGAACCTGGGATCTGTTTCGGTTAGCCAAGGATCATCAGATCTCACAGCGCCAGTTTATAACGCCGATGGCGCTCAGATGACACTGTCCCTGCGCCATCCCGCAGACAAAATGACAGCCTATGCGGAAGCCTCCGGCGGCACGCACAGCACAAACAAAGAGTTCGTCCGGTTCGACACGGGTGAAATCGGGCATAGTGGCGTTCGGGCTTTTGCATCCGGCTCTTATTCCAGCGCCAATCTCTGGCGCGGTCCGGGCCAGATGGATCGCTGGCATGTGGACGCCGCCATCGAAAAGCGCTGGGCTCCCAAAAGCAGTTCCGAACTGATTTTTGGATATAACAAAGCCAACCAGACCGAATGGCTCTACCCGACGCTGGCACAGTGGAAAACATACGGCACTGGCTACAACACGCACGCAACATATACGAAGGGCGACACGCTCTATTACAAGCTCAACACCAAGGCAACGAATGCCGTGGTAGGGGCGCTGAAAAACCATTTCGATTTCGGACATGGCCTGACGCTTGATGCAGAACCCTATGCCATCGAGACATTTGGTCCCAATAATTACGGCGTCAATATTCCGGCATCCAACGGCTATGTTGGCACCCAGCAGTATTCATCCCTGAACGGGTATGAAGGCCAGACAGGGAATGTTACGGCCATCAGTATTCACCCATGGGTCCAGACGTCCAGCGGCATCAATCTTGTGGGGGCATGGCATCGCGGCTTCAACACGCTGAAGCTCTCCTACTGGTATTCCTATGCGGTTCATACCGAATATCAGAACCATTATCCGGTCAACGCATCCGGTCAGTACACGGAAAATAACGGCTACCTGACGGCCTTCAACAACGTGTCTGTCAGTCAGTACAACATCAATGGCTTCCAGCAACTGAACGCCATCGGCCTGGAAGACCAGGTCAAACTCTTCCATGACCGCCTGACCATCGACGCAGGCCTGCGTGCCAACATGATCTCCCGCAGCTTCAGTCAGGATCTGCCAGGAGCCAATTTCAAGTCCGTGGAGAACATGTTTGTTCCCATCCCTCAGGTCCTGATCAGCTACCAGTTTGATCCGAAAAACCAGATTTACGTGAACGGCACGACCGGCTACCGCGCACCGTCTTCCTTCCAGGCACAGGTTCCGGTTTACAGCTTCACAAGCGCGAATGCTGTTTCACTTCCGCTGGCTAATTTTCAGCCGGAATACATGATCGGCGAGGAAATCGGGTACCGCCATTCGGGCGATATCATGCTGAACGTGGCGCTGTTCAATTACAACCTGACGCATCACCAGATCACCAGCGTCTCGTATCTCCCCAACTCCACCATCATGATCAGCCAGCCGATCGACGCGGGTGGCGAAAGTGCACAAGGCGTGCAGGCTGAAATTTCAACGCGTCCCTGGCACCATATCAGCGCCTATGCGTCCGGGCAGTTCATGCATACGCGTGTCGGCAACAACATCGCCTATCAGGGCGACTATCTCCGCACGAAGGGCAGGCAGGAAGTCGCATCCCCAAAATTCACCGGCGCTCTGGGCCTAACCTACGACGACGGTACTAATTTCGCGAACTTCAACCTGCGCTATACGGACTCCCAGTACGCAACGCTGATGAACGACCAATCCATTCCATCCTACATCACGTCCGATATTTCGCTGGGTCGCTACCTTCCGAAAATTGGTCGGGTCCGCCCGAAAGCCATGCTGAGCCTCATGAATGTCGGGGACAGTCACTATCTGGCACAGGTCAACGGCTTCTCTGGCAACGCCACAACAACACGCGGCGTCTATGGCAAAACACTCTCCGCGTCCCAGCCAACCTATAGCGTCGGCACAGGCTTCGCTGCAGTTGTCTCCGTCTCCGGGACGTTTGAATAACGCTTAGGTTGGGATCTGAATGGTCCCGGAGAAACAAAAAAAAGCGGTACAGCCCTCGTCGGCCGTACCGCTTTTTTATTGAGAGGCGCTGCTTTCTGTTCAGCGCAGGGCAGCAATCGCCGTAATTTCCACCCGCCATTCCGGATCAGCCAGCTTGGCTTCGACGGTAGCACGGGCAGGCTTGTGCCCCTTATCCAGCCACACATCCCAGGCCTTGTTCATGTTCCCGATCTCGTTGATGTCGGTCAGGAAGATCTGAACAGACAGGATACGCGTCTTGTCCGTACCCAGATCCGCCAGAAGCGCGTCGATCTGGCGCAGAATGTCAGCTGTCTGGCCTTCCGTATCCAGCGTAGCGTCATCCGCGACCTGCCCGGCCAGATAGGCCAGACCGTTATGGGTCACGACACCGGCCAGACGGTTTTCTTCAAGATGACGGGTAATGTCGGGATTGGTGCTCACGCCTGAACCTTACTGAAGAAGAGTAGGAATCATTTCATGTTCGAGGATCGCATCCATGGCGCTCTCCTCGTCATCTGCCACGGCCATGGGTGTGCCATCGGCAGCATGGATTGCCACCATCAGCTCACCGTCATGCATGACGGATCTCACATAGGCGAGCTGGGACATGCCCAGCGTGCGAAGCTGTGGTCCCGTGATCCGCCTCAGATCTGCCGGAAGCGCCTCTTCGTGCCCATCACTGTTTTCGAACGGATTGTTCAATTCCTGATCCTTACTGAAACCTGCGGGCTTCTCTGGCGCCAGTCAGGTTGAAACATACAAGCTGTCAAAAAACGGTTTATTCGTCGTCAAGATCGCGCACCGGTCGTGCCCGGCGTGGCTTGACCACCGGCGGGACGACTTCGTGCTGCACGGTCTGAGGCGTGCCTGCCGTCCGACGACCCTGCGTGATGGCTATCCGCTTTACGCGAACTTCCGGCTCGGGGCGCAGAAGATCGATATGCAGCAGGCCATTATCAAGCCACGCTCCACCAATCTCAATTCCTTCGGCCAGTACAAACGCCTTGTGGAACTGCCGTGCAGCAATCCCACGATGAAGGAACACACGGCCCTGACTGTCATCTGTCTGGCGACCACGGATCACAAGCTGGTTGTCTTCCTGCGTGATCTGAAGATCATCCATCACGAACCCCGCCACAGCCAGCGTGATCCGTAGGGCTGTCTGGCTCAGCTGTTCGATGTTGTAGGGCGGATAACCGTCGGACGTAGATTTGGACGCGCGCTCAAGCATCTGCTCAAGATGATCAAAACCAAGGAACATGGGTGACGTAAACAGACGACCGGACATAGGGCTTGAGCCTCCTCCATGAGCGAGACAATGGGCATCAGACCCTCCATGAGGCACCTGACATCAGCACAGGATATGGTGGAGCACCCCAAAGATGCAAGTTCTGCCTTGGGAAATGCCCCTCAGGACTGGCACAAAAGCCTCACCCTCGCTACATCGCAGAGCATGAGCGAATTCGATTTCCTGTCCGGCATCGATGCGGTGCCCCCGACCCCGATCCTGATTGCCCCGGCCCCCGTGCTGCGTCAGGTCGCCCGTGAAGTGCGCGCGGAAGACATGGCGTTCCTGCGTGAGCAGCTTCCAGGCATGTTTTCCGCCATGTATAAGGCCCCCGGCATCGGCCTCGCCGCGCCGCAGGTCGGCCTTGGCATGCGCTTTGCCCTCGTGGATGTCGCCGAAGAAGATGCGCCCCGCGAGCCGATGGTTCTGATCAATCCGGAAATCATCACGGATTCCGAACAGATGGCCGTCCGGGAAGAAGGCTGCCTCTCCCTGCCGAACCAGTATGCCGAAGTGATCCGCCCCGAATCGATCCGCGTCCGTTATCGTGATCTTGCTGGCGAGATCATCGAGCGGGATGCGGATGGTCTTCTGGCAACTTGCATCCAGCATGAAATGGATCATCTGGATGGCGTCCTGTTCGTGGATCATCTGTCCACGCTCAAGCGCAACATGATCATGCGCCGCCTCGCCAAAGAGCAGAAGCTGGGAAGGCGTTAATCACCGATGCGTCTGATCTTCATGGGTACGCCGGATTTCGCGGTCCCGGCCCTGCATGCCCTCATGGCCGCAGGACACGAGATCGTTGCGGTCTATACACAGCCTCCCCGCCCGGCAGGGCGCGGCAAAGCCGTGCGCCGCTCGCCTGTCCATGAAGCGGCGGAAGCTGCCGGAATAGACGTCCGCACGCCCGCCAGGGTCCGTAAGGACGTGGCAGAGCACGAAGCTTTTGCGGCACTCAATGCCGATGCTGCGGTCGTCGCGGCTTATGGGCTGATCCTGCCCAAGGCCATGCTCGATGCGCCCCGTCTCGGCTGCCTGAACATCCATGCCAGCCTCCTTCCCCGCTGGCGCGGTGCCTCGCCAATCCAGTCTTCCATCGTTGCAGGGGACAGCCAGAGCGGCGTCTCGATCATGCAGATGGATGAAGGTCTCGACACCGGCGCCGTGCTCCTCGAAGAAGCCACTCCCATCAGTGCGTCCGACACAGCCAGCACGCTACATGACCGTCTGGCGGAAATCGGTGGGCGACTGATCGTTCGCGCCTTGCAGGAACAGCCCGTTGCCGTGCCGCAGCCTGAAGAGGGCGTGACCTACGCGCATATGCTCAAGCGGGAAGATGGGCGGATCGACTGGTCGCGCAGTTGCGAAGAGATTGACCGTCAGATCCGTGGCCTGACCCCATGGCCCGGCGCATTCACGACGCTGGATAATGTGGTGCTCAAAATTGGTGCCGCAACACCCGTGCCTGAACAGTCCGGCTCCGACGCGGGGACGGCCATTGATGACGCTCTGACGATTGCCTGCGGCACCGGCACGCTCCGCATCGAGCGCATTCAGAAACCCGGACGCAGCATGATGAACGCTAGCGATTTCGTACGAGGACAAGCCGTCCCGAAGGGGACCCGTCTTGGCTGAAGACGACATCGCACGCTGGGCCCTGAAGATTGAATATGACGGCACAAATTACGTCGGCTGGCAGCGCCAGAAAGACGGCCTCTCTATCCAGACCCTGATTGAGGCAGCAGCCTCAAAACTGGTCGGCGGCCGTGCCGTCTCCAGTATTACAGCGGGGCGCACGGATGCAGGCGTCCACGCCTCCGGCATGGTGATCCATCTTGATTTCCCGGCGGATGCCCCGATCAATGGCCGTCAGATCCGCGATGGCATGGGGTATTACCTTAAGCCCCACCCTGTCGTTGTGCTTCAGGCCGCGCCCGTCAGTCTGGACTGGAGCGCCCGCTTCTCCGCGACGTGGCGGAGCTACCGCTTTACCATCCTCAACCGTCAGGCTCGTCCGGCCTTGCAGGAAAACCACGTCTGGCACGTCAAACGGTCTCTGGACGTAGATCTCATGCAGGAGGGCGCGAACTTCCTGCTCGGAACGCACGATTTCACATCCTTCCGGGCCATCGCCTGTCAGGCCAAAAGCGCAGTCCGTACTCTGGATGTCTTAAAAATCCACCGTGAGGGTGACCTCGTCCTTGTCGATACACAAGCCCGATCCTTCCTGCACCATCAGGTCCGGAACATGGTGGGTTCGCTTGTCATGGTGGGATCGCGTCAGTGGCCCACAGAAAAAATGCGGGACATTCTACAAGCGAAAAACCGCTGTGCCGCAGGACCGACATCCCCGCCAGACGGCTTATGCCTGACAGGCGTCGGCTACCCTGAAGATCCGTTCGCCTAAGACGTCAAACGCCCCCGAACAGATCAACCAGAGCATTGTAATGCGGTGGCAGTAGCCATAGCAGGCCGAACAGAACAACAGCGCTCAGTGTCTGCAAGACCGTCATGATGACAGCCTGCAAAGCCGTCATCATCAGACCAACGCGCGTAACATACCAGGTCAACCAAAGACTGTAGAGCTGCACGCCCGCTGCCACCCCGGCAATAGCAGCAGGGGATGACGCATTGCCCGGCATCACCATTCGCATGACACCTTCGGCCATGATCATCATCAGCAGAGGCAGCCAAGCACACCACAGCGAGGCCGTTGCATAGCGGGACCAGAGCCCCTTACGCCCGGCATAGGCCGCATAACGCTCGGATACCACAAGCTGAAGCAGCGTGCAGACCAACTGCACCAGCGCCTGTGTCAGCCGCAGCCCGCGTTGTTCTGCGGGCATAAAAAACGCCCCAAAAATTCCGATCAGCGCAATCGCTACAGTCGGCGCCAGCGCCGCCATAAGCGGCTGCATACCAGGCGCGAAACAGTTGATCCCGATCCCACGCCCTCGACCCAGAAGCCACACGCCAAGCGGAACATTCATCCCCCCTGCTGGAGGCATGCCAGTCGGGCGGTCTGGGGTCACAGGCCAAATCTTTCCATGAACGTCAGGTAAATACGGGTCAGGTCTTCAAGGGTCGAAACGTCAACATGCTCGTCCCGCTTGTGCATGGTCGCACCCACAAGACCGAACTCTGCAACAGCACAGTACTGAGAAATGAAACGGGCATCGGATGTTCCGCCACCCGTATCAAGCTTCGGGCGACGTCCCGTCACGTCCTGAACAGCCTGTTCCAGACAGTTCACAGCCGGTCCCGGCTGCGTCAGAAACGCCTCGCCGCTGATCGCGATCTTCACGTCGCTGTCCGGCGCATGACGGCTTACAACGTCCCGGATCCAGTCCGCCAGACCATCTCCCGTATGGCTGTCATTGAATCGAATGTTCAAGCGAGCCCGCGCATCAGCCGGAATAATATTCGTCGCCGGGTTCCCGACATCAACACTCGTAACCTGAAGCGACGATGGAGAAAACCACTCCGTCCCCTCATCGAGACAACGTCCGGTCAACTCCGTCAGAGCGGCAAGTACCCGATGAACAGGATTATCCGCCAGATGGGGGTAGGCCACATGTCCCTGCACCCCACGGACGGTAATTTCAGCATTCATACTTCCGCGACGGCCAATCTTGATGGTATCACCAAGAACGGAAGGATTGGTTGGCTCACCCAGCAGGCAGAAATCCGGCACTTCGCCCCGCGCCGCCAGCCATTCGATGACGGGCTTCGTGCCAAAATGCGCCGGACCTTCCTCATCCCCCGTAATAAGAAGAGAAATCGATCCCTTGAGCGGACGGCTTTCCAGAAAGCGTGCGATGGCTGCAACCGAGCAGGCCACGCCCCCCTTCATGTCCGCAATGCCACGCCCATAGAGGCGGCCATCATGGATTTCGGCAGAAAACGGATCATGCGCCCAACCCTCACCGGGGGGAACAACATCCGTATGTCCTGCGAAACAGAGAGACGGACTTCCCGTCCCGATCCGGGCATAAAAATTCGGGGTCGGCGCATCCTCTGGTCCAAAAGGAAGATGCATGACCTCAAACCCCATCCCTTCCAGAACCGATGCCAGAAGAGCCTGCGCTCCATCATCGGCAGGCGTAACGGACTGGCAACGGATCAGATCCTGCGCAAGAGCAACAGGATCACTTGGGAAAGATAGGGTCGGCATGAATCAGTCGCGCAGGAGTTCGTTGATAGATGTCTTGGAGCGCGTACGCTCGTCAACGCGCTTGACGATCACAGCACAGGCGAGAGACGGCTTACCCGGTTCCTTCGGCGGCAGCGTACCTGGAATGACAACGGAGTAGGCCGGAACGCGGCCCATGAAGATCTCACCCGTCGCACGATCCACAATCTTCGTGGACGCACCAATGAACACGCCCATGGAAAGAACAGAGCCCTTCTCCACGATCACGCCTTCAGCAACTTCCGAACGCGCACCGATGAAGCAGTCGTCTTCAATAATGACCGGAGCAGCCTGCAGCGGCTCCAGAACGCCACCAATGCCAGCGCCACCACTGATATGGCAGTTCTTGCCAATCTGCGCACAGGACCCGACGGTCGCCCAAGTGTCAATCATCGTGCCGCTGTCCACACGGGCGCCAACGTTCACGAAGCTTGGCATCAGAACAACGTTCGGGGCGATGAACGCCGAACGACGAACGATTGCCCCCGGAACGGCACGGAAACCGGCTTCCGCAAAACGGAACTGATCCCAGCCTTCGAACTTCAGAGGCACCTTGTCAAAAGCCGGCTGGCCACCGCAACCACCAACCATGACGCGGCTGTCATTCAGACGGAAAGACAGCAGAACAGCCTTCTTCAGCCATTCATGCACAACCCAGCCATCTTCGCTCGGCTCAGCCACACGCAGCGTACCGGCATCAAGACCTTTAAGCGCGGTTTCGATGACCTCGCGATCTTCTCCCTCTGTCTGTGCGTTCAGAGTGGTACGACGCTCCCAAAGAGCGTCAATGGCGGTGCGAAGCGTATCGTGAGGCATCAGAACCATCCGGAAAAGAAGCAGAAAACCGCCGGACCATGCGTTCCCCGGCTTTACCTGTCAACGGCTCTTTCCCCTTTCAGCCAGATCACCTCACCCATTAAGCTTCCGTTAACCTATTAAGCCTATGAAAAAACACCGGGACATCCTGCTCCAGAAACCGGCAAAGAACGTTTCTGATCCATTCAAAGCCGCTCCATGGAATGATTAACCCGTTGCGCCCTAAGCTGCAGGGCTGATTTTGCCTCATCACCAGCCTGGAGCCTCCATGGCACACCCTGATACCGGACTGCGTCTTCCCGATCCCCTCACGCGGCAGGAGTCTACATTCACGCCGCTGCATGTAATCCGGAAGGCCCTGACGGCAATGCGTCAGGCCATTCTACCAAGTCTGGGCATCGCTGCTGCCCTCACAGTCCTTCAGGAGGAGTTGCAGGCTGATACTCTTCTCTTCAGCTCCTTTATGCCACCAACAGACGACAGTATTCTTCATAAGTCAGCCCCATTCCCGCAGGGTTTGCAGGAGTGTTTGCAGGAAAATACTTTCGTCCCAAGCCTGGCTGCCGTCCGGTTTTCAGCGGATGCGAAGTATGCGGTTCTGATTTGCGAAGCCATTCGCAGCCAGTCTCCGCTCGGCTTGATCTGCTGGAAAAAGACACTCTGGTCTCAAGAAGACATTGAACTTCTCCAGACTGTCATGTCTCTCATCGCCGCCACACAGGAGCATGACGCTCTCCATCGGCGCGTCCTGGAAGAGTGCCATTACGACCTCGCTTCCAATCTTCTGAATTGGGACGGCCTGAAAGATGAAATGAAAAGGCGTACTCCCCGCCTGGATCGGGAATGTCTACCCGCGACACTGATGGTCGCATACGTTCCCGGCCTGACAGACATTACCCAAAATATCGGCTTTCAGGCTGGAGAAGAGGCACTGATCCAATGCATCGCGCTGCTACGCAAAGCCGTCCGTCCGACTGACGCCATCGCGCGTCTCAGCGGGAATACCTTCGCACTCTGGATGGACGGTGGGGATCGTTTTGCCATGGCCGAACGCGCAGAACGCATGACAGCACACGGGATTCCCTTACTGATAGACCCGCCGATGCATTTGCCTTTATATATTGGCCTGATCAGCCGGGAACCAAACGATCAAGACTCTTCGCCGGAACTCCTGCTTGAACGAGCCACCCAAGCCCTTCATGACGCGCTGGATGAGCAAAAAAAATGGCGCTTCTCTTACGAAGCGCCATAATCCGGTTCAGGCTTTGATGAGGGTTCCCGGCCCGGCCCGTGTAAAAAGTTCCAGCAGGCAGGTATGGGGCACACGACCATCCAGAATGACAGCCGCTTTGGCACCACTCTGAACAGCATCCAGACAAGTCTCAACCTTCGGGATCATGCCTCCCGAAATTGTACCATCCTTGATAAGGTTGCGCGCTTCTTCAGCACTCAGTTCCTCGATCAGCTTGCCATTGCGATCCAGAACACCCGGAACATCCGTCAGCATCAGCAGACGTGAAGCATGCACGGCACCAGCAATCGCACCCGCTGCTGTATCAGCATTGATGTTGTACGTCTCACCGTTCTCGCCCGCACCAACCGGAGCAATCACAGGGATCAGCCCGGACCCCAGAAGAGCGTAAAGGACGCGCGGATCAATCTTCTCAGGTTGACCAACAAACCCAAGATCAATGACGCTTTCGATCTGGCTGTCAGGATCACGACGCGTGCGGGTCAGCTTGCGCGCTTTAATCAGGCTTCCATCCTTGCCTGAAATCCCCACAGCCATAGCGCCAGCCTGGTTGATCAGTTCAGCCACCTGCTTGTTCACGCTGCCGGCCAGAACCATTTCAATGACGTCCACCATCGCAGCATCTGTCACGCGAAGGCCATCAATGAACTGGGAACGGATCTGCAAACGATCCAGCATGGAACTGATCTGCGGGCCACCGCCATGCACAACAATCGGGTTAATCCCGACCAGCTTGAGCAGGGCGATATCGTAGCCAAACGCGCTGGCCAGCTTTCCCTCACCCATCGCATGGCCACCATACTTCACGACAATGGTGTCACCGGCATAACGCCGCAGATAGGGAAGAGCACTGGCAAGGATAGCCGCCTGCTGCTGGGCGTCATCCATGTTCACGGCTGGCGGGATTTCCGGCAGCTTTTCACTGTGGGTCTTTTTGCTCACGGCCGGACTTATCCTTCCACTGAGGTCTTGGCAGGATCTGCGAAACGGGCGATTTCCGCACGCAGATCTTCGATACCTTCGCCGGTCTGGCTGCTGGTGCACACAATGCGCGGATAAGCCGCAGCGTGCTTGAGCGCCAGGGCCTCCACATCCGCTATCTTGGCTTTCAGAGCATTAGGCCGTACCTGGTCGCACTTGGTCAGAACAATCTGAAAAACGACCGCGGCCCGGTCCAGAAGCTCCATGACATCTTTATCAGAAGCCTTGAGTTCGATCCGTGCATCAAGAAGCAGAATGACGCGAGCCAGCGTCGTCCGTCCACGAAGATAGGCGAACATCATGTTCTGCCAATCTTCCTTGACGGATTTTTCAGCTTTCGCAAATCCGTAGCCCGGCATGTCCACAAGGGAAATACGGTCTGACAGATTAAAGAAGTTGAGCTGCTTGGTACGACCGGGCTCGGAAGATGCGCGGGCGAGTGCCTTGCGCCCTGTCAGAGCATTGATGATGCTGGACTTACCAACATTCGATCGCCCCGCAAACGCGACTTCTGGCCGCCCAACCGGAGGCAACTGCTCGATCTTCTGCGATCCGAAGAAAAACTCACACTCTCCGGCAAAAAGAAGACGCCCGTCTTCAATCTGCTCAGGAGTAGGAGGGCCTGCGACCTCTTTCATGATGTCTCAGCGTCCGTTCTTGGTAACAGGAACCGGCAACTTGGCACGGCTCTGGATAAAGGTCTGCTGCGCGAAGGTCAGCAGGTTGTTCCAGGTGTAATAGACCAGAAGACTGGCCGGGAACCCGGACATCACGAACACATAAACCAGCGGCATGAACTGCATGATGCGCGCCTGCGCCGGATCCATGCTCACCATCGTCTGGCGCTGAAGCAGCCAGAACGTGACACCCAAAGCGGCTCCCCAAACACTGATGTGCAAAAAGGAAAAGTAAACCGTCGGATCAAAAGGGATCAGACCGAACAGATTGAAGATGTTCGTCGGGTCCGGGACGGACAGATCACGGATCCAGCCGAAGAAGGGTGCATGACGCTCGTCAATACTGATGTTCAGCATTTTATAGAGGCAGAAGAAGATCGGAGCCTGGATCAGAACCGGCAGACAGCCACTGGCCGGGTTCACGCCCTCTTCGCGATACAGGGCCATAACCTTCTGGTTCATCACCATCGGGTCGTCCTTGTTCTTCTCGCGAATCTCCTTGATCTTCGGAGCCAGAAGACGCATCCGCGCAGAAGACGTGGCAGCCTTGGACGCCAGCGGGAACAGTACGATCTTGACGATCAGCGTCAGCGCCATCAGCGCCAGTCCGAAGTTCCCCAGATGCAGATACAGCCAGTGCAGCAGATACAGGATCGGGCGCGTCAGGAAGCTGAACCAGCCAAAATCAATGGCCTTATCGAAATCCGTGATATGTAAATCGCGGCTGTAGGCCTGAAGCAGGCTTGGAACCTTTGCTCCGGCGAAGAGGTGGCTCGCCTGTGTGATCGTGCTATTCGGCATGACCTGCTGAGGAGCCTGCGGAGCAAAACCAATCTGGTACGATCCCGGGTTGCCCGGAACATACGCAAAACTGGCTGTCACGGCAGCGGTGGCTTCTGGAGCAACAGCCGTTAGCCAGTACTTGTCGCTGATGCCACCCCAGCCGCCGGTACCAGCCTTGGCCCAGAACGTATGGTCCGGATGCTCGGCACCCTTACGGACATTCTTGTAGGTCTCGTCATTCAGACGACCATCCATGACAGCGATCGGGCCTTCATGGGCGGTCCAGAATCCTTCTGCAGCCTGATAATCACGCTGAACGCGCTGAAACGGAACAAGAGCGACCGGCTGCGCAGAATGGTTTTCCACGGACTGGACGACCGAGAACATGTAATGCTCATCAATCGAGATCTGGATCGTGAAGATCAACCCTTCACCATTATCCCACTTCAGCGTTACCGGATGACCTGGTGACAGGGCCTCGTCTGCACTGCCCCAGACCGTATTCAGATCAGGAACCTTCGCATTCGAGCCTGGAGCGTTGTTCCAGCCAATGACAAAGAAATTTGGATGCTCGCTGCCAGGCTTGTCCAGCAGACGAACCAGCGGACTGTCCTTCGCGAGTGTGGCGCGATACTTCGTCAGCACCGCATCATCCAGAAGCGCACCCTTGAGGTTCAGGGAGCCCTGTACGTCTTCGCTCGTGATTGCGATACGTCGCGCCGTTACCGTCTGTTCGGGAGCAGCCTCTGAAGGCGCCGCCTGAGCCGGAGTTGACGGGGACTGTGTTGCAGCAGTCTGCGTGACAGCAGGATGATTGTCCTGATGGGGTTTCGGCATGAAATAGTCGAAACCGATCAGGATGAGGGCCGAGAGGATAGTGGCCGCAATGATGCGCTTGATTTCCATCGGGCGGATGCCGGTCTTTCGTCTCTACGGAGGAATGCTGAGCCTCAAGTGGCCGAAAACCGCGATCAAAACAATAGCTAGCGGTATTTTTTAATGCTGATGGCGTTCAGGAGGAAGGTCACAGCCCCCTTTTGACCAGGGATGACAGCGCAAGAGTCTTCTGAGTGCCAGCCATCCTCCACGCAAGGGACCATGCGATTTAATCACCATGATGGCGTAAGTGCTACACCCCGGCTCAAACCGGCAATTTCGTCCCAGATAAGGGCTAACAAAAAGTTTGTAGGAATCAATCAGTGCAAGCAGGAAGAGGGTGACAGGCTTACTAAAAAAGCCAGTCATTTTTCCGCACTCTTACGTAGGGCTTTCCGGAGATCTTCCTGAAGCAGAGAAAAATCGCGTCGGCGCGTGCCGTCTCGACCGATCAGGACAAAGTCTCCTGTTGGAAGACCGTCCTCACGCGCCACAAGACGCAACGCCTCTCTGAGGCGGCGTTTTGTGCGGTTTCGGATGACCGAATTCCCGACCTTTTTCGTGACCGTAAACCCGACACGACTTTCAGGCTGGGTATCATCCTGCAGAATCTGCACAACCATTCCCGGAGTGGCGACTTTACGCCCTTTGCCGGCAACACGCAGAAACTGCGGCCGCTTTTTCAGGCGGCCAACTGTAAAGTTCGCGCTCAGGCGGAAAGCTTCGAGCGACCCTTGGTGCGGCGGTTTGCCAGCACGCGACGGCCACCGACTGTAGCAGAACGTGCACGGAAACCGTGACGACGCTTACGAACCAGCTTGGAGGGTTGATACGTGCGCTTCATGACATCGATCCTTTAAAACCATGCAGACGCCCCTCTGGACATCCGCGTCGATCGGGCGCACGAAACGCCCGGTGAATGAGACCCGGGCTTGTACTCACCGGGTCCATGCGTGTCAATGCCAGAGCGCCAGGAAGCTGAGGATATGAGCCAAAAACCGACTCCAACACCGTCTCAGACGGTCGAATCCAGCGCATTCCGCCACGATTTGCGAAATGCCCTGTCCCCTGCCCTGCTCTGCGCCGACATTCTGTCATCCCACACAGACGATTCTGTACGCCAGAACGCAGAGACGATCATTCAGTCCCTGGAAAAAGCTCTCAGTCTTCTGAAGACGTCGGCTTCTTCTCGATAAGCTCGATCTTGTACCCATCCGGGTCCTGCACGAAGGCAATAATGATCGTTCCGAACTTCAACGGCCCTGCCTCGCGCGTTACAGTGCCACCACCCGAGCGGACAGTCTCAACCAACGCCGCCACATCGGGCACGCCAATCGCAAAGTGCCCGAACCCTGTACCGACTTCATAGTCGGCGTCCTGATCCCAGTTATAGGTCAGTTCGATTTCGGCCTGTCCGTGCTCGTTATCCGCGAATCCGATAAAGACCAGCGTATAACGCCCTTCGCGAACCTCTTTGCGACGCAGTTCCTTCATTCCCAGAAGGCTGTAGAACGCCAGACTGCGATCAATGTCCCGGATGCGGACCATCGTGTGCAGGAATGTGCTCATTTTTCTTCCTTAAGATCTTCGGTCGTCAGCCCATAAAGAAACAGCCCGTACCGGTCAGCCAAAGCCACGCAGCGATCCGGGTCTGTCAGAAGGGTTACACCAGGCTGAAACGCCACCCCACGCAATCCGTTCCGGGCAGCATTTTCAAGAGTTTCCGGGCCAATCGTGGGCATATCCGCCCTCAGATCCTGCCCACTCTTGGGCATCTTGATAAGAACACCCCCGCTGCCAGCCTGCATTAACTTGCCGCAACGACCCAGCATGGCATCCGTACCTTCAAGGGCTTCAACAGCAAGCACCAGGCCGCTCTGCACCACACACCCTTGCCCGATGTCCAGCGCTGCCATCGCACGCAGAACCTGTACACCTCGCGCGATATCCTGACGGGCCTGTTCATCAGGAAGAACACGTCCAAGCGTTCCGCTCCGGCCCGTGGCATGATCCAGAAATTCATGCGCTCCGCGGACAATGAAGCCTTCTTCCCCCAGAACCCGGACAACCGCGCCCAGCAGACCATCATCACCCAGGAAAATGGCTCGTCCTAGACGAGCAAGAATTCGAGCGCCCTCTGCATCAGGTCGAAGGTCGCGCCACGCGGGACGCCTTACAGGACCGATCAGAACCAGTTCACGACAACCATGCTTTTTAAGCGCAGCCAGGGTCTCGCCAACTGCTGCAAGACGAATGATCTCATGCGGGTAAGGGGCCAAAAGGGCTGTATCTGCAAAATCCCGGAAGCCGACGACGAAAACCGACTTTCCTTTTTCCAGAGCAGCCGCAGCCACCTGTGCAGGCAAGGGGCCTGCCCCGGCCAGAATACCGACGCACCCTCCCCCTGGCATACTCAGGCTCCTTCGGTTTCGGACAGCCCCTCATTCCGGGCTACGCGCGTTAGTCCACGGCGGCTCGGCGCTTCCATAAAATCAAGCATTTCTGCAATGCGCTGCAAATGCCCATATTCACGACGAACTTCTGCGATCCGGGCTTCCAGAACAACATCCGTGCTCCCGTGACGGGGATACAACGTCCGGAATGCCCGACGCATGGCCTGCATCTCATCCGGCCCAACACCGGATCGCTTCAACCCGATCCAGTTCAAACCAACAAGACGGGCGCGGTTGCCGAGAACGCTGCCATAGGGGATGACATCCATCTCGACCCCACAGACCCCACCAACAACCGCGCCACGACCGATGCGAACGAACTGATGAAGCGCAGCTGACCCCATGACCTTGGCGTCATCAGCAATTTCAACATGCCCCCCCATGACGACATTGTTCACGATGATCACGCGATCACCCAGAACACAGTCATGAGCCACATGGGCATTGGCCATGATCAGACAGAATGCACCGATCTTGGTCAGAGCATGTCCCTGTGCCGTTCCACGATGAATCGTCACGTTCTCACGAATGACCGTGTTTGCCCCAATCTCACAAAGCGTTGGCTCGCCGGCATATTTGAGATCCTGCGGCGCCATCCCGATCGTGACGAAAGGATAAACCTCCACTCCTTCGCGAAGGGTGGTATGACCATCGACGATAACCGAAGCATGCAGGTGCACACCGTCGCCAAGCGTCACATGAGGTCCAACCATACACCACGGACCAATACGGACGTTATCTCCAATCCGCGCACGCTCATCGACAAGAGCGGTCGCATGGATCTCGGCACTCTCGGATCGTTTTCCTGCAATCTGCATCAGTTCAGCCCATGATCATGGCACTGAAGGTTGCCTCTGCAACGGCAACGCCGTCAACACGGGCAATACCCTTGAACTTCCAGACATTCGCCCTGGAACGCTCCTTGACCACCTCAATGCGAAGCTGATCACCTGGCCCCACAGGACGGCGGAACTTAGCCCCCTCAATGGTCATGAAATACACCAGCTTGCCTTCAAAAGCCTTGCCCAGCGTCAAAACAACCAGTGTTGCTGCCGTTTGGGCCATGGCTTCGATGATCAAAACACCTGGCATCACCGGATGAGAGGGAAAATGTCCCTGAAAGAAAGGCTCATTCACCGTGACATTCTTGATGCCAACAGCAGATTCACCTGCCTTGATTTCCTGCATCTTGTCGATCAGGAGGAAAGGATAGCGATGAGGGATCGCCTGCATGATCTGCAGAATGTCGATGCTCTCAGGAACCTGATGTGTTCCTGATGCCCCTTCTGCCGGGGTCGTCTTTTCAGCCGGAGCGTCCACTCGATCCATCTTCTTCACCATAACCCTTTCGGGGGAAATCTTGTCAGTTTTCTGCTCTCCGAGCAGTACGATGGGCCTCCCTTAGCAAAACTGGCCAAGGGATACCATCCATCACCCGTTCAGGTCAGTCGGAGCTCTTCTTGGAGAGCTTCCGCAACGTCGCCACGTTCCGGAAAAACTCACGGAACGGCATGGCCGGACTGCCGATGACATCCGCCCCTGCATCAACATCGGACATAACGCCGCATTGCGCGCCGACGCGGGCCTTATCCCCGATCTTGATATGACCGATCAGGCCCGCCTGGGCAGCAATCGTCACAAAATCACCAAGCTCGGTGGAACCGGAAATACCAGCCTGTGAAACCACGATGCAGCATCGACCCAACTGAGCATTGTGACCAATCTGCACCAGATTATCGATCCGCGTCCCTGCTCCAATAACCGTATCCCGCATGGACCCTCGGTCAATGGTGGAGTTGGCACCGATTTCGACATCGTCTCCGATCACGACCAACCCAAGCTGAGGAACAGTTTCGAAGCCCCCCGGACCGACAGCGAAGCCAAAACCGTCCTGCCCAATACGGGCACCTGGATACAACGTCACCCGATGACCGACACGCGCATGCGTCAGACTGACATGACTGCCAATCCGGCAGCGCTCGCCAACCTCAACGCTTCGTCCAATCATGGCGTGCGCCCCGATCAGACTTCCACTGCCAATCTTCGCGCCATCTTCAATAACGGCAAACGGCCCGATCTCAACATTATCGCCGATCTCAGCCTTCTCACTTACGTAGGCCGAAGGATGCCGAACACCGCTCGAAGACGGGGCTGGATGAAACGCTGCTGCAATTCGCGCCCAGGCAAGATAAGGCGTCTTGCAGACCAAACCAGCGGTCCGGGCTGGCAGCTTGTCAGCAAAAGCCGGAGCAAGAATAACTGCACCAGCCTTCGTGTTTTCCAGTAACGGCAAATAACGCCGGTTATCCAGAAAACTGACATCTTCAGGCCCTGCAACATGCAGAGGAGCGACACCACGAAACAATGCGGTCTCATTCTGGCCTTCTGCAGCGGGACGCACATCACTTCCAGACACTTCCGCCAGACGGGCGAGCCCAAAAGGCCCGGCCCTCAGGAAAAAGCGCTCGTCGCCCGGACGGGTCTCGGTAGACATCGTATCACCCACAGGCTCGAACCTCAGTGATGCTGACGGAGAACGGACTCAGGCTGTGCCGGTGCTGCAGCAGCCGGAGCCTGCTCAGGCCCTTGCGGACTACGCTGCTCGTCAGCCGTGGTGGGCATCTTGCCAGACTTTGCAAGCTGCTCCGGATCAACGCCCTCACCCGGAATAAAGACATGCGGCAGCGTTTTATTCAGCTGGTTCGCAACTTCTTCCGTGATGTCCTGCTCGCCAACATGCAACACAACCTGTTCTGCATGCAGAACAAGATTCATGTTATGCGCACCAGCAACAGCCGCAATGATGCCATTGCCCTGCTCAAGCTCGCGCTCGATCTGGTGGAAAGCAACCTGGGCGGCTTCCTGAATGATGCGAGCCTGATTGCCGAAATCGCGCTGATCCTTGGCGCGACGCTCCTGCAAGTGACGCTCCCGAAGCTGGATCTGATCCGCCGTCAGGGTACGGGCCTCGGACTGCAGCTTCTGCTGCTCTCCACGCCAGGCCCCTTCTTCGCGCTGCACGGCCTGAGCCAGCTTGTCACGACGTGTACCCAGAACCTGCTGGATTTCCTGTGCCGCAGAGGACATCTGCATGACAGCCTGAACATTAATCACACCGATAATCGCTGCTGGCGGCGGAGCAGCCTTGGCAACTGTAGGCGGATTCGGAATCGGCGGCAGAGGGAGAACCGGCGGCGCCTGCTGCGTATTCGGAGCCCCCTGATCTTCTTCAGCCGGGGCTTCTGCTGCAACTGGTACGCTGCGACGAGGCGCTGGCCGCGCAACCGGAGCAGAAGCCTCCGGATGAGCAGCCTTCGGAACAAACCAGCCACCATTATTGGCAGACTGAGCGTGAGCGGAAGGAGCAACGGCAAGGATCGTCGCCGCCAGAAGCGCACCGGCTGAAACCGGGCGCATCAGGGAATGAAGGGTCATGACCACCTCTGGAGAAGGGGATAAAATTGCGTGAGTCTTGAAATCAGGCACGCAGTCTTAGAACTGCTGCCCGAAGCCAAAGCGCAGCGGGTAAAGGCGATCGCCCTTTTCCTTACGCAGCGGAATAGCACCGTCAATGTTCACGAGACCGAACGGGCTCTTCCAGGAAATACCAAGACCCGTAGAAACACGAGGCGTCAGGGTGTCACCCGTGATCGGGGTGTACGGGTAGTCTGACTGATTGCGACGGGAGTAATCCGTGTACTTGTTCTTCACACGGACACTGGCCAAGCTGCCGGCATCCAGGAAGTAACGCCCTGCAATACCCAGATCGTCTCCCATCGGAAGTGGGAAGTTGACCTGTGCAGAAGCCGTATACATGAAGCGGCCACCCAACAGATCTTCCTGTCCCTGAGACGGAAGATAATTACATTTACCAGCGCTTGTAAGGCCATTGCAGATATGGCCAGAGCGAGGTCCGACACCACCCTGCAGGAAGCCTCGCAGGTTTTCACCACCAAGATAGAAGTTATCAATGATATTCCGGCGCCCACTGGAACTCCAGTCGCCCATATATCCAACGCCACCCTTGAACTGCACGGTCCAGTCATGATTGCCCATGATCCGATCCAGCGGGATGTAGTAAGCACCATCCGCCTTGACACGATAGTACTTGGCGTCGCCGCCCAAACCAGCAAAATCACCACCAACCTTCATCATGTATCCTTCATGAGGATTCATGCGACGATCACGACGATCGTAGGTCAAAGAGGTGCTCAACTGGGAAAGAACCGACCATCCGGCAGATTGCTGCACGTAAATGGAAGGAGCCCACTGCATCAGATCAGGGTCTTTAGCAATGGCGGCAGCATCATAGAAGTTACCAACCTGACGATCGACCAGTGTGTAGCTGAAAGACTGCGAAAGATAGCGGTTATACGCATATCCAAGACGCAGGCTCATACCATACTGGGACTCTTTATAGCTCTGATATGTCTGGTAATTGTTCTGGATGAAGTAGAAGTCAGCACCAGCAACAAGGTTACGGTTCAGGAAGTACGGGTCCGTAATGGAGATGTCAGCCTGCTTCTCGTAATAGGCAACCGTTCCGGAAATACCGGCGTCGATACCCGTTCCCAGCATGTTATGCTGCTTGATCGAGGCATTACCCAGCACACCGACGTCCGTTGAGTAACCGCCACCCAGCGAGAACTCACCTGTCGGCTTTTCAACAACGTTCGCTGCAACGTTGACGCGATCAGGCGCAGAACCCTGCGTCTGATCAACTGAGACCGTGCTGAAATATCCAAGATCCTGCAGAGCTAGTTTGGAATATTTCTTGTCAAACGGGGTGTACGGGTCCCCCTCAGCCATCGGCAGATTACGGCGGATCACGTTATCACGCGTGATGGTATTGCCGTTGATGTCGATGCGCTCGACATACACATGCGGGCCTTCAGTCACGTCGAAGAGCAAATCCACAATCCGTTTCTCAGGATTACGGGCAATTTCAGAACGCACCATGGCGAAGGGATGCCCCTGCGCCTGCAGCCATTCCTGCATGTCTGTCGTGTTGTGCTGGATCGCAGTGCCATCATAAATCTGATGCTTGAACAACTGGATCTTGGGTCGCACCATTTCAGGCGTCACATGACGCACGTTGGAGCGAACGTCCATCTTGCCGATACGATACTGATCGCCTTCATGGATGGTGAACGTCACATAGAAAGACTTGTGATCAGGAGAAAGCTCTCCCGTCGCGTCCACCATGTGGAAATCAACATATCCATTATGCAGATAGAAGCGGCGCAGCAACTCGGCATCGTACTTGATGCGTTCAGGATTATATTCATCCGAAGAGGAGAAGAACCGGTACCAGGCATTTTCCTTGGAGGAAATCACCTGTGCCAGACGAGCTTCACTGAACGCATGGTTGCCCACAAACACAATTTTGTGGATCAGCGTCTGCTGGGCCTCATTGATTTTGAAGACCACATCCACACGGTTGTGTGACAGCTTGATGATCTGTGGCGTAACCGTCGCACCGAAGCGCGCTTTTCCAGCATACTGGTTCAGGATCTTCTGACGGTCGGCAGCTGTGGTCTGGGACGAGAAGACAGCGCGGGGACGAAGGCTGATTTCCTTGCGGAGATCTTCGTCCTTCAGCGCATGATTACCCTCAAAGACAATCCGGTTGACGATAGGATTCTCAACCAGATTGACCAGAAGCGTGTTGCCATCACGATGAAGCGTAACGTCCTTGAACAGGCCGGTCGCATAAAGCGACTTCAGAGACCGGTCGAGATCATCCTGGTTAAAAGAATCCCCCGGCTGGGCGACCATGTAAGACAGGACCGTGCTGGTTTCGATACGCGTGTTGCCAGAGACCGTAATGGCCTGGATCACGTTGTTGCCTGAGGCTGCACCGGATGTCTGGTGCTGACGTACAGAGCGGGCCTCCGCCACGCCGAGGGCGGTCGGGAGAAGACATGCAGATGCAAGCAGCATCAGACGCATGTTCGGGGACCGGGAACCTCTTGACCGTGATCCTGACAAACCGGTTTTCCTTGTAAACAGATTTTTCGCATGCGCGTGAGACGATACGCCATTGGCGGAGGTATCCGAAAATCCCCCCACCATGCAAGATCTCCCTTCACTCACGAAGAGTTACGGGTCGTATCCCAACCTAGCTTCCCGTGTGAAACATCCAGTGGAACAACCCGATATTTGTCAGGTCATTCACCGTGGAAAAGAGGAAAAGTGCGCCGATAAGTGCCATTCCGACCTGCATACTGACCTCTTGTACCCGTCGTGAAACAGGCCGTCCCTTGATAGCCTCAACCGCGTAAAAGATCAGTCTTCCACCATCCAGAACAGGGATTGGAAACAGGTTGATAAGGCCCAGATTGATAGACAGGAGCGCCATAAACGACACGATGCTCGCCATGCCGTAGCTGGCAACCTGACCAGACATCTGTGCGATTCGAATCGTTCCACCAAGTTCTTTCGGACTGCGCTGCCCGGAAAGGATCTGCCACACACCCTGCAACGTGCGTACAGACATCGTCCATGTTTCCTGCACGCCCATCACAGCCGCCTTAACCGGTGAAACAGGATGCCCAGGAGAAGCAGCAAAACCCACGCCCAGCACGCCAGTGGCATGGGAGCCACCTTTCACGGCACCGATCGTGACCGGCAACGTCAGATCTGTCCCATTACGACGAATTCCGAGAGTTGTCGTATCGTTTGGATGAGACGCGACAGTCCCCATCACATCTTCCGGACCAGCAATGGAAAGCGAGCCGATACGCGTGATCACATCACCCGTTTTCACACCGGCCTTTTCCGCAGCACTACCCGCAACAACCTGAGAAATATCATTCCGAAGTTCAGGCTTTCCAACCGTTGCGAACAAAAGCGTGAAGGCAACGATCGCAAACAGAAAATTAAAAACCGGCCCCATGACAATCACCAGAGCCCGTGAGCCCACAGGTTTATCATGGAATGTCCGCCCCGGAATCCAGGCTGCTTTCTGCTCGTCTGTCGCGTCGTCCGGACCTTCAAACCCATGCGGCTTGACGTACCCTCCAAGCGGAATAGCGCTCAAACGCCATTCCGTTCCAGACTTGTCATACCAACGCCGCAGAGCTGGCCCGAAACCGATAGAAAACGTCTCGACCTTCACACCCCGCCACCGTGCAGCGAGGTAGTGTCCCAACTCGTGAATGAAAACCAGAATGCCCAGGATCAGAACATAGGCAATAATGGTGCGCAGAAGATCATGCATGCAGGGCGTTCTCGCTCACTGTATTCCGCAGACGACCGCTCTCCCGAAGGATATGCTCCTCGGCAAGCGCACGCCCGCGAGCGTCCCATTCCAGAACTTCGTCCAGCGTCGTCAACTCAGGGTTTTCGGTCATGGCTTGAAGGGCGCTGTCGATCGTCTCACCAATACCAAGAAATCCGATCCGACGGTTCAAAAAAGCATCAACGGCAATTTCATTCGCCGCTGAGAAAACAGCCGGAGCCGCCCCTCCTGCCCGCAGAACCTGACGTGCCAGCCGGAGTGGAACAAACCGAACTTCATCCGGGGCTTCGAAATCAAGACGTCCGAACGCGGCCAGATCCAACCTCTGACACGGCGTTTCCATACGCTGCGGCCACGCAAGAGTGTGCGCGATGGGAATACGCATATCGGCGGAGCCCATCTGGGCCACCAGACTGCCATCCCGGAACTGTACCAGCCCATGCACCACAGACTGCGGGTGCACCAGCACATCAATCCGGTCTTCCGTCAGGCCAAACAGGCGGGCAGCCTCAATGACTTCAAGGCCCTTGTTCGCCATTGACGCAGAATCAATCGTGATCTTGGCACCCATTGTCCAGGTCGGGTGCTTCAGCGCCTTCTCCGGGGGCGCAGCACGCATGTCTTCAAGGGAAGACTGACGGAACGGGCCACCAGAAGCCGTCAGAACGATTTTCTCGACGGTGCTCATGTCACATCCACCGAGCGCCTGAGCAATCGCATTATGTTCGGAATCGACTGGCAGCAGCGTCGCTCCAGCCTCACCGACAGCGCGAAGCATGACATCCCCAGCGCAGACAAGTGCCTCCTTGTTCGCCAGTGCAATCGCATGACCGTTGCGGGCAGCAGCAAGGGTGGGCTCAAGTCCGGCGGCACCGGTAATCGCGGCCATGGTCCAGTCCGCTTCCATGGCGCCTGCTTCAATAACCGCCTGACGGCCAGCAGCCGTCCGGATGCCGCTTCCAGCAAGCCGGGACTTCAACTCCTCATGCAGACCTTCATCATGAATGACGGCAATCTCAGCGCGCAGTTCGCGGGCCTGCTCCGCCAGAAGCGCAACATTGCGACCACCAACCAGCGCACGAACCTCGATATCTCCAGCCATGCGCTTCAGCAGATCAACCGTTGACGTGCCGATACTGCCCGTACTGCCAAGAACACTGATCCGGCGAGGCTTGGCCACAGAACCGTCAGTCATGAGAAGAACTCCCCTGAGGAATGGTATGATGTGCAGACCCGCCAACCAGATCCGCAGGAGTGACAGACCAGAACACCTGTCCAAAGGCTGCCAGAGACAAGAGAGCGGCTAACGGAGCCGCAGCGAGAAGGCCGTCAAACCGGTCCAGCAAACCGCCATGACCTGGAATGAGTACCCCGGAATCCTTAACGCCAAGACGACGCTTGGCCGCACTTTCGATCAAATCGCCGCTTTGGGAGAAAACACCCAGAACAGCGCCCCAAACCAGACCGCCACCAACAAATCCCAGACCAGACAGCCAAGCCACAGCGCCGCCCGCCAGAGAAGCTCCCACGAGCCCCCCGATTGCCCCTGAACGTGTTTTTCCCGGTGAGATGGAAGGGGCCAGCTTGGGGCCACCAAAAATACGACCCGACAGATATGCGAAACTATCACTGGCGATCACAACGCACAGCACGAACAGAACGCTCTCGAAACCGGCTGGAAGGTGCCGCAGCCAAAGCAACGAAAGCCCCCCCAGAATAGACACAATGACCGGGATGCAGGCAGGCACACCAAACACAAGGCTTGGCCAGACCATCCAGAACGCACCACTCCATTCTCCTCGCAGGGCAGCAACACCTGAAACAAGCGGCCAGCACAGAAGAAGTATTCCTCGCCATGTCGGCAATGGCTGACGGATCAGGGTTTCCCCTTCCCACACCAACCCGAACATCGCGAGCAAAATGAGCGCATTGTAAATCATGCCGCCCTGCCAGAGGCAGGCCCCGGCGACGGCAACCAGAACAACGGCAGAAGAAAGGCGCAGCTTCAGATCAGACCAGCGTGAGGAACCACTCATACCGGTCGACCACCAAAACGCCGCTGACGGCCAGCAAAATAAGACAGAGCCTGAACAAACTCAGCTTCACCAAAATCCGGCCATAGCACATCCATGAAAACCAGTTCGGCGTAAGCGCTCTGCCAAAGCAGAAAATTGGACAGCCGACATTCCCCGCTCGTCCGGATCACCAGATCAGGATCTGGCATATCTGACGTCTGGAGAGCACCAGCCAATCGCTCTTCCGTAATATCGGAAGAGGCCAACTCTCCGTTTGCGACCTGCTCGGCAAGACGTCTGGCAGCCTGTGCAATATCCGCGCGACCGCCATAGGAAAGCGCCAAAGTGAGCGTCAGTGTTTTGTTATTGATGGTTTTGGCTTCAGCCCGCCGCAGTTCTTCCCGCAAGGCTCCTTCAAAACGCTCAGGCTCACCAATGACCCTGAGACGCACGCCCTGTTCGTGAAGCTCGTTGAGCTTGTGACGCAGGTAAAAACGCAGAAGAGATGTCAGATCACCAACCTCTTCCGCAGACCGACGCCAGTTCTCTGAAGAAAATGCGTACAGCGTCAGATAACGCACACCTTGACGGATCGCGGATTTGACGCAGTCCTGCACGGACTCCGCCCCTTTCCGGTGCCCGGCCACGACGGGAAGACTGCGCGAACGCGCCCACCGGCCATTACCATCCATGATCATGGCGACATGCACGGGAACGGCTCTCCTCTCTCCATGAGAAGACAAAGGAGCGGCCACACTGGGTTTAGGTACGGATCCGATCGTCAAGAGAAAGGTCAGACCTGCTTGATCTCGCGCTCTTTATCCGCGAGCGTGTCATCAACTTTCTTGACGTACTGATCCGTCAGCTTCTGAATGGAATCAGACCAGGTCTTCAGATCGTCCTGGCTGATTTCACCCTTCTTTTCGAGCGCCTTCGCCTGCTCCATCCCATCACGGCGCACGCCGCGAATGGCAATTTTGCCGTTTTCCGCATAGCGGTTCGCGGCGCGAGCCAGTTCATTACGGCGCTCTTCCGTCAGCACAGGAATGGGTACGCGAATGGTCTGTCCATCCGCAGACGGATTAAGGCCAAGACCGCTATCACGGATCGCGCGCTCAACGGCACCCACAACCGTGCGATCCCAGACGGAAACCGTCAGCATCCGTGCTTCAGGGACGGCGATGGAGCCAACCTGAGACAGCGGGACTTCCGAGCCATATGCCTCAACACGCACCGGCTCCAGCAGGTTCGGGCTCGCACGCCCCGAACGCAGGCCGGAGAGGTCACGACGCAGACTCTCGATCGCACCGTCCATACGGCGCGTGAGGTCATCCATCAGGTCTTTCAGGTCAGCAGGCATAAGCTGTTCCTTTGCAAAATCGACGTAAGGTTCAGGAGACTATCCTGAAATGTTCGTTGAAAATGAGGCTTTCAGCCAGCCTCAATGACCCGCGTAAAGCGGCCTTCACCACGCACAACGGTGGCAAATGCGCCCGGAGCATGCATGTTAAAGACCACAATCGGCAATTTATTTTCACGGGCAAGGCTGATGGCCGCCGCATCCATGACATTCAACTGCCGGGCCAGCACGTCCATGTAGGTCAGCTGATCATAACGCACGGCATCCGGATTGCGACGCGGATCATCGGAATAAATTCCGTCCACCTGCGTTCCCTTGAACAGCGCGTCACATTCCATTTCGTTGGCGCGGAGAGCAGCAGCCGTATCGGTCGTGAAGAACGGATTGCCCGTTCCCGCAGCGAAAATGACGACCCGCCCCTTTTCCATGTGACGGACCGCACGGCGACGGATGTAAGGCTCGGCAATCGCCGCCATCTGAATCGCCGTCATGACGCGCGTTTCAAGACCCTGACGCTCAAGACCATTCTGAAGCATCAGTGCATTGATGACTGTCGCCAGCATACCGGCATAATCACCCTGCGCACGGTCCATACCGCGCGCTGCTGCGGACAGGCCGCGGAAAATGTTACCACCACCGACAACCAGACACACCTGCACGCCGGATGCCACAACAGCAGCAATGTCGGCAGCAACCATATCCACCATTTCCGGGTCCACTCCACCGGAGCCCTTGCCCATCAGTGCCTCACCGGACACCTTGAGCAGGACGCGCTTGTAGGAGGGGCTTTCTTCTCGTTTATCGGTCATCGTGCCCGTCTCTTGCTGGATTGTGGTGACTTTGCGCCTGTTCATACAGACGCATACGGCTGGGAACAAGCGATGTCAGAAGAGAGACGTCACAAGACGCCTCACGCCCTCAAACACACAGACCTGTTTTTACTCTTCCAGACCGATCGCTCTCAGGCGGGCCTTTTCTTCATCCCACCCTGCACGCTCTTTCACGTTCAGGAAAAGATGACAGGTCCGCTCCAGAAGACCCTGGAGCTCCTGACGCGCGCGCGCGCCGATCGACTTGATCTTGTGACCGCCTTCTCCGATCAGAATGGCCTTATGGCCCGGACGGGACACATAGATCGTCACTTCAATACGAACCGAACCATCGGGCCGCTCTTTGAAGCTCTCAGTCTCCACCGTTGCCTGATAGGGAATTTCCTCATGCGTCTGCATGAAAATCTGTTCCCGCACCAGTTCTGCGGCTAACAGACGGTCAGGCAGATCCGTCAGATCGTCTTCCGGGTAAAGATAAGGTCCTTCGGGCAACTCACGCGCCAGATGGTTCATCAGATCTTCAACACCATCGCCGGAACGCGCGCTTAGCATGAACACATGCTCAACAGTCAGCAGACTGCTGACTTCCTGCGTGAGAGGCAGAAGCTCCTCTGCGCTGACCAGATCCGTCTTGTTCAGAACAAGCCAGATCTTCTTATTGCCCTCGGCCAGCTTGGCGATGATCTCCCGGACGTCTTCGCGCAGACCCGCTTTCGCATCGATCAGCAGAAGCGTGAGATCAGCATCCTGCGACCCCGTCCAGGCGGCGTTTACCATAGCCCGATCCAGACGACGGCGCGGCTTGAAGATGCCCGGCAGATCAACGAGGATAATCTGCGCATCCTGATGAACCACAATTCCCAGCGTCCGAAAGCGCGTTGTCTGCGCCTTGGGGCTGACAATGGAGAGTTTCGCCCCGGCAATCCGGTTCAGCAGGGTGGATTTTCCAGCATTCGGCGCCCCAACAAGGGCAACGAAACCGCAGCGTGTGGTCATGTTCCTATCCTTTTCCACATGCGCCTCACGACGCTACGTCTTGGCCAAGAAGTTTCAGAAGATCAATTGCGGCGGCACTTTCCGCCACGCGCTTGCTTCCTGCCTCACCACGCCCCGTCAGACCGCGAGCCTGAACAGCAACGCGAAAGACCGGCGCATGAGACGGTCCTTCAGCAGCAAGAAGCTCATATTTCGGGAGCGGCAACCCTTGCGACAGAAGATATTCCTGCAACAGGGTCTTCGGCTCCTTGTGAGGACGGGCCTGATTGTCAATCCGGCTTCCCCACTGCTTGCGAACAACCTGCCGTGCAGGCTCCAGCCCGGCATCCAGATAGAGCGCTCCAAGAAGAGCTTCCATGGCGTCCGCGCGAATACTGGACAAGCGCCGAATGCCCGCTGCCTCTTCATGAGGGGAAATTCTCAACGCCGAGGACAGTCTGATATCGTCAGCAATCTCAGCCAGAACAGGGCGCGACACCAGATGCGCATGCCTTGGACCCAGCGCCCCTTCCTGCTCCATCGGGTATTGCTCAAAAAGCCATTCCGCCATCAGAAGGCCTAGAACACGATCACCGATAAATTCAAGCCGCTCGTTCGAACCCGTTCCTTTAGGCCCTTGAGCACGCTTTCCCCTGCGAGGATCACGCCCACTCACAGCCGACCGATGCGTCAAAGCCTCCAGAAGCAGATCCCGGTTTGCAAACTGATGACCAAGCGCCTGCTCCATGGCCTCCATGGCCTCTTCCTGCGAAAGCTTCATGTGACAGGATGCAGAAAGCGATTCCAACGGATCTCGACCGGCCAGTACCAGAACTGCCATGCCGGATGCTTCAGATCGATCGAGAACAGGACCATAGGCGCACGACCGACGAGGTTCTGCATCGGAACATAGCCAAGGTCGTCCGGCCCATCGCCCTGAAAACGACTGTCAGCACTATCATCCCGGTCATCGCCCATCGCAAAGAAATATCCCTGCGGCACAACGTACTCAGGCGTATCGTTGGCAAAACCTTCATCGGTCAGCTTCAGGATCTCATGATCGACAGCCGGGCGACCCGCACTCCCCGGCAAACTCTCACGATATCGCTCTCCGCTCAGCAGACGGTTGTTCTCGTCCAGAACTTCATAATGCCCCAGAGACGTGCGAGGCACCTCAATTCCATTCAGGAAGAGCTTGCCACCCGTCATCTGGATATGATCGCCAGGCAGACCAACAATCCGCTTGATGTAATCAATAGACGTGTTCTGCGTGTAGCGGAAAACAGCCACATCCCCGCGATGCGGCTCTGATCCCATAATCCGACCACCAAACAGGTTCGGTGAAAACGGGAATGAGAAGCGTGAATAGCCGTAGCTGAACTTCGAGACGTAAACAAAGTCCCCGATCTGCAGGGTCGGGATCATGGAACCCGACGGAATATTGAATGGTTCGAACACCAGAGAACGCACAGCCACAACCGCCAGCACCATCAGGGCGAGCCAGCGCACGCTTTCTCCCAGAGATTCTTCACGGGCTGCTGGCTTCGCGCCAGCCTTCTCTGAACCCTTCACGGGGCTTTTCTCCTGAGTCATGAGACGCTCTTAACGCAGCTTGCCCGCAATGGCGAGCGCTTCAAACCTTAACAGACTGAATGAGCACCTGCGCCAGCGCAAAGGGAGGATCATCCGTCAGGCTGACAAGCACATCTGCCCGACAGCCTTCCGGCGTCAAACGTTCCAGCGCAGAGCGGGCACCACCCGACAAAACAAGCCTTGGCGCTCCCTTGTCATCATTCAGCACGCCAATATCCTGAAGCTGCACGCCTTCAGCCACGCCCGTTCCCAAAGCTTTGACGCAGGCTTCCTTTGCTGCCCAACGCTTGGCATAGCTTCCCATTCGCGCCGCACCTGACAAACGCTCTGCATGAGCACGTTCAGCTTCCGTAAAGACACGGGCCAGAAAACGGGCGCCAAACCTGTCAATGCTCCGTTCGATCCGGGAGATCATGCACAGGTCCGTCCCCATGCCCAAAATCACGCCTTCACCCCTTCGCGCGCTCGACCTGCATAACTCCCACCGCCGTCCGGAAAGCCGCAATCAGCGAGGAGAGATGCCTCAGATCACGCACCTCAAGATCAACCAGGATTTCCATGAAATCGAGCTGGCGGTTGACGATCTTCAAATTGACGACGCTGCCATTATGCTTGGCTGCCGTATTGGTCAGCGTTGCGAGAACCTCTGGCTCATTGGCAGCAATTACGGAGAGCCGCGCGGTATAAGGCACTGCATCCTTACGGCGACTCAGAGCCTCATAATCCCAATCAACCTCAATGAAGCGTTCCGGCGTATCCGCAAAACTCGAAAGGTTCTGACAGCCACGACGATGGATGGTCACCCCTTTGCTCTGGGCAATGATCCCAACAATCGGATCTCCCGGCAACGGACGGCAGCATCCGGCAAAACTGGTGGCAATTCCTGTTCCGATCCCCGTAAGGATATTGGTGGACTGTACTGGCGCCGGTTTTGCCGACCCATGCCCCGCCCCCAGCAGAAGTGACTGACCAAAACGCGGAGACAGCCCAGGCACCATCCGCGGCGCACGACTGGTCTGCCTCAGATCAGGATAGGCCGTGTTGACCACGTCTTTCGGCCCGATCTGACCATTGCCAACAGCAACGTACAGATCTTCAACAGACGCCTGCCGCAGCTCCTTCAGGATGCCATCCAGCACCTTTTCGGAACCGTCCACACCTTCCTGACGGAACGCCTTGGCGATAGCGGCACGTCCATTGTCCACATGAACCTGACGCTGCTGGGCGGCCACAAAACGCCGCACGCGCGCGCGCGCCTTCCCCGTGACAACAAACCGCTCCCAGGAAGGAGACGGCGTGCCACCACGAGCCGTCATGATCTCAACCTGATCGCCGTTCTGAAGCTCGTGGCGCAGCGGCATCAGCCGCCCGTTTACCTTCGCCCCAACACAGGTGTCACCAACCTGGCTATGGACCGCGTAAGCAAAATCGACGGGCGTTGCTCCACGTGGCAGAGAAATCAGCTGGCCCTTCGGCGTGAAGCAGAAAACCTGATCCTGATAGAGTTCAAGCTTGGTATTTTCGAGAAATTCGTCCGGGGCCTGACTGTCTTCCAGAATCTCCAGAAGATCCTGAACCCAGCGCAACTTGCGGCTACCAGCCCCGAAAGCAGACGACAACGCAGCGGCTTCACGCTCACTGGGTGTAGCATTTTCCTTGTAAGCCCAATGCGACGCCACGCCGTTTTCGGCAAGGTCATGCATTTCCGCTGTACGAATCTGGACTTCAATTTTCTGGTTACGGGGATGCCGCAGCGTTACTCCCGTATGAAGGCTCTGATAACCGTTGGCCTTCGGCGTAGAAATGTAATCCTTGAAACGGCCGGCGATCATTGGATAGGCACCATGAATCGCCCCAAGCGCCATATAACAGGCATCCCGGGTCGGAACGAGCAGACGGAACGCCATGATGTCCGAAAACTGCTCGAACGCCACATTCCGGCGCTGCATTTTTTCCCAGATGGAAAAAGGTGATTTTTCGCGGCCGGTGACTTCCACCTTGTCGAGACCCGCTTCCGCACACAGGCCAATCAGCTCTTTGCGGATATGCTCGATGATATCGGCACCCTGCCCACGAAGGAAGTTCAGTCGCGCCCGAATGGTCGCGTCAGCTTCCGGCTCAAGCTGGGCAAAGGAAAGATTCTGAAGCTCCGTCTTAACCCGGTCCATACCAATGCGCTCGGCCAGAGGCGCATAGATATCCATGGTCTCACGGGCAATACGCTGTCGCCGGTCCAGTCTCTGGACATAATGCAACGTACGCATGTTGTGCAGACGATCAGCAAGCTTGACGATCAGGACGCGGATATCCCGCGACATGGCCAGCACGAGCTTGCGGAAGTTTTCTGCCTGCTTCGTCCGATCTGACTGAAGCTCAAGTCGCGTGAGCTTGGTCACGCCATCAACGAGAGACGCAACATCCTCGCCAAAGCGGTTTTTCAGGGACGCACAGGAGACACCGGTGTCTTCAACCGTGTCATGGAGCAGGCCAACGATGATGGACGTCGTGTCCATCCGGAAACCCGCGAGAATATTGGCAACCGCTATGGGGTGGGTGATGTAGGCGTCACCATTATCCCGGCGCTGCTCATTGTGAGCATCGGCTGCCAGATCATAGGCAGCCTCAACACGGGAAAGATCAGCAGTCGGATCGTAACTTTCGATCCGACGGAGCAGTCCACTGATGGAAGGTTTGAAATCTCCCGTTGCGACAGCGGTCCGCTCAACAGGAGGAGATGCGTCAGGCATGATGCACGCTCCTCTTTGTCAGGATAGAAAAGAAATCAGCGGCGACCCCGGCCACCCAGCTCTGCTTCAATGGCAGCAGCTTCGTCAGAAGACATATGTTCAGCCATGTGAGCATGCTCTTCTTCAGAAGACACGTCCTGCAGACCAAAAATATTCTGGTCGGTCGGGATGATGTCCATCACCTCTTCGTCTACTGGCTCCGGCTCAGGCGCACGAGCCAGTGAGCGGATAATTCCATCGCGCAGACCTGTAAGGCTCAGCTTGTCTTCAGCAATTTCACGCAGCGCGACAACGGGGTTCTTGTCGTTGTCACGGTCAAGCAGCATTTCCTCGCCACGAGACAGAGCACGAGCACGCTGGGCAGCCAGCAGAACCAGCTCGAAACGGTTTGGAACCTTTTCGATGCAATCTTCGACGGTTACACGCGCCATACGACTGGCCCCCTTCGGGTAAAACTACAAAAAATGGATACAAGAAGAAACTGGCATTAGCACGCTGATCGTGGCAATGCAACGCGTGCCCGCTTTTCTGCCATAATCACAATGAAAACTTAAGTGTCTCCCAGATCGTTTGACCTGTTCATGGCAGGGCCATCGCACCTCCCCGTGAGGAAGATCATTTTACAATCAGGAATATCATAATGCTTCTGCGTCAGAACGAACGCACCGCTCTCTTCATTGATGGCGCCAGCCTTCATCATGCTGCACGCAACCTCGGATTTGAAGTCGACTTTCGCAGTCTTCGCTCCCTGTTTGAAAGCCAGTGCCAGTTTCAGCGCGCCTTCTATTATGCAGCCATGCCTGAAACGGAAGACTACTCCCCCCTTCGCCCCCTGACCGACTGGCTCGCCTATAACGGCTTCCATCTCATTCTGAAAAATGCCCGCGAGTTTACGGATCATTCAGGAAGACGTCGTATTAAAGGGAATATGGATGTCGAACTCACCGTCGATCTGCTCGAACAGTCATCAAGGCTGGATCATGCCGTCATCATCAGCGGTGATTCCGATCTGCGTCGCGCTGTCGAGGCTGCGCAAAATCGCGGTGTGCGCGTAACTGTCATTTCCTCAATGCGGTCAACGCCCCCCATGATCGGGGACGATCTGCGCAGACAGGCTGACCGCTTTGTGGAACTGGCCGATATTGCCCCTTCCTTTACGCGTCGCCAGTCGGAGCAACGGACACGTCAGGCCCCCGTTCGTCATCCAGCAGACCTCAACAGTGACGAGACCAGCGATACATGACTCCCCAGGCTTCTACCGGATCAACCGCACACCTAGGCACGCCCATTCTACCGGAAACAGAGGCAGATCCGCACGGCCTCGGCCCCCTGTCTGCCGAACTCCTGATCGTCTGCCTTGATCCGACAGAAGCCACCCAGACACTTGCCCCACTTCTGGAGCAACACGCCATCGTCTTCACCCCGGATGAGAACAGTCTCCTCATCCGGGCACGTATTACCGGCGTGACAGCATCACTGCCAACAGATGGCATTCCCCAGCCAGACGAACTTAAAGCATGCAGCTCGGCACTCTGCCGCGAACTGCAGACCATGACGCAACTCCGCCTGGTTCTGGTTCTGGGCGTCAGCGCCCACATCACAGCCCTCGGAGCCTGCGGCATCCCCCTGACCCGCCTGGACTTCAGACCCGGCGATATCACGCGCCTCCCTGACGGACTCCTGCTGGCAGATGCCTGCCACCTTCCGTCAGATCCCCTCAGCAACGATCTTTTTGCTCAACGCAAACAGACCCTCCTGTCACTGATCCCGAAGATCAAGGCCGCCCTGCAACCCTCCGTCTGACGCTGCTCCAAACCAAAGGGCCTCTTGCGACAAGCAGGAGACCGAGCAAACCCAGATAAAGTGCGCTTGTCCTGTTCAGTGTCTTGAACGACAGGAAAAAATGAATGCCGGCCAAAACGGCTGCACCGTAAACAAGACGGTGCAACCGCTTCCAGCCGCGCTTCAGTCGCATCATTGACCAGCGATTGGACGTCAGTGCCAAAGGAAGCAGCAATGCCAGTGCTGCCATCCCAAGAATAATGAAGGGCCGATGCATCAGGTCCCGCCCGAAAATCCTGATATCGAACTGAAGATCCAGCGCCACATAAGCAGCCAGATGCAAGACGGCGTAGAAAAAAGCCAGCAAACCTGTCAGCCGACGAAACCGCAAAAGATTGAAGCGGACCATCCGCTGAAGAGGAGCCAATGCCAGACAGATCAGTAGAAAACGAAAGGCCCACAGACCAAGTGAGCGCTCAAAGACATTGACCGGATCTGCCCCCAGCCCTCCGTTCTGCCCCTGCCAAACCAGCCATACCGCCGGAAGCAGGCCAAGCGGATAGAGAATGAAAGCCCACTGTCGGCGGACAAATCCAGACATTCCGCTTCTAGAAATTGTCATGCAGGTTCATGCCCCGATACAGGTCTGCCACCTGCTCCTCATATCCATTAAACATCAAAGTGGGCTGGCGCTTCGTGCCAAAAAGCGTTTTGGAGCCAATGACACGCTCACTGGCCTGGCTCCATCGCGGATGATCCACCTGCGGATTCACATTGGCATAAAACCCATACTCCTCCGGCGCGAGGCGGTTCCATGTTGTCGGGGGCTGCTTATCCGTCAGCCGGATACGCTGAATAGACTTGATACCCTTGAACCCATATTTCCACGGGACAACCAGCCGGATCGGCGCCCCATTCTGGTTGGGCAGGCTTTCTCCATAAATCCCGACCGCAAGAAGCGTCAGCGGATTCATGGCTTCATCCAACCGAAGCCCCTCCACATAAGGCCACGAGATCCCGGAAAACGCACTGCTCTGCCCCGGCATTTCAGACGGACGCACGACACTTTCAAACGCCACATATTTTGCAGCGCTGTCCGGCTCCGCAGCCTGAAGCAGTTTGGCGAGCGGTATTCCGTCCCATGGAATAACCATGGACCAGGCCTCGACGCAGCGCATCCGATAGATCCGCTCCTCAATGTCAGAGGACTTCAGTAACGCCCCAACATCCAGACGCTGCGGCTTTTTCACCATACCGCCGATTTCAAGCGTCCACGGTAACGGATGAAAATCGCTGGAATGGGAGACCGGATCATCCTTCTCCATCCCGAATTCGTAGAAGTTATTATAGCCTGTCACGAATTCTTCAGGCGTCGGGGTTAACCTGCCGGAATATGGACCCGGATGCGTTTTCAGAGCTTCTGCACGCGCAGAACCAGCCAGTGCAGCCGTCAGACCCAGAGCCCCGGTCCCGAGTAATTCCCGACGTGAAAGATAAACATCTTTCGGTGTGATGTCCGACGGCATCGGACGCGGATAGCGGAAAATCGCCATGATCAATTTCCGATCTGGATGAAACTCTGGCAGCCATAGTGCGTGAGTTTGTTCAACGCATAGTAAGGAGCCTGTTTGCATGTCCGATATGAAAATCGGTTTTATTGGCTATGGCGCAATGGCGCGCCTCATGGGCGCCAACCTGAGACGCGCCGGATACTCCGTCGTGGCCTTCGCTCCCTCAGGCGGCAAAGATGAGACCGAAATGCTCCCTACGCCGCGCGCCATTGCCGAAGCCGCGGATGTCATTATCCTCTGCGTCCCGAACGACGCTGCCGAAAACCAGTCCCTGAACGGCGAAAACGGAATGTTGGCCGGGATCTCGGCTGGAAAGCTCGTTCTGGACACATCCACCGTTTCGCCCGAACAGGCCCTCGCACTCGCCAAAACGGGCGCTGAACACGGCTTCATCGTGCTGGAAGCCCCAATGTCCGGCAGCACACCAGAGGCTGAAAAAGGCGAGCTGGTCATGCTGGCCGGCGGAGACGCCGAAACCCTTGAACGCGCAAAACCGATTCTCGACGTCATCGGAAAGCTGACGATTCATGCCGGGCCAATAGGTTCAGCAGCGCGTCTCAAGCTCGTTATCAATGGCATCATGGGCGCCACCCTGAACGTTGTGGCAGAAGGCGTCAGCTTCGGTCTTTCTGCTGGACTGGACCGAGAGGTTCTGTTTGATGCCCTTCAGCAGGTTGCGGTCATCAGCCCCCATCACAAGCGCAAACTGAAAATGGCGCAGGACAAGTCTTTCCCGTCCCAGTTCCCGACACGCCTGATGTCCAAGGACATGGGGCTACTGATGGATGCAGGACGGAAAGCCGGAGCGTTCATGCCCGCCATGGCGATAGCAGATCAGGCTCTGGCTCTTTCGAACCGTCGTCACGCCGATGAGGATTACTCAGCCCTACTCGGCGCGATGGAACACAGCGTTGCCAACACGCCTCATAAATGAGATCGGTTGTGTCAGCGGTCGGTCTTCGTTCCTGAAGAACCGACCCCTTCATTTTTGCCAAGGAGTAACATCATGGCCTTCGAACTGCCTTCACTACCCTACGCCGCCAACGCGCTCGCAGGCGCTGGCATGTGCCAGGAGACCCTGGAACTTCACCACGGCAAGCATCATCAGGCCTATGTCACAGCTCTGAACGGCTTCGTCGAAAGCAAGCCGGAACTGGCTGGCAAGTCTCTTGAAGAGATCATCGCATTCTCTCATGGCAAGCCTGACATTGCTCCGGTCTTCAACAATGCCGGCCAGCACTGGAACCATATCCTGTTCTGGAAGAACCTGTCCCCAACAGGTGGCAAGCTGCCGACAGCACTTGAAAAGAAGATCACGGAAGACTTCGGTTCCGTTGATGCTTTCAAGACCGCATTCAAGCAGGCTGCTACGACGCAGTTCGGCTCTGGCTGGGCCTGGCTCGTTCTCGACAAGTCCGGCAAGCTTGCCGTGACGAAGACGGCCAACGGCTCCAACCCGCTCGCCGAAGGCCAGGGCAAGGCCCTTCTCGGCCTCGACGTCTGGGAGCACGCCTACTACCTCGACTTCCGCAACCGCCGTCCGGACTACATCACGAACTATCTGGACAAGCTGGCGAACTATGAGTTTGCAGAAGCTGAACTGAAGTCTGCCTGAGCTTTAAGGCAGTAATTTTTCAGACAGCCTGAAAACAGAAAACGCCCCGACCGGTCTCCCGGCGGGGCGTTTTTCTTTGTGCCCTACGCCCCGATCAGGAGTCGTTTGCCGCCTTGTCGCGAGACACGATGTTCGTGATCGTGCTGCGAACGATCTTCACGCGAACGCCCTGAGCAATTTCGACATCAACTTCATCGCTCCCTTCGCGGGTTGCCTGCACGACACCAACGATACCGCCAGCCGTCACGATCTTGTCACCACGACGCAAACCGCCCTGCTCTTCACGGAGCTTGCGCTGACGCTGCTGCTGCGGACGGATCAGCAGAAAATAGAAAACCACGAAGATGAAAATCATCGGGGCGAACTGAAGCACCGTCGGGTTCGCGAGAAGCCCGCCGCCATCGGCGGCCTGTGCGGAAGAAATGAACAGACTGCTCATGGAATATTGGTCCAGTCTTGAGTGAAACGTGCGGGGACCATATCGTCCGGAGCCTCCCCGTCAAGGACGGGCGCTTCCTTCATCCCTGACACAAAGCGAATTCCATGACCGATCATGCCCTGCTCAGCGCCCTTGAACGTATTGCGGATAGCCTTGAGCGCATGAGCCCAAAGCCGCCAAGCGCCGATATTCTACACCATCATGATGCCTTCATCTGGCAGGCCGCGATGGGAACGCTGGCTCCTGTCGAGAAAGTTTCCGGCGTGTCGCTCTCCCTGCTTCGGGGCATTGAACGGCAGATCTCTCAGGTCATGACGAATACGCGCCATTTCGCAGAGGGCTTCACGGCCAACAACGTGATGCTCTGGGGCGCACGCGGTATGGGCAAGTCGTCGTTGGTCAAAGCCTCGATTGCCACGGTAAACGCCGAGCAGCGCGCCAAGGGAAAGCCCACGCTTGCGCTCATCGAAATCCAGCGTGACGAACTTTCCACCCTGCCAAAACTTCTGGCCGTTCTGCGCACGACGGATCGCCGTTGCATTCTTTTCTGCGACGACCTCTCCTTCGAAAGCCAGGACGCTGACTACAAATCCCTCAAATCCGTTCTGGATGGCGGCATCGGCGGCCGCCCGGACAATGTTCTTGTCTATGCAACATCGAACCGTCGCCACCTCATGCCGCGCGACATGATCGAGAACGAAACCGGGAGCGCCATCAACCCCTCCGAAGCCATTGAGGAAAAAGTCTCTCTTTCAGACCGGTTTGGCCTCTGGATCGGCCTCTATGGTGCCAGCCAGGACGAATATCTGGATATCGTTCAGACCTACGCCACTGCCCGGAAACTTCCCATTTCCCCGGAAGACCTGCGCAGGAAAGCCCTTCAGTGGGCTCTCACACGAGGAAGCCGCTCCGGCCGTGTCGCAGCCCAGTTCATCGACGATCTTAGCGCAGAACTCGGCACCCATTTCTGAACCAGATTTCACGCCCGACAACCACAGAAGATCGAACCCGATTGGCGGTATAAAAAGGTTATTTTGGAAACACCGCCAATTATTTGTTTCTTTATTCCTGTCACCATTTTATAGGTTAGCATAATACGAACATTTCAAAGGATGACTGACATGGCACCCCGTCAGGTCATAAAGAACGGAACCTATACCCTGACCCTTGCTGACCTAAGCAGCAGCGGTCAGGTTTCTAACGTTTTTTCAGATGTTACAGTCACAGTAAGCGGAAAGACCCTGTCGTTTACAGCTAACGGGACATCTTATTCTTATACTTACGACTACTCCTGGGGATCAACGTCCCTGAACGAAATCATCGCAGGAAATGGGCATGGCGGTTATTATATAATAACAACATCCAAGAACAATATTGGAACATCTTACAGCTACAGCTATAGTTCCAACACGTCAAAAAATCAGTGGAATGTAACGAACAACGGAAAGAACTACACTCTCAATCAGGACTCCACGATGTCCTCTTCAGGAAGCTTCGATCCATGCTTCCTGGCCGGAACTCTCATTCAGACCCCCAACGGCCTGGTAGCAGTTGAAGATCTGAAAATTGGAGATGTTCTTTCCATCACCCTCCCGAACGGTACGGCAGCAACCCGGAAAGTCATCTGGGCCGGATCAAACCGGAAGCAGACTTTCCCGTGGCAGCATGATGATGAAGCTGGCTATCCCGTCCGGATCCTGAAAAACGCAATTTCTGAAGGCGTTCCGTTTAAGGACCTTCTGGTAACCGCCGAGCACTGCCTCTTCCTGAACGGGCATTTCATCCCGGCACGCATGCTGGTGAACGGTCGTTCCATTTCCTACGACCGCTCGATTACTTCTTATGACTATTACCATGTCGAAACCGAGGATCACGCGATCATCACGGCTGACGGTGTACAGACAGAGACATACCTCAACACCGGTAACCGCGGCATGTTCAGCCAGAGCGGCACACTGGTCAGCCTGACAAGTCCAGCCAAAAGCTGGGAAGCAGATGCGGCGGTTCCTCTCACGACAGACCGCGCCATTGTCGAGCCCATCTTCCGGGAGATCGAAGCCCGGGCTGAGCACGTTGCCCCTCACACAGAAGCCCCACAGACTGTTCTGACATCCGATTCAGACCTGCACCTTCTGTGCGACAACGGGTGCACGCTCCGCCCGGTAAAGACTGAAATGGGCAAGGTTGAGTTCCTGCTTCCAGCAGGGGTTCGGGCCATTCAGATCATGTCTCGTGCCAGCCGCCCTTCAGACGTGGTTGGCCCCTTCCTGGATGATCGCCGCACACTTGGTGTACCGGTTGGAAACGTCACGATCTCAAATGCCAAAGGCACACAACAGATCACATCCCACCAGACTAAGGCACCGCTCGCAGGCTGGTATCCTACAGATGCGTCCCGCTACCGCTGGACGGCAGGTAGCGCGTGGCTTTCTCTTGAAGAGCGCACCGAGGATGGCATGGTAATCCTGAGCATGGAAATTGCTGGCTCAGGTCCTTATGTCGTGTCCATAGACGAGGCTCAGACCGCACTTCGCGCCTGATCGGCCCAGAACTCACAAAAAAAGCCGCCCGATATTTGTCGGGCGGCTTTTTTAATACTCTATCTGATCGTCAGAACGACGCGCTGACCGTTCCGAAGAACTCACGAACCGCACCCCGCTCCATGGACTGATAATCACCCGTCGCAGGATTATCATTCTGGCCCATCATGGCGATGTATTTCGTGTTGAACAGATTATAGACGTTGAAGCTCGCCGTAACATCCTTAAGTACACTCAGTTTGCCGAAACGGTACTGCATGCCAGCATTCGCCAGCCAGTACCCACCAACAGATGTGTCATTCATGAAGCTGTAGTAGCGGCGGCTATAGTAGTTGGCATCGAAATGCGCCGTCGCCCCCTTCCATGTGTAGGAAACGGAAGTCTTGTACATCCAGGCGGGGTAATTGACGATATTCTTGCCTGCCAATGCATAGAAACCACCCGCCGTATCGACGTCCCGATCGTAGGTTCCCTTGTTGTAGCTGACGTTATTGCTAATGCTCAGCCCTTCAACGGGTGTCAGTGTAATATCGCCATTGGCACCCGTCATGGAAATGTGCCCGAAATCAATGACCTGAGACACCGGGTTCGTCAAAGACCCGACAGCCGCCGCAAGGATCGGATGGATCAGGCTGGCATGATAGACGGTCGCATTCGCCTGAAGATACTTGGACGTATAACGATATCCGCCAAGATAGACCCACGCCTTGGACGGCTCGAGAGACTTCTTCTGCGCCTGGAAAGTCGCCTGATCTTCAACCGAATAAACAGAGTTCGCCACGCCATAGGCCGAAACCTCATAGGCGCGCATGTTCTCCGCCACATCCACATACAGTTCATGGTGGTTGTTGATGTGCCAGTCCAGATTGAGATGCGGCAGGAAGGCCTGTGAAGCCGTCAGCGACCCATTCGGTAGCTCATCAGAGCCGGTCCAGTCCGCGTTATTATAGTTCGCGCCACCCGCTGTCGTTGCCACCATGGATTTGAACCCGGCGTGCAACGTCAGGCCTTCCATCAGGCGGATGCTGTCCTGCAGATGGAATTGCATGACATTGGTCGTCCAATCGAAATTATAGCCCTGAAGGAAGGCCCGTCCGTAAACATTGTACGGACCGACCGCCTTGAGTGGAACGCCCTCACCCAGCACCGGCTGCTGATAATTGAACAGACCAGCCTGCTGGGTGTTGTTCTCATACCAGACACCGCCTTCGATCGTGTGGCGCCCCCACTTGTAGCGCAGGCTCGTATCAAGGCCGTAGCGTTCCTGACGGTTCTGCCAGACTTCTTCGGAGAAAGGCGCCCCATTCGGAGACGGATCTTCAGAGTCCGTGTAGCTGTAATAGCCGGTCTGACTGTGACCATAGACCGTGGTGTTCCAGGTCAGACGATCAGTCAGGGCAAGATCGAAATGCAGACCGCCCATGTAATTGGTTTCAGCCTGACCACCATCATACATGGCAATTTCAGAACCATTGATGCCCGGAACGCCACCATAGCCTGCCGGAAGCGCCGCTTCCCCATTGGCAATCCGGTACGCCAGACCATAATTCGGATAGAGATGCGGCGTCCGCCAGCCGAGATTCTTCAAAATCCCGATCGACGTGTCAGGATAGTTCCACTGCGCCAGACTGGACCAGTTAAAGAATGCAGACATACGGCTGCGCTGCCCGATCGGCTGCACAAGCTTGGCATCAACCTGCTGCATGAACTGGTCGCCACTTCCCATCCACATGCCTTCATCTGTCCGGGCATAGGACGTGTAGAACTTCGTGCCAGAGCTGTTCAGCTTGCCGGAATCCAGTCGAACATAGGTGCGATAGGAGTTGTAGCTGCCGAAAGACTGGCTGACCTTGCCGCCCCGCGTGTCGTTGGGATCAGACGATCCAATCTGGATTGTCCCACCAAGCGTGTTGGTGGAAGGCAGTTCCACAGACCCGGCACCCTGAGACATCCGCATAGACTGGATGTCATCCGGAATGATCGCAGAGGCAAGGCTCATGCCGCTCACAGACTGGTAGGTCTGGTCGTTCAGCGGAACGCCATCAACCGTCACACCCATCTGGTTCATGAAGAACCCGCGGACGTAAAGATTCGCGCCAAAACTATCAATTCCGAACGGATCGGTAGACGTAAAACTGACGCCCGGCATCCGGTCCAGCATGCGATACGGACTGGTTCCCGGCACGAACTGCCGCATGACAGCCTTGGAAACAGCCTGCTCCGCATCACGTCCCGTCAACTGACGCGCCGTCACGGACACGCTCTCGGTCGAACGGGATTCCACATTGGTGCGACGAACGCGCTTTGCCGCCACTACGGGCGCAGCAGGCGCAACCGCAACGGCAACAGGAGCCACATTATGACGGGCTGGCACATGCCGGTGCTTCGGAGCAACCGTCCTGGTCGCCTCAGCAGCATGGACCTGAGAGTGAAGGGCCAACAGTGCAATAGACGACAGAAGCAGGGGTTTGGTGCGCACTGAGGCCAATACTCCAGAAATATGGGGGATCACGAGATTAGGGAAGCGGTGTCCTAGCCAAGCATCTTTATTAGGCAAAGCCTTTGAGGCCGTGGATGATGTTTCAATGACATCTGACCTGTGCTTTTCCAGCCTCATGTTGCCCAAATGACGCGATTTACCGCGATACGGCCTTCCCCCTTCCGGTATGGACCTTTTGCCTGTTAGGCTCGTTTCAAGACTATGCCTTTCAAAGGCCCGGCTTCATGAAGGATCGGGATATCAATGTCGCAGAGTACAGTAGATGCCGACGCCATTATCAGCAGCATCTCCCCAAACGAGCCTCCAGCCCGCAATACAGACCTGCGCCGCATCCGCTCCAACCCGGATTACTGGTACCCTGTCGCCTGGTCCCATGAACTCCAGCGCGGCAAGACCATCGGCACGCGTTATGCCGGACAGCCGATTGCCCTTGTCCGCCCCCTGGATGGCACCGTCTTCGCACTCGAAGACCGCTGCGCTCACCGGCAGGTTCCCCTGAGCCTTGGCCGTGTCAGCGGTGAAGCGGTGCAGTGCTGCTACCACGGCTGGGCTTATGGCCGCTCAGGCCGCTGCATTGACGTCCCCTATCTGGGCAAGAACAAACTTCCGAATGGTGTCCGCACCTATCCGTGCCGCGAAGAAGGCGGCCTGATCTTCATTTTCCCCGGCGATCCGGCAAAAGCCGATACCACCCCTTTCCCGTCTCTCGGCTCCGTTCGTGACCCGGCCTACAAGACGCGTCGTTTCGGCAAGAAAGTCGCCTGCCACTACAGCTTCATGCATGAAAACCTGATGGATATGAATCATCAGTTCATGCACATGAAGCAGATGGGTCAGATGAAACCCCGCTTTCTGGGCGGGAAAGACGAGCCAACACTGGTCGAAGCCCGATACAGCTTCGCCCGGACAAGCGGCAAGCAGCCCTGGGGTGAAGCCCTGATCTTTGGCGAGCGCCGGGACGCCAGCGAGCGCTACGCCCATCGCGACGTCATGACGATCCGGACGGAATATCCCTACCAGACCCTGAGGATCGCCACAGGTGACGAACCGCCGGTCATGGATCTGTGGATCGTCTATGTCCCGCAGGATGCGGACGAAAAAACCTGTCGCGTTTTCGGCCTTCTGTCAGTCCGCAAACCGAAAGTGCGCGTCGTTCTGGATCTGGCATGGCCGTTCCTTGTCGCCTTCACGGAACGGATTTTTAAGGAAGACCGTGATATCGTAGAGCTCGAACAGGCCGCCTGGAACGAGCTGGGCGGCGATCATAATCAGGAAGTCTTCCCCGTCATCAACACGCTGCGCCGTCTGCTGGCCCGTTGCGGCGTCCCTGAGGAGCAGGATTCAACAAGCCCGACATGACACCCGAACTGAAAGCGGGGGATTTTCTTTTACGTCCCCTCCGCCCGGAAGACGCACCAGCCGTCCATCGCCTCGTGAACGACTGGAGCGTGGTCCGCATGCTCAGCCGCCTCCCTTTCCCTTACCCACGCGATCTTGCCGAAAAATGGATCGCCTCCACGCTGGAAGACAGTGCACGCGGGGAGGCCCACCACTTCGCCGTAACGCGAAATGGAGCTCTTCTGGGAGCGGTCGGCATTGTCCTGTCAGACGACAGACGCTCCGCCTCTCTTGGATACTGGGCGTCTCCGGCGGTCTGGGGCCAGGGCATGACAACGGCTGCTGCAAAGCGCGTCGTGGAATGGGCCTTGCAGGTTCTCAAGATCGAAAAACTGACGGCGGATGTTGCAGTCGATAATCCCGGCTCCTCTGCTGTCCTGCACAAGCTGGGTTTTCAGGAAACAGGCCGCGCCACCCGACGCTTCGTGTCTCGTGGGGCCGAATGTCCCATCATTGTGCATGAATTAACCCGCTCAGGGTTTCTACAGCAGGATGCTGCCGTTCAGGACGTCATTGCCCCGCAGCCTATTCAGGAAAAAGCCCCGATACCTCATACCGTGCAATCACCCAAACCCCGAACCCTTCTGGTCGTGGCCGCAGCCCTTCTGGACGCACAGGGACGCATCCTCTTGGCCCGTCGCCCGGAAGGAAAGCGACTGGCTGGTCTCTGGGAGTTCCCAGGCGGGAAGGTTGAACGGGAGGAAACACCGGAACAGGCCCTCATCCGGGAAATGAAGGAAGAACTGGACGTGGACCTGACAGGCTCATGTCTCGCACCCTTCACGTTCGTGAGCGAAAATGCCGGACCGTTCCACCTTCTGATGCCACTCTACGTTGTGCGCCGCTGGCGGGGTGTTCCCGCACCGCGGGAAGGGCAGGAACTGGCATGGGTCAACGCCGCAGATCTGGCGAAATATCCCATGCCGGACCCGGATCTGCCACTCATTCCACTTTTGCAGGAACTTTTGGGTTAAACCACCCAAGGGCTGCTTTCCCGAAAGCAGCCCCCTTTGTTTCAGTCGTTCAACTGAAATTCAGCCTGCCGATTACCAGGCACATCCGTTCGGAACGCAAACAGCGAGCCAGCCTGAGGCTCCTTCGACAACGTGGCCTCATCCAGCCCCTTACGCGCCGTCGTGACGAATACGGTTTTTAGATCGTCGCCCCCAAAAGCGACCTTCGTCACATTGCTCACAGGCATGGGAATGGAAGGAAGCTCCGTTCCATCCGGGCGGAAACGAACCACACGGCCACCCAGCCATGCTCCGCACCACAAATTGCCTTCACTGTCCGTCACAATTCCGTCCGGATAGCCATGCGTCAGTGTGGCAAAAACCCGCTCATTGGAAAGATCGCCATTCTCATCCACATCGAATGCATAAATCGTCTGCTTCGGGCTGTGACAGACATACAGCACACGCCCGCACGGTGAGACCGCCGGACCGTTCGAGACAATATAGCCTTCGTTATGATGCGTAATGTCCAGACCATCTTCCGTATGCACGACGCGATAGATTGAACCCGTCGGCTCTTCTTCCCCATCATCCATCGTGCCGAACCAGACGCGGCCCAACGGATCCACGCAACCGTCATTCAGACGATTACCCGGCTTCTCAGGCTCGATCTCCGGCCCAGCTTCAAAATCGCCGCTTTCCGGATCAAAGCCATGCAGCCCATCCCGCAGGCCAGCGAGGAAAGTTCCGTTTGCCACAGGCAGCAGAAACCCCAGGCGGTCCGGCGCATCCCACGTCTTGTGCGCGCCCGTTTCCGGCGTGAACCGGTGCACCTTGGCCGCAATAATATCTACGAAATAAAGCGACTTTTCAGCCTCACTCCAGACAGGGCCCTCGCCCAGCGTTGCACGCAGATCGAGAATACATTCAGGGAGATGGTGCTTCAGAGTGCTCATGAGTGTCCTGTTTGAAATTGCGCAGGGCCAGACGTCTGCCCCTACTCGACAACGTGGCACAACGCGCTACGTTTGATCCATCAGACTATCAGGACGAGACTCATGCTTCAAAAAAACGCCTGCCTGCTCGTCATAGGCAACGAAATACTCTCCGGCCGCACACAGGATGCCAACACACAGGTTCTGGCGCGCGCTCTGAATGCCCAAGGCATCCGGCTGCTCGAAGTGCGCGTCATTCCAGACATTGAGGATCACATCGTCCAGACCGTCACCGAATGTCGGGCCCGATTCGATATTCTCTTCACATGCGGTGGCATTGGCCCCACCCATGATGACATCACGGCAGAATGTATCGCCAAGGCCATGGGCGTTCCTCTGCTCCGCCATGAGCCCACGTTTCAGAAGCTTGAAGCTCTTATGGGGAAAGAGAAGTTCAATACCGCGCGACAGCGGATGGCCATGTTTCCGGAGGGCGCAGTTCCCATCGAAAATGCGATTTCTGCGGCTCCCGGCTTCAGCATAGGAAATGTGCATGTGATGGCCGGCGTTCCGTCCATCTTCGCGTCCATGGTGGACGCTCTGGTTCCTCAACTGGAAAAAGGCCCTCCTCTAACATCCGTCAGTTGGCACGCCGCAGGCTTGAAGGAAGGCGATTTCGCAGATGATCTGCGCCGATTACAGGATAAGTTTCCGGGAATTGACCTCGGCTCTTATCCCTATGGCCTGACAGATGGCACGAAGGGCACGGCTCTCGTCGCCAAAGGCTATGACGCAGAAGCCGTTACAACAGTAGGACCACTTCTTCACGACCTCATCATGGCCCATGGCCGTGAGCCAGTCAGCGGCGACCCTCCGCACAAAGCGTAAGATCAAAAAAAACCGCTGCTCCAAAGGGCAGCGGTTTTTTTGTATCAGTTCAGAGACCCACGGGTCATGGCCAGGAACTTGTCCCGGCGCTTCTGGAGAAGAGCCGGTCCAGTCAACTTCTGAAGCTCTGTCAGTTCCTCGGCAATCGCGTTGCCAACCGCATGAACCGCATCGTCCGGAGAGCGCTGCGCGCCCCCGATCGGCTCCGCAACAATCCGGTCAATCAAGCCAAGACCCTGCAGATCCTGCGCCGTCAGCTTCAGGGCTTCGGCGGCGGCAGGAGCCAGCTTTGGATCGCGCCACAGGATGGAGGCAGCGGCTTCCGGGGAAATGACGGAATAGATCGAGTGCTCAAGCATCAGCACACGGTCACCGGCACCAATGGCGATAGCGCCGCCGGAGCCACCCTCACCGATCACCGTAGCGATCAGGGGCACAGGAGCCTTGAGGCAAATGTCGATGGACTTCGCAATGGCCTGAGCCTGTCCACGAGCTTCTGCGTCAATTCCCGGCCAAGCACCGGCCGTATCAATGAAGCTCAGAATCGGCAGACCGAAACGACCAGCCATCTCCACGAGACGCTGCGCCTTCCGGTAACCTTCCGGACGGGCCATACCAAAATTGTGGCGCAGACGCGTTTCCGTATCGTGACCGCGCTCCGTCCCGATCACCACGACGGGCTCTCCACGGAAGCGGGCCAGACCACCGATCATGGCTTCATCATCACCAAAGGCCCGGTCACCGGCCAGAGGCGTGAAATCTGTGGTCAGGAGACGAACATAGTCCAGAGCCTTGGGCCGCTGGGCGTGACGGGCAACCTGCACCTTCTGCAATGGCGTAAGCTTTGCATAGGTCGCACGAAGCTGTTTGTCCGCCTTGTCTGAAAGACGGGCAACCTCGTCATCGATATTGATGCCGCTGGTGCCGGAGTCCTTCTCCTGGCTGCCCATCTGGCGGAGTTCGTCGATCTTGGTCTCGAGTTCGGCGACCGACTTCTCGAAATCTAGGAATTGGCGCATGGCCAGCCGGATAGCACGCCAGCGCATCCGGAAACAGCCCCCCGTGCTATTCCGAGTCAGCGGGCCCCGCAGGCACAACTTTCGCCAAAGGATGATGCGCTGTCACAAGCTGCCTCAGACGTTCCGCCATCACCTGCGTATAGATCTGGGTGGTCGCGATATCAGCATGGCCCAAAAGCATCTGAAGCGCCCGCAGATCAGCCCCATGCGCCAGAAGGTGACTGGCAAAGGAATGCCTGAGCACATGCGGGCTGACGCGCTCCGGATCAATCCCCGCTTTCAGCGCACAGGCCAGCAGGATCTTGTCGAACCCCTGACGGGTTAGAGGCTTGCTCGGATCACGTCCCGGAAAGAGATAAGGGCTCCCCAGATCCCGATCAAAATAGACAAGAGCCTCCGCTGCCTCCCGCGCACTGCGGGACAGCGGCACCAGACGCTCCCTGCCCCCCTTGCCACGCACGAGAAGCATCGCGCCTTTTGCCTTCACACAACTGGCCGGCAACGACAGCAATTCGGAAATACGCAGACCAGTTGTATAAAGAAGCTCCAGTGCGGCACGAGACAACAGGTCTCGCCGCTCGTTCTCATGCCCTTTCGTCCCTTCTTCCAGGAGAAGGCGGATTTCTTTCTCATCCAGCGGACGCGGAAGCGAAGCAGAAATTTTGGGAGCCTGCTGGCGATCGGTCGGATCATCAGACCGAATCGATTCCAGCATGAGAAAACGATAAAACTGCTTCAGGCAGGAGAGACGCCGGGCCGCCGTCCGGGCCGCCATCCCAGCTTGCGACAAAGACGCCAGATAACTCCGAACCTGCTCACCCGTCGCCTGCGCCAATGACACGGGCGCACAATGACGGGCAAAATCAGACAGGTCAGATGCGTAGGCCTGCCGGGTTTTCAGGGCCGCACCACGCTCCGCCGCCAGCATTTCCAGAAATGCCTCGACGTGACGATCCGTGACCTCTGTCATCCGGCAGACCGTATCCTTCAGTGTGCGGGCGCAACCTGTGCAGGCGTCACCGCCGCGCCCTGAGACGGTGCAGGCTTGGGGGCTGGCATTGTCGGCAGCGGCGTAGATGGCGTCAGCATAGGGGTACTTGACGCAGCCGGAGCGGGCGCAGGAACCGTACCAGCAGCAGAGGCCGGAGCCGCAGGTGTCGGGGCCACCGGCGCAGCAACCGGCTGGGCAGTTCCCGGAACAGGAGCGGCTGGCACAGGCGGCATGGCAGGCAACGCAGCCGGAGCGGCACTCGTCGTCGCAAACGTGGACGCCGGAATGTCTTTGTGAACCTGCGTCTGCTCAGGCGGAACAGCATTCATGCCCAGACGCAGGAAACCGCCACCCAGCACAACAGCGAGAATGACAAGGCCTCCCCCGGCAATCATGGGAAGACGGGAAGACGAACGATCAGATTGGGCCATTATGTTCAGGTCTCAAAGTGCAGGCAGGACGTGATGCCCTCTCCTATGATAGGTAGCAGAGCATGTCACCTCTGCCACCCTCACTTTCCGCCGATTGGGCGGTCACTCACCCCGCCCCGACAAGCACAGTTGTTCTCGTCGGCATGATGGGAGCCGGAAAAACCACTGTCGGCCGCCGCCTGGCACAGGTTTATGGCCTGCCGTTCATTGATGCCGATGCAGAGATAGAACGCGCCGCCGGTTGCACGATTCCCGAAATCTTCGCCCGTCACGGAGAAGCCTATTTCCGAGCAGGTGAACGCCGGGTCATCCAGCGCCTCATCAAGGGACCACCCTGCATCCTGGCAACAGGCGGCGGTGCATGGATGGACGCGCAGACGCGCCAGCTTGTGCGGAAGCATGCCGTTTCGGTCTGGCTGAGAGCGCCAGTCCACGTCCTTCTGCGGCGCGTGCATGGCCGAGGGGGCAGACCACTTCTGGCTCAGGGCAGCCCGGAAGACATCATGACCCGTCTGGTTGGGGTCCGTTACCCCGTCTATGCGGAAGCTGACATCATCATAGATTGCGGAGATGAAACCGTGGAACAGGGCGTCCAACGTGTTTGCGAAAGCCTTTCGGAGCATACACATCCTCAGAAAGTCCATGTCGCACTGGCGCAGCACAGCTACGACGTTCTGATTGGCTCAGACCTCATTTCACGCGCGGGCGCCCAAATTGCTCCCCTCCTGCGCCAGAAGCGGGTCGTCATTATTACAGATGACACGGTCGCTGCCCTGCACCTTCCACGCCTGCTGGCATCCTTCGCAGAAACCGGGATTGAAACCGAAGTTATTTCGGTCATCGGTGGCGAAGAGAGCAAATCCCTCTCCTGTTACGGCGAGGTCATGACGCGCCTTCTGTCTCTGGGAATCGAACGCGGCACAACTATCGTTGCTTTGGGAGGAGGCGTCATTGGGGATCTCGCAGGCTTCGTCGCAGCTACGGCACTGCGCGGCATTCCCTTCGTCCAGATTCCAACGACTCTTCTCGCACAGGTCGACAGTTCCGTCGGTGGCAAAACCGGCATCAATTCTCCCTCCGGGAAAAACCTGATCGGCGCATTCCATCAGCCCATCATCGTGCTGGCCGACAATTCAGCCCTCGCGACTCTACCCCGTCGACAGCGGGTTGCCGGTTATGCCGAAATTGTGAAGTCCGGCCTGATCGCAGATCCAGATCTTTTCGCTTGGTGTGAAGACAACGGCAGCGATGTCCTGAGCGGAGATCCGGCCGCACTCGCCGAGGCGGTTCGCCGTGCCTGTGTTTTCAAAGCCGCTGTTGTGACCGCTGATGAAAAAGAACAAGCCAAACAGAACGGACGCGCACTCCTCAATCTTGGTCACACCTTTGGCCATGCCATTGAGGCTGAACTCGGTTACGACGGTCGTATCCTTCATGGTGAAGCCGTTTCCATCGGGTTGCATCTGGCGATGGCTCTTTCTGTAAAGCTTGGCCACGCGCCCGAAGAAGATCTCGCTCGCCTCGACAGTCACCTTCGCTCCCTTGAGATGCCCACCAGTTTTGACTGGTTTAAAGAATCGTTCTCAGCACAAACACTTCTCGACCACATGACTCGGGACAAGAAGATGCAGAATGGACGCATTTCTTTTGTTCTGCTGCACGGTATTGGAAAGGCTTTTACAAGTCGTGACGTTCCGATGGAAAGTGTGCGTAACTTGCTGATAAATGAAGGCTGCCAGCCATGAGGACTGTTACAGTCCTTTATGAAAGAGCCTAACTTTCTGTTTTTTCACTGCATTTGATTTTCACAAATCCAGCGGATGCTCTGGCATCCGCAGAAACGTTCAGCTATGGCAACAGGGACGCGAGGCGTAGATCGTAAACCGGGCGGAATGGAATGTGACTTTTTTGTCACTCCCTCCACCCCGAGTGGATCTGGGATGCTCTGTCTGGCTTTGTCCGAGGGAACTACCCGATCTATATGCGCTTATGCATCGCGCTGGGTCCGTTGGTCGAAGCAGTTCTGCCAATGGCTCGAAACGTTAGTCACTAAGAGGACGAAAACATGCGTCTCCGCACGGCACTCCTTGCCATGACGTCGATGGTCGCCGCACCGTCGCTCGCCATGGCCAGCACGGTCACTGGCCCGTACGTCAACATTGGCGGTGGTTACAACCTGGTTCAAAACCAGCACGCCAGCTTCTCGCCAACCACGCAGGCTGATGGCTCCACCAGCAATGCTGGCAGCAGCTCCCAGTTCCGTCACAAGGACGGCTTCACGGGCTTCGGCGCTTTCGGCTGGGGCTTCGGCAACGGTCTGCGCGTTGAAGTTGAGGGCGTATACAACTACTCCCAGATCAACCACCGCAACAAGACGGCTGCTACGGGCTCCACGAAGGGTTCCGATCAGGCATATGGCGGCTTCGTCAACGTCCTGTATGACATCGATCTGGCCCACTTCGGCCTGAACGTTCCTGTCACGCCGTTCGTTGGTGTTGGCGCTGGCTACCTGTGGCAGCACTACAACCCGATCACGACGAACTACTCCAACGGTGCGGTTAACCGCGTCGGTGGTACGCAGGGCAGCTTCGCGTATCAGGGTATCGTCGGTGCAGCTTACGACATTCCGGGCGTTCCGGGTCTTGCTGTCACGACCGAATACCGCTTCATCGGTCAGCAGTTTGCTGATGGCGCTTACCGTTCCACCTCTTGGAACCGTAACGGCAGCGGCCTGCACAAGGGCAACGTGAACTTCGATCCGCGCTTCTCGCACCAGTTCATCCTGGGCCTGCGTTATGCGTTCGACACGGCTCCGCCGCCGCCGCCGCCGGCTCCGGTTGTTGTTCCGCCAGCTCCGACCCCAGCTCGCACGTACCTCGTGTTCTTCGACTGGGATAAGTCTGACCTGACGGGCCGCGCTCGTGAGATCGTTGCTCAGGCAGCTCAGGCTTCCACGCACGTCCAGACGACGCGCATCGAAGTCAACGGCTACACCGACAACTCCGCAGCCCACCCGGGCCCGCGTGGTGAGCGTTACAACATGGGTCTGTCCCTCCGTCGCGCCCAGAGCGTGAAGGCTGAACTGATCCGTGACGGCGTTCCGGCAGCTGCTGTCGACATCCACGGCTATGGCGAAAGCAAGCCGCTGGTTCCGACAGGCCCGAACACCCGCGAGCCGCAGAACCGTCGCGTCGAAATCATCCTGAAGTAATTCAGTTTGATAAGGCGCCGGAGCCCTCGGGCTCCGGGTTTTCTGAAAAAGGCGTCCTTCGGGACGCCTTTTTTGGTTTCAGGGCATTTGCAGCCCCCTCCACTTCACGTTAGAGCAACTTCACCCCTACCACGGAGACGCCTCTTTGCGACGCACCCGTATTTTCTATCCACGATCCCGTCCTCAGATCGTTGACCAGTTTTTGCGGTTTGGCATTGTCGGCGCACTTGGTTTTTTTGTGGATTGGGCAAGCGTTGATCTTCTGCGACCTGAAATCGGCCTCATCGCAGCAACGATCGGAGCATATTTTACTGCCGCCACTTTCAACTGGGTTCTCAATCGATTGTGGACATTTCGGTCCACAGCAGCCGACAACCAGCACCTGATCCTGCAATGGCTGCATTTTCTTCTGGCTAATTCTTTCGGCTTTCTCCTCAATCGCGGTGCCGTTTTTCTTCTTTATGCCCTCGTACCGTTCACGGTCACTTACCCGGTCGTTGCACTTGCCATTGGCGCTGGCTGCGGAATGCTGGCAAATTTCAACCTGTCCAGACGCCTGGTTTTCCGCGCCAAGGTTCCCGAAACACCCATGGAACTTGTTCAGATGGCCGTAGAAATTCCCGCAGCAGGCCTGACGTCCCCTGAACCCGAACCGCAAATACCGTTGCCTCAGGAAAATTCAGAAGTCTTTCAGCAGAAAGCTCCCTGAGCCGTACATTTCCAAGCGGCTCACAATGGTCTAGGAGTAAGGCTAGTTTTTCCCGCCTTCTCCGGAACCTGACGCTTCAGCTCATGACCAGCACAAACGACATCCGCTCAGCCTTCCTCGACTATTTCGGGTCGAACGGCCATCGCATTGTTCCCTCGGCTTCCCTCGTGCCGCAGAACGATCCAACGCTGCTGTTTACGAACGCTGGCATGGTGCCGTTCAAGAACGTCTTTACGGGTCAGGAAACACGCCCTTACAATCGTGCAACCACGGCCCAAAAAGTCGTCCGCGCAGGCGGCAAGCACAACGACCTCGATAACGTCGGCTATACAGCCCGTCATCACACCTTCTTCGAAATGATGGGCAACTTCAGCTTTGGAGATTACTTCAAAGCTGATGCCATTGATTTCGCATGGACGCTGCTGACACGCGATTTCGGCCTTCCGAAAGAAAAACTCCTCGCTACGGTTTATGCCGACGATGAAGAAGCTGCCGATCTCTGGAAAAAAGTGGCCGGCCTGAGCGATGATCGCATCATCCGCATCGCCACGTCTGACAACTTCTGGCGTATGGGCGACACGGGACCATGTGGTCCGTGTTCGGAAATCTTCTACGATCACGGTGAGAGCGTCTTCGGTGGCCCTCCGGGTAGCCCGGATGAAGATGGCGATCGCTTCGTCGAGATCTGGAACCTCGTGTTCATGCAGTTCCTCGATCAGGCCGATGGCTCCCGCGACAATCTGCCACGCCCATCGATCGATACAGGCATGGGCCTGGAACGCTTTGCCGCCATCATGCAGGGCAAGCGCGACAACTACGACACCGACACGATGCGTGCGCTCATCGAGTCCTCCGCCGATATCATGAGCCAGGACGCAGACGGCCCGTTCAAGTCCAGCCATCGCGTTGTTGCAGATCACTTACGCTCCACGGCATTCCTGATTGCTGACGGCGTTCTGCCATCCAAGGAAGGTCGCGGCTACGTCCTGCGTCGCATCATGCGTCGCGCCATGCGTCATTTGCACATCATGGGCGCCAAGGATCCGGTGTTCTACCGTCTGCTTCCCGCCCTGATCCAGCAGATGGGCGCAGCCTATCCGGAACTCGTGCAGCATCAGGCTCTCATCACCGAAACCATGAAGGGTGAGGAAGAACGCTTCACAGCCCTGCTGGAACGCGGTCTGACACTTCTGTCCGATGAAGTCAGCCGCCTCGGCGACAAGCAGGCCCTTCCCGGCGATGTCGCCTTCAAACTCTATGACACATTTGGCTTCCCGCTGGATCTGACGCAGGACGCCCTGCGTGAGCAGGGTCGCACCGTTGATGAAGCCGGCTTTGAAAGCGCCATGACCGAACAGCGCCAGCGTGCCCGTGCGGCCTGGGTCGGCTCCGGCGATACTGCTGCCGAAACCGTATGGTTCGATGCGCGTGACAAGCATGGCGCAAGTGAGTTCCTCGGATATGTTTCTGAAAAGGCTGATGCTGAAGTTCAGGGCATTTTCCGAGGCAATGACGAACTGGCCGAAGCGCCTGCTAGTGCTGACACCATCGCCATCCTGTTGAACCAAACACCGTTCTACGGTGAAAGTGGCGGTCAGGTCGGCGATCACGGTACGCTCACGGCTGATGGCGTAAGAGTCGAAATCACGGATACCCAGAAGCGCAATGGCGATCTGATCGTTCATTACGGCAAAATCGTTGAAGGCACACTGAAGCCCGGCATGGCCGTTCATGCCGAAATCGACCATGAGCGCCGCACCGCTATTCGTGGCCATCACTCCGCCACCCATCTGCTGCATGAAGCTTTGCGTCGCCAGATCGGCACGCATGTCACGCAGAAGGGCAGCCTGAATGCACCCGAGCGCCTGCGCTTCGACATCAGCCAGCCTCGCCCGCTGACGGACGAAGAGCTTCTCGCTGTCGAAGCCGAAGTGAATGCCCGCATTCGCGAAAACGCACCTGTCGAAACGCGCCTGATGACGCAGGAACAGGCTGTGGCAGAAGGCGCTATGGCGCTTTTCGGTGAGAAATATGGCGACGAAGTTCGCGTGGTTTCCATGGGCAAGGGTGAAGAAGGCCGCCCGGCTTACTCCATCGAGCTTTGCGGCGGCACCCATGTTGGACGCGTTGGTGAAATCGGTCCGTTCCGCATCGTCTCTGAAAGTGGTGTTTCTGCTGGCGTTCGTCGTATCGAAGCCGTCTGCGGTGTTGCCGCCGAGACGCTGGCTCTGGAGACCGAAAGCCGTCTCAAGCAGATCGCCGAACTGCTGAAAGTCCCGGTCTCTGACACCATCGCCCGCGTTGCCGCCCTACTGGAAGAACGGAAGTCCCTGAACAGCCAGATTTCCGAACTTCAACGCAAACTGGCTACCGGTGAAGGAACGAGCGTCACCGAAACCATTAATGGCATCACGCTGTCTGCCCGCAATCTCGGCGATGTCAGCCCCAAGGAACTCAAAGGCCTTGCAGACAGCATTTCCAAGCAGATCGGCTCCGGTGTTGTAGCACTCATTTCCGAAGCCGATGGTCGTGGCAGCATTGTCATTTCCGTGACAGCCGATCTGAAAGATCGCCTGGATGCCGTAACACTGGTGCGTGCAGCTTCGGAAGTCATGGGCGGTAAAGGCGGCGGTGGACGGCCAGATATGGCTCAGGCTGGCGGCCCAAATGCAAATGCTGAAGAAGTCTTTGCAATGCTGCGCGAGCGTCTGGCTACATCGTAAAGCGTAACGACAAGGTATGTCAGGGCAGTAACAAATGATGAAGCCGTTCTTTTACTGCTTTACCTGTCCTGACAAAGCCTCCTAACTGCTCATTAGTTTATAGAAAGGAGAACACCATGGCCTGTGGTCGTGATACTCTGGCGAAACTGCTGAGCGGTGTCCGTACATTCGAGACGGACGTCTATCCGGAGAGTGCGGAGCTGTTTGAAAGTCTGGCCACCAGCCAGTCCCCCTCCACACTGTTCATTACCTGCGCCGACAGCCGGATCAGCCCGAGCCTCGTTACCCAGACCGAACCGGGCGAGCTTTTCATCGTCCGTAACGTCGGCAACATCGTTCCGGCCTACGGCGAAATGCTTGGTGGCGTGTCTTCCGCCATTGAGTACGCTGTTGCAGCTCTCAAGGTGAAGAATGTCGTTGTGTGCGGTCATTCCAACTGCGGCGCCATGAACGCCCTGCTGGACCTGAACGCCCCGAAACTGGATGGCCTCCCCACCGTCCGGAGCTGGCTGCGCAACGCTGAAGCCGCCCGCGCCGCTATGGGTGACCTGAAGGCGGAAGATGCCGGCCCGGCCGATATCCGCCAGCTTGCAGAATACAACGTCCTGCTTCAGCTTGCTCATCTTCGCACGCATCCTGCTGTTGTCCGCGCCCTGTCGCAGGGTGAACTGACGCTGCAAGGCTGGTTCTACGACATCCCGAATGGTGAAATTCTCGTTCTCGACGAGAAAACACGCACCACACGGTCCGTCGAAAGTGTCCTCGCCGAGATGGGCGCAACTGAGAAAGAAGCCGTCTGAGGTTTTCGTCTTTCTTCGTCCTCGCCGCACTGATGTGCGGCGAGGCTTTTCCAGTTCAGGCTCGGGACATCAAACTCTCAACCTGGAATCTGGACTGGCTCTCCCTGAAACAGACGGGAGATCCTGCCCTTCCCGATGATGTCCATGGCCGCAAGCCCAACGATTTCATCCGGCTGCATCACTACGCAACCCACCTGAACGCAGATATCATCGCTTTTCAGGAAGTGGACGGCCCGGAACCCGCTGCACGGGTCTTCGATCCGCAAACCTACCAGATCATCATCTCCCAAGCCCCCGTTATCCAACGCGTCGGTCTCGCCGTGAAACGACCGCTCAAAGTGACGGTCAACGAAGAGCTGTCTGCTCTGGATGTGGTCGGCCCAGATGCATCCCACCATCTAAGAACAGGCCTGGACGTCACAGTCTCTGACGGGACAAGCCATCTCCGCATTCTGGTCGTTCATCTGAAAACCGGGTGCTGGGATCAGCCTCTCACTCAACGCAAACACTCCTGCCCGACGCTGTATCAACAGTTCCAGATTCTTGAAGACTGGATTGCCGAACGTCAGGATGAAGGCGAACCCTACGCTGTTCTCGGGGATTTCAATCGTCGGTTGACGCTCCATGATCCCCTCATGCAGCAGATTGAACATGATGCCCCCGTCCTGCTCACAACAGCCGGGAAAGCCAGCCCATGCTGGAGCGGCGAATACTTCATCGACCACATCATGCTCGGTAATGAAGCACGCTCCTGGCTCATCCCGGACAGCCTGCGGGTCATGACGTACCGGAACGACACCCTGCCAGATGGCCTCTCGGATCACTGTCCTGTTTCCGTGCGGCTTCATCTTCCCTGAGCTGAGACGTATTTGCCTCTCCAGACTTTTGCCGCATGAAGGACTGTACAGTTTCCAACCAAGCCAAGGTTCGTCATGTCACACCCTGCTTCCTGGCCCATTATATCTCTTCAGCCAGATGTGCATGTTCTGGCCGACCGGCCTCTTCCGGCCCTTACAGACGCACAGGAAGCAGCCGTTTCGCGTATCTGGGCTGACGCACTGAAATCGTATCCTGCACTTTATAACGGCCGCGTCTTTTGTGCAGACGACATCACCCCTTCCCATATCCATGGCCACTGGTCCGAATATCGTCGTGTCCTCGCACAAATGAAGCAGCCCGGCATTTACGGAGACACAGTGCTCAAACCATTGGCTGTCGTAGGGCTGATGTTTGCGCAGGACGGCGTTGTGATCGGCCGACGCGCGAAGACTTCCATCTACCTGCCCGGCTACTGGCAAGGCGCGCCAGCAGGGAATGTCGAAAGCCGCGCACAGGAAAACATCGTAAACCTAGCGACCCAGCTTCTTGCGGAATGTGAGGAAGAACTGGGCCTGACGCCTGCGGAATGCCAGGTCGGACCATGCCTGCTCGCCTGCGAACATCCCTCCACGCACATTGTCGACATCGGGATGCGCATTGACGTAGCCCTGAGTTTTTCCGACCTTCAGACGCGATGTCGCGAGCAGGGGAATGCCGAATATGGCGCATTGCACCTGATCCGCCCTAACCACACACCCGAAGGCCCTGTCGTCCCCACACTGGCCGCCCTGCTGGAACTTTCCTGATGCCGTACTTTACTCTTGATGCGTCCAGCCTTCAGCACTGGCTCACAAACCACGCGGACCTTGCGTCTCGCCTTGGCGGCTCACCCGCAGACTGGACCATCCGCGAAGTCAGTGACGGCAATCTGAATACCGTTTTCCTTGTAGATGGTTCGGGCGGCTCCCTGTGCTGCAAACAGGCCCTCCCCCATGTCCGCGTTGTACCGGACTGGCCCATGCCTCTGGAGCGCGCTCTGTACGAAGCCCGCTATATGCGTGCGACTGCGGATGCCGTTCGCCCAGCCGCACCCGAACTCTATTTCTACGATGACGAGATGTTCCTTCTCGTTATGGAATGCCTGACCCCACATGAGGTTCTGCGCACTGCCCTGATCCGCGATGAAGCACAGCCGGGATTTTCCGCCGTTATCGGCCAGTACGTGGCCCGCAGCGTGCATGCTACAAGCTGGATCAGCCAGCCCTTTGAACACGGTTCGAAATTACTGGCCGACTTCGCTGGCAACACGGCCCTCACCCGCATCACGGTCGATCTGATCCTGACTGATCCGTTTCGCCCCTGCTCGCGCAACCCTTCTCCCGAAACAGGCCTCCTTCCCGACGTGGAAGCCCTACAGGCAGACAAGCCTCTCCACCGCGCCGTCGGCAGCCTTCAGGAGCGCTTCCTGACCGCACGACAGGCGCTTCTGCATGGAGACCTGCATACAGGGTCCATCATGCTGCACAACAACGATGTCCGGGTCATTGATGGTGAATTCGCCACGATGGGACCAATCGGGTTTGATTGCGGCCTTTATCTGGGCAATCTGACACTTCATGCCTGCGCCGCGCCGGACAAAAACGCTCTGATTACGTCTGAAATCACAGCATTCTGGAACAGCTTCACGACAGAACTCCGCACCCTTCTGAAAACAGGTGGTGGCGACGTCTGGGCGCTCTCCGATGAAACGCAACGCAGAGACCTGCTGGACAATTTTCTGCTCGACATTTTGCGGGACACAGCTGGCTTCTGCGGTCTTGAAATAATCAGGCGCACAGTTGGTTTCGCCCAGGTCGCGGATTATACGCTCTGCGCCACACCAGAAAGCCGCACGGCGGCACGCCGAAAAGCCCTTCAGACAGGGCGCGCACTTATTCTGAAAGCACCGTCTCTCCACACTCTGGAAGACCTGCTGAGCGTACTGACACTTCAGTAAGAACTGCCGGAAAGCCGTAAACAGCAGACATAAAAAAAGCCTCGCTCCCGAATACAGGAGCGAGGCTTGAAAGATCAGACCGAAGCCAGACCGATCTGTTTAATGTCGTGGAACGCCAGATCGGGGTTCATCTCGATGGTGCGACGCATCATGAAGGACGAACTGGCGAGGAAGACAGGGTCTCCATCCAGATCATCCGCCATGGATGAGCGGTTCGTCATCATGAACATCTCGATCTTTTCACGATCACCGGTAATCCAGCGGGCCAGTGTAAATGGCGTGCTTTCAAAACCAATGGATACGCCATATTCCCCCTTCAAGCGTGACTGAAGAACGTCAAGCTGAAGTGTTCCCACAACACCCACGATCGGCGGCAGACCATCCTGCGGGCGGAAAAGCTGCACGACACCCTCTTCCGCCAGTTCTACCAGAGCCTGACGCAGCTTCTTGGCCTTCATGGCATCATCAAGACGGACACGACGCAGGATTTCCGGAGCAAAGTGCGGGACACCCGTGAAGCGCAGTTCCTCGTTCTCACTCAGCGTATCACCAATACGGAGTGTACCATGGTTTGGAATCCCCACCACGTCTCCGCCAAAAGCTTCCTCAGCCAACTGGCGATCACGTGCAAAGAAGAACTGTGGCGTATGCAGAGCAAACTGCTTGCCGGTCCGCACATGCTTGAGACGCATCCCGCGCGTCAGACGTCCTGAACATACACGGGCGAAAGCCATGCGGTCCCGATGATTCGGGTCCATGTTCGCCTGGATCTTGAAGATCAGAGCCGTGACCTGCTCTTCATCCGCCTTGACCTCACGGCTTTCCGTCGGCTGGGCGCGTGGCGCAGGACCGTAAGCGACCAGTGCATCCAGAAGATCGGTCACACCGATTTCCTTCATGGCCGACCCGAAGAACACAGGAGACAGATGCCCCGCGTCAAAAGACTCACGATCGAACTCGGGAAGCGCGGCCTCCACCAGTTCCAGATCTTCCCGAAGCTGCACCATCCGCGGATCAGTTTCGTCCACCGGATCCTTGGTATGCACTTCACGGGTGCGGATATCGAACGTGCCAATAAACGTCGCAGCACGCCCGATCGGCCATGTCGCAGGCGAGACATCCAGCGCCAGGGAATTGGAAATTTCATCCAGAAGGGCGAAGCAGTCCTGCGCCTCACGGTCCATCTTGTTGATGAACGTGATGATCGGAATATCGCGCAGACGGCAGATTTCGAACAGCTTGCGCGTCCGGTCCTCGATGCCCTTTGCGGCATCGATCACCATGACGGCACAGTCCACAGCCGTCAGGGTACGATAGGTATCTTCAGAGAAGTCTTCATGGCCCGGAGTATCAAGCAGGTTAAAGACGCAGTTGCCATATTCAAACGTCATGACGGAGGTCACAACGGAAATGCCACGGTCCCGCTCAATACCCATCCAGTCAGACTTGGTGCGGCGACGCTCACCCTTGGCACGCACGTTACCTGCAAGCTGGATGGCGCCACCTGCGCGCAGGATACGTTCCGTCAGGGTCGTCTTACCGGCGTCTGGATGGGAAATAATGGCAAACGTACGCCGACGAGCGATCTCGCGGGTAATTTCAGCGCTCAGCGCCTCTGACATGATGCCTCCGGCAACGTAGAAAAAATCCGGGACTGGAGCTTTCGCGACGTCCAGACAGACACATGGCCTGTTAGCAAATACAGAGGACAGCCCTCATGGAAGCCTTACCCATCGGGAGGCGCAATGTGCAGAAGACCGCTTTTGCCGTCAAGCATTCCCTGCCCTTCGGGCCTTAGGTTCGTATTTTTGGTTTTCCCGAACAGAAATCAGCACGCCCCTATTGGGCAGGTTTGGACACAGGCCGCCGCAAACGATCCGATTGCACTCCCGGAGCTGGAGCATGCACAGAAGGAACGCCATCAGCGCCGGATCGATCTGAAACATTCCTCGGAAGTTTCCCCCTCAGAAAACGATCCTGAACATCCCAATACCACCAGACAGAAAACTCTCAGCTCCCACCAACATATCTGTCCGCTCCTGAAGTTCTATTTATTACCTACCATCTGAAACCCAAATTATGGCCAGTCAGACTTCGAACAACACCCGTCACAGTATCTACGGCTTTTCCCGCCGCAGTGCGCTCCATAACAGGAGGCCTGATCGGACATCTCTGGGAGGAAACAATCACGGTTCCATCCCTGCAGCGAACAAGATGTAAATGAGGCGGTGGTGGAGGATGATAATGCGTATCGGGAGCTACGAAGGTATTGATCCCGCGAGCATTAGCTGACGCGCAGGCCGCAGCACAGATCAGAACCACACCCAGCCCAAAGCGCATCTTTTGCCGCCCCTCTTTGATATGAAATATAACGTATCATTTAGAGATTAATTGATACAATCAAAGAGTCAGAACGTAAAACTCTGCGCGGCTCTTCCCATTCTTCTGCGAGGCCAAAACAAAAAACGCCGGACGGGAGACCCATCCGGCGTTTTCCGATCGCGTTCTGATCCGGGCCCGAAAGCCCGAAATCCGAATTAGCGGGAGTAGAACTCGACAACCAGGTTCGGTTCCATCTGCACCGGATACGGCACATCGGAGAGAACCGGCGTACGCAGGAACGTACCCTTCATCTGGCGGTGATCGACTTCAACGTATTCCGGCGTGTCGCGCTCGCCCGTCTGCACGGAGTCGAGAACGATGGCGAGGTGCTTGGACTTCTCGCGCACTTCGATGACGTCGCCTTCCTTCACGAGGTAGGACGGGATGTTCACCTTCTTGCCGTTGACCGTAACGTGGCCATGGCTGACGAACTGACGTGCTGCGAACGGCGTGATCGCAAACTTCAGACGGTACACAACGGCGTCCAGACGACGCTCCAGCAGACCGATCAGGTTCTCGGAGGTGTCACCCTTACGACGGACGGCTTCGTCGTAGTACTTGCGGAACTGCTTCTCGCTGATGTTGCCGTAGTAGCCCTTGAGCTTCTGCTTGGCCATCAGCTGGATGGAGAAGTCAGAAGGCTTCTGCTTACGACGCTGACCATGCTGACCCGGACCGTATTCACGACGGTTCACAGGGGACTTTGCACGGCCCCAAAGGTTTACGCCGAGACGGCGATTGATCTTGTACTTGCTCTCAAGACGCTTTGACATGGGTTAACCCCTGTTCATACATCAGGCCCGCCCCATGCTGCATGGCGAGCCGTTTTGTTGCGCCGGTAGGCCCTTCCCCGAATTGGAAAGGACGGGCGCGCACCCAAAAACCGGAGCCTGCAGGATACAGAAACCCACAATAATGGCCCGGTCGGTACGTCCTCGTTTCCGGCAGTGGACCCGCGCCTAACAGGTCTCATGCTCTTTTGTCAATCAAAGGCCGATTCTGGGCCCTGTTATTTTCTCGCAGCAGATGCTTATAAAGCGCGCAACCCCTCCCGGGGGGTTTGCGCTAACGGTCTGGTCCTCCCCTCTGATCGGGGAGCCATGCCTTTTTGAGTTTGCCCATGAAAATCTATCGCTTCAATCCCAAGGCTGGTCGTATTGCCGAAGGGTCCTTCGAAGGACTGATCCAGTCCCTTGATGCACCAGCGCCGCCCAAGCCGGGTGAAAGCGCCATCAAGCGTGCCTTCAAGAAGTTCGGCCTCGCACAGATGCACATGTCGCATCTCGTGATTGATGACCGCACAATCTATCTGCGCGGCAAGGCGGACACCGCAAAGGCGCGTGACCAAATGATCCTTACAGCAGGCAACGTCGCTGGCGTGGCTGCTGTTGAGGCCGAGATTCAGGTGCCCCCCGGAACCCCCGATCCGAAGTTCCTGGAAATCAAGACCAGCCAAAACCTTGATGAGGTCGCCGAGAAGCTGCCGGAAGACATTTCGGGCGATGAGCTTCTTGATGCAAATCAACCGCTTGTCACAAGCAAGGATGACATTTATCCGGGACAGACAATCCGTCTGCCAACGGAGAATTGAACTGACCAGCCAGAACACTTCCCCGTGAACGTGTCCGGCTAGCATTTCAGGGTCCGGATGGTGGGCAGATTTCCCCCTCTTCCGGACCTTTTCCATATGGAATTAATCGAACCAGTCGATGTCGAGCGGGTGCGTCCACCTCACGGCGTCGAACCAGCCATGTTCGCCCTCATGCTGGCAACATTTACAATCGGGACTGGCGAATTCGCCATGATGGGCCTGCTGCCCGAGTTCTCCCACTCCCTGGGAATTTCCATTTCCCGCGCCAGCTCCGTCATCTCAGCTTATGCGCTCGGCGTCGTGGTTGGAGCACCTCTCATTGCGGTTGCAGGTGCGAAGCTCCCTCGCCGCACACTTCTGCTTGCCATGCTCGTACTTTTCCTCGTGGGAAATACCGGCACGATCCTGATGCCGAACCTGCTCGACATTGAAGTCATGCGCTTCATCACCGGGCTTCCACACGGGGCCTTTTTCGGTGTTGCAGCACTCGTCGGCGCATCCATGGTCGAACGGGCAAGACGTGGCCGCACGGTTGGACGTGTTCTGTCCGGCATCATGTTCTCTACCGTCGTAGGTTCCCCCCTCTCCACTTACGCCGCCAATCACCTCGGATGGCGCGCCGCTTACGCTGCAATTTCGCTCCTCGGACTGCTGTGTTTTCTGGCGATCTGGTACTTCGCCCCGCGTGACAAACCCCATCCGAATGCCAATGCCCTGGCCGAACTCGGGGCCTTCAAACGCCCTCAGGTTCTGCTGACGCTCCTGACAAGCGCCATCGGCTTCGGCGGTCTGTTCGCGATCTACACCTTTCTCACCACGGCCCTGTCAGACGTCACACATTTGCCAGACTGGGCTGTCGCGCTCTACCAGATCGTGTGGGGCCTCGGCATGCTCGCAGGCAATGCATTCGGAGGCGCCATGGCGGACCGAAACATCAACCGAACGATCCTGGCCTCCTTCGCCGCAAGCTGTGTGTTCATGCTGGCCTTCTGGCTCCTGCTGCCCTTGCCGGTCGCCATGCTTCCCATCACGTTCCTGATCCCGGCCACGCTGATCGGCATTTCTCCGGCCATCCAGAGCCATCTTATGGAAGTCGCAGGAGATGCACAGACACTGGCCGCGTCCTTGAACAACTCGGCTTTCAACATCGCCAACGCCGCAGGCACATGGCTGGGCGCTTTCCTAATCAGTTCAGGGCTTGGACTTGCTTCTATTGGCTGGGGATCTGCCCTGCTTTCCGCAGGCGGCTTCCTCGTCTACCTGATTACGATGGCACAGGCTCGGCTCTCCGCATCACGCTGAAAAGCCGGAAACCAAGAGCGACAGAACTGACCGTCAGAGCTGTCGCCATGCCAATCCACAGGCCTTCCGCCCCCCAGTGCTGCTGGAAGGCCAACCACCCACCAAAAACAAGCCCGATCAGGCCGTAATTTGAAACGGCAATCACCATCGGCCAGACCGTGTCGCCACAGCCTCTCAAAGCACCACTAAAGACAACCTGAAGACCGTCCACAATCTGGTAGATCCCGGCAATCTTCATCAGGGTAATAACAAGCGCCGCCGTTGCCGGATCAGGAGCATGCCCCGTGAAATACAGACTGACGATCTTTTCTGGCCAAATCAGCAGCAACGCCGAAGACAGCACGGACCAGACCAGCACAATCCAGATCCCGGTCCAGGCCGCACGGCGGCTCTGATCCATCCGTCCCGCCCCACGCCAGTACGCCACACGGACATTCGTTGATTGTCCGATCGCCAGACACACCATGAACAGAAGCGCACTGACATTCACCGCAACCTGATGGGCTGCGAGGCTCTGCGTCCCGAGCTCTCCCGCACGAAGGCTGGTGATCTGGAACATAAGAATTTCAGCAGCAGCCCCCAGCATCATGGGTAATCCGAGCTTCAGAAGCTCTTTCATGACCGGCCAGTGTACGGCGGCTGGTTTCATGACAGCCCGGACACGCGGATGCATCAGGCACAGACCCGTCAGGGCAACACTGATCGCCCAGCCCGTCAGCGTCGTGGCCGTCGCGGAGCCGAACAGCCCCATGGCAGGCAAACCAAACCAGCCATGGATCAGCGCCGCATTGGTGATGCCATTGCAGATCGCCATAGCGGGCATGATCCACAGCAGAAGCGTCTCCGCCCCAAGCGAAGGCAGCGCCACACGCAGAACACCAATGACAGCAAGATCAGGCAGCAATGAATACAGCAGGATGCGGATGAAGTGACTTCCCTGCGTCACCACATCGCTCGGCTCAGACAGCCACGCAAACAGCGGCTGTACGTTCCAGAGCAGCAAAGCGCAGGGAACGAAAATCAGAAGCGCCAGAAGAAACGTCGCGCTCATCACGCTCCGGCCATCATGAGCCTCACGCCCATGATCTTCCGCACCCCGCCCATGCGACAGAAGCACCCCCGCGCCACCAAGAATGGTCTGACACGTCACCATAGTGGTAAAGAAGAAAGTATTGGCCAGACCGCCAACAGCCACTTCCGCAACGCCCAGACCGCCCAGCAGAATGGTGTCCGTCACGCCCATCGACATTTCGGAGAGCTGCGACAGGGCCAGAGGCAGAGCGACCCTCAGAAGGGCAAGAGCATGTCCGCGGGGAGAAGTAGGATCTTTAAAGGTGCTACGCATAAGTCTCCCTATCGCAGGCCAGATCATACGCACAAGGGTAACAAACCCTGTTGCACCAAACCGGCGGCTGGCGCATTGATCGCCTCTATGGCCGATCCCGTCCCTCACGTGCTCCGTCTGCACGATACCCACGCGCGCGAAAAGCGACAGTTCACACCACTCGATCCGCAGAACGTCCGGGTCTATTTCTGTGGTCCCACCGTCTATGACCGCGCCCATCTGGGCAATCTGCGCGCCATGATGTGCGCGGATATCCTCGTGCGCCTGCTGCGCGTCCTGTATCCGCAGGTCACCTATGCACGCAACGTCACGGATGTGGACGACAAGATCACCGCGCGCGCGAAAGAGAACGGTGAAGATATTTCCGCCCTGACCGCCCGGACGACCAAAGCCTTTCATGAAGATTTGGCGTCACTGGGGATTCTGCCGCCGGATATCGAACCGCGCGCCACACATCATATTCCCGAAATGCTGGATATGATCGGTCGCCTGATCGAGAGTGGCCACGCTTACGAGGCCGAAGGACACGTCCTGTTCGCCGTCCGGAACTTCCCGTCTTATGGCGAACTCTCTGGCCGCTCGCTGGATGACATGATCGCTGGCGCCCGCGTTGAGGTTGCGCCCTACAAGCGCGATCCGGGTGATTTCGTGCTCTGGAAGCCCTCCAACCCGGACCAGCCCGGCTGGGACAGCCCCTATGGCCGCGGTCGCCCTGGCTGGCACATCGAATGCTCGGCCATGTCACACCGGTATCTGGGTGAGAGCTTCGATATCCATGGCGGCGGCGATGACCTACTGTTCCCGCATCATGAAAACGAGCGCGCGCAGTCCCTGTGCTGCTATCCGGGAAGCAAGTTTGCCACGCACTGGCTCCATAACGGCATGCTGCTCTCCAATGGAGAGAAAATGTCCAAGTCCCTGGGCAATTTCTTCACCATCCGGGAAGTTCTGGAAAAGTCTCCGGCGGAACCCCTGCGCTTCCTGTATCTGGGCGCGCATTACCGTTCGACGCTGGATTTCACATGGGACAAGCTGGAAGAAGCGCGTCGTATTCTGGATCGCCTCTATCGCGCCCTTGAGCGTGGAGACGCGCAGCAGGGTGCAGACGTTCCGGCAACGGTGCTGGATGCCCTGTGCGACGATCTGAACACACCGCTCGCCATTGCAGCCCTTCACCCGCTGGCAGACGCTGCCATGCAGGGCGATCAGGAAGCCGCATCCGGTCTTCTGGCCGCTGGAAAGCAGCTTGGTCTGTTTCAGGTTTCCCCGGCTGAATGGTTCCGCTCAGGCGTTGACGCGTCCGCCATCGAAGCCCTGATCGAGGAACGTCTGGCAGCCCGCAAGGCCCGCAATTTTGCCCGCGCGGACGAAATCCGGAACCAGCTTGCCGCAGACGGCATCACGCTGGAAGACGGTCCCAACGGAACAACATGGCGGAAGGCATAATCCCATGACCGGACGTGATGGTGGTGCCGATCTGGAACCGATCGGCGAATTTGATCCCGTTGTCATTCTCGTACGCCCGCAGCTGGCCGAAAATATCGGCACGACTGCCCGTGCCATGGCAAATGGCGGTCTGTTCCATCTGCGTATTGTTGCCCCACGGGACGGCTGGCCGCAGGAGCGCGCCTGGCCAGCGTCTTCCGGTGCCCATCGCATCCTCGACAACGCGCAGGTTTTCGAAACGGTCGATGACGCCGTGGCCGACCTGCATCGTGTTTTTGCAACCTGCCCCCGCCCCCGCCATGTCGTGAAACCTGTCATGACAGCGCGCGGCGCTGCGGCGGAACTCCGCGTGGCCTCTACGCGTGGCCTGCGCACTGGTATCCTGTTCGGGCCGGAACGCGCTGGCCTCGACGTCGAGGACATGGCCCGCGCCGATACGCTGGTCCGTTATCCGCTCAATCCGAAGTTCATGTCCCTTAACCTCGCACAGGCTGTGCTGGTCATGGCCTATGAGTGGTATCTGACCGAAGACATGACGCCCCCGCGTGATCTCATGACCAATGAAACGCATGTGGCTACCAAGGGCGAGCTGGAAAACTTCATGTCCCATCTGCTGCGGGAGCTTGATGACTGTGGCTTCCTGCGTAACGAGCAGAAGAAGCCGGGCATGATCCGCAATCTGCGGCATTTCTTCACACGCGGCGAAGTTACTGAGCAGGAACTTCGCACGCTCCATGGCGTGGTCAGCGAACTGGTCAGCGCCAGAAAGGCAAGACGGTAAGACCATGATCCACTGGCGACACAGGCAACGGATGCATCCACGGCCTGAGGCGCTGGTGGTCGAAACGGCCAACCGCATCCGGGCCCATGTTCTGGAAGAAAACGGCCGGGGCGACATTATTCGCACCGGTCTGAAAGAGGGCTCCTTCGGAGACCTCTACCACCACCTGATGACCATGACATGGGGGACATTCTTCTGGGCGTCCCTCCTTTTGTATCTAGTCATCAATATCGGTTTTGCCGCTCTTTATTACATCATCCCCAACAGCGTCAGCGGCGTCCCACACGGGGATTTCCTTGATGACGTATTCTTCAGTGTCCAGACGATTTCAACCGTCGGATACGGTACGATGGCCCCGGTCGGACGGCTGACCAACACCATCGTGTCTTTCGAAGTGCTCGCCGGGATGATGCTCAACGCGCTTGCCACCGGGCTGGTCTTCGCACGCTTCTCCCGCCCCAGGGCCCGTATCCTGTTCAGCCATGTTGCTGTCGTGTCCTACGATGACCTGATCCCGACACTCACCATCCGCATCGCCAATCGTCGTCGCACGCTGATCCTGTCCGCCAATGTTGAAATGACCCTGACGCGCCTGATGCCGGACGACCATGGCCGACTGGTGCGCCGTTTCGACAGGCTCACGCTGATCCAGTCCCATGTGCCCATCTTCCGGATCAGCCTGAACGCCACACACATGATTGATGAGACCAGCCCGCTTTATGGCCTGTCCGCAGACACGCTCATTGACCAGAATGCAGAGATCATCATCACGATGGATGGGACAGACGAAATCTCCTCCCAGACACTCTTCGCACGACATGCCTACGAGATCGGCCATGTGAAACACGGATACCGTTTCTCGGACATGATCCATCACCGCCCGGACGGCAGGGTCGAGGTCGACTTCACCCGGTTCCACACAACCGAACACGGGGACCACGAACCGATTGATCCGTCCACAGCGCATGAAAGGCACCATCACCATGTCTGACACCCAGCACAGCTTTGGAAAAAATGGCCTGACGGCAACCGTTTCCGCTCATGGCGCAGAGTTGACCTCCCTACGCACCGCTTCTGGCCAGGACCTCCTCTGGAATGCTGGCCCCGCATGGGAGCGTCATTCTCCGGTCCTGTTTCCGATCGTCGGCAAGCCTCCTGAAAACACCACCCTCAACGGACAGCCCGTAACGCTGAAACAGCACGGCTTCGCCCGTGACATGACCTTCCGCTGGCTGGAGCGCACGGAAAGCGGCTGTGTTCTGGAACTGGAAGACACTCCTGAAACACAGACGCTGTTTCCCGCTGCGTTCCGCCTGCATCTCATCTACCGGATGGAGGAAACCGGCCTGCATGTCGGCTATGTTCTGACCAATCCTTCTGAAGACACCACCCTTCATGCATCGCTTGGCGCGCATCCGGCATTCATGTGGCCACTCAAGCCTGACGCCGGACGCGCCGGACATCGACTGACTTTCGAGAAGGCCGAAACCGCTCAGATCCGGCGCATCAGTCCGGACGGTCTGCTACCAGAGGGCGTCCCTTCCCCACTCACGGATCGTGTTCTTCCGCTAGCAGACACTCTGTTCGAAGCTGATGCCATCATCATGCTGGATGCCCACAGCAAGGCCGTCGATTTCACAGGCCCGGACGGTAGCGGCCTGCGCGTCCGCTGGGACGGGTTCAAGGATCTTGGCATCTGGACCAAGCCGGGCGCAGGTTTCCTGTGCATCGAACCTTGGTACGGCTACGCCACACCCGTTGGTTTCGCCGGAGATTTTTCAGAAAAGCCGGGTCTGCTGCATCTACAGCCCGGCGAAAGCTGGGAAGCTTTCTGGAGCGTCGAGCCAATCTAAAGCTCGACATTGGGAATGCCCCCAATCAAAGGGCATTCCCATCCTAAATCACGCGCCGATTGCGTCCTGAAGACGTGACACCGTCCGCGCATGGCCCATCAGGCCCAGCAAAACATGCAGTTCCGGTCCATTATCCTCCCCCGTCAGCGCCAGACGGAGCGGCATGAACAGGGCCTTGCCCTTTCGACCTGACTTGTCCTTCAGAGCTGTCGTCCAGTCCTTCCAGGTGTCTTCACCCCAAGGCTCAGCGGGAAGAGTCTCGAGCGCCTGTTGCAGGAACTCACGGTCTTCCGGCTGTGATGGCGGGACGATCGTGCCCTGCGTCACATCCCACCAATGCGGGATTTCTGCCGCCAGATCGACATTGCCACGCACTGCATTCCAGAACTCTTCCGTCGCCTCGGCCGGAAGATGGGCCTTGGCGACCGAGAACGGCAGGTTGTGCAGAGCCTTGCGGTTCAGAGCAAGCAACTGGCGCATATCGAACCGCGCGGCAGACTTGGAAACATGGGAGATTTCGTAGGCCGCAATGGCCTCTTCCATCGTCATGACTTCCGGATCATCAGACGTACCAACGCGCGCCAGATACGCCACGATGGACATCGGCTCGATACCGTCCTGACGAAGCGACTTCAGGCCCAGCGCATCGAAACGCTTGGACAGCTTTCCACCATCAGAATCCAGCAGGAGCGGCAGATGCGCAAACGTGAAGCGATCCGGCTTTGCTCCCAGAGCTTCAGCAATGTCGATCTGGACACCCGTATTCGTCAGGTGGTCTTCACCACGGACGATATGCGTGATGCCCATTTCCAGATCGTCAACGACCGAGGCGAGCGTATAGAGGATCGTGCCATCCGCGCGGATCAGGACTGGATCGGAGATTGCCGTCAGCTTGACGGAGCAATCGTCCATGACGAGATCCTGCCACTTGCGACTGCCATCCGTCAGCTTGAAGCGCCAGTGCGGCGTCTTACCGTTGGCTTCCGCACGCGCCCGCTGGTCAGGCGTCAGCTTCAGCATGGCGCGATCATAGATCGGGGCCTTGCCAGCCCGGATGCGCATTTCACGCTTGGCATTCAGCTCGTATTCCGTCTCGAAGCACGGATACAGCCGACCAGAGGCTTTCAGCTTGTCGATCGCCGCTGCATACCGCTCCATCCGCGAGGACTGACGGGCTTCTTCATCCCAGTCCAAGCCAAGCCACGCAAGATCCTTGCGGATGGCATCCTCATACTCAGGCTTGCTCCGTGCGACGTCCGTATCGTCGATACGCAGCAAGAACTTGCCGCCATGACGACGGGCAAACAGGAAGTTGGCCACAGCCTGACGGGCATTGCCAACATGAAGATAGCCCGTAGGCGAAGGGGCGAAGCGCAGTTTCATGCCGCCTTAATGCCGCATGATTGCGCGTGATACCAGATGCTTGAAAGCCCTTCCCCGTGACAGGCTCCCGGACCCGCAAAAGACTGCCAGAACTTCAAATAAAACCAACGCCTCACCATGATATAACGTAGCAGACGGACCTAATACTTCGGGTTTCATCGTACACGAAAAAGAAACGTTTTTTCGTTCAGTCCGATCTGTTGTAAAGATCTCAGGAACAGACTCTCACGACTGGCTTTTTCTTCTACCGTCAGAGTGATGATCCGATTTTTGATTTCAGAGGACTCTTGATGAAAAAACTTCTCATTCCGGCGATTCTGGTCATCGGGCTCATTATCCTGATGGGATCGAACTACAATCGCTTCATGGGTGCAGACCAGCGTGTTCAGGAACAGATGGGCCAGCTTCAGAACGAAGTGCAGCGCCAGTCAGACCTGATTCCCAATCTGGTTAATACGGTCAAAGGCTATGCCACACACGAGCATGACACCCTGACCGACTACGCCGCTGCCCGCTCCGGTGAAACACCGCTGAATCGTATTGATCCCCGTTCGGTCAGTGACGAAGCTCTTCAGAAGAAGATTCTGGATGCCCAGACACGCAACGCTCAGGAGATCAAGGCCATCACCGCCGTTGCCGAGCAGTCCCCGCAGCTTCAGGCCAACCAGAACTTCTCAAGCCTGATGGTGCAGCTTGAAGGCACACAGAACCGCATCACTGTGGCTCGTCAGCGCCTTCAGCAGGCCATTCTGTCCTACAACCAGACGGTCATGCACTTCCCCGGCAACCTTCTCGCCGGCGTGATGGGCTATCACCAGCGCGTCTATTACGAAGCCTCACCGGCTGCCCAGACGCCGCCCGTCGTCGATTTTTCAAAACACTGACCTGACCGCCATGCAGACTGTGCTGACCCTGACCCATTCCCTGCTCACGCGCAGTCTGCCTCCTGTGTTCTGTGCGCTCGCCCTGCTGTGCTTTCCCTTGGCGGACACAGCAGAAGCAGCGCCGCTCACTCAGCTTGTCACTGACCCGCATAATGTCCTGTCAGACGCGGAACGGGACCAACTGGTCGAGAAACTCACGACCCTTCGCGAAACGCTCCCGAGCCACCCGCATATCCTGATCGATCTTCCCGGCCATGTGGATGACATCGACCAATATGCCAATGAGACTTTCCATGCTTCGGGCATCGGCCAAAAGGGGCAGGACAACGGTCTGCTGATCGTTCTGGATATTCCGGACACACAGTCCCGCATTGAAGTCGGGTATGGCTTTGAAGGCGATCTGACAGATCTTCAGACACACACTATTCTCGTCGCGGCGCGACCCGACCTGAAAGCCGGACACTATGCTGCCGCGCTGAACGGCATGGTCGATGCGATTAGTGAAGCCCTGCGCAAGAGCGATACCACAGTGCAGGAAACCGCAGCAGCTGACGAAGCGGTCACGTTTTCGAACACGGACATGCTTCTTGGCGGTGGTGGACTGCTACTATTCCTTTTCGGAACCGTCTTCACGATCCGGGCGCAACGCCGAGCGAGCCGGGGCGAGCCTCTGTCTGGACTGGACCGTTTTCTTATCAGTGTTCCATGGGATGTTCTTTTGAACCTCCTTATCAACATTCTCTCCGCCGCCGCCCGCAATAACTCTCGCGGAAGCGGCACCTCTGGGAACAGGAACAGCTACAGATCCGGTGGCGGAGATTCCGGCGGTGGCGGCTCGAAGGACAAGTGGTAAGGGTCAGAACCTTGCCTTAATCCGTTTCCCTCCTATGGTGATCTCAGAACGCTTCAACACTTTGTAAAGAAGATCTGAGAGCCTTGCAGAATCCTCAACCTGTCGCAGCAACACTGACCAGTGCCTCTGTTTTCCTTGTCGCGACACTGGATGAAACTCTTTCCGACGGCACGCAGATCCGCGAGTTGCTCGGGGACATGTCCTCTCTGGTTCGCGGCGTCGGCTTTCGTATTCCCGATGGGCGCCTCTCGTGCGTAACGGGCATTGGCGCTGACGCATGGACGCGGCTTTTCGGCGCTCCTATGCCCAAGGATCTTCACCCGTTCGAAGCCATCAGTGGCGTTCATGACGCCCCCTCCACGCCCGGTGACATGCTGTTCCATATCCGTGCTGCGCGCATGGATCTGTGCTTTGAAATGGCCGCCACGATCGCGTCCAGATTAGAGGATGCAGGCAAGATCATCGATGAAGTTCATGGCTTCAAATATTTCGATGAACGTGACCTGCTCGGCTTTGTGGACGGAACGGAAAACCCGTCCGGTCAGGCGGCGCTAGACTGCACACTGATTGGCGACGAAGATCCGGATTTTGCGGGTGGTAGCTACGTCATCATCCAGAAATACCTGCATGACCTGAAGAAATGGAACGCTATTCCGACGGAAGTGCAGGAACACATCATTGGTCGAAAAAAGCTTTCGGATATTGAACTCCGTGAAGCCGACAAGCCCAGCTACGCTCATAATGTTCTGACCAACATCGAAGAAAACGGCGAGCAGCTTCAGATCGTGCGGGACAACATGCCGTTCGGTGAAGTCGGCAAAGGGGAATACGGCACGTACTTCATTGGATACGCCAAATCCCCGTCCCGTATCGAACAGATGCTCCGTAACATGTTCATCGGAAAGCCGGTCGGTAATTACGATCGCATTCTGGACGTCAGCCGCGCCGTTACAGGCAATCTCTTCTTCATTCCCACGGCGGACTTTCTGGATAACGCTCCGGACATGCCTGCCCCTTCGGCTGAACAGTCCCCTGCTCCCGCGCAAGCTGCCACAGCTTCAAAACTCTCCGGCTCACTAGGTATCGGTTCGTTGAAAGAGGATCACTGACATGAACAATCTCTACCGTCATCTCGCCCCTATTTCGACAGCCGCTTGGGCGCAGATCGAGGATGAAGCCTCCCGCACGCTGCGCCGCCATCTGGCTGGCCGCCGCATCGTGGACACATCCGAACCCAAGGGCGAAAAATTTTCGGCCGTTGAAACGGGTCGCATGATCAGCATCGACGCTCCAAACGACGGGGTCAGTGCGTCCCTGCGTCAGGTTCTTCCCGTTGTCGAACTGCGCGTCCCTTTCACGCTTTCGCGGGCTGAAATCGATGCTGTGGACAGAGGATCAGAAGATTCCGACTGGCAGCCCGTCAAAGATGCAGCCCAGAAGATCGCGTTTGCTGAAGACCGCGCCATTTTCAACGGCTACGCCCCGGCGGGCATCAAGGGTATCCGCGAAGCAACGTCCAACACGCCTCTCACACTTCCAGCAAGTATTCAGGACTATTCCCACGTCATCGCTGATGCTCTGAACGAACTGCGTCTGGCAGGCGTCAACGGACCCTATTCCATCGTTCTCGGCGCAAAGGCCTATCAGGCTGTCAGCGGTGGCGATGATGATGGGTATCCGGTCCGCAGACATCTTGAGAGCATGATCGATGGCAAGATCATCTGGGCGCCTGCCATTGAAGGCACGTTTGTTGTCACAACACGTGGCGGTGATCTGGCACTCGATATCGGGCAAGATTTCTCGATCGGCTATCTGGGTCATACGGCCGAGACGGTTGACCTTTACATCCAGGAAAGCTTCATTTTCCGCGTATTGACCAGTGAAGCCACGGTCGCCATCAACCCGGCCTGAGCCATCCGAAAAACTCCCTGATACAAAAAAAGCCTCTCCGTTTCGGGAGAGGCCTTTTTCATGAGAAAGGGGAAAAATTTTACCGCCCGATATCCCGCAGGCGATAGCCATTGTTCAGACGACTTTCGATCGTCTCCAGAGAGACACCCTTCGTTTCAGGGACAAACAGCAGCGTCACGACGATGAACAGGGCGTTCAGACCGGCATAGAGCCAGAAGGTGTTTGAAGAGCCAAGCGTGCTCAACAGGCCAAGGAATGTCGCACCGACGATGATGTTCGTTCCCCAGTTGGTCACGGTTGAGCAGGTAATCCCGAAATCACGGCCCTGAAGAGGCTGTACTTCGGCGCACAGGATCCAGATCAGTGGGCCAGCAGAGAAGGCAAAGCCCGCGATGAAGCACAAGAGAACCGAAATGGCGAGGTAATGCGTCAGGGAGCTTGCATGGTCGCCCATTCCCATCAGCATGGCCAGAATGCCTAGCCCGGCAGCCATAATGGCAAATCCGGCGATCAGCATCGGACGACGGCCCCAGCGATCAGCAAAAGCAATGGCAATGAAGGTCGCAAGGCAGTTCACCAGACCAACCGTTGCCGTTCCCCACATCTGTCCATCCTGGCCGAACCCGACTTCTGCGAAAATTCGTGGGGCATAGTACATGACCACGTTAATGCCCGTGAACTGCTGCACGACCTGCAGGCCAATCCCCAGCATGACAGACCGGCGGAAGTTCGGGTTTTCAAGGAACATGGCCAGACCGCGCTGTTTGGCCTGCGAGTTCAACTGGTCCCGAATATTCTGGATTTCCGCATGAGCATGCTGATGCGTATGGCGCAGCGTGCTGAGCGTTTTCAAGGCTTCCTCATCCCGACCGCGCAGCATGAGCCAGCGCGGGCTGTCCGGCAGGAACAGGGAGCCGATGAGAAACAGCGCTCCCGGAACACCGACAATGCCCAACATCCAGCGCCATGAGCCGCTATAAGACAGGACGGCATTGGATACGAAGGCCAGAAGAATGCCGGTGGTGATCATCAACTGATACATCGAAATCAGACTGCCGCGACGGCTCTCATCCGCGATTTCGGAAATGTAGAGCGGAGCGACAAAACTGGCGATACCGATTGCCAGGCCAAGAATGGCGCGTCCGATGATCAGAATGGCCACCGAGTGCGCAACAGCACAGAGGATCGCCCCGATGACGAACATGGCCGCGCTGTAGGTCAGGGACTTGCGGCGCCCCAGCGCATAGGACATGCGGCCTGCGAGCAGGGCGCCAACCGTCGCCCCCACCATCATGGACGACACAATCCAGGACAGTTCGAAATCGGACGCCTGAAACTCGGTCTTGATGAAGCCCAGAGCACCGGAAATCACACCGATATCCAGACCGAACATCAGCCCCGCAATGGCTGCCAGCGCGACAGCCAGCATCATACGCCCGACCATGGGAGGGCGTACCGCAACGGGTTGAGCGTGAAATGTTGCATCACTCATGGAAAGGAACTCCGGCACCCTCGCAGGACATGCCGCTGAAAGGAAAGAATTGCCCCTTCGTCATACGACGACTGGTTCATTCGCCCCGTATATAGCATTAAATTAGTTACATCATCATAATTTAATGTGATTTGTGAGATTTCCATAACTGGAAATCAGTGTGCCCACCATGACGCATCACAGACATCCCATTTTCCGAACATCGGGAAAAAAGAAAAACGCAACTTTCGGGCAAGACAGGCAGTTATGTCTGAACTGAAACATTCAGAAGAAGGACATGCCAGCATGACCAATAACCGCAAATCCACGTTCGCCCGCCTGATGCTCGTTTCTGCTCTGCTGACGGGAACGGCTGTTTCCCTGTCCGCCTGCAACACGACGCGTGGCGCGGGTCAGGACGTTAGCGCCGTAGGTCATGCAACGTCCAACGCAGCAACGAGCGCCCAGCAGGGCATCGCGAATGCGACTGGTGCATCCACGCACTGAGGACATCCTTCAGGATTGTCGAAAAAGCTCGCCTCTCTGTAGAGAGGCGAGCTTTTTTTTTGCGTTATACGAATTCCATGGTCCGAACATCGATCATGCCAAGATCCGTGATCTTGAGATGAGGAATGACCGGCAAAGGCAGGAAAGCCAGTTGCAGGAACGGCTCCTCCAAAGACACGCCCATCTCTTTTGAAGCCTTTCGCAGAACAATCAGATCGTCCCGAACCTGCTCGAACGGGGCATCACTCATCAGACCGGCGACAGGCAGCCGCAGTTCAGCCAGAACCTGACCATCACGCACTGCGATAAACCCGCCACCCGTTTTTTCCAGCCGGTTTACGGCAACTGCCATATCGGCATCATTGGTGCCCACAACACAAATATTGTGACTGTCATGTCCGACAGACGACGCCAGCGCTCCGTGTTTGAGGCCAAACCCTTTCACAAAACCACGCCCGATATTGTCGTTATGCCCGTGACGTGCGACGACACAGACCTTCGCAACATCCGCCGTCAGATCAGGCAGAACCTGACCCTCCGCTTCTGGCAGAGTAAGACGCAGATACTCTGTAATGATTTGCCCCGGAATAATTCCCATCACTGGGCGCTCCACGCCAGATCCATGAATTTCCATATCCGCAGCCGTCACAGCTCCCGGAAGCTTCACGCTGCCAAGCCCAACAGACGGTATAATGTCACGTTGGGCGAACAGATCGTCGCTGACTAATCGTCCTGCAGAGATCACATCTGAAACCAGACATTTCTCCAGATCATCCAACAGCACGATATCCGCCCGCTTGCCTGGCGCGATCTGTCCGCGATCCCGCAGACCAAATGCATTGGCAGCAGACAGCGACGCAGCACGATAGGCGGCCAGAGGCTCAACACCCAGTTCGATTGCCCGGCGGATCAGGAAGTCCAGATGGCCCTCATGCGCGATTTCGAGTGGGTTCCGGTCGTCTGTGCAAAACGCGAAGAACGGAGATGTCGCCACATTAAGGAGGGGCACCAGAGCTTCCAGATCCTTGCAGACCGATCCTTCACGGATCAGAACTGTCATGCCTTTCCGGACTTTTTCCAAAGCTTCCGCAGCAGCCGTCGCCTCATGATCCGTGGAAATGCCTGCCGCAAGATATCCGTTCAGGGCTTTACCGCGCATCAACGGCGCATGGCCATCAATATGGCCACCAGCAAAAGCCGCCAGCTTGTCCAGACATCCCGGATCACCATTCAGCACACCCGGGATATTCATGAACTCCGCAAGCCCGATAACCTTTGGATGATCGCGATAGGCTACGAGATCGGCTGCATCCAGCGTTGCACCCGATGTTTCCATCGGCGTTGCAGGAACACAACTCGACAGATTGACCCGCAGGTCCATCACTGTCCGCTCTGCTGCCGCCAGAAAGTAGTCAAAAGCGGCACGCCCCAGCACATTCGCCATTTCATGCGGGTCGCAGATGGCAGTCGTCACACCATGAGGCAGCACACAGCGGTCAAACTCAAACGGTGTGACGAGCGATGATTCAACATGCAGATGCGTGTCGATGAAACCCGGGACAGCAATGCGCCCGTTACCCTCAATCGTGACGCAGCCCTCATAATCTCCGTAAGTGCCGACAATCCGGTCTCCGCAGAGTGCGATGTCCGTTGGAACAAGCTCACCCGTCACAAGATCGAACAGGCGGACGTTCCGGATCACCAGATCGGCTGGTTCACGCCCCTGTCCCTGAGCGACCCGGCGCTGGATTGCGTTCTGCATTTTCTAAATCTCCGAACGTCAGCAGTGACCACTTATAGCGCGCAGATCCCTCCGCACTCAAAGCAAGCTTTCCAACCCTATTTTGTTGCGGAAATATCACGATTTTTTATGTCGTAATGTTTCATGTGTCAGACTGTTGATGATTGTGATGAAGCATGGTTTTTGCCTCTCGCCTATTTCACTATCCGAGAAAGACCATCTTCCTGATGCGCCTTGCACGCCTGCTTTCAACATCCGCGCTTATTGCTCTGGGGACCGCCCCTGCGCTGGCGGCCACTGCTCCTTCCCCCGATCACAAACCAGCCCGCCACCGGGAAGCTGCTGCCGCACCGTCCATGATGGGCAATACTGCACCGACCGATGAGGTTCATGAAGAGCATGTCGCGGTCAGTGGGCATCGCAAGTATTTTGATGGCGTGACACGTCGTGATGTCGGCGGCGGCCTTATGCAAAAGCAGGACGCAGCAAAATCCGTCTCCAGTGTCTCGCGCGACTTCATTGAAAAGCAGGCGCCGGGCCAGGACCCGATGCAGCTCATCTCGCTGCTCCCGGGCGCCAACGTATCGTCTTCCGATCCGGCAGGTCTGACAGGAAGCCACATGAGCTCCCGCGGCCTTGATCAGACGCAGATGGGCTTTACGCTTGAAGGCTTCCCGATCAACGACGTCGGCTCTTTCCAGACATATTCCCAGGAAATCGTGGACTCCGAGAACCTTCAGAAGGTCAATCTCGCTCAGGGCTCGGCAGATCTGGACAGCCCGCATCTGAGCGCCACGGGCGGTGTGGTCGATATGTACATGATCGACCCGAAGATGAAAGCTGGCGGCGCGTTCGACGTGTCGTACGGGTCTTACGACTATACCCGTGGCTTCCTGCGCCTCGACACTGGCAAGATTGGCCATACGAATCTGCGCGCCTACTTTTCAGGTTCCTATGCTACGGAAGACGCCGTCCACAGCGAAGCGACGAACCGTAAGCTGCATGCGGAAGGCAAGATCGTCAATGACTGGGGTGACGGTAACCGCGTCTCTCTCGCGATCGTTGGTAATCGCCTTTACAATTACCTGAACCGTTCCGTGAACATGGCCTCATGGGACGAATATGGCCTAGGCGTGAAGGACAAGTACATCGCCCCCTGCTCTGCTGGCGCAACCTGCACCCGCCCGAATGGCACAACCTTCAAGAACAATACGGGCGCAACAATCTCCAATACTGTCTATAATGGTGTGTACAAGGACCCCGACGGCAAGACCACCAAGGGCGACGCTGATTATTACAAATTCCACCAGAACCCATTCACCAACATCTATGTCAGTGCGCCATCCACCTTCAAGCTGACGGATCACCTGACGCTGACGGAAACGCCTTACTTCTGGTACGGCAGCGGCAGTGGTGGCGGCGCATATGCTGTTCCGACCAGCTATGGTGCCACGAGCATGGGAGGCACTCTGGAAGGCAAAGGCGTTGCCAAGGGCACCCTGCTATATGAACCGTCCATCACGACAACCTATCGTCCTGGTGCAGTTACGAAGCTGACACTCACCACAGGTGTAAACCGCCTGATGGTTGGTTACTGGTTCGAGTATTCCAAGCAGCTCCAGACTGGACCGGCCACAGGCATTGGTGCTGATGGTACACCGTGGGATATCTGGGGTGGCGCGGCAAACTATCTCTTCAACAATGGTCAGACGTACCAGTACCGCTACAACCTGACCCAAACGCGCGTGCATACGATGTTCATCGGTGACAGCCTGTCCCTGCTGAATAACAAGCTCACAATCGAAGGCGGCCTGAAATACGCCATCGTCACCCGCGACGCCCACAACATGCTGCCGGATACATCCACTGGCCCCTACATCAAGAAAACGTATTACGAACCGCTGCCTACGGCTTCGATTCGATACCAGATCAATCCTGAAAACCAGATCTTCATTTCAGGGGCAACCAACTTCCGGATGCCAACAAACTACTCCCTGTTCGACGCTGGCGCCTATTACAAGGGCTCAGGCTATGCGACGCACGGCATCACCAACCTGAACCCTGAAATCTCGATTTCTGAAGAAGCAGGCTGGCGTTATACGGGATCGACCGTCATGGCTTCGATTACGTATTTTCATTACGACTTTACGAACCGGTTCTTCTCCCAGAGCCAGTGCATGGATGATGCCTGCTCGAACTATTTCAGCAATAACATCAACGCTGGCGGTCAGACGACAAATGGTGTGGATGCTGAAATCGGAACACGACCGATCTTTTACCACCTGCGCCCCTATGTCTCGTTTGAGTATGTAGATGCCCGCACGACAAGCAACCTGAAGGGCGGCAGCGGAACTGCAATCGATTACCTACCAACCAAGGGTAAGTTCGCTCCCGAAACGCCGAAGTATCAGGTTGGCTTCAACCTGGATTACGACGATGGCAACCTGTTCGGCGCGTACAACCTGAAATACGTTGCCAAGCAGTATTCCACCTTCATGAATGACGAAGCTGTTCCGTCCTATGTTCGGATGAACCTGACGGTTGGCTATCGCTTCCACAATGTCGGTTTCCTGCAGAGCCCGAACATCAAGCTCAACATCACCAATATTGCCAACAAGCACTATCTCGGCTTCCCGCTGGGTGTGCAGACAAATGCGAACGCAACGAAGGGGATCTTCGGCAACATGGTCAAGGGCACAGCTCCGACCTACGCCATCGCGGCTCCCTTCGCAGCAACCGGCTCCATCAGCGCCGGTTTCTAAAACAGTCCTGCCTGAGGCCGATCAACCCGCGGCCTCAAAACCATGCTCAGGCGTAAATGCCTGACAAACGATCCGGCTCATGGCAATCAGACAGCCATGAGCCGCTTCCCTATCCCCCCTTCCGTTGCCATCATTGGCGCAGGTCCTGCCGGACTGTTCGCTGCCGAATACCTTTCAGCTCACGGATGCCGGGTCGATGTCTTCGAACAGATGCCAAGCGTGGGGCGGAAACTACTTATGGCGGGCAGAAGTGGCCTGAATCTGACCCATTCCGAACCCCTGGATCACTTTCTAACGCGCTATGGCGCGGCACAGAGCTGGCTGTTTCCTGCGATACACGATTTCCCGCCGGACCAATTGCGCGAATGGGCAGACGGGCTAGGACAGCCTTGTTTCAGCGGCAGTTCCGGCCGTGTCTTTCCCAGAAGCATGAAAGCCTCCCCGCTCCTGCGCGCATGGCTGGCGCGTCTCGCAAAACAGGGCGTCACCATCAGGACCCGCCATCGCTTTACGGGATGGGGGGATAGCAAACACATCCGCTTTGAAATTCCAGAAAGTACTGTCGCCTTCACCCCCGATGCCGTTCTTTTGGCTATGGGTGGCGCAAGCTGGTCCCGTTTGGGATCAGACGGAGAATGGGCTGATCTGTTTGCCGCCGAAACAGCCCCCTTCGCCCCCGCCAACTGCGGATTTACGCCCGACTGGTCACAGGACTTTTTGCACAGGCACGAAGGCAACATCCTTCATTCAGTCGGCTTGTCCTTCGAGAACGAGAAAACCCGCGGAGACCTGACAATTACTGCGCGTGGCCTGGAAGGGTCTGCCCTCTACGCACTCTCAGCACGCCTGCGGGAAGCGATCGCCAGAGACGGCAGCGCGACCATTCTACTGGACCTGCGCCCCACCCTCCCTGAAGACGCAGCCCTGAAACGACTGCAGGCCCAGCGCCCACGGGAAAGCCTCTCCAACCGTCTGCGAAAGGCATTCGCGCTGGACAGCACAGCCCGCGAACTCCTGCGCGATGCAACCCCCAAAGACGCCACGCCGCATCAACTGACGCACACCCTCAAGGCGCTTCCAATCACTCTGACCGGAACAGATACGCTGGATCGCGCCATCTCTACAGCGGGCGGATTACGGCAGGATGCGCTGGACGAGCATTTCATGATCCGCTCCAGACCCGGCGTTTTCGCTGCCGGAGAAATGCTGGACTGGGAGGCGCCGACCGGAGGCTATCTCCTGCAGGGATGTTTTTCCACCGGTCTTGCCGCTGCAAAGGGCGTCCTTGGGTGGCTAGAATCGTCAGTTTCGGGTATCGCGTGAGCCCATGACATCCATCGTTCTCGGACAGGGCCGCGACGGCTCAGACACCTGCATTGATTTGCCGGAACTGCTGGCTACGCGCCTGCTGGTTCAGGGCAACTCCGGCTCGGGCAAATCCCATCTTCTACGCCGCCTGCTGGAACAGACCGCAACACTCGTCCAGCAGATCATGATCGACCCGGAAGGCGACTTCGTCACTCTGGCGGAGCGCTATGGCCATCTGGTGATCGACGTTGAAGACCAGTCCGAAGCCAGCCTCCGTGCTGCGGGTGAACGCGTCAGAGCCCATCGTGCATCGGTTGTCCTCAATCTGGAGCAGGTAGAAGCCGAGATGCAGCTTCGTGCGGCCGGAGCGTTCCTCAACGGTATGTTCGAGGCGCCGCGTGCGCACTGGTATCCGGCCCTCGTTGTCGTGGATGAAGCCCAGCTTTTCGCACCTGTCGCCGGGGGTGACACTTCCGATGAGGCTCGCCGTCTCTCGCTGGGGGCCATGACAAACCTCATGTGCCGTGGCCGTAAACGCGGTCTGGCCGGCGTCATCGCTACCCAGCGTCTCGCCAAGCTGGCCAAGAACGTTGCAGCCGAAGCATCAAACTTTCTGATGGGCCGGACCTTCCTGGATATCGATATGGCCCGCGCCGCTGATCTTCTGGGAATGGAACGTCGCGCTGCAGAGTCTTTCAGGGATCTAGCGCGCGGACAGTTCATGGCTCTTGGTCCGGCACTGTCGCGTCGGCCAAAACTTCTAACCATTGGCCCGGTAGAAACAGCCAGCCATAATACCGGCCCAGTACTGGTTCCTCTGGAACCCGTCGTGGCCGAAGATCTGCGGGACATCATTCTCGAACCCGTTCATGAGTTCTCACCCCGCCCTCGTCGGGAGACGCGCCCGCCACCACCTGATCTGCTTGCGCAACTTGATGCCTATGGTGCAACTCGCGAAGCTGAAGAGCCTGCAGCCACAGCGGACCTCACGGAGGTTGATGCCACACAGCTCTGGGATATGGTTTCTGGCGTCGCATCTGAAGACGGCGCAGACTACAAGCCGCTTGCTACATTGTATCAGGACTTCCAGTTGCGCGCCCGTATTCAAGGCCTGTCACGCAACATTCTGGATCTCGGACGCTTCCAGCGTATCCTTGCCACCATCCGCGCAGGTCTGGATCAGGAAAGAGCAGAAAGCGAAGACTGGCAGAAAGCCGAAGCTATTGCGGCAACGCTTCCTGAAGATGTTCAGGGTGTCTTCCTGTTGTTGGCCCGCACCGCGCTCGATTCGGAAACCTGCCCGGACGATGATGCTCTGGCCCGTGCCTATGGCACCCATTCTCTGGGGCGTGCCCGCCGTCAGCTCGCTTATCTTGAAGAAAGAGAAGTCATAGTATTGCAGGAAACCCCGTTTGGACGTCGCGTCGCAATCGTAGGCCTAGGCTGGCAAACGGCGTCATAAAACTGTCACGCCACCTTCACATGAGGTTCACACACATCTCGAAGTATTGCGCTTAGGTTCCGCCCGTTTCGATTCTGGCTCGTTACGGGAAAACCTCCATGCTTTCAAAGTCCAAGCGCAACAAAGGGTTGCTCTTTCTGTTCTGTTCGCCACTGGCCGTCTGCATGGCGCTGCCGTCCGCTCATGCCGCTGATGCGGCCAAAACAGGCCGGAAGCATGCAGCATCCCATAAAGCCGCAGACGTAGCGGGCGGTTCCGAACAGCTTGTCATCACCGCCAAGCGCACCCGTTCCGAGCAAACACTGGGACGCGTTCAGATGCAGCGCATCCTGCCAGGTATTAACCCCATCAAGGCCCTCCAGATCCTGCCAGGTGTTGTGTTCAACAACGCTGACCCATGGGGCAACAACGAGCAGAACTCTTCCCTTTACGTGCATGGTTTTGCCAAGGAACAGCTTGGTTACACGCTGGATGGTATCCCGCTCGGCGATCAGGCTTACGGCAACTACAACGGCCTGTCTCCGCAGCGCGCCTCCATTAGCGAAAACATCGGATCGGCCTCTATCGCCACAGGTGCCGGTGGTCTTGGCACAGCCTCGACGTCGAACCTCGGCGGCACCATGGAATTCACGACGCAGGACCCGCTTCACAAGCGCGGTGCCCAGATCGAACAGGTTTTCGGAAGCTGGTCCACATTCCGCACATTCGCGCGTCTCGATACGGGTGAGTTTGGCAACGGCAACTCAGCTTACGTTTCCTTCGCCCGTCAGGATGCCCGCGCGTGGGACTTTGCCGGTCATCAGGGCGGCTATCAGGTCAATGCCAAGTTCGTTCACCACGGCGCGCATGATCATTTCTCCGCATTCTTCGACTGGTCCCAGAAGGTTGAGCCGAACGAAGACAGCGTGACCCTGCCGCAGGGTTACGGCACATATGTGCGTCCGTTCACATATCCCAACTTCAATTACGCAAAATCCTATATCAACTCGGCAGCGTACAAGAATGCGGGCCTGAACTATCGTAACTACTACTCCGCTGCCCAGCGCGAGGATTTCCTCGCCTATGCCAAGTGGACGCATGATTTCAATGCCAACCTGCACTGGGACAACTCGATTTATTATCATCATGATCTGGGCGAAGGCGTCGTCGCAGGTCCGATCACCGCAGCGGGCCTGCCGACGCTATTCGCAGCCTATTTCCCTGGTCAGGATCTCAGCTCTGTTTTCGGTGGCTCTGGCTACGCAACCCGTACAACGGAATACTGGGACAATCGTGGCGGCCTGATCTCCACGCTGCGCTACCACCTCGGCAAGCATTCCATCGAAGTGGGCGGATGGTATGAGCGCAACAACAACACGCAGGCCCGTCGCTGGTATCCGCTGGACGCCAACAACCCAACCACACCGTATGAACGTCAGCAGAACGCCCTGATCGACCAGTACACGAACAATTTCTATACCAATACGTTCGTGACGCATCTTCAGGACAACTGGCAGATTTCCAAGAACTTCTCGCTTGCTGCCGGCTTCAAATCCGAACTGGTCTACACAAACGGCACTCTGCCTGTTGCTGCAAAAGCCGGCTCCCTGTCTCCGTCCTATGCCGTCACTGCTCCGGGTGGCACGATTGCAGCCGAGCGCCCGTTCCTGCCGTCCTTCGGTGCCGTCTGGAACATTACGCCGAACGAGCAGTGGTTCGCCAATATTCAGGAGAACATGCGCTCCTTCCAGGACGCAGGTTACGGCAACGCCACCCCCTGGGGTGCTACCAGCCAGGCTGCTTTCGAGGACTTCAAAAAGAACGGCAAGCCGGAAACCTCATGGACTTACGAAACCGGTCTGCGTGAACACCGCCAGATTCATCTTGGCCCGCTAACGTCCATCGAAGGCCAGGTTTCCTACTACCACGTTCACTTCTCGAACCGTCTGCTGGCCGTCGCCACCACCCAGACCCTGTCCTCCATCATTGGTTCCGCCACCACACTGGCAAACGTCGGCTCCGTCACGACCGATGGTATGGACTTCTCCTTCACATCCCACTTCGGCGACCATTTCTCGCTCTACAACGGCCTGTCCTACAACAAGTCCACCTATAACGACGACTACAAGACCGGCACGACGACAATCCGCACGGCTGGCAAGAACGTGGTCGGCATGCCGGCATGGTCCGAGAAGTTCGTGTTCAGCACCAACTGGGGCAACGCTTACGGCCAGTTCATCGGCGTCGTGACCGGCAAGCGCTACGCGACCTACACGAACGACATGTACGCTGCTCCTTTCGCGCAGTTTGACATGAACGCTGGCTACACGTTCCATGGCATTCCGCACATTGCAGCTCTGCGCGTTCAGGGTAACATCACCAACCTGACCAACACCCGCGCGTGGTCTACCATCAACGCGACCCAGACCTCCGGTCAGTTCAGTGCCTTCCCGGTTGCCCCGCGCAGCTTCTTCCTGACTCTGAACGCCACGCTGTAAGGACTGCTCCATGCTGACGCGCCGCCGCACTCTGGGCCTGCTTTCCGCAGCTCTCCCTGCCCTTCACCTGAGCCGCTCCGCAAAGGCGGCTCCTTCCCTGGCTCCAAAGCCATTGGTGTTTGCCCATCGTGGCGCGTCCGCCCTTCGTCCTGAACACACTCTTGGTGCTTATGCCAAGGCCATGCTGGACGGCGCCGATTTCATCGAACCCGATCTGGTCATGACTAAGGACGGCCATCTGGTCGTCCGCCATGAAAGCAACATTGCCGATACCACGGATGTGGCGGATCATCCGGAATTCGCCGACCGCAAGAAGACCGTTACCATCGACGGCCAGAAGCAGACCGGCTGGTTCACCACGGATTTCACTCTCGCAGAACTCAAGACCCTGCGTGCCCGTGAGCGTCTGGCCACCCTGCGCGTCCATAACACCCGCTACAACGACCGCTTCGAAATCCCGACTTTTGAGGAAGTCATTGAGATTGTCGCTGCACAGGCTGCGGCTACCGGAAAGACCTTCGGTCTGATCCCGGAACTCAAGCACTCCACGCATTTCCACAGTCTGGGCCACGACCCTGAAGCGATCTTCCTGAAGACCATTGCGGCGCACGAATACACCCGTCAGGCACCGCTCGAAATTCAGTCCTTTGAGACGGCCAATCTTGCCCGCATCCGCGATCAGGCCCTCGCGATCAACCCTCAGACCCGCCTGATGCTTCTGATGGGTGAGCGCAAACAAACTCCGCCCGATCTCGCCGCAGCAGGTAAAACAACCACTTTTGGTGATCTGATGACACCGGCTGGACTTAAAGACGTCCGCCGTTACGCAGACGTCATCGGCCCATCCAACACGGATCTGATCCCGCGCGACACCAAGGGGGCATGGCTCGAACCCAGTACGCTCGTTGATGACGCTCACCGGGCTGGACTGCTCGTTCATTCCTACACGGCCCGTCCGGAAAACTATTTTCTTCCAGCCCAGCTGCGCAGTGATGCGGGCCCGGCAGCCCGTAATCCAGCCGGTATGATTGCAGAAGTCCGCCGGTATCTGGACATGGGCATCGACGGCTTCTTCACGGACGATCCGGCACTGGGCCGCCAGGTTGTTGATATGACCTTTTAACCCACTCTTTTCCGCGCCCTGAACAAGCGGTGTCCGATCAGCCCCTCACCAGCCGGCAGATCAGACACCGCTTTTTTTTATTCTGACCCAGATCCTGTCGACAAAGACGGATGACGTTTCAATTTTGTCAGTTTATGTCTTTTTGTATGAAATTATTTCATTTTAAGCCTTTGAATGGTGCAATCCTTTCCAGCCGTACAGCCATAAGGCTGCGAGGACGAGTTTCCGCAATATCGGCCTTTATCACTGCGATAATGCTTGGAATAACGCCCGCCGCCCGTGCCGCGTCTATAGATGCCTTTACAGCAGATATGGTTGAACAGGTGCCAGGTGCACCCCCGACTCTTCACGTCGAAGACAATTACGGAATTTTCGAAGCACTGGCTCACGGGGATGAAACCCGCCTCCAGTTTATCCAGACTGAACTGGCACATCTGATCCAGAGAGAGCCAACATTCTCCCATAAGACTATGCTGGGCTTCTGCCTGAGTGCTATTGCCCGCCTGCACGGGGATTATGACACCAGCAATCTGATTCTGAAGACCATGGCCAGCAAACTGGGACCGATTGGTGACCCGGAGAAAACCGTTAATCCGCTCGATTTCATGATTGAGCAGACTCTGAGCGGAAACCTGCTTTTGCAGGGCCACATCCGCGCATGGGCACTTTCACAGGAACAGATCGAACGTCAGTATTTCAAGCCTCTCCGTGCATATTACCATATGCCCATCCTTGAGTTCAGCAATGCACAACCCATGACACTCAGCGTCTCTGCTGAGAGCATTCCAAACCAGGTTGTACGGTTGCCATTTCTGGATACGGTCAATTTCAATACAGCCCGTTCCAGTTTCACTCAGCAGGGTGTCAAAGCAGCGTCTACAAATGTCACCCTAGATGGAGAGACTGTTCCGGCGCTGATTGGCACCGGTACACTGACAGGTCTTCTCCCGGAAAAATTTGCTCGTGCACATAAACTACGGATCATCGGTCACTCCGATGCCATATCGGACGGGTCAAGCCCCCGATACTCCGGAAACTTCGTTGTTGTGCCTTCACTTGTCATTGGCAAAACCGTTTTCCTGAACCAGCTTTTCGCTATCTCCCAAGACAACGAAGTCGTTATTGGCCTGCAACAACTAAGCCAGCTTCGACACGTCACCATAACGCGCGACGCCATGACCTATGGCCTGCATGCGCCATTCCAGTGCACGACCGATCTTGTGACGGCCTCCATAAGAGCAGGATATGCAAGCCAGTGGCTTCTCCCTCTTCAGCGGGGAACACGGTCTGAATGGGCCATGGTCGATACTGGGGATAACAACGAAACGGTTCTGCATATCCGGACATCACATTTGCCCACTGACGCGTCCAATGCAGTCAGCCGTGAGTTTTACGACAGCGCTGCCGGGCGTCAGTCCAGCCAGATGGTGACAGTTCCGACAACCTTTTCGATAGGTTCTGTCTCCATTATCGATCAGGCCCGATACACTCTTGGCGCCACAGGTAGCATTCCCCCTGCCCTCACTTACGGCCTACTCAAATACGGATCGCTTCAATTCGATTGGCCAGAACACAAGGCCTGTTTCAATTAAAACATGTCTGGAATGATGAAAGCCGCCCATGATCGGCTTTCTTTCCGCTACTTCTCCAGAAACAGTTTCTCTGAAGGAAGCAGCATGGCTTATCGAATTCTTGCTTTTTTCGTCCTGATCCTTGCCTGTCCAACCGTTGCATCCGCAGCCTGCACGAGAGATGCCCTTCCCATGTCGCTCCCCGTTCAGCGCATGGACGAGCGCCTGCAGGATCTGGCTCACAAAACGGGATGTTTTATTCAGGTAGATCTCGCCTCTCTTGAGAGACTGAAGGCGCCAGCTCTATCAGGCACCCTGACAGCCAGACAGGCGTTACGGCAGTCGCTCAAGGGAAGTCGCCTGAAGTCTCGGTTTGTGAAGGATCATTGGCAAATTACATCAACACGCAGGTTGGACGATCACACCATTCATGATTCTTTCGTCCAACCCTGGTAGCTTCAGTCTCTAGCTGAGTTTAAAATGCTCGATGATTGCCTTGTTGAAGGCAGGGAGGTCATCCGGGCAACGGGAGAATACATAGGGTCCGTCTGTCACGACTTCCGTGTCCACCCAGTCCGCGCCAGCATTCTGAAAATCGGTTTTGATCGCCGGCCATGACGTCACGGTTCGACCGCGCAGTTCATTAACTTCAATCAGCGTCTGCGCGCCATGGCAGATCGCAGCAATCGGCTTATTGGCTTTTACGAACTCCTTCACAAACGCCACAACATCTTTGTTCATGCGCAGGGCATCCGGAGACGCCAGGCCGCCCGGAAGTAGAAGGGCATCGAAATCCGAAGCCCTCGCATCTGCAACGGCCAGATCTGCATGGATTTTGTTCGACGGATAAATATCCTTATTAACGGCCTGAAATTCACCCGCTTTCAAGGAAATGACCGTGACGGTCGCACCTGCTTTTTGCAAAGCTTCCTTCGGGGATGTCAGTTCGATTTCTTCAAGGCCATCCGTGGCCAGTGCAGCAACTTTAACCATGTTTCCGGTCCTTTCATGAAGAAAGGGCAGCCACTCATAGGCTGCCCGGCTGAACCTCAGACGTTGAGGTAAATTGTTTTGGTCTGCACATAGGCTTCAAGACCGTGCTGTCCGTCTTCACCGCCGAGGCCGCTTTCCTTGTAGCCATGGTGGAAGCCCTGCGGCGCTTCACCGCCCGGACGGTTCACATAGACCTCACCGAACTCCAGTTCGCGGGTCATGCGCAGAATGCGGCCCAGATCTTTCGTGAAAAGATAGGCCGACAGCCCGTAACGGCAATCATTGGCCCAGGCGAGCGCCTGATCAAAATCCTTCACCTTGATGAGAGACATAACCGGGCCGAAGACCTCGTTATGAACGATGTCCATATCTTGCGAGACATTCGTCAGCAGTGTCGGTGCATAGAAATAGCCTTTGTCGTACACGCCACCCGTCAGACGCTTGCCGCCGGTTTCCAGCTTTGCACCCTGCCTGACGGCCTTTTCCACCATTTCATGAACTTTCTTCAGTTCATCTTCGCTGACCTTTGGCCCCATATCCGTTTCCGGATCTGTCGGTAGCCCGACCTTCAGGTCAGCGATCTTCTGACGAACCTTCTGAACAAACTCGTCATAGACCGCTTCATGAATGTAAGTCCGCTCATTGCAGGTGCAGACCTGCCCCGTGTTCATGAAACGGGACTGCACGGCGGCCTCGGCCGCTTTTTCCAGATCAGCATCTTCCATGACGAGGAAAGGGGCCTTACCGCCCAGTTCCAGTCGGACTTCCTTCAGCGTCTCCGCCGCCGCTGCCATGATCTTCTTACCCGCAGGCGTAGAACCCGTCATGGTAATGAGCTTGACGTCCGGATGTGCCACTAGTGGAACACCAACTTCCGGCCCGTCGCCCGTGACAATATTCACCACGCCCTTGGGAATTTTCGCTTCCTCAACCAGCTTCGCCAGATGAAGTGATGCGAGAGGTGTCAACTCGTGGGGCTTCACGACGATCGTGTTGCCAGCGGCGATGGCAGGACCAATCTTGCGCGCACAAAGCGCCAGCGGGAAATTCCATGCCGTGATGGCACCAATGACGCCCAAGGGAACACGGTCAATCAGGATCTTCTCATCCGGCGTGCTGCCGGGAATGATTTCGCCCTGAAGCCGCAACGTATTTTCGGCGGCAAACCTTAAAAGCCCGATCGCAAAATCAACCTCAACACGAGCCTCCTTGAGCGGCTTGCCCATTTCAGATGTGATGATTTCAGCCAGCTTCTCTTTGTCCCGTTTCACGAGATCCTTAAGAGCGTGCACGTAGTCCGCACGTTCAGTCGCTGTCTTGCGGCTCCAAGCAGGAAATGCAGCCTTGGCAGCAGCAACCGCCCTGTCGAGATCTGCTTCTCCACCCCGGGCAGCCTGCCCTACCGTTTCTTTGGTTGCAGGGTTCTCGACGGAAATCCATTCACCGGTTTCCGGAGCGACCCATTCATTATTGATAAAAAGATCATATTTCGGTGCCATTGACTGCTCCTGTATTCAGGGCGACGCGTCTTGCGCTGTATTGTGTCAGACGCATGAGACCGCCACCGGTTCAGTCCATGACCGAAGACTGACAAAGAGCATTGGTTATTAAAAGTGATGATAAATCAGCTTATCATTCACTTTATGTAAGCATCATATCAAAGCTTGCAGACTATTCACAAACATCTGACCAAGCGGTCCCAGACCAGGCTCGCGCCAGACGGCATAAATATCGCTGCCTTGCAGATCCTCTGGATACAGCACGTTGACTTGCTCACACCGCTTTGCCTGCAACGTTGAAAGGACACTTTGAGGAATGCAGGAAATCCCCAATCCAGCTTCCACGCAGGCCAGAATGACATCATAGGATTCAATGGTGTGAATAAGCCCTCCACCAACGCCCCCCTGCTCCAGCCAGGCCTCGAAATACCGCCGGTACAGACAGTCCGTGTTGAACAGGAAAACCGCCTGACCAGAGCGTAAAATGTCCTGATTTTTTGGCAAAACAATTGCCAGACGCTCGCAAAAAGCAAAAGCACTGCTCATCATCGGATGTTCGATCGGCCCGTCTGTCAAAGCCAGATCGATTTCCCCATCCATCAGCATCCGCTCAAGCGTATCTGTTGGACGGATCAGCATCCTGATTTCTACACCCGGCGCTGACGCCAGAAACCTAGGAACGCGGTCCGGCAGATAGGTCTTCAGCGCCACATCCAGTGCCCCGACTGTCAAAACACCCTTGGGCGATCCCTCGGAAAACAGGTCCGTCAAGCCTCGGGCCTGATCCACGACCGCCTTCGCCCGCTGATGAAACAATCGCCCTTCCGGCGTCAGAAACAATCGGTTCTTTTCGCGGGTAAACAGGTCCTGCCCCAGCAGTTGCTCCAGTTCCCTCAGGCGCGCTGTTACGTTGGACGCCACACAGTTCAGCATGCGTGAGGCTGCCACCACTGTCCCCGTTTCAACGACCGCACAGAACATTTCAAGCTGGGCAAGACGCAACGGATTCATGGGCGGATTTTTCCTCAGCGACGGACTCTTATCCCCAGATTCATGGAACATCTCCGGGGACGTCCCTGTGGATCATTTATGAGGAACTGGGGATCACTTTAGAAAGGGCAGCTTTCCTGCGGAGTCGCACGATGAGCGTATCGAGAGCGGAAAGAAACCGGCTTCGATCCGCTTTCCCGAAAGAGGGATTGTAGGTGTTCACGGTGCCGGTTTCGCGCAGATCATGCATCAGATCCCGCATAGCCGAGACCATTCCAACCGAGCGTTCATCAATCTCTTCGCCATTCGGTCGAAGAACTGCCGCGCTCTTATCCAGACACCGGACGGCAAGCGGCACGTCATTGGTCACGACGATATCGAACGCCATCGCCTGTTCCGCAATCCAGTCATCCGCAACGTCGGGACCTTCCGGCACCACAACGCGCTCGATCAGAGGCGACTGGGGAATATTGATCCAGCGATTGGCAACAACAAGCGTCTGGAGGCCATAACGGCCTGCCACACGGTAGATTTCATCTTTTACAGGGCAAGCATCCGCATCAACCAACAGCCGCATGAAGTTCTTTCTGGTTTTCTTCGTCACGAAATTGCTGGATCAGTTTTTCCAGTACCACATCAGGATGATCTTCACCGCAGACATGAATAACCGGCTCATCTTCTCCTGGTTCTTCAAATGTGGCCAATTGGCTGGGCAGCAGGCTGGCCGGCATGAAGTGACCCTTTCGATGGGTCATGCGATCCGCCAGCACCTTCGGGTCAACACGGATATGAATAAACTCGACGGGGAGGTCCCGGCGGAGCTGTTCACGATAAATGCGCTTGAGAGCAGAACAGGTCAGAACAGCGCCGTGCCCTGCGTCGATCTCCTTGCTCAACCAGTCACGACACAGTTCAAGCCACGGCTTGCGATCTTCGTCCGTCAGCGGCTGCCCGGCACTCATTTTGTCAACATTGCTCTGGGGATGGAGCGCATCCCCTTCTTGAAAATGCCAGCCGAGACGGGTGGCAAGGCCGGTGGCAATCGTTGTCTTGCCGGTCCCGGAAACTCCCATCACGACCAGAAATCGGGGCCTAATCCCTATGGTTCCCATCGCTCCACTCCCTGTTCTGTAGCAACCAGAACTTCAGACGCCATGTTCAGGAACATGCCGTGTTCCACCACGCCTACGATCGCGTCTATCTGGCGCGCCAGTTCTTCCGGGTCCTCGATCGGACCGAACGTGCAATCCAGAATCATGTTGCCGTTGTCACTGACAAACAGGTTTCCGTCACGGTCGGTCCGCGGCTTGACGCCCTTGGCACCGCAGGCTGACAACCGTTCTGCCGTGCATTCCCAACCAAAAGAAATCACTTCCACGGGAATTGGGGCACGCTCGCCAAGGTGATCAACCGGCTTGCTGCCATCCACAATGACGACGAATTTCTTCGCGGCCTGTGCAACAATCTTTTCCCGCAGAAGTGCTCCGCCAAGGCCTTTGATCAGGTGCAACGGCCCACGCTGGACTTCATCCGCCCCATCAATGGCAATATCGAGCCGACGATGAGCCGCAAAATCCGTCAGTGGAATACCGGCTTTCTTCGCCTTGCGGGCACTGTCTTCGGACGTTGGAATCCCCACAATGTGAAGACCTTCCGTGATCCGCTCACCCAGTCGCTCGATCATGTAAGTCGCAGTGCTGCCCGTTCCTAGGCCGACAACCATCCCGCTTTTGACCATATCTGCTGCTTGCCGGGCTGCGGTACGCTTGTGGATTTCCATATCCGAACTCATGCCGCGTCTCCCGTTGCGGCACGGTCAGCCAGAATGACAATACGACCTTCACTGATCACATTCGCGGACGGGAGGCTCTTATCTCCGTCCCGCAGACGCTTCAGCATCTCAACCTTGGAGGCACCGGTCACAAGGAAAACCACCAGAGCGCTGGAAGCGATCGCCGGATATGTCAGTGTAATGCGTTCATGCGGTGCAGTCTTCGGAGCCGCCGTTCCCACCCATGCCGTCTTTTCCTGCAGCACAGGCTCACCTGGAAACAGCGAGGCGGTATGACCATCTGTTCCCAGACCCAGCATCACGAGATCAAAAAGCGGACGAGCCGGATCAAGTCTGGTCGCGCCATAGGCCGTCTCAAGCGTCTTCTGGTAGGCCTTCGCATCGGTTTCGACAGTTGAACCTGTCGGCATTGGATGAACATTGCCTGCCGGAACCGGCACGTGGCTGATCAGCACAGACTGTCCAACCGCATGATTGCTGTCCACGTGACCCTCGGGAACATGCCGCTCATCTCCGTAGAAGATCTCGACGCGCTCCCAGGGAATACGCTTTGCAAATTCCGGTTCGGCCAGGAGTTCAAACAGGCGCTTGGGCGTTGATCCACCAGAGAGGGCAACACGGAATTTTCCGTCCGTTTTGGCGAGAACACCTTCTACCAGAAGATCCGCCATTCTAAGGGCGACTGCTTCTGAATCAGGCAGTGTTTCCAGCGTTGCTGTACGGATATCGCTCGTCATGTGTTGCGGACCCTTGGCAGAATGTAACGCTCGACAGCTTTGGCCCAGCCATCGCGTTCATTGGTGTCTGTAAAAACCTGGGCAGCGGCTCTTACGTCTTCTTCAGCCTGCCCCATCGCAATACCCAACCCTGCGACGGAGAACATCGGCAGGTCGTTATGGGCATCCCCCAGGCAGGCCACTTCATACGGCTCCATGCCATGGGCGCGGGCCAGTTCACGCACGGCTTCGCCCTTGTTGGCAAGCGCAGGCGTAATGCCGAGCAGCATTTCCGAAGAACGCCGCACACTTGCCTCACCCCGGAGCATGGCCGCCAGTTCCGTTTCGACACGCTGAAGCAGATCGTAGTCGTTGCTAACGCCCATGACTTTGCCGATCCCGTCGAATTCATGACGAAGATCCGGCACCTGATGTGGCGTCAAACCGGTAATGCGGCGTTCATGCTCCACAAACGGTGTCGCGACGTCACTGACCATCCAGTAGGACTGCCGCAAAAGCCAGGTCTCGATCCCATGGACATGCAGCATGTCATGCACCACGGAGAGAACATCCCGGGAAAGGACACGGCTGACCGTTGGTGTTCCATCCGGCGCAAAAATAATGCCACCGTTGAAACCAGCGTTTTGACCGCTCAAGCCGAGTTGTGAAATGTATTTTGTCATCGCAGCCGGTGGCCGCGCACTTGCCAGACAGAGCGGAATACCGCGCTTCTGCAGCTCCTTTGCCATCGCCATCGTAGAGGGAGCGATTGTCTTTTCCGGTGTCAGGAGCGTTCCATCCATATCGGAAACAACCATCCGGATCGTATCCGGCATTGGAGGAAGTTCCGCGTGAATGGTATCGAGATCAATGGACATGCAAGCCCCTGTCGGTCGGCCATATTGAATGGGGGAATGAGCATACTGCGCTCACTCCCCCTTGCCCATCCGTCAGAAGGGCTTATTTCGGCTCGACGTGACCGCCAAAGCCGAAACGTTGTGCTGAGAGGATCTTCTCGGCGAAGTTGTTGCCCGACCGCGAACGGAAACGGGTGAAGAGAGCCGCCGTCATGACAGGCGCCGGCACGTCTTCCTCAATAGCTGCTTCGATCGTCCAGCGACCTTCACCAGAGTCGGCCACTTCACCGGAGAACTCGGAAAGTTCACCCGACTTGGCGAGGGCTTCTGCCGTCAGATCCAGCAGCCAGGACGACACGACACTGCCGCGACGCCAGACTTCGGCAATATCCGCCATGTTCAGATCGAAGCGATCGCCTTCGGCCAGAACAGGAGAGTTCTTGCTCTTCATGATGTCAAAACCTTCCGCGAAGGCCTGCATCATTCCGTATTCGATGCCGTTGTGGATCATTTTCACAAAGTGACCTGAACCGGACGGACCACAGTGCAGATAGCCCTGCTCAGCCCGCGGATCGAGACCCGGAGCATCACGGTTCGGCGTAACGGGAACATCGCCCTTGCCTGGAGCCAGAGCAGCCAGAATTGGATCGATATAATCCGCAGCCTCCTTAGGCCCGCCATACATCATGCAGTACCCGCGTTCGAGGCCCCACACGCCGCCGGACGTCCCGACATCAACGTAGGAAATACCCTTTGCAGACAGTTCTTCTGCACGTCGGACGTCATCCTTGTAGTAGCTGTTGCCACCGTCGATGATGACGTCACCCTTGCCCAGTAGCGTGCCAAGCTGTTGCACGCAGGCTTCGGTAATCTTGCCAGCAGGCAGCATGACCCAGACGACACGATGCGTGTCCCCTTCGAGGCCCTTCACAAGGGCCTCGACACTGTCCACACCCGTAGCGCGTCCACCTTCGGCACGCTGCACGATGGAGTCCGTAACGGACGCCGTGCGGTCATGCACAACAACATCATGTCCATGACGGGTCAGGCGGACGGCAATATTGCCGCCCATACGACCCAGACCAATGATACCGATACGCATGCCTTATGCTCCTGCAATCGCTTTATGAATGGCCGCAGCAAGGGTCTTCAGGCCCTCTTCCAGCGATCCATCGATATGCACCCGCAGGGCACGACGCCCACGGGCTGAAAGAACCTCAAAATCACCGCGAGCCTGTGCCGCCTTGACGACACCAAAGCTGAAGCCATGTCCCGGAACCGGAACATCAGCCGCGTCCTTCGCAGTCACCTGAAGGAAAACACCACTGTCCGGTCCACCCTTGTAGGCCTGCCCCGTCGAGTGAAGGAACCGGGGACCAAACTCGGCTGCCGTAGCAACCTTGAGTGCGTTCCGCAGATCCATACGGACGTCCTGCGCCCAATCACGTGTCTCCCGGTTACGCTCGATGTAAGCCAGAAGGCCCACATAGTCGCCCGGTCCAACACGCTCAAAGTGCTTCTTCAGAATGGAGACCGTATCGCCTGCTCCAAGAGCCGCAGCATTCTTCTCATCCGCGTAGAAGGAGAAGTTTCCATCAACGGCAAACGGTGCCTCAGCCGGGAGAGAGCCGGTTTCAGCATAGGCTGTGGTCAGCTTGCGCGTTTCCACCTTGCTGAACTCGACATCTGGCTGATCGAACGGATCAATGCCCAGAACCGCACCGGCAACAGCCGTGGCGAATTCAAAGACAAAGAAAGCCTGACCAATCTCATTCTTGTCCGACAGACGGACCGTCACGACCGGAGCTCCCGCTTCGCGCAGTGCACCCAGACGACTGTCAGGCGTGTCACCTTCAAGCAGCAGGTCCACGAAAACACGGTCCTTGCCGTAGACGTCAGGCGTACCGAGTTCTTCCTCGTCGATCGGAACGAGACCCGTGCCCTTCTTGCCGGTACTTTCGGCAATGAGCTGCTCGAGCCATGCCCCGAAGGACGCGATGCCCTTGGAGGCCAGGATCGTCACCTTGTCACGGCCAAAGCACTTGGCCGAATGACCAAGGATCAGACCCAGCGTCACACCCGGATTGACGTGTGCCGGCGCACTTGGACCACAGCTCTCGACCATCAGGTTCGTGATCGTCAGGAACTTACGAACGTCCAGACCGCTGACAGCGGCAGGCACCAGACCGAAGTTGGACAGCACGGAGAACCGGCCACCAATTTTCGGATCACCGTAGAAAATGCGCCAGAAGCCGTTTTCTTCGGCGACCTTCTGCATGTGGGAGTCAGGGTCCGTGATGGCGATGAAGTTATCGCCCGGAGCCTTGCCCAGAGCCTGACCGGCAACCGTCCAGAAATGCGCGAACAGAATGTTCGGCTCCAGCGTGCCGCCAGATTTGCTGGCCACGATGAACAGGGTCTTCTTGAGATCGACTGCCTTCTCGTAAGTGCGAACCTGCTGAGGGTCCGTGCTGTCGAGAACATGCAGCTTTGGCCATCCTTCCTGCTGCCCGAACGTCTCGGCCAGTACTTCCGGACCAAGGCTCGAACCGCCCATACCCAGAAGAAGAATGTCAGTGAACCCACGGCTGCGAACATCACGAGCCAGAAGTTCCAGCTCTTCAATGTGCCACAGACGGTCCTGAACGATGGTCAGCCAGTTCAGCCAGCCGGCTTCCGGGCCATTCGTCCAGACAGAGGCGTCCTTCGCCCAGATGCGACGGACCAGACCTTCCTTGCTCCACGCCTTCTCGGATTCCGCAACATCGTCGCGGATATCAGAGGGAAGGTCAGCTGTGACGTGGAGCAACCGTTTTCCCAGCACAGACTCCCGCTTTTCAGCGACCGCACCAAGAAGGGTATCGAAGGATTCAGAGAAGGACGCACAACCATCCTTCACCAGCTTCGCCGTAACACCGGCCAGATCCAGACCGAGGCGCTCAGCCTCAGCAAGAACATGACGGGCTTCTTCAACATTTTCCGTCAGGCTCTCACGAAGCTTGCCGTGATCACGGAAGGCATCGAACGTTGCTGGTGGAATGGTGTTGACCGTCTCCGGACCAATCAGCTCTTCGACGTACAGGACGTCAGAGTAAGCCTTGTCTTTTGTACCGGTGCTGGCCCAGAGCAGACGCTGCGGGTTGGCACCCTTGGCAGCGAGTGCCTGCCAACGTGGGCTCTTCTTGACGTCCAGATAATATTGGTAAGCGATCTTGGCGTTCGCAATGGCAACCTTGCCACGCAGAGCCTTGAGCGCTTCCGCATCCTTGTCGCCAGCGGCAACACGGCGGTCGATCTCGCCATCAATCTTCGCGTCGATACGGCTGACGAAGAAGGAGGCCACGCTGGAGATGTGGGAAATGTCTTCCCCACGGGCTGCGCGGGCTTCAAGACCGGAAATATACGCTTCCAGAACGGCCTTGTAGGCTTCCAGAGAGAACAGCAGCGTCACGTTGATGTTGATGCCGTCCGCAATCGCTTCGCGGATCGCACCCGTGCCTTCTGCCGTGCCCGGAATCTTGACCATCAGGTTCTTGCGACCGACAGCCTTCCACAGGCGACGGGCTTCGGTGATGGTGCCGTGCGCGTCAAATGCGAGATACGGAGAGACTTCGAGGCTGACGTACCCGTCCAGGCCCTTGGTCTTTTCGAACACCGGATAGAGAACACCGCAGGCAGCGCGGATGTCATCAATCGCGAGGTGTTCGTAAAGATCTCCAGCAGAGAGACCTTCCCCTTCGAGAAGCTTGCGGATCTGGGGATCGTATTCCGTCCCCTTACCGATGGCCTTCTCGAAAATGGCTGGGTTGGAGGTCACCCCGCGAAGCCCGTCTTCCTCGACGAGCTTCTTGAGGCTGCCATCTTCCGTAAAGCTGCGCTGGATAAAGTCCAGCCAGGGGGACTGGCCATGCTTTTCCAGATCCCGCAGGACACTGCCCACTTTATCTAGGCCGGTATTAGAGATTGTGTCTGCCACAGGCTCTCTCCTTACTTGCTACGGGCAGCCTGACGCTTTGCGGCGTCAAAGACTGCTTCCGGCGTAAACCCGAACTTGGTCAGAAGTGCAGAGGCCGGAGCCGATGCACCAAACGTATTCATGGCGATGATCGCACCGCCGAGACCGACGTAACGGTCCCAGCCAAAGGCTGCTGCCTGCTCAACGGCCACACGGCCAATCACGTCAGGCGGCAGGACAGAGTCGCGGTATTCCTGAGGCTGCTCTTCGAAAAGATCGAAACTTGGGAACGATACCACGCGAGCCTTCACACCTTCTGCCGTAAGCTTTTCATAAGCTTCGACAACCAGCGATACTTCAGAACCCGACGCCATCAGAATCACATCCGGCTTACCGTCACAGGAGGCCAGAACGTATGCACCCTTGGCCAGACCGGAAGCCGCTGCGTACTTGCTGCGGTCAATTGTTGGCAGATTCTGGCGGCTCAGAGCCAGAACAGCAGGCTTGTGCGTCAGCGGGATCAGCGTGCGCCAGGCTTCTGCAACCTCGTTGGCGTCGGACGGACGGATCGTCATGATGCCCGGGGTCGCGCGAAGTTGAGCAAGCTGCTCGATCGGCTGATGGGTCGGCCCATCTTCACCGACGCCAATGGAGTCATGCGTGAAGATATACGTCACCGGCAGTTCCATGATGGCCGACAGACGGATCGGAGCCTTCATGTAGTCGGAGAAGATCAGGAAGCCGGAGCCATAAGCCCGGATACCGGACAGAGCGATACCGTTGCAGATGGAACCCATCGCGTGCTCACGCACACCGAAATGCAGGTTGCGGCCACCATAAGTGCCACCCCACTGCGGCGGCTGGAACGATCCACCACCCTTGATGTCCGTCTTCGTGGATGGCGTCAGGTCAGCGGAGCCACCAATCATCCAAGGCAGGTTCTTGGCGACGGCATTCAGCACCTGACCAGAGCTTGCACGAGAGGCGACGCCCTTTGCATCAGCTTCGAAAACCGGGATGTCCTTGTCCCAGCCTTCTGGCAGACGGTGCTCGAAGATCGCTTCAAGCTCGGCAGCTTCCTTGGGATGCGCTTCCTTGTAAGCCGAGAACAGTTCACGCCACTGGGCATTGGCAGCCGCACCGCGCTTGCCAAGACCTTCTGCGAAGTGCTCCTTCACACCGTCCGGCACATAGAAGTCACCAGCCCCTTCCGGCCAGCCATAAGTGGCCTTCGCGCCCTTGATCTCGTCCGCACCCAGCGGTTCACCATGAGCCGAAGCCGTACCGGCCTTCTTGGGAGCACCATACCCGATGACCGTTTTCAGAACGATCAGGCTTGGACGGTCCGTTACCTTCTTGGCTTCCTGAAGCGCCTTCAGGATCGCATCGACGTCGTTGCCGTCCGTCAGCGTCTGAACGTGCCACTTGTAGGCTTCGAAGCGCTTGCCAACGTCTTCCGTCAGAGCAAGGTCCGTCGAACCTTCAATGGAGATCTGGTTGGAATCGTAAACCCAGGTCAGGTTACCAAGACCAAGATGCCCAGCCGTGGAAGCTGCTTCCGAAGCCACGCCTTCCATCATGTCGCCATCGCCACAGAACACCGTGACGTGATAGTCGAACAGCTTGAAACCGGGACGGTTATACGTCTCAGCCAGCCACTTCTCGGCAATCGCCATACCGACTGAGTTGCCACAGCCCTGACCCAGAGGGCCGGTTGTGGTTTCAACACCAGACGTGAAACGATATTCTGGATGGCCCGGCGTACGGGAGTTCAACTGGCGGAACTGCTTCAGATCCTCGATCGTCAGAGCCGGGCTCTCGACAACCTTGCCATCCTGAATGTCGCGAACGCCTGTCAGGAACAGCGTCGAGTATAGCAGCATGGAGGCGTGCCCGACGGACAGGACGAAACGGTCACGGGCTGGCCATAGCGGATCAGCCGGATCGTAGTTCAGATCATGCTGCCACAGCGCATACATTGCAGGAGCGAGAGCCATCGCCGTTCCGGGATGACCGGAATTCGCGCGCTCGACGCCGTCCATGGAAAGTGTGCGGATGGTATTGATACCGAGTTCAGGAAGGGTACTCATCGGTATAGGGTCTCCGGCTTGTGACGAGCGGGGGAAAGATCAATGATGCCCCCGCACCTTCTGCAGCCACGGCATGACGCGATATCACGTCTGACGCAATGCTTGATGGGTAAACCATATTGTGAAACACGCTCTTGTGCTCGACGACAACCCGCTACACTTCGACGGAACACGCTATTTCAACCCACCTTCATGGCGTCCAGACACCGCTGGCCCCGTGCGAACACCGGGTCAGCGCTTCCGAAATATCCTGAAATGGCAGCTCAGCCTGCGTCCCCGCTGGCCCGATGCCCTGCCGCCTCAGACACCCCACACCCTGACTGCTCCCGCGCCCGGTGAATGCCTCGCAACCTTCATCGGCCATGCCACCGTTCTGCTTCAGTTCGGACGGCAGGGGCGTGAACCATTACGCATCATCACGGACCCGGTGTTTTCAGAACGCTGTTCCCCCTTCCGCAGTTTCGGTCCCAAACGCGTCCGCCCACCCGGCATTCCTCTGGAAGCCCTTCCACCCATCGACATGATCCTGGTGTCGCACTGCCACTACGATCATATGGATCTGCCAACCCTGCGGGTTCTGGCGGCAAAGAACGACGCAGTGTGCATTTCCCTGTCAGGCAATCGTAGACATCTGGAAAAGGCCGGACTTCCCCGCATCGTCGAACTCGACTGGTGGGAAGGCACACAGGCTGAAGGTGCGCGAATCACGGCAACCCCAGCCCTGCATGGGAGCGCCCGCACACCGTTCGACCAGAACATGGCGCTTTGGGGCGGCTTTATGATCGAAGCCGAAGGTAAAAAAGCCTTCTTCGCTGGCGATACTGCCTGGGGCAGACATTTCGACGCCATCCATCGGCGCTGGAACACCATGGATCTCGCCATCCTCCCCATCGGCGCCTATGAACCGCGCAATTTCATGCGCCGTGTTCATATGAACCCGGAAGAAGCCGTGATGGCATTCGACACCCTCACGCCGGATCAGGCCATCGCTATCCATTTCGGAACTTTCCAGCTCACGGATGAAGCCATTCTGGAACCTGCCGCACGACTGGAAATCGCTTCCCAGGATCGTCCAAGACGCTTCAAAGCGCTGGAAAATGGCGAGACCCTTACCCTTCCGTCACCAAGCCGCTAACCTAGGGCCACATTGTCCCCTCTGGTGGAAACCGTCATGAACGCACAGACCGTCAACTTCACTCCCGAACAGATTACCGCCCTGTTCATTGACGCCGCCCGTGAGGGTGACACAGACCTGCTGACCCAGTTCCTTGATGCAGGAATGGCCATCGACACGCCTGACAGCCGCGGTTACACGGCCCTGATCGTGTCCACCTATAACGGACATATGGAAGCGGCCCGACTGCTGCTTCAGCGAAATGCCAATACAGAAGCCACCGATCTCAAAGGCGCAACAGCCCTTTCAGGCGTTGCATTCAAGGGGCTGACGGACATCGCCAAAATCCTGATCGATCACGGAGCACAGGTCGATCATGCCAATTTCTCAGGCCGTACCCCGCTCATGTTTGCCATCATGTTCGGCCGGGAAGACATGGCGCGCCTTCTTCTCAACGCGGGCGCCAACCCCGATCATCGCGATGTGGACGGCGTCTCTGCGCGTGATCTGGCCGAACGCCAGAATCTGACAGGTCTTTTCACTGAAAGAACAGGCGCATGAGCCGTTTCTGGAACCGTCGCGTCCACGATCTTGATCCCTACGTTCCCGGCGAACAGCCGAAACTTACGAATCTGCTCAAACTCAATACCAACGAGTCCCCCTACGGACCCAGCCCGAAAGTGCTGGAGGCGATCCGCGCCTCAGCGACAGACACGCTGCGCCTGTATCCGGACCCGACAGCAACGGCCCTGCGCGAAAGCATTGCCGAACGTTTTGATGTGTCGGCAGAGTGTGTTTTCGTGGGCAACGGCTCAGACGAAGTGCTGGCTCACGCCTTCCGTGCCCTGTTCCACGACGACGCGCCTCTCTATTTTTCAGACGTCACATACGGCTTTTACCCCGTCTATTGCGGCCTGTTCGAACAGCCTTTCAAACAGTTTCCGCTGAATGACGACTATGAGATCAACATCGACGCCTATGACGGCCCATGTGGCGGCGTAGTTGTTGCAAATCCCAATGCCAATACGGGCCTGGCCCTCTCGCTCGAGCAGATCGAAACACTGGCCCTGCGCCACCCGGACAGAACCGTCATCATCGACGAAGCCTATGTGGATTTCGGCGCCGAGTCGGCCATCCCCCTCACAAAGCGCCATGACAACCTTCTGGTGGTGCAAACGCTGTCCAAATCCTACGCACTGGCAGGGCTGCGGGTTGGCTTTGCCATCGGCTCCCCGGAACTGATCGAAGGACTGATCCGGGTTAAGGACAGCTTCAACTCATACCCCCTGTCCCGCCCGGCGCAGGAAGGTGCGATCGCGGCCATCAGGGATACGGACTGGCTCGCGGACATTACACGCAGGGTCATGGCCAGCCGCGCAACCCTTGTTCCAGAACTCGAAAATCTCGGCTTCCAAGTCCTGCCATCCTGTGCCAACTTCGTTCTCATGCGTCATCCGGCGCATCCGGCCGGTTCGGTCGCCGCCGCCCTGCGCGAGCGCTCGATCCTGGTACGGCATCTTTCAACCCCGCGTATCCAGAACTGGCTACGCGTCACGATCGGAACTGACGAGGCCTGCACACGCCTGATTGACGCCCTTCGGGCCATCATTCTGAGCAACCGATCCTGAACCAAGCCTGGGCGGACTGATCCGCCCTCACGATCATGACCTCCCAGAGGCCAACCGGTGCACCCTCGTGCACCGTTCTGCATTTCTGACAAATGCGGAGGCTTCTGGCATTTCGTGCTGAAAGACCAAGACATGCGCGCATTCCACGGACAAATGTCCGACAACCAGCCTATCCGCCGCAATCAGGCCGAAAAGGAAAAGCAGCTTCGGGACCTCAAGGAGACGCTTGCGTCCATGAAGTCCCATACCTCACCGGCTCTCAAGGAGAGCGTCCAGCGCCGCATCAAGGAACTGGAAACAGAACTCCGTGCCGCTGCCCGCGAGAAAGCGACCCGTGACGCCAATCGGAGCGAGCAGCCGCAGGATCAGCAGCGCCAGCGCCGTGCGCCGCGCCGGAACACCATCCGCTCCATGTGAGGATGATTGGAGCCGGGCTTGTGTCGATTACTGACCCGCCCGGTTCCACGCCTCGCCCATGCAGCGAAGCCGGATCGGGTGCATGCCATCCGTTTCCGTCAGAACATAAAACGCCGAATAGCTTCCGCTAGGACGTCCCGAACGCGACTTGAGAAAATTGAAAACACTTCGATCAGCCGTCATCCGTGTCTGGTCCCCAGCCAAAGGCTGATTCCAGAGGTCGAGAACCTCCGGCACCCGGGTTCGATCAATCATCAGACAGTTCGGATCAACAAACCCCCCATACGCCTCACGAAACAGACCGCCACCCAACCCAATGGATTCCCATTGGTCTTCACAGACGGGTTTCAGCGTTCGAGGATGAACGAACCATCGCCCCGACCACGCCCAGTCATGCCCTTCAATCGCCTCCAGCAGGGAGTGAAGATGGTCAGGAGCCCACCAGTTATCATCGTCCAGATAGGCAATACGGGGTGCATTGGAGAGTTGGCTCAGCACACTGCGCAAGACGCCACCGTCCCACGCCTTCCCGAAACCACCATGCCGTTCGGATGTAGAATACCCCGGCCATAAAACCTGTACGGTCCATCCTTCCGGCCTACCCTGACAGACTTGCTCCAGCATGTCCTGCGCCCCGTCTGGAGGAGCGACATCCACCCCAATCATGATCTGAACACGCAGATGCCCCATCTGGGCAAATACAGAGTCCAACGCATTTTTCAGGGTGGGTCTCAGCAGGCTGGGGATGACCACCGCGACATCAAAAGGACGCTGATCGGGCTGACCATCGTCAGCAAAAATGTGAAGTCCAGGACGCATGCCTCAAGACTACGAAACGTCAGGCCATCCGTCCACGGCGCGGCCCGCGCTTGGAAGCTGCTCGTCGTGTAGGAGCATGAAAATCAGCGGGCTTCCGACTTATCCATGACAGAAATGGTGCAAGCACTGCCTCCTGACGCAGGGCTTCAGGTTCATTTAGACGAACGGCCAGTTCCACTTCGCTAAAATGCGCGTGAATAGCATTGTGACAGACCTGATGCAGTCGAACTGTTTCCGCCTGAGCGCCGCCCTTCAGCTTTGGTATGAGATGATGACATGAAGACCGCGCCGTCGACGGAATAAGTCTTCCACACAGCCCACAGCAGACACCATCATACGCGCCCGGCGGCTCCAACCGTTTTTCAAATGCTCGGTTTCTTCCCATGGGCTGTGAGAGTGGGTCCATAGAGAGCGAAGCGCAAGTCTTGGCACCACTCTTGCACTTCCCTTCTCCAACCCCCACCATGACAGACAGATTTTCCATTGCGAAAGAGCAAGACGTGCCCGTTCCTTCCCCCTTTTCGCACGAACAGCTTCTGGACCGGCTTGGTGAAGTTGCCGTCCGCGTTGGTCTGAATATCAAGCCTGGGCAGCAGCTTCTCATCACGGCTCCGCTCGATGCAGTGCCACTTGTCCGCCGCGTCACGGAACACGCCTACAAGGCTGGCGCTTCCCTCGTCACCACACTGTACGCTGACGATGAAGCTACTCTGGCCCGCTACATCCACGCTTCCGACGATGCTTTCGACACGGCTCCCACCTGGCTCGCCAACGGGATCGCCCAGGCATTCCGGGACGGCGCGGCCCGCATGGCCATCACCGGCGCCAACCCGACCCTTCTCGCCGGACAGGACCCGGAGCGCATTTCCCGGGCCAATCGCGCCAACTCAGCCGCCAATCGTCCGGCCATGGAAATCATCACCCAGTTTGCTGTAAACTGGAACATCATTGCCTGCGCCACCCCCGCCTGGGCTGCTCAGGTATTCCCCGACCTGCCCGCAGATGAGGCGCTGACCGCCCTATGGAACGGCATCTTCAAATCATCCCGCGTTGATGTCCCTGATCCGGTTGCAGACTGGAAGGCCCATAATGCGCGCCTCCATGCCCGCGCCAAATACATGAATGACACGCGGTTCGACGCGCTGCACTTCTCCGGCCCCGGCACGGATCTGACGGTGGGTCTGGCAGACGGCCACGCATGGGCTGGGGGCTCGGAAGAGGCGCTGAATGGTGTCGTGTGCAACCCGAACATCCCCACAGAAGAGATTTTCACGACGCCACATCGCTCCCGCGTCAATGGAACGGTGTGCAGCACCAAGCCTCTTTTCCATCAGGGCACCCTGATTGACGATATTTCCGTCCGCTTCGAAGACGGCCGGATTGTCGAGGCTCACGCCAGCAAGGGCGAGAATGTCCTGCATCGTATTCTGGACACAGATGAAGGTGCCCGTCGCATTGGAGAGGTGGCCCTCGTGCCGCATTCCTCCCCGATTTCCGCCAGCGGCATTCTCTACAAGAACACCCTGTTTGACGAAAATGCGTCCAGCCATATCGCGCTTGGGCAGGCTTATACCAAGTGCATGGTCGATATTGAGGGCCTGACGCCGGAACAGCTTCTGGAACGCGGCGTTAATGATTCCCTGATCCATATCGACTGGATGATCGGGTCGGACAAGATTGATCTTGATGGTCTCAAGGACGGAACACGCACGCCTCTCATGCGTGCTGGTGAATGGGTGATTTCATGATTTTTCGACGCAGCTTTCTTGCTGTCTTCGCCTTGGCAACAGGGGCTATCACGCCCCTGACTGCATCGGCTCAGGGCGCTCCCAGCCAGACCGAAATTGACGGACAATCCGGTCAGCAGTCCGCACAGATTCCACCGCAGTTCCGCGCGGACGCAGAACGCGCCATGCGTTATGTATTGCCTGCCGACTTTATGCCCCGCGCGGTTTCGGCAATCAGCGAGCTTCAGGGACGCAACATCCAACCCCCAAATTCGCAGGGACTTGGACTTCAGGATATGATCGTCCGTGCAAGCCAGGTACCCGGTTTCCCGGATGTTTTGCGTTCACACGGCTTCACACCGGAAACATTCATTATCGGCATGACAACCTTCGGTATGACACTTGCCGCCAGCAATGGTCAGGTTCCCGCCGGAATGCCTTCTCCCAATCCTACCAATGTTGCACTGTTCAAAGCCCATCCGGATCAGGTCAACGCCCTGATGCAGGCTATGGGAAACCCACCGCACTGATATTTTCGGGCATATCCTTTTGAAAGGGTATGCCTTCTTTTCCGGACAGAGCCCTGATAAAACAGCGCCATGCCCGTGATGCTCGATCCTTCTACACTTCCATCCGTCAATATTCTTGGCCTGGCCCAGTCTGGAGCCATTCTTCGCGCCGAACGCGAAACTGCGCCCAACGGAATACCAGCCTTCATTACGAAAGAAGGCTGGAACGAGTTGATTGCAGCCCATGCTGATAATCATACGGCGCCTCATACAGTCGTGCTTCCTGCGCTTGAGAAAGCCGTTGCCCGTATTCTGTCCCACGCTGCCGAATCAGCTCAGAGTGAAGGGAAGACTGCTCCTGTCATCAGTCTGGAAAGCGACCTTTTCCAAAGTGATTCCACCCTTATTCTGGCTTTTGTCCGGGATGAAACCCACCCTGTTGCCTGCGCTTTGATAGGTACTGCAGGCCACCTGGTTGATATGCTTAGGGGCGACGGATCAATTTAAAGTTCTCTGCCGTAGCGCCAACTCATCCAGAACGGCCTGTTCTTTACGAAGATGCTGCTGCTGAATTTCGACCCGCTGCTTCTCTTCCAGCTTTTCCACGGCCTTCAGGGCTGCCTGTGCCATCAGAAGAGCTGACCGGATGCAATCCCTGTCCATGGCAGCCTGCCGACATTTTTCCTGAGCATCAGAAATGGCCTGCTGCCCGACAGGGAGCCAACGACTGAATGCTTCCACTGCTCCATCGTCAGCCGCTGGATCAGAAGCCAGCTTTTGCTCCGTCAGAAGGTGCTGGTGCTTCTGTCCCAGAAGCGTTTCTGCGGCTGCCTCGCGGGCAACAGCCTCTCCAAAAGCCTTTTCCACATCTGCCAGTTCATGGCGTCTCAGGCGACGAAGAGCCTCAAGCGGCATCTGCCTCATTATCTTTTCTCCGATAGCGGTCAGGCTGCGGAAGCCATGATGGTTCCAAGCTGCTCAAAGGCCTCCAGGCACCTTGAGCGTTCATTTTTTCCCTGAGACAGAAACGCATCCAGTTGAGGCATCAGGCGAATAGCCTCATCCACGTCTTTCTCTGTCCCGGATTTGTAAGCACCCAGCCGGATCATATCGGCCATGCGTTCATAGGTTGCCATGATCGCCCGCGCCTGGCGGGTTAATCGGTTTTCTTCCGCCGAATTACATCCGGGAACAGCTCGAGACAGGGAGCGAAGAACGTCGATTGCCGGATACCGCCCCTGCTCTCCGATCTTCCGATCAAGAATGATATGACCATCGAGAATGCCGCGCACAGCATCAGCAACCGGCTCGTTATGGTCATCCCCCTCCACCAGGACCGTGAACAGAGCCGTAATCATGCCCTGCCCGGGATAGCCCGGCCCCGCCCGCTCCAGCAATTTCGGTAATTCGGCAAAAACAGAAGGTGGGTAACCCCGTGTCGCGGGGGGTTCTCCGGCTGACAAACCGATTTCGCGCAAAGCCATGCAATAGCGGGTTACGCTGTCCATCAGAAGCAGAACCGATTTGCCCTGATCACGAAAATACTCGGCGATGGCCATGGCAGAAACAGCTGCATCACGGCGCATCAAGGGAGGCGTGTCCGATGTCGCAATGACAACGACGCTCCGTGCAAGCCCTTCCGGACCAAGGTCGTCTTCGATGAATTCCCGGACTTCTCGGCCTCGCTCTCCCACGAGTGCAATGACCGCGACATCAAAGTCCGCGCCTCGGACCAGCATAGACAATAGCGTTGATTTACCAACACCAGATCCTGCAAACAGGCCTAACCTTTGCCCGCGCCGACATGTTGTAAATGCATCAAGCGCCCTGACCCCCAGATCAATTCTGTCTCCAAGTCTGGCGCGGGTCGCAGCATTTGGGGGCGAACTGAGTACCGGCTGCTGAGTCAGGGCAGGAATCAGGGGTCCCTTGCCGTCCATCGGTACACCAAGCGGATCAATAACACGCCCCAACCAGCTCTCATTCACGCCAAGAGAGGCACAGGACTGTCCACTTAGAGGAATCTGTGCCTCACAACCGGGTCCAATACCTTCAAGGCTTCCAAACGCCATCACTCTGGCTTGCGCCTCATGAAACCCTACAACCTCTGACTGTATGGTGCTTCCAGAACGTGCATGAATTACGATTCGATCCCCGATTGAAACGAGTCCTTCCAGACCACGGATTGTCACACACAGACCTGTCACGTCCTGAACGGTTCCCACTGCACCGTCAGGTTGCAAATTAGCCACCTTCTCCAGAAGCTTCTCAAGGAAACTTGGAGACGAGTATTTCCGCTGTTTTTCCGTGGCTTCTGGCATCTTTAGAACGCTAAGCTGAAAGGGTTAACAAAAGTTGAAGCCGCATTGCCACATGACGGAATAATGAAAAATTTACGATTTTCCGTTTCTATCTATCGACATTTACAACCTTGGGTAGTAACCATTGCTTTACCAATCCTGGAGTTGAAAACATGCGTATCCTTCTTGTTGAGAGTGATCTTCAAGCCGCAGCGATCCTGTCCCAGATCCTGCGGACTGCGGCTTTCACCGTAGATCACACAGCCTCCGGCGAAGAAGCCATCGAGATGCTTCGTCATTACGATTACGATGTGATGGTTCTCGAGCTGCTGCTGAACGACATTGAAGGATATGACGTCATTCGCCGGGTACGCTCCTCCCGGATCACGACCCCCATTCTCGTTCTTTCTGCCCTGCTGCGCCCCCAGGCCAAGATCCGTGCATTCTCAATGGGTGCAGATGATTATATGGCCAAGCCCTACGATCCAGGCGAACTGATCGCTCGCCTTCAGGCAGTCATGCGTCGGTCCCGCGGGTTTGCTGAACCCTGTCTGCGAGTTGGAAATCTGGAACTCGATCTGAATGGCAAGAACGTCACCGTCGACGGAACGGCCCTGCATCTTACAGGCAAGGAATATGCCATTCTGGAACTTCTGATCATCCGCAAAGGGTCAGTATTGACGAAAGACGCCTTCCTGAACCACCTCTATGGCGGCATCGACGAGCCGGAAATGAAGATCATTGACGTCTTCATCTGCAAACTTCGCCGCAAACTCCAGAAAGCCGGGGCAGAAAACCTGATCGCAACCGTATGGGGGCGCGGCTACATTCTGCGTGACGAACCAGCGACCGAAACCAGCTCTGCCGTACCGGAGCATCAGACCCGTACGCCTCAACCCGTCACAACATTCGCCTGAAAACAGCTTTCAGGATTGGTGCCATTCAGGCCGGATCGTTACCCCATGATCGACCGGCCCGTGCCCCTGCCCCAATCCGGGAGCATGTGACAGCGCCAGTCTGAGATATTGGCTTCCCCGCCGAACGGCAGCGTCCAAATTCGTACCTTGTGCAATCCCAGTCGCAATTGCACTGGCCAGAGTACATCCCGTTCCATGCGTATGGAGGGTCTTTAGCCTCTCGCCACGAAGAACAACTTCGCTTCCATCAGAAAAAACCAGTAAATCCTCTAGGTCATCGCTCCGCAGATGCCCTCCTTTCAGGAGAACGGCCTGCGCACCTTGCTTCTGCAACTGATGCGCTGCAACACGCATTTCCTCCAGATCCGTAATGACCAGTCCGGTCATAACTTCAGCTTCCGGAATATTGGGTGTCACAACCAGAGCGCGAGGAAGCAGGCGGCTCATCACGGCTTCCACTGCCTCCGCGTCCAGCAGAACCGAGCCGCTCGTGGACACCATGACAGGATCCAGAACCAGCGGCAGTTCTGAGCGAAGCGACAGTTCGTCTGCTACCGCATGAACGATTGCAGCATTGGACAACATGCCTGTTTTGCAGCAATCCGCTCCCAGATCATCCAGAACAACCTGCATCTGCTGACGAACAAAGGCAGGCGAGACAGCCTCGACCCCGAACACACCTAACGTGTTCTGAGCCGTCAAAGCTGTAATGGCACTCATGCCAAACCCACCCAGCGCCATGATGGTTTTGAGATCGGCCTGAATTCCGGCTCCCCCGCCCGAATCACTCCCAGCAACGGTCAGAACCCGACCGATCATCGTTTAATGTCCCGTAATGGCGCGGATCGCATCGCAAACATGATCCACGACTTCTACCACAAGAGCTTCCTCTTCCGCTTCCGCCATGACGCGGATCAAGGGCTCAGTTCCACTTGCGCGCAGAACCAGACGCCCCCGACCGGCAAGACGTTCTTCAGCCCAGGATTTTGCAGCAGCCAGTTCTGGACTACTTAAAGGGCTGACACCCGAATAACGCACATTTTTCAGAAGCTGGGGAAAAGGCTCGAAAACCTTACAGATTTCACTGGCGGGCTTCTTGGTTTCGACCGACACAGCCAGAACCTGCAATGCTGCAATCAGACCATCGCCTGTCGTGGCATAATCGGACAGCACCATATGCCCGGACTGCTCACCACCGAGATTTCCACCAATTTCGCGCATCCGCTCAACAACATAGCGATCACCAACGGCGGTCCGCTGGAGTTCCAGCCCTACTTCTGAAAGTGCTTTTTCAAGCCCCATGTTGGACATGACCGTTGCTACAACCGTCGTGCTACGAAGGCGATCGTGCTGCTTCCAGAACTTCGCAATCAGACCAAGGATCTGGTCTCCATCAACCAGGGTACCGTTCTCATCGGCGATCAGTACGCGGTCGGCATCACCATCCAGAGCAATTCCGAAGTCTGCCTTGTGCTCCTTTACGGCCGCACAAAGCTTCTCTGGATGGGTTGAACCCACACCGTCATTGATGTTCAGTCCATCTGGAGAACATCCAATCTTGATGACTTCCGCTCCAAGCTCCCACAGAGCCGTCGGCGCTACACGGTAAGCCGAGCCATTCGCACAATCGAGGACGATCTTCAGGCCATCCAGCCGCAATCCGCGAGGGAAAGAGGCCTTGGCATTCTCAATGTAACGGCCCGCTGCATCATTCAGACGCGAGGCCCGACCGATCTGCTCCGGAGACGCCAGACGTCCGGACAGGTCCTCACCCATCAGCGTCTCGATCTCGCCTTCAACGTCATCGGATAGCTTGAAGCCATCCGGCCCGAACAGCTTGATACCGTTGTCTGTGAAAGGGTTATGGGAGGCTGAAATCATGACACCGAGATCAGCCCGGAGGGAACGTGTCAGCATAGCGATGGCAGGTGTCGGCAACGGGCCAACAAGAATGACATCCATGCCAGCAGACAGGAAACCCGCCACAAGCGCGCACTCAATCATGTAGCCCGACAGGCGTGTGTCCTTGCCTAGCACGACACTATGCCGACGGCTTGGATTGCGCATGAAGTACAGCCCGGCTGCCTGTCCGAGTTTTTGGGCAACTTCTACCGTCATCGGCGCGGTATTGGCTGTTCCCCTGATCCCGTCCGTCCCGAACAGTGCCCTCTTGCTGGCCATGGTCATGAAATCCTGCGTGTCTCGATAGATAAGAAAAAGGCGCGACACCGAGGGGGAAAGCCCCCTCAATGACGCGCCTGATGGTGCGGTTAACGGTCTGATTAGCCTGCCTGCGGGGCCGGATCAAACGCGCCTGGACGCGTTGTTGGCACAGAAGCACGGCGATTATCGGGCAACTGCTCATCATCCGAAGCGCGCTCGATGGCTTCACCGCGCATAATGCGACCAACATCATCGCCAGTCAGCGTCTCATACTCAAGAAGCGCTGCCGTCAGGCGATGCAGATCATCAATATGCGTCAGCAGCAGCTCGCGCGCCTGCTGATAAGCCGTGTCGATGAGTGCCTTGATCTCCGTGTCGATCTCACGAGCCGTCTGCTCGGACAGGTTCTTGTTCTGCGTCACGGAATGACCCAGAAACACTTCCTGACCGTTATCGCCGTAAGAGATCATACCGAGCTTATCGCTCATGCCCCATTCGGTCACCATCCGGCGTGCCAGATCAGTGGCACTCTTGATGTCACCAGACGCACCGGCACTGACTTCTTCCGGGCCAAAGATAATTTCTTCTGCCACACGACCACCCATGGCGATCACCAGACGGGCAAGGCACCATTTCCGGCTGTAAGAAATATTATCCTTTTCCGGCAACGTCATCACCAGACCCAGAGCACGGCCACGCGGCACAATCGTTGCCTTGTGAATCGGATCGCTACCCGGCGTGAAGATGGCGCAGATGGCGTGACCGGACTCATGATAAGCCGTGGAGCGCTTTTCGTCTTCGGTCATGACCATGGAGCGACGTTCTGCCCCCATCATGACTTTGTCCTTGGCTTCCTCGAACTGAGCCATACCAACCGTCCGACGTCCCTGACGGGCCGACATCAGGGCAGCTTCATTCACAAGATTGGACAGATCCGCACCTGAGAAACCCGGCGTTCCGCGAGCAATGACCTTCGGATCCACGTCAGAAGACAGCGGCACCTTTTTCATGTGAACACGCAGGATCTTCTCACGCCCCGCCACATCGGGGTTCGGCACCACAACCTGGCGGTCAAAGCGCCCTGGACGCAGCAGAGCAGGGTCCAGAACGTCCGGACGGTTTGTTGCGGCAATGAGGATCACGCCCTCGTTGCTTTCAAAACCATCCATCTCAACCAGCATCTGGTTCAGCGTCTGCTCGCGCTCATCATTTCCACCGCCAAGGCCAGCGCCACGATGGCGACCAACCGCGTCGATTTCATCGATGAAGATGATGCAAGGTGCAGCCTTCTTGCCCTGCTCGAACATGTCACGCACACGCGATGCACCGACACCGACGAACATCTCCACAAAATCCGAACCGGAAATCGTGAAGAACGGAACATTGGCTTCACCAGCAATCGCGCGGGCCAGAAGCGTCTTACCCGTACCTGGAGGTCCAACGAGCAGAGCACCCTTGGGAATCTTGCCGCCCAGACGCGTGAACTTCTGCGGGTCTTTAAGGAACTCTACGATTTCCTCAAGCTCAGCCTTGGCTTCGTCGATACCCGCAACATCCTCGAACGTCACGCGACCGGTTTTTTCCGTGAGCAGACGGGCCTTGGACTTACCAAAGCCCATGGCACGACCACCACCAGCCTGCATTTGGCGGAACACCATGAAGCACAGACCAACCAGCAGCAGAACCGGCAGGTAAGCCCCCACATAGCGCAGGATCGGGCTTTCGCCGCTATCCATTGGCTTGGCGGTGACTTCCACACCCGCACTCGTCAGACGCGCCGGAAGACCCGGATCAATCGGCGCATACGTCTCGAAAGACGTGCCGTTCGTCAGTGTACCAGAAACATTCTGTTCCTGGATCACGACTGAGCGAACCTGATGTTCATCCACATCATGAATGAAGTCGGAATAAGCGATCTGCTGGGCAGCGTGCTGGCTTCCACCGGGCTGGAAGGCGGTCAGCACTGCCATTCCGACCATGATGATGACCACCCAGATCGCAACGTTACGGCCTAAATTGTTCATCTCGTTCTCTGTCGTCCTTCAGACTGTCTAACCGATGCAGCGTGGCTTCACCGTCTCAAACAGACCGACGTCATAGTCTACGTTGACTTCATAACATAGGCGGTCCTGCCCGTGTTCCTACCCCATAGGGGAAAGGAAAACGCATTTCAGGGCATTTTGGTGCGCTTTTCATGTCATTGAACCCCTTTCTCCCGTCACAGGCACTCCTCCTGCCCAAACAAAAGGGACTGTCCCAATGCCCTCGAGAACATCAGGCAAACCGATAACCTGTCCATTCCTCCACAGAGCCGGGAGCGTTCTCAAAGCCGACACAGGCAGACGCAGACGTCTGGCATCCAACTGGAAAGCTCCCTCTCCCAGAGCGCCAATCATGCCGTCAGCAGGAAGAGCGTCTGCAGCGCCGCGCCATCGACCATCCCATAGCACTCCGGCTTTTGCCGCGACCAAGCCTTCGACTGCCCGCTCCTCACGAACCAGCATGACACCGTCTCCGAAACGCCCTGCCGGACGCATCATGACGCCTCCCAGCGTCCCCTGCCCACGCGATACAAGAGCCTGAACCTGCTCCCGAGACGGACGATATCTCTGCCCGGACACCAGGCGGATCAACGCTGCAATCGTGTTATCCTTTATCCCGTCAGGCTTCAGATGAACCCAGCCTGCCGAATGCCAGACTGCACTTTCCGCCAAAATACGCGCCAGTTTCCTGTCTTCGGAACACCGCAACACCTGTGCCGCGACCTGCCACTCCCGCGCGTGATCCCGCTGCGTCGATGACAGATCCTGTCGCCAGCGAACACGCTCAAAGCGCCTGTTCTGATTGGAAGGATCTTCAATCCATGCAAGGCCGGCCGCACGCAATGTCGCACGTAGACGCTCCGGCGGCAGCATGAGGCAAGGCCGGACAATTCTGATCCGTCCCCGAAGAGCCACAGCCTCCATGCCGGCCAACCCGCTCGGACCACTGCCAGCATGCTGACGCATCCAGACTGTCTCATCCTGATCATGCAGATGGTGGGCAACCAGCAGATCAAGACACCCAGCCTCAACGCAGGCCTCTTCCAAAGCTTCAAAACGCGCATCCCGCGCGCGCTCCTGAAGCCGCCCTTCAGGAAAAGGCGCCAACTTTAAAACACGCGCGTCAATGCCCATCACCTGGAGGCGGCGGGCTGTCAGGCGTGCCTCAGCAGCAGATTCGACGCGTAAAGCATGATCTACAACAAAAGCCACAACATGATGTCGCCACCGCTTTGCCAGCCATGCCAAGGCAAGGGAATCGCCCCCACCGGAAACAGCCAGCCCGACAGGAGCCTCTGCAACGTCGGGCAACCAAGGTCCGACATTTTCCATCAAGGCGGAAAACTCGTCCGCCCCGACGGGACTGTTCAGATCAGTGACAGGCAGCACGTCCACGGAACGTCGCAGCGGCAGACTTCACTCGAGGCGTTGGGGTTGGAAACTCGTCCTTCAGCTTGTCGAGGGCCTGACAAGCGGAGTTTTTGTCACCCATTGCCAGAAGAGAGGCTGCCACACCTAACAGCGAGTCCTGAGCCTTGGGGGATTTCGGAGCCTTATTATAGGCATCGTAGTAAGCAACAGCCGATTCACGATACTGCTTCTGCCCCGCGAGAGACTGGGCCAAAAGGAACTGGGAATCCATTTTCCCGGAAGCGCTTTTGGCCGTCTTGATGGCAAAGCGTGCATTCGTTTCAGCGTCGTCGTACTTACCAGCCTTCAGTGCTGCATTCCCAAGCTTCAAAGCTTCAAGAGCGGTCTTCGGTGCGGCATCCCCGGCAGCAGGCGCATCAGCTTCAGCAGCTTTTGCACTGGGCGCAGCAGATGCTGCGGCCGCGGGTGCCCCGCCCCCGCCGTTCTGAGACGCAAACTGCATGTCTGAAATCTGTTTGGACAGATTAGCCTGCGTTTCCTTCTGCGCGTTGGTCAACTGATCCAGTTCTCCACGCATCTGGCGGTTCTGCTCTTCAAGAGCCGAAACACGTTCAAGAAGCTGGGCAACCATATTCCCGTCTGCACTGCCTCCAGACGATCCTCGTGATGCTGAAGAACTCGGCGCAGGCAAAGGCCCACTGTTCTGGATCTGCGAAAGCTGCTGCCGCAAAGAGGCAATTTCATCCTGAAGAGCAATCGCCTCACGGGAAGAAATCCCCCCGCCATCCGATGCGTCCTGCGCCAGAGCCGGCAGGACAGGGCAAAGCACAGAAAACGCCGTTCCGAGCATCAGTGCGCGGAGGGGACGGGACAGGGCCATGCAAGATCTCCTGAAACAGTTCAGCGCCCGGCCAGGGCGCTCTCTCGCAGTCGCCGGCGAGCACGGCAGTAGAGACAGTCATAAAACAGAAACGGCCGGGGGATAAGCTCCCCCGGCCGTTCAAACTGTCAGTCCGTCAGACGGATGACCCGGGTTCAGCGAACCGAGGTGATCGCGTTACGGTTCTGAGCCCATGAGGCTTCGTCATCACCATCAGCGGTCGGACGATCCTTACCGTAGGAGATCGTCGTGATGCGGGAAGCGCTCACGCCCTTGGCGACCAGATAGTCACGAGCAGCGTTTGCACGACGCTGGCCCAGAGCAATGTTGTACTCTTCCGTGCCGCGGTCATCGCAGTTACCAGCGATCTGGATGCTGACCTGCGGATACTTCGCGAGCCATGCAGCCTGCTTGTCCAGCGTCGCGCGGGCTTCTTCGGAGAGCTGGGAAACATTCAGCTCATAGAAGATACGATCGCCAACATTGGCAACCAGATCAGCTTCGCTGCCTGGCGTCGGGCCAGCTTCCTGCGTAGCTGCGCCAGCACCGGTGCTGTTGCCCGTATCGGTTTTGCCATCGGAGCAGGCTGCGAGAACGAGCGCCAGACCAAGCGCACCAAACACCTTGAACTTCATGTGTCTCAACCCTGAGAACGGTTCCATATCAGGAACCGAAATGCGGCATAATGCCGCGTTGTTCCGGACCCACACCTTTCATTCGGAACCGCTCAAGAGTCGCATTGCAACTCCCAGCATACCCCCTGAAAAGCACTGGCCACTAGCGCCCATACTCATGACTTAAATCCGGGGTCAAGCATCCTGTGAGACACACCCCAGACGCCGGAGAACGATTCTGATTCGAAACCAGAAAACGCAACATAAATGTCACAGATCTTAAATACGAATGTGGCGGAATTCTGCCAGTTGCTTTGCTGGACATCCTTTAAGCTCTTTATCACCATGCAGATGACGCACATCAGCCCAGCGCCATATGCGGGACAGAATTTTCCCATCTGCTGGTTTGGCTTCATTGATTTACAGAACATGCGATGGAACCATCCTGCCCGTGAGAAGCAATCCCGGTTCAATCGACTCCATTTGACGGTCTGTCATCCGTCTTGATCAGGTCTGTAAACCTGCTCTTCATGTCGAACTTCTGCTCAAGACATTCGCAAGAAAAAAACCTCCACGTCAGAAACCTGCCTGACGTGGAGGAAGCCTGTTCAGCCGTTCAGCGGAGACCAGGCCGGATCGGACGCGCCAGTCGCCGTCCGGATCGGGCGCTCATTGAAGCCCGTGATGTCGATAGTCCCAATACCCGACGCAAAGCCCGCACCACCCGCACCCGAAGCGCTCTGACGGCAGAAAGCCAGCACACGACCGTTTGGACAGAACGTCGGCGACTCAACCGTGAAACCCTGCGTCAGGATACGCTCGCCCGTTCCGTCTGGATTCATGACGCCCAGCGAGAAGCCACCGTGACCAATGCGAGTAAACGCAATCAGATCCCCACGCGGCGACCAGACCGGCGAGCCGTACTGACCGGACCCATAGGAGATCCGGCGCGCACCGCCACCTGAAGCACCCATGATGTAAAGCTGCGGGCTACCACCACGATCGGAGTTGAAGACGATCTGGCTACCATCCGGGCTGAAGCACGGGCTGGTATCAATCGCGCCACCAGAGCTGGTGATCTGGTGCTTGCTGCGAGATCCAAGATCGACAACGAAGATGTCTGATCCACCGCCACGCGTTGCAGACAGAACAACACGACTGCCATCCGGTGAGAAACGCGGCGCGAATGAAATACCATCGAACTCACCCAGCATCTGCTGCCGACCAGAGCCAAGGTCGAACAGATACACACGCGGACGATTGTTCGCGTAAGACATGAACGCGACCTGATCGCGTGCCGGGTTGAAGCGCGGCGTCAGCGTCAGCCACTGGCCACCGGTCAGCATACGGGAGTTGAACCCGTCCTGATCCATCAGCGCCAGACGCGTAATCTGATGACGACGTGGGCCTGTGCGGGCGATGTAAGCGATACGGGTATCGAAATACCCCTTTTCCCCCAGCATCCGCTCATAAATCACATCAGCAATGATGTGAGCGATACGACGCCAGTTGGACGGAGACGCCGTATAAGCCGTGCCCTGAAGCTGCTCACCAGCCACAACGTTCCACAGCCGCATCTCAACGCGAACACTGCCAGAACCGACTGCGCGCCCTGCTACAGCAGCACGGGCACCCTGCGCCTTAAGGGCACTGAAATCGGGCGTGGAACCCGGAGGCACATCACCGCTCATGACTTTGAAGAGACCCGTGCTCTCCAGATCAGAAGAAATGACGCCAGAGATCTGCTCGCCCATCCCGGCACCGAAGCTCGGGATTACGATGGGGATCGGCGCCTGACGGGCCTGATCCACGGTAATTTCCGCCTCACCTCCACCAGATGCCGCGGCACCCTGTGCAAAAGCAGACAATGGCGTTGCCAGAAGGCCACCAGCCGCAGCCGTGGCACCAAGAACAGAACGGCGCGACAGCAGCGCGCTCAGAGCATCAGCTTCGGAATCGGAAATGAAGGTCATGATGATTCCTCTAGGGTTACGGCCTGAAGACAAAACGCAGCTGATGCGTCTGGCCTAGCAGGTTGGAAGGAATGGGCAGATGGGCACAGGTCGGGCTCAGCACTGCATCGCGCGCACGCTCCGCCAGCACACGATAGGATGGGTCTGACGCCATCTTCGCTGCTGTATCTGGAGCATACTTCACAAGACGTGCCTCACCCGTTGCATCCACCGTCACAATCAGATGCGCGACAAAGCTCGCATAGTTCCGCGCTTCCGTGTCTTCCGTGTAGCAACGACGCACGGAACCACCGATCGCTTTCTGATCGGCCATGGACAGGGACTTGGTAATATCCCCGTTGGGAACACCACCGCCATCTGGCGCCCCACCTTGCGGCGGATTGGCTTTCGCCTTGGGCGCATGCGTCTGCTTCTGGTCAGACCGGAAGCTGTCCAGCGTTGCCAGAAGGGAATGACTGTCCGCCTGCGTATTCTTGGACGCATTCGGCTGGGTCATATGCGAGAACTTCGGCGTATCGGGTAGCTTGTCAGCCTTCTGCGTCTGCGGGCTCGGCGGGGCCACCATCGTCGACTTGGTCGGCGGGGATGGCTTCGGCGGCGACGCAGGCACAGGTTCCGGCGACGGCTCCGTGATCTTGGGCGGAAGCTTCGTCGGCGGCAGAGGCTGAGGCTTGGTCTCAGGCGCTGGCGGAACCGGCTGCGGCGGCGGTGGAGGCGGAGGTGGTTCTTCCGTCGGCGCCTTCAGAGGAGGCGTCGGGGACGGAGGAGCCTCGTTCTTCACGGGCGCAGGCGCAGGTGCCGGCTTGGGCGCCGGATGGTCAGCCTTGATAGGATGAGTGGGAGGACCAGCCTCCTCGAACTCCATTTGCACCGCCGGAGGTTCCGGCGGCTCAGGAGGTTTCTCGAACGGGATCCGCACCACCAGGTACAGGATCAGTGCCGCATGGACACCAACCGAACCCAGCAGCGCGTTGCGAAAGCGACGCCTGTCCGAACGACGTGGACGCACCACTGGCGAAGTCCTTTACTGGCCGCTCTGAGGCTGCTGAGCGAGCAGCGCCACATGCGTAAAGCCGCCAGACGTGATCTGACCCATGACCTGCATCACGCGGCCATAGTCGATATGCGCATCGGCACGAACGAAGATCCGATGATTCGGATCATTCTGGGACTGGACCTTGAGCTGGTCCACAAGCTGTTCCGGCGTGATCGGATCTTCGCCCAGATACAGCGAACCGTCATTGCGCAGCGAAACCGTGATCGGCTTCGTATCCGCATTGACCGGACTGGCATCCGTTTTGGGCAGATCAACATTGACGCCACTGGTCATCATCGGCGCCGTCACCATGAAAATGATGAGCAGCACCAGCATGACGTCCACCAGCGGTGTGACGTTGATCTCGGATGCCGGACGCCGACGACGGCCCCCTGCGCGCCCTCCTCCTCCAGCGGACATCCCCATGGATCAGGCCTTCCCGCTGGTCGTCTCGTCCGCACGCTCTTCGGACTGGCGGGACAGGATGGCGGCGAATTCGGTTCCGAAAGCCTCCATACGGTCCGCAAACTTGTCCGTGGAGTTGCTGAGAACGTTATAGGCAACGTAGGCGGGAATAGCCGTCACAAGGCCGATAGCCGTTGCGAACAGGGCTTCGGAAATACCCGGAGCCACGACGGAAAGATTGGTATTGTGCATGGCAGCGATCGAACCGAACGCATGCATGATACCCCAGACCGTACCGAACAGACCCACGAACGGTGCTACCGGGCCAATCGTTGCCAGGAAGATCAGGCGACGGCCCAGACGATCATTCTCGCGGGAAACGGTAATATTGATGGCACGGTCGATACGGTCCCGCACGCCACCGCGCGCCAGATCGATCCCAACAATGCGTGCCGAACGACGCCATTCGCCCATGGCAGCCCCAAACACGGCGGCCATCGGGTGCGTCGGACGGGCACCATCGGATTCGTAAAGGTCGTCCAGCGAACCGCCGGACCAGAAACGGTCTTCAAATTCCGTCGCTTCACGATTCACGCGACGCATCAGAATGATTTTTTCCGCGATGATCGCCCACACGCCTGCACTGCACAGGACGAGCCCGATCATGACCAGCTTTACGACGATGGACGCGTGCAGGAACAGGTCCAGAGGCGACAGACCGGCCGCACCGACCGCCCCAAGCGCACTCGAACTTACCTCATGATCCACTGTTCTCTCCTGTCCAGATCCTGTCCCTTACGGGTCAGGTCTCTCCATTGCACTTCGTGAGGAAACAGGAAAGTGGGTCAGACCTCTCCAGCCTCGAGTTTTCGAACAGCATCACACCAGCGAGGCGGAATTTTGGCAGGTTTCATTGTTTCTGCAGAAAGACACGCCAGTTCCACATCAATGACAACGGCGGTTTCGTTACCCTTTGAGAAATTCCGCACCGTCTGCTGAAGTTTCAGCCGTGTCGGCGTCATAGCCTCCAGCGCAGTCTCGATTTCCATTTCATCATCGAGTCGCAACGGAGAGCGATATCGGATACTGGCCTGTCGGACGACGAAGGCCAGACCAAAATCATTCAGAAGTTCCGTAACGGACGCATCTGCATCCCGCATGGCCTCGCTGCGTGCACGTTCGGCAAAGCCGAGATAGCGCGCATGATAGACAATCCCCCCGGCATCCGTGTCTTCATAATAAACCCGGAACCGGATTTTATGCGTTGCCATCAGATCCTCCGCTCATATGCCCGGTTTCAGGTCGTCGTATCATCATCGAGCGCAGAAAGGAGATCTACCTGGCTCGCGGGCGGGTTCAGCCCCAGATGGCGCCAACCCGCTTCACCCAGCATGCGACCGCGCGCTGTCCGAAGCACCATGCCTTCCTGAATCAGATAAGGCTCAATGACATCTTCCAGCGTATCGCGCGCTTCCGCCAGACCAGCTGCAAGCGTCTCAACGCCCACCGGGCCGCCATGATGGTGTTCCGCAATTCGCAGCAGATAGCGCCGGTCCATCGCGTCCAAACCGCGTTCATCAACCTCAAGACGCGACAGTGCCGCATCCGCCGTGGCGCGATCAATGATCGGTTTTTTCGCCACCAGTGCAAAATCGCGGACTCGCCGGAGCAGACGTCCGGCAATACGCGGCGTTCCTCGGGAACGACGTGCGATTTCCTCCGCACCATCATCGTTCAGATGCACACCGAGCTTGGTGGCCCCACGAGACACAATGGCCCGCAGTTCATCCGGTGTATAAAAAACAAGTCGCAGAGGAATGCCGAAGCGATCCCGCAAAGGCGTAGCCAGCAGACCGGCACGCGTCGTCGCGGCAACAAGCGTGAACGGCGCGAGATCAATCCGGACAGATCGAGCCGCCGGCCCTTCCCCGATAATCAGATCGAGTTGGAAATCCTCCATCGCAGGATAAAGAATTTCCTCAATCGCAGGCTGGAGACGATGAATTTCGTCAATAAACAGCACATCACGCGGCTGAAGGTTCGTCAGGATCGCCGCCAGATCCCCTGCCCGCTGAATGACGGGACCGGACGTTGCCCGGAAACCGACACCCAGCTCACGGGACACAATCTGTGCCAGCGTTGTCTTACCCAGACCCGGAGGGCCATGCAGCAGGACATGATCCAGAGCTTCGCCACGAGCCTTCGCGGCCTCGATAAAGATGGCAAGATTTTCGCGGCTGGCTTTCTGCCCCGTAAAATCGGCAAGGCTCTCCGGCCTGAGGCCACTTTCCGCAATGTCTTCCGGCAGACGAGCCGGGTCCGTTTCCCGAAATTCGCTCATCGGGCCAGTTCCTTCAGGCAAAGACGGATAGCCAGATCAAGGCTGGCATTCTCGTTTTCAGCCAGAACACGACTCAGCACCGGCCATGCTTCGGCCCGACGGAAGCCGAGACTCGCCAGCGCCAGCAGCGCATCATTTTCAACGCTTGGTCCGGTCACGATCCCCGGCATTGGTGCAGCCGTTCCGCCTCCCGGCATCTTGGCGACCTTGTTGCGCAGTTCGCTCAAAATACGGTCCGCAAGACGTGGCCCGACACCAGCAGCCCGCGTCAAAGACCCACGGTCTCCGGCATTGATGGCCAGTAGAATTTCACCTGGCGAGTTGGCCGATAAAATGGCCAGGGCAACCTTGGCGCCCACGCCCTGAACCGTCGTCAGCAGACGGAACCACTCGCGCTCATCAGCGGTCCCGAACCCGTACAGCAGGATCGCATCTTCCCGGACGACTGTTTCAATCAGCAGACGTGCCACTTCAGGCGGATGCGGAACATTTCCCAGCGTGCGTGTCGAGGCGGACACCACATAGCCGACGCCATTGACGTCCACGATGCAGCGCTCGCCTTCAATCTGCCCGACAAGACCCGTCAATTGTCCGATCATGCCATTCGCTTCCCAAGAGCCACATGCGCCGCACTGGCTCGATGATGCGCGTGGCAGATCGCCACGGCCAGAGCATCGGAGGCATCTGCTTTATGAATAGCCACGCCGGGTAGCAGACGCTTCACCATCATCGTGACCTGCTCTTTCGTCGCCGCCCCGGTGCCGACCACGGATTTCTTGACCATCATGGCCCCATATTCCGCGACGGGCAGCCCTTCATAGGCAGGCGTCAGAAGAGCCACACCACGAGCATAACCAAGCTTGAGCGTCGAAGAACCGTTGCGGTTTACGTAAGTTTCCTCAACCGCAGCTTCAGCGGGAGCATACTCACGGATCAGATTCTGGAGCTTCCCATGCAGCTCACAGAGCCGCAGGGGAACCGATTCCTGGCCATCCGTTGCGATTACACCGGAAGCCACATGCTTCAGGCGGTTGCCATCCACATCAATAATCCCCCAGCCCATGAAACGCAGGCCGGGGTCTATGCCCATCAGACGGATCAAGCGGCTAGCGCCTGAGCCACGTCATCCGGAAGGTCGAAGTTGGCATAAACAGCCTGAACGTCGTCGTTGTCTTCCAGAACGTCGATCAGCTTCAGAACCGTCCGGGCCTTTTCCTCATCCAGCGAAACGCTGTTTTCCGGGCGCCAGTCCAGCTTTGCGGACTGCGGCTCGCCAAAGCGGCTTTCAAGGGCGTCACGAACCGCGAAGAAATTTTCCATCTCGCAAGTGATCTCGTGACCTTCCTCAGTCAGCACAGCATTGTCAGCACCAGCTTCAATAGCGGCTTCGAGCATCTCGTCTTCGGACGCAGCATCGACCGGATAGGTCACGACACCCAGACGCTGGAACATGAAGGACACAGAGTTCGATTCACCCAGCGAACCGCCATGCTTGGAGAACGCAGCGCGGACTTCACCAGCCGTACGATTCCGGTTGTCCGTCAGGCCTTCGACAATGATCGCCACGCCAGCCGGGCCGTAACCCTCATAACGCACTTCCACATAGTCTTCGCCGCCAGCAGCACCGGATGCCTTCTTAATGGCGCGCTCGACATTGTCCTTGGGCATGTTCGCTTCACGTGCGGCCGTAACAGCGGCACGCAGACGTGGGTTGGATGCCGGGTCAGGCAGACCGGACCGCGCTGCAACCGTAATTTCACGCAGGATTTTGGCAAACTGCTTGGCGCGTTTGGCATCCTGCGCGCCCTTGCGGTGCATGATGTTCTTAAATTGCGAATGACCGGCCATCGGTCGCTCCTTCCTCTACGGGTGTCAGAGGCTCAGGCGAGCCTGCCATGACAGTGTTTGAACTTCTGGCCCGATCCACACGGGCAAAGCGCATTGCGCGGCGTCTCTTCATACCACCGCTGAAGCGTGGCTGCATCTGGCTCTTCAACCGAACCCTCCGCCGCAAACTGCGGCTGAGGCGCGGCAAAGCTCATAACCGGCTGCGAAGCCTGTTCGAGCGCGGGAGCCATCGGCGGAGCCTCGAACGTCTCATGCTGGGCGGATGTATCCACAACCGGATAAGGCGGCGGCTCGCTCACGGCCTGAATGCGGCACATGGTCTGCGTCACGCGCATCCGCATGTCATCCAGCATGGCCGTGAACATCTGGAAAGCTTCCTGCTTGTACTCGTTCAGCGGATCACGCTGACCATAAGCACGCAGGCCAATGCCCTGACGCAGCTGGTCCAGCCCATGCAGATGCTCTTTCCACACAGCATCGAACGTCGTGAGCACAACCTGCTTCTCAATCATGCGCATGAGTTCAGGCCCCATGTTCGCCGTCCGGGCGGCCTGAGCCTTCTGGGCTTCGGCTTCCACACGCTCGATCACGCCTTCTGCATCCATGCCATCTTCCTTTGACCATTCGGCAATCGGAAGATCGAGGTTCAGGGTCTCTATCAGGCTCTTGGAAAGTCCTGCCGTATCCCAGGCTTCCGCAAAGGACTTCTCAGGAATATGGGCGTGGACCAGATCCTCGATAGTGTGCAAACGCAGTTCCGCGATCACGCCAGACAGATCTTCAGACGACATGTATTCCTTGCGCTGGGAATACACTTCCTTGCGCTGGTCATTCATGACGTCGTCGTATTTCAGCGTGTTCTTGCGCATGTCGAAATTGCGGGCTTCAACGCGCTTCTGAGCTTTTTCGACGGCCTTGTTCAGCCAGGGGTGAACAATCGCCTCCCCTTCCTTCAGACCCATCTTCTGCATCATCGCGCCCATACGGTCGCCAGAGAAAATGCGGATCAGATCGTCTTCAAGTGAAAGGAAGAAACGGGAATTACCCGGATCGCCCTGACGTCCCGAACGGCCACGCAGCTGGTTATCAACACGCCGGCTCTCATGACGCTCCGTCCCGATGACATACAGACCACCGGATTCATGAACGGCGCCATGATTGGCCTCGACAGCCACCCGGATCTCCTCGGTAATCCGCGCACGTTCCGCTTCATCCTCGATGCCGTCCGTGTAGGCATGGGTCAGCATTTCAATATTGCCGCCCAGCTTGATGTCCGTACCGCGACCGGCCATGTTCGTGGCGATCGTGATGGCACCCGGGGCACCAGCCTGCGCAATGATGCTGGCTTCTTTTTCATGATGCCGGGCATTGAGCACGTTATGCTTGATGTCTCGTCCCGCCAAAATACTGGAGAGATATTCGCTCTTCTCAATGGACGTCGTGCCCACAAGGATCGGCTGACCCTTGGCCGTAATTTCCTGAATCAGATCAGCAACGGCGTTAAACTTCTCGCCAGCCGTCAAATAAACTTCATCATCCGTGTCGATCCGCTTCACCTGACGGTTCGTCGGGATTTCCACAACCGTCAGATTGTAGATTTCTGCGAACTCGTCGGCCTCGGTCATGGCCGTACCAGTCATACCGGACAGCTTCGGATACAGGCGGAAGTAATTCTGGAACGTGATGGAGGCGAGCGTCTGGTTTTCCTGCTGGATTTCGACGTGCTCTTTCGCTTCCAGCGCCTGATGCAGACCATCAGAATAACGGCGGCCATCCATCATACGACCCGTGAATTCATCAATGATGATCACCTTGCCATCACGGACGATGTAATCAACGTCCCGTGTAAACAGCGTATAGGCCCGCAGGGATTGCTGAACGTGATGCACCACAGCCACGTTGTGAATATCGTACAGGCCACCTTCCTGCAGAACGCCGGCTTCATTCAGAAGCTCTTCAATCCGGTGCGATCCAGCTTCCGTCAGCGTCACGCTGCGCTGCTTCTCATCCTTGTCGAAAGTCTCGGGTTCCAGCACCAGCTTCGCCACGACCGCATCAACCGTCCGGTAAAGCTCTGAACTGTCGTCAGCGGGACCGGAAATGATCAGTGGCGTCCGGGCTTCGTCGATCAGGATGCTGTCCACCTCATCCACGATGGCGTGGTTGAACGGACGCTGCACCATATCGGCGAGCGAATATTTCATATTGTCGCGCAGATAGTCGAAGCCGAACTCGTTGTTCGTTCCATAGGTAATGTCTGCGGCATAGGCTTCACGACGCTCTTCATCCGCCAGATTGGGGATAATCACGCCTGTCGTCAGACCAAGGAAGCTGTAAAGAACAGACATTTCCTCAGCATCACGACGGGCCAGGTAGTCGTTCACCGTCACGACATGCACGCCCTTGCCGGACAGCGCGTTCAGGTAAACGGCCAGCGTGGCGACAAGGGTTTTACCCTCGCCAGTCCGCATTTCAGCAATCCGACCGTCATGCAGAACCATTGCACCGATCAGCTGCACATCGAAATGGCGCTTACCCAGCACACGCTTCGACGCTTCACGGCAGACAGCAAAAGCTTCCGGCAGCATCGCATCCAGAGTTTCGCCTTTGGCGACGCGTTCTTTGAACTCTACCGTCTTATGCTGAAGCTGCTCGTCACTGAGCGCCTGAACTGTGGGCTCCAGAGTGTTGATCTCGGGCACACGGCGCTGATACGCCTTGAGCGAACGATCATTGGCGGAACCGAAGAGGGCGCGTGCGAGGCGTGCGAACATGCTGAACCTTGAGATGCCGAGCACCCGATCAGAAGCTCTTTCCACCAGCGGAAAGACCTCCCAAACCGGGCAATCACGATTTTCACGTCACGTGGAGATAGGACCCGCGTGCCCACGGGTCAATGGAGAGGCACCCGGGAGGTCCACTAAAATGCCCATTTCCGGAGTGTGACGGAATGGTAAGGGGCCGTGCTCTTGCAGGGTTGAGCGCGCTTTGTCATGGTGCTGCCCATTCGTTTTCCTCCTTCTTTATGGTCCGAGGTATTTTCATGCGGCTTTCCCGCTCCACTCTCGCCTGTGCAGCACTTCTGGCTGGCACGTCGGTTTCAGCTCCTCTTGCTTTCGCGGCTCCTGCTGCCCCGGTTGCTGCTCCAGCACCGGCCGCTGCACCCGCTCCGAAGCCAGACATGGTGATCGCGACCGTCAATGGCGAAAAGATTACCCTCGGTGATGTTCAGCAGGCTGCTGGCAACCTGCCGCCGCAGGCCCGTCAGCTTCAGCCGTCCATGCTGATCCCGCTTCTGGTCAACCAGCTCGTCGACCAGAAGGCGATCCAGATCGCTGCTGGCAAGGAAGGTCTGACCAACAAGCCGGAAGTCAAGGCTGCCATGCAGAACGCTGCCAACAGCGCTCTGCAGAATGCCTATCTGGAAGAGAAGGTCGCTCCGCTCGTGACCGATGCGGCTCTGCATGACTACTACCAGACGCATTACGCCAACCAGAAGCCTGAGCAGGAAGTTCACGCTCGCCACATCCTCGTGGAGACGGAAGCACAGGCCAAGGACATCATTGCCCAGCTCAACAAGGGTGCTGACTTCGCGAAGCTTGCTGGCCAGCTGTCCAAGGACAAGGGTTCCGCTGGTGCAAACGGTGGCGATCTTGGCTGGTTCAAGAAGGGTGACATGCTGCCGGCTTTCTCTGACGCCGCTTTCACCATGAAGCCAAACACGATCTCCCAGACGCCGGTGCACACGCAGTACGGCTACCATGTGATCCAGGTTCTGGGCACGCGGACCGCTCCGATCCCGAGCTTCGACCAGATCCACGATCAGGTTCGTCAGGAACTGATCCGTGACAAGGTTCGCCAGATCGTTCAGCAGGCTGAATCTCAGGTGAAGGTTGTTCACTTCGACGCACAGGGCAAGCCAATCGCTGATGCCCCGGCTGCCGCTCCGGCCAAGAAGTAAGACCATGGGAAAACCGATCGCCGTGTCTCCGCTGTCCCGTCCCCTTCCGGACCTTTCAACGGTTGCCGGCGTACGGCTTTCCGCCGTTGCCGCGGGCGTCCGCTATCAGGGCCGAACGGACCTGATGCTGGCGGAATTTGCCCCCGGCACGGTTGTCGCAGGCGTTTACACGCGTAACGCCTGCCCTGGCGCACCCATCCTGTGGTGCCGTCAGGCCCAGACAACCCCCTATGCCCGTGCTCTTCTGGTCAACGCCGGAAACGCCAACGTCTTCACCGGACGTGCAGGCATTCAAGCCTGCGAAGACTGCGCTGATGCTGTCAGCGCCATGTTCGACTGCCCGCCGCAGGACGTGTTCCTCGCCTCAACAGGCGTTATTGGCGAGAAACTTCCCCAGCAGCGCATTATTGACGCCCTTCCCGCCGCTCAGGCTGGACTGGACGAGAACAACTGGGAACAGGCTGCCCGCGCCATCATGACGACGGACACCTTCCCGAAGGCGGCCCGCCGTGACGTGACCATTAACGGCACACCCGTTCGCCTTCAGGGCATCGCCAAGGGCTCCGGCATGGTTGCCCCAGACATGGCCACAATGCTGGCTTACGTCGCAACGGACGCCAAAATTCCGCAGAACATTCTCCAGTCCCTGCTGTCAGCCGGCTGCGCCAAGAGCTTCAACGCCATCACGGTCGATTCGGATACGTCCACGTCCGACATGCTGGTGTTGTTCGCTACGGGTCTTGCAGACAACGAACCTGTGACCGGCCCGCATGATCCCGCTCTCGCCGAATTTACCGAAGCCCTGAACGACCTGCTTCTGGAACTTGCCATTCTCGTCGTCCGTGATGGCGAAGGCGCAACGAAGCAGATCCGGGTGGATGTCACAGGGGCTGACTCCGATGTGTCCGCCCACCGCATCGCCCTTTCGATTGCCAACTCGCCTCTGGTCAAAACGGCCATCGCTGGCGAAGACGCAAATTGGGGCCGCGTGGTGATGGCTGTAGGCAAAAGCGGCGAACCCGCAGATCGGGACCGCCTCTCTGTCGCCATGGGCGGCACCTGGATCGCGCGTGAAGGTGGCGTTGTCGAAAACTACGACGAAGCCCCTGTTGTGGCCCACATGAAGGGTCAGGACATCGAAATCACAGTCGATCTCGGACTGGGTGACGGACAGGCCCGCGTGTGGACCTGTGACCTCACGCATGGCTACATCGACATCAACGGGTCCTATCGCAGCTAAAACGCTCAACACGAGAGCGGGAGCAGGGCTTGTGCAGCCCTTCCGCTCCCGTTAGCACAGTGATCGGCCCAATTGGCGGGCGCCCGGTAAGAGGAAACTGTCCATGTCTGCTGCAACTCGTGTCGTTGTTCTCGGTGGCGGAGTCGGAGGTCTGGAGGCCGCGACGGCCCTTGGTCGCCGCAGCAACATTTCCCTGACACTCGTTGATCGCAGCCCGGTCCATTACTGGAAGCCCTCCCTGCATGAATTTGCAGCCGGCACGATGCAGCACGACGGCAACTGCATTCCCTTTACGGAAACTGCCGCAAAATTCGGTTTCAATTTCGTTCAGAGCGTTCCCACAGCCGTTGATCGCACAGCCCAAACGGTCACGCTCGAGAACGGCTCGACTCTCCCATACGATTATCTTGTCGTAGCCCTTGGATCGCGCGCCAACGATTTTGGTATTCCCGGAATTGTCGAGCATTGCCGTTTCATCGATAGCCTCAATGACGCGGACACACTGTATTCCGAGTTCCGCAAGGCGCTCCAGACGGCACGCTCTGCCGGTCAGAAGCTGAGCCTCGGTATTGTCGGTGGTGGCGCTACAGGCGTGCAGCTTGCCGCAGAACTCTGCAAGGCCATCGATGAAGCACCGGGTTTGGGTGTATCGGTTCGCAAAAACGGTCTGGATGCCGTCCTGATCGAAACCGGCCCGCGTATTCTTCCGGCCTTTCCTGAAGCCGTCTCTGAAGCGGCTGCGGCACAACTGGAAAAGCTGGGCATTTCCGTTCGCACGGGAGCGATGGTCGTTGGAGCGGATGAAAACGGCTTCAACCTGAAATCGGGCGAGCAGATTCCTGCAACGCTCCGCATCTGGGCAGCCGGTGTTCGCGCTTCTGATGCAACAACGCTGTTCGATGGACTTGAGCGTGGTCGTGCAGGACAGCTTGGCGTGACCCAGACCCTCCAGACCACCGAAGACCCCAAGATTTTTGCTATTGGAGACTGTGCCCGCATTGATGCGGCTCCCGTCGCTCCTACAGCACAGGCAGCCCGTCAGCAGGGCCAGTATATCGGTCGTGTACTGCCACAGGTTATTGCCGGCCAGACGCCTGCTCCGTTCGTTTACAATGATCGCGGCGCTGTCGTGGCACTTGGTGATTACAATGGCTGGGGTATGCTGGATGCCAACCGCAGCTTTGGCGGTGGCTTGCTATCCGGTCTTTTTGCCCGTCTGATCCATGAAGGACTGTACCGCCAGCATCAGGCTGGTATCGTAGGCTTGGCAAAAACAGCGTCCACGACGGTTCGGGAACATCTCTCGCCCGTCAAACCAGACCTCGGAGCCTGAACTGCCCGACAGATGTGAGCGTCGGGCATGGCATCACCAAGTGAGCAGACATGACCGACACACCTCTGCCTTCAGCCTTCGACCAGACCGTGCAGCGGGTCGAAACCATTCTTTCTGAAAAAGGTTTCAAGTTTCTGCAGGCGGAGACAATGCGTCCGCTCCTGGAGCATGAAGGCCTGACAGACTGGGACACGTTTGCCGCAAGCTGGAATGACCTTGGTCTTGATCTGTACATGGCCGATGGTGGTCGGTACCGGCGGCGGCGCTATGCGACTTTCTCCGTCAATGATGGTCTGATTACCCGCAAGCCGCATCAACCCCACTATCAGAGTCGAGACCACAACCTGCTGAATGGCGGAATTGAGCGCTGGTTCGGAGAGATCGAACCTCATATCGCGTCTCATCCTGCCATGCTGGCTGCAATCCGGACCATCAGCCGCTTCGCAGACGCGCTCACGCCATCGGAAGAAAAGCCGGAAAGCTGGCATACGGAAGTCCATCAGTTCCGCATTGAGGCGCAACCTGACAGTGAGGGTCGCCCGACTCCTGAGGGGATGCACCGTGATGGTGTTGACTGGGTTCTGGTTCTGATGATCGGACGGCATAACGTCGAACAGGGCGTCACGACCATTCATGACAACCAGAAAGACCTTCTGGGGTCTTTCATCCTGACCAAACCACTCGATGCTGCCATTGTGGATGATCATCGAGTTTATCACGGCGTCACGGCTGTCACACCGCAGAACCCCAACGAACCAGCCTATCGGGACGTTCTGGTCATCACGCTTCGGCACGAATAACGTTCGAATCTTTCAAAGCTGGGAATCTGTCATGGATCGTCCGGCGTAATTCCGTGTTAAGAATCATATTATGACGATCCAGCAGATTCTTTCCCGCACCCGGCCTCGCCATCTGGCGCTGCTGGCAGTCTCCTCCCTCGCGATTGCCGCCACGGTAAGCGCCGCGACAACGCATCATCGGGCAAAGCACCATACGCAGCATTCTTCTGCTGCGGCAGCGGGTCCAGCCCCCGTCATTCTGTCTGCCCATCCTGGCACACAGCTTGATATCGATGCCCGCAAGCTGAATTCCGATGATTTGGAAGATGCCGCCAAGCATCACGACCACCCGGTTGTGCTGGTCGGCTCTGCGCCCCTGTCGTCTGGCAAAAATGACGAAGCCCTGTTCGTACAGCTTCAGTCCGCCCGTCTCTGCGGCTCTGCAGGCTGCACCACGTCCGTCTATCTGCGCCATAACGATAGCTGGAACACGGTTCTGGATTCAGTGAACGGTGATATTTCCGTTCTGCCCACACGCCATAAAGGCATGCACGATCTTCTGGTCGGCAAAAATGACAAGTGGATCTGGGATGGCAACGAGTATCAGGACACGCTGAGCGCACCGCCCATGCCCAAGATGAACGGACCGAACTGACAATTTTTCAGGGAAGTCTGGAGCGGGTGAAGGGAATCGAACCCTCGTATGCAGCTTGGGAAGCTGCCGTTCTACCATTGAACTACACCCGCAATGTCGTCGCTTATATCCTCCCCTCCGCCTCTCTGCAATCCACGCCGAGGGGTGTTGACGCAAAACCACTCCTCGTTTCATAGTCCTGCCCGTCAGACGGCCTTAAAGACCGTTTGGCCCTCGTGATTTGAGCGGCCGGCTTGCGGCGAGGATAAATAATTGCGCTAAAGAGGCCCTGCGGTTTTCCACCTACGGTTTCCTCAGGACTTCCACGGCCCGCCACATGCTTTTCACCTAAGCGGTGAAAACCTTTGGAGGGACTGATCTTATGTCTTCAGAAAACTGGCGCACAGCCACGCGTCTCCTGCACGATGCCCCGAACCGCACTGAATTCGGTGAAACGTCCGAAGCGCTCTTTCTGACATCCGGCTTCGTTTATGACAGCGCCGAGCAAGCGGCTGCTACTTTCACAGGCGATGTCGAGCATTTCCAATATTCGCGTTTCGGCAATCCGACGGTAGACACACTTCAGGAACGGCTTGCCCTTCTGGAAGGGGCAGAGGCCTGTATCGCCACGTCCACAGGCATGGGTGCGGTCTCGTCAGCTCTGCTGGCGCATGTCAAAACCGGTGAGCGCGTCGTTGCCTCTCGTGCGATCTTTGGCTCCTGCTACTGGATCGTCACGGTACTTCTGCCGCGCTACGGCATCGAGACCGAACTGGTCGACGGCGACGATTACGAGGCCTGGGAAAAGGCTCTCTCGCGCCCAACAGCAGCAGTTCTGATCGAAAGCCCATCCAACCCGATGCTGGATGTGCTGGACATTCAGCGTATTGCAGACCTTGCTCACAAGGCGGGTGCTCTGCTGATGGTGGACAACGTCTTCGCTTCCCCGATCGGTCAGTCCCCGCTCAAGCTGGGTGCAGACGTCGTGCTGTACTCCTGTACGAAGCATATTGACGGTCAGGGGCGTGTTCTAGGCGGTGCCGTTCTGGGCAACGACAAATGGATCAAGGAGACGCTCCAGCCGTTCACCCGCAATACGGGGAATGCTCTATCTCCCTTCAATGCCTGGGTGCTGCTAAAGGGCCTTGAAACCCTCAAGCTTCGCACCGAAGCCATGGCCCGCAATGCGGCTGCCGTTGCCGATGCGCTGGCAACACTTCCGGGCGTCGTAAACGTTCGTTATCCGGGCCGCGCCGATCACCCTCAGCACGCCCTGGCCCAGAAGCAGATGAACAATGGCGGCTCTCTGGTGGCCTTTGAAGTCGAGAACGGCAAGGCCGGTGCCTTTGCCTGCCTCAATGCTTTCGGTCTGATTGCGATTTCCAACAATCTTGGTGATGCCCGCAGCCTCGCGACCCATCCGGCCACGACGACCCATATGCGCGTCAGTGAAGAAGAACGTGCACGTCTGGGCATTACGGATGGCGTGATCCGTCTGTCCGTCGGGCTTGAAGACGCAGCCGACCTGATTGCAGACGTCACGGCTGGTGCTGCCGCGGCTCACGCTGCAAAATAAGTTTCCTGACAAAAATGCGGGATGACATTAGAATGGCCTCATGCCTGACAAGTCATCCCACCCTCACCTCCTGTCGGACCCGGAAACGGCGCTGGCCGAAGCCATGGATAATGCGCCCCGTTTCAGCCAGATAACAGACGACGTGACCGTCACGGTCCGGACGTTCTGGCTGGACGACCAATCTCATCCGGAAGACCACCGCTTTGCGTGGGCCTATCATATTTGCATCGAAAATGGCCGGAAGGAGACCTTCCAGCTCATTTCCCGCAGTTGGGAAATCGTGGATGGCCTTGGGCGTATTGAACACGTTCATGGCGATGGAGTGGTGGGAGAACAGCCTATCATTCCGGCGAAAGACCAGTTCGACTACACGTCAGGCGCCATGCTCACGACGCCGGGCGGCTTCATGCGTGGCACGTATCACATGCTTGAACCCGTCTCCGGACAACGTTTCGACGTGCAGATTCCCACATTCAGCCTCGACAGCCCCCATGGCGAGGGACTTCTGCACTGATGCAGGCTGACGCGCGGGCTTGACGTTCAGCCCCCCGCGGCCCATTCCTGCGCCCATGCGTATCGCCGCCCTTCTTCTCGCCGCCGGTCGTGGTCGGCGATTTGCCGCCGCTTCACCCGAGGGTGAAGGTTCCTGCAAGCAGTTCCGGATGCTACGGGGCAAACCCGTCATCCGCCGCGCTGCAGAAGCTCTCCTGCCACATGTGGATGTGCTTCTGCCAGTTGGAGACGACCCCCTGCTGGCTGAAAGTCTTGCCGGGCTGAATGTTCTCCCCCCGGTTGCGGGCGGCGCGGAACGTCACGACAGCGTACGGAACGGGCTGGAAACACTCGCTAACCTGCCGGAACCACCGGATCTTGTGCTGGTTCATGATGGCGCCCGTCCCTGCGTCCCGGCAGAAGTGGTTCAGAACGTCATTGAGGCGCTGAAGACCCATGCAGGCGTCATTCCCGCCGTGGCGGTCAGCGATACCATCAAGAAAGTTCGGGACGGCATCATCATCGACACGGTCCCGCGCGAAAACCTGTGGCGCGCGCAGACGCCGCAGGGCTTCCATTTCCCGCCCCTGCTCGAGCTGCATCGCACCCACCGCGATGCCCGCACCGACGATGCAGCCCTGCTTGAACAGGGTGGCCATCCGGTCGCGATCGTTCAGGGATCGGACAACAATATCAAACTGACAGTTGCGGAGGATCTGATGCGTCTTGAAGGTGTAATCGACGGCAACCTGCTGCCCCGCGTCGGGCTTGGCTACGACGTTCACGCATTCGAGGAAGGCCGCAAGCTGATCCTCTGCGGGATTGAAATTCCCCACACGAAAGGTCTTGCTGGCCATTCGGACGCCGACGTCGGTATCCATACGCTGTGTGATGCTATTTATGGCGCACTGGCTGAGGGTGACATTGGCCGTCACTTCCCGCCGACCGACAACGAGTGGAAGGACATGGATTCGGCCCGCTTCCTGATCCATGCTGGCGAGCGCATCCGCGCCCGTGGTGGCTTCCTCGTGAATGCAGACATTACGCTGATCTGCGAGCGTCCCAAGATTGGCCCGCATGCTCAGGCAATGCAGGAGCGTCTGGCAGAACTGCTTCAGGTCAATGTCAGCCGCATTTCCGTGAAAGCCACAACATCCGAGCGTCTGGGCTTCACAGGCCGTGAAGAAGGAATTGCGGCCACGGCTGCTGTCAGCATCATGGTACCGGACAACGGAGACGCCTGAGCGTCTTCAGGTAATTCTATTTTTAGAGAGAGCCCGCTTCTCCGTGAAAGTGGGCTTTTTTCATGCCCTCATACTCAGGAGGACATGTCAGGCAAATAAACTGCGAGACAACAGGCGCCTCAGCCGTGAATAGCGCAGACAACAACAATAATCGGCGTTGCTGCCAGAAGTAGCCACGCTCCCATAGAACACTTCGCTACAAGGCGTGTACCCATGTGGCGCATGGGGCGACTGACGGATACCGACATATCTTCCTCGACTCTGACGTTACAGGACAGATCGAAAATTGCGCCAACACTTCCCTCAGAAGCCAGTCACTAATCATCTCGTTCTGTCACAGCGCCAGATGCGCCCCGAATATGGCAACATCATGCCTCACACGGAAAATTCAGCCCTCTTGTGCAAAACCAAGAAACGTCAGGGCCTCAGTCGTATCCTGCTCCCGTGTCATCATGACGCGGAACAGTTCATCGTCCCGGCCCCAGACTTCAAGCTGCCGGCGCTCATCGGCGTTAGCAACGGAGATGGCCGCCTCTCTGCTGATCGTCCCCGAAACAAGAGCCAGAGCCAGAAGAAGACTTCCAAAACTCTGTGTTAGTACGCCCAAGGCTGCCAGTTCGGCCTCATTCTGTTGAGCCAGAAGGCGCTCCAGCCCCGTAATGTAATCACCTGATTGCGTGATCGGCATCAGACCGTCTGTAACAATTGGTCGGATGCCTTCCTTGGCGAGCCATTCCAAAACACGCTCTACGGTCGAGTCGGGCTTCTCTTTGCGATAGCAGAGACCATCATCGAGTCCACGGCGGAGCAGGGTCTCCCGGGCCTCGACCAGATCGGGACGAATCCGTTCGATCATGGTGCCTGCGATGCGGGTCAGAGGCAGCTGCTCTGGCGTGAATGCCTCATTGTCCGGGATACGACTCCATTCGGCGACCAGCGCCTGCCCCAATGACCGTGAAGGGACAGCCAATACGGTGCCTTTCGGCAACCGGATTGGACGACCGTCCAGTTCCGGGCCGAACAAGCCGTCCTGCTCCCCGAGTGTCACGCTTTTCCAGAAACGCTTGCGACTGCTCAATGGAGAACTCCCAATGCACGCAGGATGTCGCCTGCCTTGTTATGATGATGAGGCTGTTCGGAAACAGGTGGTCCCGCCTGCCCTTCGCGGGCAGCAGCCAGCGCGGATGTGCAGGGATCCGCGACCGGGCCATCCCCGATCGAAAGCTGGAACCGCCCGTTTCCATCGCGATCCTGCTGGGCCTGGGGCTCAGAAATGGTTCCCGTGACGATCACCGGCGTTGAGGCTCCAGCGCCTTCGAAATCAAGGCTTGGAACCAGATGCAGCGTCATCTCCTGCGATCCGAGATGAACTTCGCCATGTCCCTGTGTCGAAAAGCGCCCCGATTGCAGACCAATCGTGTCCAACGTGGCGACATCTTCCGCAAACGTCATGTGCAGCCCGAGACAGCGGAGCGGGCGCACACCGCTGCCCAGCAGAGAACCTGCCCCTGACCCGGCAATCCGTCCCAGAATCTGGCTGTCCACCTTTCCGTCTACCATGGAAACTCCCAGATGGCCGGTCAGGGACTGACGGAGTGTCTCCAGCGTTTCACCCTGCCCCCTGACATCCCCTGCGACCTGAACCGGCCCCTGAAGCAGCAGAGGCAGCTTCAGGCTGTCCTCCAGCAATCCGACGGGCAGCACCAGAGGTTGGAACGTGAAATGTGCCGTGACCGGCAGCTTTGAGGCATCAAGATCAACCTGACCGGACAAGGTCAGCCCCTGTCCCTGCCCCGAAATCGGGTCAAGACGCAGATGGCCGTCGGACACTGTCAGGTGGGTCGCAAGATTGGTGTAATCGTGGCTGTAGAAGACAACCCGGTCCAGCGTCAGGTGCAGATCAAGATCCTGCGCCCGCAAACGCTTGACCCATGCCGGTACCATGACCTGCGGGCCAGCGGACGCCTCCGGCGCAGCAGGCACGGCAGATTGGTCCTGTGTCTGTACAGGATGGGTGGCGACAGTCTTTGCCGCCTCTGTCGGTAACGGGACGGCAGGAGATTGCGGAGACACAGGAACAGATTTTCGGTCCTGCTCTGCCTGGGTCTGGGCAATCCAGAGACCACGGATGGCATCCAGATCAAGCTGCGTGGCATGGAGATGGCCGTTCAGCAGGGGCGTTGTATCGTCCCCTGTCAGAAGATGCAGCGTGCCATCCACATCCACTTCGTGGCTCTTGAACGCAAATCCGTCCAGCGTTGCTTCACTCAGACCCTTGCTGTCCAGCGTCCCCTGAAGAGACACATCATGCAGCACTGCCTTGGGCAGATGCAGGGTCCGGGCACCACCTTGCACGCCAAAATGGCTTGCCTCCGCACCAAGCGTTCCGGAGATCGTGACCCGGGCTTCATCCTGCGCGTTAACCGGTGGCGCCTTCTCATTCCCGCTGACAGCCGCAGTCAGAGACAGCGGAAGCGAGCGCAGTTCAGCCTCGACGGGAACTGTGGTCTGCCCATGATCGCGCCAGGCATGAACCGCCTGTTCCAGCGTGCCGGCCTTCCCCGCTAGCCGCCAGCCCATGTCGCGCCAGACCACATCTGCTGCGACTGAAAGCGGCGCTGTGGGTGCGTCAGCATCAAGGCGCAGGTTGCTGACTGTTGCGCCTCGGGCAGTCAGCCCAGCGGCATGAAGGTGCATCCGCCCTGGAACAAGGCTCTGGAGCAGAGCCTGCCCCTTATCCGCCCAGTCCGCATCCGTCAGTTCTCCGGCATCGCCCTGAACAGAAAATTCGCCTCCCAGACCACGCACATCCGGCAGATTGGCATGTGGGAACAGACGATGCGCGTCCTGCAGGTTTGGCCACTCGCCCTGAGCGGTCAATGCCAGACCGCGCAGATGGGGAACGTTATGAATCTGGCCATCCACGTTCAGCCAGTCCCGCTTTGCATCCGTGCCGAGCGTCGACCCTAGACTGAACGTCCATGGCTTTGACGCTGAGCGCAGCAGCGACAGATCACCCACATGGCCCTGAAGCGTGAAGGGTGTTGGGCCATGGCTTCCTTGCAGATTAATCCATGGACTGGGACTACGAAGCCCGGCGAGATCCATCGTTCCGATCAGGAAAGATCCGCTCATGCCTTTCAGGTCGTCCCGCCATTGGACGCTACTGTTCGTCAGATGCAGGGCATCCAGCGACAGGTTCCAGTGAACCTGAACGCGCTCGCCAATATGCCTGCGAACAGGAAGCGGAGCATTTTTATCGCTACTATCAGTCTGGACAGGTCGGTTGAGAGACCAGTTGGCCCTCCCGTCCCGATCACGCTCCAGCGAAAGCGTGGCACCATCAACGACAAAGTCCTGAAAACGGACCTCCCGGTGCAGAAGCGCCAGAACCGACAGACCCGCATGAACGGTTCTGGCCTGGAAAACAGGCTTCTGCCCCGGACGTTGCAGAACAAGGTTCCGGGCTTCAAAGGACGGCCATGGCAGGATCTGGATGGATGATCCTTCAACGGCCATGGACAGGCCCGTCTCTTTCTTCAGGGCGTCAGCCACACGCTGGCGCAGCACATCCTGGTCGATCAGTTCATGTGCGGCAATGCTGGCGCCCACAAAGGCAACGATGACCCCGATGAGCGCGCCAGTGAGTTTCCTCATTATTTTGCAGGCCCTTTGTTTCCCTTGATTCGCTTGGGTGCCGGTGTGTCACCCGGCACAAACCCCAAAGAGCGGAATGTCTCACGCATATGCGGCGGCAACGGGGCCGTGACGATCAGGCGTCCTCCGGCCGGATGCGGAATATCGAGCTGGCGGGCATGGAGATGCAGCCGGTCGATGAACCCTTCCGGATGGGCAGCTTTCCCGCCATAGCGCGGATCACCCACGATGGGCGTGCCAAGGGATTCGCAATGAACGCGAAGCTGATGCGTCCGGCCCGTCAGCGGAGACAGGGCCAGCCAGGAAAACTTCTTTCCAGCCGCATCAATCGTCTCATATTCGCTCTTGGCAGACACAGCATCTTCTTCGCCACGTGACGCAGCGACCACGAGAGCCGCTCCCCCTGCGCCAATCTTGGCGAGTGGTTGATCAATAATGCCGGAAGGCTGCGCCGGGCGCCCGACAACGATTGCCCAGTACGTCTTGCCCACATCACGCCCACGGAAGGCGGCTGCCAGCTTGGCGGCAACGCCCGGCGTGCGGGCAATCAGAAGGATGCCGGACGTGTCACGGTCGATACGATGCACAAGGCGCGGACGGTCTCCGTCTTCCTTGCGCAGACCGTCGAGCATCATGTCCACATGTTTGGTGATGCCGGGACCGCCCTGGGTTGCAAGGCCGGATGGCTTGTCCAGAACCAGCAGGTGATCGTCCTGGTAGATCACCATCTTTTCGATTTCCCGTACCAGCATCGGATCTGGCGGGGGAAGCGGTGCGGGCTGGCTTATATCCGGCAATGGCGGAATACGGACGCTCTGCCCCGGTGCGAGACGGGAGTTGGTCTGCACACGTCCCCCGTCGACGCGGACTTGCCCTGTCCGGCACAGCTTCTGAAGCGCGCCCTGCGTGAGATTGGGGTAGTGACGACGGAACCAGCGGTCGAGGCGCAGATCGGCTTCGTCTTCGGTAACAATACGGTTGGAAACTTTCATGGCTCGCGGGATGCCCTTTTGGCGGCCCGTATGTCCAGAAGTTTTCTGATACGGCCCTCGTAACCCCGGTCTGTCGGCTGATAGAGCGAGACCCGCTCCATGCCCTCCGGGAAATAGTTTTGACCCGAAAATGCGTCTTCAGAGTCATGATCGTATTCATAGCCCTTGCCGTACCCGATGTCTTTCATCAGGGCCGTCGGGGCGTTGAGAATATGGGACGGCGGCATCAGGCTTCCGGTTTCCCGAGCCAGCTTTCTCGCCGCCTTATAGGCCATGTAAACGGCATTGGACTTCGGTGCCGTCGCCAGATGAACGACGACCTGCGCCAGAGCCAACTCCCCTTCCGGAGAGCCAAGCCGTTCATAGGTCTGCCATGCCGCAACAGCCATTGGCAGGGCATTCGGGTCCGCCTGCCCCACATCTTCCGCCGCGAAGCGCGTCAGACGCCGGGCGATATAGCGTGGATCTTCGCCCCCTTCGAGCATACGGGCAAACCAGTACAGCCCCGCATCCGGGTCACTGCCACGCAGGGATTTATGCAGTGCGGAAATGAGATTGTAGTGCTCTTCGCGGTCCCGGTCGTACAGCACCGCCCGGCGGGACAGAAGCACTGCCAGATCCTTGGGGGTCAGTGCCCGGTTCGGGTCGAGCACGACGAGCTGTTCCACCATATTCAGAAGATAGCGCCCGTCCCCGTCCGCCATGGCTCGCAGGCTGGCACGCGCTTCACGATCCAATGGCAGGCGATGACCGACTTCTTCTTCCGCCCGGCGCAGAAGGGCCTCCAGGCTGGCGTCGTCCAAGCGGTTCAGCACCAGAACCTGACATCGGGACAGAAGAGCCGCATTCAGGGCGAAAGACGGGTTCTCCGTTGTTGCACCGACAAGCACGACCGTGCCGCGCTCGACATAGGGCAGGAAGCCATCCTGCTGAGCGCGGTTGAAACGATGGATTTCGTCTACGAACAGCAAAGTGCCGCGACCCGTTGCTTCCTGCCTTTTATCCGCCTCATCAAAGGCCTTTCGCAGTTCTGCCACGCCAGAGAAGACAGCAGAAATCTGGGAATAGAAAAGATTGGCTTTCCCGGCCAGCAGACGCGCAATCGTCGTCTTGCCGCATCCCGGCCCTCCCCAGAGGATCAGGCTAGAGAGCGTCCCTCGCGCCAGCATCCGCGTCAGGGTGCCTTCAGGGCCAAGAAGATGATCCTGCCCCCGCACTTCTTCGAGTGTTTTTGGACGCAGACGGTCCGCCAGAGGCTGTGTCCGCGATGGCGCGCGGGTTGGCATTCTGGGAGCCTCAATCGGACGGGACGGCTGGACAGGGCGCGAGGGCTGCGCCTCACGTCGTGGGGGCGTTTCCCTGCCGCTGGGGCCGGGCGTCGTCCCGAACAGATCCGTCATGTCCGTCATGGCTGCCTCCTGATACGGGAACGATCATAGAACTCCCGTCCCTATTTCGGAACCACCGCGCCACGAAGGAAGAGGCTTATTCCATAATCTTCCGCAGAACGCCCGGAAGCAGCATGGACAGCGGATTGACCGTCATCTGAGGCTGGCCAACGGTCCCCTTGACGTCAAAGGTCGCCGCAAGCAGGCCGCCACCTTTCTCAGGCGCCAGAATATGCCCGACCCCCGGCAACTTGCCCGGAAGCGCATTCAGGCCGAACAGCGGCACAATAGTGCCGTGCAGATCCACAACAGACGTATCGAGATCAACCGGCCCTTCGACCGTTGCGCCAAGAGCCTGATTGCCGATTATCCCGTCATGCAGGGTCAGTTTCCGCCCTTCAAGACTGAGTTTCGTTGAGACACGCTTCACCTGGAACCGATCCATATGGCTCTGACTCCAGTGAAGCGGGGACAGATCCGAAATAGCCGTCAGTGTGAACGGGGGCTGGAGGAACTCGAAGGGACCAATATCCAGATGCCCGCGGAATGGCGGAAGGCCGAGACCAAGCCCCGATGAGCCAGCTTTGCCGCGCAGGAAATTTCCATCCAGATGCGCGACGCCGCCACCGATCCGGTCATACAGACCCAGTTCTTTCAGCAGAATACCAAGATTGTCCACATCCAGCACGAATGGCTGCTGCTGCCCGGTATCCGCCAGCACAGCCCGCACACGAGAAGGCGCATCAAGAGCAAACCGGCCTGAAACAAGCGCGCCGTGACGGAGCTCCAGATGGGACACAACACCGCCGACCATGCCTTTGGGCCCGAAATAGACACGAGGCGCCCGAACATCGATAGACCAGCCCTGATCCACATTGTCAGGCGTGCTGGGGCTTCCGGCTTCCCGTGTTGCGGCTTCTCTTGCGTCGTGCACGGCCTTGCGGGTTGCAGGGTCAAACAAGGGTGCCAGATCCAGCGGGTCTGCATCCAGAGCAATATGCACCGGGTCAGACGGCTGGTCTGGCAGCATGATCCGGGCACTTCCGGAGCTCCGTCCCAGCCGGAAGCCTTCAATGACAATACCGCTCAGCTTGCCGTTCTGCGTCACGCCCCGACCGGCAATGGCCAGCGTTTTGCCATGGGCCTGCAAACCGTCCAGGGCCACCATATCGTGGCCCTGCAACGCAATATGCCCTGTTGCAACAGCCGCTTCACCTACCGGTTTGGTCCAGACCGGCACCGTAATTCCCGCCTGCTCCATATCAAGCGACAGGGCAAGGTCAGCGAGAGAGCTGGCATGTTCGATGTAATGCGCGGACAACGTGGCATGTCCGGTGAAAAGCCCTGCCGGAACCAGATGCGCTTTTACAGCAGACAGCGGATCGAGGAACGCTTTTGCCTGAATATCCTGTAAAACCCGTTCCGGAGCGCCTTTCCGGAAATTCTCATTCACAACGACATGAACGGGAATCCCCCTCAGACGCCCATCTCCAGTAAGAGCCAGTCCACTTTCGGTTGCGGAAAGCGTGCCAGACGCCTCATCAACGGCATGCCCCATCAACACGTTCCCCAGATGCACGCTGGCAAAGGAGGCCTTGGCCTGGACGTGCATGTCCTCATCCTGAACATGCGACGTCAGCGGCAACGTCAGCCGCGCAGACGCATCGACAGATCCGGAGGGGTCCGTAAATGGTAACGGGTGCTTGGACAGCAGATGCAATCTCGGGTGTGACAGGATATCTCTGAAAGCTGGCAGGGAGCCTTTCAGATGGGCTCTGATATCCCCCGTCGTCGGGCCTTTTTCGTAAAGATTTCCCAGCCGGACTTCCCCATCCGCAACCTGGATCGGCCCGCTTTCGGTCGCTTGTGTTCCATGCTGGAAACGCACAACCAGGGTATCGAATCCGTCAAATCCCAGCGTAGCGTCCAGCCCTGTCGCTGGAGCAATCGGACGGAGCCAATGAACCGTCAGATCATCGCCCAGCAGTTGCCCGTCCATGCTGGTGGGCAGGACATGCTTGAAACCGTTATTCGAATGAACATGCGTGCGAACCTGAAGATCATGCCCGCGACCATGCGTAATATTGGCGACGATCCATTTCCGGCCACCTTTAATCAGATCGGTAGGCCAGACATTTCCAAGAGTGGCAAAATCAAAACCATCCAAGGCAGCCGTAGCGTCACCATCCAGCACCTTTGGATGTTTGAGGTCATCCACCATCAGGGCCGCAGTCGCATGAAGGTGCGTCAGTGCTCCATGAGTATCGGCAAGCACCAACGTCAGGGTTGGCACGGCAAAAGAGGCGGGTCCCTTTGTCCCCGGCGATGTCATGTGAAGATTGATCTGGGCCTCACCACCACGCAGATCAATCGGCTCATCATCGCCCTGCCGGACATGCCCATTTCCAAGCATCAGGTGCAGCGCCAGACTGGATGGAAGTTCGCCCATCCCATGGGGCACCACCTGCATGTCCGCAGCAAGAGTGAGCGGAACGTTCCAGTTCGCCAGCCCCTTGCTGAAAACGCTCAATCCCTCTGGACGGAAAGCCGTGGATGTCAGGTGCCATTCGCCCATGCCGGGGGAAGTTTGGCCGCCTTTCGCCGTCAGCACCGTCTGGAACGATCCCACGCGCACGGAACTGGTCCACCAGCCGTTCCAGAGATAGTCTTTAGATAAACGGGTGACTTTCAGGCGCTGGCCGTGCGCTTCAATCGGTCCCAGCAGCAGGGACTGACCATCCGGCAAACCTAAAAGCGTTATCGATACATTCCGCAGATCAACTGCGGCCAGACGGTCCATCTGGGTCGGAACACCCCGTCCGCCATGTTTTTGAGACGGCAGATCAAGGTCAATGTCCCCATTGGCTTGTCGGCGCAGCACGAGGGAAACATCCTGAAGCCGCAGCCGACGCGGGGCAATAATACCGTGAAGCAAAGGCGCAAGCGCCAGGACGGTATCGGCTTCTCCGGCTGTTTCAGCAATCGTGCCATCCAGGCGCGTCACCGTGAGACCCCGCGCCTCCAGCATCAGCCCTGCAGAAATTCCGCCAGAACTTGGCTGCCACTGAACACGAAGTCTGGACCATGCCAGACGGCCTGCGGGATGACCGGGTTTCTTGCCTGCCACCACGGGAATTGGCTCGATCAGGCGGGAAATGGGGGTGACGTCTACGGGGCCGTGCGCCAGCTTCCACAACAGCAGGGTTCCAGCCGCTCCGGCAACTGCGACAGGAGCGGTCAGCACAAGGCAGACCCAACGTGCAACGCTCAGGTGTCGCGGAAGGCAGAACGGTCCAGGTGAATAAGGATCAGGCAGGGCCATGTCTGTATGCCGGCGGACGTCCGGCGTTCTCCCTGTCTGTGGAAAGGATGGCGGAAGGGCCGCTCAGGCCCCGCTGATCATATCCCGGAAAGCCTCAGCCACCAGTGCGGTATGATCGGCAGGTTTCACTTTGCGCCAGATATGGCGGATGACACCGTTCCCATCCACAAGAAAGGAACTGCGTTCCATCCCCATATAGGTCCGCCCGTACATGGATTTCTCAACCCATGTTCCATAAGCCTCGGCAACAGCGTGATCCTCATCGGAGGCCAGCGGAAATGTGAGAGCATATTTTTTGGCGAAACGGTCGATTTTCCCAACCGGGTCCGGGCTGACGCCAATAATCGTCAGCCCCTCGCTGTCGAAGGACGGCAGGTTTTCCTGAAGGGAACAGGCCTGCGTTGTGCAGCCGGGCGTATCGGCCTTGGGATAAAAATACAGCAGATACGGTTTGCCCTTCAGCGTTTCGCTGCTGACGGCACCGCCCCCCGAAACGGGAAGCGAAAACGCTGGAGCACGGCTACCCGGCTGAAGAGCATGATCTGTCATAGGCACCATGATTGCCTGACACCCTTCGCCCGATCAAGGCGGACGAAGGGCAATAATGCCTCAGTATTGCGGATAAACCACAACAGGCGGCGGGGGCGGAGCATAAATAACGGGCGGGGGCGGCGCATAAACGACACGCGGCGGCGGAGCATAGACAACCGGCGGCGGTGGCGGACCATAGGACTGACCAAGCATCGCCCCACCAACAGCACCGATTGCAAGGCCGCCAAGAATTCCACCAATCACGGCACCGCTGTTTCCGTGATGACCACCGTGATGCCAGCCCGGTCCAGGACCATAATAGCCACGTCCTGGGCCACCATATCCGGGACCGCCATAACCACCATGCCAATGCGCTTCAGCAGTGGGAACAACGGCATTCGGGGCAACTACTGCCGTGCCGATCAGCAGGGGTGCAGCCAGAAGAACTGCACGGGTGATGCGACGCATGGCAAATCTCCTCATTACGTCAGACGGGGCAGTCCCGAAGAATGGTTCCGCCCGTCCTGTGAGAAGAAATCTGCCATAGGAAAATGGCAGGAAAAGGCAACAATCATGGCAGATTTTTCTCAAATCATGACGGCCATGGCGGGTGTTTTTCAGTGTTTGGGATCTATCCGGTGATAGCCTTCCGGAGGATCAAACAGATCATCCGCCTGTCCCGCCCGACTGACAGACGCTGCCTGCACAACAAGCCGTCCGCCTTGGGTTGCGCCCAATAACAGACCATCCGTCGTGTAACAGAAATCCGTGGGGAGTTTGTTCGTATCAACGCTTTCCCAGATCATGCAGGCCTCGCCCGCAATTGTGGCAGGACCAACCTGTTTCCACGTTCCGGGAGCAGGCGTACCGGGAGCGGAAAACGAATCGCCGGGCGCTTCAGTCACGGTCGCACTTTTTGCGGTCGTATCCAGCACCATCAGCCGATGGGTCCGGTAATCCGTCAGCATGACCGTTGCGGCCCCCTCGGGGTCCACACGCTGGCGCCAGAGCTTTGAGCTCCAACGCATCCGTTGATGAAGATGCTGCCCGTTCGGGCCCACCATGACATAATCAATATCCGCATCATGCATTGGCGTGACGTAGGGCGCTGTATCCGCGGCATACGTCGTCTGAGCGCCAAGAAGCAGCCCTGCCACTACAGCGAGCCCCCGGAAACCGCACCGCATCAGTTCTGGCCACCATTGGATGGGCCACTCGGAGGCTGATCAGGGGTCGAGACCGTTCCATCGCCTGCCGAATCACTGGAGACGGACGGCTGACTTGCGTCTTCAGGAGACACCGGTGGAACAACGGGAGCCGACGTCTCGGCAGGTGTGCCCTGTGCGGCAATATGGCCGGGCGCCTGCACAGCCGAATCGCCTGCCGCACCACCCTCTGGAACAGGAGCAGGCGTGGGTGACGTGGACTGGCTGCCACCAGCGGAAGAGTGATGGGGGGACGTACGAGGCGTGATTTCCTGGAACCCTGCCGGTGGCTCGAATGTCGATGTCGGCAGATCTCCGTAAGCGACGTTCGTGGCCTGAATGGAGCCTTCTGCTCCATCCGCATCCACACCGTTCTCGGACAGGATCACGCCATCCTCCGTCACGCAGGCGCTGGCCTTGCCGTGGGCCGTCTGGATATCCCATCGTCCACACGGGACGCCGGCAATCGTGGCCTGACCTGCCTTGGTGTATTTCATTCCGAGATCCAGCATGAACGGATTATGCAATCCATGCTGAGGCCGGATATGGGCGTAGAGTTTCCGCTCCAGCATGACGAGCGTCACAACCTGCTTGGGGCGATCAAGAATCGTAATGCCGCGTCCATCTGCGGAATCAATTCGCAGCAGATCTCCCGAACCGGAAAAATAGACCTTCACATCTCCACCAGCCCCCTGCATCCCCGGAGCGGACAGATGATATGTGACAGTGACATCCCGCGCCGGAGACAGTCTCGGATGGTCATCGGCGTAGGCTGCTGTGCCGCTGCCTGCACAAAGAAGCAGACTTGCGAGAAAAGCAGACCGATGCCGCCGAAAGAGTGAAATCATCAGGACTCTCCTGGATGTGGGCGTAAAGACGCGATGTCATCGCGCAGGGCGTGCAGACTGAAATCGTCAGGCCAGACGGCGCGGACAGTCAAAGCCTGGTTGAGCAGAACCAGATAGTCCGCAGCAGGAATACCAATACCGCCCAATGTTGTCAGATGAGGTGTCGTGTACTGCGTATCCAGAAGGCGATAGCCTCCCTGACGCAATCCTGCAACGAGATGGACCAGCGCAATCTTGGAAACATCCCGCTGACGGGAGAACATGCTTTCCCCGAAAAATACGCCCCCCAGCGCCACACCGTACAACCCGCCGACCAGCCTCTCGCCGTCCCAGACCTCAATGGAATGAGCATGGTTTCGCTGATGCAGGACGCCATAGAGGGCGCAGATGCGAGGACTGATCCAGGTCTCTTCCCGGCCGGGCGCCGGTTCGGCACAGGCCAGCATGACGTCTCCAAAAGCCCGGTCTGCCGTGACCTGAAACTTGCCGGACCGGATGGTCCGCATCAGCTTGCGCGGCACAACCATGCCATCCAGTGGAAGAATTCCGCGTTCCTCCGGAAAGTACCAGTTCAGTTCATCACTGTCTCGGTCAGGAGCCATCGGGAAAATACCGGATGCATAGGCATCAAGCAGGCTTTCCGGTGTGACGTCAGACATGCCGTCGGTGCTCTCGATCCTGCATAAGGGAAATATTGGCCTCTCTGTCTGTCGGCATGATACACAGATCCTCGACCTTCATGGAGAGCCGCCTTGCCACTCGCCTTTGTCTACATGATCTTTCTCATACCGCTGGCGCTCCTGCGCCTGCTGCTTCCTGAAGCACATGGCCTGCTGATGGCGCTTGTCAAAATCTGCCTTGCAGGAATTGTCTTCTGGGGACTTCTGGACTTCTGGCGCCTGCGCCCCAGCAAGGGTTAGGCCTTCAAATCAGGCCCAGAAGAACCAGGAACAATCCGACCATCGATCCACCCCAGATGAGACTGCGCACTGCTCCCCAGCCAAACGCATAGGCTGGGACGTACAGCAGACGCCCGAAGAAATAGAGCCCTGCACCCCAGGCAACCAGAGCGCCATCCTTTCCGGCGACATGCGCCAGAAGAACTGCCCCAATGAAAATCGGGAGTGTTTCCTGAAGGTTGGCCTGCGCGCGGCGCATCCGAGCAGCGAGTCCGGTATAATGTGGTGTCTCACCATCCCGGTTTCCGGTGGCCCACTGAACGCCGTCCTGACGCCGACAGGCGGCCGAGGTGAGAAACAGGTGCGCAACGGCCAGAACGAGCGTCCAGCCCAGCCAGACAAGACTCATCGACATACTGTTTCTCCGGTTTCAGCCTCCTGCAAACTCAGGAGAAGGACTCAGACGTTGCTCCGGACCGCAGATCCATGGCTGCTTCATGAACGGCTCGACCATGCGTCCGTTCCAGGCGACGGATCGTAAAATGTGCCCGGGCAAGCGCACGGTAATGCGCGAGGAACGCCGAATTGAGCGACGCACCACAGAGCGCACCGGCAACCGGCACCATCTGAAGGGCAAACTTCCGCGACAGGCCAATGCCATAATGAGACGCCACTTCGGAAATCAGCATCACGACCGGGCGTCCTCGTAACAGAGCGCGGGCCGAGAAGAATCCGAGTTCGCCATCCTCGTCCTCCTGACGGGCCGGGAAGGTCTTGAGCGCAAAGACTTCCAGACAGGCCCGGCGCGTCTCTTCATCACGCAGGTCCTCGCCCTCCTCGCGGGCAATTCGGCCGATCTCACGCATGATGGTCAACGTCGTGAACCCGACATCCGGGGCCAGTCCGAACACTCCGCCAAAACCACCGACAGCGCCCGAGATGGCTACAGCCGCCTGTCCGGCATTCTCCCGCCACATATCGCGCTTGAGCGGAACGTCGTTTTTAATCCCGACGATCGCAACATTGAACGCCTGTTCAATGGCGACTTCCGCGGTCTTCTGCATTTTTTCCTGAAGACCCGGAGCAAGACCAAGTCCCTTCATCCCGAGTCGCGCAGCCTGTCCGACAGCACCACCCATCAAATCAGCCAGACGGACGAGGACGCCGCGCCCCTGCTCGACGCGTGCCAGCACGGACTGAAGCTGGGCTAGGGACTCCCCGTCCAGCGCCAGTGATGCAAATTCGCTGGTCGGAAGCTGCGAGCCATTCTCTACGGTCATGACGATCAAAACTCCTGTTCGTAAGACCCGAAACCGTTTACCCGATAGCAGGTTTCATATCGCATCACGAAAGCCCCCTGCTTGACGGGTGCCACGGCCGGGTGTGGAGAAGGACATATGATGAAAACATTTTCCCGCTGGATCCTGTCTGCCCCACTGGCGGTCAGTCTCCTCGCGACAGTCGCCACGCCGGCGCTGTCCGCTCCACATCATGCCCATCGTAGCCACAGTACGGCCGATCTGCCACAGATCCCGCCCTCGACGGCGCATCAGTTGAACAATCAGCCTGACAAGGTTCTGACGCCCGCACAGCAGGTTGCCCTGCCGGACGGCGGTGCACCGCCCCCGCCGCATGGCTACACGACAGTTGAAGACTCGGAAGAGAGACTCGCGAACTACAGCGGGGAAGTGAGAACTCATCTGCCGGTCGGGATGCCGGGCACCAATGCCGAGCAGAAAACCAACGGCGCAAACAATTTGCCGTCCCATTTCAGCATTTTCGGGATGCCGGTGAAGTTCAATGCTCCCGTTACAGCCCCTTATCATAGCGAAGACCTGCCGCTGACCTATGCCGGACATCCGTCCAACGGGCAGACGAATATTCTGGTCAACGGCGACGCCTCAGACATTCACTGAGGTCAGCGCCCTTTTACCCAGTCTCCGATTTTCGTCAGGTAGCGGAACTCCGGTTCCGTGACCGGCGCAACGGAGAGGCGGGACTGCTTCAGCAACGCCATGTTTTCCAGTTCAGGGTCAGCCTTGATCTGCGCGAGCGTAATGGGCTTTGCAAAAGCGCCATTTGCTTTCACATCCACACAGACCCAACGCGGATCCTCCGCAGTCGGGTCCGGATATGCTTCCTTCACGACGTCCACGACACCCACAATCTGCTTTTCACTCACGGAATGGTAGAAAAGCGCCAGATCACCGATCTTCATGGCGGCCAGATTATTGCGGGCCTGATAGTTGCGAACGCCTGTCCAGGGTTCCACCCCGTTGTGAACCTGTTCGCTCCACGAAAAGGCTTCGGGTTCAGATTTTATCAGCCAGTACGCCACGTCATTCTCCTGCGAAAAGTTCCCCTTTCGCGCTCATTTCCGTGAAACGTGATAACAGTCATAGGAACAATGGGACAATGCACCTCTTCCGATTGTGAGGGGTTCGGACTATTTCATGTAGAAATATTTCGCGGAGTTTGAGAGTTCCCGTGCGCCCTACGCCTAATCTGCTCCATCGTTATGCCAATCCGGGGCAGTTCCTGCGTCTGGCCCGTGCGCTTCAGCCATGGCTGTCCACCGGCGCGATCATCTTCCTGACGGTCGGGATCGTATGGGGCCTGTTCTTCGCCCCTGCGGACTGGCAACAGGGCGAGACGGTCCGGATCATGTATGTGCATGTTCCCATGGCCTGGCTAGCCTCGTCCTGTTACCTCGGCCTGGCCATCTGCGGCCTGCTGTCGCTGGTCTGGCGCCATCCGTTGGCCGATCTGGCCGCCATCGAGATTGGCCCGGTCGGAGCCTGCGCTGCTGCATTGTGTCTCATTACCGGCTCCCTTTGGGGTCAACCGATGTGGGGCACATGGTGGGTCTGGGATGCGCGCCTGACCTCCGTTCTGGTGCTGTTTTTCCTATATCTGGGCCATATCGCCCTGATTCGCGCTTTCGATGAGCCTGCCCGCGGGCAACGCGCCGCCGCCATTCTGGCTCTTGCTGGCGCGATTGACCTGCCGATCATCAAGTTCAGTGTGCAGTGGTGGAACACCCTGCATCAGCCGGACAGCATCACGCTGACAGGGGCTCCCACCATGTCCATGACGATGCTCTGGCCCCTCCTCATCACGACCATCGGCTTCACGCTTGGTGTTGCCGCAGTCATTTTCGCCCGGCTGAGTGCCGCAATCCACGAGAGCCGAACCCGTCAGCTTATAGCCCGGTCCCGGCTCAACCGTTCGGACAGGTCCGCAGCATGATGCATCTTCCCAATCACTGGCCCTATATTGCCGCCGCTTATGGTTTGACCATTGGCTGTTCGCTGGTTCTCGGCATTGGTGCGGCCCTGCGCCTGCGCCGCGCCAAAACCCGGCTGGCCGCTGTCGAAAGCCAGCTTCGCCACCGTGAAAGCTCCGCATCATGACCCGCAAGACACGCCGTCTCTGGATTGTCATCGCCTGCCTTGCCTGCATCAGTTCCGCTGCGGCTCTTACGCTACGGGCGTTCTCATCCAATATCGTGTTCTTCATGGCTCCCTCGCAGGTCAAAGCGAACCCACCATCTCCGGCCCGGACAATCCGTCTTGGCGGCATGGTGATGGCGGGCTCCCTGCATCGCATTACGGAAAATGGGGCTCCGGTGAACTCCTTTAACGTCACCGATGGCCAGGCTGCCGTGGAAGTCCATTACACGGGCATCCTCCCGGACCTGTTCCGCGAAGGTCAGAGCGTCGTTGCTCTCGGAACCGTCCAGAAAGACGGTGGCTTCACGGCCAGCGAAGTTCTCGCCAAGCATGATGAAACCTACATGCCCAAGGAAGTGGCCGACGAACTGAAACGCACGGGCAAGTGGGACCCGCGCTTCGGCAAGGCGCCTGACGCTGCCAGCTGGGACACCATGACCGCCAAGAAAGCCGGAGGCTGAACACCATAATGTTCGGACCAGAACAGGGCCATTTCGCCCTGGCCCTCGCCTGTGTTCTCGCACTCATCCAGTTTGTTGTTCCCCTCTGGGGCGCTCACAAGCGCAATGCCCGCCTCGTGGCGCTGGCTCCGTTTCTGGCGGTGTCGCAGCTTCTCGCTCTGGCGATCTCATTCTTCAGCCTGATCATGTGCGCCGTGCATGATGACTTCTCGGTTCAGAACGTCGCCGCAAACTCCGCCGCGTCCAAGCCACTGCTTTATAAAATCACGGGTGTCTGGGGAAATCATGAAGGGTCCGTTTTGCTCTGGACCCTGATCCTCGGTGTCTGCGGCGCGGCTGTCGCTGCATTCGGGCGAAATCTTCCGGATATCCTGCGTGGGCGCGTTCTTGCGGTCCTCGGGGGTGTTTCAGCCGGTTTCCAGCTTTTCTGCCTTCTGACGTCCAATCCGTTCGACCGCGTTTTTCCGGCTCCAATGGATGGTCAGGGCATGAACCCGCTGCTTCAGGACCCCGGCCTCGCATTCCATCCCCCCATTCTCTACACGGGCTATGTCGGCTTTGCCGTCCCGTTCGCGTTTGCCGTCGCCGCTCTTCTTGAAGGGCGCGTTGATGCCGCATGGGGGCGCTGGGTCCGCCCGTGGGCAGTCGCAGCCTGGTGCTTCCTGACCTGCGGTATCGCGCTGGGATCCTGGTGGTCATATTATGTGCTGGGCTGGGGCGGATACTGGTTCTGGGACCCGGTGGAAAACGCGTCTCTTATTCCATGGCTGACGGGCACCGCCCTTGTTCACTCCGCCATCGTGGTGGAGAAGCGCGAGGGTCTGAAGATCTGGACCGTTCTGCTGGCGATTGCGACGTTCTCGTTCTCGCTCTCCGGCACCTTCCTCGTCCGTTCAGGCATCCTGAACTCCGTTCATGCCTTCGCGAATGATCCGGCCCGTGGTGTGTTCATTCTCGGCCTTCTGGCGCTGGTTATCGGTGGCTCGCTCGCTCTCTTCGCCTGGCGTGCACCGTCCCTGACCTCAGGCGGCCTGTTCTCACCTGTGTCCCGCGAAGGCTCGCTGGTGCTGAACAACATTCTGCTGTGTTCCATCTGCGCCGTTGTTGTGACGGGCACGATGTACCCGCCCTTCATGCAGCTTCTGGCAGGCCGTACCATTTCTGTCGGCAAGCCGTTTTTTGACGCCGCCACCATCCCCCTGACAATCCCGCTCCTTCTGGCCATGGGCGTCGGCACGGCTCTGCCCTGGAAGCGCGCACAACTGGCGCGCACGTTCTCGCATCTATTCGTGGCGGCCATTATTGCTGCTGTCGGGCTCGTGCTGTGCTTCTGGAAATTCTCTGGTGCACTCCCGATCGCCTGTGGTGCATTGGCCATCTGGGTCATGGCCGCGTCCGTCACGGATATCCTGCGCCGCGTCGGACTAGGTCATTCCAGCATGAGCGAGATGCTCGCCCGCTCCCGGAACCTGCCGCGCTCCAGTTGGGGTGCGGCGTTGGCTCATATTGGTGCGGGCATTACCGTTCTGGGTCTGTGCGGCATGTCCGGTGCCCAGCATGCGATTGTGGAAATCCATGTTGGTGAGACGCGGAGCCTTGCGGGAGATGACTGGACTCTTCTCAACGTACACGATTATGCAGGCCCGAATTATCGCGCCATGCAGGCCGATATCGCCATCCGTCACAACGGCAGACTGATTACGACGCTGCATCCGGAAAAGCGCGATTTCACCACGCAGAACCAGACCACAACGGAAGTCGCCATTCATACGAACTTCATTACGGACCTCTATGGTGTGGTGGGCGATCGACACGGAACGGGCGCGGATGCGACCTATGTGCTACGTCTGCACCGTAACCCGCTGGCTCCATGGATGTGGCTTGGCGGGCTGGTCATGGCGATTGGTGGGGCCTTCTCCCTGTCAGATCGTCGCCTGCGCGTCGGCGCTCCGAAAAGGGCGGCCACACGGAACATGGCCCAGGCCTGAGGAGAGACACGCATGAATTCAACACGACGTGGCCTGCTGACGGCCCTTCCGATTGTTGGTGCCGGCGTTCTGGGCGTCGGGTTCTGGAAAATGCTTCAAGGTATGGAAAGTGGCGGCTTTGACCCTCGGGCTGTGAAAAACCCGAATGTCGGGCGCCCCATTCCGCAGTTTGCCATGCCGGGTCTTCCTGGTCTGGGAGACGGCTTTACGGACAAGGAACTCAGGGCGGAGACACGCCCGGTTCTGGTCAATTTCTTTGCGTCCTGGTGCATTCCGTGTGTTCAGGAAATGCCCGGCCTCCGCTCTATTTCACGGAACATGCCCATCTGGGGCATCGCCTATGAAGACAAGCCAGAAAATGCGAGCGCCTTCGTTCAGCGTGATGGGACGCCTTATGCCCGTGTCGCATCAGACCGCCATGGCCGTGTTGCGATTGACTGGGGTGTGACAGGAGTTCCGGAGAGCTTTCTCGTCGCGCCGGGGGGCCGAATCCTCTGGCATGGAAGCGCCGCGCTCGATCCGCAGATTTATGAAGCGGAAATCCGCCCGCGACTGGCAGGCCTGTGATGAAACGTCTTTCTGCGCTGCTTCTGGCCACAACACTTGTAGGGGGTGGCATTGCGTTTGCCGTCGATGATCCGGCGGAAATGCTCCCTAATCCCGTACAGGAGAAGCGAGCCGAAGCGATTGGCGCTCATCTCCGCTGTCTTGTCTGCCAGAACGAAAGCATTGAAGACAGTAGCGCGCCTTTGGCTCGTGATCTTCGGAAAGTGGTGCGGGAGCAGGTCGCGTCCGGAAAGTCGGATCAGCAGATTATGGACTGGATGACGGAACGCTACGGCGAGTTCATCCGGCTGGCGCCTCAGTTTTCATGGTCAACCGCCCTGCTCTGGCTGATGCCGGCACTAGCGCTGGTGGCCGGTCTTGTTATTGCCTGGCGTGCGACGAGACGCCGCGTTGTCACGCCTGCGCCGCTCACGGATGAAGAGCGCGCGCGTCTGGATGCCCTGTCGGGCCGGGAGTAAGTCTTGTTCTGGTTGGGAATCCTGATTGTTGCAGGCGTTGCCCTGTTACCGGCCCTCTATGGCCTGCGCCGTCTCCGCCGTCGGGTGGATGCGCGTGACTCTGCCCTCACACTCTATCGTGGTCAGCTTGCGGAACTCGACCGGGACCGGGATCTTGGTCTCGTCAGTGGCGATGAATATGGCGCCGCGCGGATTGAAATCCAGCGCAGACTGCTCGCCGCCGATGAGTCGTCTTCCGCCCCGGACCTGAATGAAGGGGCATTCCGCTCCAAGCGGTTCCTGCCTGTCTTGGCTGTTGGTCTCGGAATCCCACTCGCTGCATTCTGCCTTTATATTGTGAACGGCCATCCTTCCCTGCCCCCGCAGCCTCTGAGTGCGCGGCAGGTCAAGCCGGATGCGAAGGCCATGGCAATGATCCAGAAGCTTCAGGCACAGGTTTCCACGATTCCGAAGGACAATCCGACCTACGAGACCGGTCATGTCCTGCTCGGTCAGATCGAGGCACGCGCGGGTCTGACTTCTGAAGCGATTGCCGACTGGAAGGTCGCGCTGGATACTCATTTCACGCCAGAGCTTGCAATCCAGCTCGCAGAACTCCAGACCCAGAAGGACGGACACATTTCTGCGAACAGTCTTGATCTGTATCGCCGTGCCCTGGCGGCGGCCCCGGCTGATGCGCAATGGCGCATGGCTGTGGAAGCGCGGATCGCCGTGGGTGAACATGAGGAGAATAACGGCCAATGATGGAACCAGCGTCCAGCGCCGTCACAATCTGCCCGGTCTGCCGGGAAAAGATCCGCTCAACTGCGGAGCGTTGCCCGAACTGCGGGGCCGAGCGGCATTTCGGCCCACGGCTGATTGAGTCTGGCATCTGCGCCTTTGCGGGAATGGTGATTCTGGCTGCCATTTCCAGACTGCTGATCCCGATGTCTTTGTGGACAATCGTTTTTGCCGTCGCAGGCCTCTGCGCGGGGTTCCTGTTTTCTCACAACCGCTTCGGCGGTGATCGCTGGCTGGGCCAGTAAGAACCTGACCTGCGCGTTTCAGGCGAGCAGGTCATGACTTCTCATACGCACCATCCCTGAACATTCCCGGTTCGATCCAAACCGGTTTTCCCGTTTCCTCTCTTGAGGTAGGGTCCGCGCAGGCATGAAACCCCCGTCCTGCAGGAAAGCGCCAGACCGCATGAGCCGTATTGAAACCGATGGCATGGGCCAGATCGAGGTTGCTGATGATGTTCTTTGGGGCGCTCAGACGCAGCGCTCCCTGAAATATTTCAGCATCGGACGCGAGTTGATGCCGCGCGAAATGATCGAAGCCTATGCGATCATGAAGCGGGCCTGCGCCACAGCCAATGCGGCCAGTGGACGACTTTCGCAGGATCGGGCAGCCCTGATCCACACGGTCTGTGATGAAATCATGAGCGGCCAACATGACCGCATGTTCCCGCTCCATGTGTGGATGACGGGCTCTGGCACGCAGTTCAACATGAACGTCAATGAAGTCATTGCGAACCGAGCCAGCCAGCTGACGGGAAATGCACTTGGCAGCAAAACACCGCTGCATCCGAACGATCATGTGAACATGGCGCAGTCCACCAACTGCAACTTCCCGACCGCCATGCATGTCGCGGCAGCGCTGGGCGTTGAGCGCCGCCTGATCCCTGCCCTGACGAAACTGCGGGATGCCATCGCAGCCAAGGCGGAAGACTGGAAGGATCTGGTCAAGGTTGGCCGGACCCATCTTCAGGATGCCGTTCCCATCACGCTGGGTCAGGAATGGCACGGTTACGCCGGGATGCTGACAGACAATATTGCGCGGCTTGAGGCTGCCCGGGATGGTCTTTTCCCGCTCGCTCTAGGCGGCACGGCATTGGGCACCGGCGTCAATACCGATCCCGGATTCGATACCCGCGCCTGCACCGAGATCGCACGCCTCACTGGTCTTGGCTTTACGGCTGGCGAGAACAAATTCGCCTTGCAGGGTGCGCATGATGCGTTGGTGCATCTGTCTGGCTGTCTGCGGACAACCGCGGGCAGCCTGTTCAAGATCGCCAATGACATCCGCCTGCTCGCCTGTGGTCCACGCGCGGGCTTTGGTGAGCTGCTCTTGCCTGAAAACGAGCCAGGCTCTTCCATCATGCCGGGCAAGATCAACCCGACACAGGCGGAAGCACTCTCCATGCTGGCGCTTCAGGTTATGAGCAATGATGTTGCCGTTGGCCTCGGCGGAGCGTCCGGCATGATCGACATGAATGTGTACAAGCCATTGATGATCCACAACATCATGCAGGGCATTACACTTCTCCATGATGGCTCCGAGAACTTCCGCCAGCATCTTGTGGAGGGCACCCGAGCCAATGAAGCACGCATCAAGCAGGCTTTGGGTCAGTCCCTTGTTCTGGTGACAGCCCTGTCCCCCGCCATCGGTTATGACAAAGCTGCGCAGGTGGCGCATTATGCGATGGAGAAGGATCTCAGTCCGAAGGACGCCGCACTGGAACTCGGGTTCATGACGGCGGAAGACTATGATCGTGTTGCTGATCCGCGCCTGATGCTTTCTCCCAACATCAAACCAGCCCGCTCCTGACCTCCTGATCTGTTCCCGCATGACGAAAACTTCATGCGGGATCGGTAGCAGAGCGCCGACGGGACTGGTAGCGACAGTCTGATCCTGTAATCCTTCTTTCGGAGATGACAGACAGATGATGTCCCGTCGTGCGCTGCTGCTCGCCCTGTCCCTTCTTTCCCCTGTATTTGCCCTGCCTGCCATGGCAGACGATGCCGCCAAGACACCCACACCCAAAACGGACGCAGCCAAGACTACGGATAACTTTACCGGTGAAGCCGGTCTGCTCCCGGTCGATTCTGTAACGAAACATCATCTGAATGGCATCGCCTACACAGCCCATGCTGGCACACTGACGCTGCGCGGCCCGGACGGCAAACCGACTGCCCGCATGTTCTATGTGGCTTACACCAAAGACGGCGCCGCAGACGCCAAGCGCCCGGTCTCCTACTTCTTCAACGGTGGCCCTGGTGCTGCAACGGCCTATCTGAATCTGGGCGCTGCGGGACCGGTTGCCCTGACGATGCCCACCAAGGACGCAACGGACGGCACCCATGCGACGCTGGGCGATAATCCGGATAGCTGGCTTCCGTTCACGGACATGGTGTTCTTTGACGCCGTCGGTACGGGATATTCCCGCCCGCTCGACACGGCGAAGGCTGGCGACCAGTTCTATGGCGTGAAGCAGGATGCCAGCACGTTTGCGAAGGCGATCCAGCTCTGGACAGCCAAGAACAGCCGTCAGGCCTCCCCTCATTATCTGGTGGGTGAAAGCTATGGCGGTATCCGGTCCATTCAGGTCGCCAATGCCCTTCAGATGGAACAGGGTATTCTGCTGAATGGTGTGGTCATGCTGTCTCCAGCGATCGAAATGCCTTTGCTGGATACAGACGAAAACCCGCTGTCCGCTGCCCTCATGATCCCCAGCCTTATTGCGGCGCATGAAAGCCCGAATGTCACACCGCAGTCTGCGGATGCGGCTTACGAATGGGCCATGGGCACTTATCTGAGCAAGGTCGCGGGCAAGCTGCCAAGTGGTGATGAGGGCAAGGCGTTCTACGCGGAAATATCCCGCCGCACCGGTCTGCCGGAAGACGTCGTGACCCGCCAGTATGGTGTTCCGGCGATCGGCTCGCATGACGTCATGTCCCGCGATGGCAAGCTGCATGGTCTTTACGACTACACCCAGACGATTGCCGACCCATCCGCTGACGGGCTGGACGAGAGCCCCGATCCGACGCTGTTCGGCTTTGGTCGCGCTTACGGCAATGCGTTCTCAGGCTATGCAGCCAATGATCTTGGGTTCCAGACGCCGCTGACCTACGATCTGCTGTCCTTCAAGGTGAACAGCAGTTGGAAGTGGAGTGAAGGCGGCCCTGCACCGGTTCATCAGATTCCGGTTCTGAACCGTCTTCTGGCGCTCGATCCGGGGCTGCGGGTGTTTGTCGCCAACGGTTATTATGACCTCGCCTGCCCGTTCGGAACGGCCCGTTGGATGAAGGATCATCTGACGGTTGGGGCGGATCGCGTATCCCTGCATCTCTATCAGGGCGGACACATGCTCTACACACGCCCGGCAAGCCGTCATGCACTGTCTCTGGATGTTGCATCCTGGATGCAGCAGGACGCTCTTCAACACTGAGTTAAATTGACAAGCGGCAGGGGAAAACCCTAAGGTTCACGATATATTCCTTCCAGTTTTCTCAGCCTGGAAGCAGGATCGTGACATGTCTTTTCTTCTGCCGATCCTCATGGGTGGGCTGCCCGTCAGGGCGATTGTTGCATCACCGCTGAGAGGACTGTTCAGACTTTGACTTCGTCTTCAAAAACTTCTCAGTTGGGGCAGCCTCTCTCGGAAGCATTGCTAACGGCCTGCGACCGTGAACCGATCCATCGTCCGGACGCCATCCAGTCTTATGGACTTCTCCTGATTGCCGATGCCAGTACCCTGACTGTTCTGGGAGGGGCAGGCGATCTTGAGGGACGTCTGTCGACAGACTGGCTGGGCCGCTCCTTGCCAGAACTTCTGAGTTTGCCGCCTGGAGGCTTTCAGGATTTTACACCGGCATCCTTCAGCGATGCCCGGATTTCAGGACTTCAGGGGGAGACATTCAGTCTTCTGATCCATCCTTCGGATGGAAAACTTCTGGTAGAGCTTGAACCCATTCAGGAAGCGCGCCTCCTGACGTGGGAAATCTTTGGCCGTATTGATGCTACTGCCGACCGCTTTGAGCGGTGTCCGGATGTTGCGGAAGTCTGCCGCCAAGGCGCCAAGGTCTTCAAAAAACTGACCGGCTTTGACCGGGTCATGGTCTATCGTTTCCAGGAAGATGGTTCCGGATGTGTCGTCGGGGAACATCGCAACGAGATTTTCCCATCGCTACTGAACCATCATTTTCCAGCAAGTGATATTCCTCGTCAGGCGCGGGCGCTCTATCTGCGCAACCGTATCCGCGTCATCCCGAATGTCCATTACGAGGCAGCCGTCATCCGACCTGCTGAAGCCGGTCTTTCAGGGATTGATCTGAGCGATGTGCAGCTTCGGAGCATTTCGCCCGTTCACCTGCAATACATGGCCAATATGGGCGTGGCAGCGTCAGCCTCCATTTCACTTGTTGTAGATGGCGTGCTGTGGGGCATGATCACCTGTCACAACGCAACGCCCCGCATCCTTTCCGAAGACATTCGCGCCGCCTGCCGCACACTGGCTGGCGTCATGTCCCGGCAGTTACGCAACAAGGAAGAGCTGGTCACCTACCAGGAACGCCTGCGCCTCCGGAATGCGACGGAATTTGCCACCTCACATTTTGATGCCGCTGCATCCGTTGAGACCAATCTGCGCCATTTCGCCTCCGAACTTCGAAGTCTGTTCCCCTGCGATGGCTTTGCGGTCATTGGAACGCAGGATGTAACAGCATGTGGAGTAACGCCCGCCAAAGCTGACCTGCTCGCCATCCGCGACTGGCTCAGACTGGGCAGCAATGGAGGGATTTTCTGCAGCTCGTCCTTGGGCAAAGACTATCCTCCGGCAGAGAACTGGCCAACTCTTTCGGCTGGCATTATCGCCATTGCCCTGCCTTTCCGCTCTCCGCTGACATTGATCTGGAGCCGCGTGGAAATTGTTCAGGTCATTGAGTGGGCAGGGAATCCTCATAAAGGCACACCAGACCAGGACGGCATTCTGCACCCTCGCAAGTCCTTTGACTCATGGCAGCAAACTGTCTGCGGCCAGTCCCAACGCTGGAATACCGAACAAAAACAGGCGGCACGCCGTCTGCGCAGGATCCTGATTGCCGATTACCAGACCCATCAGCTTCGTGAACTGAACGCCACGTTGACCGCAACGGTGCAGGAGCGGGAAAGCCTCTTGCAACAGAAGGATTTCCTGATCCGCGAGGTCAACCACCGCGTACAGAATTCGCTTCAGATGGTCGCATCCTTTCTGAAGCTACAGGCCCGTACCTCGACGAACGAGGAAACCACCCAGGCCCTGTCTGAAGCGCAGCACCGGATTGCCGCCATCGGTCTGGTTCACAGGCGTCTGTATCGTGGCGATCATGTCGGTGTGGTTGATCTAAGCCGCTATCTTGAAGAACTGATACAGGAACTCTGCTCCTCCTTAGGCGCAGCATGGGAAAGGCATCTGCGCATTTTTCTTGTTCCTGTCACACTGTCGGCTGATCGCGCGATCAATGTTGGCCTCGTGCTGACGGAACTGGTCATTAACGCCAGCAAATATGCTTATCGTGGCGACGCAGGCCCGCTGCATATCACCCTTTCGGAAACAGGCGATCGGCTGATCCTGACAGTGTCCGATCAGGGGTGTCACGACATTGATATGAATGGAAACGGCTTTGGTACGCGCATGATGAAAGCCGTTGTCAGCAGCCTGTCCGGTACTCTGACCTACACGCTTCTTCATCCGGGCCTGGAAGCCGTCATGTCCGTACCGCTTGATACACATTCAACCGGGAGTCATAGCGAAACCCCGGACGAACAACTGTATTCGTGAGACGGAGCATCCCATGAACAGGAAGATCAACGATGCGGATTAAAGGAATTCCGCTCTTCCTGTCATGAGCCCGGACCCAACCACGCTGCTCGCATACAGCACGGTTCTTTTCCTTATCTTCGGCCTTTATTTCACTGCTGCTGAACTGGCCCATGGCAAAACCAGAAAAGCATTCTGGTATTCCAGCCCTTTTCTGGCAGCGTCAGTTTCGGGATTTTTCTTTACCAGCCCCTTTCTCATTCCCGGCCTGTGGGGCCTGCGTATTGGCGCAGTTTTCATGACATTAGCGTATGGTCTCGGCTGGCAGGCCATACGCACCATGCTGGGTCGTCGGACGTGCCTGAAAGCAGTCTTGATTGTTTGTGTCGTGTCTTTGGCCATTTCCGCCAGCGCTGCATCAAGCGGAACCCGACACGTTGTCAGTTCAATTGTCCGCATGCTTTTCATCACAGGGTTTCATTTTCAGGCAGCCCGGGATCTTCTTTGCTCTACCGAAAAGCAGACGTCAGCCGAGCGGCTCTTATGCAGAATCATTGCCTTTTACACGCTCGTTTACGGCGCACTTACCCTTTCAACACCTTTTCTTCCCGAGCCTCTTGGTAGCCAGCCTTCAACGGTCTGGGCCATTATCCTGTATAATTTTCTGGTCATCATCGAAGGTATTGTCATCGCTCTGGCAATGATTGCCATTCCCAGGGAACGATTAGCCGCAGAGCACCATCTTCTGACTCTTCAGGACCCACTGACACACGCAGGCAACCGCCGGGCCGTGGACCTGTGGATGGAGCAGAACGCAGGTTCTTCTCATCCCTGTGTGCTGTTTCTCATGGACATTGACCATTTCAAAGCCATTAACGACCACCATGGCCATACGGCAGGGGATCAGGTCATTATTGCCGCAGTCAGGGCCAGTCAGAAGGTTTTACCCCAGGAGGCCAAGTTTTTCCGTATTGGCGGCGAAGAGTTCGCTGCTCTCTTTCCCTTCACCAGCATCTCCCATGCCTTGGAGCTTGCTCACCGCCTGAAGAAAACTTTCACACAGGATGTCAAAAACATTGGAGAGAGGGGTATTGAAGCCACGCTGAGTATTGGCGCAGATATTCGATATTCGTCAAAAACGCTTTGGTCAGATGTCTGGCAGAAAGCAGATGCCGCACTTTACGCTGCGAAGGGGACTGGCCGAGATGCCGTTGTTCTGAGAGCGAACGATACAATCACGTCACCGCCCTTTGCAGTGGAAACAAAAAAAGCGTCGCCCCATGGCGGGTAAACGCTTTTTTTAATGTACCCGGAGGCAGGCTTGGTCAGGAAACCAGATTGCCTTCCTTGTCCACTAACTGAATCGGGTAATCGCCTGTAAAGCAGGCATCGCAATAACGCCCTGCCCCTTCAGCACGGCTTTCGTGCCCTAACGCACGGTACAATCCGTCAAAACTGATGAAAGCGAGGCTGTCGACACCGATGGCTGCCGCCATTTCTTCCATTGTGTGAGTTGCCGCCATAAGCTTGCTCTCTTCCGGTGTATCAATCCCGTAGAAGCAGGCGTGACGTGTCGGCGGGGACGTAATGCGCATATGCACTTCGGTCGCCCCTGCCGCACGGACCATATCCACGATCTTGCGGGACGTGGTGCCACGAACGATCGAATCATCCACCAGAATAACGCGACGACCCGCCAGAACAGGCCGATTGGCGGAGTGCTTCATCTTCACACCGAGATTCCGGATCTGATCCGTCGGCTCGATGAAGGTTCGACCTACATAGTGATTGCGGATAATGCCCAGTTCGAACGGAATACCGCTCTCAGCCGCATATCCAATCGCGGAAGGCACCCCGGAGTCCGGCACCGGAACCACGACATCCGCTTCAACCGCCGTCTCACGCGCCAGTTCCGCACCAATGCGCTTGCGGGCTTCGTAAACCGGCTGTCCCTCAAGCACGGAATCCGGACGAGCAAAGTAGATGTATTCGAAGACGCAGAAGCGTCCCCCCTGATCCCCGAAAGGCCTTAGGGACCGCAGCCCATCAGAATTAATGACCACGATTTCGCCCGGCTCGATGTCGCGGACGTAATCTGCTCCAATAATATCGAGGGCACAGGTCTCACTGGACAGAACCCAGCCGCCATTTCCGCCCTCATGACCAGGAATGCGCCCCAGAACCAGCGGACGAACCCCCAATGGATCACGCATGCCGATCAGGCCGTCATCAGGCGTCAGGGTGATCAGGGAGTAAGCCCCCTTCACCTGCTTGACGGCATCGATGAAGCGATCGAGCACGGTGGAATACAGGGAAATGGCGATCAGGTGGATGAAGACTTCCGTATCCGTCAGGGAATGGAAGATACAACCCCGCTTGACCAACGCCTGCTTCAGCGTAGCGGAATTGGTCAGGTTGCCGTTGTGGGCAACCGCCAAACCTCCGAACTCATAATCCGCATAGAGCGGCTGCACGTTCCGAACATGCGTTCCGCCTGTCGTCGCATAGCGGTTGTGCCCGATAGCGACGCTACCCGGAAGGGTCGCCATAACACGGCTGTCACCAAACACATCCCCAACAAGGCCAAGACCTTTATGCTGATGAAACCGTTCGCCATCGAAACTGACGATACCGGCAGCTTCCTGCCCACGGTGCTGAAGAGCGTGGAGGCCGAGAGCCGTCAGGGCAGACGCATCAGGAACGCCCCAGACGCCGAAAACGCCACATTCCTCGTAAGGACGGTTAAGAGTATCGGAGGCAGTCATGGAGTTCGGCCTTTCCGGACTGTGTTCACAACGACGCGTCATGGCCGCTTGTGGGCGGCGATGCAAGATGTGGTTGCAAGGAATGTGGCAGATAACCTGCCATCCGTGCGGCTCCGGCCACAATATAAGGCCCGGAAACGCTTCCCTGCATCAGGTAAGAGGTCCATGAGCCAAAAAAAGACCCTGCCAGTAGATAAAGTGCAATCAGCATCACATATCCGCGCAGAATGCCGAAAAGAGCGCCCAGTAAGCGGTCTACGCCCCCAAAAAGAGTGCCCCTCACCGCAGCACCTACCCGACCTGCCACTGTCGTCAGCAGCAGAAGAATGACGATAAACAGAACAGCCGCGCTTACGCTTTCGGCCAGCCAGCTTTCATGCAGGTAGGGGGAAATCCATGGTACCAGAGCGGCATGGAAACGATAGGTCAGAACAACAGCAGACGCCCAGGCCACCAGCCCTGAGAGTTCCGTGGTGAAACCACGCGTTAGCCCCCAGAGAGCCGACAGGCCGATGATAACCAGAACACCAATATCCAGCCGGCTCAGATCATCTGGAGAAACATGAGACAGGTCTGGGAACGCAGGCATCACTCAAAACAGTTTATCAGGGCAGTTTGGTAGAACGGTACTGACCGCCTTTGCGCGGACGGATGCCTTTAGCACGAAGTTCATCTGCAAGGCGGATTCTTTCTCCGATTTCTGCCCAGACCTGCTCACTGTTCAGGCCCCGCGCCTTCCAGATCTTTTCCAACACGAGAAGGAAGGATGCGCTTTCACGAACAAAACCGTGACGATCGTTGATCATGACATGCATGACGCAGTTGGCCGTTGAAGTTCCGAGCCGGTTTGCAAGTTTCGTGACCTTGCGGGTCTTTCGGAACGGGACGAGGTCTTCCTTGAACGGCATCGCAACATGATGAGGGGGATGGCCCGCAGACGCAAGGCCATCCCCCAAATCATTTCGGTTATCGGGTTATTCCGAGACCGTTTCTACTTCCTTTTCAGGAACATAAAGCTTGGCGCCATGCTCCTGAAACACTTCGCTCATCTGCGCCATGCCGTCCTGACGTTCCGCTTCGCGGCGAATATCATGACTGATCTTCATGGAGCAGAACTTCGGACCGCACATGGAACAGAAATGTGCCGTCTTGTGCGCTTCCTTGGGCAAGGTTTCATCATGGAAACTCCGTGCCGTGTCCGGATCAAGCGCCAGATTGAACTGGTCTTCCCACCGGAACTCGAACCGTGCCCGTGACAACGCATCGTCCCGCAACTGTGCTGCGGGATGCCCTTTCGCCAGATCGGCAGCGTGCGCCGCAATACGGTACGTAATCACGCCCGTTTTGACATCAGAACGGTCTGGGAGGCCCAGATGCTCCTTTGGTGTGACGTAACAGAGCATCGCTGTGCCGAACCAGCCGATCATCGCCGCACCAATACCGGACGTGATGTGATCGTAGCCCGGCGCAATATCGGTTGTTAGCGGACCAAGCGTATAAAACGGCGCTTCTCCACATTCCCGAAGCTGCTTGGTCATGTTGACCTTGATCTTGTGCATCGGCACATGACCCGGCCCTTCGATCATAACCTGACAGCCCTTTGCCCAGGCAATCTTCGTCAGTTCCCCCAGCGTTTCCAACTCGGCAAACTGTGCTGCATCATTGGCATCAGCGATTGATCCCGGACGCAGACCATCCCCCAATGAGAAGGTGATGTCATAGCGGCGCATGATGTCGCAGATGTCTTCGAAGTGCTCGTACAGGAAGCTCTCACGATGATGGGCCAGGCACCAGGACGCCATGATGGAGCCACCACGCGAGACAATGCCCGTCGTGCGCTTTGCGGTCAGCGGAATATGCTGAAGGCGGACACCGGCATGGATCGTAAAGTAGTCGACGCCCTGCTCGGCCTGCTCGATCAGCGTATCCCTGAAGATTTCCCAGGTCAGCTTCTCGGGAACGCCATTCACCTTCTCCAGCGCCTGATAAAGCGGCACCGTCCCGATGGGGACTGGGGAGTTCCGCATGATCCAGTCACGGATGTTATGAATATTCCGCCCCGTGGACAGATCCATCACCGTGTCCGCACCCCAGCGGATGGACCAGACCAGCTTCTCGACTTCTTCCGCAGCAGAGGACGTCACCGCCGAATTTCCAATATTGGCGTTCACTTTCACAAGGAAATTTCGGCCAATAATGACTGGCTCAAGTTCCGGGTGATTGATGTTCGCCGGAATCACAGCCCGCCCGCGTGCAACCTCTTCCCGTACAAATTCCGGTGTGATGAACGCCGGGATTTCCGCACCGAAATCTTCGCCATCCGCCCGGCGCTCTTCAGCCCCGGCCACCATTTCGGCACGACAGACATTCTCGCGATGGGCAATATAGATCATCTCCTCCGTGACGATCCCTGCCCTTGCGTATTCATACTGCGTGACGTGCTGCGCACCTTCGCCGGAATAGACGTCATGAGGCGCCGGACACGCTGGAACAGCCTGTGCCTCACTGGCAAAGCCATTATCTTCCGGCTTGACGGCCCGAGCCTCGACTTTCCGGAAGCCACGCTTTGCCAGCCATGCTGCACGCGGCGTCGAAAGACCCTTCTCCACATCAATGCTAACGGACGTGTCCGTATAGGGCCCAGACGTATCATAGACACGCACAGGCTCTTCATTTGCAGACGGATGCAGCGCGATCTCGCGATATGGCACCAGAATGTCCGGACGCCCCGGCGCCTCGGACCATTTTTTGCAGGCCCCCTGGATCGGGCCTGTCGTCACGTGGCCGACAGCCGGCCCTTTATTCAGATTATTTGGAATATCACCCATGGTCGCCCCCTTTTTCGCAGCGGGGGCAACAGCATGGCGTACCGGCAGCGCCGGCTGTGCTGTGTGTCATCACCATTCCCTCCGCCGGTTCTAACCGGATCAGGTTTCCCGAACGCAGGATGCGCCCGGCAGGGTCGTCACACCGCAGACTTCTCAGTCCTTCAGTGACCTCTCAGCTTCTTGTGGCGAAGCTCCCCCTGGTGAGGGCAACACTCATCGCATTGGTGTCATGCTGTCAATGCGTTTCCCCGTGAGGATCACTTTTCGCGATCCGCAGAAGTGTGCCGTTGTGATCTTCAGACACCAGCAGACTGCCATCTGCCATTTCCGCAATGAAGACCGGAGCCCCCGCAGGGGAGAGTGAAGTACGCCCCTCCCAGCCCCAGACCAGCGGTTCAGGCACACCTACAGGCTCCCCACTCGGGCTGATTTTCAGGGTCATGATCCGATGACCGGTCTTCCGATACCCATGATATGGCAGCACAAGTTGCCCTTGCAGGTCTGAAAGCGCGTCGCCCTGATAAGCCAGCAACCCAAGTGGAGCGGCATGAGCCGGAAGCAGCAAGGCAGGCTTTTCCATGCCTGCACAGGCATAATGCGGGTATTCCGGGCTGGGCTGATTGTCCTCAAAGCAATAGGGCCAGCCATAATTCGCCCCCGGACGGATCACGTCATAGGTGTCGTGAGGCAATGCCGCATCAGACAGAGCGGGATCGGCCTTGTTGATAGCGTCCCGTGCGTTAACAGCCGCAACCAGCGTTCCATTCGGCAGCACTGCCAGGCCCATGCTATTGCGCAGACCCGTCGCGACCAGTTTTGTGTCTTTCCAGACGACTGGATTTGGTCCCGGACGAACGCTCATAATGCTTGCACGCGGCGGATTTTGTGCTGTTTCAGGGCAGGCTTTCTGCGCGCCAGGCGCATCGCCGCCCGGCGTTTCACAATGATCGGTTGCCGATCCGATATTGATGTAAAGCTGCCCGTCTGGCGCAAAGGCCAGCGCTGTCAGAGGATGCCTCCCCGTTTCAGGGAGGCCTGTGACAACATCCCGCATTTGGGGTTTCGTCCCGGACAGGTCCACACGAACAACCTTTCCCGCAACGCCCATATAGAGGACACCATCCGGTCCAGAGACCAACGCGCTAGGCTCATCCAACCCTGACAGCAGTACCTCTGGAGGGGCATGGCCGTCCTGCTTTAGTCGCAGCAACCTGCCTTGGCCTTTTCGCCAACCGCCCATATCCAGAACGAACACATCATGGCCGATAACTGCCACCCCGCGAGCAAACCCCAGACGACTGGCCACCAGCCCCACACAAAGACCGGGCCGCGTCTTCAGAAAGACCTTCGGGAAGCCGTCACAACTGTCCTGCGTCTGATAATCCCGCGCAGACGCAGTTCCCAAAGGAACAAGGACAGCAAGAAGGGCAGCAACTCTAAGCACGGACACCATGGGAAAGATCCTTTTCAAAGCTCTGACCGACTGACTTCAGCTTTACGGCACAAAGCTGATATGACGTTTTGGAACCAAGGAGACGGGCTCGTGAAACTGTATGTGTTCTATCTGGGCGGAAGCGCCCCCGGTGCGAATATCGAAGTCCATGACGTTCAGTTCGCCGTCGCTGAAAAACCGGAAGATGCATACCCATCCCTTGGTGAACGCTGGTTTGGCATCCGGAACTCCCTGCATGTCGACGCTTATGGTGAAGTGTCCTGGGCGGACGGCTATGCCGTAACACTCAGCACAACCAAGCCCACCTCAGACAAAACCCTCTATTTCATCAATATGGGCGGTTATGCGCCGGGTGAACTGAAGGAAGAACACGCCTTCACCTTTCTGGTTGCCAGTTCCGAAGCGGAAGCAAAGGCCAAAGCCAAGACCTGTCTTCTGGTTGGATACGATCATCAGCATCGGGACAATTTCATGGAAGTCGATGACTGCCTTCCTCTGGAACAGATCGATGGCCTCTACATCACTCTGACCCCACAGGCAGACGGCCAGCCCGTCACAGCCCTCTGGCAGGGCTACAAGCGCATCTGATCCCTGATGACTGGAAACTTTCTCATGACCGAACCCGCCTCAGTCCTCCTGTTCTCTTACGGCACACTCCAGCAGGACGAGGTCCAGCTTTCTTCATTCGGCCGCCTTCTGGACGGAGAAGAGGACGCCATGACTGGCCATACGACTGCCATGGTGGAAATCACGGACCCTGACGTCCTGCGTGCAAGTGGAAAGCGTTTTCACCCTGTCGTCATTCCCAGCAAGAACCCATCGGATGAGGTTGCGGGGAAAGTCTTCCGCATTACGGAAGCAGAACTGCGGGCCGCGGATGCCTATGAAGTATCAGACTACAAACGGGTCGAAGTCACATTGCGCTCCGGCCGGACAGCCTGGGTTTACGTTCAGGCCTGACCCCATGCACAAAAAAGGCAGCCCGATGTGGCTGCCTTTTTTCTTTTAGGCTGAATCGCCCGCTTACGCAGCGACAGAGCGCTTAAGCTGACGCTCACGCCACAGCGTGGAGACGGCTTCGACCAGTTCATCAATGGCTTCATTGGTGTGAAGCGGCGTCGGCGTCAGACGCAGACGCTCTGTTCCGCGCGGTACGGTCGGGAAGTTGATCGGCTGGATGTAATGGCCAAACCGGTTCAGCAACTCGTCTGACAGGTCGCGGCAAAGTTCGGCCTCGCCTACCATAATCGGCACGATATGGCTCGGATTACCAACATGCGGGATGCCAGCCTTGTCGAGCGCCGCACGCAGATAGGCCACGGCGCGCTGCTGCCCCTCACGCTCGGCACTGCTGCGCTTGAGATACCGCACGCTCGCCAGAGCACCCGCCGCAATCATTGGCGGCAGCGCCGTGGAGAAAATGAAGCCTGAGCCGAAGGAACGCACAAAATCGCAAAGTGGCGCGGAGGCTGCAATGTAGCCACCCACAACGCCATACCCCTTGCCAAGCGTCCCTTCGATGACCGTCAGACGATGGGACAGGCCCAGCTTTTCAGCCACGCCCGCACCGTGATCGCCATACATGCCCACGGCATGGACCTCATCGAGATAGATCATGGCGCCATACTTATCGGCCAGATCACAGAAGGCCTCGATCGGAGCAATGTCGCCATCCATGGAATAGACGGACTCGAACGCGATGATCTTCGGAACATCCGCCGGGAGCTCCTTCAGACGACGCTCCAGATCTTCAACATCGTTGTGACGGAAAATCTGCTTTTCAGCACGGGAATGGCGGATGCCTTCAATCATGGAGGCATGGTTCAGTTCATCCGACAGAACCACACAGTTCCGCAAACGGCCCGCAATCGTCCCGAGGGTCACCCAGTTGGACAGGTAGCCCGAGTTGAACAGCAGTGCACTTTCCTTGCCGTGCAGGGATGCTAGCTCTTTTTCCAGTTCCACATGATAGTGGTTTGTGCCGGAAATGTTGCGCGTTCCGCCTGCGCCTGCGCCCGTCTCATCAAGGGCATCATGCATCGCCTTGAGAACTTCCGGATGCTGCCCCATGCCGAGATAATCGTTGGAACACCACACTGTGACATCACGACCGAGCCCATGATGGTAGGCTTTCGGAAAATTGCCGGACCGGCGTTCAAGTTCCGCAAAGTAACGGTAGCTGCCATCAGCACGCAGACCGTCCAGGGCGGACTGGAACATCGCATCATAATTCATCGCGTTTTCTCCTGCGCGGCACTGTAATCCTGTGACATCTTTCCGCCAAGTGTCTGCTCCAGGTAAGCCAAGAGAACACGCAGTCTGGCTGGCATCTGTAGGCGTGTCGCACCACACCCAACAACCATGAACCAAACCGACAGGACATTGCCTTGCCATCCTGGCAAAACTTCGACCAGTCGGCCTGCCTCAAGATCTTTTCGCAGCATGAAATCTGGCAAAAGTGCCAGTCCTGTGCCGTTTCTCAGTGCCGGAAGCAGCATGTCACCATTATTGACGGTCATCCTGCCGCGCAGTCGAACGGATACCTGTTTCCCATCGTGATGAGTCAGTCTCAACAGATCCGGCAGGTCGGTATTCGCGTACAGCAGACCAGATTTGCCAGAGAGATCTTCCGGAGTCTCCAGAGGGCCAAGACTCGCCTTTAGTTCCGGTGAACACACGAACCTCACCATGGATCGACACAGGAGATGCGCCCCACCACTTGACGCGGGCGGCAATTCACCCGGCGTAATCCGAATTGCCGCTTCAAACCGTCCACCGAGCAGATCTACGGTCCGGTCATCCAGATCAATTTCCATCGAAATATCCGGATATTTTTCCAGAAAGGCAGGCAGCACCGGCCCCAGAATATCCAATCCGAACCCCATTGGAACTGCCAGCCGGATTGTCCCACGGGGTCTGACTGATCCTTCCCGCAATTCGGCCTCCAGCCATTCTCCATCCGACAGCATTCGTCTTGCTCGCTCCAGACAGGCGACACCCGCTGCCGTAAGGGAGAGGTGGCGTGCGCTCCGCTGAAAGAGCGTTGTTTTCAGGCGATGCTCCAGCCGGGCAATGACTTTGGAGACAGTTGGAGCGGACAGCCCTAGTGATCGGGCAGCGGACGCAAACGAACCGCTTTCCGCAACACGGGCGAAAACAGCCCAGCCTTCAAGATCAGGCAGCATCAGAAGCCTTTTATGCCGTTTTTGGAAACTTTATATTTCCATCAGTTCCATTTTCTTTACCTTATCCGAGCCCCATGTTGGAAGTCAGAACAAACCAACAGGAGCACATCATGCTCGACATCAGACCCTTTTCTTCGCTTGGACATGCCAACCATGGCTGGCTGGACGCCCGGCACCACTTCTCATTCGCTGGCTACATGGATCGTCACCGCATGCACTGGGGGCGCCTGCGCGTATGGAACGACGACCGGATCGAGGGTGGCACCGGCTTTGGTGCCCATCCTCACAAGGACATGGAAATCATCACCTATGTCCGCACGGGCGCTATTTCCCACGAGGACAGCTTGGGAAACAAAGGGCGCACAGAAGCTGGCGATGTTCAGGTCATGTCCGCAGGCAGCGGGATCACCCATGCGGAGTTCAACAAGGAAACCGAGAACACCACACTGTTCCAGATCTGGATCATCCCCAATGAACCAGGAGGAACGCCAGGCTGGGGAACAAGGCCTTTCCCGAAAGACGCACGTAATGGACGGTTCGTCACGCTCGCATCCGGTTTCGAAGATGACGATGCGCTACCGATCCGGGCCGAAGCCCGCGTCCTTGGTGCTACTCTGAAAGCAGGCGAAACAGTGACGTTCGAGACGCGGCGGGAGAATTTTTCTTATCTTGTGCCAGCAACCGGCAGTCTGGAGATTGACGGTCAGACCGTTGAAACACGAGATGGCGCAGCCCTGACCGATGTAGAACGCATTGTTATTACGGCCAAAGAAGATGCCGAAATTGTTCTGGTCGAAAGCGGTCCTCTGGACTGACGCAAAAAGGGCGGAAACATCACGCGAAGGTGTTTTCGTCCCTCGCGACCAAACCAGACTTCATGCGTTGTCAGTGCAGGGCCGATTCCCCCCGGATGCGGCCAGTCCCTCCCTTGCTGAGGAGTACAGGTCATGACCACCACCGTTAAAACCAAAGGCGAAAAAGAAACCTCCCTGTTCGTTCGCTTCGGCGACTGGCTCAGCAATGCCAGTATGGACAGGTCGGGCCTAACGGAAGTCACCATCCGCTTGATGCGTGATGACTGTCATCTGGCGACACGAGTCAGTGAAATCCACAACACTGAAGCCAATCCCCTCACACCGCAGGAAGTTGAAGTCCTGATGGGCGAGAAGCACCTGAAGTACATTGCTGACCAGACCGGCCAGTCGCTTGAAGCAATTGAAGATGCCCTGACGGAAGTTCTTCCCATGCTGGGCAATCTCCTGCGAGTCGACCCTGAACGTCTGTTTCAGTATCAGTGCAAAATCTGACGCAAGTGCACTTCATGTCAGCAGGGTAAGACATCCTGCTGACATTACCCGTCATAACCCCTCTGCCGTCCGACTCATCCGGCGGCGGCGTGTACGCCCTTCTGTTCCGGCAAAACGCTCTGCAATCTGCGCCGTCGTTTCTGCGGGTAGAAGAGCCAGACCTGAGGCCTCTACACAACCGTTTTTCTGCACGAAATCCAGTTGTGCTGGTGTATCGACGCCTGTGGCGCGAACATGCAGGTCAAGGGTTCTTACTGCGTCAAGCGCAGCCCGGAAGAATGCTACAGCTCCCTCGTCCAGTTCCGGTACATCTCCCTTCAGAGACCATGAGAGCGTGGACGCTGACAGAACAGACGTATCGAACTGCACCCCATCCAAAAGGCCACTGATGGCCCGGTCTCGCAGGAGTGTCAGGCTGGAAGGGGCAATCCCGAAGCCATTGGTAAAGATCTGCACCCCTCGGTCCCGAAGTGACGCAAGCGTACAGCATACTTCTCGCTCGCTCTGGGCAATACCGCTTTCCTGAAAAACCAGATCCAGACGGGAAACAGGGAAACCGGTCTGGTCCAGAACGTCATTCAACCGCTTGTTGAAAGCAACATCCGGCGCCTGATCGTCTTCAAGAGAGACCATCAGTCGCATGTCGTCGGGCCATGTCGCGGCCTGGGCACAAGCGGTCTGAAGGAGTTCAAGGTCGAACTCCCGCTGCTGCTGATCCAGTGACTTTCGACGACTGCGACGCACTGTCCTTCGGGGAATAGCCAGCCACAACTGGCTCATGTCCACCTGCGCGCCAATAAGCTTTTCCATTCCCCCACGCGCGCTGGCAAGTCTGGGAAGCCACCTTAACGGAGGCAGCGCACTTTTTTGACGAGCCCGGCGACTGCCCAAGGTCGTAGCAAACATTCCTGCACTTAGCGGAGGGACAGCCCCTACAGGGCTACGGCTTTGCAGTCCGCTCCTACCGGTTTCTTTTGCCCCTTCCAGAGCACGAGGCGCCGCCGTCCCGTAACTGACCTCCTGTCCCATGTCATCCAATTCGGACATCTCCTGTTCTATCCAGACAGGAAAATGACGCCAGACCCCTAATTTTCCCTTAACAGCCTGCGTTTTCTCCTCACTTTGCCGTGTGATTTCAGTGAATCCTGCTGAAACTGTAGGGGCTCATTCTTCGTTCGCCCAATCAGGACGAATCTGCTACTGATTTATCCCTGCGGATTTTCCGTGCCACTTCCATCAAGCGTGCAGGTTCAATCTGCCTGTCAGGACATTGTTGATGACGGACGCCTCTTCCCGCTCCGCCCCGAACACGTCTTCCCGCAGTTCTCTCAAGGCCCTCCTCCCCTATTGGCAGGTTACTTTCGCCTCTTTCCTGGGATGGTTTCTGGACGCCTTCGACCAGACATCCCTGATGTTCACGCTCCCCGATATCGCCCATGAATTCGGGTGCTCCATCAGCGCTCTGGGCATGATTCTGACGGCCCAATCCATTGGCCGCGCCATTGGCAATACAAGCTGGGGCTGGCTGGCGGATCGCTACGGGCGCCGTCTGGCATTCATGCTGGGTGTCGTCTGGTTTGGCGTATTTTCCGCCATGACGGGCCTGTCTCATGGATTGCTAATGCTTGGCATCGTGCAATTCCTGTTTGGGATCGGCTTTGGTGGCGAGTGGACAGCCTCCGCGGCCCTTCTGATGGAAAGCGTTCCAGCATGGACGCGCCCCATGGCGTCCGCGCTCATGATGTCCGGCTATGAAGTCGGCTATTTTGCTGCTGCCGGCGCGCAGGCGTTGATCCTGCCACATTACGGCTGGCGAATGCTGTTTTTCATCGGTCTGGCCCCGGCCCTTCTGGCGATCTTCATTCGTCTCGGCGTGAAAGAAAGTCCGGTCTGGCTTCGCAATCGTGCAGAGCGGGCAGCAGGGCAGGCCCGAACACCAACGCAGCCTGTACCAAAGGTCCAGTTCCGTCTGGATGGCGCGGCCATTCAGGCCATTGCCTTCATGGGCTTTCTGGAGTTCCAAAAAGCGGCCATTTATACATTTTATCCCACCATCCTTCGCGGGTCGCATCATCTGACACCGCAGGACGTTTTCATCCCGATCACACTTTACTGCATCGGGTCTTTCAGCGGAAAAATCCTCTGCGGGTGGCTGGCGGAACGCTTCGGTGATTTGAAAGTCATGCTGGGTGCGATTGCCATTGTCGTACTGACAATCTGGCCGTTCCTGAGTGCTCCGTCATGGAATATGCTGCTGACGGCTGCTTTCATCATGGGTGCTGCTGCTTCCGGGATTTTCGCACTCGTGCCGCATTATCTGGCCAAGTGCTTTCCGTCTGAAACACGCAGCTTCGGGATGGGCCTGGGTTATGCTCTTGGCTCCATCGGGCAAGGCATTGCCGGATGGATCATTCCGGGCATCGGACGGACGCCGGTTACCCTGCCTCTGACGGCTGAAGCATTTGTGGTGGGATCAAGTGCCGTGACAGCGGGTATCGCTCTGCTTCAACCGAAAAACCTTCCAGGCGAAACCATGGAAGGTGACGAGGAAGCAGCGTCTTAAAGAGACGCTGCAAGCCACTCCGCTGTGCGGATGCCATCAATTCCGGCGGATAGGATACCGCCAGCATAACCCGCGCCCTCGCCGGCCGGGAACAGACCCCGCAGGGTCGGGCTTTGTCCGTCCCTGTCTCGCTGAAGGCGGATGGGAGACGACGTGCGGGTTTCAACACCCGTCATGACCGCGTCTTCCATCGAGAAGCCCTTCAGCTTGCGCTCGAAACGCGGCAAGGCTTCACGAATAGCCTCGCAGACGAAATCTGGCAGACACAGCGTCAGATCGGTTGGGGTCACGCCCGGCTGATAGGACGGCACCACATCGCCCAGCGTTGTGGAGGGCCGACCCGCCAGAAAATCGCCAACCCGCTGAGCAGGAGCGCGATAATCGCTGCCACCTGCCACAAAAGCTGCCTTTTCCCATTTCCGCTGAAATGCGACGCCACCCAGAACATCATCCGGGAAGTCCTTTTCAGGCGTGACTTCCACGACAATGCCGCTGTTCGCATTCCGCTCGGCGCGAGAATACTGGCTCATGCCATTGGTCACGACCTGTCCGATTTCAGACGTTGCCGCGACAACCTGCCCACCGGGGCACATGCAGAACGAATAAACCGAGCGCCCGTTGGAGGCATGATGCACCAGCTTGTAATCCGCGGCACCAAGGATCTCATTCCCCGCATCGGAACCAAAGCGGGCGGTATCAATGACGGACTGTGGATGCTCAATCCGAACCCCAATGGAGAACGGCTTGGCATCCATGGCGACATCGGCCTGCCGCAGCATTTCGAACGTATCGCGTGCTGAGTGTCCAACTGCGAGAATGACGCGCTCGGCTGGAAGAATTTCTCCCGTTGAAAGGTGAAGCCCGCGCAGACGACGCTCCGTGCCCTCGCCTTCCATCTCAAAACCCTCGACACGGGTTTCGAAGCGGTATTCCCCGCCCAGACGCTCGATTTCTTCACGAATGAACATAACCATCGAGACGAGACGAAACGTGCCGATATGGGGCTTGGACACATAGAGGATTTCTTCCGGCGCACCAGCCCGAACGAACTCCTCGATAACGCGACGTCCAAGATTCCGCGGATCGGACACACCGGAATAGAGCTTACCGTCTGAGAACGTTCCTGCCCCACCTTCACCGAACTGCACGTTGCTTTCGGGCGTCAGAACCGATTTGCGCCACAGGGCAAACGTGTCCACCGTCCGGGAACGGACATCCTTTCCGCGCTCGATGATGATTGGCTTGAGGCCGGCTTGCGCCAGTGTCAGGGCCGCCATGATTCCGCATGGTCCAGCCCCAACGACGACAGGGCGCGGCGTCCCTTCTGGCAGGGTCGCTTTGGGAAGATGATAGGTCGTGTCCGGCGTGGGACGGACATGCTGATCGCCCTCATGAGCCGTCAGAACAGCCGCTTCATCCGCAACGTCACAATCGATGCTGTACACCAGAACGATATGGCCGCGCTTGCGGGCGTCATAGCCGCGGCGGGCGATCTTGAAATCTTTAAGAGCGTCGGACGGAATGTTCAGACGCGTCAGGACTGCCTCCCGGAGTGCACCTTCCGGGTGCTCCAGCGGCAGGCGCAGTTCTGTCAGGCGGATCATGCGTCGTGCTTTTCTTTATTCTGGGCGGTTTCTGGCTGCGGGTCAGCGTGATGCGTATCCGGCGAGCCTTCCATGATGCGATCCATGACGGCCATCAGAACACCGGAAACAACAAAGGCCAGATGAATCCCGACGCTCCATTCCAGAGCACGCGTGGATGTCTCATCCACACGAATGAAATCAGCCAGAACATGGATGGCAGACATGGCAACGATGGACGCCATAAGCTTGATCTTGATGTCCCCGAACGTCACATGCCCGATCCAGGACGGGTAGTCCTCATGCTGGCGGATATCGAGACGGGAGACGAAGTTTTCGTACCCTGAGAACATGACGATCAGCAGCAGATTGGCCAGCAGGACCAGATCGATCAGATCCAGCACCCCAACAAACACGTCATCAAAATCCAGCCCTGTGGCTTTCAGGACCAGCCCAAGGAGTTGCTGGAAGAACTTGAACGCCACCAGAAGCAGGCCGATCGTCAGACCGAAATACAACGGCGCCGCAATCCAGCGCGCAGCGAAAAACGCACGCTCCATGACGTGTTCCGTGCGTCTGGAAGACAGGGGTTTGTTGCCGGGCTGCTGGCCCTGCTGAGAAGAAGGAGTCGTCATGCTCCCTCTCTACGATTTTGCGCCCCGGTCCGCCAATGCCTCTTTGCTGCGATGCTAAGGTTTAACCGACCTTTCGCAGCGGAACGGGCTGAACAGCCACAGATCCCGGGACGCTTTGGGTCTGACGCTCCCGGTCCAGATAGCGCAGACAGCTGACACGCAGGAAAGACGCCATGTTGGGTAGCTCACCCCGAAGCTCCAGAATTTCATCCGAAAGATTCGTGATGAGCTGGTTGACGGTCATGCCATCGGCTGCGGCAATTTCCGTCAACACATCCCAGAACATGTTCTCCAGCCGGATCGTGGTGACAACACCATGGATCCGCAGGGAGCGCGTCCGGCTTTCGTAAAAGATCGGGTCGGCGCGGACATAGAGTTCACACATGGCTGGTCTTCCCCTGCGGATAACAATCAGGCTTCGATCTTCGTGCCCAGAACCTTCAGGAACTGGCCGATCCAGGCCGGGTGCGCTGGCCATGCTGGCGCGGTCACGAGCTTACCGTCCGTCACCGCCCCATCAATCGCAATCGCCTGATAGTCTGCGCCTGCAAGGATCATTTCCGCACGACAGGCCGGATAGGCAGAAACCTTGCGCCCGGAAATGACATTGGCAGCGGCGAGAAGCTGCGGGCCATGACAGACGGCAGCAATTGGCTTATCGGCCGTCACGAAGGCCCGGATCAGGTCCAGCACGCTTTCATCGGTGCTGAGTTGTTCAGGCGCACGACCACCCGGAATGACCAGCGCATCGTAATCCTCCGCTTTCGTGCCCGCATAGGTGGCGTTGAGCGTGAAATTGTGGCCACGCTTTTCGGTGTAGGTCTGATGGCCTTCGAAATCGTGGATGGCCGTCGCCACCTGCTCGCCAGCCTTCTTGCCGGGCGAGACGACGTCCACGTTGTGTCCGACCATCAGCAACATCTGGAATGGCACCATGATTTCGTAATCTTCAACGAAATCACCTGCGAGCATGAGAATACGTTTACCAGCCATGAGATCATCCTGACGATCGGGGTTCAAAAGACGGACTCCTTCTTACCGTATGCAGAAGGACTGTGGGTAATAGGTGGTAACGACACGCAGTCCTGTCACCCACTTGCCGGAGAAGCCAAGCTGCCGCAGAACTGTTGGCGATATTGCCTGTCAGGGACCGCGTTCATTCATGAAGACTGCCACCGCGATCGAGGTTCGAGACCTCCGCAAGACTTATCAGGTCCGCGATGGCGGAAGCTGGCGTGGAAAGACGCGTGAAATCACGGCCCTGGATGGTATCTCCTTCACGGTTCCATCTGGCGAAATTGCCGGGTTTATCGGTCCGAACGGAGCAGGGAAATCCACGGCCATCAAGATTTTATCCGGTATTTTGCGTCCCACATCCGGCATTGTGCGAGTGGGCAATCTGGTCCCGTGGGAGAACCGGATTGCCCATGTCGCCCGGATTGGCGTGGTGTTCGGCCAGCGGACACAGTTGTGGTGGGATCTATCCGTTGCGGAAGGGCTGGCGCTCCTGCGCGATATTTACAGCGTGGAGCCGGAGCGGTTCAAACGAAACCGGGACCGTCTGGCGGAGGCGCTGGATCTGAATGGCATCATGGACCAGTCCGTCCGGCAGTTGTCGCTGGGGCAGCGGATGCGGGCTGAAATCGCTGCCGCGCTGATCCATGATCCGGATGTGGTCATTCTTGATGAACCGACGATCGGGCTGGATGCGCCGTCCAAGCTGGCGGTGCGTGCTTTCGTGCGGGATCTCCGTCGGGAACGAGGCACAACCGTCCTGCTCACCACCCATGACATGCACGATATTGAGGCGCTGGCCGACCGGGTTATCGTCATTGGACATGGCCGTATTCTGGCAGACAGCCCGTTTGAGGCGCTTCAAGCGACAACACTGTCCGAGCGTATTCTGGAAGCGGATTTCACGGGCCCTCCGCCGGAGTTGTTCCTGCCAGACGGCGCAGTAGAAACCGAGCGCGGAACACGCAGCGTGACCATCACGTTCGATCCGCAACGCCTCCCCGCTCCTGCTCTTGTTGCACACCTCTCCACATTCCCGGATCTGGGAGATCTGCGGATCGGCCGCCCGGCGATTGAGGAGATCATCACACGCTTCTACGCGGATCATGCCTCGTGACGATCCGCCCGTATGTGACGTCTTTCGTCCTGCAATGGAAAATTGGGCTGCGGTATCGCCTCGCTGTTCTGGCGGGGCTGGTTGCGCAGATGTGGTTCGGGGCGATCTCGCTGATGGCCTATGCCGCCGTGTATCACCATGCACCCGACGTAAATGCGCCGATGACGCTGCGTCAGGCCATGACCTACACCTGGATTCAGCAGTCTTTTTTCACGCTACTCCCGCTTGGCTGCCTCCCCGCGATTGGCGAAGCCGCAAAAAGTGGAGCGATTGTCTATGATCTGCTGCGCCCGGTGGATCTGTGGAACTGGTGGCTCTCCGCTTCCCTTGCCCGCCTCTTGGGCAATGCGATTCCGCGCGCTGTCCTTCTGGCAGTCGTGGCGGGCCCGCTGGCCGCACTCGTTGGCCTGAACGGGTGGAGCCTCGCACCTCCTGCGTCTTTTGAAGCCGCCCTTCTGGCACTGATATCCTTTGTGCTGGGGGCCTTCATTTCAGCCAGCATCGTGATGTGGTGGAACATCATCGCCGCTCGCACCCTGTCGCCTCTTGGCACCTATGCCGTGGGAACGCCTCTGGCTGTTCTGATGTCCGGCATGTTGCTACCGCTGCCGCTCTATCCGGACTGGGCGCGCGAACTGCTGCTGCTCCAGCCCTTCGCGGGTATTTCGGATATTCCGATCCGGCTTTACATGGGGATGCCCATTCCGGGGGGCGTTGTGGCCGCTCTGGGAATCCAGTGTTTCTGGCTGCTGGCCCTGACCATGATCGGGCGTTTCTGGATGAACCGCACCGTGTCGAGAATGGAGGTTCAGGGCGCATGAATGCCTTTACGCTCTATCGCCGGATGGCTGGTGCCTCGATCAAGGCACAGCTTCGCTATCCCGGAACCTTCGCCCTTCAGCTTGTCGGCAATTTCGTCACGACGCTGCTGAGCTTCTTCGGCATCTGGAGCCTGTTCCACCGTTTTGGCAGTATTGCGGGCTGGGATATTGGGGCGGTCGCCGTTCTTTATGGGCTGGTGAACGTCTCTTTTTCAGTGGCCGAAACGCTTGGTCGTGGCTTTGATGTGTTCGGCAGCGAATACGTCAAGACCGGTTCGTTTGACCGGCTGCTGTTGCGTCCCCGCTCAACGCTGGTTCTTCTGCTCGGGCATGAACTGCGCCTCCGGCCGATCGGTCGTTTTCTGCAAGGTGCGTTCGTTTTGGGGGCAGGTTTCTGGCTCTCGCCTCATGTGTCGTGGAATACAGTCTGGCTTCTGCCCTGGGCCGTGGCAGGCGGAGCTGTGATGTTTCTCGGTATCCTGATCGGGCAGGCCGCGCTGTGTTTCATCACAGTAGAAGGGCTGGAGGTTGTAAACGTGCTGACCTATGGCGGCGTGGAAGCCGGGCAGTACCCGATTACCATGTTCGCCCGCTGGCTGCGGCGTTTCCTGACATGGGCACTTCCGCTCTCTGCCGTTTGCTACTACCCGGCCCTCGCGATGCTGAACCATCCCGACCCGCTGGGGATGCCGCTCTGGTTCGGTCTGCTGTCCCCCGCTATGGGCTTCGTTTTTCTTGCCCTCATGATGCTGTGGTGGCGGCGGGGGGTAGCGGGATATGTGTCCAGCGGGAGTTGAGACTATTTGGCGGGATAGCCCCATTTGTTGATACGCGGATTGGTATCGAAACACATCATGATCAGCAGGGGGATTGTTCCGATGACTGTAAGGTACAGCAGCGTCCACCAGCCTGAACGATTGATGTCATGCAACCGTCTGACAGACACGCTGAGATCCACAACGAAAAGATAAAGCCACGCAAGGGAAATCACGATCTCCAGCAGGCCGACACTAATCCCGCTGCTGTGCCTCAAGTCACCGGAAATCAGGGAAAACAAGCCGGAACAGATAATTCCGAAGATCCTGAAGTACCAATATTCCTTCCGGCGGGAGCGCCCCTGAAAATCCGTTATCCGACGGAAACAAGCCTGAATGGCCTCTTTGAAAGACATATCCGCTGCGGGTGCGAATTGCCCTGCGCGAACATCCAGAAACACGTTATTGGCCATTGTCCCCCAAGGCTCGAAATCAACGCGCTGCCCCTTCTCAGGCGCCAGAGTGTCCCGCCAGTTTATTTTCGAAAATGAGTACCGAACGTCCTGATCATTCAGGATCACACCTTCACCTGTCAGATTATCAAAACCGAGGACGGTACCCTTCATGAACACTCTCCGTGCAAGTCCCCCTCTGCGGACATGCAGGGTGTGACAATCCATGTGTTACGGAACGACACATTCGTGTCCAGTCATGATGATCCGAGACAGCCGCCGCCCTGCCCGTCAGAAGGTCACCCAACGCCTCTCGCACTGTTGCCAGATCATTGCTTGGGTTGAACCATGGACATGCAGTATGATCTTCGGATCAGCCACAGACCTGCCCGGACATGACCACAGAATCCCATCACGCCTGTTCGCATGACCATGCAGATCATGCCCACGATCAATCGCACGGGCACGAGCACACACATGAGCATGACCATGACGGACACGACCATGATCATGGGTCCTGTGACGGACATAGCCATGGCTTCGGGTTCGGGCATCAGCATGTTCATGCCCCCGCAAGCTTCGGCCGGGCATTCGCCATCGGGATCGCCCTGAACACGGTTTACGTCATTGCCGAAGCACTATGGGGTGTCTGGGCGCATTCCCTGTCTCTGTTGGCAGACGCCGGACACAACCTGTCCGATATTCTGGGTCTGGGGGCTGCATGGCTCGCAGAAAGTCTGGCCCGACGTGCGCCGACGACCCGCTTTACCTATGGCCTCCGCCGATCAACTATTCTGGCCGCTTTGGCAAATGCCACGATCCTGCTTCTGGTGACAGGTGGGATCATCTGGGAATCTGTTGTCAGGCTTTTTGTTCACGGCCCGGTTGAAGGCATGACCGTCAGTTGGGTGGCGCTTGTAGGAATTGCGGTCAATGCCGTTACGGCGCTCCTTTTCATGAAGGGCGTCTCCAATGATCTCAACATTCGCGGGGCATTCCTCCACATGGCTTCGGACGCCATGATGTCCTTCGCCGTGGTTATTGCGGGGCTTTTGATTGTCTGGACGGGCTTCCAGATCATTGATCCGATCGTCAGCCTCGTCGTTTCCGCGTCCATCATCATGGCAACGTGGTCTCTGCTCAAAGGCGCAGTTTCCCTGTCTCTGGATGGTGTACCAGCAGGAATTACGCCCGAAGATGTTCAAAATGCCCTGCTTGCTGTTCCAGGCGTCTGTGGGCTGCACCATCTGCACATCTGGCCCATGAGCACCACGGAGACGGCCCTGACCGTGCATCTTCTGCGTGAAGAAGCAGCATCTCAGACACCGGACCAGATCATCACACAGGCAAGCGTGATTTTGCGGGAGAAGTTTGGTATCTCCCATCCCACGTTCCAGATCGAGAGCCCTCCAGTGTCCTGCGATCTTCAACAGGCCTGCTGTTAAGGACCTTCATGCCTTCGACCCGTATCAAGATTGCCCGCGCTTCCATCGGGGTGAGCGTGGTGGTTCTGGCCATCAAATACGCAGCATTCTGGGTTTCCGGTTCCGAGGCCCTGCTGTCAGATGCCATTGAAACGATCCTGAACGTCATTGCTGCTGCAGGAACACTCTGGGCTCTGTCCATCGCGGCACTCCCCGCAGACGACAATCATCCCTATGGCCACGGCAAGGCAGAATATCTGTCTGCTGTCATTGAGGGTGTTCTGGTTGTTCTGACCGCACTCGGCATCATGGTTATTGCCGTACACGACTGGATGCACCCCACGCCGGTTCACGCGCCATTTCAGGGTGTTGCGCTGAACGCATTGGCCGGAATCGTCAATCTGGTCTGGGCCCGCATTCTCATCGGTTTTGGCCGAAAAAATTCCTCGCAGGCCCTCCTGGCGGCGGGTGAGCATGTCCAGTCCGATGTTTGGGCAACGGTCGCTCTTGTTATTGGTGTGTCGCTGATTCCGCTGGTGAAATGGGACCGTCTGGATGCTGTACTGTCAGCGCTGGTGGCTCTGAACGTGCTTCGTGCCGGTTTCTCGATGATGAGCATTTCAATGTCCGGCCTGATGGATGAAACGCCGGGCGCTGACACGGTCGAGACCGTCAAAAGCATTATCTCCGTCAGCGGAACAGGAGCGTTGGAAGCGCATGACCTGCGCATGCGCAAGGTTGGCGTCCTGCATTTCGTGGAATTTCACCTCGTGGTCCCCAGCGAAATGAGTGTTCATGACGCCCATGAAATCTGTGACAGCATTGAAGCGGCCCTGCGTGAAGAACTCGGACGCGCTTCTATTCACATTCATGTCGAACCCGCAGACAAAGCCAAACATTCCGGCGTTCTGGTGCTGTCCTGAGCGTCGGAGCTTTCTGATATGATCAGCCTTTTTGACCTGTTCCGTATCGGGCTCGGCCCGTCCTCGTCCCATACGGTTGGTCCCATGCGAGCCGGACTGGCCTTTGTGCAGAACCTGCTCGCAGATACGCCCGTGTCCCGCATTCAGGTCACACTGTATGGCTCCCTCGCCTGGACAGGTGCTGGTCATGCAACAGATACCGCCGTACTTCTGGGTCTCGAAGGCTGGTTGCCAGACGACATTGCACCGGATCACGCACGCCACGTCATTGAAACGATCCAGTCCACCAAGCGCCTGACCGTGAATGGACACACAATCCCTTTCGACCCGGCATCAGATGTCGTGTTCGATTACGAAACTGTTCCCCCGGTTCATCCGAACACTCTGCAATTCGAAGCTTTCGATAATACGGACACCGTTATCTCCTGCGAGCGATACTGCTCCATCGGTGGTGGCTTTATTGTGCCGGAAGATACCTCTCCGGCTACGAAAGTTATTCCTCCCGTCAGCGTCCCCTATGATGTGACCTCCGGGCGCAAACTGCTGGAAGACTGTCGAGGGACGGGGCTGGGAATTGCCGGTCTTATCCGGGCCAATGAAGCAACGTTGCGGGCCGATCAGGACGTCACAGCCTATATTGATCGTATTCTCGATACGATGATGGACTGCATTGACCGTGGGCTGAAGGAAGATGGCGTCCTTCCCGGCAAACTCCATGTCAAACGTCGCGCTCCGGCCCTTTTCCGAAAGCTGGAAAATGGTGTTCGCTGGAACCAGCGTGCACCGCACGAGATCATGGATTGGGTCAGTCTCTTCGCCATTGCCGTGAATGAAGAAAATGCTGCAGGCGGTCGCGTCGTGACAGCTCCGACCAATGGTGCCTCCGGCGTCATCCCTGCGGTCCTGCGGTATTATCGCGATTTTTGTCCCGGGGCGTCTCGCGAGGGAATGCGGGAGTTTCTTCTCACGGCCACTGCCATCGGTGCCCTGTTCAAGCGCAATGCTTCCATTTCCGGTGCGGAAGTTGGCTGTCAGGGCGAAGTGGGCGTTGCATGTTCCATGGCGGCGGCTGGACTTGCAGCGGCATTAGGCGCCACTCCGGACCAAGTAGAAAATGCAGCAGAGATCGGCATGGAACATCATCTGGGCATGACCTGTGATCCCGTCGGGGGTTTGGTGCAGATTCCGTGTATCGAACGAAATGCTTTTGGCGCGATCAAGGCCATCAACGCGGCATCTCTTGCGATGCGGGGGGATGGGGTACACCATGTTTCTCTGGATCAGGTCATCCGGACGATGCGGGAGACCGGTGCTGACATGAACCACCGTTACAAGGAAACATCTCTAGGTGGTCTGGCTGTCAGTTTCCCCGAATGTTGAGCCCGGTTTTTCAGTTATTTCACTGATTTTACACTTGATCGGTTCAGACTGCTTGACCCGACGCGAAGAAGACTGGCAGGACCGGGACTGTAACGCGCGGGTCTGAACCGGGCGTATCTTCCCTTGCCCGACACTCCTTCCCGGACGTCTTCCATTGGCCGATACTTCGCCCCAAGTTCCCGACTCCGCACCCAAGCAAATACCCGCAGGGCATTTGTCCTCAAAGCACGCCCTCCGCCGCAAAGACCGCATTCATCATCTGCGCCGGTCTGCACGCGCCACGACGACACAGTGGCGCCGCACAGCCATCTACTGGATCGGTGCGGTTCTCGTCGGCGTCATTGCTGTTCTGTTTGCGCATATGGGTGATGCCGCAGCCGATCTGCGATCCAGAATTATCGCCTGGCACCCATGGGCCATGCTGCTCATTGCTCCTGCTGGTCTGGCCTTCATCACGTGGATGACCCGTACGATCTTCAAAGGTGCACAAGGGTCAGGCATTCCGCAAACAATTGCGACCCTCCACATCGACAATTACACGGTTGTGGACCGTGTTCTGTCTCTCAAGATTTCAGTCGGCAAAATCCTGCTCACCTGCCTGGGCCTGATCTGCGGGGCGTCGATTGGCCGTGAAGGCCCAAGCGTGCAGGTTGGGGCATCCGTCATGCACGGTTTCTCCCGTCTGCTCGGACAGTCCAATATCGCGGCCAAACGCAGTATGATCCTTGCGGGAGGCGCGGCCGGTATGGCCGCAGCGTTCAATACGCCTCTGGCCGGGATCGTCTTCGCGATTGAAGAACTCTCTCACTCTTTTGAGCAACGCACCTCCGGCCGTACGCTGACGGTCGTGGTCGTCTCCGGTGTCACGGCCATCGCCCTGCTGGGGAATTACACCTATTTCGGCCATGCTGATGTCGATATTCCGGTTGGCACGGCATGGATTGCCGTACTGACCTGCGGCATCCTTGGGGGACTGGCCGGCGGCACCTTTGCGGCACTTGTTATTAAAGCCTCCCGCGGCCTCCCCGGCCCTATCGGACGCTTTGCCGGACAACGGCCGATTGCGTTTGCCGCTGCCTGCGGACTGGTTCTTGCGATTATCGGCCTGATTTCAAAAGGGACCACTTACGGTACCGGCTACGCACAGGCTCGCGCCATTTTCGCAGGAACAGAGCATTATCCAGCTTCGTTCTTCCTGCTGAAATATCTGGCAATGCTGGTGTCTTACTGCTCCGGCATTCCGGGCGGGATGTTTGCGCCTTCGCTGGCCATTGGTGCCGCCATCGGGGGCTGGATCGAGCAGTTCCTGCCTCACACAACACCGGGCGCTGTCGTGCTTCTTGGCACGGTCGCCTATTTCTGTGGGGTGGCGCAGTCCCCGCTGACGGCAACAATTATTGTCATGGAAATGTGTGACAACCAGCAGGTGACGCTGGCGCTTCTAGCCACATCATTCCTGGCCTTTGGCGTCTCGCGAATGGTGTGCCCCCGCCCACTTTATACCGCGCTGGCGGATCGCTTTATGGAAGCCAATGAGCGCGCCAGTCGTCCACCGCCTCAACCTGATATTCAGTCCACCCCTGTTCAGGACGCTAAAAAAGCGCCCTGAATCAAGCCTGTTTCAGCGTTCCGACAAAATGGAATGAGCGGCAGCCTCAACTTCAATGGCGCACTCGGCTGCATCGGGAGCAGGCGTTGCTCCCTTCATGGCTCTTAGCTCTTTCCGCGCCGCAATAAGATCATCCTGAAGTTCCGGTGCATCAAGCAGCGTATCCATCTCGGACGAGGCATTCAGGAAACCGGCCTGCACGTCAGATTTCCAGTGAGCCCCGCAAACAATCCGGCTTTCTCCAAAGACACGTCCGCGCTGCAGGATCATAGTGGCATGTTCCGGCAGCAGGTGAGCCAGCAGAAGAGCCATGCCGTATCCAGCCGTTGTATGACCGGACGGATAGGAGGAATGAAGTCCCAATCCTTCCGGAGACGTACAGATCGGCAGGTTGGTTCCAACGAAAGGGCGTGTCCGATGCCAGTAGTGCTTGGCCTCGGAGGTCCGATGCACAATCGGGTTTTCCATCTGCTTTAGGACTGCAGCAAGATGAGGAGCCTTGGACAGATCCAGCGTATATCCCACCGCACAGGAGAAATCCTTTACAAGATGCGGCACTTCCAGATCCGCATCCCGCTGGGCCAGCGCCCATCTCGGCGTATCTTTCAGACTGCGTGTTTCATGAAAGACCCGATCATCATCTGCCTGTGCTGCGCTGCCTGAAACAGGAGGCGCAGGAAGAACCAACCGCGCATCAGGAATAGCTGTTTCCGGGATCGGCTGATGCGAAGGCGCCGTGCAGGCTGCGAGAAGCGTCGTACACATCAGAACTGTAACTGGCAGGCGAGCAGCGATATTCATGCGGTTCAGGACCTCACAAAGTTAAAAAGACAGTTCGTCTTCATAATGTTCTCTGTGGACGGTCGGAAAGTGTTTCTTTGTGACCGTCGCATGACGTGTCTGCTCAAGACTGTGGCGAAGTCTGTCATTGTGTCATGATAAACTGACATTATGCCTTTCAGGAAAGCCTTATGTCCTCTACAGCGCCACGCGTTTCAATCCGCTACTGCACGCAGTGCAACTGGCTCCTACGATCCGGGTGGATGGCACAGGAACTGCTGTCTACATTTGGGCAGGCCCTCGGAGAAGTGGCGCTTCTTCCCGATACGGGGGGACGCTTCGAAATTCACGTCGATGATGTGCTGATCTGGGAGCGCAAGCGTGATGGCGGATTTCCGGGGCCAAAAGAACTTAAGCAGCGCGTACGGGACGTGATCGCTCCAGAGCATGATCTGGGTCACACGGATCGCTGATCATACGTCCCTGTCATAATGATTCCGTAGAAATACCGTCAGATCATTAGCTGGCCAGCTATAGGGAATCTGCTTCAGCATGTCGCCGATGAAGCCCCGGTGATAGCTCGCATGATTGATGACGTGGAGAATGATTTCCTCCCGGGTCATTATCCCGGTCTGCTCGTCAATAAACGCAAAAACAATCTGCTCCTTCAGATCCTCCATACTCCAGCCAGCACATGCTTTCATATACCACTGATGGAGTGCCTGTGTCGCATGCCACCACTCTTCAAGATCCAGTATCTGGTCGGCCTGCCGTGAACGATAACCATGTTCCGTCCCCTGAAGATGGTGATGGAACATGTCGTCCACGACATACACATGGCCCAGCGTCTGCAAGATCGTACCGAACGTTGTCTGGCGAGGCTTCACAATTTCCTCATGGGGAAGCTGAAGAAGGGCCTCATATGTCAGCCTGTCGGCCCACGCCCGATACTGAAGAAGCATGCCAGTTGTTCGCAGATGATCCGGAAAAGGCCGCCCAGACATGAAGTTACCTTATGACATTTCTAACCTGACTATGAGATAATTTCGGATAAGGAACAACACTATGCTATCCACTGGGAAGGCAAAACACTTCCCGACAGATAGACTATCTAAATATCAGAACAGATTGAGCGTCTTTATGATATATCCGAGAACGCTCTATCCATGAAAGGATCTCGCAGGTCCTTCTTCAAGCCTGCGGAGATCCCGTTATGACCGCAACCTGCGCCAGCCTCCCCTCGGCCTCCGTCGATCTGCCGCGGAACTGTACGTTCGAGCCCGCAGACTGGCAGATCCTTGCCAGATCCTGGTATCCGGTTGCGCTGTCCCACGATCTGGGGGACAGCCCGATGGGCGTGACTTTGCTGGATGCACCGCTGGTCGTCTATCGCGCGGATGGGGATATCGTGATCGCGGATGATCTCTGCCCGCATCGTGGTGTTCCCCTCAGCATGGGCAATGGAAACGGCAAGACGATTGCCTGTGCCTATCACGGCTTCCGGTTTGGGCAGGATGGAAGGTGTGTGCGTGTTCCGGCCCATCCCGACAGCAAAATTCCGCCGAAACTACATCTGCGAACCTATCCGGTCGTCGAACGCTTCGGTCTGATCTGGACGTGTCTCCGCCCGACTGGGGAAACCAACCTGCCGCCCATGCCGCACTGGGATGATCCGGCGTTCCAGCAGATCACGTGCCCCTGGATCGACATCAAGGGCTTTGCCGGTCGCCAGGTCGAGGGTTTCATTGACGTTGCGCATTTCGCCTTCGTCCATACCGAGACGTTTGCCGATCCTGAAAACCCGATTGTTCCGTCCTATTCGCCCAAGCTGACCGAAACGGGTTTCGAGGCCGAATACCGCAGCAACGTTTCCAACTTTCCCCATGGGCTTCTGGGCGTTGAAGAGTTTGCAGACTTCGAATGGCTACGGCATTTCCGGGTTTTCCTGCCTTTTACCGCAACGCTGGAAATCCATTTTCCGAACGACGGCAGGCTCGTCATCATGAATGCTGCCTCTCCGGTTTCCGCCCGCGTAACGCGGATGTTCGCACCGATCTGCCGGAACTTCGATACGACCGGATCGGTGGAGGATGTTTACGAGTTCAATCGACGCGTTTTTGAAGAAGATCGCCAGATTGTCGAAGCACAGAAGCCGGAAAATCTGCCGCTCGATCCAAATCTTGAAGCCCATGTCATGGCGGATCGGAGTTCCATTGCCTACCGTCGCGGTCTGCGCGGCATGGGCCTGAGCCACTTCTTCACGGCCTGAATAAAAAAGAGGGGTCCCGGTTCAGGGACGCCTCCTTTTATGATTCTGCATAACGAACGGACTGATCAGCTATTTTGCGGACAGGTCCACAACGCCAACCGTTCCCTCTTCCGTACCGAAAATGATCGCGCCCCCCTGCGGTGTGAAGCTGATACCCGTCACTTTTCCACGAGCATTTTTCTGCCCTGAGCAAAGAGGCAGGACGCGCTGATCCCCGCCGCCAATTTCGGCCAGCAGAACGGTGCCATCTTCATAGCCACCAGCAATGATGTCTTCCTTGGGGTTCGGGCAGACCGCACTGACGAACAGGCCCGGCAAGCGCGCCAGTTCAGACGGTGCCTTCCCCATCGGGCCGCCACCAAAGAACGGCCATAGCACAATGGCATCTGCACCAGCCGTCGCCAGCCAGCGCCCATTGCGCGTAAACGCCATGGACCGCACCTGCTTTGGATAGCCACTCATGCGCATGTTGTGCTCATCGGCCAGACGCCAGCCGTGCAGATCGTTTTCCTGCATGGACGTCACAAGCGCCTCACCGCCCGGATGGATGGCAATTCCGATATGGCTGCCCTTCCATTCGAAGGGGCGCACTGTGTCGACCTTCGCCTGCACGAACCAGACCGATGCACCGTTGTAGTGCGAGGCTGCAACCCGCTTTCCCTTGGCGTCGAACACGATACCCGTCACGGATGACGGGTGATCCAGCGTTTTGAGCGTCGTCTTGCCTTCAGCCGCACGGACTTCCAGTTCACGCCCAGTCGAGAACGCAAGATGCGTGGTAGATGTGGCGATACAATCGACCCAGCGTCGCCCTTCCCGCAAAACCTCAGTCCGACCATCGGCATAGGTCCGGACCAGCTTGCCGTCTTCACCACCCGTCAGAAACGCATCAGGCAAGCAGTCCTGTGACAGGCAAAGTGCACCGTCATGAACCTGTAGAACGGTCCATGATCCCAGCGTGGTCATCTGATCGCGCGGGATGAGAATGATCTCGCCATCCGCAGTCGCCGCCGCGAATGTTTTGCCGTCACGCGACGACACAACACCGATGATCGGGCTTTCGAAACGGCGCTCGGCGCCGCGATCTTCAATGATTTCCCGTGTCATTCCGCGATGCAACTTTCAAAGCCGCGACGCAGCTGCGGGCGGTTCAGGTTGCGGCCGATGAAGACCAGACGGGAATCCTGGCTCTCGCCGTCACGGAACGGACCAATGAAGTCTCCATCCGCCATCATATGCACGGCCTGGAAGGCAAAGCGCTGTTCTTCACCCTTGAAGTTCAGGATGCCCTTGGAGCGCAGAATATCGCCGCCCTGTTCCTGAAGAAGCGCACCGATCCAGGCTTGAAAGCGCCGCTGGTCAATCTGTTCCTTCACGGAGAGGGAAATGCTGACGATGCCCTCTTCATGGGAGTGGTGATCGTTTTCCAGAAAGTCCGGCATTGTGGACAGAGCGCGCTGAAGATCAAAACCGCCACGATCCAGAATATCCGTCAGCTTGACGCCACCGTGCTGGGCTTCATGAATCTCAGCAACGGCATTGATCTGACGAATGCGGGCAACGATTTCCTTGCGGCGCTCTTCATCCGCAAGATCGATCTTGTTCAGAACAATCACATCCGCAAACGCGATCTGACTGACAGCCTCGGGGCTTTCGTCCAGCGTCTGCATGACGTTGAAGGCATCCACAACCGTGACGACGGCATCCAGACGGGCCTTTTCGCGGATGTTCTCATCCACGAAAAAAGTCTGGGCCACCGGTGCAGGATCGGCCAGACCGGTCGTCTCGACGATGATCCCGTCAAAGCGCCCGCGACGACGCAGCAGACCACCCAGAATGCGGATCAGATCGCCACGCACGGTGCAGCAGATGCAGCCGTTGTTCATTTCGAACACTTCCTCGTCGGCATCCACCACAAGGTCATTGTCCACGCCAAGCTCGCCAAATTCATTGACGACCACAGCGTATTTGCGACCGTGTTCGGCGGTCAGGATATGGTTGAGCAGGGTGGTTTTTCCGGCTCCGAGAAAGCCTGTCAGAACGGTAACGGGAACGGTTCCGGTGCGTGCCGGGTCACTGGTGCTGGACATGAAGGGCCTCCGTAATCTGAGCTACGATATAGGCTTCTGCGAGCGGTCTTGAAAGCCATCGCGGAACGCCAGTCCAAGCCCCAGCAACAGAAACCCCCACCCACCCAAAGGCAGGTTCAGGAAATCAGACGCTGAAGCAATGGGCCATTCCTGAATGAACACGGCCGCGAACAGACCAATGGAAATTGCTAAACCCTGCCGCCCCGGCCAAAGGGCCTTGAGCCAGCAGGCAATCATAATAATGAACAGAATCAGGCCGGGAATGCCCGCATTCACCAGAGCCTGAAGGTAATGATTGTGCGGATGCTGGACGCACAGATCCGTCCATCCACCCGGCGGGTGCTCCATAGAGAGCCATGGCACCCCATGAAACGTGGAGGGGTCCGCACAATGATGACGATAGGCGTCGTAACCCTGTCCCAACAGCGGATGCTCCTGTGCCATGACGACAGCATGGGTATAGATTTCCCCATAGGGAGACTGGCTGAAATGCGTCAGTTGCTGCCGGGCCAGTACAACGAGATGCGAAAAGCTGCCCGGTGAGACCACGCTGGCGGCAAAGACCAGAAGCGGCATCAGAGCAGCGGCTACGAGTGCGGCCGGCCGCATGGGGCGATAGAGCAGCGCACAGATTCCGATCCCGAACAGGGACAGCGCGAAAGGCATCCGCTGCCCTGCCAGTACCATGATCGCCACGGCCAGAACCGTTGCAGCGCACAGGCCCAGCGTGCGCGACAGACGTGTCTTCCAGCCTTCGATCAGTGTGCAGCCCAGCATCAGCATGGGGAGAATCAGACGTGAAAGCGGAGCAGCAGCCCGCGGATGCGTATAAGGACCAGTCAGGGTTCCGTCATGGAAGCGGGGAACGCCGAACAGATTGTAGCCGATTGTCGCCTGCAACAGCATCTGGACGGCAATATAGAGCCCGCATCCGCAGGTGACCCAGAGCGTTCGTTGACGCCAGACAGCGTCACGCAGAACCCAGCATCCCAAAGCAGCCGCGGCCACGGGAAAGCGGATCGCCGCGAGAGACTGCCCCAAAGCACCATGTCCACGTGAAACCCAAAGCGTGCAGAGCACCTGCCAAGCCCACCAGCAGAATGTGGCGACAATCCACGGTTCCCGCGCCCATCCCCACAGCCTGTTTCGGGCGGAATAAATCAGCAGAAGAACCGCCAGACAGTCCATATCCGCTTCCGCCAGCCCCCGAAGATGCGTGAGGGTCAGGGGCAGGATGACGGCAAGCCACTGGCCGAGGCGTGTAAGGGTCAAGGAAGACTGGCGCATAGACAATCTGGATGGCGGGTTTCGACTTTCCATGCAACCACCCTGGCGGGTATGCGCTTTTTTGAAACAGTCCATTTCCTACGGAGACAGACATGTCCACCGACACCATTCTCATTCCAGGCATTGATACGCCAATCTCTCGCGTTGCCCTTGGCACCTGGGCCATCGGTGGCTGGATGTGGGGCGGCCCTGACGATGAAAACGGCGTCCGCACCATTCATGCTGCCCTCGATGACGGTATCAACCTGATTGATACAGCCCCGGTTTACGGCTTCGGACATTCCGAAGAAGTTGTAGGCCGCGCGCTGGCGGAGAAGCCACACAAAGCGTTCGTTGCCACAAAGCTCGGCCTGAATTGGACGGACGACAAGCCGGAAGACCGGAAGGTTTTCCGTGACTCCCGCCCGGCTCGCATCCGACAGGAAGTCGAAGATTCTCTGCGCCGCCTGCGCGTTGAGACAATCGACCTTGAGCAGATCCACTGGCCAGACGCCAAGACGCCGGTTGATGAAAGCGCACGCGAGCTTCAGAAGCTGCATCAGGAAGGTAAGATTCGCGCGCTTGGCGTTAGTAATTTCTCACCGGAACAAATGGATATTTTCCGCGAAGTCGCACCGCTCGCCACGATTCAGCCGCCGCTGAACCTGTTTGAGCGGACCTGTGAAAAGGACATTCTGCCGTACGCGAAGAAGAACAATGCCATTGTTCTGGCGTATGGCGCACTCTGTCGCGGGCTTCTGTCCGGCAAGATGAACAAGGACACGACGTTCCCGAAGGATGATCTGCGTTCGGGCGATCCGAAGTTCCAGAAACCGAAGTTCGAGAGCTATCTGGCCGCCGTCGAGGACTTCAAGAAGTTGGCTGCCAAGCGGGACAAGTCCGTTCTCGCTTTTGCTGTTCGGTGGGTGCTGGATCAGGGACCGGTCATTGCCCTCTGGGGCGCCCGTAAGCCAGAGCAGGTCTCAGGCGTTCGGGATGTCTTTGGCTGGTCCCTGACGGATGAAGAAAAGAAGGCCGTGGACGACATTCTGGCGCATCATGTACCAGAAGCCATCGACCCGACCTTTATGGGACCGCCGAACCGCGACTGAAACTAACGGCCTGTTGGCGCAGTTCCAGAAGCTGCGCCCTTGCCTGTTCCAAACCGAACATAGCCGCTCTTTCGCGGCCTTTCTGACCTAGTTCAGATCTTAATGCTGCCTGATCCATCAGGTGGCACAGAGCACCTTCCAAGGCTCCGGGTGCATCGGGAGATGCCAACAGTGCGGCACTTCCTACCACGTCAGGCAGTGCACCAACGGGAGAGACAATCACCGCCGCTCCACATGCCATGGCTTCCAGAGCTGTCATGCCGAATGGTTCCGACCATCGACTGGGAACCACGACGATGGCAGCCTCAGCCATGGCGTCCAGAATCCGAGCATGTGGCTGGTAGCCTGTCATGAACACGCCCGCTTTTTCTGCCTCTGGCCTAAGCCTGGCGAGAAAAGGTGTCTCGGGGGAGTCTGGGCCGAACCTGTCTGCTCCCATGAGGGTTGCGGTCCATCCGGGATAACAGGAACGGATTGTTGCCCAGGCTCGAACGAAAGCGTCTACGCCTTTATCGGCAACGACACGCCCAGCAAAAAGAACGGTCTGCCGACGTGGACGCACTTCAGGGATATCTTCAAGCGTAATGCAATTTGGCTGGATAGCAACAGATAGTGGCCCGCACCTGTCCGAAAACCGTTCCACCACCCAGCGCGAAACCCCACACACCAGAAGTCTTTCTGCCAGACGCTGACGCTGGGCAGGCGTTTTCGCGCCACGCATTGAGCCGGGATCATTGTGCAGGATCAGGCGAACAGGCGCGAAACGGGACAGAAACAGCGCAAGATCCGGGCGGTTATGAACTTCAATCAAATCAGGTTTGAAATCTCGCGCCTCAGACAAACAGGCCATGCCATATTTCAGACGCTGGGGAAGCGGCCAACCGGAGATTTCAAGGGGAACAAAAGACCCACCGGGCAAAGGGACATCAGTTATTGCTTTCCCGGTGATACGGTCTCCCGGTTGAGCCAGACGACTGACGAGCAGGGCAATCGCACCAGCATGGCCCTCCGCATAAGATTCACGCGGCGGGAGAACCGTCAGTACACGCAATGACACCGCTTTCTTGGCCTTCCCCGACAGGTCACCAGCATTCAGGCCAGAGACGAAAACGAATTACCAAACAGCACAGGGAGAGCGAAAGCCTATACGTCAGGAAGAATGCTGGAGTCTCTGTTCTTCCTCGATGCGCTGACGGCGAACGACTTTGCGGGTCTCACGGAGAATGCGGTATTTTTCCAGGGCGGACAAACCTTCCCGACTGGACTTCCGACGAACGGGCGAACGCGTGGCTGCCGTGTCTGAAACAGATTTCCCGGTGTTCACAAAAGCGCCCATTATCTTTCCCTGCGGCTTAGAAAGAGAATCCAGACATATTACGTAACACAAGCAAACCAACTGGTATCGGAATAATTCTGACCAGACAACCGCTAAACGCACGATACGGATAGGGGGTTTCTTCTCCTGACGTCGTAGGCCTTGAGTTCCGGGCTTCTATCGCGCACATGCCATAAAGACTTTTCGACCCCGACCGCGCGCTGACCGTCGGCGCGTTTTTCAGGAGCACTCCATGAAGATCAATGGCACAGCCTATCGCAGTCTCTGGCGCCCTTCTGACGACGCCAAAAGCATTCGCATTTTCGATCAGACGCGCTTTCCGTGGGAAGTGGAAATTCTTGAATTGCGCGACATGGGCGCTGTCGCTCATGCAATTCGCAGCATGCAGGTTCGTGGTGCGCCTCTGATTGGTGCCGTTGCAGCCTATGGGCTGGTTTTCGCGCTGCAGGATGACGCTTCTGATGCAGCTCTGGAGAAGGCGGCGGCTGACCTGATCGAAACGCGTCCAACAGCCATCAATCTCCGCTGGGCCATTGAGCGCATGGTGTCTCATCTGCGCGCCCTGCCAGCAGAACGCCGCGTTGATGCCGGGTATGTGGAAGCGGATTCGATCTGCGATGAAGACGTTCAGGTCAATGAAGCTATCGGCCGTCACGGGTTGGAACTCATCCGGGAGATCTGGGAGAGCAAGGGCCGTCAGGGCCGGGTGAACCTGCTGACGCATTGCAATGCCGGCTGGATTGCAACCGTGGACTGGGGCACCGCACTTGCCCCGATCTACATGGCGCATGATGAGGACATCCCGGTGCATGTCTGGGTAGACGAGACCCGTCCCCGCAATCAGGGCAGCCTGCTGACGGCCTGGGAACTCGGCAGCCATGGCGTGGCGCATACGGTCATCGCAGACAATGCTGGTGGCCATTACATGCAGGCTGGCGATGTTGATATGGTCATCGTCGGCACGGACCGCGTGACGGCACAGGGCGATGTTGCCAACAAGATTGGCACCTATCTCAAGGCGTTGGCCGCCAGAGACAACAATGTTCCATTCTGGGTAGCGCTGCCATCCTCGACAATCGACTGGCGCGTTTGCGATGGCGTGAAGGAAATCCCGATCGAAGAGCGGAGCCAGAACGAGGTTCTGTTCATGACGGGCCTGACGGAAAGCGGTGATCCGGGACGTGTCCGCATCGCACCAGAAAACAGCCCGGCGGCCAATCCGGCTTTTGACGTAACGCCAGCCCGCCTGGTGACCGGTCTCATCACCGAGCGTGGCCGGTGTGATGCTTCCGAAGAAGGGCTGAAAAGTCTGTTCCCGGAAAGCTGAGGACGATGAACTGTAGCCATTCCAGTTCTTCGGGACGAGTGGCTACAGTTTTCTCAGGCGCACACTCCTCAGGCCCATTTGTTAGATCCGGCAGTCTGGGCCTTAAACTGGCCTTAGTAATAAAAACTGCCTTTACGCGGGGGGCTCAACAGCATGTTTGCCGGCCTTCCACCCTGCACGTCCGGATGATTTTCCGGCATCTGATGTGCATCATATCGACCAAACTGCTCGCTTGTGAAAGTCTGACACCCTGTCAGCCCTGCCAAAAGACATACCATCAACAAGCCAGACGCGATTTTATAAATCATCTGAACCTCATTCTTTACTGTATGCCGCACAAAAAACCGAAGTCTGTTACTTTCGACACTTTCAAGAAAATTGAAGCACTACTGGAACATCATCGCAAGTCATTGGTTCTCCCTCGCATCTGCACCGCCCAGAACACAGTGAAGTTCTCAGCGCCGCAAACCTGTCCCCCTGCTCGAAGAGTGTTGCCCTTGACGCTCCATCGCACTTGCCGTTCAAGATGATGCTTCATCGAGCCCGCATGAGGATGATTGTGTCAGACTCGCATATCTTCTGGCGAACAGCCGCTACGGCCGCACTGTTCGTACTGACTGGCTGTGCCAGCCAGACCAGTGTCCGCCCATATCCGGCCCAGACGCCCAACGCTCAATATGCGAACGGCACAACCGGAACTCTTGGCTACAACAGCCATGTTCCAGATTTCGCCAGTCGGAATTTCGAGCCGTTCAACCGTCAGGACGTCGCAGCCATTGCCCTGCGGGAATGGCGGATGTTTGGCTCTCCGGTTTCGGATGATGATCCGGAAGATCGTCCGGAACCGACTGATCCGGCCCTCAAGCCAGAGCGTATTCCCGGTCTGTGGCAACGTATTGGCGAATACTGGTGGATCGGCCAGGACCCTTATGAAACGGAAGTCGCCTGGACGGGCAAGACCGATGCCAACGGCACGCGCTTCGAGGCGGCTCATGATGGCCATTATGCTTGGTCAGCCGCCTTCATTTCCTACGTCATGCGGGTTGCGGGAGCCAATGATCGCTTTCCGTATTCTCCCAATCACGCCACTTACATCAACGCGGCGGCCAGCGGGCAGTCCAGCGGTGTCAGCGCACATGATCCGGGGAGCTATACCCCCAAACTGGGCGATCTGATCTGCGTCGGGCGTGGACGGAGCAAATCCGTGACGTTCTCGATGCTGCCAACGTCCTACGGCTTCCCGGCGCATTGCGGCATTGTCACCGCCGTCAACCAGACTGCCCAGCCGTTCGGCCATGAACTGAGCATCGTGGGCGGCAACGTGGACGATGCGGTGTCCCTCACCCACGTTCCGACCGATACGAACGGCCGGATCGCGGATGGATCAGGCCACAGTTACGACAGCCGCTATCCTTGGTGTGCGGTTCTTGAAGTCCACTACGATGCGGATCAGGAACCTGACAGTGGTATGTGAGTAAACGGCAGTCCCCCGGCGCGCCAGCCTGTGCCGGGGCCATGCTTGTCCTCAAAGCCATCAACAATGTTTGTCACATCCGCATAACCGGCATGTTCTGCCAGAAGCGCGGCATTATGCGAGCGCATCCCTGAACGACACAGGAACAGCACGCGGTTGTTCTGATCCGGAACCGCATCCAGCAAACCTTCCAGAAAAATCTGCTCCAGACCGGGTTGCCAGGTCAGGCATACAACAGGCCGTGGCAGAGCCGCAGAATCGGGCAGACCGATTTCCGCCCATTCCACTGGCGTTCGGACATCCACGAGGACGCTGCCGGCCTCATTTGCAAGCACATCCCATGCCTGCTTTGCTGTCAGTACCTTCATGGCCTTCCTCATCCTTATAAAACGCGGTCTAATTCCGTCAGCACAGGAGAAAACGTATGACTGACATCACCGACGCACACCAGTCCGTTTCAAAAGGCTGGCAGGCTCCGTCTGCTGGCATGACGGCCGCCATCGGTGGCACGCCGCTGATCCGCCTGAAGCGTGCCTCGGAAGAAACCGGCTGCGAGATTTATGGCAAGGCTGAGTTCATGAATCCGGGAGGGTCCGTCAAGGACCGCGCGGCTCTCGCCATCATTCAGGACGCTTTCCGCACCGGTGCCCTCAAGTCCGGCGGTACGGTCGTTGAAGGAACGGCTGGCAACACGGGCATTGGCCTGACACTGGTGGCACAGGCCATGGGCTGCAAGGCCATTATCGTCGTGCCGGAAACGCAGAGCCGCGAGAAGCTCGATTTCCTGCGTATGATTGGTGCCGACCTGCGCCTCGTTCCCGCCAAGCCGTTCCGCGATCCGGGCAACTATGTCCATGTTTCGCGGCGACTTGCTGAAGAAACCGGTGGCTTCTGGGCTAACCAGTTTGACAATACCGCCAACCGCGAAGGCCATCGCACCACAACTGCCGTGGAAATCTGGAACCAGACGGGCGGGAAGATTGATGCCTTCACCTGCGCCTGCGGGACCGGCGGCACACTGGCTGGTATCGGAATTGGTCTGCGCGAACAGGCCGCAGCAGCTGGAAAGACGGCTCCGAAAATCGTTCTGGCTGATCCAGAAGGGTCTGCGCTGTATGGCTGGGTGAAATCCAACGATCTGACGATCAGTGGTGGTTCCATCACAGAAGGAATCGGTCAGGGCCGCGTGACTGCGAATCTTGAGGGCTGTGCGCCAGATGATGCCGAGCGCATTCCTGACCCTGAAGCTCTGGAGCAGATCTTTGCCCTGACGGCAGAAGAAGGGCTCTCCGTAGGTGGCTCTTCAGGCATCAATGTTGCAGCGGCCATTCGCACTGCAAGGAAGCTTGGCCCCGGACATACGATTGTTACAATTCTGTGCGACGGTGGTGCCAGGTACCAGTCAAAGCTGTTCAACCCTGACTTCCTTCGCGCCAAGAACCTGCCGGTTCCATTCTGGCTGGCCTGAGTGCGAAAGTGACGCGGTGGACCTGAACCGCGTCACAAGCCTACGGAAAGGTAACGCCATCATGGGTACGGAAACCCTGCCCCATCTTCTCGTCGTAGATGACGACCGTGAAATCCGGGAACTGCTGAGCAAGTTCCTTGAACGCAATCATTTCCGTGTCACCGCGGCTCGGGATGGCCGTGAAGCCCGCAAGGCGTGGTCCAACGGTCATTACCAGCTCGTCGTGCTGGATCTGATGCTTCCGGGCGAGAGCGGCCTTGAAGTTGCGCGCTGGCTGCGGTCTCAGGATAATGTTCCTATTATCATGCTGACGGCCATGAGCGATGAAACGGATCGTATCATCGGGCTGGAATTCGGCGCAGATGATTATGTCGCCAAACCATTCAACCCGCGGGAATTGCTCGCCCGCATCCGTGCAGTTCTGCGCCGTACGGTTGACGCTTCCGAAAAACGGCAAGCCACGGATACCCGCAAGATCATGTTTGCCGGATGGTGCCTCGATCCCGTTCGTCGTCGCCTGCTCAACCCGGACGGAGCAGAAATTTCTCTGACCGGCGGCGAATACGATCTCCTGATGGCTTTGCTGGATCGGGCAAACAGGGTTCTGACCCGTGACATGCTGCTTGAACTGCTGCGTGGCCGTCAGGCTGGACCGTTTGACCGGGCCATAGACGTGGCCATCAGCCGTCTACGACGCAAGCTGGAAGACGATGGCCGCAATGCTCAGGTCATCAAGACCGTCCGTGGCGGCGGTTATGTTCTGGCCGCAGAAGTCGAACGCATCTGACCATGAAGTTCCTGCCCGGTTCCCTGGTTGCCCGAACCAGTCTTGTCCTGATTGTCGGGCTTGCCGTTATCGAACTGGCAGGACTAGGCATCCATGCGCTTGATCGCCTCGACATGGCAGAGCGCAGCGAGATGCACGATTACCAGATGCAGGCCTTCTCCATTTACCGCACCATTGCAGAAACCAAGCCCGAAGATCGTCAGGCCATCATTGACGATCTTCATATTCCATCGAACACAACCGTCCTGCTCCGCCCCATGCCGGACCAGGACATTCACAGCCACAAGGTTCCACTTCCTTTTTTCCCGCCCCCGAAACTGGCTTTTCCAGATCATTTCCGGCCGGGACCTAATGACCCCTCACCCCGCAATGCGCCTTTTGAGCCTCCTAACCCCATGCAGGACGGGCCATACGGTCGCCCTCCTGCGGACATGGAGCCTTTTCCTACTCAAGGTCATCCACCGTTCCCCCATTCTGATGGCCCAGACGAATGGCGCTTGCCCAATGCCGGAGAACGCCACCGTTTCCAGGACAATTTCCCTGGCGCCCATTGGCCGTTCCTTCCTGCCGCCCTTTATCCCCGGGAAATCTGGAGCGGACAGGAACTGAGAACACATTCAACATCCCTGCTTTTGCCGGATACACAGTCCTGGGTGGTGGTGCGCTACGTCATGCCATTACCCAACCCGTTCGATGCTCCCACCTTCATCGTGGCCTTTCTGGTCATGTCTCTTTGCGGCGGCGCCCTGATCGTCTGGGCTACACGACGACTGATCCTACCCGTAACCACTCTTGCGAATGCAGCCGAAGCGCTTGGCCGGGACGTCAACAGTTCGACCGTTCTGCCGGAAAACGGACCTTCTGAGATCCGTCGAGCGGCCGTTGCTTTCAATACCATGTCCATGCGAATCAGGCGCTTCGTCTCTGACCGCACCCTGATGCTGACCGCCATCGGGCATGATCTGCGGACACCCATTACGCGGCTGAAGTTGCGGGCCGAGTTCATTGACGATGATGAACTTCGTACCAAAATGCTGGCTGATCTTGATGAGATGGAGGCCATGGTGGCAGCCACTCTGGCATTTGGTCGCGACAGCGCATCCAATGAACAGGTTGTTTCCCTCGATCTCCGCGCACTGCTTCAGACGATCATGGATGAAGCAGCAGAAGCCTACCCGGATCAGGCCGCCTCTCTGGTTTATGAATCGCCCAACGTCCCCGTCAGGATCATGGCGCGATCCGTGGCGTTGAAACGCGCCTTGAACAATCTGATTCTCAATGCCCTGAAATACGGCAATAGCGCCCATGTCACGCTGATCCCTCCGAACCAGAAAAAAGAGAAAGACCGGTACGCGCGCATCATCGTGGAAGACAACGGCCCAGGTCTGCCTGATGATGAACTGGACCGTGTCTTCGAACCTTTCGTCAGGATCGAAACCAGCCGCAATCGGGAAACAGGCGGAACCGGACTTGGCCTATCCATTGCCCGGACAATCCTTCGGGCTCAAGGCGGTGATGTGCGCCTTATGAACCGTCCCGAAGGGGGGCTGCGCGCCATCATCACACTGGAAGCCTGACCACACAGTCCATCACAAATCCGAAAACTGGTCTTTTTTAACCAGCCTGCCGGTTACAATCTGCGTCAGTTATCTTTCTATGTCGGAGACAGTCTCGGAAAAGGATAATCGACCATGAGCGGACAAGGCTTTCGGAGCATTCTCACAGGCTCGTTTTCAACACCCTGCGCCGACAATCCTACCGTGGCGATGGTAGAAGCAGGCTACCACCATGCCGGTCTTGATGCCCGATACATCAACTGTGACGTCAAAGCCTCTGGTCTTGCGGATGCCGTCAAAGGCGCCAAGGCCATGGAATGGGTGGGTTTCAACTGCTCCCTGCCCCACAAAGTCGCCGTTCTCGATCATCTGGATGATATTGCGGAGTCCGCCCGGCTCATCGGCGCGGTCAACTGCGTGGCCATTCGGGAAGGAAAGCTGATTGGCCATAACACTGATGGCAAGGGCTTTCTGGCATCTCTGAAAACTGTGACGTCTCCTGCTGGCAAAAGGGTTGTGATCCTTGGAGCAGGCGGAGCAGCCCGCGCAATTGCGGTAGAACTTGCTCTGGCAGGAGCGGCGCATATCACGATCGTCAACCGGGATGCCTCAAAAGCAGAAACCATCGCAGCACTGATCAACGACAAAACTGAAGCGACCGGCGAAGCTCAGGCATGGTCTGGGAAATTTTCCCTTCCCACTGGGACGGACATTCTCATTAACGCAACGTCTATCGGGTTGGGTGATCCCAATGCGGCCCCTCCCGTTGAAATGGGCAGTTTGACAAAAGAGACCGTCGTTGCGGACGTCATTCCCAACCCGCCTCAGACCCGCTTCCTGAAAGATGCCAAAGCCCTCGGCTGTACGACGCTGGATGGACTAGGAATGCTCGTCAATCAGGGAGTCATCGGTGTGGAAATCTGGCTGGGTCGCACACTCGACAGCGCTGTCATGGCTCAGACGCTGGAAAATATCTTCGGAACAGAAAACAAGTAAGCTGTTTCACCCCTGCCCGACCGATGGGCAGGGGTTTTCATACCATCAGACCTAAATCGGCTCCGCCCGGCGGCGTAACCAGATCGTCAGGGCAAGACAAACCACCCCAACCAGCACACCCCACCACAGAGCGGGGGCAGAAAACAATTCAGCAAAATTGGGGTGTACGACCAGTTGCTGGACTGGCGTATGGTCGATAGTGAGACCCTGATCGCGACCTGCACGCATCTGCATTTTTGCGTGACTCAGATTGCTTCCCGGGAAATGAGTAAATCTGTTGGAAACCAGATTTACGATACCACTCGTTGGTAGCCCCGCCATGCCTGTGATGGCCAGTGCCGCCAGAGCGCCCAGAACCCACACAATCGGCGTGCTTCTCACAAGAACCGATACCAGAAAGAGACTGGCATAAACCGGTAGCCACCAAAGAGCATTCAGGAAGCTGTATACTGCGTAATTCCCAAGATTTTCGATGATTCCAGCAGGGTGAGCTAACGAAGCAAGGCCTCCTCCAAACGCATAAGTACTGGCCAAAGCAAGCGCCAGAACACCAATCCATGTGATCATGAGCGCAAAAAGTGGAACAACAATCAGAATGACACCAATCTTGGCCAAAACAATCAGATGATCGGATACAGGCAGGGATTTCCAGAACAGGATCGAGAGATCCTTGCGCTCATTATAAAATGTACCCATTGCGTAAATACATCCCACTGCCAGCACTGACAGATTGGCAATGCAGGAGAGTAATTCTGCCGTCAGGGTAAAAAAGAGTTGAGGCGTAACGCCGGGTCCACTGACATTATGTCCTTTTAGAAGAGGGATACAAACCAGAATAACGGATAAAAGAACCATAATAAGCGGTCCCCAGAACAGAAACCGGTTCTCCCAAATCTCCCGCTTCACAGACCAGACATACTGCCTCAAGAGCCAGTCCATTTTTGAGCGAGAGTGCTTTCCAACAGACATCATCATGCTTTCGCTCATGCCACCGCTCCCTTGTTCAAACGGCTTTGCCCCATCAACACCAAAAAGAGATCTGCGAGTTTTGGTTGGCGCGTCTCCCCCAGAGCAGCTAGTTCGTTTTGCGGAACACCGTCAAAAAGCATGAGGGATTGCCCAAGGATGAGCCTTTCGTTCAATGGCCTCAGCGCGCGAGCAGCCTCGACAGTATCGGGACGCGGCTTTAGTTCCACAAAGCGTTGGGCCAGATTGTCCATACTATCCTGCAGCGTGATACGGCCGTCGCCGATCAGAATCACATCCGTCAGAATATCTTCGATTTCCTCAATCTGATGCGTTGTCACCAGAATGGTTCGGTCATGATCAAAGTAATCGTTGAGCAACGTAATGTAGAATTCGCGCCTATATAGCAGATCCAGACCTAACGTTGGCTCATCAAGCACCAGGAGCTTGGCATCAATAGCCATAACGAGCGCCAGATGCAGTTGTGCCACCATACCTTTGGACAGGTTCCGCACACGCGCTTTTTTCTGGATATCCGTTTTTAACAGAAACTGCTCGGCACGCGCCCGATCAAATCTTGGGTGCACCCCTTCAACATAGTCGAGAACCTGCCAGACCTTCATCCAGCGTGGCAGCAGAGCAACGTCTGCAATGAAGCAGACATCCTGCATCATGGCTTCGCGCTCACGCCAGGGATCACGCCCCAGAACTTTCAGAGAGCCTTCGTAGGGCACAAGCCCCAGGATGGCATTCAGTGTAGTGGTTTTACCCGCGCCGTTTGGGCCAATCAGCCCGACGATCCGGCCAGAAGGAATGCTCAGGTCAATACCCTGAACACCTTTGCCGCCACGGTGGATCTTGCGCAGGCCACGCGCTTCAATGCAGGTCATTGGCCGTCTCCATTTCGTAGAAGGTCATCCACAGACAAACCAAGGCGACGAATGGTTCGCAATGTCTCGGGCCATTGTTCCGTCAGGAATTTCTGTCGCTCGCTTTGCGCCAGACGTTCCAGCGCGCCGGACGCAACAAACATTCCCAGTCCGCGGCGTTTCTCCAACAGCCCTTCATCGGAAAGCTGCTGATAGGCTTTCATGACAGTCAGGGGATTGATCTGGCAGTCCGCAGCAACCTGCCGCACAGACGGAACAGGATCTCCCTCTCCCACAGCGCCATCCAACATCATGCCCACCACCTTTTCGCGCAGTTGCTGATAGATTGGCTGACTGTCATTCCACACACCATCCATGCTGGTCCTCCAGATGTTGACCACAACACAGGTCGCACCCTCTATTGGTATGGTGTTTTACATATGTATATCACCAAACCAATAGCAAGAGATTTTTGGAGGCCATTCCCCAAACGATCGGTCTTCGTTCTGATCAAAACGAAAAAACGCCACATCTTCCGATATGACGTTTTAAAAGTATACTTTTAATATTGAAGTAATTTTAGAACATCGCTCTATCAGGAATTGTGTTTCCTTCAGGAGAAATCATTTCTATTGTCTGCGAATAATGATTATTGGCGGCATATTTTTCTGGAGATCTACTTACAGAACATGCCCCTAATGAGAAGGACATTCCTACAATTGCGAAAGAGAGGAAAATGGTTTCTTTCCGGATCTTCATCGTTTTTCTCCTTATTCTTATTTTTTCCAAACGATAATCCTTAAAAAAATTATTAAAATCAGAAATTTTGGAATAGTCACAGAATTTTCATAAAAATAATTTATGAAAGTTCCCTGTCAGAATCCGTTTCTCGGGAAACCAAATAAAAAACCCCGCCTGAGCAGTCAGGCGGGGTTTGGCATCAGACCTTGATCAGACGGGCCGCAAAAAACCCGTCCATGCCGCCGCGGTCCCACCAGAGACCTGGATGTGTGCGGAAGAAGCCTTCCGGTGTGCGGGCGATGGACATTTCTGCCAACTCAGCGTCCGTAAAAGGCTCATGTCTCCAGCCGCCACGTTCCAGGGCCGCGCGAATGCGATCCGGGCCTTCCTCATCCTGAAGGGAACAGACAGCATACATCAGCATCCCACCTGGCTTGAGCATCTCACGCGCGGAATCAATGAAGGCATCCTGCCCTTGCGCCAGTGCGGTGACATCGCGGGGGCGTTTGATCCACAACACATCCGGATGACGGCGAAATGTCCCGGTGGCTGAGCACGGTGCGTCAAGCAAAACGGCATCCACGGGAGCTTTCGGACGCCAGGTCAGACCGTCTGCCACGATTGTTTCAGCCTCTACACGCATCCGCGCAATATTTTCGCGCAACCGTACAGCGCGTGCTTCTTCCTTCTCGATGGCAATCACCTGAGCCCCAGCCGTTGCCAACTGCGCCGTCTTACCACCGGGGGCCGCACACAGATCAATGATGGTCTTGCCAGAGACATTCCCCATCAGCTTCACAGGCATTGCGGCGGCAACGTCCTGTGCCCAGAACTGGCCTTCCTCGAAACCTTCCATCGTAGCGATGCGCGTTCCAGCCGGATAACGCACTGTCCCCGTTGGGAGCACATCCCCGCCCTCGGGGGCCGTTGCACCGGGTCGCAGGCTCAGATCCAGCGGGGCCTCACGATGAAGGCCACGGGAAATGGAACGCGCGCGTTGTCCCCATGCTCCCCACATCCAGGGTTGGACGTCCAGACGAGCCTCATCCAGCCCTTCCATCAGATCCCGTCCTTCACGAGCCACGCGACGCAGGACTGCATTGGCCAGCCCCGCGAACGGCGCCAATCCACGGCGACGCAGAAGATCCACGATCGTACCAACAGCCGCATGAGGCGGGGTTTCCAGATGCAGAAGCTGTGCGACACCTAACAGAAGCGCACAACGCACAGGCTCAGGCGGCTCCCGGCGCAGCATCGGCTGTAGAATTTCGGTCATACTGCCAAGGTAGCGGAGCGTCGTCGCTGCCAGACGATGCGCGGAAGCACGATCCCGCAGATCCATCGGTCCCGCGCGATCCAACGTCGTTTCCAGCATCCGGCGATGCTCGACCACACCACAGACGATATCAAAGGCCAGGTCGCGCGTCGGGTCAGGCGCAGGGCGGCGCTCCTGTCCCTGTTTCGGACGGCGTCCTCCCTGACGGGAAGCAGACGGGTTCTTCGGACGGCCGGAGCCGCGGGGGGGCGTATTCTGTGTCATTTTCAGGCGTCGATCTCTCGCATGCTGCCGAAATCGCATCTTGCGGCTTCTGACGCAATGGAGTCTTCTGCCGACATGTCCGATCAGATTGCAGAAAATCTCTCCCTTATCCGCAGTCGCATCCTTCATGCGTGCGAAAATTTGGGGCGTTTGGCCTCGGATGTTGGCCTCGTCGCCGTCAGTAAGTTTCATCCGAAAGAGGCCGTTGAAGCAGCCCTAAACGCCGGTCAGCGTGTTTTCGGGGAGAACCGTGTTCAGGAAGCCGCCTCAAAGTTTCCAGATCTTCGTACGACATGGCCAGACCTGCGCCTTCACATTATCGGTGGCCTCCAGACAAACAAGGCTGTTGACGCCTGCCGCATTGCGGATGTGATCGAGACTCTGGATCGGCCGGCTCTGGCTGACGCTCTTGAAAAAGCTGCAGACAAGCTGGGTCGGCTGCCGGAGCTTCTCGTTCAGGTCAACACCGGCAATGAACCTCAGAAGTCAGGCGTCCCGCGTGACGAAGCCGATGCCTTTATCAAAACCTGCATGACAAGGTTCGGCGCCAAGGTGCGGGGCCTGATGTGCATTCCTCCGGAAGACGAGGATCCATCAGCGCATTTCCGTTTTCTGACGGGTCTGGCCAAGCGCCACGGGCTACCGGTTATTTCTATGGGCATGTCTGCCGATTTCGAAACGGCCATCGCCGAAGGAGCCACGCTTGTCCGGGTTGGAAGTGCCATTTTCGGCCCCCGTCCCATGACAGGTTCCTAACGCACAGCTTGCATCCCTGTAAGAAATCCTGTCTTGAGGGAAAAGACCGCGCTCCGACACGTCCGTGTGAGGTGTTGGGAGTGCTGGTTTCCTGCGATGCCCGTAAATGGAACCACCGATGCCAGAACACGACGGCGATAACGCTCCCCCTCCTCGTCCCGGTGTCGGAGTACCAGTGGAGAGCGGCGAAGTCCTGCAAACCATCGATCAGGCCCGCAAGGATGGAAATACCGCCGAACTTGGGGATTTTGAAGGCAGCAGCCACAAGAAACCCGTAGGCTTTGGTGCACTTCTTGCCGTTCTGGGTGTCGTGTATGGCGATATCGGAACAAGCCCGCTCTATGCGCTTCAGTCTTCGGTCAATATCGTCGGCTCCGCCAAACATCCGGCCGCCGCATGGGAGATCATGGGGCTGGCCAGCCTGACATTCTGGGCGCTCATGCTGATCGTGACATTCAAATATGTCCTGCTCATCATGCGCGCCGATCATGATGGCGAAGGCGGTATCATTGCCCTGATGTCCCTGGCCCAGCGCGTCTGCAAATCACAGAGATTCCGATGGCTGTTCGGCCTCGTCGGCATCGCGGGCACCTGCCTGTTCTTTGGTGACAGCATCATTACGCCTGCCGTGTCCGTTCTTTCTGCCGTCGAGGGCATTGAAATCGCGGTTCCATCCGCCAGCCATGTCATCATCCCGATTGCCATGATTGTTCTTGTGGCGCTGTTTGCGGCACAGGCCATGGGAACGGGGAAGATCGGCAAGGCCTTTGGTCCGATCATGGTTGTCTGGTTTGCGGTTCTGGCCATTCTCGGCGTACGGGGCATTATTCTCTATCCCCATATCCTGCTGGCCCTCTCCCCGACCTTCGCGCTCGAATTCATCGTTCTGCACGGCTATCTATCCTTCATCGCACTCGGTTCGGTCGTTCTGTCCGTAACGGGTGCGGAGGCACTTTATGCGGATATGGGGCATTTCGGCCGTGCGCCAATCCGCAAGGCATGGCTGTTTTTCGTACTGCCGTCCCTGACATTGAACTACTTTGGTCAGGCCGCCCTGCTGATCCACGATCCAGCCACGCTAGCCAATCCGTTCTATCATCTTGGCCCACACTGGGCGCAGATTCCGCTTCTGATCCTTGCCACCTTTGCGACCGTCATTGCGTCTCAGGCAGGTATCTCGGGCAGCTTCTCGCTCTGCCGTCAGCTCATCCAGCTTGGTTATCTGCCCCGGACCCGCATTGTGCATACGAATGCGGATGAAGAAGCGCAGATTTATCTGCCGTCCCTGAACTGGATTCTTGCCTTCGGGGCACTGGTACTGGTTCTGTCCTTCCGCTCCTCTGCTGCACTGGCGGCCGCTTACGGTATTGCTGTGACCGGCACATTCCTGTGCACCTGCGTCCTGGCCATGGTGGTCTTCCGCCGCACCTTCAAATGGAGCGCTGTGGCCGTTGGAGCCGTGTTCGGTCTGTTCTTCGTCGTGGATGCAGTCTTCTTCTCCGCCAACGTGCTAAAGATCCCCGATGGTGGCTGGGTCCCACTCGCAATCGGCATCATCAGCACCATCGTCATGACAACATGGAAGCGCGGCCGTAGCCTGATTGCCGCCAAGCAGCAGGCAAATTCCATGCCGATGGCCTCGTTTCTGGCCCGCCTGCCGCAGTCACGCACCATCCGCGTTCCGGGCCTCGCTGTCTTCCTGACGGCCAACCCGGACGTCGTGCCGAACTCGCTGCTGCATAACCTGAAGCACAACAAGGTTCTGCATGAACACGTCATGTTCGTAACCGTGCAGAACCTTGATCAGCCGGAAGCCGAGCGCGGACACCGCACGATCGTTCAGGAACTGGCGCCGAACATCAATCGCGTGATCGTCCGGTACGGCTTCATGGAAATGCCAAACCTGCCGCGCGCCCTGATGGAGCTGAAGGCGCTTGGGGTCGCGTTCGATGCCATTCAGGCCTCCTATTTCACGTCCCATGAGCTTGTAGTTCGCTCCCGCGTTCCCAAGATGCAGCTCTGGCGGATGTGGCTGTTTCTGCTTCTCCTGCGTAATGCTGCCTCGACCACGGAATTCTTCCGCATCCCGCCTGATCGCGTGGTAGAGTTCGGCGTCCGGATTGCAATTTGACCGAGCCTCTTTCCCTTTACATTCACTGGCCGTTCTGTCTGGCGAAGTGCCCTTACTGCGACTTCAACTCCCATGTCCGGGATGAAATCCCGCAGAAGCGCTTCGCCGCAGCCCTGCGGCGGGAATTGGCGCATGACGCGGCCCGTCTGGGCCGTCGGCCCCTCCGCTCCATTTTCTTTGGAGGCGGCACCCCTTCCCTGATGGCTCCGGAAACGGTCGCGGCACTCATTGAGGATGCACATCAGCTTTTCGATGCCGAGCCGGATCTGGAAATCACACTGGAAGCCAATCCGACCAGCGTGGAAGCCGGGAAATTCTCCGCCTTTCGTCAGGCCGGCGTGAACCGCGTATCTCTCGGGGTGCAAAGCCTGCGGGACGACGCACTCAAAATGCTGGGCCGGGAACACTCAGCCGGACAGGCCATTCAGGCACTTGAAACCGCCCGCTCTCTGTTTCCGCGCATCTCCTTCGATCTGATTTACGCCCGACCGGGCCAGAGCGATGCTGACTGGGAGAACGAACTCTCCACGGCACTGGATCTCGTGGCCGATCATCTGTCGCTCTATCAGCTCACAATCGAACCCGGTACGAAGTTTGAAGCCCTGCATCGCAGGGGCGAACTGACGCTTCCTGATGCCGATGACGCCGCACGCCTCTATGACCTCACCAGCGAGACGGCGGCCCGACATGGCCTCCTGCCCTACGAGGTCTCCAACTACGCCCGACCGGGCGCGGAAAGCCGCCATAATCTGACCTACTGGCGTTACGCAGATTACATCGGCATTGGCCCCGGAGCGCATGGGCGCCTCACACTGGACGACACATTATACGCCACCCGACGCCATCGCGCGCCCGAACCATGGGCAGAGCGCGTTGAGAAAACAGGATCTGGCAGCACAGACGAAACGGCCCTGTCCCCTGAAGAAAAAGGACGGGAAGCTCTCCTGATGGGATTACGCCTCTCCGAAGGGATCAACGAAACCCGCTTTGCCCATCGTACGGGTCGAGCACTGGAAGACTGCGTAGATCCGTTCATGCTTGAAGCCTGTCTGGAGGAGAATTATCTCATCCGGGAGGGGGGTATCCTGAAAGCGACGGACGAAGGCAGACTTCGTCTTGAAGCATTGCTGGCAAGATTGGTCACTTAAGGGCATGATCGCGCGCTAATTAACAGGACGAGACCATGCGCCGATCCATTCTCTCTGCCCTCCTTGCTGCCTGCGCTTTGACCGGCATTGCTTCCGCCGCCCCTGCGGCTCCGGGATACTACATTCAGGACAACGACTACCTCGGCCCAGGCGGGTCAGACATTCAGTCCGTCATTCCGCTGCTGAACCGCGACAACGTCAATCTTCTGGCCCTGACCGTCACGGTTGGCGATGACTGGGAGAATGCTGAATCGGCCCATCTGCGTCGCTTCCTCGAAATCGCCAAGCAGACCCAGATCCCTGTCGCCGATGGCGCGACGCTGCCGCTCGTCAACACGGTGGCTGCAACGCGACTGCGTGAAAAGCAGTACGGCACCATCCCCTGGAAGGGCGCCTGGGGCGGTCTCGGGTCTATCGACAAGACGCCCGCGACCCAGCCTGCTCTCAGCAAAATGCCGGACGGGACGCCGCGCATGGCGGTCGATCCGCTTCCCGCCGCCATGGTTCTGATCAAAGCCGTTCACGACCATCCCCATCAGGTCACGATCATTGCCGCAGGCCCGCTAACGAACCTTGCGCTTGCCATCCGTCTGGACCCAACCTTCGCCGCGACTGCCAAGCAGCTTGTTTTTATGGGGGGGCTGCTGGATTCCAGCATGATGTCCGTCACGGGCAATGCTGACTTCGCCTCCGACTTCAACATGATTGCCGACCCTGAAGCCGCACACATCACACTGACGGCTCCTTGGGCGTCCATCACCTGTGTCGGGAATGTCTCGAACGATATCATGATGACGCATGACCTGATGAACCGTATCGCGGAGAAGAAGACGCCCGTTACGGAGTATCTTCAGAAGTTCTACGCGCCCCTGCCGCTGTGGGATGAGCTGACATCCGCCATCGCAGTCGAGCCAGATCTGGTGACGAAGTCCGTCGATGCCTATATGGACATCAACACGGCTCCGGGCATGGATTACGGCCACGCTCATGTCTGGCCGGATGCGACAGCACCTAAAGGAATGGGCCTGCAGAAGGTGAAGCTCGTTCAGTCCGTAGACACGAAGCGCTTCATCAATGAGTTCGTCGCCCAGGCACAGAACGCCATGGGTACCCACTAAGACCTGAAGAAAGGCAACCGACATGCTGAACATCATCAAGCTGGCCGTCGGTTGCCCGACCATTGAGGTTCTCCGGGAACGGATGAAGCATCCACGCGTGAATGGTCATGGCGCCGTCCCCACGCGCACGATGCCCAAACGGACCGCCGAGGTTCTGGACGGCGGCTCCCTGTATCGCGTTATGGACGGCATGATCCTCTGCCGTCAGCCTATCATCGGGCTGGAAGCCTGCCGCCGCCCGGACGGCACCGAGGGTACGCTTATCGTTGTTTCGGATGACATCATTCCCGTACAGCCGCGTACGATGCGCCCCTTTCAGGGTTGGCGCTATCTGGACCCGAAGGATGCGCCGCCGGATCTCGGACAATCCGCCGGTGGAGATAGCATCGCTGATCTCCCACCACACCTGCGGCGGGAACTGGCAGAACTGGCCCTGATCTGATCCCGCCATTTAAAAGGGCCGATCTGGAACAAGATAGCGGAACGTGCGTTGAATGCTCACGTCATGCCTGCTCCGCAGGCACCCTCCTGTCCTGCAAGGAGACATCCGTTGTCGTTGTTTCGTATGCATACACGCAAAATCCGGCGATCCATCGCCCTCCTTCTCGGGACAGGCCTATCCCTTGCTGTCGCGCCCCAGCTTCACGCTGCAGACGTATCGGCACCTGCGCCTAATGCCTCCGCAAAAGAGCAAATTCTCCCCGGCAAGATCGTTTACGCCCAACTGACCACGCCGCACCTCGACAAGGCCAAAGCCTTCTATGGCTCTCTGCTGGGTTGGACGTTTAAGGACGTCACAGTCTCAAAAGGCCGATACACGCAGGCGATCGTCAACGGACGCCCCGTTGCCGGGCTGGTCGAACGGCCAAATATGGTCGCGCATGGTGATCCGCTCTGGCTGCCATTCATCTCTGTGCAGGATGTCCGAGCCGCAGCAAATGCCGCAAAGGTCTGGGGCGGCCACATCCTGTTTAAACCGCAGAAGGTGATAGGCCGAGGCGATGAAAGCGTTATTTCAGATCCACAGGGCGGTCTGTTTGCAGCCCTGCGCTCCGCCACAGGCGACACCCCCGATGACACGACACCTCCGCAACAGGGCGAATGGGTCTGGAATGCACTGCTGACCAGCAAACCTTATGAAGCCGCTGGCTTTTACCAGAAACTGTTCGGCTATCAGGTTGAAGCCGTGCCGGATGCAAAACGGGGAAGCGCCTATCTTCTGGAATCCCAGTCCATTACACGCGCTACCATTAATCCGCTGCCATCCCGCTTGCCAGATGGGGCACATGCGCGCTGGATGAACTTCGTTCAGGTCGACAATGTTGGAGCTACAGCCCAGAAGGCTGTTGAACTTGGCGGGAAGGTGCTGGTTCAGCCTCATCCTGATCGTCAGGACACCATCATTGCCATTCTTGCAGACCCTTCCGGGGCGGCGTTTGGCGTAATGGAATGGCATGACACTACGGTCCCAGGAGATGCGAAATGATCTCTCGTCTGTCACGCACTCTGGCACTGGTCGGTGCTTTCTCCCTCGTTCCCTTTCTGTCAGGCTGTGTCGGGTATGACGGATATGGAGGCGGCGGTTACGGCGGCAGCTACTACAACACGGGCTGGGGCGGCGGAGGCTGGGGCGGCTGGGGCCCGGGCTACGCTGTCGGACCTTATCCGGGCCGAGGAGGACGCTGGCAGGGCGGCCGCATAAATCGCTGGGGCCCCGGTGATGGCGGACACATGGGTGGTCGCCCCGGAGGTGGACCAGGTGGTGGGTTCCCGGGCGGAAGGCGCCCCGGCGGAGGCCCTCGTGGAGGCTCTCACGGCGGTCCTGGTCAGGGTGGTGGCGGCCGTGGACCTGGCGGCGGAGGTGGCCCTGGAGGTCCAGGCGGTGGACGCTAAACCACTCGCCGAGCACCAAGACCCTATGGCTTCGGGAGCGTTTCTGAGAGAGCGGGCGCTGTGCGATCCACTCTCTCAAGGGCCGCGATCTCCGATCTGATTTTTCCGCTTTCGAGTTCCTCTGCAATTTCTGCAAGCGGCTCTCCGGCGGCAAGAGAGTCTGCCTTCGTCTGCCAGAACGCCGCAGCCTCAGGATCAGGCACGCACAAGTCTGCTGCCATATCGAAGCGCAGAAGCGTTACCTCACCGCTCAGGCGCCGCAACGACCGCAAGAGCTTGTGCGTGTGTTCGCTTTCCTGTCCGACATTCGATAGCCCACCCAAAATTGGTAAAGAACCACGCGCAAATTCAGCTCGCGTCGTGTCTACTCCTGCCTGGCGCTGGGCTCTGTCTGTGGTGAGAGTGTCATCACCATTGAGTACGGCAGCAAGATATCGCAGATTGCCAACAATCGCAGAACGCAGCAGGCCATTCATATCCTGTGTGACACCTTGCGGACAAACCGCAAAAGCACAGCCGAGGCCTATCAGGCTGCCCACCGTATTATCGAGAATACGTAACCACGCAATGCCGTGAGACGGCATCGTCATTTCCGTCACAATAATAAAATGCGCACTCAGAAACATAACGAGCAGCGTGTAATTCACGGCCCGCATCGCAATCGCGCCAATTACGAACACCGCAAGCGCCACAGCCATTTCCGGCAGGCCTGGCAAGAATGGCGAAACCGCCAGAACCAGAACGCCACCACCAATTGTGCCCAGAACCCGTTCCAGAGCCCTTACCAGCGTGGTCTGACCGGAAGGCTGGATCACCAGCAGAAACGCAACAAGTGCCCAGAACCCGTAGCTGAGACTTAGCCATTGCGTCGCCAGATATGTTCCCAGAAGCCCGACAACCATCCGCAATGCATGGCGCCAGATCACGGGCGTCAGACGGGCCACATGTCGGGGCGCTTCGGCGTCAAACGGCATTCGGGCTTTTTCTGCCAGCCCGTCCGCAAGATTACCCAATGTGCGCGCGCTGGTTGCAACAAGTTCGCTGATCGTACCGGAACGAACGCGAATACTGCCCGCAAGCGCAAGCGCCTCCTGAGATAATGCTTCAAGATCGGGAACAGGTGCGAGGGCCGCCTCACTCGCATGCTGGCAGAGAGCAGAAAACGCAGCCAGCGTTCCGCGGGCCTCAAAATCCAGCCCGCGTGTTTCCACAAGATGTTCGACGGCCAACATGGCCGTAAACAGACGTTCCGCACCAGCCAGAGACGCAATTAACCGTCCGCGCATACTGTAGCTGGCATGGCCCGCGTCAATCTGAAGCGCGACGCCCCTCGCCCGCTCAATCGCCGTTCGGATTGTCTGCCGGTGTACGGTTTCCTGCAATCGCCCTGCAGCCAGTTCCCCAGCCATCACCGAGAGTAGTCTGTAACACCCTCCCACAGCACGACGTGCAGGAGCGTAGGGATGCTGTGGCCAGAGAAACAGGCATAGGAAAATGGCCCATACGCCTCCACCACCAAAGGCGTAACTGATGGTCAGCGCATCCGGTAGCGTATGGGCCGGGAAGCCAATACCAGCCAGCATGACACAGCCCAGAAGAGCGCAGAGCAACGCCATACTTGGGACAAGCGCCCACGCCAGCCCCACGAACAGTCCTGTCACGATCAGCCAGGGCAGAACGCCCCAGAAAGGCGATGTGGCAATCAGGGAAGCAATACCGCCCAGCACGGCACCTGCAACAGTGAAAATACCCAGAATACGGAACTGCTCGCGCGCCGTGCCACCGGGTTCAATCAGGCAGCACCAAAACGCTGCAAACGCAGCCCAGGCAAAAACAGCCTGATGAAAATAAAGAGCAGGAAGAAGAGCAACAACCGTTGCAAGAGCCGCCCGGACACCCTCAGCCGGAGCAAGCTGCTCGGGGCTGAGAGGAACCGAATGACGGGCCAGAAACTGGGACAGGAAAGTCAGGTGACGGGTGCGGTTCGAGGAAGCCTGTCGCGCCTTTGGATCACGCACCGTCATCTTATCGTCCTGTCAGAATACGCTCCACGAGCTGGCCCACTGTAGGAACAAATCCATTCGCATAAAAGGGATCGGTTCCGAAACGCCAGGCGTTCGTGCCACCAAACATCAGGTTGTGGTCAACCACATCATCCGCATGCTCATCATTCGGAGCATGGGCAATGGTCTGAAGCGTTTTCTGAATGCAGAAGGAACGCGGGTCAGCTTTCTGTCCGTTGGTGTAAGGCTCGCGCTGCATCCAGTTGGAGAACTTACAGGCGGACAGACAGCCCATGCAATTCGTCTGGTCCGCCAGAATTTCGCGGGCACTGTCTGGCGTCACGAACACCAGCGTATCATCCGGTGTGCGAAGCGCTTCCGTGTAGCCCTGGGCTTCCCAGCCAGCGATATGCTGACGATCTGTGGAAGAAACAAACACTTCCCGCTTGCGCGCGCCCACACCGTAAGCCGCATCCAGTTCTGCAGTTGCTTCCGGGCTATAGGCAACCTGTCGCTCGGAACGACCGCGCAGATCCTGCATGAAGCTGTTGTTCACGGCAGAAGAATAGAAGCCCGTCGGGGAGAAGCGGTTGAGATACACATCTCCCTTCTTCAACGTCAGAAGACGGCGCTTCCACGCATCTGGGATCGGGCTTTCCTTCGTAAGCAGCGGACGCGTTCCAAACTGAAACGCAATCGGTCCGAGATCCGGGTTCCCGATCCAGTCCTGCCAGTCTTCAAGTGCCCAGACACCACCCGCCATGATGATTGGCGTCTCATCCAGACCATACTGACGCATGACCCGACGCAGTTCGAGGACGCGCGGGAACGGGTCTTCCGGGTTTAGCGGATTTTCCGTGTTGGACAGGCCGTTATGACCACCAGCCCGCCACGGATCTTCGTAGACCACCCCCCCCAGCAGTTCCGGAGCCTTGCTGTACGCCCGACGCCAGAGCGCATTGAACGCACGACCGGAAGACACGATGGGATAATATGGAATGCCGTGCTTGACCGCGATCTCAGACAGGCGATAGGGCATGCCCGCACCACAGGTCAGACCATTGATCAGGCCCGGCGCGCCATCAAGAATGCCCTCAATGATCTCTTCTGCCCCGCCCATTTCCCACAGGATATTGGCGTGAAGACGACCTTTTCCTCCAGCAATCTCATGCGCAATCTTCGCCTGCGCGATACCACCATCAATCGCATAGCGGATCAGTTCGCGCTGCCGCTCACGGCGAGTGCGTCCATGATAGATCTGGGGAACAGGACGCCCCTGTTCGTCATAGCTGTCAGCGTTGACGGCGGAAATAGTTCCAATTCCGCCGGCAGCAGCCCAATGACCTGCCGAAGTGCCGGTGGAGACAGAAACACCTTTGCCTCCCTCAACCAGAGGCAGAACATCCTGACCACCAAAACGAAGGGTGTCGATCAACTTCATGGGGACTCGATGTCTCCGATACTCACACAAAAAAGGCGGGGCCTTGCGAGCCCCGCCCGAGGACTCACTCGGCGTCGCGACGAGGCGGACGGCCAGGCTTGGCGCCCACGCTTTCCGTAATATCGGCACCGGTTTCCTGATCGACAACCCGCATGGACAGCTTGACCTTGCCGCGATCATCGAAGCCAATAACCTTGACCTTCACGGCATCACCCTGCTGGACGACGTCGGACGTCTTGGCAACACGACCCTGCGTCAGCTCGGAGATGTGAACCAGACCATCACGCGGGCCAAGGAAGTTCACGAACGCACCGAAGTCCGCCGTCTTCACAACCTTACCGTCATAGATGCGACCGATTTCCGGCTCTGCGACGATGCCTTCAATACGGGCAATCGCCTTCTGGGCCTGCTCGTCATTGGAGGCAGCGATCGTGATCGTGCCGTCATCACCAATGTCCACCTTGGCGCCGGAATACTCGACGATCTCGCGGATGACCTTACCGCCGGAACCGATCACATCGCGGATCTTTTCCTTCGGCACGGACATCGTGGTGATCTTCGGGGCATTGCCGGATACGCCTTCACGGCCTTCCGTCAAAGCCTTCGACATTTCGCCAAGGATGTGGATACGGCCGCCACGAGCCTGCTCCAACGCGATCTGCATGATTTCCGGCGTGATGGACGTGATCTTGATGTCCATCTGAAGGGCCGTGATGCCCTGCTCCGTACCGGCGACCTTGAAGTCCATGTCACCCAGATGATCTTCATCACCCAGGATGTCGGACAGAACCGCAAAACCACGATCTTCCTTGATCAGGCCCATAGCGATGCCAGCGACCGGACGCGGCAGCGGCACACCGGCATCCATCAGCGCCAGAGACGAACCGCAGACGGTTGCCATGGAAGAGGAACCGTTGCTTTCCGTAATCTCGGAAACCACGCGCATCGTGTACGGGAACTGCTCCTTGGACGGCAGCAGCGGATGCAGAGCGCGCCATGCCAGTTTGCCGTGACCGATTTCACGACGACCCGGGGAGCCCATACGACCGCACTCACCGACCGAGTATGGGGGGAAGTTGTAGTGCAGCAGGAAATTGGAGCGGTATTCGCCTTCAAGCGCGTCAATGACCTGCTCGTCCTGGCCCGTGCCAAGCGTTGCGACAACCAGCGCCTGCGTTTCACCACGGGTGAAGAGCGAGGAACCATGCGCACGCGGCAGGATACCGACTTCTGCAAGGATCGGGCGAACCGTCTTCAGATCGCGACCGTCAATACGGATGCCCGTCTTGAGGATGGAGCCACGAACAACCTGAGCTTCCAGTTCCTTGAGCATCGGCTTGGCCAGCTCGACGTCAAAGCCTTCTTCAGCCAGAATTTCGTTGATCCGGTCCTTGGCCTCGCCAACCTTCTTGTAGCGGGCCTGCTTGACGCGCTCCTTGTAGGCTTCAGCCATCAGCTTGTTGCCGACCTTCTCGACGCGCTTGCGAAGGGCGATTTCTTCCTTCGACAGCGTCGGCAGATCCCACGGAGCCTTGGCGGCGTGTTCAGCCAGAGCAATGATGGCTTCGATCACAGGCTGGAAGGAGGTGTGACCAAGCGTCACGGCTTCCAGCATGGTCTCTTCCGAAAGCTCGCTGGCTTCGGATTCAACCATCAGCACGCCTTCGGACGTACCGGCAACAACGAGATCCAGCGTGCTGTCCTTCATTTCGGACAGCGTCGGGTTTACGACAAACTTGCCATCAATGCGACCGATACGGGCCGCACCAACCGGACCAAAGAATGGAATGCCGGAAAGCGTCAGGGCAGCAGAGCAACCAATCAGGGAGACGATCGCCGGATCGTTTTCCATGTCATGGCTCAGGACCGTTGCCGTCACCTGAACTTCGTTGCGGAAGTTCTCAGGGAACAGCGGACGAAGCGGACGGTCGATCAGACGCGCATTCAGCACTTCGGCTTCAGACGGACGGCCTTCGCGTTTGAAGAACCCACCTGGGATCTTACCGGCAGCGTAAGCCTTTTCCTGATAGTTGACCGTCAGCGGGAAGAAGTCCTGACCCGGCTTGACGCTCTTGGCACCAACAGCCGTACACAGAACAACCGTGTCGCCATAGGTGACCATGACGGCACCATCAGCCTGGCGGGCAATCTTGCCGGTTTCGAGGATCAGCGGGCGTCCGGCCCACTCAATTTCCTTACGGAAATAATCGAACATATCGTTCTCCTAAACTAGGAACGAGCCATCATCTGGACAGTCCGGCAGGTGACGGAGCAGCGTTTCGGACGGCATGGCGGTGGCAACGGGAGAATACCCGCAACGACACCATGTGGCCTGAAACGCCGGTCGCGCACCCCACCTGCGGAACATCCGATGGCAGGAATGTCCGGGGGCAAGCCCCCGGACGACGTATCAGCGACGCAGGCCGAGACGCTCGATCAGACCCTGATAGCGGGCCTCATCCTTGCGCTTCAGATAGTCCAGCATGCTGCGACGCTGACCGACCATCATCAGAAGACCACGACGGGAGTGGAAATCCTTCTTGTGGGTCTTCAGGTGCTCGGTCAGGTTGACAATGCGCTCGGTCAGGATCGCGACCTGAACTTCCGGGGAGCCCGTGTCGGTCTCGTTCTGGCGGTATTCAGCGATCAGAGCCGTGCGGCGTTCTGCAGTAATCGACATCGTGTTCTCCAAAAAACTCGTGGTTTTCCAGCATCCGTGCTGCCCTGAGCCGTCCATCGCGGATCTGACACAGGCCAATCACGTGCTCTCCGATCATCGCACGCCACAGTTGGTCTCCCTCCTGTGACACAGCCGGCAGAGGATACGTCAGATCAGCGGGGTCAAGAGACTGCCCCCAGATCAGTATCCTTCCCTCCGCTTCGGTAACGGCCAGCGCCGGGATGTCGACCAGCGCGGTCGCTACATCCAGCAGAGGAGCCGGAAGAGCATCGGCCTTGTCCACAGTTTGAGCCGATTTGTCCAGTGCTATCTGATCTATCGTCATGGCATGGGACAGATCGAAAGGTCCGCATTTCGTCCTGCGCAGGACTGAAATATGCCCGACCGTTCCACAGGCCAGAGCAATATCGCGGGCCAGCGAGCGCATATAAACACCCTTGCCGGATTGGACTTCAAAGAGTGCCGTGTCCGCATCAGGGCGCGACACCAGAGTTATCGAATCGATACGTGCAGGGCGTGGAGGAAGCTCAGGCGGACGGCCGGAACGCGCCAGATCATAAGCGCGCTGACCACCAACACGCAGCGCTGAAAAGACAGGAGGAACCTGCATGACGTCACCGGTCAAAGATGGCAGGCAGGCGCGGAGTTCTTCATCCGTCGGACGATACGATGAGGTTGCCAAAACCTCACCTTCCAGATCATCAGTCGTGCGGCTTTCACCCATCGTCAGCGTGAACTGGTAACGCTTTGTCGCATCCATGATGTAGGGGATGGTGCGTGTAGCCTTGCCGAAAGCGATGGGCAAGATACCAGAAGCCAGAGGGTCAAGCGTACCAGCGTGGCCAGCTTTCTGAGCGTCAAATGCCCAACGCAGCTTGTTGACCATATCTGTTGAGGTCGGACCAAGTGGCTTGTCGAGAATCAGCCAACCGTCAATCTCGCGTCCACGTTTTCTCGCCACTGTCCCAGCACCCTTTGTCCATGATCGGGCGCTGATAGACCAGTCAGACGGGTAAATGCAAAAAACTCCTCCTGACGAACGTCAGAAGGAGTTTTTCAAATCAGTCTTCCAGATCGCGCTTCACTTCCGGAGACCGGAAAAGCTGATCCAGTTCCATCGCATTGTCCAAAGCCGTATCTGGCTGGAAATGGATTTCGGGAACAGTCCTGAGCCGAAGCATCTTGGACAGACCCGTGCGAAGGAAAGGAGCAACCCGCTTCAGCGCCGGAAGAACCTCTTCCACATCGCTGCGCCCCAGACGGGTTACAAAAGCCGTCGCATGACGAAAATCCGGAGAAATCCGAACTTCCGTCACAGTCACATGAACATCCAGCAGTTCCGGATCACGGAACTCCGTACGGGCAAAGATTTCCGCCAGAGCACGACGGACTTCCTCAGCCACCCGAAGCTGCCGGGTGCTTGGTCCATGAGCAGAGACGCCCGCCGGACCCTTCAGGTCATTTCTGGAACGTGAGCTCAAGCCGGGATCACTTCCATCTCATAGCACTCGACGACATCGCCTTCGCGCAGATCATTGTAACCTGCGAAGGACAGACCGCACTCATAGCCACGAGCCACTTCCTTGACGTCGTCCTTGAAGCGCTTGAGCTGGCTGAGTTCACCCTGATGGATGACCACGTTCTCACGCAGCAGACGCACGCCACAGCCACGCTTGACGAGGCCTTCGGTGACATAGCAACCGGCAACCTTACCAGTCTTCGTGATGTTGAAGACCTGACGGATTTCCGCATAGCCCAGGAACTTCTCGCGATGCTTGGGCGCAACTTTGCCCTTCACGAGCTGCTCTACGTCGTCCGCCACCTGATAGATGATGGAGTAGTAACGGATGTCCACACCTTCACGCTGCGCCAGTTCACGAGCCTGCGTTGTCGCACGAACGTTGAACGCCACGATGATGGCATCGGAAGCCTTGGCTAGCTGAATGTCGCTTTCCGTGATCTGGCCGACAGAGGCGTTCAGAACGCGGATCGCAACTTCTTCATGGGCAAGCTTTTGAACTGTCGTCGCAATGGCTTCCGCGGAACCCTGCACGTCAGCTTTGATGAGAAGGGCAACTTCCTTCTGATCACCAGCCTGAATACGTGCCAGCATCTGGTCAAGCGTTCCACGAGCGGCAACCTGCGTTGCAGCCTGCTTGTCCTTGATCACGCGCTGACGGAACTCGCTGATCTCACGGGCACGAGCGTCGTTTTCAACAACAACGAACGGCTCGCCAGCACCAGGGACACCCGTCACGCCGAGGATTTCAACCGGCATGGAGGGGCCAGCATCCTTGAGCTGACGTCCACGATCGTCGAGAACCGCGCGGACACGTCCCCATTCCGCACCTGCGACAACAATGTCACCACGGCGAAGGGTACCCTTCTGGACGAGAACGGAAGCAACTGGGCCACGTCCACGATCCAGACGACTTTCGATCACCGTACCTTCAGCAACACGATCCGGGTTAGCCTTCAGGTCAAGCATTTCTGCCTGGAGAAGAATGGCTTCTTCCAGCTTGTCCAGACCAGTGCGCTTGAGAGCAGACACTTCGATGTCCTGCGTGTCACCACCCATGGCTTCCACGACGATTTCGTGGCTGAGCAGTTCCTGACGGACACGATCCGGGTTTGCACCCGGCTTGTCGATCTTGTTGATCGCCACAATGATCGGAGCATTCGCAGCCTTGGCATGCTTGATGGCTTCAATCGTCTGCGGCATGACGCCGTCATCCGCAGCAACCACCAGAACAACCACGTCCGTCACGGATGCACCGCGAGCACGCATGGAGGTGAATGCCTCATGACCCGGGGTATCAATGAAAGTGATCTTCTTACCGGAAGGCGCCGTAACCTGATACGCACCAATATGCTGCGTAATACCACCTGCCTCTCCACCCGCCACATCAGCAGCGCGCAGGGCATCCAGCAGAGACGTCTTACCATGATCGACATGGCCCATCACGGTCACAACCGGAGCACGCGGCTTCAGGTCTTCCGGACGGTCCTCGACACCTTCAATGCCGATTTCAACATCGCTCTCGGCAACACGCTTCACGCGGTGGCCGAATTCCTCAACAACCAGTTCTGCCGTATCACCGTCAATGCTCTGCGTTGCCGTCGCCATGACGCCCATCTTCATGAGCGACTTGATGACTTCACCCTGACGGGACGCCATACGGTTCGCCAGTTCAGCAACCGTGATGGTCTCCGGAACGATCACGTCACGAACGACGCGAACCTGATCCGAACGCAGACGCTCCAGTTCGGCCTGACGACGCTCGCGATCACGCTGACGACGGACCGAAGCTAGTGAACGGGTCTTACCGTCGTCACCTTCAATCGCTGCACGCACGTCAATACGTCCGCTACGACGATCGCTACCACCGCCAGCGCCCTTGCGGGGTGACGGCTGTGCAGAACGACGCTGCGCCGCACCACCCGGTGCGCCACCGCCACCACCACTACGGCGGGCAGGGGCACGACGTTCCTCATCACCGCCTACATTGGCAGCAGCCGAGCGCAAGTGAAGGGTTTCCCCACCACGCGGCTGAGCCGGTGCAGAGGCAGGAGCCGGACGAGCCGTCTGAATGGGGCGCTCCGGCATGATGGCACGTTCTGCCAGCGGACGAAGACGCTGAACCGGCGCGGCCAGCTGAACACCGCCAGTTGAATGGCTGCGCGGATCAAGAGGAGCAGAGCGCGCGGCTTCTTCGGCTTCACGTTCTGCCTGACGTGCGGCACGCTGGGCTTCCTGCTCAGCATGGATGCGCGCTTCTTCGGCGGTACGGACAGCCTGAAGGTCACGTTCTTTGCGAGCGGCCTCTTCAGCAGCCTGAGCCTCGACAGCCAGGCGCTGTTCTTCCTCGGCACGGCGAGCTGCTTCTGCAGCCGACATGATCTGGATTTTTTCTTCTTCGCGACGCGCAGCTTCCTCGGCTGCAGCTTTCCGCTGCGCCTCAAGAACGCGCTGGCGGGTCGCAAGCTCAGCAGCCGTCAGGGCGCGACCGCCGGCACCAGCACCACGTCCACCACGCGCACCACCTGCCGGACCACCAGGACCAGAAGTTGCACGCTTGGGCTTGCGCACCTCAACCTGTACGACCTTGGATCGGCCATGGCTGAAGCTCTGCCGTACGGAGCCGGCATCCACTGTACGACCAACATCCTTGCGGCCTGCGGGGCGTAGGGACAGGCGGCCGCTCTTGTTCTGTTCGCCGCCCTGTGATGGGGTCTGTGTTCCGTCCTGGTTGCGCTCGTTGCCGTCGCTCATAGTTCCGCCTGTTCCTTACTGACCCCTGCGGGGTCTGGGAGTGGACGTCCTGCCACTCCCGAAAATCTCTCATGTTCGGCGATCAGGCGTTGTGCCAGCGCACCCGGCGCCATCACCGCATAGACCGCCCGGTCCCGGCCGAACGCCGAAGCCAAGACGCGATCGGGAACTGTCACCACCGGCAGAGAACGCCGGCCCGACACCAGTCTGGAGAACTCGTCCGGACTTGCACTTTCCGAACGGATCACCACCCCTGCCCTACCGGAAGTGAGCCACTCCCGGCATTTCTGAAACCCGCAGACAACCTGCCCCGCTCTTCGGGACAGACTGACGGCATCCAGCATCCGCTGTGTCAGACCGGCTTCGACGAGATCCGCCAAACTGTCCGGTACAGACACCTGAGCCTTCGCAGCACGTGCGAAAGCCTGACGGGTGCGGGGGCTATCTAACACATCCCGGCTAGCACTCAACCACATTCCCCGACCCGGCAGCTTTGCCGCCAGATCAGGCACAACCCGGTTATCCGGGCTGACTACGAAACGGATCATGCTCTCAGGCGGCTTCTGCTCTCGAGTCACGAGGCAGCGCCGCTCTGAACTGCGGCGCCCTAGAGCACCACGAACGGGACCATTATCAGTATCAGAAATATCAGACGTCGGTCGACTCCCCGTCCTGCTTGTCGGCTTCAGCCGATTCGTCACCTTCGAACCAATGTGCTCGAGCAGCCATGATGACTTCATTTGCAGCATCTTCATCCATGGCATCGGCGCCAAGAATGTCCACAAGTTCGTCACCAGCCAGATCGGCCAGATCGTCGAGCGTCTTCACACCCTTCTCACCCAGCGTTACCAGCATCTGGTTCGTGAAGACTCCGAGGTCAACAACATCGTCCGTTACGCCAAGCGCCTTGCGCTTGTCGTCCAGCTCCTGTTCCTTGCCAGCCAGATACTCGTTTGCACGGAGCATCAGCTCTTCGGCAACACTCTCGTCGAAGCCTTCGATATCATGCAGCTCGCCCGGGTCCGTATAGGCCAGTTCGTCAATGGAATGGAAGCCTTCTGTCACCAGCAGACTTGCAATCACGTCATCCACGTCAAGGGAGTCCACAAAGAGACCTGTCCGCTTGCGGAACTCTTCCTGACGGCGCTCCGATTCCTCAGCTTCCGTCAGAATATCGATGTCCCAACGCGTCAACTGACTGGCCAGACGCACGTTCTGACCGCGACGACCGATAGCGAGCGAAAGCTGCTCGTCAGGCACCACGACTTCAACGCGCCCTGCCTCTTCGTCCATCACCACCTTGCTGACTTCAGCAGGAGCAAGGGCGTTCACCACGAACGTGGCGGCCTGCGGACTCCAGGGAATGATGTCGATTTTCTCGCCCTGCAGTTCAGCCACAACAGCCTGAACGCGGGAGCCGCGCATACCAACGCAGGCACCGACCGGATCAATCGCCGCATCGCGGGAAATCACGGCCATCTTGGCACGGGAACCAGGATCACGGGCAACAGCCTTGATCTCGATGATCCCGTCGTAGATTTCCGGCACTTCCTGAGCAAACAGTTTCGCAAGGAAAGCCGGATGCGTACGGGACAGGAAGATCTGTGGTCCGCGCGGCTCGTCACGCACATCATAGATGTAGGCGCGAACGCGGTCGGAGTTGCGGAAAGACTCGCGGGGGATCAGTTCGTCACGACGCAGAAGGCCTTCGGCATTGCCGATTTCAACCATCATATTGCCGTACTCGGTCCGTTTGACGGTACCGTTGACGATCTCGCCTACGCGATCCTTGAATTCGTTATACTGGCGCTTACGCTCATATTCGCGAACGCGCTGAACGATGACCTGCTTCGCCGTCTGGGCAGCGATACGTCCGAAATCGATCGGCGGTAGCGGATCAACGAGATGCTCGCCAATCTGGATTTCCGGCTGGAACTTACGGGCGATGTGAATGGGGATCTGCGTGTCCTCATTCTCCACCTGCTCGACAGCTTCCGTCCAGCGGCTGAGACGAACTTCGCCCGTCTTACGGTCGATGGTCGCGCGAATATCCTTCTCGTGACCATACTTTGCGCGGCCGGCCTTCTGAATGGCCTGCTCCATCGCTTCCAGCACTTCCTCGCGGTCGATGTTCTTCTCGCGCGAGACTGCGTCTGCGACCAGCAGCAGTTCAGGGCGGATAACAGATGTGTCCATCAGATCGGACCTCCAGCCAGCATGAGACGGGTCATTAGTTCTTCTTCCCCGGCTTCTTCGGGTTCAGTTTAGGAACGCGGGGCGTCTCGCCATCGCTTTCCTCGTCGGACGAAACGCCTGACAGGGCAGCACTTGCCTCGATCAGAGCATCCGTCAGCACCAGACGAGCCTTGCGGACTTCCGTCAGCGGCAGCTCTGCCTCGGTGCCGTCATCCAGACGGATAACACCTTTACCATCCCGCGCGCCCATCACCGTTCCGGAGAAGCGACGACGACCATTCAGCGGCACATCAAGTTCAGCCTTGGCCAGATGCCCGGCGAATCGATCCCAGTCCTTGGCGCGGGTCAGCGGACGGTCGATCCCTGCGGACGACACCTCCAGCATCCAGGCCCCAGGAATTGGATCATCGACATCAAGAATGGCGCCGACAGCGTGGCTGATCTGCTCACAATCATCCACAGAAATCAGGGAGCCGTCTGCACGGTCTGCCATGATCTGGATGGTCGGGGTGTCGCGCCCGAGAACGGAAAGGCGAACGAGCTCGTAGCCCAGATCCGCCAGAGTCGGCGCGATCCGCTCTGCAATACGGGCTTCAAGGCCCGTGAGATGAGGCAGTTCGAGACCGGAAGATGTGTTCTGTTGAGGCAAGACAAAAAAGGCGGCCCGTCAGGGCCACCCCCCGAAAAGAGCGGAAGATGAATGGAATGGCATCTATTTAGGCCCTCGCTCCTCTCAATGCAAGTAGAAGCACAGGGAAGCTGCCATGCAGGGGATTCGAAAGATTTGTTTACATTTATCCAGACGCAGAATGCTTGCCTTGGAAGGCCTGTCGGGGTGAGATGACTGTCCGATGACAATCCAACCCGAGCCTAAACCACAACTTCTTCCCCAACAGGAAACGCCTCGCAGTCGTTCACTCTGGGCGGGAGGAACCCTTCTGGCCGTTGCATCCATCGGAGCGGGAGCTTTTTTCTTTACGCACTCTACTTCAACGCCAGCGGCGGCAACACTCGCTTCCCTAGTTGGCAATCAGACAGCCAGCGCTGCATCGACCTTTCAGGCAGATGCCCAGCTTTCCATGATTGCTCCTGGAGATGCGCCCAAAGCATTGGCAGGGACCAGCTTCACGGAACAGCAGAAAATCAGCATCCTGGCTGCCGTCAAACGGGGCGACATGCGACTTGTGGAAATGCCTGTTCTTGATGGCGCAGGCGTTACAGGGCAAACCGTTGATGTTACAGTGTCAGGGTTCACGCAGCGTATTGTTCTGACAGGAAAATTCCAGCACCTCGTGCTCCCGATTGTGGAAGCAGCGCAGGTCACGATTGATCCCGTCACCATGCCTCATGCCCCCGCTCTCACCATCGGTGCCCTGACCGCTCTTGGCCCCGAAGCCCTGCCAAGCCTGACCGCGCTGACCCAGCGCATCGTGCTTGACGTGATTGTTCAGTAAAGGCCTCCCGGTGCTTAAGTCGATCGTCCCCATGCTCAACCGGGCCATGCCACTCATGATGGCGGCCTTCCTAATTTTGGCGGTCATTCAGGTGGCCGTCATGCTACATCTGTCCCTGGACGGGCTTTGGCGAGCCATAGATTGGATGCGCCCCGCTTACCTGCCCCTCGCCGGGACAGGCGCAGCACTCACCGCTTTAGGCCTCGCCTACGAAACTTCTGCTGAAAAACTGGCACGCCGTGGGCTACGCCGGAGGAAAGGTTTGATCATGGATGTTCTCAGCCGGCTGACCAATCGCGGCGCCCTCGAAGAACTCATGGCCCGCGAACAACGCGAAACCGTCATTGATGCGGAAGAACTCGCCGCCTCCCTCCGGGCCCGTGTCATCGGGCAGGATCGCGTCTGCGAAGATATTGCCCAACAACTTCGGCGGCGACTGGCTCTTCAGGTCCGTGGCAAGCCTGTTGGAATTTTTCTGCTGGCCGGCCCCCCTGGTACAGGCAAGACCTATCTGGCCAAACAGATCGCAAAGCAGATGGAGCGACCCCTTCTGCATTTCGACATGACCCAGATGTCCAGCCCTCATGCAGCAACCCAGCTTTTCGGTTCTCCGAAAGGCTATGTGGGTTCCGACACGTTCGGCAAGCTGACAGGTGGTCTCAAGGATCAACCAGATGCGGTCGTTCTGCTAGATGAAATCGAGAAAGCACATCCAGATGTCTTCAAGAAGTTTCTGACGGCCTGGAACGATGGTCATGTTACGGAGGCTTCCACCGGTGAGCAGGTTTCCACCACGCGCGCCATTTTCATGCTGACATCCAACATCGCAACCGACGCCCTGACGGAAATTGCAGACCGGCTTGAAAATGAGCCGGACAAGATGCGCGCCGAGTCTGTGGAAGCTCTTAAGCGGGCCGGCTTTGCGCCGGAAGTTCTGAACCGCCTTGACCGGATCTTTGTATTCCGCGCTCTGAGAGGGCTGGATCTGGCACGCGTTGCAGCTCTGGAAATCGAAGCCATGATTGAGAGCTACGGCCTCCATGTCGAGACAGGCGGCATTGATGCCGCCCTGCTCTTCCAGGTCATGGTCAAGCAGAAGAACCTTGGAACCGGGGCCAGCGCACGCGATCTGGTTCGCTCTATTGAGGATATGGTCAGTGAAAGCCTGATTGTCGCACGACAGCAGGGCGCGAAGATGGTCCGCCTTTCTGCCGGAGACGATGGCGTCAGAGCTGAAATCTCAAAGGATGCAGATGTACAGCTCGGTCGCCTGAGTCACTGATCCATGACAGCATTTGGTCGACTCTGGCGCCGTGCGCCCCTCTGGCGCACAAGCCTTTTCATTATGGTGGGAGGCATGGGAATGGCAGCATTCTTTCCTACCCCCACACTCAAGAAGCATCTTCCATGGCTCCCGGGAAAAGCCCCGGGAGCCAGTCCTGCGTCCACACAATCCGCACAGGGGAATAGCGGCGGCACGCCGAACAATAGCCCTGATAGTGTGACGGCCCCAGATCCCGCAATCATCCAACAGGCGGGACTGCACCTGGCCGGGCGCATCATTCCTCTTCCTGTTGGCGAATGGCATCCTATCCTGGCGGCCCGCACCGGGCCACACGGCGAGATTTCCCAACAGGTTCTGGCCAGAACGTCTCTTGGTGTCGTTTCGGGCGTCATAGTCGTCGAGGCCAGCCAACAGCCTCTACCGCCCCAGGCCGTAGATGATCTGGAACGCCCCTGCCATGATGATCGGAACTATGCATCCCAGATTGTGGAAAAACAGGGCCTGGTCGAAGAATGTGCCTATATCGGCAATGCCTTCATTCTGCCCGGGTCTCCCAACGGTGGCCCTTTTGTAAGTGCAGCTTTCGACCGCATGAACACTCTGGGCTTTCCCATCCCACCGCTCATGATTACGCTTGGATGGTATCACGCAGCGGCTCAAGGTACTCAGGGCGTCCAGATTGAAGCGGTGGAAACCCTGATTGCCCCAATCGAGCCGGGCTCACGCCAACTTCTGGCCCCTCCCCCCGTCTGGACGAAGGATGGGATCAAGACCAACCCGGCAGCGGCGAAATTTATTTCCGACGTCAAGACATGGATGCCCGGATGGACGGATCTGCTTCGTAGGGGATTCGATGGCAAGCTGGATGCGAATGCAATTCCTATTGCCCCCACCAGAGATCCGTCAGCCCCCAAAACGCCCTGAACTCTGTCAATGTCTGAGTAAGTAAAGGCCGCGCTTAGAGCCCGACCTTTACTGTCTTCAAGTGATCAGTGATGACCGACATTCCCGCCCATGCTGCGCCCCATCCGACGTTCTGCCATGCGGGCCAAACGTACGAAGGGCAGGCCCAGCAACAGATAGGCCGCGCCCACCATCAGACCAGTTCCGAAATAATCGTAATAGGTGGATGACAGGCGCACATAGGTCTGGCTGAGCTCTGTCAGGGTAATGACAGAGACAAGCGAACTGTCTTTGAGCAAAGAGATGAAGTCGTTGGTCATGACCGGCACAACCGTGCGGAACGCCTGCGGCACCACAACCAGACGCAGGGCCTGCCAGTGCGTCATGTTCAGAGCAATTGCCGCTTCCATTTGTCCGCGTGGAACGGATAGTAGCCCCGCACGATAGTTCTCAGCCTCATAGGCAGCGTAATTAAGCCCAAGAGACAGGACACCGGCCATGAAAGGGGACAGGCGAATTCCAAATGCGGGCAGGCCGTAGAAAATGAACAGCACCTGAATTAGCAACGGCGTACCACGCACGATTTCGACATAGAAACCTGCCGTCAGGCGCAGCACAGCGCCACCGTAATGTCGGGCCAGAGCAAGTAAAAGCCCCAACGCAACAGCAAGAACCATGGCCAGCGCAGAGACCGCCAGCGTCATGAGAGCGGCCTGCCCGATCAGGGGCAGAAAACCGACATAACGATGAACCAGAACTTTCCAGTTATTTCCCGTCGTACTGGCCATGGCAGCCCGGTACCGGTCCCATTCCACCGGAGCGATGTCCGGATGGGTATGGTCGCCGGTGTAGTTCTCCATCAAGGGAGTCCACAAGTTCCAGCGTGCCAGAATTTTATGGAGCGTTCCGTCCTTGATGAGTTCGCCAAGGGCTGCATCCACCTGATCGCGCAGCGCACGGCTTCCGGGCGCAAAGGCGATGCCATATTCCATGCTGCCAATCGGTTCGCCGACCAGCTTCATGTCATCGGAAATACTGCCGTAATACATCGCGATGGGGGCATCGAGCAGGATCGCATCCAGTCGCCCGTTCCGAAGATCTGAAAAGGCGTTCGTCTCTTCTTCGTAAGACCGGATTGTAGAACCACCCTGTCGACGGAGCATACGCTCCGCCGTTGTGTCCTTAATGGTTCCGATCTTGTGACCCTTGAGCGCCTCCATCGTGTCGAGGCCAGTCTCATCCTTGCGCAGAATGATCCGCTCGCTCGTCACATAATAAGGGCGAGAAAACAGAACAGCTGCCTTGTGTTCCGGCGTCATTTCGATGCCGTCCACAACCATGCTGTATAGATCACGAGACAGGCCAGGGATCAGGCCATCCCAGTCATTCTGAATAAAGCGCCCTTTGCGGTGCATCTTCTCAGCAATGGCGTTGACCAGATCGTACTCAAAGCCGGTCATGCGGGATTCATGTTCCGGGTCATGGAACACGTAGGGCACGTTGGCCTCACCATCAGAGGCCCAGGGCAGGTCCGTGCTGTCCTTTGCTCCCGGAACAACCAGCGGTGCAGCAGTCTGCTCATCAGCAGCTACAGCATGAACGGACGGCGCCAGCGTAAGAGCCAGCACAACGAGACACGCAAAAAACTTGTTCATTACAGCAGCGTCCGCAGGAAGCGTCGTGTGCGCCCCTCTTTCGGGTTGGCGAACATCAGGTCTGGATCACCGCTTTCGACGATTTCCCCACCTTCTACATAAAGCACCCGGTCAGAGGCGGCCCGGGCGAATCGCATGTCATGTGTCACGACAAGCTGCGTCATTCCATCATCGTCCAGATCCCGCATGACGGAGAGAACTTCTTCCGAAAGCTCAGGATCCAACGCAGAAGTCGGTTCGTCATACAGCATGACGGAGGGCTTCATGGCGAGTGCACGCGCGATGGCGGCCCGCTGTTTCTGCCCGCCCGACAAACTGTCCGGATAACGGTTCTTAACGCCGGACAGGCCGACTTTCTCCAGCAGAGTACAAGCGGTGGCCTGCGCCTCATCCCGTGAGATTCCCTTTACCTGCATGGGCGCCATCATGACGTTATCAATGACGGTTCTGTGCGGGAAAAGATTGAAAGCCTGAAACACCATGCCAACATGCGCGCGCAGGCGGTGGGCCTGCGCCTCGTTGGCGCGCGTCCAGTGCTTTCCGGTGCAGGACAGGGTCACGTCTTCAATACGAACTGTCCCTGCATCCGGATGCTCAAGGAAATTGAGACACCGCAGAAACGTGGATTTGCCACAGCCCGAAGGCCCGATGATCGAGATCAGCTCGCCACGTTCAACATCAAGTGACAGACCACGAAGAATTTCGTTGCCATCAAAAGACTTGGCGATTGCGCTCGCCTGTAACACCAGATCAGTCAGTTCCGGATATCCCTTCAGAAGACGCACGACTTTTCCGTCGTCCAGCCCTCATAACGAACCTCGCTACAGCTATCGAGACCTTTCCGTCACCTGACTGCGAGAATTCACCATATTGCAGCTTTTCTGATGCCCCTTGCAGTTCTTCCCTTCAGGGTCTCTAAGTCAGGCAGGACTGTGAACGAGACAGAATACGACACATGATACCCCAGCCTCCGTCTTCCGCCCCTCCTCCGCCCATTCTGGATGTCAGGGATGTTACGGTGTTCCGCGGTGATCGACTGGTACTTGATGGAGTGTCTCTTTCTCTGTTTCCCGGGGATGCGATGATCCTGACCGGCCCGAACGGTGCAGGAAAATCTACGCTTCTCAGAACCATCTCCGGATTACGCAAACCGGATGGCGGAACGGTCGACCGTCAAACGGAGATCGCCTGGCTGGGACATCAGGATGCGCTGAAGCCCGGACTGACGTTAACCCAGAACCTTGCCCTTGCCGCGAAGCTCGGCAAAAACCAGATGAACGAGGTTCTGGAGGCTCTGGATCTGGCGTTTCTGGCAGACCTGCCTGCACGCCTGCTGTCTTCCGGGCAGAAACGCCGTGCCGCTTTTGCGCGTGTCATGCTGTCGGGCGCGGAGCTTTGGCTTCTGGATGAACCCACTGTCGGACTGGATGTGGCGAGTATCGAGCGACTTGGCGCCATCATGGCAGAGCATCGTGCAAAGGGGGGAGCCATGATCGTGACGACACATGTTCCTCTTCCCCTTGAAAACACCCGTTCGCATGAACTGCCTTCTCTCGCAAACTCCGAACCGCTCTGGCTGTCATGACTGCTTTTCTTGCCCTGATCGACCGTGACCTGCGTATGGCCTACCGGTTCGGTGCCGATACGCTGGCGTCCCTACTCTTCTTCATATTGTGTGGCAGTCTGTTTCCGCTGGCGCTTGGTCCGTCTCCGGACCTACTGCGCCATATGGGGCCGGGCATTGTCTGGGTCTGTGCTCTGCTTGCCTCTCTGCTTCCCCTAGACCGCCTGTTCGGCTCAGAATTGGAAGACGGCTCCCTTGATCTGCTGATGCTGACGGGTCTACCCGCTTACGCCGTTGCGTTTGCCAAGATGATCGCTCACTGGCTGACAACAGGATTACCTCTGCTGATCGCTGCCATCCCGCTGGGAGTTATGCTTGGCGTCAAGGGCACCGAACTTCCCCTGCTTCTTCTGGGATTGATGTTGGGAACGATGTGCCTGTCCCTTCTGGGCGGTATGGCGGCTTCCGTGGTTCTTGGAGCCCGGCGGGGAGGTGTTCTTCTGCCATTGCTGGTTCTGCCACTTGCAACCCCAGTTCTGATTTTTGGGGCGGCATCGTCTTATGCTGGACAGTTGGGGACCTCTTCGGCTGCCGGATTCGATCTTTTGGGGGCGTGCCTTCTGGCTATGCTGCCTCTTTGTCCGCTAGCTGCAGGACAGGGCCTTAAGGCCGCCGTCGGCTAGGACGCGACACTACTTACCACCTTACATCATATGGATTTTATAGTCGCTTCTCTTCAAGAGAGTTGGACAATGGCTAACCTCACCCGCCGTTAATAATACATAAATTGTTTATTTTTTCAAAAAAATATTGACTGTTAATTTTATACAATCCAAACAAGACTTCAATGAGCTTTCACGTTCCCGTGAGATTGAACTCCGTGAGCGTAGTCAAAGCTTTCCCCCTTGTTTTCTGGAAATTTACAACATCATGACCACACCTGACTGGACCACTGGCGACAAGTACGCTTGGGTTGGCCCCAAGACCGGTGGCGACTGGAACGATGTCGCGAACTGGCAGTATGACGGCGTCGCCGCAACGCATGTTCCTAACACCCAGACAAATCAGGGAACGGTAACGATCCCTGCAGGGGTAACCGTCACGGTTTCAAGTTCCACGACGACACTTACAAACGTAAACATCAAGGTTTCCGGTACGCTTGATATTACATCAAGCAGCAGCGCTCTTAGCGTCGGCAATCTGGAAGTTGCGTCTGGTGGCACAGCCAATATTGCGCGCGGCCTCACCGCGAGCAGCAGTCTTCAGGTTGACAGCAACGGTGCGACAACCTTCTCAAATGTTACGCAGGACTGGTCGGCTTCTCCGGGCCTTAAGCCTTCAGTCGCTTCGGGTGGCACGCTGAACTTTGACAAGTCGAATATTACGCTGGGAAGCGTCAACGGGAACGGCATTGCTGGCAATCTGAACATCTACAACGGTTCAGTCGTCAAAGCAGCCAGCAGCAACACGACTATTTCCGGTCCGATTACCGTCAGCGGCGCCAATACGTCCTTCACTGAAAATTCGCAGCTTCAATCAACTCTGACGCTGAATGACAGCGCCAAGGCAACCGTTACAACTTACCCAGCAGACGGCACAAAAGTTGTTTTCGGAACGGGCCATAACACGCTTGTTCTGCCAAGCGACAAGTATGCTGCCAACAAGCTGGTTCTGGCCAACCTCAAGGAAGGCGACACGCTCGGTGTGAATGGTCAGACGGTAACTTCCGCGACCATGACAAGTGACAATGTCTCCCTGACCACGTCCAGTGGTACCATTGCTCCGAAGAGTGTCACCTACGGCAGCAGCTACACAAGCGCTCCGACAGGCGAACAGAAGGTTGCAGTCGACACCAGCAGCGGCAATGGCGTCATCTGCTTCCTTGCAGGCTCAATGATTCTGACGCCAACCGGTGAAATCGCAGTCGAGAACCTGACAGTTGGTGATAGCGTTATCGTCAACGTTTCTGGCCGCGAAGAAATCCGTCCTGTGACCTGGGCTGGCCGCCGCACCATGACAGTGCGCGCAGATCTGCCAGCTGATGAAGCCGGCTTCCCGGTTCGCATCCTGAAGGACGCAATCTCAGCTGGTGTCCCTCATAAGGATCTGCTGGTCACGGCAGAACATTGCCTGTTCCTGGATGGCAAGTTCATCCCGGCTCGTATGCTGGTGAACGGTCGTTCCATTCACTATGACCTGTCCGTTAGCTCCTATGACTACTTCCACATCGAGACGGCTGAACACTCAGTCATCACGGCCAATGGCCTCCTGACCGAGAGCTACCTCAACACTGGTAACCGTGGCTCCTTCCAGCAGGACGGCTCCGTGATCAGCCTTGGTGGCTCCATCAAGAGCTGGGTTGAAGACGCTGCTGCCCCCCTGACGACAGATCGCGCGACAGTAGAGCCGATGTTCCGGGTCATTGCTGCTCGCGCTGAAGCTGCTGCGCTTCCGAAGGTTGCTCAGGACGTCACGCTGACAGCCGATGCAGACCTGCACCTCGTGACGGAAGACGGTACAGTCCTTCGTAAGATGCGTGAAACCAACGGTTATGCCATGTTCATGCTTCCGCAGAACGTCCGCACCGTCCGTCTCGTATCCCGCACGAGCCGTCCGGCAGACGTCGTTGGGCCGTTCGTTGACGATCGCCGCCAGCTTGGCGTACTTGTCGGCAATGTTGCTCTCTACGATGCAGGCAGCACAACCAACCTTTCCGCTCACCTAACAGAAGAAACACTGTCCGGCTGGAGCGCATTGGAAGGCCAGACTGCACGCTGGACGACCGGGAATGCAGAAATCCAGATCACCGATCGCGCTACGCACAGCATCGCCATGCTGGGTGTGCAGATCCTGTCTTCCAGCCAGTATATTGTGTCTGATGTAAAGACGGCAGAAGCTCAGACAGCCTGATCCTACTTACTTTTCCAACGGAAAACGCCAGCCTCCCGGGGCTGGCGTTTTTTGTTTTCAGACTACGAAAATCACGACTGTCATCTCGACGCTGATAGGAAACCGCCGCATCATCACGCCACGTTTCATATCAGAAGTCTTGCTCACCATGCGTTTTTCCCTCCGACGCTCCCTTCTCTCCTGCGCCGCCATTTTAGGGTGCAGCTATGGCCTGATAGCCCATGCTGAAGCTGGTTATTTCAGGGAACCATCCGTGTCCGGTCAGACAGTTCTCTTCAATGCAGAGCAGTCTGTCTGGAGTGTTCCGCTTGGAGGCGGAACGGCCCAACGTCTGACAAGCGCACCGCACGGTGCAAACGCCGTTGATCCGCATCCCGTCCTTTCCCCAGACGGAACCGAAATCGCGTTTCTGGCCAATTTTGACGGACCGACAGAGGTCTATGTCATGCCAAGTTCTGGCGGCACGCCTAGACGGGTCACGTTTGAGAACGCCCCGAAGCTGCTTCTGACAGGCTGGGATGCCCATGCTGGTATTCTGTATGCCATGCCGGATGCCAGTGGCCCCTATTACAGCTACAACGTCGCCTCGCTTGACCCGAAAACGGGTACAAAACACGTCTATCCGCTGGCTAATGCCAATGACGCTGCGCTCAGCCCTAACGGGAAATGGCTTTATGCCGTTCGCTTCGGACTCGCCGTTACGGGCGATCATATGCGGGCCTATCGTGGCGGCAGCCTCTCCCAACTCTGGCGCTTTGATCTGCAATCCGGGAAAGAAGCCGAGCGGATCGGGCCACGCACAGCCAACCTTATTCGTCCCATGCCCTGGCGCGACCGCCTGATTGTCCTGTCCGACGAAAACGGTCGCTACAATCTCTGGAGCCTTGCACCGGACGGAACCGATGCGAAGCAACTGACGCATTTCACAGATTACAGTGTTCTGGAGGCCTCTCTCTCTGGCGATACTGTTGTTTTCCGGAAGGGGGCGGACCTGTTTGCTCTGGATCTGACTTCCGGCCAAAGCAGGCAGATCCCTATCACTCTGGTGTCGGACAATGCGCCACGCGCACCCTATTGGCTGGATCGTCCAACACGCTTCACGACGTCCGAAGCCATCTCCCCCAAGGGTGATACCACTGTCTTCACCATGCGTGGTCACACCGTTGTCGCCGCTGCATCCCCCAGACGCCTCATTGTCATCCCGACAGCCGATAATGTTCGTCTGAGACTGGCCCGCGTCACACCCGACGGAAAGTCTGTTATCGCTTTCAGTGATGCAGGCGGAGAGTCTGCACTCTGGCGCTTTGCCGCTGATGGCAGTGGCAAGGGAGAAGCCTTGAGCCAACCCTCCTCCACCGAACCTGTGGCGTTGGCCATTTCGCCTGATGGCAAATTCGTCGCCCATACCGATCTTCTGGGTCGTCTGTGGCTCTTCAACCTTTCCAACAAATCCGAAAAGCTGGTCGATGACGCGACGGCCGACGGAACGAATGTCTTTGACACCCTGTCCTGGTCGGCAGACGGGAAAGTTCTGGCATTTGTCAGAACACGAGGCACGGGTCTGAGGCGACAGATTGCTTTCTATGCGCCCGAGACAAACCGCACGGAATGGGTGACCGGGGATCGCTACGAATCTTACAGTCCGACATTCTCCCCGGATGGAAAGTGGCTCTGGTTCCTGTCAGACCGGACATTCTCTCTGGCCAACACATCCCCTTGGGGTGACCGTAATCTTGGTCCCGCCTTTCCGCATCGCACGGGGATCTATGCCCTCGCCCTTCAGGATGGAAATCATTTTCCGTTTCAGGCCCCCACCGAGCTGGATCACGACCACAGCAAGGACAAGCCTGACGAGAAGACCGGAAAGAAAGACGGCAAGGACACTCCAAAAAAGCCACTCCCTGCTCTTGAATGGAACGGGCTGGCAGATCGTCTCTATCAGGTACCGGTGCCAGCGGCGGACTATCATAGTCTGGGTGCCTCAAACGAGTTCCTGTTCACCATGGATGGCACCGATGATGATACGAACCCTCTGAAGTCCATCCACATCGACAATAATGAGCACAAGATCGAAACTTTTGCTCCAAAAGTGGAGGACTTCGACCTTTCGGCGGATGGAAAAACCATCATGACCGTCACGCCTCGTCCAAAGCAGACACCAGAGGTGATGCTGCTTCCTGTCGGAGCAAAAAAGCCTGACGATGTTACCGGCAAGACCGTCAGCCTTGATGGGCTCCGTCTGCGCATCGACCCGGCTCAGGAATGGAGCGATGAATTCGTTGATGCCTGGCGCCTTCATCGTGATCATTACTATGACCGCGATCTGCATGGCGTGGACTGGAAAGCCGTTAGAGCCCATTTCGCACCATTTGTGGACCGACTGGGAGATCGCGCCGATCTGGATGACCTGCTCGGCCAGATGGTGGCAGAAATCGGTGCAATGCACTCCCAGCTTCGCCCTGCACAAGGCCTCGACGAACCAGCAACAAGTCTGATTGCTGGGCTAGGAGCGCAACTGACCCGTGAGGCTCAGGGCTTCCGCATTACACATATCTATAGAGGAGACCGGGACCTGCCGGATCAGCAGTCCCCTCTCGCAAGATCCGGTGTAGACGCACAGGACGGAGACCTGATTGTTGCTGTCAACGGACAACCCACAGCTGGCGAACCGGATCTTTCCGCTCTTCTTGCCAATCAGGCTGGAAAACAGGTTCTCCTCACGCTCTCCCGCAAGGGAAAAGAGCACAAAACCGTCGTGACAGCCGTCAGTTTTGCCAAGCAGAAATCCTTCCGTGCGCGGGACTGGGAAGTCAGCCGTGCCGATGCTGTGGATCGCGCGAGCCATGGCCAGATCGGCTACCTGCATCTGCAGGCCATGGGCGGAGACGACATGGAAGCCTTTGCACGGGAATTCTACGCCAATATCGACAAGGATGGCCTGATTGTTGACGTCCGAGGCAACAACGGCGGCAACATTGATAGCTGGGTGCTGACCCAGCTCATGCGTCGGCCATGGATGTTCTGGAGCCGCTATGGAAACGCTCCAGCCATCGACATGCAGCAGGCTTTCCAGGGGCACCTCATCGTCATCGCGGATGAGAGAACCTATTCAGACGGCGAGACCTTCTCGCAGGGGATCAAGTCTCTTCATGTCGCGCCAGTTCTGGGCGAACGGACGGCGGGCGCGGGTGTCTGGCTGTCTGATGGGGATCGTTTGATTGATAACGGGAATGCCCGGACGGCCGAAAATCCGTATTTCGATATGGATGGGCATTGGCTGGTCGAGAACAAGGGCGTCTCACCAGATATCGAGGTCGAGAACATGCCAGTCGCGACCTTCAATGGACAGGACCAGCAACTCGATGCAGCGATTGCCTATCTGAAGAAACAGATGGCTGACCATCCTCGGCCAGCACTCAAGGCGGAACCTTTCCCGCTGCAAGAGCCTGCTCCCCCGAAGTAAGGCACATTGAAAAGGACCTCTGCTTCTGGCGGAGGTTCTTTTTTATCAGAGCATCATGTCCATGACCTGATCGCGGCGGGAGAACCGGTGCATCAGGGCCGCCACAATATGTCCGGCAATCAGAACGCCCAAAATCCAGGCGGAAAACTGATGTAGCACCCCTAGGGTCGGAGCCAGAAGAGGCGTTTTGTGGATAAGAGCTGGCAGATGAACAGTCCAGAGCATCTGGACTGGCGCTCCATGAGCCGAGGCCATGAGCCAGCCTGTCAGAGGCGTACTCAGCATCAGAAGATAGAGACATCCCTGAAGAACACGGGCAGCAATCTGCTGCTCTTCCGGAACGCTGCCGGGCAACGCGGGTGGCCGATGTGTCGCCCGCCAGGCCATTCTCAACACCACGAAAATAATGACCGTTGAAGCGATTTCCTTGTGAATGGACAACAGCTCTCCCTTGAGCGGAGACGGTCCACGCGGCAGCAGTCGACCGGCCGAAAAGCCAATCAGCCAAACAGGAATGATAATGGCCGCCATGCCCCAGTGAAACAGGCGAGCCGTAAGGGAATAACGCTGGGGCACAGAAAATCCGTTTAGCGAAAAGTGAGATTTTCTACTTTCCATATCCTGGATGAAACACCAACGGATTTCCATTCAGTGGCTGGGAGGATAGGAAGTTCTAATGTTTTTCCACAAGGCCAGACCGTGATCGACTCTCTTTACCGCCGCATGACCGACCTCGCTGCCTCTCCCAAAGCTGTATGGTGGCTGATCATCATCGCCATGGCCGAGGCGTGTGTTTTTCCAGTTCCGGTAGATCTGATGCTGATCCCCATGATCCTGACACGTCAGGACAGAGCGTGGTTTCTGGCCTCTATCTGCACAGTAGCGAGCGTCGTGGGAGGTGTAATCGGATGGTGTCTCGGGGCCTTTCTGATGGAACACATCGGCATGCCCATCGCCCATTTCTATCATGCAGATGGTCGGATTCTGGCACTCGAAGAGATGTTCCGCCGATATGGTGTCTGGATCATTCTCGGGAAGGGTCTAACCCCCCTGCCCTATAAATTTGTCACACTGGCAGCCGGTGCTGCGCATTATCCACTTTTACCCTTCATCGCGGCCAGCATCGTCACGCGTGGAGCACGTTTCTTTCTGGAAGCGGCCCTTCTCAAGGCTTTTGGTGAACCTGTCCGAGACTTCATCGAGAAACGTCTGACCGTCATCCTCCTGATTCTTCTGGTTGTCATCATCGCCGGCATAGCACTTGTTGAGCTTGTGTGAGCTAGAGATAACACTCATTCACTTATTTTTTCATAAAAAATAACATTAATATGCTTTAAATATAACAACTGCATGTTATTGTCCCGATGATCGTAAGCCTCATACGGTCATCGGTTATGGCTTTCCGGTAGTTGCAGCTGCTCCCACCCAGCCTCGCGCCCTGCGAGACTGACGGGAGAGCAAGACACGAATCGCCAGCCTCCGAACGACAACCCGAACACACATTCCCGCTGTCACAGGAGCTTGCCATGTTCAAAAAAGAGACAAACTTTAGCGCTAAACGTTTTCAGATCCTGCCGCCTGCTTCACGCGCAGCAGGTGTGTTCAGCGGGCTTGAAGCACAGTTTCTTGGACTGGCATCTCCCGGAGTCATTACATTGCGGGATCCTGTGAATGGTACGGATCCCTTACCGATGACGCCGTTTGAGGACAACTTCTCTTCACGGAGGCATGACCATCCATGAGTGCCACAGAGGTTTCTCCACCCCACCGACCGCTCATCACGAAATCCCGCGTCCTTTGGGGCATGCCGGTGATGTTGCTGTGGGGCTACATCGCTGTCGCCCTGTACATGACGGGCGACGGCATTGAAGTCGCATTCCTTGCAAAATACGTTACCCAGATCGGCTTCACACCCAAGCAAGCCGGGATGCTCTTCACCATTTACGGTGCAACTGCTGCCCTTGCGAGCTGGCTATCCGGCGTACTGGCTGAAGTTTATGGCGCACGCCGCATCATGGCGATCGGCACGCTGTGGTGGGCCCTGTGTCATGTGGCTTTCCTGAGCCTTGGGCTGTCCCAGCATTCTTTCCCGCTGATGATGCTGTTCTACGGCCTTCGTGGCTTTGCCTACCCGCTGTTCTTCTACGCTTTTTTCTTCTGGATCGTTCAGAAAACACCGGATCACCGACTGGCTTCCGCCATTGGTTGGGTGTGGTCCATGTTCACATTGGGCTACGGCATCATTGCTTCGTTCCTGCCCAGCTGGACGATTCCGGCTTTCGGCTTCATGCCAACACTCTGGATGTCGCTCGCATGGGTTCTGGCTGGTGGCGCACTCGCTTGCCTGACCATTCGTGAAGAACCTTCCGAGGGGGCTCCTCTGGCATCAAAGGTTCCGCTGAAGGATCAGTTGATAGAAATCAGCCGCAGCCTCACGCTGATTGTGGACAACCGAGACATCGCGCTGGCACTTATCACGCGCGTCATCTGCAACCTGTCCCTGTTCGGTTTCCCGGTCATCATGCCGCTGTTCTACACCTCTCCAGAGGTCGGCTTCACCATGCCGGAATGGCTGCGGATCTATGGTGCATTCTTCCTGGTGCAGCCTGTAACGAACGTGGTGTGGGGACTGATCGGAGATCGGATCGGCTGGTTGCGGCAGATGCGCTGGTTCGGTTTTGTCGGCTGTGCCATGGCAAGCCTTGCCTTCTACTTCATTCCTCACCTGATGCCGGGCAACATGTTCACCGCCATCATTGGTGCCCTGTTCCTTGCTTTAACGCTCAATGCCTTTGTGCCCATGGGAGCGATCTTCCCGGCTATTGCGCCTGAGCATAAGGGAGCTGCCGTATCGGTTCAGAATCTTGGTGGTGGTCTGAGCAACTTCCTTGGCCCGGCACTGGCAACATTGTTTGTCACCAGTTACGGTACGCAGGGCGTCGTCTTTATTTATGCCGCCCTGTACCTACTAGCCGCCGTGATTACATGCTTCATTCGCCTGAACCAGCCAAAAGGCGCCAATGCAATGGAGGTCTTCTCCGCTGCCAAAGCCGCTGCAGTTCATGAAGAAATGAATGATCTGGGCCTTCAGACACAGAAAAGCTGAAGCCCAAAAAATAAAACAGCCCGGCGCATGACCACCGGGCTACCAAACAAATAGAAACGCCACCCGCAGCTTTTGTGGGTGGCGTTTTTTTATGTCGTTCAGTTCAGGGCGAGACGCTCATGGGCCAGAGCCATTTCAGCCCCGAAGGACGGCCATTCAGCGTGCGTTAAAGCCTTGAGAGACGGGGAAGAGAGACCCATCCGTTTGGCGTAAAGCCACGTGTAGGTGAGCGCGCGATGAACATAATCCCGTGTCTCGGTATTTGGCAGCGTCTCCATGAAAAACAACGGATCATGCAAATCTGCCGTCTGAGCGTTTTCCCAGCGGGCAATGGCGCCAGGCCCAGCATTATAAGATGCCAGAACGCGTACCAGATCCCCACCTTCGGGCTGAGCAGCCTGAGCCGTATGGCTGGACTGATTTGCCAGATAGAGGACATAAAGCTGACCAATCTCAAGATTGGAAGCCGGATTGTGCAAACGGCTCACCATATCGGGCGGAACCGGGATCACAGCCATACCGTGGGCATCATACGTCTGATGATGCAGCGTGATGAAACTCGCTGTCACAGGACGGATCTGCATCAGACCGTGAGCACCAGCACCCGAGGTCGCCGCCGGATCAAAGTTCGATTCAACACGGGTCAGCGCATAGACCAGCGCCGGGTTCATGCGGAAACCATGGTTGGGGCGAAGGCGCGGCATTGGAAGTATCGTTGCGGGCGTATCCGAATGGCTTTCCCCGTCCATGATCAAAGACGCCAGTTGCTCGGACAGATCCTCGAAACCCGCTGCTTGTGCAACGAGTTGAAGCGAACGTGCGCGGGCGCTGTCTGCAGCAATTTCAGGCCATATACGCCGCATCAGGGCTTCAGCACGCGCACGCTCTCCGATCTGCAGAAGTGCGAAAAGCTGACGCCCTTGCGGAAGTGCTCCAATAGCCTCGACATCAATTTCGCCGAGAACCGGAACAGGATCATGCAGAGTGATTTCGATGGGGCTATCTGGCAGGCGGGCATGGCCTTTCCGTCCCAGATCAAGCGTCTGAGCCGCCAGCATCCCATAGAAAGTTTCGTGATGGTTTGCTGCACGGTGCAACCAGGACACATATGCCGCCATAGCATGGCGACGCGCTTCTGCCCGCGCAGCCCAGAAAGCTGCAGCGGCATGAAGCTCCTGTGACGTCACAGGCGCGTTGGCTGCAGATTCAAACAGCTCATATGCCGCATCAACATGCCCCTCTCGCCATGCTGCCAGCCCTGCCACATACGCCGGGAGTCCCACCTGATGACCGCCACGCTCAAAGCCTGCACAGCCATGTCGTAATGCACTCTGGGCTTCGCCTTGAGAGAGCAGACTGAGAGAAATCTCTCCATAGAGCTGCGCAGCGTAAGCCGGCGTCATTCCGGGCGTAATATCCACGAGGTGTAACGCACTCGTCGCCCCTTTGAGACCTTGCATGGATCGCTCCTGAACCGTGCGGTCCAGAAGGGGATTCCGGGTAAACGCCCGCGCCAAAGGGTCAGGATTGAGGGTCTGGGACACATGCACCGTATCGGGGCTGTCATTAGGAGCAAGAGATCGTACAAACGATTGAGCTGAAACGGTTCCTGATGGGGCCGTTTTAAGCAAAAGCCCCTGAATGGCTGGAGCATCCGGTTGACCAGAATAGTTTTTCAGCCAGTCCCGAAGCTGATCGGCTGCGGGATGTGCGCCTGGTACCAGATAGCGATCTGCCAGAACGTCCGAGATCAGAACACGATCCGTCAGAAGACGTGTCAGGTCGTTCGCCGTTTGCAAATCGCCACGACGCTGGGCCTGAAGGATCAGGCGATATCGGTTGGCCACAGTGGCCGTAAGAGGATGAGGCAGCGAGACGGTACCGTCTCCACCAAGGGAGGGGCGTGCTTCCGCAAACGCTGTTTCGTCACCTGCATGATCCGGTTGAGGCGGCTGTAACCGCAGACCTTCTGCACGCGCCGGGGAGAAAGTTCCACCGGCCAGAATCAGCACACTGACGAGCAATGCTCGTGCCGTGCCACCTGAGATGAAAGGGGTAATCCTTCGCATAGCAGCGGGGTGCTACCCGGTTTCGACTGCGATGGCAAGGTTTCGTTAACCCAGACAGACATCCGGACCAAGCGATGATACAGTCACACACTGGAACAATCCAGTGGCAAACACCTGTTTTCGAGCAGTTTTTTACGTTTTCACGAAGTTTTTTCAGAAGTGAAATTAAGACTGATTTTGTACCTTATTTTCGGATGCCAATCGCTCCATCAAAACCAGTAAATCCTGCCAGGCATTCCGCCGCGCAGCAGGGCTCGCAGCGAGCTGAAGCGGATGCCGCATGGGAAGCAGCGGCAATGGATTCGACAGGCCGGGAATCGACACATCCATCCATTTTCCACGCAAACGACCCAACATGGCCTGATCACCGATCAGCATTCGTAAGGGCGTCACTCCCATCGTCACCAGAAACGGCGGCTGACACAGAGCAATCGTCTTGAGCAAAAGAGGGCGGCAGGAGCGCATTTCCTGCTCCGTAACCCCTCGCCCCCCGGGTGGACGCCACGGTATGGCAGGTGCCATGGATAAAGAAGCCCGCTTCAGTCCAGCAGAAGCCAGCATCCGGTCCAACAATTCCCCTGCCCAACCCGCGAAAAGGACTCCTGAACGATCCTCGTCGGCATCAGGCGTTTCACCAATCAGCATGAAAGGAGCCTGCTCAACATGGATGGGCTGGAGTCTGTGTGTTGCCGTCCGAGCAAGAAACAGCTCATCCAGAGCATTACTGGCCGCAATCAGAGACGGAAGATCTTGAGCGCGATCGAGAGCAGCTCCTCCTGACGCACGCGGGGCCTCAGAAGGACCCTGTACGCGAGACAACCCACTGATCCGTTCAGGAAGCACGCGGGAAGCCTCTGAAAGACGATCTATCGTCTCTTCCGAGAGCGCTTCATCCACACCCCATTCGTATTGGAGGTGCAGGGCAGCAAGCAGTTCAGCCCGGCTCGGAACTGGCTGGGGCGTCATGAAGCATCCGTTCAGGTTGGCGTCAGACCACATGCGGTCTAGGATTGGCGCATTATGCAGATCACGCGCGGCTGGCACAGATCAATTCCGGTTTTTTCCTTTCCGCTTCGTGCGGGCCTTTCGGCTGTTTTGCTGACTGGAGCGGTATTACGGGGGGCGTCCGCCTCACCGGCACCAGAGATTCTGCCTGCCGTCAGCCCTGAAAAATCCCTGACCGGCTGGCTTCTGGCATCAAGCGTCATGATGCAACGGGGAGAGATAGACGCTGCCCATGAGGCACTGTCGCATGTTCTGACGCTGTCCTCGCAGAACCTGAAGCTTCGTGAAGATGGCCTTCGATACGCCGCAATGACAGGGCATGAAACCGAAGCTGTCGCGCTTGCAAAGACATTGCCCGCCAGCGACATCGCAACACTTGTCCTCGCCCAGAATGCTGTTCCCAGAAAAGCCTGGGCAGAAATGCGTCAAACCCTGAGCCGCAACAGTCATCATGGACCGCTGGTTTCAGTCGCCGCCCCAGTCCTCCTCGCTTGGGCACAAGCTGAAGAAGGGCACATCGAGCAGGCCCTCAATACCTTGAGTGCGGCGGCAGCCTTTGCGCCAACACGACGGCTGTACCAACTCCATGCAGCCTTGATCGCAGAACGCCTTTCATCCCAGCATGAGGCTCAGTCTCTTTATCAGAAAGCAGGCAACAGCCCTGACGACCCGCTCACTCTCCAGATTCTCTATGCACAACTGTATGGCGGCTGGCTGGAAGGCCAGGGACAACATCAAGGCGCTCGTGACGCCATCGCTGCACTCGGCGTCAGCTCACCATTGGCCTCGATGATCATCGGCCCACTTCAGCACACACTTCAGAAACGCGCGCCTCTCTCCGCAGCCCAGGGGGCGGCGATTCTGAACCTGCAACTGGCCCTGATGATTACAGACGTCATTCAGCAGGAAGGAATTCCTCGGGACCCAGCCATCATCACGCTGCAGCAGGCCCTTTATCTTGATCCAAACCTGACGGTGGCACGCATTTTTCTGGCGGACACCTTTCGGGAAGGAAACCAGCTCCCCAAAGGGCTGGGTGTTCTCGATCATGTAGCAGACACAGATCCACTCGCAGCTCTGGCCGCTCAGGAACGTGTCAATCTGGCCAGCCGATCCCATGATCTTCCCATGCAGGCAGATGCTCTGAACCGTGCCTTGACCCTCCTTCCGGACAATCCGGAGTTTTTGGTCCAGCTTGCAGAAGTGCAGGATCAAATGGGCCATCATGATGAAGCCATAGAACTCTACACCAAGGCTCTGAAAGCATCTCCCCCTCGCAAGGAAATTGTCTGGCCCATTCTCCTGGGCCGGGCCATGGCAGCTCAGGAGAGCGGCAACTGGGCAGTGATGAAGGAAGACATGCATCATGCTCTTGAATTGGCACCCGATCAGCCGGAAGTTCTTAACTTCGTCGGATATGCCAGCATCGAACATGATGTGGATCAGGAGCGCGCCTTACAGCTTCTCAAACGCGCTCTGGACCTGCAACCAAATGACCCCTCCATTCAGGACAGCTATGCCTGGGCACTCCTGAAGCATAAGGGGGACCTGAAAACCGCTCTTCCTATCCTCATTCAGGCGGCCGAACATGCGTCAAGCGATGCCGAAATTGGCTACCATCTCGGGGTCGCCTATTGGTATCTCGGTCGCCATACAGAGGCACAGGATCAATGGAACCAGTCTCTGGATGACAGTCCGCAGCCTCAGGACCGTACGCTCATTCTAAATGCCCTTCAGCAGGGCGGCCCCCACCTTAAGGCGTTTGAACAAAACAGATGACTCTTCTTCACGATACCGCTCATGCCAAGATCAATCTCTACCTGCATGTAACCGGCCGTCGCCCTGACGGATATCATCTTCTTGACAGCCTCGCTGTATTTGCTGGCGCCGCTGATGAAGTACGTCTTGCAAAACCGTCAAATACCTTTTCCCTTTCAATCGAAGGGCATTTTGGAAAAGGTCTCGAAGCCAACGACAGCAACCTCGTGCTTAGGGCCGCACGCGCACTCCAGACACATGCGCGACAAGAGAATGCCTACCACCTGATACTGGAAAAGAACCTTCCAGTTGCGTCGGGCATTGGTGGCGGATCAGCCGACGCGGCCTGCACACTCAGATTACTGGGGCAACTCTGGAATATCGCGGAAAAAGATCTTTTGGCGATCGCCGAGCCTTTGGGCGCTGATGTTCCAGTATGTGTGCAGCAGAAAACGACCCGCATGGAAGGAATTGGGGAAATTCTGACATCGGCACCTGCCATGCCAGACGGGGGCATCCTGCTCGTTAATCCCGGCATTGCAGTGTCTACGCCCGATATTTTTCGAAGCTTCGCGGCTATGGGCGGCATTATTGAGCGTCCCGCCCCCGTATTCCCTGCCCGCTGGGCATCCATGAACGCTCTTGTAGACATGCTGTCTCACACAACGAATGATCTTCAGGCCCCCGCCATTCATCATGCTCCTGTGATCGGAACTGTTCTTGACCGCATGAATGCTCAGAACGATTGCCTGATGGCGCGTATGAGTGGTTCAGGTGCCACCTGCTTTGGTCTTTTCCCTACCGCCGAAGCAGCGCGCAAAGCTGAAATGGAACTTTCCAAAAACCCGCTCCACTCGGGATGGTGGACATGGGCGGGTCCTTTCCTTCAGAATTAATCCGTTTCTACGCTGAGAAAGAAAGAGACTGAGAACCATGACAACCGGACCACGCATGCAGGTAACCCGCTCCGAGGACGGACAGAAAATTGTTCTCTCATTCCTTGAAAATAGCGGACTAACTGGAGATATCACGCTCGATGAAGCCCAGTTGACTCAATTAATCACAAGCCTTGGGTTGGCGAGAGCCGCACTGATTGAACAGAAACCTCTCCCTCCGATTGAAGGGGCGCGGTTTTCCCCTGTGTACAAAACCAACTGGGCGCTTCAGATCGACGCACTGACAGAAGGCTCTCTGCTGGCTTTTCAACACCCAGCCTACGGGCCCGTTGGACTAGTGTTTACTCCCACGGACACGGAAAGACTTATCGGCGGATTACAGCGCCACCGCGCAATGGTTCATTCCACCCCCGACGATGCACGCAAACCAAGCTGATAGGTCGCTAGAAAAGTTCAATATCACCCGCATTCTGCGGAGAAGAGCTATTTTCTCCAGCGAGGGCCTCACGCAGAACTGCCAGCGTCATCCGATCCACAGCCTCGCTATTCATTGTCATGTTCTGAATATCTTTCTGCACGGCAAGTCTTTGAAAGAGTAACGTAAACTGCTCAATCGTCTGCATCAGCGAATCAAAAGACTGCAACGTTGTAGTGTCCTTCTTCGCCACACGCGAAAGGGCCAATTGTTCTAACATCTGGCATTCTTTAAGAGCACGCCCCAATTGAATGGCAGTTCCTTGAAATAAGACCGGCAGCGCGACAGAAGCCATGCCTCAAGCGCCGCAAATTGGGCCAAAAACGGCCTCAATACGCGCTTTCAAAGAACTGGTTGTGAATGGCTTGGCAAGAAAATTGTTCACTCCAGAAGAAATGGCCTGCTGTACCAACTCTTTACTTGCTTGTCCTGTCAACATGATGAAGCCGGTCTTTGCGTTTTGCGACGACGCACGCACAGCTTTCAGCAGTTCGAGTCCATCCATATCCGGCATATTGAAATCAGAAATAATCAGATGCGTTGGGTAGGCCTTAAGATGTTCCAGAGCTTCTATGCCATTACGAACGCCCGCTACATGCACAAATCCAAGTTGAACAAGACTGTTCCTGAGAAGAGAACGAATGGATGTCTGATCATCCACAAGCAAAACGGACATGGATGAAGCGGAAATCATTGATAACTCTCCTGTGTACGATATTCAGAAAGACGAAGAATAGAGGGCCCAATTTCAGGTAATGGCAGC
>NZ_BEWO01000002.1 GCF_002723975.1 Gluconobacter japonicus
GACGGCCAGAAGATGATGGCCTCTCCCGAGCTAAGAGAGGCCGTAGAGCGGGTGATCAGCCGCGTGTCTTCACAATAATCTGGGAAAGATCACGAACAGCGCCATTGGCCGCACTGGTCGTCATGGCGGCATACGCTTGCAGAGCACGGGAGACGTAGCGCGTCCGGTTCGGCTTCCAGGCAAGTTCACCGCGATTGTGCATGGCTTCACGACGGCTGGAAAGCTCTGCATCCGAAACATCCAGATGCATACCGCGGTTCGGTATATCGATCACGATACGATCGCCATCTTCCACCAGTCCGATCAGACCACCTTCAGCAGCCTCTGGCGAGACATGACCGATCGAAAGGCCAGAACTACCGCCTGAAAAGCGACCATCTGTAATGAGGGCACAAACCTCGGCCAGCCCCTTGGATTTCAGATAGCTGGTCGGGTACAGCATTTCCTGCATCCCCGGACCACCGCGCGGCCCTTCATAGCGGATGACCACAACATCTCCGGCGACGATCTTGTTACCCAGAATAGCGGCAACAGCATCATCCTGACTTTCGAACACGCGGGCAACACCCGTGAAGGTCAGAATATCTTTTGCGACGCTGGCCGTCTTCACAATGGCCCCATCCTCGGCAAGGTTGCCGTACAGAACAGCCAGTCCACCATCCTGTGAGAAGGCGTTTGGTTTGTTGCGCAGAACACCCGCTTCACGATCCAGATCCAGATCATGATACCGGCTGGACTGCGAGAAGGCATGAACAGTGCGCACACCGCCCGGAGCGGCGCTGAACATGTGACGGGCTTCTTCATCCCCGTTCGCGATGTCCCATTTCTGCAGGGCATCGGTCATGGTGGGCGCATGAACAGTCGGAACTGATGTTTTAATCAGTCCAGCACGGTCCAGCTCACCGAGAATGGCCGGGATGCCGCCAGCACGATGCACGTCTTCCATGTGAACATCGGCCTTGGCTGGTGCCACCTTGCACAGGTGCGGAACCTTGCGAGACAGACGGTCGATATCCGCCATATGGAAATCGACTTCGCCTTCACGCGCTGCCGCCAGAAGGTGAAGAACCGTATTTGTGGACCCGCCCATGGCGATATCCAGCGTCATTGCATTTTCAAACGCACTTCGCGTCGCGATGCTGCGGGGCAAAACAGAAGCATCATCCTGCTCATACCAGCGACGTGCCAATTCCACAGAAAGACGGCCCGCGCGCAGGAACAGATCACGACGATCCGCATGCGTGGCCAGCAGGGAACCATTACCCGGCAGGGCAAGACCCAGAGCTTCCACGAGGCAGTTCATGGAATTGGCCGTAAACATGCCGGAGCATGATCCGCAGGTTGGGCAGGCAGAGCGCTCGATCTGCTCGGACTCACTGTCCGACACATTCGGGTTAGCAGCTGCCACCATGGAATCCACGAGATCCAGCTTGCGCTCGATGCCCGGACCGTTGAGCTTGCCGGCTTCCATCGGGCCGCCGGAAACAAACACGACAGGAATGTTCAGGCGCAGAGACGCCATCAGCATACCCGGCGTGATCTTGTCGCAGTTGCTGATGCAGACGATGGCATCTGCACAATGGGCATTGACCATGTATTCGACGGAGTCAGCAATCAGTTCACGCGAGGGCAGGGAATACAGCATCCCGCCATGGCCCATCGCGATGCCGTCATCAACGGCGATCGTATTGAATTCCTTGGCAACACCGCCCGCTTCTTCAATAGCGGACGCAACAAGAGACCCCATGTCTTTCAGATGGACATGACCCGGCACGAACTGGGTGAAGGAGTTCGCAATCGCGATAATGGGCTTTCCGAAATCCCCATCTGTCATTCCCGTTGCGCGCCAGAGGGCACGCGCGCCAGCCATGTTGCGGCCATGGGTTGTGGTACGGGAACGATAGGCAGGCATCAGAATAGAACTTTCATATCAGAAGGAGCCATGCTCCATAGCGAATCAAACAAAAAAAGACCAGCACAGGAAAGATATGAAAAGCATTCTTTCCCGCTCTTGCTAGATGGGAACACACGAGGCCAAAATCCATTCAAAGATCAGGAGCCTTTTGTGAAACGTTATCTTCTCAGCCTTGGAACGGCTCTTTCCCTTGTCTGTAGTCCCGTCGCACTGGCGGCTCCAGCATCTGCTGGACCGGCCGTGACGCCAGACATGATCCAGACCGGAAATGACATTCCAGCTCATGCCGCCCTGCCAACTGATCAGCAGGATTACATCAAGCGTGACGTCATGATTCCCATGCGGGATGGCGTGAAGCTCCATACCGTGATTGTCATCCCCAAGGGAGCAAAAAACGCACCGATCCTGCTCACGCGGACACCGTATCATGCCAGTGAACGCCTGAACCGCATTCCCAACGCGCCAACCATGCGTGAGATCTGCCCTCAGGGCGATGGCGTTTTTGTTGAGGAAGGCTATATCCGCGTCTTTCAGGATATCCGTGGAAAATACGGATCTGAAGGCGATTACATCATGACGCGCCCTCCGATGGGCCCGCTTAACCCGACCAAGACAGACGACACCACCGATGCGTGGGACACGATCGACTGGCTTGTGAAAAATCTTCACGAAAGCAACGGTCGCGTTGGCATGACCGGCTCTTCTTATGAAGGCTGGACCGTCGTGATGGCCCTCCTGGATCCGCATCCAGCCCTTAAAGTTGCGGCTCCCGAAAGCCCGATGGTGGATGGCTGGATGGGTGACGACTGGTTCCACTACGGTGCCTTCCGCCAGACCGGCCTTGACTACTTCACCATGCAGATGAGCGAAGCTGGTGAAGGGCCAACCATCCCCCGGCTAGACGCCGATGATTACACCAACTTCCTGCGAGCCGGCTCAACCGGAGCTTTCGCGACCAAAGCAGGTCTTGATCAATATCCCTGGTGGAATCGCCTGAAAGCGCACCCGGCCTATGATGCGTTCTGGCAGGAACAGGCTCTGGATCAGATTCTCGTCCGCAAGCCTCTGAAGGTTCCAACAATCTGGGAACAGGGTCTGTGGGATCAGGAAGATATGTGGGGGGCGATCCATTCCTGGATGAACCTCAAGGCCCATCACACGCAGGTCCCAAATGTCCTTGTCATGGGACCATGGCGCCATAGTGGCGTCAATTATGATGGCTCAACGCTTGGCCCGCTCCATTTCGATGGTGATACCGCACTCTGGTATCGTTCCAACGTCATGCGTCCGTTCTTTGATCACTATCTGAGAGACGGCGCCGATCCGCATCTTGATGAAGCGATCATCTACAATACAGGCGAGAATCATTGGGACCGTTTCCGCAACTGGCTTGCCGAGTGTGATACGACCTGCCTGATGCGAGGCGAGCGTCTCTACCTCCAGCCCGATCACGGCCTGTCGTTCAAGCGGACGTTGCCGGGAACGGATGCTTATATCTCTGACCCGTCTCATCCGGTTCCGTTCATGCCACGGCCTTACACCGCCAACGATCCACGCTGGAAACCCTGGCTTGTCACGGATCAGCGTTTTGCAGAAAGCCGTCCCGATGTTCTGACGTACGAGACACCCGTTCTTGATGCGCCTGTCCGCGTCTCCGGCGTTCCAACTGCAGACATTTTTGCATCCACAACAGGCACAGATGCAGACTGGATCGTAAAAATCATCGACGTTCAGCCCGGCGTTACACCGGACCGGCCAGAGATGGGCGGATACGAACTCCCGATTTCCATGGATATCTTCCGCGGACGTTACCGCAATGACTTCGCCCACCCATCCGCTATTCCGGCAGGGCAGGTTCAGGAATACAAGTTCACGCTGTCAGCCGTGAACCATGTGTTCCAGAAAGGGCATCGCATCATGATCCAGATCCAGTCGAGCTGGTTCCCGCTCTATGACCGTAACCCGCAGACCTATGTACAGAATATTTTCGATGCCAAACCATCGGACTACCACACCGCCACCCAGACCATTCACCGGGGCGGAAACGCTGCCAGTGCCGTCTGGCTGCCAGTCGTGAAATAAGGACGGGGCCTCCCTATATGGGGAGGCTCACCTCCCTCAGGAGATCCCGCTCATGAGTACACACTCTTCCATTCTTCTTGGCGCAGGCTGCTTCTGGTGCGTAGAGGCCGTTTTTACCGGTCTACGCGGAATCATTTCGGCTGATCCGGGATACGCGGGCGGCCATGTGGACAATCCGTCCTACGAAGCCGTCTGCACAGGGAATACCGGTCACGCAGAAGTCGTGAAGGTCGTTTTCGACCCTCAGGAAATTTCCCTGCACGATATTCTGCGCGTCTTTTTCACGACCCATGACCCAACCCAGCTTAACCGTCAGGGTAATGACATCGGCACACAGTACAGGTCTGTTATTTTCGGAGACGCAGAGCAGCAACGTGTTGCCCAGGCCGTCAAAGATGAAATTACGGCAGAACAGATCTGGCCCGCACCGATTGTCACAACCATCGAAGGTCCCGCCCATTTCTGGCGCGCAGAGGAAAAGCACCTCGATTATTTTGCTCGCAACCCGGAAACCGCTTACTGCGCAGCGGTTGTCGCTCCCAAGGTCGCCAAAGCCCGCAAACTATACCGGGATCGACTGAAAAACCCAGCCTGAGACCTTACTCTTCGGTTTCCAAATGAAAGCGGTCTGACTCTTCATCGTAATCGAAGAGTTCCGCATAGCGTGCCCAACCGATCGCTGTTGTCAGCGTCTGTTGGGCATAATCGGGAGACATGCTTTCTTCCAGCGCCTTTCGAAAACGATTGGCATCCACGACATGGTTGGACCGCTCATCGAGCGTACTGCGGATGGCGCGAAGAAGTGGCAGATAATGCAACAAGGCCGTGCGCATTATGTCACGTCGCGCATCAGCGTCCCCTTCGACAAACAGGCGTCCTTCATCCGTCAGAAGAATATCGCCATCCTCAAGCTCCGCCAGTTCCAGAAGCTGTAGCGACTCACCGAGCGAAAGCAGATCATCAAGCGTCATCTGAAGACGCTGCGCCAGTTCGGGAAGGTCCGCACGACCGGATAGAGGCGCGCCATTCAGCACTTCCATCAGCCCGACAAGAACCTCCACAGGAAGATCAGGCAACACAATGGAGAGCGGTGGCAACGCCGCAGGAGACAAACCAACTGTTGTCTCGGCTTCAGAAACGATCGGGGCCCGGCGTGTCATCAACGTATAGATCTGATCCACAAACCGGCGAAAATCCGCATCCTCACGGTTTCTAGGGTGCGGAAAGGGGACATTGATTTCGTGGGTCACGCGCCCGGGACTGGAAGAAAAAATCAGAATCCGGTCACACATCAGCACCGCTTCCTCAATGCCATGTGTCGCCAGCAACATGGCATGAAGGGAAGACAGTCTCTTTTCTGCCCAGAGTTCAATCAGGTCCGTGCGAAGATTTTCAGCACTCAGAACATCCAAAGCAGAGAAAGGCTCATCAAGCAGAAGCAAAGACGGCTGTAATGCGAGCGCTCGTGCAAGGGACGCACGCTGGCTCAACGCCTCCGACAGCTCCTTGGGATAAGCGTTTTCGTATCCTTCCAGTCCCATGACCGCAATCGCCGCACTGGCCTGGCTCTCACGATCCGCCCGCGATAAACGACGCACCTCAAGCCCGAGAAGCACATTCTGCCGCAGGGTCAGCCATGGAAAGAGCGCTCCGGACTGAAAAACCGTAGCAACACCATCGAGCGGCCCGTTAACGGGCTTTCCCTGCCAGAAAACCTTTCCTTCCACAGGCGGCATCAATCCGGACATCACACGCAGAAGAGATGATTTTCCTGAACCGGAACGCCCAAGGAGACCAAGAATTTCTCCGGCACGGACATCAAAGCTCACCTGATCGAAAACAACGAGATCAGCATTGCTGTCTTTCAGATAGGTCTGACGACAATTCTGGAGACTGAGCAGGGTTCGGGTCATTGGATCGCGTATTTCTGAGCGGCATGAACCGCAAGGGGCTGAAGAACGAGACGGTCCAGCAGCATGGACAAAAGTGTGAGAAGCATGAGAACAACAACCTGAGCCGCAATCTGCCCCTGAAGCATATCAGCCAGCAGCGTTGCTCCCAGACCGGTGTCTGACGGCACAAATGCCTCCGCAATCATGACAGCATCCCAGATGGGGACGGCCGCCAGCAGAAGTCCGCCACACAGATCAGGAGCCACGGCTGGAAGAATAAGCCGCTTCCAGAGCAGAACGCCTTTGAGGCGCAGACCTCGCGCCACCTGACGGAAAGGTCCCGGAATAGCCTGCATGGCATCCAGAACCGTCCCCCCCGTCAACCAGTGTGCGCCCACGAACAGCAAGACTGCTGCAGGGATAATCTCGAACTTGCGGAAAAGAGGATACAGCAGAACAGCCGGGAACAGCGCCCCCCCAAGCACAAACAGTCTTGCAAACCGGAAGACGCGCTCGCTTGCATCAAAAAAGAACAGGGCCAGAGGTAGCCAGAGCATCCCGCACAGTACCAGCGCGCCACAGACGTGCGAAAGCGTAAGAAGACTCTCGAGCAGATCATAGGGCAGGCGGTCTGTCAGGTGGCTTTTGGCAACTGCCAGCCCCAGAAGGATCAGGGACGCCAAAGGCACAAGCCAGTCTGGCACTGGAACAGAGACGGAGGACAGCGCAGGCATATGCCGGCGCACTCGACCCACACGCCAGTTTCCAATCCCTCCAATGAGCCTGTGCAGACCTACACTGGCTCCATTGAGGATCGCAGACTCACGCCAGAACTGGAGGACCCAGGATCGTCCACGGTTTTTCTGGGATTGCGGACCGTCCAGCCGGTAGCGCTGTGCCCACCCCATCATCGGGCGTGTCAGGCACTGATCGACGATCAGGATGAGCAGGACGGCCAGGCTACCGGCCGCCAGAAACCAGAAAGCGTGATGCGTTTCGAGGCCAATCAGAGCCTGCGCTCCCAAGCCGCCGACATCATGACGTATCAGGAGCGTCGCAAGGCCTTCCACACATAAAAGGCGGAACCATAAACCCGGCATGGCCTGAGACGCACGGAACGTTACAAGAGGAATGGCAACCGGCATCTGCAAACGCCAGAAATGCTGCCATCCCGTCATGTGAAGACCTGTTGCAACTTCGTTCAGTTCGGGCAGAAGCGTTTCTTCAGCATCCAGAATGGCAGTCAGGACACGCCAGATCATGTTGAAAGCCGCCACACTCACGATAACGGCGACAGGTGGTAGGGCCAACGCCAGAAGTCCCACCAACCCCAGTCCGGGAATGGATCGCGCTACGGACAGCGCAGGCACCAGCAATCGACGAAAGCGTGGAAACTGGCGGGACAAACCGGCCAGAGCCAGAGAGACGGCAACGACCGTGATCAGAGCCAGAAACGCATGCAAAAGCGTGAATAAAAGCTCTTGCCACACTGGAACCGCGGGCCTCTCTGGCAGCACCACAGAAGCAGGCACCCAGACTGCCTTCTTCACAAGAAAAAGACAGAGGGCAGTCCCGGCAAACAGGATCGAAAGTTCAATGCCGCTCATGCGCTGTCGCCAGCGATGCATGACACGGATGGGCATGGCCAGAGGGCTGCCCGTCATGATGACTGTTGTCCTCCCGGTTTCAGAGAAACCGAGAGTAAGGAAGGTTCTTCCGGAGGCTCAAGTGTTTTCTGCATATCTCAGGAGGTCTTAGTGGCCGGTACTGCCAAAACCACCTGCGCCACGTTCCGTTTCATCCAGAGACGGAACTTCCTGCCACCGTAGTCTGGACACAGGAGCCAGCACCCCCTGAGCAATCCGTGTGCCACGCTCGATCGTGAAAGGTTCCGTCCCGGCATTCATGACAATGATGCCAATCTCGCCACGGTAGTCTTCATCGATTGTCCCAGGAGAATTCGGCAGCGTAATGCCATGCTTCAGAGCCAGACCAGACCGCGGGCGTATCTGAAGCTCATAAGCTGAGGGCAGGGCGATGCACAAACCAGTCGGGACAAGTGCACGACCGCCTGGTTCAATCGTCACCGGGGCCGAAATAGCCGCAACAAAGTCGAAACCAGCGGCTCCGGAGGTGGCATAGGATGGAAGAGAAAGCCCTCCCGCATGAGGAAGACGCGTAATGCGGACATCAATCAGATCGGTCGTCATGACGCTTCTCTTATCCCGGATTTTCAGGCGGTTGAAGACTCGAAGGTTTTGGAAATCCGCTCTGCCAGCTTTCCTGCCACTGCGGATTTATCCATCTCCGGCCATTCTTCTATGCCATTACCGTCAATCAGGCTGACAAGATTCCGATCTGCCCCGAAAACCCCACGACGAACATCATTGGCCACCAACCAGTCACAGCCCTTACGCTGACGCTTGGCGAGCGCATTTTCCAGAACGTCATCTGTTTCCGCCGCAAAGCCGACAACCAGCTTGGGACGGCTGGCATGACGGCACAGCGTTGCCAGAATATCCGGGTTCTCAACAAGACTGAGGGTTGGGGGGCCATCGCCCGTCTTCTTGATCTTGCTTCCAGCCGGAACGCTGGCGCGCCAGTCACTGACAGCAGCCGTACACACGGCGATATCTGCGGGAAGCGTGGCCTCACAAGCCGCCAGCATTTCCTCGGCAGTCTGGACTTTTACGCAGGCCACACCATCAAGAGCAGGAATCGAGACCGGGCCGGTGACAAGCGTGACCCGCGCTCCAAGGGCCGCAAGGGCTTCTGCAATAGCATATCCCTGCTTGCCGGAGGAATGATTGGATATGAACCGAACAGGATCGAGAGGTTCGACAGTGGGCCCAGCCGTCACAAGAGCATGAAGTCCAGCCAAAGACTGGTCTGGCGTGAGAGCAGCCACAATCGCGTCCCGCAGCACATCAGGCTGACTCAGGCGCCCCGGCCCAAACTCGCCGCAGGCCATACTGCCCTCATCTGGCCCAACCACCTGCACGCCACGTTGCCGAAGAAGTGTGAGATTGGCCTGCGTTGCGGGGTGCTCCCACATGCGCACATTCATCGCAGGAGCAAGCAGGATGGGGGTCGTCGTCGCCAGAAGCAGCGTCGTTGCCAGATCATCAGCAATGCCATGCGCCATACGCGCCATGAGATTGGCCGTAGCCGGGCAGACCACGACGAGATCTGCGCTTCTCGCAAGCGCAATATGGCCGATTTCGCTTTCCTGCGTGGGGGCAAAAAGCGCGTCATGCACGCACTCCCCAGACAGGGCCTCCAGACTGAGAGGTGTAATGAACGCCTTGGCCGCGTCTGTCATGACCGGGGTGACGGCAATGTTCTCAGCTTTCAGAAGGCGCACAAGTTCGAGCGCCCGGTAAGCTGCAATGCCTCCACCAACAATCAGCAGAACACGACGCATGAATTACAGACGCCAGCCGGAATGAATGGCCGCGATTCCACCAGAGAGATTGCGATACTGCACGCGCTCCAGACCAGCATCACGCATCATCTGAGCAAGCGTCTCCTGATCCGGGAACATGCGGATGCTTTCCGCAAGATACTGATAACTGTCCGCATCCTTGGCGATCAGTTGCCCCATCTTCGGCAGAACCTTGAAAGACCACGTATCATAAACAGGTGACAGCGCAGCAATTTCAACGCGGGAAAACTCAAGACAGAAGAAACGCCCGCCCGGCTTCAGCACACGACGCGCTTCTCGCAGGACAGCGTCCTTGTCCGTGCAATTGCGCAAACCAAAAGCAATGGTCACACGATCAACGGAGCAGTCAGGCAGAGGAATCGCTTCCGCATCTACAACGCAGACTTCGATCTGGCCAATCAGCCCCGCCTTGATGGCGCGGTCACGGCCGACGGACAGCATGGCGGAGTTGATGTCGGACAGGATGGCCGGACCACCACCGGAGCGCAGCCAGCCAAACGTGATGTCACCCGTTCCGCCAGCCAGATCCAGCAGCTTCATGTTCGGGCGCGCACCAAGCATCCCCACAAAAATCCGCTTCCAGACGCGATGGATACCCAACGACATGACATCGTTCATGATGTCATATTTGCCAGCGACGCTCTCAAACACCTCCCTGACCATGGTCTTCTTCTGGTTCCGCGGGACATTGCGGTAACCAAAATCCGTGGTGTCTCCGGTCTGCTCGGAAGACGGGAAGGGCGGGACGTTATGTTCAGCGCTATCGGTCATGGGGCAATCGATATATCTTTGTGTCCAGTCATGCCAGAGCTTCCAGAAGTCGAAACCGTTATGCGTGGGTTCCGCACCGCCTTCGAAGGGCAGCGGATCCGTCACGTTACCGTCAACCGCCCTGACCTCAGATGGCCATTTCCCTTGGATCTCCGGGAAAGGCTGGAAGGACAGGACGTGCTCTCCTTTCATCGTCGCGCGAAGTATATTCTCATGCGCGTCGGGAAGGGCACGAGCATGATGCTGCATCTGGGAATGTCCGGCAGACTGCTCCTTGGACAGTCCGGTATGAACACGACTCCGTCCAAGCATGAACATCTGGTGCTGGAAACAGAGAACGGTGCCCGCGCGGGCCTCGTGGATCCGCGGCGATTTGGGATGGTGGATCTTGTTGCAACAGATCAGGAAAACGCGCACCGCCTCCTGAGCGGTCTCGGCATTGAGCCGCTCTCGGAAAGCATGACAGGCCCGTATCTGCACAGCCTCATGCAGAGCAAGCGCACTCCGATCAAAACGGCTCTCCTTGATCAGCGGCTCATCGTAGGTCTCGGCAATATCTATGTTTGCGAGGCGCTGTTCCGCAGCCACATCCACCCCACACGCATGGCCATGTCTCTTAGTAAAAGGGAAGCGAATAGCCTCGCCGCTTCCATACAAGCTATTCTGACAGAGGCCATCGCATCTGGAGGGTCGTCTTTAAGAGACTATGTTCAGGCCGATGGCACAAAGGGCGGCTTTCAGGACCTGCACCTTGTCTACGGACGGGCAGGAGAGGCATGCTTAAAGTGCGGGACAGGTTATCCTGTTTCACGCATCACACAGGCAGGTAGATCTACATTCTACTGCACAAACTGCCAGAAATAAGGAAGACTCTGCGCAGACGCCCCGTGTGTATAAAATGTGCAAAACGCTTGACGTCCCCGCTCATGACGGGTAGAGGGCGCCAATCATTTTCCGCGACAAGACCGCTAACTGAACCGAAAGATCCATGGCAAATACAGCTTCTGCCCGTAAGCGCATCCGTCAGAACGAACGCCGCCGCGAGCGCAACGTGGCCCGCGTGTCCCGTATGCGTACCTTCATCAAGAAGGTCGAACAGGCTATCCAGTCTGGCGACAAGACGGCTGCTGCCGAAGCATACAAGGTTGCACAGCCTGAAATGCAGCGCGCTGCTGGCAAGGGCGTCGTCGCAAAGAACACGATCAGCCGCAAGCTGTCCCGTCTGTCTGCCCGCATCAAGGCTCTGGCAACCGCCTGAGCCCCTTTGCAGGGTATGAACTGAAGAACGCGCTCCCCTCAGGGAGCGCGTTCTTTTTTGACCATACTGCAACACCTCGCCTCGGCACCTCTGAACCTTTCGTGTTCCAGCTTGCTTCGGTTTGGGCAGAAGCCTATCCTGCCAGATCAAGCTCAGTGCCAGAGGCTCTGTTTTCTCCGGTAAGCGTTCGCTTTATTTGAAGCGCCACCCAATCCTGTGTGGACGTTCTCCGTTGGAAGCATATCCACCCTGCGTGCAGGGAACCATGACAGACGCCCCATCGTATCTGGGGCAGAAATGAAAGGGGGTATCATAGGTGGAAAACGCTCAGTATCTGGACGCCAGCGCCTCCGCCCCCGGCTCGGCGGATCTTCTGGAAGCTTCCTGGCACAAAGTTCGTGAAAAGCTGAAGGGCGAAGTCGGCGAAGTCGAATATCGCACATGGCTGCGCCAGATCGTTCTGGGGCCAATCGAAGACGGCGAACTTATCCTGTACCTACCGACCCGTTTCCTGCGGGACTGGGTTCGCAGCCAGTACGAAGAGCGCCTTCAAACGCTTTGGCGCACCGAGCGTGCGGATGTGCAGGGTATTGAACTCCAGGTCAAACGTGGCCTGCCCGAAGTTCCCCCGTCCGCCGATATTGCAAGCGACAGCGTCGTTGAAGAAGTCACAGCTCAGGTCGCGGTCAGCCACGAAGTTCGCAGCGATCTTGCCGTTCCCCTGGATCCAAGGTTTTCCTTCGATAGCTTCGTCGTGGGCAAGCCGAACGAATTTGCCTATGCCTGCGCCCGCCGTGTGGCTGAAAAGCCGTCCAGTCCCGGCTTCAACCCACTTTTTCTTTATGGCGGTGTCGGCCTTGGCAAAACGCATCTCATGCATGCCATCGGCTCGGAACTAACGAAGACGGGGAATGTCTCGGTTGCCTATATGTCGGCCGAGAAGTTCATGTATCGCTTCATCGCAGCCATCCGCTCCCAGTCCACCATGGAATTCAAGGAGCAACTGCGCTCCGTTGACGTTCTGATGATCGACGATCTTCAGTTCCTGATAGGCAAGGACAACACGCAGGAAGAATTCTTCCATACGTTCAATGCTCTTGTTGATGCCGGACGTCAGATCATCGTCAGCGCGGACAAGAGCCCATCTGATCTGTCTGGTCTTGAAGATCGCCTGAGAACACGCCTTGGCTGTGGCATGGTTGCGGACATTCACGCCACAACCTTTGAACTCCGCATCTCCATTCTGGAAGCGAAGGCTAAGGCGTCCGGCACGCATGTTCCATCCAAGGTGCTGGAATATCTGGCTCACAAGATCACGACAAACGTGCGTGAGCTTGAAGGCGCACTGAACCGTCTGATTGCCCATGCCGATCTGGTCGGCCGGCCAGTCACACTCGATACGACTCAGGATGTCCTGAAGGACATGCTCAAGGCTCATGACCGTCGCGTGACGATCGAGGAAATTCAGCGCAAGGTTGCGGAACACTGGAATATCCGCCTGACGGACATGTCTTCTGCACGCCGCGCCCGGGCTGTAGCCCGTCCGCGCCAGGTCGCCATGTTCCTTGCCAAGCAGCTGACCAGCCGATCCCTTCCGGAAATCGGACGCAAATTTGGTAACCGTGATCACACGACCGTTATGCACGCCGTGAACCGCGTTGCAGAACTGATGGAGCAGGATACGTCTTTCGCAGAAGACGTCGAACTGATGCGCCGGATGCTTGAAGGCTGAGCAAGGACGACAACCCGCTATCGGTGCCTTTCGCCGGAAGCGGGTGTCTGCTAAGAAACGGCAAAACTTAAAGATTGCCGACCAGGGAAAAAAACGATGAAATTCAAGGTTGACCGCACCCTGCTGCAACGGGCCCTGGCGCATATTCATGGCGTTGCAGAAAAGCGGAACACCATTCCCATCCTTGCGAACGTCCTGTTGTCCTATGAAGGGGATATTCTTCGCCTGACGGCCACCGATATGGAAATTGCCGTCGTCGAAGACGTCGTAGCCACAGGTGAGCGCCTCGGCTCTACTACCGTGCCTGCTGCTGTGCTGTTCGAGATCGTTCGCAAGCTGCCAGATGGCGTGGAAATCGAATTTGACCACCCGGAAAGCGACGCACCGCTTGCCCTGCGCGCCGGCCGCTACGCCACCAGCCTGAACGTTCTGCCGGTTGATGATTTCCCAGCCATGGTGGCAGGAGATCTTCCGCACCGTTTCCGCATTCCAGCTGCGACACTCCGCGGGCTGATAGACCGTACCAAGTTTGCGATTTCCAATGAGGAAACGCGTTATTATCTGAACGGTATCTATCTGCATGTCGCAGAAGGCGGGACGTTTCCGATGCTTCGCGCTGTTGCTACAGACGGTCATCGTCTGGCTCGCGTCGAAACAGAGCTACCTGAAGGCGCTCGCGGCATGCCGGGCGTCATCATTCCGCGCAAGACAGTCGCCGAACTTCGCAAGCTGCTGGATGAAGGTGCTGCGGACATTGAAGTGTCCCTGTCCGATACCCGCATCCAGTTTCAGGCTGGCCCTGTCCTGTTAACGTCCAAACTTATCGACGGCACATTCCCTGAATACGAGCGCGTTATTCCCAAGGGCAATGATCGCATCCTTCGCACGACGAAGAAAGATTTCGCCGCGGCCGTCGGTCGTGTGGCAGCCATCAGTCAGGAGCGCTCGCGCCCCGTCAAACTGTCCGTCACGCACAATATGCTGACGCTTTCCGCTATCAGCCCAGACCAGGGCGTGGCACACGAGGAACTGGACGACAGCACAGTCACCTATGATGCGCCACCGATCGAAATCGGTTTTCAGGCCCGTTACCTGACGGACATCACAGACCAGATTGACGTTGAAGTCGAGTTTGCTTTTGCAGACAGTTCCGCCCCCACACTGGTGCGCGATACGGCGTCTCCGTCTGCCCTGTATGTTCTGATGCCGATGCGGGTCTGATCGGCCCGCATTGAGACTGATACGCCTGGCCCTGACGGATTTCCGGAACTACCAGCATTCCGTTTGGAAGCCCGAGACAAACATTTCAATCCTGACCGGCGAAAACGGATCAGGAAAAACCAACCTGCTGGAAGCTGTGTCGCTTCTGGCACCAGGGCGCGGCCTTCGAAACGCGCCCCTTCAATCCCTGTGCCGAACAGAGGCCTCTCAGTGGGGCGTAGCAGCCACGTTGAGCCATGGGCTTGACCAGACCCTGCTTGGGACGGGCGCCGATCTTTCCGAAAACAGCAGACGCTCTTTCAGGCTGGATGGTGCAAACGTCCGATCTCAGGCAGAGGTCGCGCAAGTATTTTCATGCGTCTGGCTGACACCACAAATGGATCGCCTTTTCCTAGAAGGCGCCAGCGGCCGAAGACGTTTTTTGGATCGTCTGGTCATGGCCTTGACCCCGGATCATGCACGTCAGATGGCGGCCCATGAACGTTCGGTTTCAAGCCGAAACCGCCTTCTGGCAGATCGTCCCAACGAAACCCTTTGGCTGGCCTCTCTTGAAGACTCCATCGCCCGACATGCTGTTGCCGCCTGCGCTGCCCGACTTTCCCTCGTAGAAAGCATGAACGCTCACCCTTTTTCCGGTGGCGACTTCCCCCAGAGCATTCTCAGCCTGAATTGCGACATTACCCGGAAACTCATGAGCGCTTCCGCACTACAGGTGGAAGACTGGCTAAGGGCAAAACTCCGCGACAGTCGGACCGAAGATCGCACGCGCGGCAGCACGTCCGTTGGTGCCCACAAAGCAGATTTTCTTCTCTCCGACGCAAAAACCGGTCGCTCAGCTGAGCTTTCAAGCAGCGGTCAGCAAAAAGCCATGCTGATTGGCGTTGTCCTGAGCCATGCTGCGCTGATCGAACAGAGTAGGGGGGATGCGCCTGTCATCCTTCTGGATGAACCGCTCCTTCATCTGGACGAACCCCGGAGAGATGCTCTTCTTGTCAGCCTGCTAAATCTCAATACGCCAGTCCTATTAACCGGGACAGATGCCGAACCCTTTTCGGCTCTCACCGGAAAGGCCGGATTTTTCAATGTTCAGGATGGGCATATCCAACCTGCATAGCGTGCGTGCTCTGGCCTCACAGGCTTCGACGCGCTATAATTAAGACAATAATTTTTCAGAGTTCCACGGAGACCGCCTCGCGCATGTCAGAGACCCAGAACCAGCCGGAGATTCCAGGCGCAGACGGTGAAGATTACGGCGCCTCCTCTATCTCGGTACTGAAGGGACTGGACGCTGTCCGTAAACGCCCTGGCATGTATATCGGTGACACGGATGACGGTTCCGGCCTTCATCACATGGTGTTCGAAATCATCGATAACGCCGTTGACGAAGCCCAGGCCGGTCACGCTACCCGCTGTATCCTCACATTGAACGGAGATGGGTCCGTCTCCGTTCGCGATGATGGCCGTGGTATCCCGACCGACATGCACCCTGAAGAGGGGATCAGCGCAGCCGAAGTCGTGCTGACCAAGCTTCACGCAGGCGGCAAGTTCAACCAGAACTCCTACAAAGTTTCCGGCGGTCTGCACGGTGTTGGCGCGGCTGTCGTGAATGCCTTGTCAGAATGGATGGAAGTTCGGATCTGGCGTAACGGGCTCGAGCACAAGATCCGCTTTCAGCATGGTGAGCGTGACGAAGCCCTAAGCGTTGTCGGCCCATCTGACGAACCCCGCGGAACACTCGTCACATTCAAGCCGAGCAAGCAGACCTTTACCAAGGTGGAATTCGAGTTCTCCATTCTGGAACGTCGCGTCCGCGAACTGGCCTTCCTGAACTCCGGAATGGAAATCATTCTTCGCGATGAGCGCCATGCCGAAAGCAAGGAAGTTCGCTTCTTCTATGAAGGCGGCCTGAGCGCATTCGCCGAGTGGCTTGATTCCTCCAAGACCTCGATCGTCACACCGCCGATCACGGGTGAGATCGACCATGTCGAATGTGGCATTCGCGTCGAGTTCGCCCTGACGTGGAACGACAGCTACCACGAGACAATGCTGTGCTTTACGAACAACATCCCCCAACGGGATGGTGGCACACATCTTGCAGGCTTTCGTCAGGCCCTGACGCGCGTGGTCGGCAAATACGCTGAGAGCGTTGCCAAGCGTGAATCAGGCTCCCTGACGGGCGAAGACATGCGTGAAGGCATGACGGCAGTTCTTTCCGTCAAGGTGCCGGATCCCAAGTTCTCGTCCCAGACCAAAGACAAGCTGGTTTCCTCTGAAGTTCAGCCGGTTGTGCATGCAACAGCGGCGGATGCGATTGCCCACTGGTTTGAAACGCATCCCAAGGAAGCCAAGGCGATCGTCGCCAAAATCATTGATGCAGCCAGCGCCCGTGAGGCTGCACGCCGTGCCCGTGAGTTGACGCGCCGCAAGGGTGTGCTGGACGTCTCCTCGCTGCCGGGGAAACTGGCGGATTGCCAGGAACGCGACGCCTCAAAGGCCGAAATCTTCATCGTTGAGGGTGACTCCGCAGGTGGTACGGCAAAGCAGGGACGTGATCGCCGCTTCCAGGCGATCCTGCCTCTGCGCGGTAAAATCCTGAACGTCGAACGTGCCCGCTTCGACCGTATGCTGGGCTCGGCCGAAATTGGCACACTCATTACGGCGTTAGGCACCGGTATCGGACGTGGCGAAGTGGATCAGGGCGGCTTCTCAGCCGAGAAGCTGCGCTACCACAAGATCGTCATCATGACTGACGCTGACGTGGACGGCTCCCATATCCGTACGCTGTTGCTGACGTTCTTCTTCCGCCAGATGCCTGAACTGATCGAACAGGGTTATCTCTATATCGCTCAGCCACCGCTCTATCGCGCAAAGCGTGGTCAGGAAGAGCGTTATCTGAAGGATGATGCCGCTCTTGAGCAGTATCTTCTGGATAAAGCGCTGGCAAATGCCTCCCTGCGCTTTGGAGACAATCTGGAACTGACAGGCGATGCCCTTCAGGAGGAAGTCCGCTTCCTCATCGCAGCAGCCCAGAACCTGAAAAATATTGCCACCAAGATCCCGGTCTGGGTACTCGAACAGGCCGCAATCGCACGCGTTCTGGAACTTGACCCGACAACAATTGGCGATCGCATCCCCGACTTCCAGCGCCGCCTTGACGAAGCATCCGCTGAGAACGAGCGTGGCTGGAAAGTCTCTCTTTCCAGCACCGGGGTTGAGTGTGCGCGTTCGGTTCGTGGCGTCAGCGAAATCTATCGTCTTGAACAGAGCGTTCTCAAATCCGCAGAAGCCCGCTGGCTGGCCTCGGAAGGGGAACGTCTGGCACGAGACTTCGCCACCCCCGCTATTCTGCGGCTCGATCAGAACGAGCAGAAGCTGTTTGGTCCGTCCAATGTCATGGACCGGATTTTCGCACAGGGCCGCCGCGGCCTGACGATTAACCGCTTCAAAGGCCTGGGCGAGATGAACGATGAGCAGCTCTGGCACACAACGCTCGACCCATCGACCCGGACCCTGCTTCAGGTGAAGATTGGTGACGTCGAAGAAGCGGGGCAGGTGTTCTCGACCCTCATGGGAGACGTGGTGGAGCCCCGCCGTGACTTCATCGTCGGAAACGCCCTGAAAGTGGCCAATCTTGACGTTTAAGACACTCCGAGCGCTGGCTGGAGCAGGTTTCCTGCTTCTGTCCGGCGTTTCCACGGCTCATGCGGCAGCCGGTCAGGTCAACACGTCTTACGCGGTTTATCTGCGCGGACTGCATGTGCTTGATACAGATGTATCCTATCAGATCGAGCACTGGGGCTACGGCGGAACCACCCATATCAGACCAGCAGGTATGATCAGCTGGTTCGTCAAGATGGATATCCGCTCTCGCGTAGAAGGAGATTTCGTCGAAGGCGGGAACGTCAAACCCATTCGGTATGATAGCGGGGGCATGTCGCGCGGGCAGCATCGTCGTGTTTTGCTCACCTATAATGGTAACACCCCACATGTTGATATTCTGGAACCCGTTGAAACAGACCGGGACCCCATACCAGACAGCGACTTGCCTCATACGATTGATACGCTGAGTGGCATGGCTCGCCTGCTGGAGACGTTGACGCAGACCGGACATTGTGACGGTTCTGCCGTCATTTTTGACGGGCTACGTCTGACAAAAATGACGGTTCACGGTCCGACACAGGCGGACATCCCGAGAACGCATAAACAGGCTTATGCTGGAGATCCGTCGCTCCGCTGTGATTTTATCGGTCAGCAGGTCGCAGGGTTTATCAAAGACTCTCCAAATCGGGCGAAACTGGCCACCCCTCAGCCTGGAGCGGCCTGGTTCAGGAATGTTGAAGGTATCGGGCTAGTCCCCGTCCGGATCGAGTTCAATCATCCGAAGCTGGGACATGTTACTGTTGTTATGCAGAACCCGCTTCCACCTTCAAAATCAGCTGCAACCATTTCGCAATAAACGGCAATCCGAAGTGATGGTGTAGCGCTCAACCATCGTTTGACGAACTGGCGCGGTTTGGATACCCGGGACGGAACATGACCAATATCGCACGCCACACCACAGCCATCATCCTTGCCGCGGGCCTCGGCACGCGCATGAAGTCCCGCCTTCCCAAGGCTCTGCAACGTCTTGGAAACCGTCCCATGATCACACATCTGATCGAGACTGCCCGCGAAGTCTTTGACGATGTGGTTGTGGTGGTTGGGCCTGATATGCCCGAACTTGAAAAAGTGGTTTTGCCCTACCGAACGATCGTGCAGACCGACCGTCTGGGAACGGCGCACGCCACCAACATGGCAAAAGACCTGTTCGGTGACGGTGACATTGCCGTCCTGTACGCCGACAATCCCCTGATCACCGCAGACACAATGCGCAAGCTCACGGCAGCCCGCCAGACCGGGGCAAGTCTCGCACTCCTTGGAATGCGTCCTGTTAATCCCGGTCGTTACGGTAGAATCGTTGAAGAACAGGGACGTGTCAGTCGGATCGTCGAATTCAAGGACGCAACCGAGGACGAGCGTCAGATTACGCTGTGCAATGCAGGCGTCATGTGCGCGGGTGCCAATGATTTTCGGACATGGCTTGCAGCCGTCGACAACAACAACGCACAAGGTGAATATTACCTGACGGATGTTGTCGCCATGGCCGCCACACAGGGGCGTGTTCAGTGTGTCGAGGCTCCTGAAAGCGAACTCGCAGGCGTTAACTCCCGAAGTGAACTGGCACAGGCAGAAGCCACACTCCAAGCACGCCTCCGGGCCGCTGCCATGGAAGCGGGTGTAACGCTTGTCTCTCCTGAGACCACCTTCTTGAGTACAGACACGATTTTGGAAGCGGATGTGGTGGTTGAACCAAACGTCTTTTTCGGGCCGGGCGTGACAGTCCGCAGCGGCGCGTTGATTCGGGCGTTCTCACATCTTGAAGGATGCACAGTCGGTGAGGGCTCCATGATTGGCCCCTATGCCCGTCTGCGTCCCGGGACGGTCTGCGCCGCAGACACGCATGTCGGAAATTTTGTCGAACTCAAGAATGTCGATCTCGGTCGCGGCGCAAAAGCCAATCACCTGACCTATCTCGGGGATGCGTCCGTCGGCGCGGAAACCAATGTTGGGGCAGGGACCGTGACCTGCAATTACGATGGATATTTCAAACACCGCACCATCATCGGTGAACGCAACTTCATCGGGTCGGACTCCATTCTCGTGGCCCCCGTCACGATTGGAGACGACGCGCTGATCGCTGCGGGAAGCACCATTACGGAAGATGTTCCGGCAGAGGGTCTGGCGTTCGGACGCGCCCGTCAGATTGTCAAACCAGGTCGCGGCCTTGAAATCAAACAGACCCTTAAAGCCAAAAAGGAGCAGGGCTGATGTGTGGAATTTGTGGCGTTGTAGGCCATCGTCCAGCCACCCCAATCGTTTTCGAAGCGCTGCGTCGGCTTGAATATCGCGGTTATGATTCTGCCGGTATCGCGACCCTGTCCGCCGACGGTACCATTGATCGCCGTCGCGCAGCCGGCAAGCTCGATAATCTCGAAGCTGTTCTGAAGGCTGAACCCCTCAGCGGCACAACAGGCATCGGCCACACGCGGTGGGCCACTCACGGCGCACCGACAGAAACCAACGCTCATCCGCACGCGGCTGGTCGGGTTGCGATCGTCCATAACGGGATTATCGAAAACTTTGCCACACTAAAGGCCGAGCTCGAAGCACAGGGCCGAATTTTCCTGTCTGATACGGATTCAGAGACCGTCGCCCATCTGGTCGATTTTTATCTGGATCAGGGCAAGACGCCGCGGGACGCAGCTTTTGCTGCCATCAAGCGCCTTGAAGGCGCGTATGCGATTGCCATCATTTTTCAGGGCCATGACGGCCTGCTGATTGGCGCCCGTCATGGCGCCCCTTTGGCCGTCGGCTACGGCGAAGGCGAGATGTTCCTTGGCTCCGACAGTCTGGCTCTCGCTCCCTTGGCAAGCCGCATCACCTATCTGGACGATGGCGACTGGTGCGAACTGACGCCTGGCAACGTCATCATCTTTAATGGCGAAGGTCAGGAAGTCAGCCGCCCGATCCAGAACATTGCGTTTATGGCAGGGCAAGTCGGCAAAGATGGCTATCGCCATTACATGGAGAAGGAACTGCACGAGCATCCGGTCGCCATCGGCCAGACGCTTCAGCGCATTACCGACCCTGCCTCCAAGACCATCGCATTACCGGACATGCCGTTTGACCCGGCTCAGGTTCCTCGCATCACCATCACAGCATGCGGTTCCGCTTTCTATGCTGGCATGGTCGGCCGGTACTGGCTTGAGTCTCTGGCCCGTGTACCCGTCGAAATCGATGTAGCTTCCGAGATGCGCTATCGGGACGCGCCACAGCCTGACAAAGGGGTTGCACTCCTCATTTCCCAGTCCGGTGAAACGGCAGATACGCTCGGCGTTCTGCGTAGCCTGAAGAAGGCAGGACAAAGTATCGTGTCTGTTCTGAACGTCGAACATTCAACGATGGGGCGTGAGAGCGATCTGGTTCTGGGGATGGTTGCTGGCCCGGAAATTTCGGTAGCTTCCACTAAAGCTTTTACAGCACAACTCTCTGTTCTTGCAGCTCTTTCCATCGACTTCGCACGCGCACGGGGTACGATCGACAAGGCTCGCGAAGAAAGTCTGACCGCCAACCTCCTCGATCTTCCATCCCGTGCAGCTGAAGTTTTCACGCGGGTTGAGGCCATTCAGGCCATGGCACGTGTTATCGCAGAAGCCAGAGATGTCCTGTATCTGGGGCGCGGCATTTGCACGCCAATCGCTTATGAAGGTGCCTTAAAGCTCAAGGAAATCAGCTACATCCATGCAGAAGCTTATGCTGCGGGTGAACTGAAGCATGGCCCGATCAGCCTGATTGACCGGACCGTTCCTGTCGTGGCGATCGCCCCCTCCACAATCCTGTTCGACAAAACCCTGTCTAACCTGCAGGAAGCCAAGGCGCGTGGTGGGCGCATTCTGGCCTTTACAGATGCGGCGGGAGCAAAACGCCTTGAAGGCATTGCAGAACATATTGTTGTACTGCCGGATGTAGATGCTTTTGTTGCTCCCATTCTCTACGCAATCCCCGTCCAGATCCTCGCTTACGAGGTCGCACTGCTGAAGGGCACGGATGTGGACCAGCCTCGCAATCTGGCTAAATCCGTCACGGTGGAATAAGGACATTTTCTTCCGGTTGGCGGGGCTTTCCAAGACGGTTCATTTCGCGGAGGATAGCCCCTCAACACATGACGTGAATGGGAGAAAAAATCATGGGTGGCGATGCAGCTTTATCAGGTGGAACCGTACATTCCGGTCTCACCCTGGCCGCATCTGAGATTGCCGCCCGTGATACTTTTCTGAGCCGGCTAAGAACTGAGGGATTTGAAGGGGACATCACCCCACAAGTTTCGGCACGGCTGGTGGCAGCCACTGACAACAGCATCTATCAGCAGCTTCCTGTTCTAGTCATTTATCCCAAAACTCTTGAAGATCTGAACCGGGCGGTTCGTGCGGCTGCCGGAGGACATCTGACACTTGCGATACGCGGTGGCGGGACAGGCACCAATGGCCAATCCCTGACGTCCGGGGTCATCGTTGATGTAGCCCGCTATCTTGACCATATTCTGGACTTCGATGCCGAAACCGGCCTGGTCACAGTCGAGCCTGGTGTCGTCCTCGCCAGACTGAATGCATTCCTGAAGCCGCACGGCTATTTTTTCCCCCCGACAGTCTCAACCGCAACCCGCGCTACGATCGGAGGCATGGTCGCTACTGACGCGTCAGGCAAGGGGTCGCGCCTCTACGGCCGCACGTCCGATTACATCGAAACAATGGACGTCGTATTGTCCGATGGGTCTGACCTGCATGTCGGGAAGCTTTCACAAACCGACCTAAAACAGGCTGAATCACGAGAGGATCTGCCCGGACGCATCTATCGTGAAGTTCATCGCGTCATCAAGGATCAGGCTGACGAAATCCGTCGCGTTTTCCCGGATATGAACCGTGGGCTCACAGGCTATAACCTGCAGAATATTTTTCTTGAAGACGGACGGTTCAGCCTCACTCGCCTGCTCGCAGGCTCGGAAGGGACACTCGCCCTGACAAAGCGCATGGTGCTGCGCGTGCGACGTCTCCCAAAGTTCAGACAGCTTCTGGTCGTCCGCTATGCCAGTTTCGATCATACGTTACGAGACGTGCAGACCCTCCTTCCATCCAACCCTTCGGCTATCGAAGTGCTGGATGACCGGGTCTTGGAAAAAGCAGCGCAGGATATCGTCTGGCAGTCTCTTGAAAGTGTTCTGGGAGCGCGTTCAGAAGTCCCGGTTCGAGGGATGAGCTTCGTCGAATTCGTGGGAGACAATGCTGCTCATCTGCATCAGCAGATGCAGGAAGCCGTGACTCTTCTTGAGAGCTCTCCTTTCGAAGTTATTGATTATAAACCTGTTTCAGATCAGGAGATCATCAATCAACTCTGGACTCTGCGGGAAAAATCCGTTGGGCTCCTAGGGCGACCTGATGGCCACAAACAGGGCGTGGCTTTTGTCGAGGACACAGCTGTTCCGCCCGAAGCCCTTGCAGATTATGTCTCTGAATTCCGAGCGATCCTCGACCGGTATGATCTGTCATATGGCATGTTTGGACATGCTGATGTTGGATGTCTGCACGTTCGACCTTTCCTGGATATGCTTTCCGAAAAAGATCGGGCCTTGATCCGGCCAATTTCAGACGCTGTCGCAAGCCTCACCAAGAAGCATGGCGGATTGCTATGGGGGGAACACGGGCGAGGTTATCGCGGAGAGTTCTCTCCTTTGTTCTTCGGGGAAACGCTTTTCAAAGAGTTGTGCCGGATTAAGGAGGCCTTTGATCCTGAAGATATTTTCAACCGTGGAAAGCTGGCTCCGGTTGGGAAACTCTATCCCGTGGACCGCATCGATGGCGTCCCATTCAGAGGTGAATTCGACGAGCAAATCTCTGATGATTTCAGAGAAAATTTTGGCCTTGCCGTTAGCTGTAACGGGAATGGCGCCTGTTACAATCGTGAGCCAGATATGGCGATGTGTCCGTCTTACAAGGCAACGAAGGACAGAACCCAGTCGCCTAAAGGCCGCGCAACACTTCTGCGGAGTTGGGCACGCCTGAACGCACTGCCAGATGATGCTTCCGACAAGAATGCTCTGCCAGAACTGACGGCAGAACTTAAAGCCTCGCTTGACACCTGTCTGTCCTGCAAGGCCTGTGCGACCCAGTGTCCGATCCGCGTGGATATTCCCTCCATGCGCTCCAAGTTTCTGGATCTGTATTTCCAGACACGGCAACGCCCCATGCGAGATTATCTGGTGTACTGGCTGGAGCCACTTCTTGGGATTGGGCGACGGATGCCACAAATCGCCAACATCCTGATGCAAAATCCAATTTCAGCCGGTCTGCTCAAAAAAATTGGGCTGGTCGATTTGCCAGTACTGAAACCGGCCACTCTCCCACGCACAGCACTTCTGACACAGAACTGGCTTCGACACGCCGCAAAGAATGATCGCTCTGTCGTGCTGATTCAGGATTCCTTTACCGGCAGCTTCGATGGTGGCGTCATCGAAAGTGCGTACCAGCTTTTGTCGTCCCTTGGCATGGACGTGCGGATCACGCCTGTATGGGATAACGGCAAGGCACGGCATGTCCGGGGCTTTCGCAAGGGATTTGCCTCCACGGCACGCGAAACCCTGCGGCAACTCCGTAACATCAGTCGCCATAATGTGCCCGTGGTTGCCCTTGATGCCGCAACGGGATTGATGTTCGAGCAGGAATATCAAGACGTTGCAGGCATGGAGCCCGTTCCGGCGGTGCTCTCTCTGGAAAGCTTTCTAAAACGCCAGATCGACAAACGCATAGTGGCCGAAAAGCCTCCTGCAGGAGATATGGCGCCCCTGACGGTTATTTCACATTGTACGGAACAGGCCGTTCGCCCCGGCAGTGCACAGGACTGGGCCACAGTTCTGCGACATCTTGGTGTACGGGCTCAGGCTGGCAAAGCCGGCTGTTGCGGTATGGCTGGTCTGTTCGGCCATGAACAAGAGCATGCAGATCTTTCGGCGACCATTTTCGAACAGAACTGGGCAGCGAAAGGCGATGTTCTAGCGACAGGTTTCTCCTGCCGTTGCCAAGGAAAGAGGCTGGCAGGAAAGCGTCCTGCGCACCCCGTGGAAATTCTCGCCGCACAACTTCATAGCAAGACACAAGAAATCCATACAAAACCATGAAATTAAATAATTTTACTGGTTGCAAAAAGCTTTCTTCCGTCCTGTTTTTTTCAACTTTATCCTTACTGTATCTTCTACTGGCCATTCGGGTTTCATCCCTCTGGCCAAAAACATCTGATCAAGCTTCGTATTTTCTCGCAGGTCTGGATGTTCTTCGCGGAAACTGGCGCCTCAAAGGCTGGGTTCTGACGCCTCCCGATTTCTGGACGTCAGATATTCCCTTGAGTGCAACCTTGGCGGCGTTCTGGTATGCTCTTGGCCATCCTGCGAGAAGCCCGTTTTTGCTGATGGTACAACCCGCCATTCTCTGGACTGGCGTCGTAATCTCCGCCTTTGCTGTAGTTTTTCTGCGGCTCCCAGATCGTCAGTCCCGCTTGGGAGCCGCTGCACTTCTTCTGCCAGTGCTGGCATTTCCGCTCCTGCGCGCACCAACGGCCTATTTCATCACGCTCTCGGCTATCCACATTGGCGTGCTGATCTATGGAGTGTGGGCTTTCCACTGGGCTGACCGGTTCCTGTCATCTGGCTCCTGGCGGTCGCTGCTCATTATGGCACTTCTTCTCTGCCTTGGCGTTATCGGGGACCCGTTACTGGCCATCACGGGAGCAGGATCGCTGCTTTTATATGCCGCTCTGGCAAGAGAACTCCCCAAGAAACATCGTTTCCTTATGGCAGGCGCCACACTTGTGGCCGTTATGCTGGCAAAAACCCTCCTGCATCTCAATGCTGCAACCGGAGGTTTTGAAACCGAACCGCTGGAGACCCGATTTGCGCCCTGGGAGCAGTTGAGCAGCAATTTTTTCACAACATTCCGCTCCATTCTACTCGTCTATGATGCCGATCCTTCTGGTCAGGTCGTTAGTGCAGTGCTTCCGGAATGTCTGCGTCTGGCACTTGTCGTTCTGGCCCTGGCCGGAGCCTATCGAGTGGCCAGAACAGCCTGGGCGAGTGGGGGCCGGAATACTCCCTTCTGCTCTTTCCTGGTTGTATCCGCACTGCTGGACTTTATCGCACTGGCCGTCAGCAACCGTATTGCGCTTGACGGAAGCCCGGTAGCTATAGCGCGCTACCTTTTCCCCCTCTGGCTTGATCTGGCCTGCATTACCGCACTTGTCTGGCCCACACGACGTATGGCCATCAGTATTTCGATAGCCGTGCTGGCGGTAACGCTCATCACAGATTACCGAACTCTCCCACCATACTCGACAGGGATCCTCAGCACGGAAGATAACCAGCTTCTCAGCCGGCTGGAAAAAGACTTCCCTCCTGATGGAATTGGCACCTGGTGGAGTTCAGGCAATCTCGAAGTGGCATCCCTTGGGAAAATTCATGTGTATCCGGCGATGATACAGGGCAACGGAACGATTGCCCCATTCGTGCATATTCGCAAACACATGGACTGGCACTCTTTGGATGGCAAAGCGTTCTTCATCGTCATCCCCCATCCCGAGGAAACCTTCAACGAGGCCGGCGCCATCAAAACTTTCGGCGCTCCCGCAGCCCGTGTCACAGAGGGCCGATACACCATTTTGCTTTACAACGCCGATCACCTTCCTGCGCGAGCCTCCTGACCGTCCGTAAGAGGTGTGTTACACCCATCACGGTTTTTCTGAGGGGGCAAACATGACAGAACCTCACATTCTGGTTCGTGGAGCCGGGGTGGCCGGCATGGTCACCGCCGTTGCTCTTGCCGAGCGCGGCGCCCAGGTCAATGTGTATGATGCTGGTGGTCGCATAGGGGCGGGAGCATCCTGGTTTGCGGGCGGGATGCTTGCCCCATGGTGCGAGGCAGAGTCAGCTCCCGATGAAGTCACCCAAGACAGTCTGTCATCACTAAACTGGTGGAAATCTCACGTCCCGGATGTAGTGCAGGCCGGAAGCCTTGTAGTAGCCCCACCGCGTGACACTCCTGAACTTACGCGCTTCGGACGCAGAACCAGTCACTTCGAGACAATCGGCGTTGAGCGTATCAGAGCCCTTGAACCCGATCTGGAAGATCGCTTCGACAGAGCGTTGTTTTTCGCGGAAGAAGGACATGTTGATCCGCGCAAAGCGCTGGTAGCCCTTGGAGACAAGCTGGCTCACCATGGTGGAATAATCGTCTCCAACGCTGCGATTGATACGGCCTCTTTTGACTGGATCGTCGACTGCACAGGTGTCGCCGCACGGGAGACGCAGAAAGATCTGCGAGGAATGCGTGGAGAGATGGTGCTTCTGCGCTGCCCCGAGATCACACTTCACCGTCCGATCCGGATGCTACATCCGCGTATTCCGGTTTATATCGTTCCGCGTGACAATTCGGTCTTTATGGTCGGCGCAACGATGGTGGAAAGCGATGATACCCGAGCCATCACCGTCCGCGCCATTACGGACCTTCTGAATGCCGCCTACACGCTTCATCCAGCCTTCGCCGAGGCTGAACTGCTGGAAGCCAATGCCGGACTGAGACCCGCTTATCCGGATAATGTTCCCCGCGTCCGGCGAGAGGGCAACAGGATTTCCCTTAATGGCATGTACCGTCACGGGTTCCTGTTATCTCCTGCGCGTGCAAGGGAAGTCTGTGAGATCATTTTCGGAACAGATCGGGCCTGAACCCTTTCTTCCTCATACAGCCCTGGATGGGAGAGACATCATGCAGATCACCGTCAATGACGAACCCAGAGAGGTTCATGCCCGGACCCTTGGAGCCATTCTTGATGAACTCGGCTACGGGAAAGCCCGTGTCGCTACGGCTCTGAACGGTTTTTTCGTTCCTGCAACGCAGCGCAGTGTCAAGGCTGTGGACGAGGGGGCCGTCCTCGAAATTCTGGCCCCGATGCAGGGAGGCTGACGCATGAAATTTTACGGCACCGAACTGTCCTCACGCCTGATGCTGGGGACAGCACAATATGACAGTCCGGCCATTCTTGCCGATGCGGTTAAAGCCGCTCAGGCTGGCGTCGTGACCGTATCCCTTCGCCGTGAGTCTGCGGGCGCTCAGGCCGGGCAGGCGTTCTGGTCGCTGATCCAAAGTCTGGATGTCCCCGTTCTGCCCAATACGGCTGGCTGCCACGGTGTCCGGGAAGCGGTCACAACGGCGCAAATGGCCCGCGATGTCTTTGGAACCAACTGGATCAAACTCGAAGTCATCGGGCAGGGCGACCTGCTCCAGCCAGATGTGTTCGGACTTGTGGAAGCAACCCGCATTCTGACGGAAGACGGGTTTCAAGTATTCCCCTACACGACGGAAGATCTGGTCGTTGCGGAACGCCTTCTACGAGCTGGTGCGGAAGTTCTCATGCCTTGGGGCGCACCGATTGGCTCGGGCAGGGGCCTGAACAACCTTTTCGGTCTGCGGGCTCTGCGTGGACATTTCCCGGATGTGCCCATGGTCGTGGATGCCGGGATCGGTAAGCCATCCCATGCGACCGCTGCCTTCGAACTGGGGTTCGATGCCGTCCTGATCAACACAGCCGTCGCCAAGGCTGGCAATCCGGCAGAGATGGCAAAAGCTTTTCGTCTGGCGTGTGAGGCCGGTCTAGCAGGGTATGCGGCAGACCCTATGGAAGAACGTGATATGGCGGTGCCCTCAACCCCGACACTGGGTCTGGCCCGCACTCTTGGTGGAGAAATGCTCTGATGTCCCGTTTGCCTTCGAAGATTTATCCGGTTGTTGACCATCCCCGTTGGGTTGAGCGTCTTGGGGGGGCGGGTGCACGCTTCATTCAGCTTCGCCTCAAGGATCTTCCACCCGAAGAATTACGCGCCCAGATCGAAACCGCGCAGGAACTCGCCGTACGCCATAATGTCGCCCTCGTGCTGAACGATTACTGGGAACTAGCAATCGAACTTGGCTATGAATGGCTGCACCTGGGACAGGAAGATCTTGATACCGCTGATCTTGATGCCATCCGACAGACAGGCATCCGCCTTGGTATCTCGACCCATAGCCATGAAGAGTTGCAACGCGCTCTGGCCTGCAAGCCGGATTATGTTGCGCTTGGTCCAATCTGGGAAACGAAACTGAAGAAAATGGCGTTTGGTCCTCAGGGCATTGAACGTCTGACGGAATGGCGGGAACTGTGCGGTGACGTCCCTCTGGTCGCCATCGGCGGCATAACGCTCGAACGTCTGCCATCCTGCCTCAAAGCTGGAGCTGACAGCGTGGCGGCCGTCAGTGATTTTATTCGCGTAGACGACCCGGAAAGTCAGGTGAAACAGTGGCTTGCAGCCGCTGACACATAATTTGAAGACAACGCTATCTTACAGCGGAAACGCTCTCTAGGATGGTATTCGAACTAAAAGGGTACGGAATACAATGATGGTGACAGGGCTTGCAGCCGTTCTTCTCGCAATTGCGTTCCTGCTCACGCTCGTCAGCATCATTCAGCCTCTGGCCAAACGGCTTGAGATTTCCGAAACGGTCCTGCTTGCCCTCGCTGGTATTGTTCTGGGCGGGGCGGCATCGCTCATTGTGCGCTCATCCGCCACAGACCTGCTGGATGGAGCGGCTGAAGCCCTGATCTATTTTCCGATCAACAGCGAAGCCTTCCTGCTGATCTTCCTGCCCATTCTGGTCTTTCAGGGCGCCATGGCCATTGACGTAAGACGTCTGGCACATGAAACGGCCACTGTTCTTCTGCTGGCCGTTGTCGCGGTTGTGGTTTCAACCGCCACGATCGGCTTCGCTCTCTACCCCTTTGCTGGTCAAAGCCTTGTTGTCTGTCTTCTGCTGGGCTCCATCGTCGCCACGACCGACCCATCCGCAGTGGCCGGCATCTTCCGGGAAATCGGCGCTGCGTCGCGACTGACGCGTCTTGTTGAAGGCGAGGCACTCCTGAACGATGCAGCGGCCATCGCAATCTTCGCCATCCTGCTGGCCTCGGTCACCTCACACCGACACATCCATCTGGGTGAGGCCGTTGTTGATTTCGCGTCTGCCTTCGGCGGCGCAATCGTTGTGGGTGTCTGCCTGGGCCGGCTGACACTGCTCCTGATCGCAGGTCTGGGTGGCGCACCTGCCGCAGAAATCACACTAACACTCGCTTTGCCCTACACGGTCTATATCCTGTGTGACGAAATGCTCGGCTTCTCCGGCGTGGTGGCAACAGCTGCTGCTGGCCTGACAGTCTCTGCTTACGGACCCTCGACATTCCGTCCGCAGGTCTGGCGGTTTCTCAACGACCTCTGGCAGCAACTGGTCTTCTGGGCCGGTTCACTTGTGTTCCTGCTGGCGTCCATGCTGGTACCACGCCTGCTGATCGGCATGACCCGCTGGGACTGTGTACTGATCCTGATCGCCAGTGTGGCCGGGCTACTGGCTCGCGGTGCCGTCGTGTTCGGCCTGCTGCCCATCCTTGCTTTCACAAAGCTTTCCCCACCAGTGCCAACACCGTTCAAGGCTACCATGGTCTGGGGCGGTCTACGCGGCGCCATCACGCTGGCGTTGGCGCTGGCCGTGACGGAGAACCAGAGCGTCTCCAGCCCGGTTGCCCACTTCATCGGTATCATCGCAACGGGCTTCGTTCTGATCACGCTGCTGGTCAATGGCACGACGCTGCGTTCTCTTGTGTTGTTCCTGAAGCTCGATCAGCTTTCACCAATTGATCAAGCTATTCGTCAGCAAATTCTGGGCATTGGTCTGGGCGAAGTTGCAGAACGTACCCGCGTCATGTCCGACGAACTGGGATTTAGTGAGCAAACACGCATTGGCGTCATCAGCCGCATTGAAAAGCGCGCAGAAAAGGAGAGGGCGGCCAATAATTTTGAATCTGCCCTGAGTGACCGGGCCCGCGTGAATATCGCGCTTATCACGATCGCCAATCAGGAGCGCTCCCTGCTTCTGGATCTCTTCCGCATCCAGGGCCTGTCACGTCGTGTGATGGAGACGCTTCTCCGCACTGCCGAGGCCATGTCTGATGGCGCCCGTCTTGAAGGACGGTATGGATACGTCAAAGCCCTGAAGCGCCGCCTCCAGCCACCTTTACGCTTCCGGATTGCTCAGGATCTGCACAGTCGCTTCCATTTCGATGAGCCACTGATGTATGCAATGATGGAGCGCTTCGAAATGCTCATCATCGCACATCTGGTCTCCCTGTCGCTGCAACGCTTCGTCCGTCAGCGCATGGAGCCAACACTGGGTCCACGCATTACGGAAATCGTGTCTGAAGTTCTTGGTCGTCAGCGCAAGCTGCTCGACGATGCACTGGAAACATTGCGTCTCCATTATTCCGGGTACTCAGAAGCCCTGGAGAGCCGGATTCTGCGCCAGATCGCCCTTCGTCTCGAAGACGAGGAGTACGACGCACTCCAGGCCGACAACCTGATTTCCGAAGAACTTCATAGGGAACTCCATCGCGATATCGAACGTCGGAGCGCGCGCCTCGAAGCGCCTTTGCGGTTCAACCTGAAAAGCGGCATCGAACAACGTTTGAGGGCTTTTCCGGCGTTCAATGGCGTGCCCGATAGTGTTTTACACACACTCTCCCGCAAGGTGGCGATGCGTTTCGTGTCTCCAGGGGAAGTGCTGTTCAAGCGCGGACAGAAAGTCCGAACCGTTTACGCTCAGGTGGCAGGACTGGCGGAAGTTCACCTACCTGAAAGGGAAATCCTGTTTGGGAGCGGGGATCTTATTGGTGCGGCCAGCGTCATTCGGAGCGAGCGTATGCCCGGTACAGTGCGCGCCCTTCAGTTCAGCCACTTGCTGGCCATTCCCAAGCCTGTCTTTGAGCGTCTGATCCACGACTACCCGATTGTCCAACGGCTTATTATCGCTCGCAGCAATAAGCGGGCAGACGGACTGCTGGACCCTTACGTCCTGCAAACGGCAGAAGGCGTCAGATTGGCTCCGTCACAGGATATGAGACGGATTGTCTCGCCCTGAAGGCACATTTTCCGGGGCCAAAAGGCTCCGGAACACAATTGAGCACATCAACAAAATCACCCCCGCAACCAAGCTGGCTCCACTGTGAAGGAGCCAGAAAGGAACATCTCCAATATGTCCGATCAGGGTTGAGAGCTTACCGATGGTCAGATTGGCCATAAAAAGATGAAGCGAGAAACAGGCTACGAAAATCGTATTCAAGCTTACCGGTGCAGCACGGGAATACATTGCCATTCCAATGGCATAGCTCATACTAAAGCCAATATCGTTGATAATATGAAAAGCCAGCCCCCAGAACAGGCTGATCTGATGAGGCTCAGGATAAAGCCATGATGCAAGCGCCAGAACAGCCGGGCCTGACGAGGCAATAAAAGTGCCTATGGCCACTTTGGTGATTTCTGCCGGGTCTGACCTGTGTCGGGCATACATTCGCCAGAACCACAGTACGGAAATTGTCATCAAAGTGCTGATGAAACCATCGAACGAGACGAGACTGCTGACAGGGAACAGATGTCCGAAGAACGTCAGCTGATAATGCTCACGCCCCCACAACAGATATCCGTCAAAGATCTCATCATTTGGCAGCGCACCTAAAGCCAGCACTGGCAGCAACACCAGAAGAAGAACGCTCGTTTTTTTCTCGCGGGATGTCAGGCGAGGGCGAGGGGATGAAGCCTTGAAAACCGTATCTTCTGGCAGCCAGCGACGCCCGAAGAGATAAACAATCAACCCAGTCAGCATCCCCAGACCAGCAGTCAAAAAACCCCAGTGCCAGGCTTTCATTGCCAACATTCCACAGAGGGCAGGCGACACAATAACGGCAGCCTGCACACCGAGAGAGTAGATCTGATAAGCGTCCGACCGCCGACGGTCATCAAGTTCATAAAGCGCACCAACCTGCGCCCGCAGCCCTCCGGCAGCTCCAATACCCAGCAGAAGAAAAACAACAACCAGCACGAAGCTCCAGTCGAACGACATCAGGACATGCCCGACGGTCATCAGAATGGCACCCAGAAGGATGGTCCGGGTTTTCCCCAGGAACCGGTCTGCCACAAAGCCTCCCAATAGGGGCGTCGCATAAACCAGAGCCAGGAAAAGCCCTGTTATGGCGCCAGCCGTCGCCTGAATCCCGACGGGAGCATAAAGAATGTCCAAAACGGCTTTTACAGCACCCATGCCCCAGACATTCTCAATATGTCCGGACTGAAGAAGATGATCAGCCAGATACAGCACGAGAATGGACTGCAATCCGTAAAGGGAAAATGCGACCCATCCTTCCGTCAGGACAAGAACCCAAAGCCCCCTCGGATGACCGAAGATCTCCTTATGACGAGGGACGGCCAAGGCATCGATAACGGGATCATTAGGAAGCACTTCAGTCAAAGCAGACCTCGGAGGCGGGAGAGGAAAACCTTTCGTAGCGGTCAGCACGACGTAGGGTAAAGGGGAAGAGAAGAGCATTGGCAAAATGCCAATGCGAAAATCTGTGGCAAAATGTCCCAAGCGCAATCTATGGCAAAAAGCCATAGATCTCATCCTCACAATTCTTTGTGGCTTTTTGCCACAGAAGAAACTGTCTGATTCCAAGGATATATTTTCCAGAAAATCCCTGAAAACTGCCAAAATCGGGATATATGGCAAAATGCCAAATCTCAACATCACCAATGCAACAGCCGTACAACCACGCGAAAGTCCTACAAAATGTTGGTTTGAAAGCCTCAGGAATTCAGTTTTACAAGCATCGGAAGAGGTTCAATATCAGCTCACACGTATGTCGTATAAGATATATTATGCCAACTTATGTATTAGGAAGACGCCGTTTCCTCACATAGTCGTGATACACGATGACTTGTTGCAAAGAATGGCCGTTTTGGCGCTAACGTGAAACGAAATTCAATTTCTCCCGGTCTTCGAACGCATTTTCGTGACCGGCTCACTCGATGGAACGGTCATTGCATGGCTCGCCTTTCTCTGCGTCAGATTGCCTTTCTGGGCTGCGCTTTCTCTCTGGGCTCGCTTACAGTTCTTCCTGCAACGGCACAGGCGGATGACTACACCGAACTTCTGGACATTCTTCGCGCCAAAGGCAGCCTGACGCGCGGCGAATATAATAGTCTTCTGGCACACCACCTAAGGCATGGCCGTTCTTCCAGCACTTCGACCAATCAGGACGATACATCCAGCCCCCCTGCAAGACACAACCGTTATCGTCGATACAACCCCAATCAGTACGATGGTTCTCTTGAACCGCCGGATGTCACAACCATTGCAGCCTCCCAGGCAGCGCAGCGTGCGGCTCAGGACGCTGCCGCCAGCGCACGTGACGCACGCTCCATGCTCGCACATTACGACCCGGACAGCATTGTCAGGGTCAAACCCTACGTCGCAGGCAAAGGCGTAACCGTTCAGGCTGGTCAGATCGAAATCAATCTGTCCGGCTTCATCAACGGCTTCTACACCTATAACAGCCCGGGCGGTGGCCGCCCCGTTGCCGGTGGAATCTCCACAGGGGCCAGCGGCTTTGACTCCTCATCCGTTCGTAACGGCCTGCTGCCAGGCGGCCTGATCCTGAAGTTGAACACCGTTCAGGACGGGATCAAGCTCGGCGCGGTTTTTGGAATGTACCCGGGTCTGAACAATGCGGATGTTGGTACATTCAACGCCAATTCTGGCGGTAGCCCGGTTGGGCTTGGTACGGCAGGCGTCGATTTCCGTCAGGTCTATATGACCGCCGGAACCGACAAACTTGGAACCATCAAGATCGGCCGTGACATCGCACTCTTTGCCTCCGATGCCATCCTGAATGACGCAACGCTCCTCAGCGTCGGCAGCACCGGCAGTAACGCCAATCCGGCCAATACCTCCCTCGGCCGTATTGGCGTCGGCTATGTCTACACCGACTGGCTCCCACAGATCACCTACATTTCCCCGAAATGGCATGGTCTTCAGGGCTCTCTCGGTATCATGACCCCCTTGGACCAATACAATTTTGCTGGCGGCGGCCTATCTGCCACCACAACACAGCACAGTTCTCCAATGGTTCAGGGTAAAGTCACTTACGACACCACCATCGCCGGATTCACCACACGCTTCTGGGCCAGTTTCCTGACACAGCACGTCCAGAACCTGACCAGTTCAACCCTTGGAACCGACAGTCGCAAAGGCGCGACGGTTGCCGCGGGCGACGTTGGCGTGAAACTGTCCCGCGGCCCATTTGAAGGCGTAGCATACTACTATTACGGCAACGGTCTCGGCACGACCGGCCTTCTGTTTGACGGCATTTCACAGACCGGACGCAAGCGGAACTCTGAAGGTTACTATGTTCAGGCATCCTATAAGATCCTGCCGCGCCTGAAGCTGGTCGGAAGCTATGGTGTCAGTAATCTTTATCAGGCGGCTGGCGAAGACAATCCATCACTGGTGCGACGTAATGAGTCCGAAGTCGGCGCGCTGTATTACACACTGACAGACTGGATGTTCCTCGTGGGTGAATATGCCCATACGGAATCAGCTGCTCACGGCCCGAACCGCGAAAGCGATCACACCATGTCTGCCGGTGCGATGATCACATTCTGATCCTAAAAAACCGGGCAGCCCCCTGCCCGGTTTTCAAAACTCCAGCACCATTCCGTCATAAGCTGGCCGCACATCTGGCGGCAGCGTTTTGCACAAGATGTCGTAATCCATATCTGTGCCCATATGGGTCAGAATTGTGCGCCCTGCCCTGATTTTCGTGCGCCATTCCAGCACACGCTCCAGCCACGCATGAGCGGGATGCGGTTCATACTGGAAACAATCAACAACCCACGTTCCGACACCATCCAGAAGCTCCAACGCCTCATCAGACAGCGTTTCAACATCTGTCGAATACGCAAACTTCCCAAATCGCAGCCCCAGAGACGTGATCCGTCCATGCTGCTGCTCGAAAATTCGCCCTTCAAGACCCGGAAAAGTAACAGACTGACCCGCCGCAACGACCTGCTCATCAAAGACCGGACGATAAAAATCTGGCCCTTTCCAAGGGGCAAAAGCGTAGGCAAAACGCTGTCTAAGTTCTTCCAGAGTGCTTTGCGAAGCCAATAGCGGCAATGGCCTGTCGATAACCCGATTGATGGCGCGCAGATCATCCAGTCCGGCAATATGATCACTATGCGGATGCGTATAAAGCACCGCATCAATGTGGCTCAGACCACAATTCAGCATCTGAGATGCGAAAATCCGGACCGGAATCAACGAGAAGCCGAAAGCCTCCCTCACCTTCGATCACGATCGACGAGCGTGTACGCCGGTTCTTTGGATTATCCGGGTTACAGTGCCCCCAGATCCCCGTCTGTGAGCCATCACGCCCCCCGAGCATCGGGACGCCCGCTGAACCACCACATCCGAGGATCGTGACTTTCACGGGCGCGTCCTTGTAAACAGCCGATGCACGTTGGCCGTTGTAATCTCCGCGATCCGTTCAGGCGAAACTTCCCGCTCCTGCGCCAAGCGGGCCGCCGTATGCGCCACATATCCGGGCGTATTGGGCCGTCCGCGCTTGGGTGCAGGCGCCAGAAATGGGCTATCCGTCTCCACCAGCAAACGGTCTTCCGGCACAATCCGCGCAACTTCGCGGATTTCCTCACATTTCGGGAATGTCAGAAGCCCCGAAAAACTGATGTAACCCCCAAGTTCCAGAGCCGCTTCCGCCAGCTTTGGCCCGGATGCAAAGCAGTGGATCAGAAACGGAAAGGCGCCCTTCCCGCTCTCATCCCGCAGGATTGCAATCGTGTCGTCATCCGCCTGACGCGTATGAATCACGACCGGCAATCCCGTTTCCCGAGCCGCGGCAATGTGTGTTCTGAAGGATTCATGCTGCGCTGGCTTCGCCTCATCTCCGCTATGAAAATAGTCGAGCCCGGACTCACCAATTGCCACCACGCAGGACGGCTCAGCTTTGCAAACCAGTTCCTCAACGGACGGCAAACGCTCCTCACCCACATGGTCAGGATGCGTCCCGATCGCGCACCAGACGCGCAGATCCGGCGTATCGAACCGCGTCAGGCCAATCTGTGTGTCAGCCTGAGAAAACCGCGTTCCGATCGTAATCATCCCGTCCAGACCAGACTGCCGCGCGATGTCCAGCGCGGCAGGCACATCGTCAAGACGGTCCAGATGGCAGTGACTGTCAATCAGTCCCGTCATTCTGCTTCCTCGACGACAAAGCGCGGGAACAGCCCTTCTGGCTTCGGCAGTGTACGACCACCCGGCAGTGGCGTTTCAAGAGCCGCGAATGAACGCTCACCCTCTTCCACACCAAGCTGCGTCAGCATCTTATCCATGGTGTTGGGCATGTAAGGCTGGAGCATTGTCGCGATACCGCGGATCACATCCAGCAGCACACGCAGCACATGCGCCATCCGCTCCGGATCGGTCTTCTTCAGCGCCCAGGGGGCCTGACGGTCGATGTACGAGTTAGCGGCACGAATGATCTTCCAGACTTCTTCAAGCGCATCCGTGATCGCCTTGCGCTCAATCTGTTCGCTCATAAGCGTCGGGAGTAACTGAACAGACGCCAGAATGGTCTGATCATCTTCTGTCAGCGGACCACGCTCCGGTACGACGCCACCAAGATTGCGTGCAACCAAACTCAGCGTCCGCTGGCACAGATTGCCAAGGTCGTTCGCCAGTTCGACATTCGTGCGCGTAATCATGGAGCGGCGGCTGAAGTTTGAATCGCCACCAAACGGCACTTCACGCATCAGGAAGAACCGCAGCGCATCCAGACCGAACTCATCAGCCAGTGCCTTCGGGTCCAACACATTGCCGAGAGACTTGCTCATCTTCTCGCCTTCGACCGTCCACCAGCCATGGGCAAACACGCTTTTCGGCAGTTCGATACCCGCAGCCATCAGGAACGCCGGCCAGTACAAACAATGGAACCGGGCGATTTCCTTGCCGACAATATGCAGGTCAGCCGGCCAGAACTTCGCACGCGGATCATTCAGGTCCGGATAGCCCACAGCCGTCAGATAGTTTGCGAGCGCATCAAACCAGACATACATGACGTGATCCGGATCATTCGGAACCGGAATACCCCATTTGAAGCTGGTCCGGCTGACGGAGAGATCCTTCAGCCCCTGCTTCACGAAGCTCTCGATTTCCCGACGGGGACCATGTGGGCCAATGAAGTCGGGGTTATCTTCATAAAGCTTCAGCAGACGGTCCTGAAACTCAGACAGCTTGAAGAAGTAAGACGGCTCCTTGACGCGCTCTACTGGCGCACCGGATGGAGCAACCATCGTGCCATCCGGCTTCTTGACCAGTTCGTCTTCGCCAATGAACGCTTCATCGCGCGTGGAGTACCAGCCTTCATACGCGCCGAGATAGATGTGGCCGTTGGCCGCGACCTTCTCCCACAGAGCCGTCGCAGCAATCTTGTGGCGCTCATCCGTCGTGCGGATAAACTCATCCGTGGAGATTGCCATGTCCTGCTGCATCTGGCGGAAGGACGCAGAAATCTTGTCGGCATAGGCCTGCGTGTCCATGCCCTGAGCGGTCGCGGTCTGCTCGACCTTCTGGCCGTGCTCGTCCGTCCCGCTGACGAACAGGACGTCTTCACCATTCAGGCGATGGAAACGGGCCAGAACGTCCGCCGCGATGGACGTGTAGGCATGCCCGATATGCGGAGCGCCGTTCACGTAGAAGATCGGAGTTGTAATGGTGAAGCGCCGCGTCATGTCCACTCGTCTTGTCATGCCCGAGCCATTCACATCCCGGCAGCGCGTTCCACTGCCTGACGGATGGCCTGGGCCTTGTCCAGATTAAAACCGTCTGTCTGCCGCTTCAGTGTATCAAGTTCCGAACACTGACGGGCAGAAGAATCAGCAAGAAGCAGATCGCCACGTCGTGCAGCCGAGCGTGCGCGTTCTGCTAACCCCTCGCCTAGCAAATCGCAGAGCAATGCGAAACCTTCCGTCTCCCGGGCGATCCGGTCAATGAGAGGGAGCATCTCTGCAGTCAGAGCCTTCCCGGCCAGAATTTCCGCCACAAAACCCGCAATGGCTCCATCCCGGTCCTGCGCCAGAAACAGCGCCCGTCCCGGTGAACCATGTGCCCTTGCCAGCACATCCTCGGACACATCTGGCAAAATAGCCCTCATGTCCTGATCCGAAACGGGAGACAACGCCAATGCCCGACAGCGGCTCCGGATTGTGGGAAGAAGCTTGCCCGGAGACGCTGTGGTCAGCAGCAGGATGGCCTGTGGCGGTGGCTCTTCAAGGATTTTCAGAAGCGCGTTGGCCGCGAAACGGTTCAGAAACTCCGCCCCGTCGACGATAACCACACGCCAGCCGCCTTCAGTGGCCGTGTGATGCAGGAAAGACTGGACCGGCCGGACATCCGCAGCCGTAATTTCTCCGCGCAGACGCCCTTTTTTCTCATCAACCGCACGAGAAATTTCCAGAAGATCACCATGTGTGGCGGCTGTAATACGCCGACCAGCAGGTGAGTCGGGATCTTCCCCGTTCAGAAGAAGACGCGCCAGACGAAACGCCAGCGTCGCTTTCCCGATCCCTGCAGGGCCGGAAATCAGCCAGGCATGATGAAGACGTCCCGATGCCAAAGCAGTCCGAAAAACATTTTCAGCCTCTTCATGACCCCAGAGTTCAAACGTATGCCGAGGATCTGTCACGCGCCAGAAACACTCGCCGTCTGATCCAGACGTTGCAGCACAGCTTCAAGCAATGCACGGCTGACAGCCTCGGGCGTGCGACCAGCATTGATACGCTTCACACGTTCTGGCTCTGCACGGGCAATCGTATCGAACCCCGTCAACACACGCTGATGAAAAGCCTCAGCCTGACCTTCATAACGATCCGTCCGCCCACCCCGGCTTTCCAGACGCTCAAGCGCCTGCTCCCGAGGAAGCTCCAGCAGCAATGTCAGATCCGGCTCGCGGGCCACGAGACGCCGGGCGCCCATAATGAAATCCAGACGCTCCGCTGATGCATTCCCAACGCCGTAGCCCTGATAAGCCAGCGTCGAGTCATGAAAGCGGTCACAAACAACAATCGCACCACGCCCAAGGGCAGGCAGAATCAGATTATCCAGATGATCACAGCGCGCTGCCATATGGGCCAGCACTTCCGCACGCCAGGAAAATTCCTCTTCCCCGAACAAAAGCAGATGACGGATGGCTTCCGCGCCTGGTGTCCCGCCCGGCTCACGGGTCAGGATCGTCTCGTAACCCCGATCTCGAAGTGCATCCGCCAGAAGGCGCGCCTGTGTGGATTTCCCCGCGCCTTCGCCACCTTCCAGCGTGATGAACAGACCGTTCTTAATTTGCAGGGCCATGACCAAGGCGCGCCATTGCACGTCCAACCAGTCCGAGTTTCGCAACTGACGCGCCAGCCTGAAGCGCCACACGAATATCCGCCATGCCCGGCGCTGAAATAACAATCGCTCCACAGGACTGCCCGGCGACAACCGGCGCAATCACGGGTGACGCATAATCCACGGCAATGTGAGAGCGCTGCTGCCAACCCACCGGCATCGTCATCACGATGTCAGAACCAGCCACGAGCGGAACAGCCTTACGCTCGCCCATCCAGACCGGCGCATGATCGACAACCTGCCCCTTACGGAACAGAGTCGCATTCTCAAAATTCGCAAAAGCCCACGCCATCAGACGCTCGCCTTCATGAGCGCGCTCATTGCTGGATGCCGTGCCGTTGATCACAACAATGACGCGATTGCCATTGCGGTTGGAACTGGCGCAAAGACCGAACCCACCTGCATCGGTATGACCCGTCTTCAGACCGTCAGCGAGGCCCTTGTCCACGAGGACGTTCCGGTTGCCCTGCTTGATCTTGTTGAACAGGAACTCGGTTTCACCGAAGAAATGATAGTACTGCGGAAAGTCGCGGATCAGATGCATGGCAACGGTCGCTACGTCATGAGCGGACATGTAATGCCCCTCAGCTGGCAGACCCGTCACATTCATGAAGTGCGAGTTGTTCAGCCCGATCTTGGGCGCTTCCTCGTTCATCATCGCAACGAAGCGTTCTTCAGACCCCGCAATACCTTCTGCCAGCACAACGCAGGCATCATTACCGGACTGGATCACCATGCCCTGGATGAGATCCTGCACCGCGACGCTCTCGCCAAGCGGCACGAACATCTTGGAACCCTGCGTCCGCCACGCTTTCTCGCTCACCGGGAGCGTCTGCTCCAGACGAAGTCGTCCGGTCGCCAACATCCCGAACACGATATAGGCCGTCATCATCTTCGTCAGGGACGACGGTGCCATACGCTCGTCAGCAGACTTGTCCAGCAGGACTGCTCCCGTGTCGAAGTCCACGATATAGGCCCAGCGCGCCACGGTATCGAACGGGCCGATCGGCGTATTCGCAGGTGTTCCAACTGGTGTTGCTGGAGCAGCAGAGGCCGCAGCTGCTGCGACCTTCGCGTGGCCAGCATGATGATGCGGGCGTGCCAGTGCACTCAGCGGCCCGCCAAAAGAAGCACAGGCAGCAAAACCTGCCACACCACCGAAAAGAGAGCGTCTAGTCCGCACGTTCGTCCCCAGTCTTTCAGCCTTAATCACGGCCGTCATTCCACAATGATCCGCGCGCCCTCTACCCCGCACGCATGGGTCCGGTCCAGTGCCGCATCGGCCTGGGCGGTATCGGTATAGGGTCCGGACCTCACACGCCAGTCCAGACCTGCCCCATCAGGCACGCGCTCAACCTCACCGGAGCACCGTGCCGCAATGCTGGCAGCAGCTCCACGACCGGAAAACTTGCCCAGCAAAACATAAAGCCCCGTAGGCCCCGGACTACCCTGCGACCACGTGACAGGCATCGCGGCAACCGTTGATGCAGCCTGATGCCCTTCCGACGAGTCGCTTCCATAGGTCTTCGCTACACCACCATCGAGAGATTCTGCACGAACCTCTCCAACCGGGGCGGATTGAACATCCAGATGAGGCGCGCCAGTCAGTCCTTCAACCAGAGCCCGGCTAGCGGCTTCTTCTTCCGTCACCTCTACAGGTGTATCGGCGGTCATCCCAAGAAGATCCGCAGCTTTCGGAGAGAGCGCAATAATTCGTCCGGCGTTCTCGGGACCACGACGCGTCAACCGGATACGCACAACCCGTCCGTTGATCAGATTGCGAACCGTCACAACGGCAGGAAGCTGCAAAGTCTGATGCGATCCGGTCATGCCATCCGCAGACCAAACCTCCCCATCAGACGCAAGCTGCCCCTTTAGAGGCATTTCGCGTGTAGCAAGGCCAGTCGCGCGGTAATCGAACTGCTCATAAGGATAAAACCACCCCTGCGGCCCATGCCAGGCATTCCCCAGCTCGTAATGAGGGTGTGCGACGGATACGGGCGCATCATCCTGATGACAGGCGCCAAAGAGAGGCAGAAACGCCAGAAGTGGCGCGCAATTACGGAGTAACAATGCCGGTTCCCAGAAGACCTACGCCCAGCGCGTAATAATCAGACGGATTGTAACGACGGATCACGTTGAAATTATGGTAAACCATGAAGGCCTGCGTGCCCGGACCATCCGGCTGGACAATCGCCCCTTTGACGTCACTCCGCGAGAAGCGCGCACCATCTGCCCGGCGAACGCCGAGAGACATCCATTCCGCCAGAGACTTCGTATTGGTCCGGCCGATCTGGCTCTTGTCCAGCACATTCGCCAGTGTGACTTCCTGCCCCCAGGGCTCATAGGGCTGCCAACCACATTTGCCCATATAGTTGGAGATGGAGGCAAACACATCTGGCTGGGACGTCCAGATATTGCGCTTTCCGTCTCCGTCTCCATCTGCGGCATAGCGCAGATAGGCACTTGGCATAAACTGGGCCTGCCCCATGGCTCCGGCATAGCTGCCCATCATAGCTTCAGGGGAGATATCCCCGTCGTTCAAAATCTGGAGCGCCTTCATCAGCTCTCCCCGGAAAAACGTGGAGCGGCGACCATCAAAGGCCAGTGTCGCTAACGCATCAACAACCGAGAACGTGCCGGTGTGTGCGCCAAAACCCGATTCGAGCGCCCAGATCCCCATGACCGCACGATCATCACATCCGAACCGCGCACTGATCGGAGCCATGATGTTTCCCACACCAGCGTAAACAGTGCGCCCTTTCTGAAAGCGCGACTCTGGCAGAACACGATCACGATACTGCGCCCAGGTCAGGGTAAACTCAGGCTGATGACGATCAAGCTTCAGAACCTTGGGGTTCGGCTCCCTCGTCAGCGACAGCGCGCGCGTTACGACAGCGGAAGACAGCCCCTGAGCCAGCGCCTGCGTCCTCACCCCTTCAAGAAACGCCCCGTAGTCCTGTGCTTCAGCGGAACGTATTCCCATCGCCGCGGCTCCGGCGACAGAGGAAAAGGCGGCAAGAAGGTTACGTCTTTTAAGCACTGGACTATCAGCCCCCACAGGGTGGTTCATTTGCAGCGCACGCTAGCAACCTGTGATGCTCCCCGCCAGTCTCCCGTCCTTCTTTCCGCCCTCAGACGGATGAAACCGCAGGCTTGAGATTGTCGCCAGCGCGCCAACATGCGACATCAACGTTCCATGATCATGGAACATCCCCCGGCATGATAGCCATTGGCCCCGCCCTGGCGTCGCAGCCTGCCTGGCTGAAAGCCGTCAGCATCATTGTGGGGACATTCATCCTTGAGGATGTAGCCACCGTTCTGTCAGGCGTCGCAGCCCGTGCCGGACATGTCAGCATAGCACTGGCTCTTGGGGCCCTCTGGTTCGGGGTCGCCGTCGGAGATCTGGGGCTCTACGGCCTTGGAACTGCCGGAGCACGCTGGCCTTACCTACGCCGCTTCCTGACCCTCCCCAAACAGGAACGCACGCAGGACTGGTTCTCGAAGAACGTCGTCCGCATCGTGGCCATCTCACGCTTCGTGCCCGGCGCCCGCCTCCCGCTCTACACCGCCTGTGGCTTCTTCCGCGCGCCTTTCCTGCGCTTTGCCCTGACGGCCGTTCTCGCTACGCTTGTGTGGACAACACTGTTGTTCCTGCTGGCCATGCGGATCGGCGGCTGGCTTCTGGCACACCAGGGAGGCTGGCGCTGGGCCGGACTGGCGGGATTTGTTCTGTGTATTGTCGTTGTCGGGCGTCTGATCGCCCGTATCCAGACCGTGAGCCAGTAATTGAATGTCCAAGACAGAGACCGAGCAAAATCCCCTTTCTCTTTTTGAGTTCTGGCCAGGTTCCATTTTCTACACGCCCATCGTCCTCTACTGGATCGCCATGGGCCTGAAATACCGAGATCTCAGCATCCCTACGGCTGCCAATCCGCGCATTGAAACAGGCGGCCTCTGCGGTGAGAGCAAGTCCTCGATCCTCGATATGGCCGGTCCCGTCGCAAAGGGTGCCATTGCGCCCTACGCGATTTTTCAAAGCGGTCCTGGATCAATGGAACGCGCTCTGACAGCCATGGAGCAGTCCGGCCTCTCGTTCCCCGTCGTCGTGAAGCCTGACATCGGTTGCAATGGAACAGGCGTGAAGCTTGTCCACACTCGCGAGCAAATGGAAGAAGTCCTTCCGCAGTTCCCGGATAACGTGGCGCTCATGGTGCAGGAACTCATCGATTACCCGGTTGAAGCGGGCCTGTTCTATATCCGCCATCCGGATCAGACACAGGGCCGCATTACGTCCGTGACCTACAAGGAAGCCCCGGTCCTGACGGGTAACGGACGTTCCACCATTGAGGAACTCATCATGCGCGACCCTCGCATGAGTCAGGTTCCCCAACTGTATCTGCCGCGCCTTGCAGGCCGGGAGAAAATGGTGCTGGCCGAGGGTGAGCAACTGCCATTGGTTTTCGCTGGCAACCATTGCAAAGGGTCCGTGTTCCGGGATGGCCGCGCAGACACCACACCTGAACTGACCGCCCGTCTGGATGCCATCATGAAAGACGTTCCGGATTTCTATTTTGGTCGGGTCGATGTGAAGGTGCCTTCAGTCGAAGCCCTGCAGCGTGGGGAAGACCTGCGGATCATCGAGATCAATGGCGTCGGCTCTGAAGCCATCCATATCTGGGATCGACGCACAACACTGTGGGAAGCCTATCGCGCCCAGTTTTCCCACTATCGCCAGACATTCCTGATCGGTGCAGCCAACAAGGCCCGCGGATGGAAGACCTCTGGCGCGTTCGGAATGCTACATTCCTGGCGCAAGCAGCGTCGCCTGCTCGCGTCCTATCCGATGAACGACTAAGGGAACATCAGTTCCCAAGGTTACCACCACCGAAGATATAATTGCTGACCTGCTGTTCCAGAGACAGCTGATCGCGAGTGTCCTTGATAACCCCGCCAGCAGTCAGCGTCTTCGGGTCTTTGCCCGGCTCGATCTGAAGCGCATTATCCGCCGTCATGCTGGGCGCACTGATCCCAACAGCCGTGTCGACCGGTAGATGAAGACGTTCATCCACCGAGAATGCCACGTCGGCCATCTGGCTCTGCGGATCCAGGCGGATGGACTGAACGCGCCCAACGGTCACTCCAGCCAGATCAACATCCGCACCCGGCTTCAGGCCGTTGGCCGAATTGAACTGAGCATGCATGACAATGCTGTTCTGAACCGGGTCCTTGCGCAACTCTTTGCCGTAAACAAGAAACGCCCCGGCAACGACAAGAACAAGGCCACTTGCCAGAATGGCACCGCCGCGCCCGCTGTATCCTGACTTCATGCCGCGCCTCAACTTTCAGAAAACCGAATAGAAAAGCGAGTTAATCTGCCCCCAGAGCCCGGTCAAGGTTGCGTCCCTTCGCCCCATCAGGCAAGTGACTTCCTTTTCCGCCCATCCGTGCAGGCTCCATGACGCTTTTCCAGGCCATCATCCTCGCCATCGTTCAGGGTATTACCGAGCCCTTCCCTGTCAGCAGCCTCGGTCACGCCGTTCTGCTCCCCGGTATCCTCCATTGGAACGTGGACGAACATTCAGACATGTTCCTGCCGTTCCTGACGATGCTCCATGTCGGAACCCTCGTGGCCCTGGCGGGTGTTTTCTGGCGCGACTGGATGGCCATTCTTCGCGGGATGCTTGGTCTGCACGGTCGATACAACCAGCTTGAGTCGATTCGGATCTTTGGCCTTCTCGTGATTGCGACAATTCCGGCTGTGATCTTCGGCGGCCTTTTCGAACATCGCCTCCGGGGCATATTCGGAGCCCCTCTGGCCGTCGCAGGGTTTCTGGTCCTGAATGGCCTTCTGCTTCTGGTTACCGAATGGCTCCGCAGACAGCGTGGACAGGCAGATCACCGCCCGATCTCTTCCCTGTCTCCCAAGGATGCCCTGGTGATCGGGTTCTGGCAGTGCCTTGCCCTGTTCCCAGGCCTGTCACGCTCAGGCGCCACGATGAATGGCGGCCTTCTGCGCGGGCTGGATCATGGCACAGCTGCCCGCTTCTCCCTTCTTATGGCCCAGCCAGTCGTTCTGGCCGCGACGGTCAAGGAAGGGTGGCAGATGCGGCACATGACGATCTCTCATGACGTCATGTTCCAATGCGTCGTAGGTGCCTTCGCAGCCGGTATCACCGCGCTGATCTGTTCTCTCCTGATGTTGCGCTTCTTCCGCAATCATGACGAATGGGCTCTCAAGCCTTTCGGCATTTACTGCATTATTGCCGGTCTTCTGGCAGGCGTTCTCATCGTTCTATAAACCTTTCCAGACGCCGCTTTTCCCGGCAGATTAGGGATCATGCCACTTCCGATACAATCCAGCGCATCCGCCGCCACAACTGCCCGTCGAAAGAGTCTCGAACAGATCATGTCCGAGAATGAATCGCATGGGCTGAAGCGCAGCCTCACAGCCACACAACTCATCCTTCTGGGCGTGGGATCAACAATCGGCGCTGGCATTTACGTCATGACGGGGACTGCTGCTGCAGAGTATGCTGGCCCATCCGTTCTCATTTCGTTCGTTGTCGCAGCTCTGGCCTGCCTCTTTACAGCGTTTTCTTATGGAGAACTGTCCTCCACGTTGCCTGTTTCCGGCTCAGCCTACTCCTATGCCTATATTTCAATGGGCGAAAAAGTGGCGTGGATCGTAGGATGGCTCCTGCTTCTGGAATATGGAATTTCCTGCGCTGCCGTGGCCGCTGGTCTGTCCGGTTACGCGTCGTCCCTGCTGGCCGTCTTTGGTATTCACCTACCTCAGTCCCTTATCCAAGCCACTCTTCAACCGGTTCCAGGATCGGAAGGCTCCTCCATCAGCGGAGGATGGAGGCTGGATCTGATCGGGTTAACTGCCGTTTTCCTGGTCACGGGTCTGCTCGTTCGGGGCATTGAGGAATCCGCCCGCGTCAACACGATCATCGTCTTTCTGAAAGTGGGTGTTCTCGCTTTGTTCGTGGCATTTGGCATTCATGCCATTCATCCTGCAAACTGGCATCCTTTCATCCCCTCCAATCAGGGCGGCTTCCATTACGGCGTCAAAGGTATTTTCCGGGCCGCCTCAATCATCTTTTTCGCCTATGTCGGCTTTGAGGCCGTCTCCACAGCATCAGCCGAGGCCAAAAACCCGACCAGGGACGTCCCGGTCGGAATTATTGGAAGCCTGCTGATCTGCACTGTCGTGTATATGATCGTCGCTGCAGTATTGCTTGGCATCGTTCCTTATCACGAACTGGACGTACCGGACCCGCTGGCCATTGCCGTGAAAGCCATGAACACGCCGTGGCTGGCCATCTTCATCAATGTCGGCGCAACAATCGGTCTCTGCTCGGTTCTGATGGGGCTTATGTATGCCCAGTCCCGCGTCTTGTTGACCATGAGCCGTGATGGCCTCATCCCTGCCCTGTTTGGCAAGGTTCACACACGGTTTCGCACCCCATGGCTTGGCACCATCGTTCTCGGTCTGGTCGTGGCATTCATGACCGCTACCCTGCCCATCGACATCATCAGCGATCTGGTCTCCATCGGCACAGCTGCCGCTTTCGGCATCGTCTGCTTCACAGTCATCTGGCAGCGAAACACGCGGCCAGACATTCAAAGACCCTTCAGCGTTCCCTTGGGCGGGTTTCGTATTCGTGGTTTCTGGGTTGGTATAACGCCCCTTCTAGGCATTATTTTCTGTCTGCTCATGACCATTCCCCTCATCACAGACATGATCCATGCAGTGGCCAGCGGTAACCCTGTCCCTCTGCTCCTTCTTACAGGATATGTAGTGCTGGGTGTCATGACGTATGTTCTCTACGGACGCCACAACTCTACGATGGCGCCGTAAATTCTGTCTGACGGATAAAGACGTTACAGACTGACTTCTCTATCCGTGTCACCATAACGCTGAACGCAACAAGCGGGACAAATAATAAAAGCCACTGGGACCCAGTGGCTTTTACCTTTACGCGCCGGGCGTACCGGGCCCCATATAGCTGCCTGGCGGAGGTCGATCGATCTTGGGAGATAGCAATTCGCTGGGCCATGCGTCCTCTCCCGGCCTCGGGGGCATCATCGCAAAACGCGCACGAGGCAATGCTTCAGGACATTCTTCCCGAATACGTGCAATGATTTTCTCCCGGATGTCACAGCGCAGATCCCAGCTTTGTAACGCATTCCGGGCACTGGCAATGATACGGATAGACATGACCTGAGCATTGCAATCTGCCACCTGCACATCAAAAACCTTACCATTCCAAAGCGGGCATGTGCGGATGATTTCGTTCAACATCTCCCGCACCTTGTCCATCGGCGCTTCATAATCCAGCCAGAGGAACACTACGCCGATGATCGCCGCGGAATTATGGGTCCAGTTTTCGAACTGGTTTTCCAGAAAGTAGGAAATCGGGACGATGTGTCGGCGCCAGTCCCACACCCGAAGGACAACATAGGTCGCGTTGATTTCCTCAACCCAGCACCAGTCCCCGTTGATGATGACAAGATCTTCCATACGAATTGGCTGTGTCACTGCAATCTGCACGCCCGCAATCAGATTGGTCAGCAGACCACGTGCAGACAAACCAACGATCAGGGACGCGGCACCAGCGGAGGCAAAAAGCGAAACACCGTATTGCTTGACGGACGGAAAAAGCATCAGCGCGGACGCCACCGTCACGATACCCACCATGATCTCTGTCAGACGACGCAGAACGCGGATCTGCGTCTGATGCGTACGGATCATGATGTCATCAGTCTGCTCTCGGGACGAAAGGCGATTGAGGTATGCCTCCGTCATGATCCGGAACACGATAATGGCCGAAAAGCCAAAGGTCAGAACCAGCAGGAACAGGAAAAACAGCTTGAGATCCTGCTCCGTCTCATAAGAAAACCCCGTGGCAGCCGGGAGTGCGCCCAACATGGCAAGCAGCGCAACCATGATCCGTGTTGGACGACGAAGAGCCGCAACAATTTTTCGGATCAGCGCTGCACTACGGGAACCAGGAATACGCAGCGTCAAGGACGTGACGAGGTTTCCGCAATAGAAAGCGAGAATACCCACGACCGCGAGCATCAGAACGGAGACGACAGGTGCCGGGAGCCAGGTAAAGTAGGATCGAACGGCAAACAGCGTGCTGACGAAATGCTGCGTCACTAGGCGGAAAACTCCTTAACAAGAGATCTGGAGAAAAGCGGAAAGCAGGCCAGCCATAACAGATATGACCAGTGTAAAAAATGCAGTGACCAAAATCCTGCATTTTCCTCTGGATAACGTGTTGACACTCAATCAGATCCCCCTTAAAAACCCGCCTCAACGCCGGGGCATCCCGGTGGGATGGCGGTGTAGCTCAGCGGTAGAGCAGGGGAATCATAATCCCTTGGTCGGCGGTTCAAATCCGTCCACCGCTACCATCCTTCTTTCCTAAAAAATTATAAAAATCTTTCAGGTATCTGATCTGAAAGCATTTTTGTATCCTGACGGTATGATCAAGAAACCTCTTGCCGTCGTCACTATGGTTTACAATGAGCCAGAACATCTTCTGGTCTGGCGCAGACATTACGGCGCGCAGGTTGGCGAACAGTCCTGCTACGTTATCGACCACGGCTCAGATGACGGATCGACAGATGCTCTCGGGCAGATCAATCGGCTCCGAATTCCCCGCTCTCCGCAGGATGATGAACGCAGAACAAGATCCATTGGGAAGTTCTGCGAGAGTTTGCTCGAGTGGTACGACAGCGTCATCTACGTCGATGTTGATGAACTCCTTCTCCCTGACCCGGACATCTTTCCGTCCCTCACACACTTTGCCCAAGCGAATACGCGACCAGTCGTAACCGCCACAGGCCTGGACATCATTCATCTGCCGGAGAGCGAAGCTTCCCTGGACTATACGCGCCTCGTCTCTGTCCAGCGCCAGCACGTGCGATTTTCAAGCGCCATGTGCAAACCCGTCCTGATCCGTACCGCCATCACATGGGCGCCTGGTTTTCATTGCTGTGCAGAAATTGCTCCCGAAATGGGCGTCCCGCTTTTTCTCTTCCATCTTCGTTATGCAGATCTGCCTTCTGGTCTACGCCGACTAGAGCGGACACGCACGCAGCCCTGGTGCTCCAACGACGTTGGGCAACATCAGCGAATTAACGATCAAGACTGGGAAAACATGCTCCGCGGCATGGCGGCTCTTCCCGTAGTGGAAGCCACTTTCGATCAGAACGATCAGCGTCTGCATAACTGGCGGCACGCTGTCGAGAACAGCGCAACGTCTCGAACACATGATCGCTACAGACTGGATTTGCACCTGAACGGAACAGAACTCTGGCGCCTGCCAGAACGGTTTATTGGCCGGATATAAAAAAACCGGCCCTGTGAAGGGCCGGTTTCAGAACTGTTACTCCGCTTCAGCCGGAGCTTCTTCCGAACGGGAAGACTCGATCGAAGGCTGATCATCGCCCTCGTCCTGCCCGTGTTCGTCACCGCCACGCTCGCCACGCGATTCACGGCGTTCTTCATAAGCCCGCTGACGCTGCATCTGACGCTCATTGCGCTCCTGCTGGCTCTGCTGAGCAGCCTGGTTCATGGCATTCAGAATACGGAAATAATGCTCTGCATGCTGGAAGTAGGCTTCCGCAAGGATGCGATCCCCCGTTCCTGTCGCATCCCGGCCAAGCTGGAGATACTTTTCGAAGAGCTGCTGGGCAGTTCCACGAATTCTGAGGTCCGGGCCATTGCTGTCAAACACATGGTTGCGGTTCAGAGGGGTCTGGGAATTGCTACTGCGTGGTGTCCCGCCGCCAGCACGATGATGCCGGCCTCTTATACGCTTCATATTCATCGACCCGTGATGCACTTTCCTGATGGCGTGCCCCACTTCTGCCCGTGCAGAAGGATGCGTCCGCCGCTGCCGAAAAGACGTCTGTCTATCTCGCTGTGGCTGGACACTGGCCAGCCTCTCATCCGCTGCCGGCTACTGAAAGACGGTCAACAGGAGCAACTGCATAAGGAAAAAACCGCCATTGCGGCTTCTACGACAGAATGCAGTTTCCTGTTCATATCAACTCTCAGTCTCTAAGCCAACGTCTTTCCTGAGTTTTCTGACCACTGAAGAACAAGAGCCCGTGCGATTCCACCCAAATCGTTCTGCCGCGCAACCTCCCGTAGTCCGTTAGCGCGACCGATTTCTGAGACAGCATCAATCTGGCCCAGACCCATTTCCAGAATAGCGTGACCGCCCGGCACCAGAAGTGACGGAAGCGCCTGACAGAGCAGGCGATATGCATCTAACCCGTCCTGACCACCATCCAGCGCACGAGAAGGTTCATAGCGAGCAACTTCCGGCATGAGATCGGGCACATCTGCTGTTTCAATATAAGGAGGGTTAGAAATCACCACATCGAACTTGCCGGCCAGAGCGGAATCCCAGTTTCCCGCCAGAAAACAGCTTCGGTCCTGCAATCCGTTCCGGCTAGCATTCCTGCAAGCAAGTGCTGCTGCTCCTGCGGAGAGATCCACCCCCACACCCCAGGCTTGCGAATATTCCGACAACGCAGAAAGAAGCAAGCAACCTGTGCCAGTTCCAAGATCAAGCATCCTGAGAGGCGCCGTACGATCCGGCCGCACAGTCAGAAGCGCCTCAATCAGAGCTTCACTATCCCCACGCGGAATCAGCGTGTCAGGTGTCGTATGGAAATCAAGCGTCCAGAACCCTGTTTCCCCGACAATAAATGCCAGTGGCTCCCGTGCCGCACGTCGCGTAAGAGCGTCTTCAAACCGAGTCGCATCAGCCTCCGAAACAGTTGTCAGGGAAAACAGTCCCGCTGGATCACGACCCGTCGCCCACCCCAATAGAAGCCGCGCTTCCCGCCGTGGATCTTCCAATCCGGCGCTTTGCAGAACCTCTGTTGCCTGTCGAAGAAGAACATCTTTTGCAGTCATCTTGCCCGAGAACCTGCTATACCTGTCATCATGAAGTCCAAACGTGCATTCTTATTCTCAGCCCTTCTTCTGGGATGCGCCTTGCATACGGCTCAGGCCCAGTCAGAACTGCCCGGTACCTTCACCGTGACAGATGAGCGCGCTTCAGAAGAAATATCCGAAGTGTCCCGTCTTTACCTTGACGGTAACCTTGTGGCGACCTTCCGGCTGGGGCTGTCCAAATCCCGCGAAACCCGCACTATTCCCCTACCCGCCGGACGATATGACGTTGATTACGCGCTCTGCGGCGAAATCACCATCATGCATAACGGTCATCAGGAAACGCATCAGGTCAGCAGCGAAGGACAACTCCATCATCCAGAAGGCCATACTCTGGATGCCGTCGGAAGTAACAACTTCACTGATTTCTTCCTTGTGGATTACAACGACCCCTCTGTTGCAACCCACCGACATGGACGCGCTGCTGTCTGCGCTACGCCGAGTTCCTGACTCTTAAAAGCCTTCAGCTGCAAGAAGCTCTGTCTGCTCCTCACGCGTCAGAGCATCAATAATCTCATCGAACTCACCTGCCATGATGCGCTCGATCTTGTAGAGGGTCAGGTTAATCCGATGATCCGTCACACGTCCCTGGGGAAAATTGTAGGTCCGGATGCGTTCTGAACGATCACCCGTTCCCACCTGAGACTTACGATCTGCGGCACGCGACTCATGCGCTGCGGATCGTTGACGCTCATAAAGGCGTGCCCGAAGAATCTTCATGGCCTTGGCACGGTTCTTGTGCTGGCTCTTTTCTTCCTGCATCGCCACGACAACGCCAGTCGGGATATGCGTAATCCGAACAGCACTTTCGGTCTTGTTAACGTGCTGTCCGCCCGCACCAGACGCGCGATAAACGTCGATCCGCAGATCGTCGTCATTGATCGTCACGTCCACTTCTTCCGCTTCTGGCAGAACAGCAACAGTCACCGTCGATGTATGGATACGGCCCTGACTTTCTGTGGCCGGAACGCGCTGAACACGATGAACGCCTGATTCATACTTGAGACGGGCAAAGACGGAACGACCGGAAATCGTCGCCATGCCTTCCTTCAGGCCAGCGACTTCGCTCTCGGCATATTCCATGACCTCGAACCGCCAGCCGTTCTGTTCCGAGAAACGGCGATAGGCGTCGAAAAGCTGGGCGGCAAAAAGCCCGGCTTCATCGCCACCCGCCGCCGGACGGATTTCCAAAATGGCGCTGCGCTCATCAGCAGCATCCTTGGGCAGAAGCGCAATACGCAGGTTGTGCTCCAACTCAGGGATACGCGCTTCTATCTCTTCAAGCTCGACCTGAGCGAGTTCCTTCATTTCAGGATCAGCAAGAAGAGCCTGAGCCCCTTCCCGCTGTTTTTCGGCAACCTGCCAGGCCTGAATGGACGCAACAACAGGCTCAAGCTCCGCATATTCGCGCGAAAGACGGGTGAACTCCTCTCCCCCCATTTCGCCGGACGACATCAGAGCCTGAATTTCTTCCGAGCGAGCAACAATCCGCTCCAGCCTGTCATCAAATGCCACGTCTCAGGCGCCTTTCAGAGCCTGTACGAGGTCGGATATGGCCACTTCCTGCTGCTCGCGGGCACCAAGGTTCCGAAGCTGTACGACACCGCGCGCAAGTTCTTCATCGCCAAGAACAACCGCATGAGACGCACCGGATTTCACAACGCGCTCCATACGCTTCTTCATGTTGCCACGCGTCTCGATCTCCGCACGTAAACCGGCTTCACGAAGAGCACGTGCAATGGCCGCCCCCTTGAGAACCGCTTCATCGCCCATGGGAACGATCGCAATACCAGCCGCAACGGAAGGCGTTTCTTCCAGCAGAAGCGCCAGACGCTCGATACCGCCAGCCCAGCCAATCGCCGGAATGGCAGGACCGCCCATCTGCTCGACCAGACCTTCATAACGCCCGCCAGCCAGAACAGTACCCTGCGCGCCCAGCTTGGTTGTCACAAACTCGAAAGCCGTGTGGCTGTAATAATCAAGACCACGTACGATCCGCGGATTCTCAACAAACTCCACGCCAAAGGCCGTCAGGTAAGACCGCAGATCATCCCAGAACTTACGAGACTCATCGTTCAGATAGTCTGCAAACGCCGGTGCATCCGCCAGAAGAGCCCGATCCTGCTCGGATTTGCTATCCAGAATACGCAGAGGGTTCACCTCAAGGCGGACACGGCTCTCTTCCGAAAGCGCGTCTGCATGCTGACGGAAATAGGCCACCAGAGCCTCCCGCCATGCCTGACGAGACGCAATATCACCCAGCGTATTCAGTTCCAGCACAACATGCTCGGACAGACCAAGAGCCTTGAGAATGTCGTAAGCCATCGTGATGACTTCGGCATCCCGCAGCGGCCCTTCAGCACCCAGCAGTTCCGCACCGATCTGGTGGAACTGGCGATACCGCCCCTTCTGAGGACGTTCATAACGGAACATCGGCCCGTGATAGAACGCCTTCTGGGGCAGCGACTGGGTCAGACCATTCGTCACGAGCGCACGACAGATGGAGGCCGTGTTCTCGGGACGCAGCGTAATGCTCTCGCCACCCCGATCCTCAAACGTGTACATCTCCTTGGACACGACATCAGATGTCTCACCGAGCGTACGGGAGAAAACCCGCGTGTCTTCGAAGATTGGCGTGCTCCATTCCTCAAACCCATAGGTTTCAAGAACCGAACGCGCCGTTTCCACCACATGGTGATGACGGCGCATGGTGTCGCCGATGAGGTCGTGTGTGCCGCGAGGCGGTTGCAGTCCTGACATCAGTGGCTCGCCGGATCCATCTGCTTGGCGGCTTCAGCGGCGGCGGCAGCCTCGGTCTGAGCCTTGTCCGCTTCGATAGCGGCAACTTTGGTTTCAACCAGATCCACAATGTGCTCGATCATGTCTTCGGCGGGCATCGTGTGATCCTGACGACCAGCGGAGTAAACCATGTGGCGGCCAGAGCCACCACCGGTCACACCGATATCGGTCATCAGGGCTTCACCCGGACCATTCACAACGCATCCGATGATGGAGAGCGTCAGCGGCGTCTTGATATGCTGGAGGCGATCTTCAAGCGTCTGAACTGTCTCGACCACATTGAAACCCTGACGCGCACAGGACGGGCAGGAAATGATCTTCACACCGCGATGACGCAGGCCAAGGGACTTCAGAATGTCCCAGCCCACCAGTACTTCTTCTTCCGGCGCAGCAGACAGTGAAACACGCATCGTGTCACCCACGCCCGCCCAAAGCAGATTGCCCAGACCGATGGAAGACTTCACCGTACCGGCACGCTTAGACCCGGCTTCGGTAATGCCGATGTGCAGCGGATGGTCACAGCAGTCTGCAAGCTGCTGATAGGCTGCAACCGCCATGAACACATCAGACGCCTTCACGCTGATCTTGAACTCATGAAAATCATGGTCCTGAAGGATCTTGGCGTGTTCCAGAGCACTTTCAACCAGTGCTTCCGGGTTAGGCTCACCGTACTTTTCCAGAAGGTGCTTTTCCAGAGAACCGGCATTCACGCCGATACGGATGGAACAGCCGTAATCCTTGGCGGCGTTCACAACTTCACGAACACGCTCGGCACTCCCGATATTGCCCGGATTGATACGCAGACAGGCCGCGCCGGCCTTCGCGGCTTCGATAGCGCGCTTGTAGTGGAAGTGAATGTCCGCAACGATCGGCACGTTCACTTCGTGCACGATCTCCTTCAGGGCTTCCGTGCTAGCTTCATCCGGGCAGGACACGCGAACAATATCTACACCTGCCAGTTCGGCCAGACGGATCTGGTCGATCGTCGCCTGCGCGTCGGATGTCAGGGTGTTGGTCATGGTCTGCACGGAGATCGGCGCATCACCACCGACCGCAACCTTGCCGACATGAATCTGGCGCGACTTGCGACGCTCGATGTGCTGATAGGGGCGGTAGCTGCTCATGATTTACCTCTTCGTGCCCGGACAAACCGGGTCCTGTGGGTCAGGGGCTTGGCCCCTGTTTAATGCGATGGAGACGATTGATCCAGTTGCCGGGCATTCAGATCGTCAGCAGAAAGTTCTGCGGAAGGCTTTGCAGGCGCTTTTGCCCGATGCGGCACGGGTTTCACAACAGGTGCAGGACTATCCTGCGATGCATCAACCGCCTCAGGAACAGCAGACGGATTTGACGGCTCAGACGCAGGTTGCGCAGGCAAGGCAACGCCATTGCCAAATGCCCCAGACTTGATGGCTTCTGCCGTAACCTCGACGTTCCGACGAACCTCACCTTGACGCCCGAGAGGCGCACTGGTCGTACCATCCGTTGAAAGAACCACGCCTCCGGCATTGCCAAATGACATTCGGAAAGGAGCACCTGCCGCGTCGCCCTGCCAGCTTTCTCCGGCTTTGAGAACACGCGAGACAAGAACATGACCGTCCTTATCTTTGACCTGCATCCAGACAGGAGCAAGCAGACGCACAACAACCGACCCGACAGGGACAGCCGGAGCGGGAGTTTCTGCTGGCGTATTCGTGGCAGGACCGAACTGGTCTCCGGCGTTCTGGTCCACATCTTCAGAACCTGCCTCAGCTCCTGCCGTAACGGCAGGAGCTGGCTGGACCTGAGACGCCGGAGGAACAGCCAGCGGCAAAGCCTTTGCAGGCGGAGCCTCAACAGATGGCGTCATGGCGGGCGCTACAGACTGCGAAACATGCGGTTCCGGGGTCGGCGCACGTCCCGGCATGACCGATGCAACCTGCGGAGAGGTCGTTGCGGGCGTTGCAGCGCCTGACATCAACTCCGCAACAGCCGGAACCCGGCGATCAGCCGGGCTTTCATGCGAGGCAAACCGATACCACCCCGCATAGGCGGCAACGACAACAACAAGCCCTGCCCCGACAAGAAGCCCGACTGGCAGGCCGCGCTCTCCCTCCGGTTGAGGAAAAACAAGATCTGTCTTGCGGTTAACAACACCGCGATATTCCTGGCGGAAGCGTGCAACCAGACCATCGGCATCCAGTTGCATGGCATGAGCATATGTCCGCAGGAAACCCACGGCATAGGCAACACCTGCCAGGGACGACAGATCATCCGCCTCCAGGGCAACCAGAAGACGGCTACGGATCCGCAGCCACTGAGCCACATCCTCAATCTGCCACCCCAACTCCTCCCGACGCGTACGCAGGATCGTTCCAACACTCGGCTGGTCTGAGCGAAGCGGCATCGTGCGGATATCGGAAGGAGGGGACATGGCTGAATAACCTGACCAGGCGGGGGCGTGAACGCGGTCTTCCCGCTTTGCAATGGCTTCCACAGCCTGCTCCACGAGCGTAGCGATGATTTCGGACACCGGACGGATCTCCTTGACCATACCAACAGACTGGCCAGCCATGACAGACCCGTTATCGACGTCCCCATCCATCACGGCACGACGCAGCGCACCAGCCCAGAAGTGCTCGATGGAAAGCTGGGCATCTTCCTTGCTCACAGCGCCATTCTGGAACTTCTGGATCGTCTCAGCCTGATGCTTCAGGAAGCCACGGCTACCCGCATTGGCAAGACCACGCACCGGAATGACCGGGAACTGCTCGTCAAGCTGCACGGATGTCACGGCATCACGGGCATTGGCTCGCAGGAACGCCTTCTTGAAGTTCTCGTGTGCGATGCTCTCCTGGGACGCCGCGAAGATCGTTCCAAGCTGTGCACCGGAAGCGCCCTGCTCAAGATAGGACACGATGGCATCGCCACGACCCAGACCACCTGCCACAAAGACAGGAACGTCCTTGATGTGCGGCAGGATTTCCTGCGCCAGGACCGTCAGGGAAACCGGACCAACATGGCCACCTGCTTCCGATCCTTCAATAATGAGTGCTTCAATACCCAGCTTCACCAGACGCTTGCCCAAAGCCAGTGCAGGCGCAAAACCAATCGCACGCGCTCCGCCATCACGGACACGCTTGATCGTGGCACTGGTCGGCACACCACCCGCCAGAACAACATGGGAGACGTTATGTGCAAGACATACGTCCACCAGCCGGTCTAGTTCAGGATGCATGGTGATAAGGTTCACACCAAACGGGCGCTTCGTCAGAGCCTGCGTGGCAACGATTTCTTCCTCAAGGCGCTCCGGCGTCATCGCACCGCAGGCAATCACACCAAAGCCGCCAGCATTGGAAATGGCTGAGACAAGATTGCGCTCGCTCACCCAGGACATCGCGCCGCCAAGAATGGCGACTTCGCTGCCCAGAAAGTCACATCCCGGCTTCCAGAGGCGGTTCAGGGTTTCGCGGGCGTCCGTCATTGCACTCACGTAGAGGGTTCCTCTTTCTTATCCAGCCCGTACGCGGTGTGCAGTGCACGCATCGCAAGCTCTTTGTATTCCGAATCAATCAGGACGGAGATCTTGATTTCGCTCGTGGAAATCACCTGCACGTTGATCCCGCGCTCCGCCAGAGTGCCGAACATGGTCGCCGCAAGTCCGGCATTGGAGCGCATGCCAACACCAACAACACTGATCTTCACAACGTTGTGAGATGTCTCAAGCTCACCATACTGGATATCGGCATGAGCCTTTTCCAGAACAGCGCGGGCCGCCGCCTCGTCGCTCTTGCCGACCGTAAAGGTCATGTTCGTCATGCGGTCAACGCCCGTGCTCTGCACGATCATGTCCACGTTGATGTTTGCCGCAGCCAGAGGTCCGAAGATGGCCGCTGCGATGCCCGGACGGTCCGGAATACGCCGGACGGAGAGCTTTGCTTCATCATGCGAGCTGGCAATGCCCGCAACCAGTTCCTTCTCCACGATCTCGTCCTCATCCACCACAATCGACCCACTGTCATCATCCGTCTCGGAGAATGACGACAGCACACGCACACGAACTCCCTCGCGCATCGCCAGCCCGACACTCCGGGTCTGAAGAACCTTGGCGCCTACGGAAGCAAGCTCAAGCATCTCTTCATATGTGATGCGATCCAGCTTCCGCGCACGCTTCACGATACGCGGGTCCGTCGTATAAATTCCATCAACATCCGTATAGATGTCACATTGATCCGCATGGATCGCAGCGGCAATCGCTACCGCAGATGTGTCTGATCCGCCACGCCCCAGTGTGGCAATCCGGTTATCCGGACCTACACCCTGGAAACCAGCGATAACCGGCACAACACCATTATCAAGACATTTCAGCAGTTCAGTCCCGTCAACGCCATCAATGGATGCTTTCCCGTGCGCGTCATCTGTCACAAGCGGGATCTGCCAGCCCTGAAAAGAGCGTGACGGAACGCCGATAGCCTGTAGCGCAATAGCCACAAGACCACTCGTGACCTGCTCACCGGATGCCACGACAGCATCATATTCCTTCGGGTCCGCCAGCGGGTCCAGTTCGGCACAGTATCCAACCATCTGATTGGTCACACCCGCCATGGCCGACACAACAACAGCCACACGGCGCCCAAGCGCATGCTCGGCCTTGACTCGCTGCGCAACGATCCGGATGCGTTCAATTGTTCCGACGGACGTACCGCCGAATTTCATGACGATCGTTTTCCGTTTCCCGCTATCCACAGACATGGAAAGAGTATCGGCACGACCCGAAACCTGGTCGTGAACGGGAGTATCGGACATGGACATCGCGGATAAGGCTCCAGTACGTGTCTGGCGTTGCGCGCTCGGGTCTGGCATCGGATACGGCACAAACAGATTTGCCGGCCGGTCTTCTGAACAGACTCTGCCGGTCCACATACTCGTCTCGCCACGCCGCGTCCAGCCGACGGCATCATGCGGGCACACAGAAGGACAGTTCTGATGGCCTCAGAAACCGTTTCCGGAAGCACCTTACATCGTTCTTCCGTTTCCGATTCCGAAATTGCCCATTTCAGCGCACTGGCCAAAGACTGGTGGAACCCTCGCGGCCCGATGGCCCCTTTGCACGCCATGAACCCCCTGCGTACAGACTGGGTCTCTTCCCGGACGACTTCTCTCAAGCCGTCCGAAGGAAAACGCCTTTCCCTGCTCGATATCGGTTGCGGTGCAGGCCTCGCCAGCGAAGCCTTTGCAAAACTGGGGTTCGAGACGCTCGGCCTTGATGCAAGCCCGGACGGGATCGAAGCAGCACGCGCGCATCAGGCTAACTACCCACTGCCACCGAGTGCCGCCCCCCTGACCTATCGCAATGGCAGCGCAGAAGATCTGGTCGAGGAAGGCGTAGAATTCGACGTCGTGTCAGCTCTGGAAGTCATCGAGCACGTCAACGATCCGCAGGACTTTCTGCACATGCTTGCAGCCCTGACCCGTCCGGGAGGCATGGTTGCCGTCTCCACAATGAGCCGCACACCGCGCTCATTCGCCATGGCAAAGCTGGGCGCGGAATACATTCTGCGGATGCTGCCCGTCGGAACACATGATTGGAAGAAATTCATCAAGCCGGAAGAACTGGCAGCCATGGCCCGTAACGCCGGTCTGCGCATGACGGATATTGCCGGCATGAGCTACCTGCCCCCGCGCTGGCGCACGACCCGCGACACTGGCGTGAACTATATCGCAATGTTCACGAAGGGCTGAAACAAAAAAAGGCGCTCTGAAGAGCGCCTTTTTCATGAAAGGTCAGACCTGCGTATTCATGAACGCAAACGTCGTCGGGCTACCGACAGGTGTAAAGTTCTCCGTAAACGCAAGCTGGCCAGTGTTCTTGTCCACCTTGAAGGACGTCACCGCATCCGACCGCTGGTTGGCGCAGAACAGGAACGTTCCTGACGGATCGAACATCATGGCACGGCCATAATCGGCATGCATCCAGACTTCATCCTGCAAGGACAGCGTTCCATCCGCAGCAATCGCGAACACAGCCAGCGAATCGCCCAGACGGTTGGAGGCATAGACATACTTTCCGCTCGCCGAGATCAGAATTTCCGCAGCCAGCGTTGAACCACGGAAGTGCGGCGTGACCGTGCTGACGGTCTGAATATTGGTGATGACACCCGTCAGCGGATCGAAGCTAGAGACCACGATCTTCGAGTTCTGCTCACACAGATTGTACATGATGCGCCCCGAGTGATTGAACTCGAAGTGACGCGGCGCAGAACCAGGCTCCATATCGTAATACGGCGTCTTGGCCGGAATCAGCTTTCCGGTCGTCAGGTTCAGTGTCCAGACATAGACCCGATCCAGCCCAGCATCATCCGCAATCACAAATCGCCCACTAGGATCAGAGCGGATCATATGCGGATGCGATCCGGAATGATCTGAAACGGCGAAGTTGCCCTGCGGATTGTCGGCTGCACGCTCTGGCTGACGCGGACCAGTGTTATGAACGACGTCCGTTGCCTCTCCCAGAGAACCATCGCTCCGGATCGGCAGAACGGCCACACAGCCTCCCATGTAGTTCGCCACCAGAACATAACGGCCTGAGTGGTGCACACTCAGATGCGCCGGAACGGCCCCGCCGGAACTGACCACGTTCAGCTTGCGCAGGGAGCCGGTCTTCTGATCCACGGCAAATGCCGTAACAGACCCATGCCCATCCTTGTTGTAATCATCAATCTCGCTAAGAGCGTACAGGAAATGATTATCCGCAGACAACGTGATGAATGAAGGACTGGCAATATCGGTATAAGTCGTGATCGGCGTCAGAACGCCGGATTCACGATCCATTTCGAAGACAGCAATTCCCTGCCCGTTTCCCGCTCCGCCAGGCGGAGCATGCTTGGTGTATCCGCCGACGAAACAGACCGTCTTGGAAACAGGCTTCGGCGGCGGTGGCGGAACGGGAATGACTGTGGGCTCATCCGCCGCATGAGACGTTCCTGCAACACCGGCTGCAACGGCACCAGCAGCAAGTCCAAGCGCAAAATCGCGACGGGAAACGGGGTGGGACATAGTGGTTCCACGGTCCTTTCAGTTTGGCGGATGCCAAGGCCACATCGGACCTGCACATTCCTGAAAGACCATATCAGAAGGATACGGTCTGCCATGATAGTTTCTCAGTGAGGCTGCGGAGGCATCTTGCACTGCGCGCCAAAGGCGCCACCGGTATACCGGGTCCAGGTCTCGGTTTTCCCCAACAAAGGCATTCCCAGAACATAGCCCCGCAGCTTCAGGACATTCGGCTCTGAAAGCCAGATGTAGGCCTGATAAACACGTCCGCTCCGTGGATCAAGAATGTGACCACCCCATTTGTGGTCTTCAACTGGTACAAAGTCTGTCAACATCCATAAGCCGCACTCAGCTCGACCCCAGGTGTCTTTCGGCATTTCCCCATCATAGTCCATGCCGACCAGCTTGCCACACAGGGCATTCCCGTTGCTTCCACAGCGTTCGATCGAGAAGACACCATCCTTCCCGCCGGACAACCAAAGACCCAGTTCAGTAGGACCCGCAGCCGAAGAGACATCAGCGGTTGCCGCGGCCCGCCCCATTGAAGGAGACAGACACGCCAGCAGACCCGACAGGATCAATCCCCACCGCACTCAGACACCGCCAAGCAGGGAATCAAGCCGCCCTGCTCGATCCAACGCCACAATATCATCGCACCCGCCGAGAGGCGTTCCGTTCACGAAGACCTGCGGAACAGTTCGGCGTCCCGACCGCGCAATAGCCTCCTCCCGCTCCGGCGTGCCATGGGGCGCATTGATCTCTTGGAAAGCTACACCCTTCGATCTGAGGAGATCGACAGCATGAACACAGTATGGGCATCCCGGCTGCGTGAAAATTTCAATTTTTGACATATTGTTTTTACTCCTCGGGATACGGAACATCCCGTTCATCGCCCTTGCCGGTCCGGGCTGCAACGAGAATATCCACCGATAATGCTCCCGCCTTCAAGAGTGCATCCGCGCAGACAGACGCCGTTGCTCCGGTTGTCAGCACATCGTCCACCAATAGAACGGCCTGCCCCGCAATTCGTTTTTCACGCCCTGGCCGAACAACAATCGTATCTGCAATTTCAGCATAACGTTCTTTTGGAGAAAGCCGAGCAAGCGCTCTGGTTGCCCGCCTGCGCTCAAGCCCATCCAGCAAAGCAGGCACCTTATTGCGACGCGCCAGTCCATGAGCGAGAAGCGCAGCCTGATTGTAACGACGCCTCCACAGTTTCCCCCGGTACATCGGCACAGGCACCAATACTGTTGCCTGCTCCAGCAAGGCTTTTCCGGCCCTTCCCATTTCCTGGGAAAGAACGGCTGCATTTTCCGTTCTGTCAGAATATTTCAGAGGAAGGATCATCCGCCGCGACCAATCATCATAAACAAAGGCCGCACGCCCCTGACGCCAGACGGGAGGCTTCAGTTGACAGGAAACGCAGATTCTTCTGGCACCCCCATAAGTTTCATTGATCAGTGGCGTCCCGCACCGGTCACAACAAGGGGGAATAATGCGCTGGGCCGACGAAAAACAGTCAGAGCAGAATGCTCCCTCTGTCACGACATCGGCTCCACACCCGGAACACACCGGCGGAAGCGCCAAATCGAGAAGCATTCTGCAGCAGCGGGAGAAAAGTGGCGGCAGTATGTTTCGCAATCAGGACTGAACCAACTTTAGCGTCACCCGGGAAGCATCAATCAGAACCTTACCCTCGTTCTGAAAATTGACAGTCACGCGTTCCGCAATTGCAGACTGAACCTGCCCCCAACCCCATTCCGGATAGTCAGGATGCTGCACGATCTGGCCGGGCTCTAGAAAAGACTGAAATGGCATGGACATTCTCCTGTCCATGCCATGAAAGCCGCTTCAGTGCCCAGCGTTTTCGCCAGAAAAATCTGGCGCCACAAGACCTGACGCCTCAAGCTGAAATGCCAAAGCACCCTTCAGACGATCAAGCCCTTCGTGGGTCAAAGCCTCTGCCCGGGCAACCAGAACCGCCTGGGTATTGGATGCGCGCAAAAGCCACCACCCATCTTCAGTATTGACGCGCACGCCGTCAATTTCAGAAACGTCAGCGCCTTCACTCCGAAGGCGCTTTGCAACCTCAGCTATCACGTCAAATTTTCGCGTATCGGCACAATCAAAACGCAGCTCAGGCGTGCTGACTGTTTCTGGCAATGCACGTCTAACCTGTGAAAGCGGCTGCCCCAGTCGAGAGACAATCCCTATAAACCGTACTGCCGCATAAAGTGCATCATCGAAGCCGTACCACTTGTCGGCAAAGAAGATATGCCCCGACATTTCGCCCGCCAAAGGGGCCTTTGTCTCAGCCATTTTGGTTTTTACCAAAGAATGGCCGGTCTTCCACATCAGCGGCTGACCACCTGCTTTCTCGACTTCATCAAAGAAAACCTTGCTGGCCTTCACATCCGCAATAATTGTCGCGCCGGGATACTCCCGAAGCACATCACGGGCCAGAAGCACCAAAATCTGGTCCCCCCAGAGAATTTGCCCCTGATCATCCACCACACCGATCCGATCTGCGTCACCATCAAAGGCGATGCCAAGATCCGCACCTGTGTCCTTAACCTTAAGAATCAGTTCCTGAAGGTTTTTGGGAACGGTAGGATCGGGGTGATGATTCGGGAAATGACCGTCAATTTCCGGAAACAAGACCGTATGTTCACCTGGCAATTTTTCAACCAGCCGACACAGCACGTCGCCCGCAGCAGAGTTACCATTATCCCACACGACCTTGAGCGGGCGTGACCCATCGTAATCCTGAAGGAGGCGGGCAATATAAGCACAGGAAATGTCTTCACTGCGCGACGTTCCCTCAGTCGCGGGAACAACATTTCCTGCTGCAGCCAGATGCCCCAGTTCACGAATCTGATCTCCGTAAAACGGCTTACCAGCACTCATCATCTTGAAGCCGTTATAATCCGGCGGGTTATGGCTTCCCGTAACCATAATCGCGCCGTCAGCCTTCAGGGCAACGGACGCAAAATAGAGCATGGGCGTCGGGCCGCAGCCGATGCGGATAACATCCGCACCAGATTCTACGGCGCCTTTGACAAGGGCATCTTCAAGAGCAGGAGAAGACAACCTTCCGTCAAAACCAATGACAACGCTGCGCCCACCCTGCCGGATGACCATGCTCGCAAAAGTACGACCAATCGCAAAAGCGTCTTCAGGGTGAAGCGTTTTTCCAACAATCCCGCGAATATCATATTCGCGGAGACTGGTTGGATCAAAATCATGTCTGAAAGACATCAAACAGCGTCGACATACTTCTTGAGGAATGCCTTCACCGCATCACCCAGATCAGGGCGATCAATCGAGAAGGCAATCTGTGCTTCCAGGAAGCCCGCCTTGTCACCACAGTCATAGCGCGTGCCTTCGTAGCGAAGACCATGGAACGGAACATGCCCGATCATCTTGGCCATGGCATCCGTCAGCTGCACTTCGTTACCAGCGCCACGCTCCAGCTTGGAAAGGTGCTTCATCACATCAGCCGTCAGCACGTAACGACCAATGATCGACAGATTGGACGGCGCATCTTCAGGATTTGGCTTCTCAACCAGACCCTTCACTTCCACGAGGCGGCCGTCGTCCGCACCAACATCCAGAATACCGTAACGGTTGGTATGCTCACGCGGCACTTCCGTTACGGCAACGACATTGCCGCCCGTCTGATTGTAGGCATCGACAAGCTGGGCAACGCAGCTGCGGCCGCTCTTTACGATGTCATCCGGGAGAAGGATAGCGAATGGATCGTTACCGATAAAGGACCGGGCACACCAGATGGCATGACCGAGGCCCAGTGGCTCCTGCTGACGGACAGCCACAAGTGAGCCAGCCTGCACACTGCTGGGCTGCAGGGCTTCAAGCGCACTCTTCTTGCCACGCTCTTTCAGCGTTGCCTCAAGCTCGTAAGCGATATCGAAATAATCGATCAGGCTGTCTTTACCGCGTCCAGTGACGAGGCAGAATTCTTCGATGCCAGCTTCGCGCGCTTCATCGATGGCGTACTGGATCAGCGGCTTGTCAACGACAGGAAGCATTTCCTTTGGCATAGCCTTGGTCGCCGGAAGGAACCGCGTTCCAAGTCCTGCAACGGGAAGGACTGCTTTCTTTAGGGGCTTGATCACGAAACCTCACACATCAGCCAGAACAATCATCCGACCGCCGAGCCGAAGCTCACAACGCTCTGATGAAAACATAGAAAGGCATAACGGTGGATTAGCAGTCTGGCAATAAAATGGCACAGACGCAAAACACCACTCTGGATGCCTTAACTCTGGCATTCAGGAGGAGTTTTATTTTTGTGATTTTTTCGAGATTTTTTCCATTTCCCTCAAAAGGGAAATGGTGCGGCCGAGAAGACTCGAACTTCCACGGGGTTGCCCCCACAAGCACCTCAAGCTTGCGCGTCTACCATTCCGCCACGGCCGCCCCGTGACAAACCGTCTTGTGTAGTGCAAGACCGTCCGGTGAGGGGCGATATAGCCGAAGCCTGAAGCGAGAGCAATGACCAGAAACGATATTTGTGAAGAAATTTTGTGGAAAAAATCAGACGGGCTGACACCTTATCCTGAAGCTCTGGATTTCATGGCAACGCATTCTCGCCAAATCCATGAGGGCACTGCCAGCCCTCTCGTCTGGTTGGTGGAACATCCTCCGATCTTTACTGCGGGAACATCTGCCCGCCCGGAAGACCTCTACAACCCTCATGGATACCCGACCTACAGCGCAGGCCGTGGCGGACAATGGACCTATCATGGACCTGGCCAGAGATTGGCCTATGTCATGCTAAATCTTGGCCAGCAGAACGGCACCATCCCTCCCCGTGATCTAAGAGCGTTCGTCAAAGGGCTGGAACACTGGATCATCGAGACGCTGGCACGTCTCGGTGTGGAAGCCTTCACCCGTGACGGACGCATCGGCGTCTGGACCGTTGATCCTTTGAGCGGTCAGGAAGCAAAAATTGCTGCGCTTGGCATCCGCGTCAGCCGCTGGGTCAGCTGGCACGGTGTCTCGATTAATCTTGACCCGGCTCTGGACGATTTCGATGGAATTGTTCCCTGCGGCATCCGGGAATTTGGCGTCACGAGTCTTCGCCGCTTCAATCCAGCCCTGACCATGCAGGATCTGGACGAGGCGCTGGCCGCAGCATGGCCAGCGCATTTCGGATCTATCCCCCAGGAGGAGTGAAAACCGTGGGGGTAAACGCCACCCCCTCCTCCACGCTGTTCAATGACACGCTGAAACGGTTCTGACGGGCATCCACGCCCTGAAGACCCATGAGGGACAACTTACCGTCTATATCAGAGAACTGAAGCGTGAGAAGCCCCTGAGACGGGTTGTTTGCCTTAGCCACGGAAATCTGAAGCGATCCCTGCCCTCGCCTCACATCCGTGACCTGAATATCCCGATCAAAGCGGATCGGATGATGCAGAAGCAGGCCCAGCGGATTCCGCTTCAGAGACAGATGCGTCACGGCCCCACTGTCCATGTCATCCAGCACAAGATGACCGTCACCCGCGACAAGCTCCATGATGTGTGGAGTTACATAGTCGAGGCGCAGATGCCCAGGCATGTAAACGAATCGTCCAGAACTATGCCCCTCATCCGGACCAATCTGGTTGAATGACGCCCGCATCCCGGTCACACCGTTCATGTAGGTTTCAATGCGATGTACATCTGCCTGTTGATCAGCAGGAAGATGGCCATAGCCGCTCGTGGCGCAGCCAGACAGAAACAGAAGAGCCAGAAGAGCACGCTTCATGGAGTGGTTTCTCCGTGGAGAACAAGAGACAGGGCGTGTAGTCCCGTTTCAAACTCCCCGGCGAGCAATCCGTTCACCAGACGATGCCGGGCAATCCGGTTCAGACCATCAAACTTCGCACTGGTGATAGCGATATTGAAATGCGTTTCCCCCGGATTACCAAGAGCTTTTGCCCCGGCATGATGAGCGTGACGGGCACTGTCGTCATGAATTTCCAGAGCACTGGGCGCCAGTTCCCGCGTGAGAATTTCGGCAATTCTGTCCCGTCTTGTAAGGGGCTGTGTCATGGTCAATTAAATCCGACTTGGTTTGTCCGCTTGCATCAGGCGGCTCACATTGCCCATATCAGACACCATGCAGCGTAAATCTACCAGACATCGGGCCTTTGACCCCGATCCAGAGGCACCGGACCAGACCTGCGACCATCCGGGCTGCACGGAACGTGCCGGCTATCGCGCACCCCGCGGGCGGGATGCCCTGCGATCCTACTTCTGGTTCTGCCTTGATCATGTGCGCGAATATAATTCCCGCTGGGATTTCTACCGTGGCATGACACCCGGCCAGATCGAGGCCCATCTGCGGGCCGATACGTCCTGGCAACGCCCTTCATGGAAACTCGGTACCGGCACGGCCAACAAGGCTGAGTTCAACGAAGAGGATATTCTCGACCCGTTGGATATTCTTGGCGCCAGCCGTCGGAATCGTGCCGAACGGGCCAAGGAAACCGCCAGACAGCGTGCCGCCGCCAGTGGTCCACCAGAACCACTTCGCCAACCATTGGCCACACTGGATTTGTCCTGGCCTGTGTCCCTTGATGACGTGAAGACCCGCTATCGCGCGCTAGCGCGTCGTCATCACCCCGATGCGAATATCGGTGACCAGAAAGCTGAAGAGCGTTTTAAAGCCATTGGATCCGCGTATGCGGTGCTGAAAACGCATTTCAGTCGCGAGTCAGAGTTCGTTTCCTGATTTTCTCTCTGGAAGAATATGGCCCAAAGGCCCATCTTTTCAGAACATTCCTGAATTCAATGAAAGTCCGTCAGACCCATGAGTGATTTCGCGACGATCGACGCCCCGGAAACTGTCACCACCGCCGAGAGTTCAACTGTGCCAACCAGCGTTCTCGGTGCGCCTGACCTCATGGTGTCTTCGCGTGAGGTGTTTGGCATCAAGACGGATATTCAGGTGCCCGCCTACTCGGTGCGGACCGAGCACGTCCCCGATATCGACGAGTCCTACAAGTTCGATGAAGACACAACCCGCGCCATTCTTGCAGGCTTCGCGTACAACCGCCGCGTCATGGTGCAGGGCTTCCACGGTACCGGCAAGTCATCCCACATTGAGCAGATTGCAGCACGCCTGAACTGGCCCTGCGTCCGCATCAACCTCGACAGCCATGTGTCGCGTATCGACCTGATCGGCAAAGACGCCATCGTCCTGCGAGACGGCAAGCAAGTAACGGAATTCCGTGAAGGTCTGCTGCCATGGTGCCTCCAGCATCCCTGCGCGCTGATCTTTGACGAGTACGATGCTGGCCGCCCGGACGTGATGTTTGTGATCCAGCGTGTTCTGGAAGCCGAAGGTCACCTGACCCTGCTCGACCAGAACCGCGTGATCCGCCCGAACCCGGCGTTCCGTTTGTTCTCCACGGCCAACACGGTTGGTCTTGGGGATACGACCGGTCTGTATCACGGCACCCAGCAGATCAATCAGGGTCAGATGGACCGCTGGAACATCGTCGCCACTTTGAACTATCTGCCGCTGGAGCAGGAAGTCGCCATTGTCACGTCCAAACTTAAAATTGGCGCGGACGATAAGGACCGGACGAAGATGGTTGAGCGTATGGTGGCTCTTGCCAACCTGACGCGTTCCGGCTTCATGGCTGGAGACATTTCCACAGTCATGTCTCCCCGCTCCGTCATTGCCTGGGCAGAGAACGTTCAGATTTTCAATGACGTCGCTTTCGCCTTCCGCCTCACCTTCCTGAACAAGTGTGACGAAGCGGAGCGCGGGATTGTGGCCGAGTACTATCAGCGCTGCTTCAACGCCTCCCCGGTGGAGTAAAAGCCTTGTCAGCGCCCAAGAACTCCCCCCCTGATGAGAACCGTCAGGAGGGCTTCCGCCGCGCCACCATCGCGACCCTTCGCGCTCTGGGCGGTACGCCTGACCAGAACGTTGACTTTCAGGGCGTGGTCGTGGGCAACCGACTGCCAGCCCCTCCGGCACCAGACTCGATTCAGTTGCCTTACATGTCGCGCAGCATGCACGACCGGGAAATCCAGAAAGTCCGTGGTGCAGCCGATGCCGCGGCCCTGAAACTCCGCCACCACAAAGATGGTCTGGACACGCATTTTCCCGAGCCACAGGCTCAGGAAGCGTTCAGCGCGCTTGAGCAGGTCCGCTGCGAGGTTTACGGCTCCCGGCATATGGCAGGCGTCCGCGCCAATCTGGACCAGCGCGTCATCCAGCAATGCGCCGAGGCTGGCTGCAACCGCATGGCCACCAAGGACGATATGCCCGCAGCCATGGCACTTGGCCTTCTGGCCCGCGAGGCCATGTCCGGCGAACATGCGCCTTCACAGGCAGGCCCGGCTCTCGATGCATGGCGCTCCTCCCTTTCGCCATCTGCGCGTAGCGCTCTGGCTGAAATGGCCGAAACACAGGGCGATCAGACAGCATTCGCCAAGGCGATCACGCATCTTCTGGGTGCCTGTCAGCTTACCGAACTGCCGGAAGAGATTGAGCAGCAGGCTCCGTCTGATGATTTTTCAGAAGACGAGCAACAATCTGAAGACGATGCAGCCGTCCCACAGGAAGACGAACAGACGCCCGCAGGCGAAGAGCCGGATCAGGAAGACGGGTATCAACCCGAGAGCGGCGAAAGCGGCGTCACAGGTGAGACGGAAATGTCTTCCGACGCGCTCGATTCCCCTGAAACCGGCTCGGAAGAAGCCGCTGGCCCCTCCGATCAGACGGGCGATGGCACAAGTGCGGGCATAGCGTCGTCCTACAAGGCCTATACGACGAAGTTCGACGAGGAAGTCGGGGCGGCTGATCTGTGCGATCCGGATGAACTGGACCGTCTCCGGCAGCAACTTGACCAGCAGCTTGTTCAGCTTCAGGGCCTTGTGTCCCGGCTGGCACACCGTCTGCAACGCCGCCTCATGGCGCAGCAGCAGCGCCGCTGGGAGTTTGAGCAGGAAGAAGGCATTATCGACGCCGGACGCCTCTCCCGCGTCGTGACCAATCCGACCCTGCCGCTGTCCTATAAGTATGAAACCGAAATGGAGTTCCGCGATACGGTCGTGACGCTCCTGATCGACAATTCAGGCTCCATGCGTGGTCGCCCAATTGGTACAGCAGCCATCTGCGGCGACATTCTGGCGCGCACGCTGGAACGCTGTGGCGTCAAAGTGGAGGTTTTGGGCTTTACCACCCGTCAATGGAAAGGTGGTCAAAGCCGGGAACAATGGGTCAAAAACGGGCGCCCACCTGAGCCAGGCCGCCTGAATGATCTGCGGCATATCATTTACAAGGACGCGGATACCCCTTGGCGTCGGGCTCGGAAAAATCTGGGCCTGATGCTGCGTGATGGTCTTCTTAAGGAGAACATTGACGGGGAATCGCTGCTCTGGGCCTGGAAACGCCTGAAACGGCGCCCAGAGCACCGCCATATCCTGATGGTGATTTCAGATGGTGCGCCGGTAGATGACAGCACGTTCTCTGCCAATCCGCACAACTATCTTGAGAACCACCTGCGTGAGGTCATCAAGCGGATCGAGAGCGATCGCAACACGGAACTTCTGGCTATCGGGATCGGCCATGACGTAACGCGGTACTATCGACACAGCGTGACCATCAGCTCCGCCGAAGACCTGGGCGGAACCATGATGGCTCAGCTGAGCGAACTTTTTACGCCCGTCGGTCAGCGGCGAGCGCGATAACCGCGTCAAGCATACGGTCGGTATCGGCGGTCGTGGTGCGGTGATTGACGATCGCCGCCCTCACCGCCAGCCGACCGTTGATCCGTGTCGTGGACGGCGCTGCCACACCGCTTTCATGCAGGTCCTGCACAAGTTCGGACACGTCCTGATCTAACAGGCCATCAATCCCGAAACAGACAATATTCAGCGTCACTGGCGCCAGAAGAATAAGACCCGGTGTCATCTGGACACGATGTGCCAAGTTCGTCGCCACGCCGCAGCATTCTTCAACCATTTGCCCCATACGTTCGGAGCCATAATGGCCCAGCGTCATCCAGACCTTGAGCGCCCGAAATCCGCGAGACAGATCCGGCCCAAAATCACAGAACCATGGCGCACCGCTCGCCAGGCCACGCGGTTCGCGGGTCAGGTAATCAAGGGACTGAGCAAAAGCAGCCGCATGCGCTTTTCGATCCCGCACAAGAACACATCCCGCGTCATAGGGAACCTGTGCCCATTTGTGGAAATCGAAAGCCAGACTATCCGCTTTCTCAATACCGGAGAGCGCCTTCTGAAACCGGAACGACAGACAAGCCAGAGCCCCAAACGCTGCATCGACGTGAAACCAGAGCCCGTTCTCACGGGCAATCGCTTCGATCCCGGCAAGATCGTCAATCGCGCCACAATCCACGGTTCCAGCCGTTCCGGCCACCATGAACGGGATATAGCCCGCTTCACGATCTTCCCTGATCATACGCTTCAATGCGATCAGATCCATCCTGTGATCTGCGAGAACCGGAACTCGTCTGAGGGCATCGCTGCCAAAACCCGCCAGATCGAACGCTCTCGGAAGGCAACCATGAGCAGTCGTCGCGGCATAGCCGACCATCTTACGGCCCCCCGTGCCTTGGGAGCGCAAGGAAATATCCTGCGCGCGACTGGCTGTGATGATGCTGATGAAATTGGCCATGGAAGACCCGGTCACCAGACAACCAGAGCCGTCTTCCGGCATGCCCACCATCGAAAGAGCCCAGCGAATGACTTCGCGCTCGACTTCATTGGCAGCATGACTGCGCCCACCACAGTTAGCGTTCATACCGCCAGCCAGCATCTCCGCCAGCATCCCTACGGGCGTTCCGGCACCATGCACCCAGCCCATGAAACCCGGATGGGTGTTTCCGTTGCCATACGGAACAACAAAATCCGTGAAGCGACCATGCAGTTCTTCGAGAGACTGCCCCTGTTCGGGGAAACCGGTTCTGAGAGCGTCACGGGCGTCATGCGGCATAGACTGCCAGACGGGCCCTTCCCCCACATGCTCCATACGATCAAACAGGGCATCGAGCATCTGGTGCCCCATCGCGCGGATGCCGCTCCAGTCTTCAGGGTCCAGTCCCGCCACAAAGAGATCCTTTTTCGCTGCCAGATGTCTCTAGCCGCGATACAGACCTCCCGCTGCGATGTCACGCAGCAGGCTCAGAAAAGCGCTGAATAGAGGTTAGATGATGTTGAAGAGCTGCCGCCCGTAAACAGGGACAGAACGCCATCAGAAGATCCGCTGCTGCCGTAGAGGGTCAGCATGCTCGCCGGGGTTGTAGTCTTGTCTGGATTGACCTGAAGAAGCGCCAGATACTGCTCTGCAAACCGTTGCACACCACTCGATGTGCTCAGCCGCGACAGATCCAGCTTGTCACTCAGCAGACGCACCTGTTGATCATAATCCAGTGCACCGAACTGAGTAGTGTCAAACCCGGCTACCTTCTCAGCCACCTTGAGAAGCTTCGGGTCCGCCATGATATTCGTGAGCTTCGTGTCAGACGTCACGGTCCGGGTAAAATAGAGCGCATCGCCCAGACCCGGCGTCTCTTCCTGAACGCTGCTTTCATAGCCATTCGTCAGATAATTCTGCGTAATGGTGGAGACTGTATCGGCCGAGGCCAGCGGCGACGTGGACCAGTCTGAAAAAGCCTTGGCAAATGCCTTCCAGGAAGCATTGCCACTTCTCTGCGCCAGCGACGTGGAAGATGTCGGATCCTGCGTCATAAGCTGTTTCAGAACAGCCGTCTGATCAATGTTTGACGACATGTTGTAAGCGCCAAGAACAACTTTCAGCGCCTTGTAATTCTTAAGCAGCTGATCGGGCGTCGTAATCGAGGACGCCTCACTCGCGAATGTTGCAAGCCCCTGCCGGGAGTCGGAGCTTGTCTTCTCCCATTTATTCACGGCTGTCTGTTCGTCTTTGACGATGGACAGATACTGCGGCACCGCTGGCATGGCGGAAATGGACGAAGACATGCACACTCACCCGCAAGAAAGGATATTGGGGAACCATTGTCTCTCCATAATCCTAAGAGAGTCTTAACGATCTTGAAGCAACACGTTGTCCAAGAGACCGGACACCACCAGCACCGAGGGCATGATGTCTTTCCGCACCCTTCTTCTGACGGCCATCGCGACGGCTCTTCCAGCCTTCGCATCCTCCGCTTTCGCAGACACACTGCCCAATATCCCCGCCTCGTGCTTCACGTATTCGCTCAGCGGCCACCAGGCTGCATCACATGCGTTCTCCGCCTCAGGAATGCACGCAACCCTGACCGGCACCGGCATCGGGCTGGACATCGGCCCTGTCAGCCTGAAAGACCCAAAAGGGGCAGTTGAAGAATCAAAACTCGAACAGTTCAATGCGACTGCGGCCTATGCAGCCCTCAGCGCCTTCCGCGGCGGCCTAAGCCCGGCGTGTCAGGGTCAGGACGCAACCATCACGGTCCGCAATATCCATGAGGGTACCCCGGAAGCATCCTGGAGCAGCGTGAAGCTGTCTCGCCCCGGCCATACGATGACGATTCAGCACGCGACCATCAATGCCGTTGAGACCAATCCCGACCTCCGCATGAAGGTCAACGGGACCGGCATCCACGATTCGAAGCAGCCACTTATTCCCTCTGCACTCTCGGCTGATCTGACCGTTCACGGACTTTCCGGCGCGTCACAGCAGATCACCATCAACGCCCTGCACGCTATCTCCGGCAGCAGCACGGTCGATGGAACCGGAACCATCCAGATCGGATCTTCCGCAGCCACATCAACTGCCGACACGCATGTCAGCATCACAAACATTGCTGACCTGATCGAGAAAATTCACCAGACAGCACCGACCAAGGTCGTGACTGCCCTGACAATCGCCCGCCTGATGGGCCGCCAGAATGGCGACACCACCAGCTGGGACATTGCCCTTCAAGGTGGCGTTGTAACGGTTAATCGTATCCCGCTTCCAATCGCCGTTCCTTAAAAAGAACCGGAAGGCGCGTTCAGTCCACGTCTTCCATCTTCCGCACCAGTTTGCACAGAACGGTCGTCACCTTCTTTGCAAAACCAATCCGGGTGGCGTTCGTCATTTCCCGGATCACGGCCAGCTTGTGGTCCGGGCGAATCTTCACACCCGAGTCCTTCTTCCGGGTCGCCCAGTCGATCAGCCCGGCGGGATTGCGGAACCGGTTCTTGCGGAACTGAAGCACCATGCCCTTCGGCCCGGCTTCCAGACGCTCCACACCCGCTTCACGGCACAGCCGCTTGATGAGCACCACGTCCAGCAGATTGCCGACTTCTGGCGGCAAGGATCCGAAACGGTCCACAAGTTCAGCGCGCATGGCTTCGACTTCCGCTTCCCCATTCAGAGATGCAATGCGGCGATAAAGCCCCAGTCGAACAGGCAGGTCAGCAACATAAGTTTCCGGGATCAGAACCGGCAGACCCAGAATGATATTGGGCGTCCAGCTCTCATCCTCTTCAGCCTTGCGACCCCGCTCGCGACGCAGATCCAGAACCGCGTCTTCCAGCATCTGCTGATACAGCTCAATGCCAACTTCCTTGATGTGACCGGACTGCTCATCACCCAGCAGATTGCCAGCACCACGCAGATCCAGGTCATGAGAGGCCAGCGTAAACCCTGCGCCCAGCGAATCCAGCGTCTGCATAATTTCCAGACGCTTCTCGGAAGCCGCCGAAAGCGGGTTCGTCTGCGGCCAGGTTAGATAGGCATAACCACGCTGCTTGCCACGACCCACGCGCCCACGAAGCTGGTAAAGCTGCCCCAGTCCGAACATATCCGCCCGATGGATGATGATCGTGTTCACGCTGGGCATATCCAACCCGCTTTCCACGATATTAGTGGAGAGAAGGATATCGTACTTCCCATCCGCAAACTCGGTCATGACCCGTTCGAGTTCCGTAGGCGTCAGACGGCCATGGGCCTGAACGACCTTGGCGTCCGGTACGATCTCGGCCAGACGGTCCGCCATCCGGTCCAGATCCGCCAGACGCGGCAGGACGCAGAAGACCTGACCGCCCCGGAAACGCTCGCGCTGAATGGCCTCACGGATCATCACGCTATCGAACGGCGTAATAAACGTGCGGACAGCCAGACGATCCGTCGGTGGCGTGGCGATCAAGCTCATTTCACGCACGCCGGACAGGGATAGCTGAAGCGTGCGCGGCAATGGCGTGGCGGACAGCGTCAGGACATGCACGTCTTCACGCAGAGCCTTGAGCTTCTCCTTATGAGCCACACCGAAATGCTGTTCTTCATCGATAATGAGAAGGCCTAGGCGATTGAAGGACACTGTCTTGGCGAGCAACGCATGCGTTCCAATGACAATATCAAGACGGCCATCAGCCATCTCTTCGCGCACCTTCGTTGCTTCCTTGGGCGTCACCATACGCGACAACTGGGCAATCCGGACGGGCAGCCCTTCAAAGCGGGCGACGAACCCCCGATAATGCTGACGCGCCAGCAAAGTCGTCGGGACGACAACAGCCACCTGCATGCCAGACAAAGCGGCCACGAAGGCTGCCCGCAGTGCCACTTCCGTCTTTCCGAACCCGACGTCGCCACAAATCAGACGATCCATCGGACGTCCGGAACTCATATCTTCCAGAACATCCGCAATGGCGCGGGACTGATCTTCAGTCTCCACAAATGCAAAGCGCGCACAAAATTCGTCCCACAGACCTTCAGCAGGTGCCAGCGTCGGTGCTTCGCGCATCGCACGGGCGGCAGCGGTTCGGATCAGTTCACCCGCCATAACGCGGATGCGCGACTTCATCTTGGCCTTGCGGGCCTGCCACGCCGTACCGCCCAATTTATCAAGCTGAACACTGGCCTGCTCAGAGCCGAATCGGCTCAGAAGCTCAATATTCTCAACCGGGAGAAGAAGCCGCTGCTCTCCATCATAGAAAATGGAGAGGTAATCATGCGCCACCCGACCTTCGCGAATGGTCTGCAAACCCACATAGCGCCCGATGCCGTAGTCCTGATGAACAACCAGATCGCCTTCCGCGATTTCCCCAACCTGGGAAATAAACTGCTCGCCGCGCTTCTTGCGACGGGGTGGACGGGAGATACGCTCACCCAGTAGATCCTGCTCAGAAACGAAACACAGCCGGTCTGAGACAAACCCGCGCTCCACTCCAAGCACCAGCAGTCCAACCGTTCCGCGTGATATCCCCGCAGCCGACGGCCAGTCATCGTAGCTTTCCGTGGTCAGGCCATGTTCCTGAAGCAGATGGGCAATCCGCTCCCGCGAACCGCGGCTCCAGGCCGTCACATAGGTTCGTCGGCCAGACTGCGCCCAGTCTTCTACCTGCTTGCCGAACGCCTCGAACACGCCATCACGCGACCCATCCTTGGCTCGTGCGAAAAGCGGGCCTGGACGATTGCCCGCATCAATGCCGTCACCAAGGTCTGGTTTTGCAAAAGCGTTGAGCAGCACAGATGGCGTACGGGAGAGCATCGCGTCCCAGCCATGCCGATCCAGATATAGCCGATGTGGCGGAAGTGCCCGATATGGCATTTCCCCTTCACGAACGGGGACACGACGGGCCTCATAATGGTCCGCAATCATATCCAGCCGGGCTTTCAAAATATCTGGAGCGTGGCTGTCAAAACTGACGGCTGCATCAGGAAGATAATCCAAAAGCGTTTCCATCTGATGGCCATCGCCATCATGGAACAGTGGCAGATAATGCTCCAGGCCCGGATAGCGGCGACCGTCCGAAACGTTTTCGTAAATCGTATCCGATGCGGCAGTCGGGCCGAACGTATCGCGCCAGCCTGTCCGAAAGCGGCTGATGCTGTCCGGGCCCAGCGAAAATTCGGAAACGGGGCGGAGTTCGAACCGGGCAAGCTTTTCGGTCGAACGCTGCGTCCCGACGTCAAAAGCACGAATATTTTCGACTTCATCGCCAAACAGATCGAGACGGATCGGGTCCGGCGCACCCGACGGGAACAGATCGAAAATTCCGCCACGCGTTGCGAATTCGCCAGCTTCCATGACGGTATCCGTCCGGGTGTAGCCATTGGCGACCAGAACTTCGATCAGCATGGACTGGTCCAGCATTTCGCCGGTGGCCACGCTGATGGACTGCCCTTTGAAGGCTGAACGCGGGGGGACGCGCTGCAGAAGGCTGTGAACTGTCGTCAGAACAATCCGGCGCGCCTTGATCGGCTCCAGAAGACGACAGAGCGTTCCAACGCGCTCGGCCACAATGACGGAGTTCGGAGAGACGCGGTCATAAGGCAGGCAGTCCCACGCAGGCAGACGCAGGACTTCGACTTCGGGCATCAGATAGGCCAGCATGTCCGCAAGGGAGGCTACTGCAGCATCATCCCGGGCAACATGTAAAAGCGGCCCGTCATGTTCAGACAGTCTCTGGCGCAGCAGGAGGGCTACGCTTCCATCAGGTACACCCCAGACGGTTGGACCAAAGGATGCAAGTGGGATTTCACGGGTCATGGTTTCGTTTTGTTCCATCCTGCTCTTGCCCTATACCTGCCGTTTCATAGCCTGACACATCAAGAGGAGCCGGGGAGCGCCCGTTGCAATGCAGTCCGAACAGCCGTCTCCAGATCTTCTTGCCCCGCTCTTTGCACCCCTGACGTCCCTGCCCGGTATCGGGCCGCGACACGCCAGTCTGCTGGAAAAGATCGCAGGCGGACGGCGCGTCCTGGACCTGCTGTTCACTCTTCCCGAGCGGATCGTTGATCGTCGTATTCTGCGCACAGTTGCCGCCGGACACAATCTCGCGCCCGGAGAAATCCTGACAACGCGTGTCCGTGTCGTTTCGATGCGCAAAGCTGCACGCCCCGGACAGCCCTCCGTCATCCGCACAGAAGACGATACGGGACGGCTGGATCTGGTCTTCTTCCAGCAGAAGAATATGCCAGCTCCGACTGTCGGTGCGGAACTTCTTGTGTCCGGCAAAACCAGCCGGTTTCAGGGCGAACTGACCATGCCGCAGCCGGATCACGTTACAAGCTGGAGTAAGCGGGATAGTTTTCCTCGACTTGAGCCCGTCTGGCCCCTGACGGCTGGCCTGTTTCCCTACACGGTGCGCAAGGCCATGAAGGCTGCTCTTGCCCTCCTGCCTGATTTTCCCGAATGGCAGGACCCCGCTCTTGTTCACAAACGACGTTGGCTGTCCTTTTCACAAGCCCTCAGGCTCATACAGGCGCCGGAAAACAGTCCTGCTGATGTGGAATGGGCGCCTCTGCGTGAGAGAGCTTTGACCCGCCTTGCAGCCGACGAACTTCTAGCTGACCAGCTCTGTTTTGGCCTCGCACGCCTCAAAGCCCGCAGCCGGTCGGGCCGAAGCATGCCGGGAGATGGCACACTCCGCGCCGAACTCAGCCGTCGCTTTGGTTACCCCCCCACGGAGGCACAATCACGCGCCATCGCGGAAATCCTGAAAGACATGGCGTCGCCCACGCCCATGATGCGCCTTCTTCAGGGCGATGTGGGAGCGGGTAAGACATTCGTCGCCATGAATGCCATGCTTCAAGCTGTGGAATCCGGCGCTCAGGCTGCGCTTATGGCTCCAACGGAAATTTTGGCCCGCCAGCATTTCGAGACCCTTTCCCGCCTTTGTCCGACCGAATGCGTGTATCTGAGCGGGACCATCAAGAGTGCAGCACGCCGGGAAACGCTGGCCGCAATCGCCGATGGAACGGCCAAAATCGTTATCGGGACACATGCCCTTTTTCAGGACGGCGTCACTTTCGCGGATCTCGGGCTGGCAGTCATCGACGAGCAGCATCGGTTTGGCGTTGAACAGCGGATGAACCTCAGCGCCAAGGGCGAGGCCACAGACATTCTGGTCATGACGGCTACGCCTATTCCCCGAACACTCCAGTTGATGGAATGGGGGGAGATGAGCGTGAGCCGACTGGATTCAAAACCGGCAGGACGTCAGCCAATCCGCACAACGCTGCACAGCATGGATGCCATGCCGGAAATTCTCGCGGCCATTTCTCGCGCGATTGCAGATAATGTGCAGGTTTTCTGGGTCTGCCCGTTGATTGAGAACAGCGAAACCCAGTCCGCTGCTGCTGCCGAAGAGCGCTGGGCCATGTTGAGCGAACGCTTTCCCGGTATCGTCGGGCTAGCGCATGGCAAACAGGATATCGCAATCCGCCAGGCCGCTCTTGAAGCTTTCCGCCTGGGAGAAACCCGCATTCTTGTCGCAACCACTGTAATCGAAGTGGGTGTGGACATCCCGAATGCCTCCGTCATGGTGATCGAACAGGCCGAACGATTTGGGTTGGCTCAGCTTCATCAATTGCGCGGACGCGTCGGAAGGGGGGCAAAAAAATCGTTCTGCTTGCTGCTTCATGATGGCATGGCTACGCCAACTGCCGTCAAACGCCTCACCCTTTTACGCGACACAAACGATGGATTTATGATTGCTGACGAAGATTACCGGATTCGCGGCGGTGGAGACCTTGCAGGAAATCGCCAATCCGGCCTTCCCGGCTTTCGTCTGGCTCAAGGTGCACGCCTGTCTCTTCTGGTAACCGCCATGCAGCAGGACTCCGAACGAGAACTCGGCCGAAACCCTCACCTTGAAGGATCTCGAGGAGCGGCGCTTCGGACCCTTCTGTTTCTTTTTGATCGCAACGAACCAGACCGACTTTTGATCTCTGGTTAGAAGATCGTTAAAGATAAGTGTGTAATCCAAGCGTCTGAAGAAGGAACTTTTTCTACTTCAGATGGTTACAACGGCTTCAGAATACTGGGCATTAAAGTATGACGTTAACTGGTACAGATCGGCATGCGGCCTCTCTTTCAACTGGAAACATGCCTGCCAGTTATCAACCCATTCTCAGAGTGGCTCTCGCTATTACCGGAGTATCATCGGCAGCCGTCTACAATTTTTCCACTACTACAGCTTTGCCTGTAGAGATTTCCCGTATTGGTCCATCTTTTTCGGATCAGGTTCAAAATTTCCCATTTTCTGACCTATTTCATTCTTCTTCAGTCGTGAAATTCAAAGCCGAGGGCGGCTACAGTATCCACGGTGTAGCCATCGGTAATCCTGCGTCTCCGCGACAGATAGCTCTTTTGATATTCGCGAATGATGAAACCAAATTTCATTCTTCCAGCGACGCTGTACTCGAGGACATGGCCAAACTGATACGTAGCCCTGTCGAAAACTCCCCTTTCGCCATGCCTAATCGACTACAAACCCTCGAAGCCATTCAATCCCATATTGACCGAACAAAAGATCTTACGAAGCGCGCAAACTTTGGACTGATCTGGTTCAATCTCGATCACCTGTCTTTCATCAACGAAAGATATGGCTGGGATACCGCGGATCACATGCTGGAAGAGATTATCAGCCGTGTTGCTAATCTTCTCCCTCAAGGCAGTTTTTTCGGCAGCATGGGCGGAGGTAATTTCGTCGTTCTCACACCACCGGGTCACACAGCAGTGACGACGCGGTCTCTTATGACATCGATCCTGCACATATCAGACAAACCCATCTGTCTTGCAGAAATGTCCCTTCCTTTCTCTCTTTCCGTCGGCTGGGGCATGTTTCCCGAAGATGGAAAATCCGTTGAAGATCTGCTGACAGGTGCCAAGGCAGCATTGGTCGAAGCACAGAGAACTGGTGGCGGACATGAAAGACGCGCCTCAACAGAAAAAACAGAACTCCATCTTCAATCCTCCAGTCTTGAGCAGGACCTCGCCCAAGCCGCCGAGAAAAATGCCCTGTTCCTGAAATGGATGCCGATCGTCGATACAGCGTCCCAGAGAGTGATTGCCCATGAGGCTCTACTCAGATGGAACAGACCCGGTCATGGTGAGGTTTCGCCTGAACTTTTCATTCGATGCGCTGAAGAAGCCGGAATGGTAGAGGTTTTGGATACCTGGAGTCTTCGATATGCGTGCAAGGCAGCGGCACAGTGGGAAAAGCCTTACCGGGTCTGCGTCAATATTTCTCCCGTCTGGCTGGCAAGCGAAAGGCTTTCGAAACTCATTGCAGAAATCCTGCAGGAGACTGGTCTTGCCCCTAACCGTCTTCAGATAGAAATGTCTGAATCTCGCTTTTTTGGGCCAGAAGACATTACATTCCGCGAATTAGCGCGTGTTCGTGCACTCGGTGTAAGGCTTGCTCTGGATGACTTTGGCTCAGGCCATTCTTCTCTGGAGCGCCTACGATTTTATCCACTTGATCAGATCAAGCTCGACAGAGGCTTCATCAAGGGGCTGGGTGAAAATGATCGCGCCAATGACGTGATGTCTTCTGTTCTGGCTCTGGCTCGCGCCCTGAACATCACAACCTGCGCAAAAGGCGTGGAAACCGAATACCAGATGGCGTTTCTGGACGCCTACGGCTGCGAGGAAGTACAGGGATACCTGCTAGGCTCACCCGTTCTGGACCAGACACAGCCTCTCTCTCGCCCCGCATAAAAAAACCCCGGAGAACCGGGGCTTCAAAATGATCTAAATCAGATCAGAATTTCACGGACAGTTTCAGTGATCCGTAATTGAACAGTCCTGCCTTCTGAGTCTTGAATTGAGCCGTCTGCCAGTTCTGGCTGTAGGACAGTCGAACGCCGTGCCACATCACAGCCACACCGGCATGAATTTCACCCACATCCCAGACCTTGTCGACATGCGGGGCATTCGCACGCACTGTGCTGCCCTGAAGGCTGGAGTCGTACCCTACAGCCTGACCTTCGACACCACCGTAGAAATACCACGCCAAAGGACGGGTTGCACGGAAGGCATCCGTTCCATCCGTTCCTGGGCCAATTGTCGAGTTTCCAAAATCACTGTTCAGACCCTGACCGATACGGAAGGTCGCGGCCGCATCAGCATACGTACGATAGTCACCTGCTGCGCCAGATACGGCGGGAAGAACATCCATCCCGACGCCATAGAGATCCACGATCGGCAAACGCCAGATACGTCCTGCCTGAATCTGCATGATCGGCTGGTTGGCCAACTGGTGGCTCCAGCCTTTGTTCGGCGTATCACTGATCAGATTGTGGAAACCGTTCTGAACCTGGCGCCCCAAACCTGCCGGGCCCATGACACCAAACTGGATTCCCATAACCGTACGGGACAGATCCGTATCGTTAATGAGATTAACAGTTCCCAACAGAAGACCGGCGTATGGACGGTCTCCCTGCGGTGGCTGAGCCATCTGGGTTTCACGGGGCGTCATGATCAACTGCTGCAGCCCGATACTGATGCGCTGCTGACCATTACCCATCAGGAAGTGATTCAGATTCGCAAACGGAAGCGGCAGATTGTCCGTGCCCGATGTCCAGTTGATACGCAGACCCGAGGTGTAATACTGATCCGACGTTCCCTTGAGCGTTGAAACTGCATCGTTTTCACCTTGGATCGTCCAGGTCCCGTAGGGATCCTGAAGAGGGGTCGCCATGGCGGACGAAGAGGCCAGTGCAAGCAGGGCTGTGGCCCCGAGGGAAAGAGTCAGTCGGGTCTGCATAGGCACCTCTGTTCTCGCGAACGATCAGGATCTGGGGCATTTATAATGCGTCTGTATGTCATCTCCGGGCTGTGAAGCAAAGCCTTCCAGCAGGCGTGACAATCTTAAAATCCGCGCGAGTTGGGCGCTTCTCTCACTTTCGTTGTGGCAGGAGGGCAAAAAACCATGCTAGTGATTCTCTTAGAGGAAGGCGCTGGCGCTGAACTCACCTTTTTTGAAATACGTCACGACAGGGAATTGACCCCCTCCGTGGCGCCCCAGTCTCGGGATTAGACCGTTGAGAAACAACAGAACCGACCGCAGCTTTAACTCACCTCGCCGCGGCGGGTTTGACGGGGACTATTCGTCCCAGCCGTCCTATGGTGACCGTGGTGGCTTCGGTGGCGGCGGTGGTGGTGGCTTCGGCGCCCCTCGCCGTGGCGGCGCTGGCAGCAGCTTCGTCACAGCATCCGGCCCAGAAATCAGCTCACGCGTTAAGTGGTTCAACACGGAGAAGGGCTTCGGCTTCGTGGAACTCGCTGACGGCTCCGGGGATGTGTTCCTGCACGCCAACGCTCTTGGCAACGCTGGCGTAAGCAGCGTCAACCCGAGCGCAACCGTTGTTGTTCGCATCGGTCAGGGCCCGAAGGGTCGTCAGGTTGCGGAAGTTCTTTCCGTTGACGAAAGCACGGCTGAAGCACCGCGTCCGCGCGCTCAGTTCGGCGCTCCGCAGCAGCCGCGCTTTGGTGGTCCGTCCGCTCGTCCGGGCCGTCCGGCTCCTGACCTGTCCGACGCACAGGACATCCGCGGCACCGTGAAGTGGTACAACTCCACGAAGGGCTTCGGCTTCATCACACCTGACTCCGGTGGCAAGGACATCTTCGTCCACGCTTCCGCTCTCGAGCGTTCCCAGCTTGCAACCCTCGACGAAGGCCAGACGATTAACGTCAAGGTTGTTCAGGGTCAGAAGGGTCCGGAAGCTGCTGTCATCAGCGCTGACTGATCGCCCTTCAGCGCTTTGCTGAACGAATAGAAAAACCGCTGTGGACTTAGTCCACAGCGGTTTTTTTGTTTCTGTCTAATATGCTGTTTAGCGAGACAAAAAAGTAATTTGGTTAGTGTTTCAAAAAAACTGGCGCTACCGAAGATTTAATAATCCCTGCCCTTGCTGCGGATCAGGCGCGCCTTGTCACGCTGCCAGTCACGCTCTGCAATCGCGTGACGCTTGTCCTCTTTCTTGCGGCCCTGCCCTAATCCGATCGTTACTTTCGCGACTCCACGGTCGTTGAAGTGAATATCCAGAGGCACGAGAGAAGCGCCCGCCCGCGTTACAGCAGACAGGTAATGGGCAATCTGCTTTTTGTGCATCAGAAGCTTACGAGGTGCTCTTGGCTCAAAACGAGACAGAACACCGCCCTGATATTCAGGAATATAGGCATTGAAGAGCCAGATCTCGCCGTCACGTTCAGCAGCATAGGCTTCCGTGATCGTTGAACGACCTAATCTGAGGCTTTTCACCTCAGGACCTTTCAGAACGATACCCGCTTCCGTCGTTTCAAGAATCGTATAATCGAACCGGCCTTTACGGTTCTGAGCGACGATCCCATGAGAGATCATGCCACTCTTCTCTTTTTTTCCGGCCATTTAGAAATATCAGTCCAATAGATCGAGAGAACGCAGGGCTGCGTCGATTGCCTTGCGCGTTGCATCCTGAGGCTCAACCAGCGGCAAACGCAGCGTGGCTGTGCACAGTCCCAGTCTGGACATAGCGTATTTCACTGGCCCCGGGTTGCTTTCCATAAACATGGCATCATGCAGCGGAGAGAGGCGATCCTGAAGAGCGATCGCGTCCTGCACGCGACCTTCATTCCAGGCTGCATGCATTTGTGCGCACAGATCCGGCACAACATTGGACGTCACGCCGATGCAGCCATCACCACCAGCAGCAAGGAACGAAACAACCGTATTGTCGTCACCAGACAACTGGTTAAGCGGCTTCTTCACGTTCCGACGCACAGCAATCGGCCGTGCCATGTTGGCCGTAGCGTCCTTCACACCCACGATATTCTGATGCTCGCCCAGACGGCCAAGTGTTTCTGGCGTCAGATCCACGACGGAACGACCGGGAATGCAATACAGGTACATCGGCAGTGGCGTTGCATCCGCAATCGTCATGAAATGGCGGTAAAGCCCTTCCTGCGTCGGCTTATTGTAATAGGGCACGACAACCAGCAGGCTATTCGCGCCCACCGAGTGAGCATGCTTTGCCATCTGCACAGCTTCGGAGGTGCTGTTTGAACCCGCACCCGCCATAACAGGCACGCGCCCATTGGATGTCTCGACGCAGTGCGCGATGATCTGACCATGCTCTTCATGAGACAAAGTCGGGCTTTCACCGGTGGTCCCAGCGGGAACAAGACCACTGGTACCGGCTTTGATCTGGCGCTCGATGAGCTTTGTCGCCACACCGAAATCGATACGTCCATCCGTATCCATCGGGGTAACCAGAGCCGTCAGCGACCCCTTGTACATGCCCGTCTCCACCATCGTCTCGCCTCTGCTCATCATGCGTTCCATCCTGCTCTTCCGATCCGTCAGCGTCATGTGCCGGAACGAGCAAGACTGCGTGGGTATGCACCCAGAATCTTCAAATTGTTGCTGGTCTGCTCCAGTTCTTTCAAAGCGGCTGCAAGCGCAGGCTGGTCCGGATGTCCTTCGACATCCATCAGGAACTGCGTCGCCGTGAAAGAGCCGTTCAGCATGTAGCTCTCAATTCGGGTCATGTTTATACCATGCCGCGAAAATCCACCCAATGCCGCGTAAAGCGCACCTGCCGTATTTCCGACCCGCATCAGAAGCGTGGTCAGCGTGTCGTTCCGGCTCACATCTGGAAAATTCGGTACAGGCGCCACTCGGTAAAATCGCGTGGTGTTATGTGCCGCATCTTCCACATTCCGCCTTAGAACGGTCAAGCCGTTGAGTTCACCGGCAAGGGAGGACGCAATTGCTGCATCCTCTTTGCGGCCCCATTTGGCCACCAGTTCGGCAGCTCCAGCGGTGTCAAACTCCGGCACGGCTTCCAGATTCAGCTCACGAATGAGCTTGCGAACCTGCCCAAGTGCCACGGGATGCGTATGCAAGCGGCGGATATCTGAAATTTCAGTCCCCGGAACAGCAAGAAGGCAGTGCTCAACGCGCTGGAAATGCTCTCCCACAATGTGCAGGCCAGCCTCTGGCAGCAGGGAGTGAATGTCCGGCACACGCCCGGCGAGCGAGTTCTCACAAGCCAGCAGAGCTTCGTCTGCGCGTCCATCATGAACAGCCTCAATCGCAGCTGCGAAACTTGCGCATGGGAGCGTGATCCAGCCCGGACAGGCCTGACGGCACGCGAGGTCTGAATAGGCGCCAGGCTGCCCCTGAAAAGCAATGACCGGCATCAGACCAACTCCCTCACTCGTTCCAGATCTTGTGGCGTATCAACGCCCTGTGGCGCATGTTCAATACGTGCGCATCCAATGGTCATCCCGGCTTCCAGCGCCCGAAGCTGCTCAAGGCTTTCCCGGCGCTCAAGCGCCGATGGAGGCAAAGACACAAAGCGTTCAAGCGCCTGCCGTCGCCACGCGTAAACTCCAACATGGTGCCAGTGCAGACCAGCGCCCCATGGGATCGGCAGACGTGAAAAATAGAGAGCCCGTGCGACAGAAGCGGTCCCAAAATCACAGGCGATTTTCACCACCTGCTCGGCATTCCGCTCCCATTCACTTTGGACAGGCGCGGCCAATGTCCCGATATCGAAATCGCCCTGTTTGAGAGGCTCAAGAACAGCCGTGAGGCTGGCAGGCTCAATGAGAGGCAAATCGCCCTGAAGATTGATGACAACATCATGCTCGCCATCGGGGTCCACCTGCTGAAGCGCGGCGTGGACACGGTCCGAACCGCTGGCCAGAGACGAGTCGGTCAGGACACCCTGAACGCCTTCCAGTTTACTGACTGCATCGAGAATCTCCTGATCCCCAGCGGCGACCACTACTTTCCCGATTTTTGCTTCAAGAGCCCGTTTCGCAACACGGACAATCATGGGAAGACCGCCAATATCCGCAAGGGGCTTGCGTGGAAGACGGGTCGAGGCAAGTCTGGAGGGAATGACGATGATCGGACGCATGGCCCTTCTGATGCCGCCCACCTGATCGGGCGTCAATCTCACTCTGGGTTTTCTGTGAGTATTACTGAAAGAAATTGGAAAATATGACTGAAACAGTTCTGAACAAGGCGCTTGCCGTCGCCGAAGCCTGTGCTGATGCTGCCCGCAGGACTGTCATCCCCCATTTCCGGACATCTTTACAGGCCGATGCGAAGTCCGACGACAGCCCCGTCACCGTGGCCGATCGTGCTGCGGAAAAGGTCATGCGAACCATTCTGGAAGATGCTCTTCCAGACCATGCCATCCTTGGCGAAGAAAGCGGCATGAGTGGACATGCAAGCGACTGGCTCTGGGTTCTCGACCCGATTGACGGAACACGCGCTTTCCTGACGGGGCGCCCAACCTTCGGCACCCTGATTTCGCTTTTTCATCAAGGCCGTCCGGTATTGGGTCTGATTGACCAGCCACTGACCGGAGAACGCTGGATTGGTGTTGCAGGACAGGAAACTCGCTTCGTCTCAGATCGCCTTCCTGGAGAAATCGGAACACGCCTCTGCCCGGAATTGAAAGAGGCCGAACTGTCCTGCACCTCTCCGGAAATCATGACCCCTGCCCATACGCCGCGCTTTACCAATCTCCAGAAGCACGTCCGCCGCACCTCCTGGGGCGGAGACTGCTACGCCTACGGATTGCTGGCGCTCGGACAGATTGACGTCATTGCGGAATGCACGATGAACCCTTGGGACTGGGGCGCTCTGGTGCCCGTTATCGAGGGTGCGGGCGGTAGCATCACGGACTGGCAGGGCCAGCCCCTCAGCCTGGAGAGCGATGGAACGGTTCTGGCCTGTGGCAACCCTGCTCTGCTTCCAGAGATCGTGAGCCACCTTTCCCATTTGTGAACGATGCGTTAGGCATGACGCCCCGGTGATCATGGGCCGGGACAGGTTGGAATGAGAGCCGGAGCCTTCCGGTTCAGGACCGGGATGGAAATATGGACGCGCAATTCTCTCTCCCCAAGAACAAGATCCGCATTCTCCTGCTTGAAGGCATCCATGAGAGTGCTGTCGAGCATTTCAATGTGCAGGGTTATGCAGAGGTCACACGCCTGAAAGGCGCCCTTGAAGGCGATGCTCTCAAGGAAGCACTCCAGGGCGTGCATATGGTCGGCATCCGGAGCCGCACGCAGCTAACGAGAGAGGTTCTTGAATCCGCTGATCGCCTCATGGCGATTGGCTGCTTCTGCATCGGAACGAACCAGGTTGATCTGGAAGCCGCTCGCATGGCCGGTATCCCGGTCTTCAACGCCCCCTATAGCAATACACGTTCTGTCGCCGAACTGGTGATGGGCGAAGTTGTCATGCTAATGCGCCGCATCCCCTCCCGTTCCGAACAGTGCCATCAGGGTGGCTGGGACAAGTCTGCCATCAACGCCTGGGAAGTCCGCGGAAAGACGCTCGGTATTGTCGGTTACGGTTCGATCGGCTCGCAGCTTTCCGTTCTGGCCGAAGCCTTCGGTATGCGCGTCCTGTACTACGATATCATGCCACGCCTTCCCCATGGCAATGCAGTTGCTGTGGCCACGCTAAAAGACCTGTTGGCCCAGTCGGATGTCGTGACGCTCCATGTTCCGCAGACACCGGACACGGATCTGCTGATTGGCGAAGCTGAAATCCGAGCCATGAAGCCCAACTCCATCCTGCTCAACAACGCGCGCGGTAATGTCGTGGACCTGGAGGCGCTGGCTGCTGCTCTCAAGGACGGCCACCTCATGGGCGCAGGTGTAGACGTTTTCCCGGTCGAACCGAAGATTGCTGGCGAGCGTTTTGTTTCCCCGCTTCAGGGTCTGAAAAACGTGCTTCTCACCCCGCATATCGGCGGCTCCACCATGGAAGCGCAGGAGCGGATTGGCGTTGAAGTCGCTCGTAAGCTGGTGGACTATTCGGATGTTGGCTCCACCATTGGTGCCGTAAATTTTCCGAGCGTACAGCTTCCGGAGCGGCCACGTGGCACGCGTTTCATGCACGTTCATGCCAACCGTCCCGGCATCATGCGGCAGATCAACGAGCTATTCGCAGCCGAGAACTGCAATGTGACGGCACAGTATCTGCAAACGGATGGTGAAGTCGGATACGTCGTCGTTGAAGCCGAATCGACCGGCCCTGACATGGACCAGCAGCTTCTGGACGGTCTGCGCGCTATGGACGGTACGCTCCGTGCACGCCTGATTTACCAGCGTTAACCATCTAGTAATATGTTCTGGCTACGATCTCGTCCCATGACGACATCCGGCCAGAACACACCTCCCAAGACCACCCCCACTCTCGCCCGTATCCAGAGCTTCGCCTTCTCAGGCATCGAAGCTGTTCCGGTCACGGTCGAAGTTCAGGTTTCTACCGGTTTGCCTGCGTTTTTGGTTGTCGGCATGGCCGATAAATCTGTTGGAGAAGCGCGCGAACGTGTTCGCGCTGCTCTGACGGCAATGGGCTTGGCGCTTCCACCCAAACGTATTCTGGTCAATCTGGTGCCTGCCGACCTCATCAAGGAAGGCGCACATTTTGACCTTCCCATTGCCCTGGGTCTGCTGGTGGCGATGGGACTTTTGCCGTTCGAAGCCGTGTCTGCTTATGCCGCCGTTGGTGAATTGTCTCTGGATGGGCGTGTTAATCCAATCAACGGTGTTCTGTCAGCCGCTCTGGGTGCCGCGACAGAGGGGCTAGGCCTGATCTGTCCTTCGCTTCAGGGTACGGAAGCACGTTGGGGCAATCCCGATCATGACATTCTGGCTCCAGAAACATTGCTCGCGCTTGTTTCCCATTTTCGAGGCGAACAGGTTCTGACGCCTGTTCTACCGGCGCAGGGCTACACGCCCGATTACGGGCCAGACCTTGCAGACGTCAAAGGTATGGCATTGGGTCGGCGCGCTCTGGAGATTGCCGCCGCCGGTGGACATTCCGTTCTCATGAGTGGGCCGCCCGGCGCAGGAAAATCCATGCTGGCATGTCGTTTGCCAAGTATTCTGCCGGACCTCACAACGGAAGAAATGCTGGAAACCAGCCGTATTCATAGTGTCTCCGGTCTTTTGAAAGAGGGACGCCTGACGGTTCGGCCGCCTTATCGTGCTCCGCATCACAGTGCGAGCCTCCCTGCCATGGTCGGCGGGGGTGCAAAAGCGAAGCCTGGTGAAGTCAGTCTGGCGCATAACGGGGTGCTGTTCCTTGATGAACTCCCCGAATTCTCCCGCTCCTGTCTGGAATCGCTGCGTCAGCCTATTGAGACGGGTTCCATCTCCATCGCGCGTGCGGCCCAGCACACGACTTATCCAGCCCGTTTCCAGTTTATTGCCGCGATGAATCCCTGCCGGTGCGGCTATCTGGGAGACCCGGAACGCAGTTGTCGCAAAGCGCCACGCTGCGGTGAGGATTACAGTGCCAAAATCTCAGGCCCCATGCTCGATCGCATGGATATCTGCGTACAGATTGACCCGCTTTCGCCTGTCGAAATCAGCCGGGCACCGCGAGGCGAAGATAGTGCGACGGTTCGGGCCCGCGTTGAAAAAGCGCGGGCACGACAGATCGAACGGCAGGGTGCTTGCAATGCTCAGGTCTCACCAGACCTGTTCGTCATGGATGATGACGCCCGCTCCCTTGCTGAACAGGCCGCCGAGAAAATGCGCCTCTCCAATCGGGGACTGACACGCCTGATGCGGGTTTCCCGAACCATTGCGGATCTGGAAGGCACACAGCAGATTCAACGCCATCACGTTGCCGAAGCCTTAGGGTTTCGGCGGCGTTGATCCATTCTTACGTCGACCCAGATCCCGAAAAGACGGGATCATGGCGACCATGATGAACAGCGTGATCCAGAAATTGATCTGGTGGAACATCGCCGTTCCATACAGCCAGAAACCGTACAGCAGGGTTGCGGTCATGACGGTATAACCCACCAGCATGACCCACCAGATAATCCATTCCTTGCTTGGCATTACTGATCCACCCCTGCCAGACCATCCAGTCCGCGCGCCAGATCTGCCTTGAGATCCTCTACGTTCTCCAGACCAATATGCAGGCGGAAAGTTGCCGCTTTTGGCCCACCGTCTCCCGTCACGCGGCGAACATGTCCGGTCGTGGGCAGCACAAGGCTTTCGTAGCCTCCCCAGGAGGCCCCGATCCCGAACATGCTCAGATTATCGATCATGCGTTCCGCGGCCTCGACACTGATATTCGGCTGAAGCTCAACGCCAAACAGCCCGCACGCACCGGTAAAATCACGCTTCCAGATATTGTGCCCCGGACAGTCTTCCAGAGCCGGATGCAGCACACGCGCCACTTCCGGACGTGTCTTCAGCCACTGAGCAATCTCAAGTGCAGAACGGGACTGATGAGCGAGACGCACACCCATGGTTCGCAGACCACGAAGAGTCAGCCAGCAGTCATCCGGGCTGGCACACTGGCCAAGCTGGATGGAGGCATCCCGCAAGGTCTTCCAATGCGTCTCATCATTGACCGTGATGGAGCCGATAATGACGTCCGAATGGCCCCCGGGATATTTCGTCAGGGCCTGGATCGACACGTCTACCCCATGCTCGAAGGGTTGGAATACGCCGATTCCCCATGTGTTATCGAGGAACAGCAGCGCCCCTGCCTGATGGGCCACATCCGCCAGCATTGGCACGTCCTGCACTTCGAATGTGTGGCTACCGGGGCTTTCAGCAAAAATGATGCGCGTTTCAGGCCGGGTCAGGACTTCAATTTCTGCGCGTGTCGTCATTGGCGCGTAGTACGTTGTGCTGACGCCCAGACGTTTGAGCATGGTGTCAGCAAAGCGGCGCGTTGGCCCATAAACCGAGTCGGGAAGAAGCAGATGGTCGCCCTGCCCCAGAAACGCCACCAGCGGCGTTGTACAGGCACTTAGACCGGAATTGACAACCTGTGTGTGGGTCCCGCCCTCAATGGCCGATAACAGCACTTCAAGTTCGTGCTGGATCGGTGTTCCCATTGCGCCATAAACCGCCTTGTGGGCATGGCTGCGGCCATCCATCCGGTTCATGGATTCAAGCGTGGGAAACAAGACCGTCGAACCGCGCGAGACAGGCAGGTTCACCAGTGTTCCGCCCTCGCTGGCCTCTGCACGCCCACCCTGTACAAGGGTTGACGCCAAGCGGTTCCAGCCCGCGCTGACACGTGTTTCGAGATCGCTCATGCCTGTTCTCCCGTCACAATCGGCGCATCCGGATCACTCCCCCATTCCGCCCAGGAACCATCATAAAGTGCGCCATCCGGCAGCCCGGCGATTGCCAGCCCAGCCAGAAGTGTTGCGGCTGTCAGTCCTGATCCACAGCTTGTAATCACCCTCCGCCCGGCAACCGGTGCGAACAAGGAGCGAAGCGTTTCCGGCGGAAGGAAATGACCATGCTCGTCGACAAGTCGTGTCCAGTCCATGCTGATAGCGCCCGCCATATGGCCGCCACGCACACCCGGTCTCGGCTCTGGCACAGACCCCGCAAAACGCCCATGACTGCGGGCATCCAGAACAACCGTCTGAGAAGGTGCGTTCAGAATATCACCGCTCCCTGCCAGCAGACCGTAACGCGGACGCGTTCTGTACTGAGCAGGCTCCACACCCACAGGGTCTCCGCGTTCAACCGAACCACCAGCTTCCCGCCATGCAGCCAGACCGCCATCCAGAATCCTGACATTCCGGTGCCCAAACAGGCGCGCCAGCCACCAGCCCCGACAGGCTCCGACGCTTCCCTTTCCGTCATAAAAAACGATTGGCGTGTCTTCGGTCAGACCGAGTTCGCCCATCAGACGCGCAAACCGGGCGGCACCCGGAACAGTATGCGGCAGGCGGCTCTCCGGATCAGCAAAGATATCAATGTCGAATCGACGTGCACCCGGAATATGGGCCTCACGGAACGCAGCGTCCGGATTCCCGTTCTGACCGGGCAGGAGAACGCTGGCATCCAGCGGAACGTAAGCCGTTGTCCCTGCAAGGAGGTCCTGTGCGGCAAGAAGCGGTGAATTCGTCATCCCTCTACCATAGGTCGAGGGATGCGCGGGACGCCAGAGCGTGGCAGACTGTTCAGCCATGAATATGCAGGTCCCTGCCTTGAAGCCATTGACCCCCCGGAAATCTGTTCCATGACAACAGAGCGGATCATTCTGGGCTTCGTCCTTGTTGGCGTAGCCTATGGATGCGGCGTCATCCTCTGGCCGTTCCTTTCGGCCATCCTCTGGGCGGCTATCCTCACTTTTTCCAGTTGGCCCATCTACCGATGGCTGAGACGCCATATCCGGCCGTCGCTTGCCGCGCTGGGCATGATGTTTCTCAGTGCCGTGACCATTATCGTTCCCCTGTCGGTTCTCACATCCGCTGGAATCAGTGACATCCCGGAAACGATTGGCACCCTCGATACGCTCCTTCTCAGGGCAGGCTCGGCCGGACCGCCTCCAGCCTGGATGGCTCATATCCCGCTGGCAGGGCCCCATCTGGTCGAATGGTGGCACCATCTGACCCATGACGTTGGCGCGGCCACGGAAATGCTGCGTCCCTATTTCGGCCAGATCGCTCACTACACGCTTGCCATCCTGATGAAGCTGGCCAGTGGTCTGGTGGAACTTGTCATGGCTTTGTTTGTGGCATTCTTCCTCTGGCTGAACGGCGATTCGCTGGGTCTCACCATTACCGCGCTAATCGCCCGGATCGCTGGCCCTCGTGCCACCCCCCGTCTCATCAATGTCATCGGACGGACAATCCGGGGAACGGTGTACGGGGTACTGGGTACGGCAATCATTCAGGGTGTTCTGACAGGGATCGGCCTCATGATTGCAGGCGTTCCTTCCCCGGTTCTTCTGGCGGGTATTGCAGCGTTTGTTGCGGTCTTTCCCATTGGCGCGCCTCTGATCTGGATACCCGCGGCCATCTGGCTTGGCATGACCCACCATGTGGGGCATGGGCTGTTTCTGGCGGCTTACGGCGTCATCGTTATTTCCGGTGCAGACCATCTGATCCGACCGATCTTCATCTCACGTGGCGCGCAGTTACCCTATCTGCTGACCGTTTTGGGTGTTCTTGGCGGCGTTGTGGCTTTTGGCGGCCTCGGGATTTTCCTTGGCCCCGTCCTGCTGGCTGTTGGATACACGCTTACCAGTGAATTCGCTGCTGGCCCTCACCGACCTGAACCACGGCATCTTTATATTTCGGAGTCTTCCAAGTGACGGCATCGCTTCTGTCCGGCTCACCTTTTCGCATTCTGAGCTGGAACCTTCTTCGCTGGGACGGCGCATCGCTGGAAGACGTTCTGACCGTGATTCGTGCGGAAGACCCGGACGTCGTTCTGATGCAGGAAGCACAGGAACCAGTTGATGTCCTGCCTGAAATTCTGGGCGGCTATTATGATCGTATTCCGCTTCCCGGTCGCCCGCATGGCACGGCATGCTGGAGTCGTCTGCCGTTCACGCGACCGCCGTCTTTCTGCCATCTCCCGCGTGGACTGGTTGTGAAGCGCACGGCACAGATCATTGATTTCGGAAGTTTTTCCCTGGCCAACGTGCATCTGTCCCACGGACAGATCCTCAACCGCCGACAGCTTCGCAGCCTGACGACCAGCATGCATCGACGCGCTGTCATCATGGGGGATTTCAATCTTGTGGGTCCAGTCATGCTCCCCGGATTTCATGACGTTGGCCCCAAGGAGAAAACCCACCGGATGCTGGACCGTCTTCCCCTGCGACTGGACCGTTGTCTTGTCCGCGGTGTGAACCGTCTGGAAGCCCGTGCACTCCCGCGTTTCGGCTCGGATCATCGTCCGATTTCCGTCACGCTGCGGCTCACGCCCTAAGCCTTACAGATAGGGCAGGAACAGCCTGAGCGCTGCGTTACGGATCTGGATCAGATAAGGCGTCCGATCAATGTCGTGGTGGGTCAGTCGGTTTTTGCGATGCGTATCCATAAAGGCCGACAGATCCCGAGCCACTTCCCGATCGTAAATCTCCAGATTGATTTCGAAGTTCAGGCGTAGGGAGCGGACGTCCAGATTGGTGCTCCCAACAAAGCTCCATTCCTCATCCACGACCATCAGCTTGGAATGATTGAACGGCGGATTGGCCATCCAGACCCGGCATCCCGCATCCAGAAAAGGTCTCAGGTTGGCGTCGCGTGCAAAATCAATAATCGCGTGATTGCTGCTTTTCGGCACAACAATATCAATCACGACGCCGCGTAAGGCTGCCAGATTGAGAGCCGAGGTAAACCGGTCATCCGGCAGGAAATAGGGTGTCATGAGACGCACATGTTTCTTGGCCAGAGTAATGGCCTGCAACATGCCATATTCAATCTTCTCAAGGTCGGCATCCGGGCCGGACGTAACGATCCGCATGGGAATATCGCCGACGGGCAGCGGTTCGGGCAGATAAGGTTCGCCCTTGAGTTCTTCTCCTGTCGTGAAAGACCAGTCCCATGCAAATGCCACGGACAACTGATGCACGACCGGGCCGCGCAGCTCGAAATGTGTATCCGCTACAGGGAGTTTTGTCCGTAGGCGAAGCATGTTTTCTTCACCAATGTTCAGGCCGCCCATGAAACCGACCCGACCATCCACAACAAGGATCTTGCGATGGTTGCGGAGATTGATGAACGGCATGCGCCATGGCCATACGGAATGCATGAACCGGGAACATTTCACGCCATCGCGTCTAAGCCGTCGCTCTATCGCACAGCGGAAATAGCCGCTCCCGATTCCATCCACCAGAACACGGACTTCCACACCGCGTCTGTGTGCGTCCACCAGAGCTTCAGCAAACTGCTCACCAATCCGGTCTGCCCGGAAAATATAAGAGCAGAGAATAACCGATGTTTTCGCCTGCCGGATGGCGTCTATCATGACAGGATAGGCATTATCCCCATCGTGCAGAACCTTCACGGAGTTCCCGCGCATCAAGGGGCGCTCTGTAAGACGACCCAGCATTTTTGCAAGCGGGGCCAGGTCCCCTTCCATCACCTGCCGGTACTTGGCGAGGAGTTCGCGCCCTTCCCAGGAGTGATGGTCGATCATCTTGCGCGCCCGGCGATGAACACGGTTGATACCGAACATCAGGTAAAGTGCGGTTCCAAGAAATGGCCCGATCCAACAGACGCCAATCCACGCAGCGCACGCAGACGTGTTGCGTTTGTGGCGCAAGGCATGGAGTGTGACCATAATGGGAAGTGCCCAGCGAAGGCACGTCAGAACGAAATCCAGAACAGGCCAGTGCCTCATAAAACTCCTTGGCAGACCGAGACTGTGCTCTTTCCGCGAAGATGATGGATGCGTCAGCCGGATGTCTGAGCTACGCTAGGCAATCAATCCGGTATTTTCCAAGAGGAGCGACCCTGTGCAGCATCGTCCTCAGCTCTTCTATACGACAGAGCCAGCTCCCTGCCCGTACCTGCCCAACCGCATGGAGCGCAAGGTACTGACAGATCTTTCTGGCCCCGATGCTGCCTCCCTGCATGACCGTCTTTCCCAGGCCGGGTTCAGACGCAGCCATACGATTGCCTATGCCCCCGTCTGCGTGGACTGCCGGGCCTGCAAACCGATGCGCCTGCCTGTGGCTCTTTTCCGGCCGTCCCGCACACAACAGCGCATCTGGAAACGCCATCAGGACGTCAAGGCTGCCATTACAGCGCCAATTCCAACGCAGGAACAGTTTGCACTGTTTCAGGCGTATCAGAAAAGCCGCCATACAGATGGGGATATGGCCCATATGTCCTGGCAGGACTACGCCGATCTGATCTCAAACACTCCGGTCGAAACGATTGTCATAGAGTTTCGCACGTCGGCAGACCAACTCGTCTGTGTGTCTCTTGTCGATGTCATGTCGGACGGACTGTCCGCCGTGTACACCTTTTACGACCCCACGACCCCTGCTGCATCCTGGGGAACATTCTCGATCCTGTGGTTACTCCACTTGGCCAAACAGCGCGGACATCTTCACCTCTATCTGGGGTATTATGTCCCGGGCAGTCAGAAAATGGCTTACAAAGCCACCTTCCAGCCTGCCGAGATTTTTCAGGGTGGTCACTGGACCTCCCTGATTCTCTCCGCCTGAAAGGTTAGGTCGGTTTGCGCAGCATCCATTGCGGTGCAGCCTTCCCGACCGCCCCACGGCGCCCTTCCAGCGGTGCCAGATCGGCAGCCGGACGGACGCGCTGTCCCTCCTGCCACAGGAGTCCATCCTCAAGCGTGAAAGCCCGGAGATCACGCAGTGTGCTCTCTCCAAGCTTCTGGAAGGAGACGCCCGATCCACGGCTCATCTCCGGCACCTGCTCCATTGGGAAGATCAGAGCACGTTTGTTTTGTCCCAGAGCCAGCACATGCGTTCCAACAGCCGGGATGCAGGCGAAGATGCTTTCGCCCTCCTTGACGTTGAAGACCTGCTTGCCGGTGCGCTTCTCCGCCACGATCCCAGCTTCAGAAACGATCATGCCACGCCCGCTCTCAGACGCGATCAGGCGCTTGCCGTCTTCCATGACGGGGAACATCGCAACCACACGCTCTTCCTGTGCAATATCCACAAGCGTCCGAACAGGCTGACCAAATCCACGTCCACGGGGCAGATCCGCGGCTTTGAGCGTGAACGCCTTGCCTCCACTGGCAATCAGACAGATCCGATCCGTGCTCTGACATTCCGCCATGAGACCGGCTTCGTCCCCTTCTTTGAAGCGATGCCCCTGTGGGTCCAGCCCATGTCCCTTCATGGCCCTGATCCAGCCCTCGCGAGACAGAAGAATGGTCAGTGGCTCGCGATCCACTTCAAGCGCTGCCGAAATATCGATAGCTTTAGGGGGCTGTGCAATCTGCGTCCGTCGATCGCCCAGCGGGCCACTTCCGAACTTCTTGATCGTCGCATCCAGATCCTTGCCAATCCGGGTCCAGCGGCGCTTTTCAGATCCCAGAAGGGTCTCAAGAGATTTGCGTTCATCCGCAAGGGCATCACGCTCCTTGCGGATCTCCATTTCTTCCAGCCTGCGCAGCGAACGCAGACGCATGTTGAGAACGGCTTCCGCCTGAATATCCGTCAGGGTGAAGGTCTTCATCAGGCTGACCTTCGGCTCATCCTCTTCCCGGATGATGCGAATGACTTCATCCAGATTGAGATAAACCGCCAGAAAACCATCCAGGATTTCCAGACGGCGCATGACAGCCGCAAGACGATGGTTTGACCGACGCACCAGCACTTCATGGACATGCGCCAGCCACGCCTGAATAACCTGCTTGATTGACAGCACACCCGGCACGCGGTCTCCGCCGAGAACATTCATGTTCAGGCTGAAGCGGTTTTCCAGCGCCGTATTGCGGAACATCGTCTCCATCAGGACTTCAGGGTCACACCCCTTGGTCTTGGGTTCCAGCACCAGACGGATATCCATCGTGCTCTCATCCCGCACGTCTCCAAGTAGCGGGAGCTTACGCTGCTCCATCAACTCGGCGATCTGTTCGATCAGACGGGACTTCTGAACCTGATAAGGAATTTCCGTGACAACGATGCACCAGGTTCCAAACCTGCCCTGCTCCACTTCCCAGCGCGCACGCGTCCTGAAGCTGCCACGACCGGTTTCATAGGAACGAATGATCGACTCGCGATCTTCAACCAGAATACCGCCGGTCGGGAAATCCGGACCGGGAATGAAATCGACCAGTTCCGCTACGGTCGCATCCGGCTTTTCAATCAGATACTTCGCCGCACGACAGATTTCCGCGGCGTTATGCGGCGGAATACTCGTCGCCATACCGACGGCAATACCAGCCGCTCCATTAGCCAGCAGGTTCGGGAATGTGCCTGGCAGGACGACAGGTTCGTGGTCTTCGTTATCGTAAGTCGGGCGGAAATCCACGGCATCATCATTGATACCGTCCAGCAGCGTCTGCGCGATCTCGGTCAGGCGGCTTTCCGTATAACGCATGGCCGCTGCGCCATCGCCGTCGATGGAGCCGAAATTGCCCTGACCTTCGACGAGCGGATATCGAACGGCAAAATCCTGCGCCAGACGCACGAGTGCTTCGTAAACGGACGCATCACCGTGCGGGTGAAACTTACCGATCACGTCGCCGACGACACGTGCACACTTTTTAAACCCTGATGTGGGATCAAGGCGTAACTGCTGCATCGCATAGAGGAGGCGCCGGTGCACCGGCTTGAGACCATCACGCACATCCGGAAGGGACCGCGACATGATCGTCGACATCGCATACGCAATATATCGCTCGCTCAGAGCCTCCGCGAGCTTGGTATCCTCAATATGACCCGCCAGATCAACGCCCATGCACTTCCCCTTTTCTCAGCAGGACTTAGACACTGCCGCCCGCTCCTGTCCAGCGTTGCGCTCGTTCTTCTTTCAGCCTGTTCGCCGTACCGGCCGATCCTTCATGAAGAAGATACGCTGGCCCGTAACGGCTTTGTCGCCCATGAGGCTAATACCACAGCCCGATGGCAGATGATGAACCTGCTGCCTCCAAACACCATGACCTATCGCATGCAGGGCAATGTAGCCGTGATGCTCTATGCGGACCCGACCGCATGCGGATGCGTCTATATGGGCAATATGGTGGCCTATCATGCCTATCAACTCAGCCACCCTGTTTCCGCCGATGATGAGCAGCGCATGACAGCGGAAATCAACCAGCATCCGGGATGGGACTGGTCCGTCTGGAACTGGACTGCCGACCCGGATGTCGTCAGCGGAGTTCGTCCGGGTCCTGTGCAGGTTCGATATTGAGATCTTCGATGATCTCATCTTTTCCGGTCAGCCTGCGAATACGTTCGAACAGCCTTTCGCGCGCCGCAGGCAAGGGCTGGTGCCGCACGCCAAAAACCCACCGTGAAAGAAAGTGGCCGGTCAGCGTCATTCCTGCCAGCCAGTCTTCGGGGCTACCCTCTTCCGTTTCATTGGCCAGAAACGCAGGAAGCACCAACAGCCGATCGCGCCAGGCACCAGCACCCTCGTCGCTCACGGCGCGCCCGGACTTTGGGGAGACAAAATTCAGGTTGTCACACCCTCCGGTGACGGCACAGGCAGAAAGATCCAGTCCGTAACCCAGTTCGCCCAGTAATTCTCGTTCCCAGCGCAGATAGGCCGCTATAGGAGGCGGCTTAGGCGCGATTCCTATCAACGTCAGAAGCCGGATCAGGCGCATGAAAAGTTCGGGATGAGCTTCCCCTTGGGGTAGAGCACCATCCGCCAGAGCGCACGCACTACTCACCATGGCCAGTTGAAGAGGAAGATCAAGCAGTCTTGCCCCTACACTCTGAACAGGTTCAGCCGTAACGGCACCAAGCTGATCTGACAGTCTGGCACGCCAGCGCGCCATGACAAGATTACCTGTTTGCCAAAGAGGGGCCTGTTTTCTGGACCCGCCACCGCGCACCATTCCGTGTGAAACGCCATGCTCTTCGCTCAGCAGATGAACAAGAGCACTGCCTTCTCCGTAAGGACGAACAGACAGGACCAGTGCAGCCGCTTCCCACTCCATCACAGCACGATGCTCCCGACAAAGACCAAAAACAGAAAAACTCCCGCACGAGTACCGTGCGGGAGTTTCCAATCTCTTTCAGTTTCAACCAGGCAGACAAGCCTGCCTGGTCAAATGGAAAAAGATCTTACTTGGTGCCAGCAGCAGCAGCCACTTCGGCAGCGAAGTCGTTTTCTTCCTTCTCGATGCCTTCACCAAGCTGGAAGCGCTCGAAGCCAACCAGCTTCGCGCCAGACTTTTCCACAACCTTTGCCACGCGGCTTTCGCCATCGAGAACCCAGACCTGCTCCAGAAGAACAACTTCTTCATAGAACTTGCGGATACGACCTTCGACCATCTTCTCGATGATGGCTTCCGGCTTGCCGGAATCACGGGCCTGTTCGATCAGAACCGTACGCTCACGCTCCAGAGACTCCGGATCGACGCTTGCAACATCCAGAGCAGCCGGACGGGTTGCAGCAACATGCATGCCAATCTGGCGGCCGAGCGTCAGGAGAGCGTCGGACTCGGACGGAGCCTGAAGAGCGGCGAGAACACCGATCTTCCCAATGCCCGGGCGCAGTGCGCTGTGGACGTAGCTGGCGACAACACCGGACTCAACAGACAGAACGCGAGCGCGACGGATCGACATGTTCTCGCCGATCGTAGCGATCAGATGCGTCAGTTCGTCGGCAACCGTACGGCCGGACGGAACCTTGGCTGCCTTGATGGCTTCCAGATCTTCGCCAACTTCCAGAGCAACCTGAGCAACCTGCTCGACGAATGCCTGGAATGCTTCGTTACGGCCAACGAAGTCCGTCTCAGCGTTGACTTCAACCATAGCGGCGCGGTTCGGACCGGAGACAACGCCAACCAGACCTTCAGCCGTTGTACGGCCGGACTTCTTGGCAGCCTGGGACAGACCCTTGGTGCGAAGCCAGTCGATGGCTGCTTCCATGTCAGCAGCAGCTTCCGTCAGAGCCTTCTTGCAATCCATCATGCCTGCGCCGGTCTTCTCGCGCAGTTCGCGAACCAGGGCTGCGGTGATTTCTGCCATGTTCTCTTATCCCTCGAAAAGATCATGCGGCCGAGCGTAAACGCCCGACCGCATGCATGTTTCTTCCAGTTACCGCATCTTCAGATGATGACACGGCACGCTGTCTCAGTTGGCGGCTGGAGCCTGCTCTTCAGCGGCTTCCAGAACAGCCGTCTCAGCCGGCAGTTCTTCTTCAGCACCGATGTCATGACCCGAAGCAGCCAGTTCAGCGGAAATACCGTCCAGAACTGCGCCGGAGATCAGGTCGCAATACAGCGTGATCGCACGGATTGCATCGTCGTTGCCCGGGATCGGGAACGTAACGCCAGCCGGGTTGGAGTTGCTGTCCAGAATGCCGATGACCGGGATACCCAGCTTGTTGGCTTCTTCAACAGCCAGCTTTTCCTTGTTCGTGTCGATCACGAAAATCAGGTCCGGCAGGCCGCCCATTTCCTTGATGCCGCCGAGGGAACGCTCGAGCTTCTCGCGGTCACGCGTGATGTCGAGAACTTCCTTCTTCGTCAGACCAGCCGTGTCACCAGCAAGCATTTCATCGATCTGGCGCAGACGCTTGATGGAGCCCGTGATGGTCTTCCAGTTCGTCAGCATGCCGCCGAGCCAGCGATGGTTCACATAGTACTGACCGCAACGCTGTGCAGCTTCAGCAACGTGCTCAGCAGCAGCGCGCTTCGTGCCAACGAACAGAACGCGGCCACCGTTGGCAACCGTCTCGCGGACCAGCTTCAGAGCGCGGTCGAGCAGCGGAACCGTCTGCTGCAGGTCGATGATGTGGACCTGGTTGCGAACACCGAACAGGTACGGCGCCATAGCCGGGTTCCAGCGACGGGTATGGTGACCGAAGTGAACACCGGCTTCGAGCAGCTGGCGCATGGTGAATTCTGGCATTGCCATGATTCAAATTCCTAGCATCTGGTTGGACCTCCGCATGGCGACGTCCCTTGCGGAACACCAGAAAACCTCAGGGCCATGCGTGCGGATTGACCGCTTTCTCCCACGAGGGATGCCAGCGGACGAGCGCGATATGGCCGATCTTTGGTCAGATTGCAAGGGTTTTCCGCCAGATCAGCGCTGTTCAGCCTTCTCGACCCCCCGAACAGTCCGTAGGCGTTCAGCCAGACGTGGTGTGACCCGATATGTGCCCGGAAGTGCGATTTCCACATCTCTCGTTTCTTCGAGAGAGGGCAGGAAAACAACTTTCCCGTGTCCTCCCCGCATTTCCGCCAACATTTCAGAAAGCGTGGGAAGCGCATCCATCTGCTTCAGCCATACGCGCATTTCAGACCGTTCAGCCGCAGCAGCGGTTTCGAGATCCATGACGCTTTGCGCCGTAATCCGCAGTGCATCTCCATCCAGTTTAAGCTCTGCTGTCACCAGAATAGCCTGTCCAGCCACCAGAAGATCCCGGCACGAAATCAGAGTTTCCGCGAAAAGCGTAACTTCACATCCGCCGCCGCTGTCCGAAAGGTTGACCCAGGCCATCTTTTTGCCAGTGCGGGTCGGACGCTCTTTCTTATCAACAACGCACCCCGCTATCTTGACGCGCATAGTGCCTGTTTTTGCAGCATTTTCCAGAGCGTTAGAGGGTGTGACACCCAGCCTTCTGAGAACCGTACGATAAGCATCCAACGGGTGAGCGCTCATATGAAAGCCAATGGCCGAGGCCTCAAGCGACAGGCGCTCGAAATCCGGCCACGGGCGCCCTTCATTCAACCGCAAAATCTCACGATCCTGACCGCTACCGCCAAACAATCCTGACTGGCCCATCTGCTGCTCCTGAGCCCGCGACTGCGCCCGACGTAACAGAATATCTGCACTCGAAAAAACGGTATGGCGATCCTTAAGAAGACTGTCAAAAGCTCCTGATTTTGCAAGACTTTCTATCTGTATTTTATTCAGGCTTTTGGGATCACAACGCTCTGCAAAATCCGTTAGATCCTGGAAAGGCTTATTACCGCGGGCGGCAACGACAGAGTCCATTGCGGCTGCACCAACACGCTTGATGGCGGATAGGGCGTATCGAATTCCTTGACGACCGTCCTCAAGTGTCTCGATCGAGAAATCTGCCATGGACTTGTTGATGTCGACAGGGAGAACTTTAATGTTCATCCGCCGCGCTTCCTGACAGAGGGCTGCCAGCTTATCCGTCTTTTCGCGTGCCAGTGACATGCAGCCCGCAAGGAAAGCAACAGGATGGTTCGCCTTCATCCATGCTGTTTGATACGAAACCAGCGCATAGGCTGCAGCGTGAGACTTGTTGAACCCATAATCAGCAAAACGAGCCATAAGATCAAAGACTTCAACGGCTTTGTCTTGGGGGATTCCTCTGGCTGTTGCACCTTCCGTAAAGATCTCGCGCTGCTTCTCCATTTCGGACGCGATCTTTTTGCCCATGGCGCGTCTTAGAAGATCAGCGCCACCCAGACTGTAGCCGGCCATCTTCTGGGCGATCTGCATGACCTGTTCCTGATAGACCATGATGCCATAGGTCTCTTCAAGGATGTCACGGATCTCTTCGTGCGGCGGCTCCCATGGTTCACCATGTTTGCGGCGGCAGTAATCCGGAATGTTGGCCATTGGCCCCGGACGATACAGAGACACGCCCGCAATCAGATCTTCCAGACGGCTGGCAGCCATCTGCTTGAGCATGTCCCGCATACCCGCGCCTTCGAACTGGAAGACACCGGCCGTATCCCCTTTGGCAAGCATTTCGAAGGTCTTGGTGTCATCCAGAGGAATACGTGAGAGATCGACGATAACACCTTGTTCTTTAAGGAAATCCAGACCTCTTTTCAAAATTGTCAGGGTCGTCAGGCCAAGGAAGTCGAACTTTACAAGACCGGCCTGTTCCACAAACTTCATGTTGTACTGGGTAACCAGCATATCGCTCTTTGGATCGCGATAGAGCGGTACAAGTTCGACCAGTTCACGATCCCCGATCACCACACCCGCAGCATGGGTTGAGGCATGGCGGTAGAGTCCCTCAAGCTGGAGCGCGATTTCCAAAAGACGCTTCAGGGCTTCATCACTGTCCCGCATTTCCTGCAGGCGCGGCTCTCCGTCGATCGCCTGCGCCAGCGTAACAGGCTTCGCGGGATTGTTCGGGATAAGCTCGGCAACGCGATTAACCATGCCGTAAGGCAGACCCAGCACACGCCCGACATCCCGGACAGCCGCCTTCGCCTGCAGCTTTCCAAAAGTAATGATCTGAGCGACGCGACTGCCGCCGTATTCTTCGCGGACATACCGGATCACTTCGTCACGGCGGTCCTGACAGAAGTCGATATCAAAGTCAGGCATCGAGACGCGTTCCGGGTTCAGGAAGCGCTCGAACAGGAGCCCGAAAGGAAGCGGATCGATATCGGTAATGGTCAGGGCGTAAGCGACCAGTGAGCCAGCGCCCGATCCACGTCCTGGCCCCACGGGAATATCATGAGCCTTGGCCCATTGGATAAAGTCGGCAACGATCAGGAAGTAACCTGGGAATCCCATCTTCGCGATGATGTCGAGTTCCGTCTGAAGACGTTCGGAATAGATTTTCCGTTTATCTTTATCGGCATTGATCGCCTCAAGCCGCTTTTCCAGCCCTTCCCACGCCATGGCCCGCAGCGTTTCTTCTTCCGTTGAACCTTCGCGAACCTTGGGACAGATGGGCAGCAGTGGCTTGCGGGTACAGGCGGCCACGGCGCATTTCTGCGCAATAATCAGCGTGTTATCGCAGGCTTCCGGAAGATCCTTGAAAAGCTCCCGCATTTCGGCAGGCGTCTTGAACCATGCCTGCGGTGAAACATGCCAGCGGTCAGCCTCCGCCATGGTCCGCCCCTGTGCGATACAGATCAGCGCATCATGCGCTTCATGCATCTGCGGCGTGGGAAAGAAGCATTCATTGGTCGCGACAAGAGGAATGTCGAGCTTATCGGCCAGAGGCACAAGAATACTCTCAATTTCCTGCTCGCCAGCCTCACCCAGACGATTCAGTTCGACTGCAATGTTCTGGGGAAATGCCTCCATCAAACGGCGCAGAAGAACTTCCGCCTCGTCTTTCTGTTCATCATAAATCAGGCGATTGATCGGCCCACGATTACCCCCGGTGAGCAGAAAAAGACCATCCGCATGCTGGCACAGAACATCTACGGCAACGGTGGGGTCAGCCGGATCACCGTTCAGGAAGCCATGCGAGGACAGGATCTGCAGATTGGCAAGACCCGTTTCGTTCCGTGCCAGAACCACCAGCGGCTCGGAAGGCGCGCCGGGTTTTGTGCTCCGCGATGGTAGGGAGAGCTGGCAGCCAACGATAGGTTGAACACCGGCATTGCGACAGTACAGGGAAAATTCCAACGCCCCGAAAAGATTGCCACTATCCGTCAGGGCGACGGCAGGCATGGCATTTTTGGTGGCGAGCCCGACAAGATCTGCAATGCGAATGGCTCCCTGACTCAGGGAGTATGCGGAGTGATTGCGAAGATGAACGAAATCGGCATGAGACATGCCATCATTCTATCAGGACCGACGAGCAGATACAGCGTTCTTCTCGTCAGTTCAGGGCAATTCAGAAAGGAACGAGCTTTCCATCCCGCAACGTAACCGTGCGATCCATGCGTGCTGCGAGTTCCTTGTTGTGGGTTGCGATAAGGGCTGCAACGCCTTCCTCACGCACCACACGCAGGAGTTCGTCAAAAACATGGTCGGAAGTCGCGATATCCAGATTGCCCGTCGGTTCATCCGCCAGAAGAAGCTTCGGGCGATTGGCAAGCGCACGGGCAATCGCCGTGCGCTGCTGCTCTCCACCAGAAAGACGTCCAGGCAGGGAGTTGAGGCGATGAGACAGACCAAAACGACCTAGCAGATCCTCTGCACGCACTTTTGCAGCTTTTGCCGAAACGCCAGCCACCAACTGAGGCAGCATCACGTTCTCACAAGCCGTGAATTCACCAAGAAGATGATGAAACTGGTACACGAAGCCGATCTGATCCCGGCGCACAGCCGTTCGCACGGTATCGCTCAAACCGCTGACCGGCTTCTCGCCAATATAGACAGTACCTTCCGTTGGTGCTTCCAACAATCCTGCCAAATGAAGCAGCGTGGATTTACCAGTACCGCTTGGCGCCACAAGGGCTACAATTTCACCTGGATAAAGAGAAAACGATGCTCCAGAGAGAATCTCCAGAGTCTCTTCACCAGATTTGAAGCGACGGGTCAGATTTTCCAGCCGTAGAGCCGTCATTCGGGCTTCACTCATGACGCAGAGCCTCGATCGGGTCAGTCCTTGCGGCTCTCCAGGACGGATACAGTGTAGCCAGCAGCGACAACACCAGTGACATGGCAATCACCTCTCCAACCTGCGACCAGACAAGTTTGGCTGGCAGCCGCTCAAGAAAATAGACTTCCGGATTGAAAAGATTGGTTCCCGTCAAAGACTGGAGCCACTGGCGGATACGCTCAATATTGAGCGCAAACGCGATACCCAGTGCTGACCCTGCCGCGGTTCCAACAATCCCGACAAATGCACCATTCATCAGGAAGATTCTCATGATCGCGCCGCGGCTTGCACCAAGCGTACGAAGCACAGCGATATCGCGCGTCTTATCCTTCACCATCATGATGAGGGACGAAATCACATTGAAGGCCGCAACCAGAATGATGAGCGTCAGGATAAGGAACATGACGTTCTGCTCGACCGTGACGGCATCGAGAAAACCATTCGCGCTCTGCGTCCAGTCCAGAACCCGCAGACGTGGGTCATCAAGGCGCTGCACAATGGCCTGACGTGTAGGCTGGACGTTCGAGGGGTCGTTGGTCGAGACCTGAATCAAGGAAACGGCATTCCCAAGCATCAGAAATTTCTGTGCAGCAGGAAGCGGTACCAGAACGATGTTTGAATTATAGTCGTTCCAGTTGGCATCGAAGATCGCGGCCACATGATACGTTTTCACACGCGGCATTGTGCCAAACGGCGTTGCCTGACCATCCGGGGACAGGAGCGTAATGGGGGAGCCGATCGTCAAGCCAGCACGATCTGCCATCGTCGTCCCGATGGCAACCGCGTCGTCTCCAGTAAAGCGATCAATCGAGCCGGCGATGACACCACTACTCAGAGCACGCCAGTCCCGAAGATCCTGCTGGGCGACACCCTGAACCTCTGCGCCAGTCGAATACCGACCAGCTTCGACAAGAACGGTTCCCTGCGCCATGGGAATGACTGACTTCACGCCCGGCACAGAACGAATAGCCTCGACGTCATTCTGATAGGCCTCGATAGGGCGCCCGTAGCCAAACACGGTGAGATCCCCGTGCAAGCCAAGGATACGCCCCATCAGATCAGCCTTGAACCCGTTCATCACCGACATGACGATGATGAGCGTGGCCACCCCGAGCGCAATGCCGACCAATGAGAAAACTGCAATGATCGAGGCGAAGCGTTCGCCACGACGGGCGCGCAGATAGCGCCCCGCCACCATACGCTCGAAGCGGCCGAACATCAGGCTGCTCCGATCTTGGCCAGCGCTTCAGCCACCGGCAGTTCGAACCGCTCGCCGTCTGCACGACGCTTCAGTTCAACCTTGCCTTCCTTGGCACCGCGCGGACCAACGATGATCTGCCAGGGATGACCCATCAGATCAGCATCATTGAACTTCACACCTGCACGCTCGGAGCGGTCATCGTACATGAAGTTCTCAGAATCTGTTCCGTAGATCTCTTCGCAGATTGCATCGCAGGCTTCGTCGCCCGGGCGCAGATTCAGGATCGCAGCTTTGTATGGCGCGACGGAAGCAGGCCAGATGATCCCAGCCTCGTCATGCGAGGCCTCGATGATCGCGCCGACCAGTCGGGACACACCGACGCCATAGGAGCCCATATGAGGCGAGAACTTCGCCCCATCGGCGCCGCTGACTTCGATCCCCATGGATTCCGTGTATTTGGTGCCGAAGTAGAAGATGTGGCCCACTTCAATGCCACGCCCTTCCCGCTTCCGGTCATCCGGCACTTCTGCCCAGGCAGCCTCATCATGCTTCTCATCCGTTGCGGCGTAGTGATCCGTTACGGAAGAGAAGAATGCAGCGAGATCTTCCTCGTTGTCACAGTCCACCGGACGGCCCAGCCAGTCCTGCTCTTCAAGAGCCGCGTCAAAGAACACGCCGCTTTCACCTGTCGGGGCCAGAACCAGAAACTCATGGCTGAGATCGCCACCGATCGGTCCCGTATCTGCAACCATTGGCACAGCGCGAACGCCAAGACGCTGGAAAATCCGCAGATAGGACAGCATCATGCGGCGATAGCTGTTAACCGCGCCCTGATAGTCTGCATCGAAGGAGTAGGCATCCTTCATGAGGAATTCACGACCACGCATCACACCGAAGCGCGGGCGAACCTCATCACGGAACTTCCACTGGATGTGATATAGCGCCTTCGGAAGCTGCTTGTAGGAACTGACGGACGATCCGAAGATATCCGTGATCATTTCCTCATTGGTCGGCCCATACAGCAGCTCACGGCCATGACGGTCCTGAATACGGAGCATTTCCGGACCGTAAGCGTCATAACGCCCCGAACGGCGCCACAGATCAGCAGACTGAAGCGTCGGCATCAGGACTTCCTGAGCACCAATGGCATCCTGCTCTTCGCGGATGATCTTCTCGATGTTCCGCAGGACGCGCAGACCAGCTGGCAGCCAGGCGTAAATACCGGACGATGTCTGACGAACCAGACCTGCACGCAGCATAAGGCGATGAGACGCAATCTGCGCCTCCGCCGGGACTTCCTTCAGCGTCGGCTGAAAGGCTTTACTCAGACGCATACTCTATTTCTTCTCTTAGACGCGCAGCAGATGAACATCGACAAGCGGACGCTTCTGAAGCTTGCGCCCCAGAGCACGGCGCAGGGCCGTCTTGGCTGCGTCACGGAATGCCGTGTCGTCCTGTCGCAGCTCATCCGGGATTTCGTCAATGGAATCAGCGAATTCTTCCTGAATGCGAATGCTTTCCGGATCTTCCGCCTCAAGCAGACCAGGTGCACTGATCTTGGGCTCGCCAATGACATAGCCTTCGTCATCTACAGCGAAACTCGCAATGACCATGCCGTTAAACAGCATCTTGCGGCGGGCAGCCAGAACGCCACCCGTCATCGGCAGAAGGCGCCCACCATCCAGTGCCAGACGACCAGTCGGCGCCGTGTCAACAACCCGGACATCACCTGGAGACAGATTCAGAATGTCACCATCTTCCAGCAGGATCGGCTCAGAACCCATCTCGTGCGCCAGAGCGGCATGAGCCGTCAGATGACGCCATTCACCATGGGTCGGAATGCTGTATTTCGGGCGGACAATCCCGTACAGCACACGAATGTCATCGCCCGTTGCGTGGCCAGACGTATGGACCTTCGCGTCCTTGTCCGTCAGAACCGTCACGCCACGACGGGACAAATTGTCCTGCACGGCCATGACAGCCTGCTCATTCCCCGGAATGACGCGTGAGCTGTAAATAACCGTATCGCCTTCGCCGAGCGAAATATTCGGATGCGTATCCGAGGCGATGCGAGACAGCGCAGAACGAGGTTCGCCCTGACTTCCCGTGATGATCATCAGAAGATTATCATCATGGATATCGCGTGCATCCTGCTCCGTCAGGAACGGCGGCAGATCACTGAAATAGCCGCACTCACGGGCAGCCGTTTCAAGATTACGCAGGGATCGCCCCACGATCATGACCGCACGACCGGCGGACATGGCAGCCTTCGCAATACTCTCAACGCGCGCCACGTTACTGGCAAAGCACGTCACGGCAACGCGGCCATGAAGGCTCGTAATCAGATCCGTCAGGCCCTTGCGAACATCAGCCTCAGACTCTGAACGCCCTTCCTTCATGACGTTGGTGCTGTCACCCACCATCGCCAGAACGCCCTCGTCTCCAAGGCGACCGAATTCTTCAAGATCCGTCTTAGGGCCGACCAGCGGGTTCTCGTCGAGCTTCCAGTCGCCCGTATGGACAATGAGACCATGCGGCGTACGAAGCGCAACAGCCTGCGCTTCAGCCACAGAGTGGGTGACAGCGACAAACTGAAGATCGAAAGGTCCGACGTGAAACCGCGAGCTTGGCATCACGACATGGATCTTTACCTGATTGACCAGATGAGCCTCATGCAGCTTCCGACGCAGAACAGCCGCAGCAAACGGGGTCGCATAAACCGGGCAACGCAGATACGGCCACAGATGTGCAACAGCACCAAGGTGATCTTCGTGCGCATGGGTAATCACGAGGCCGCAGAGGTCTTTTGCTCGATCCGCAATAAATGTCGGGTCCGGCATCAGGACTTCGGCTTCAGGCGTATCATTGCCCGAAAAGCCAATGCCACAGTCGATGGCGAGCCAGGTTTCCTTGTTGTTTTTCGTGAGACGATAAAGATTGAAATTCATGCCGATTTCGCCCGTCCCACCCAGAGGCAGGAAGGACAAACCGTCAGATGTATCCGTCATAGTTGTTCCTTACATTTGTTAACATCATCAGTGATATTCATTGCCGAAAGCCTACATGCCTTCAGGGGAATGGGTGTGCTGAGCCATCGCATTACGATCAGCCAGAAGACGGAGGCCATCCAGGGTCAGATCAGGGGCCATCACGTCAAACAGGTTGGTGCCCTCTGAAAACAGAGGCGCGAGACCACCTGTTGCAATAATCTTGGGGCGACCGCCCATTTCTTCGGAAATTCTTCCTACGATCCCTTCAACCAGGCCAACATAGCCCCAGAAGAGTCCGGAACGCATGGCAACGCTTGTGCTTCGGCCAATCGCGTTCAGAGGACGCCCGATGCTCATACGTGGCAAACGGGCAGCAGCTCTGTGCAAAGCGTCGATGGAAAGATTAACGCCCGGAGCAATCGCTCCACCGCAGTACTGGCCATGTTCATTCACGACATCAAACGTCGTTGCCGTGCCAAAATCAACAACAATGAGAGGGCCGCCATAAAAGTGCTGGGCTGCAAGACCGTTCAAACGGCGGTCTGCTCCAAGTTCGGAAGGATTATCAACCAGCGCTTCAATGCCCCACTCCAGACCTGCATTGGCTACAAGCGGCTCAACATCCAGCCACTGCCTGCAGAAACGACGTAAATCGTAAAGCGCCGCAGGAACAACCGTTCCGATGATAGCACGTGTGATGGAGCCAGCATTCAGCCCAATGCGATCAAACAGGCCCAGAAGCCAGACAGCGTATTCGTCAGCAGTACGGGAGTCGCTCGTGGACATGCGCCATTGACCGACCCACGACGATCCATCGTGAACTGCAAACACAACATTCGTGTTGCCAGCATCAATGACGAGAAGCACGTTTCAATCCGGTCCTTCAGTCCAGCAAGATATCGCCGGTTACAACCGGTATGATTTCACCACTTGGAAGCGCAAGAAGCAGACGTCCCTGCTCGTCCAATCCTGAAAATGAACCTGATATATATGTTTCACGGCGCTGAACCGCAAGATGACGTCCGACAGGATGCGCACGGTCAAGCCACGCTTCCCGAATTGGAGCAAATCCTGCAGCTTCCCAGACACCGACCCAATGATCCATCTGCAAGGTCAGGTTACGACCAAAAACCACGGGATCAGGGGGCGCAGCCACTTCGGACAACGCGGACAATTTGCGGCCCTCAATTTCGGGAGCTTGCCGGAGATTAGCTCCAATGCCAACGACGATCCATTTGTGATCTGCACGTCCCCCTGCTTCGATCAGAACGCCTGCCATCTTGCGTTCAGAGAGCAGAAGATCATTCGGCCATTTCAACATGAAATCAGCTTCACCCGTACTGAACTGCCGCGCAGTCTCGTAGAGGCTCAGAGCCGTCAGAAAAGGAATAGCAGCCAGAAAATCTGTTGCATTCACAGGTCGGAAAAGAAGAGATATTGCCAGATTACCGCCAGGATCGACCCAGCTTCTACCACGAGTTCCGCGCCCAGAGGTTTGGGCAAAAGCTTGAATGGCGAGCTTTTCTTGCGCTCCAGCCTCAGCTTTTTCTTTACAGAGATCGGAAGTCGATCCCAACGTCTCATACAATTCGAAACGCCAGGCCATATGTACAGTCAGTCTTCATGTGGTGGGCGATGACAGGATTGAACTGCCGACCCTCTCGGTGTAAACGAGACGCTCTACCGCTGAGCTAATCGCCCTCAGAAAACACGTGGCCTATATACACGGTTCTGAGCGCCCGTAAAGACACCCAGAACCATAAAAGCGAATTTTTATTCGCTTACGGCGTCCTTAAGACCCTTGCCCGGCTTGAAACGGACAGAGGTGGATGCCGGAATGTCGATCTCTTCGCCCGTGCGCGGGTTGCGGCCCTTGGCAGCCTTACGCGTAGCGGTCACGAAGCTACCGAAGCCCACGAGACGGACTTCCTGCTTCTTGGCGAGCGTCTTCTCGATCGTGCTGAACACCGCATCGACAACTTCGCTGGCCTTTGCCTTCGGAAGATCGGCGGCGTCTGCAACGGCGGCGATCAGTTCCTGCTTGTTGAGGGGCTTCTCCATGATGTGCCTTTCTGGTGTTAGAGCACCCGAGCCATCCTCCGAAGAGTCTTGCGGCTCAGGTGCTTGTTCGATCTGCGGCCGCACTATGAAGCGCTTTTTGGCCGCGTCAACTGTAAGAATCGCAGAAGGACCCAACCGTTAGTGTGGAAGTGCCGCCGGAGAGGCTTTCTCGCCAGCAATTCCACCTATTGGGTCCACACTTTCATCCCATTCAATTGCCTCAGGCATGCGCGTGAGGGCAATTTTCAGAACCTCATCGACATGGGCGACTGGAATGATCTTGAGCGCATGACGGACATTTTCAGGAACCTCTGCAAGATCCTTTTCATTGTCCTTCGGAATGAGAACCGTCTTGATTCCAGCTCGCAATGCAGCCAGCAGCTTCTCTTTCAGGCCGCCAATCTCCAGCACACGCCCACGAAGCGTAATTTCGCCCGTCATCGCAACATCCCGGCGAATGGGGATCTGCGTCATGATGCTGACGAGAGACGTTGCAAGCGCAATACCCGCGGACGGACCATCCTTCGGGGTTGCTCCCTCCGGAAGATGAACGTGAATATCCCGCTTTTCAAAGAGCGGCGGCCGGATACCGAAATCCTGTGCCCGTGAGCGGACATAAGACAGGGCTGCTGCAATGCTTTCCTGCATCACATCACCCAGTTTACCCGTCTGCTTCACCTGCCCCTTACCGGGAACCATAACGCTTTCGATGGTCAGGATCTCACCGCCAACCTGTGTCCAGGCCAAGCCGGTTACGACACCAACCATATCCTCCGTCTCGGTTTCTCCGTGACGGAAACGACGCACGCCTGCGTATTTACCAAGATTCTCTGGTGTGATTTCAACGTGCGTTACGCCAGTCGTGATGATTTCCTTCACAACCTTACGGGCCAGACGAGCAATTTCGCGCTCGAGATTTCTGACCCCTGCCTCACGAGTATAAGACCGGATCAACTCAAGAAGCGTCTCGTCAGAAACAGTCCACTCATCAGGCTTGAGATTATGAGCCTCCGCCTGCTTGGAGAGCAGATGTCGACGCGCAATCTGTACCTTCTCGTCTTCCGTGTAGCCCGAGAGATTGATGATCTCCATGCGGTCCAGAAGTGGCTGCGGCATATTGAGGCTGTTGGCCGTTGTCACGAACATGACGTCTGAAAGATCGTAATCAACCTCCAGATAATGATCGGCGAAGGTGGAGTTCTGCTCCGGATCCAGCACTTCAAGAAGCGCGGAAGACGGATCACCTCTCCAGTCAGCCCCCAGCTTGTCGATCTCATCCAGCAGGAACAACGGATTGGACGTCTTCGCCTTTTTCATGCCCTGAATGATTTTCCCAGGCATGGAACCGATATATGTCCGGCGATGACCGCGGATTTCCGATTCGTCACGCACACCACCAAGGGACATACGAACGTACTGACGGCCCGTTGCCTTGGCGATCGAGCGTGCCAGAGACGTTTTACCGACACCCGGCGGCCCAACGAGGCACAGGATTGGTCCCTTGATCTTCTGGGAACGCGTCTGCACGGCAAGATATTCAAGGATGCGCTCCTTGACCTTCTCAAGACCGTAATGTTCGGCTTCAAGCACACCTTCAGCGTGCGTGAACTCCTTGGTGATCTTGGAGCGCTTTTTCCACGGAATACCCAGCAGCCAGTCCAGATAATTCCGGACGACTGTGCTCTCTGCGGACATCGGGCTCATACCGCGCAGCTTCTTCAGCTCGGCATGGGCCTTTTCCTTGGCTTCACGGCTCAGACGGGTCTTGTTGATCTTCTCTTCAAGCTCGGCAAGTTCATCCTTGCCGTCTTCGCCTTCTCCAAGTTCCTTCTGGATCGCCTTGAGCTGCTCGTTGAGATAATACTCACGCTGCGTCTTCTCCATCTGCCGCTTCACACGGTTTCGGATGCGCTTCTCAACCTGCAGAACCCCGATTTCCGTCTCGATATGAGCAAACACGCGCTCGAGACGCTGCTCGGCGGAAGGCATCTCAAGAATTTCCTGCTTTTCAGAAATCTTGAGATTCAGATGGCTCGCAATCGTATCCGCAAGCTTGGAGAGATCATCGATCTGATTGATCGAGACCATGACCTCAGGCGGGATCTTCTTATTGAGCTTTATATATTGCTCGAACTGGGAAACCGTCGAGCGCCCAAGTGCTTCGAGATCACTGCCTGGCGTCGCGGAGAGCGGCGCATCTGCAATTTCTTCAACCTCGGCCTCGAAATGCCCGTCCACGTCAAACAGTCGCGTGATGTGAACCCGGCGCGTGCCTTCAACGAGAACCTTTACTGTTCCATCTGGCAGCTTGAGAAGCTGCAGAATGGTGGAGACCGTCCCGTAGCGATAGATATCGTCCACAGATGGATCATCCTGCGAGACGTCTTTCTGCGCGACAAGAAGGATCTGTTTGCTGTCCCGCGTAACTGCCTCAAGAGCCTTTACAGATTTCTCACGGCCAACGAAGAGCGGAACAATCATATGCGGGAAAACGACAATGTTCCGCAGCGGAAGAACCGCCATGACATCGTGACGAGCAGCCGGAGCGGCCTCCGTCACAACTTCTGCAGGCACAGCTTCTTTGGGAGCTTTTGTCGCACGAGGTCTGCGGACGGTCTTTTTTTCAACGACCGCAGCATCGTCCACTTTTTTTGTGCGGCGACGCGTCTTGGGTTTTGTATCGTCAGTCATTCACTTGATCTCCGTAGGGACGATCTTACGGCCCCCGCCCGCCTGGCAGCGCGAGCACCGTAATGTCTCTTCATGCAGAAAAGGCACGAATTCAGACAGCGTCTGTCTTCAATGTTGTGACAAAAAGGCCGACTGACAAGACGGCCTTTTCGACATCATCAAGCAGACTGTTCTGTCGGTTCGCTTTTGCCCTTCCCGTACACATAAACCGGGTTGGCCTTGCTCTCCGCCACTTCACGGTTGATGACGACTTCCTCAACGCCTTCCAGTCCTGGAAGATCGAACATCGTCCCAAGCAGGATGTTCTCCATAATGGAACGAAGGCCACGGGCACCGGTCTTGCGTTCGATAGCCCGCTTGGCGATGCCGGAAAGTGCGTCTTCCGTGAAGGACAGTTTGACCCCTTCCATCTCGAAAAGGCGCCCATACTGCTTTGTCAAAGCATTTTTCGGCTTGCTGAGAATCTGGATCAGGGCAGCTTCATCAAGATCATTCAGCGCTGCGATAACCGGCAGACGACCAATGAACTCCGGAATAAGACCGAACTTGAGCAGATCTTCAGGCTCTACTGTCTGAAGAATTGCCCCCAGACGACGCTCATCCTCAGAACGCACATCCGCGCCAAAGCCGATGCCTGATCCTTTGCCACGAGCCGAAATGATCTTGTCCAGCCCCGCAAAAGCACCACCACAGATGAACAGCATGTTCGTGGTGTCAACCTGCAGGAACTCCTGCTGCGGATGCTTGCGACCACCCTGCGGCGGCACGGACGCAACCGTCCCTTCCATAAGCTTCAGAAGCGCCTGCTGTACGCCTTCGCCTGAAACATCACGGGTGATGGACGGATTGTCGGACTTCCGCGAGATCTTGTCGATTTCGTCGATATAGACAATGCCGCGCTGCGCACGCTCGACGTTATAGTCAGCAGCCTGAAGCAGCTTCAGGATGATGTTCTCAACGTCTTCACCCACATAACCGGCTTCGGTCAGCGTTGTGGCATCTGCCATCGTGAATGGGACATCAAGAATACGAGCCAGCGTCTGCGCAAGCAGCGTCTTACCCGAACCTGTAGGACCAATCAGAAGAATGTTGGATTTCGCGATCTCGATATCGCTGTTCTTCTGCGCATGGGCCAGCCGCTTATAATGGTTGTGAACGGCGACCGACAGCGCGCGCTTGGCCTCGAACTGCCCAATGACATAATCGTCCAGAACCTTGCAGATTTCCTTGGGCGTCGGAACACCGTCGCGGGATTTCACAAGGTGCGTCTTATGCTCCTCGCGAATGATATCCATGCAGAGTTCAACACACTCATCACAGATGAAAACTGTTGGACCAGCGATCAGCTTGCGAACTTCGTGCTGGGATTTCCCACAGAACGAGCAATACAGGGTGTTCTTTGAATCGCCGGATTTGTTGCTCATCGCTGTTCCTCTTTCCCCTCACACACGCACCGACCGCTTTTCGGCAGCAGACATGCTGAAGCACTTAAAACTCTAGGCCGAGGTCTCAGCCTTCGGCAACCCCGGAGCACGTAACTCCAAGACATGAAAAGCGGCATATCGGGATGCCGCTTTTCTTTTCCAAGAGGAGCAAAACTCCTCTTGCGTTCTGAAACCGGTCAGTCCTGAGCAGACTGAACTGCCGGATGACGGCGCACGACCGCATCAATCAGACCAAACTCTTTAGCTTCTTCAGCAGACAGATAGCTGTCGCGTTCGAGCTTGCGCTCAATCTCTTCCAGCGTCTGCCCGGTATGCTCACGATAGATTTCATTCAAGCGCTGACGAATCAGCAGAATTTCACGAGCTTGAATTTCAATATCGGACGCCTGACCTTGCGCACCACCAGAAGGCTGATGCACCATCACGCGCGCATTTGGCAGACAGTACCGATGCCCCTTCTCACCACCGGCCAGAAGCAGCGACCCCATGGACGCCGCCTGACCAATACAAACCGTGCTCACCGGGCAACGGATGTACTGCATCGTGTCATAGATCGCGAGACCAGCAGAAACGACACCGCCTGGGCTGTTGATATAGAAAGAAATTTCCTTGGTCGGGTTCACGCTCTCAAGATAAAGGAGCTGCGCACTGATCAGAGAAGCAACCTGATCGTAAACCGGGCCGGTCAGGAAGATGATACGCTCCTGAAGGAGACGTGAAAAAATGTCGAAAGCTCGCTCTCCGCGGGCAGTCTGCTCGACTACCATCGGCACCAGAGAGTTGTTGAACACCTCGACGGGATCGCGGTCCCCAATGGTCATACTGTCTGTTCCTCAATGCCCGATGGGCTGTCTGTATTCTTTAACATGGACCCGGCAGAGCGTTCCGTCAAAGGGAGCAGACAGCAAAACGGGCACTCCGAAGAGTGCCCGCCTTTTCTGCGTCAGTACTCTCAGAGCTCTGCAGGCGGGATTTCTGCGAGTTCTTCCGGTGTGACTTCCTTTTCGGTGACATCAGCCAGCTCGATCAGATAATCGACAACCTTGTTTTCCAGGATCGGGCCACGAAGACCTTCAACAGCCTGCGGGTTCTTGGAGAAGAACTCGAAAACCATCTTTTCCTGGCCTGGGTAACGCTGCGCTTCCTGCTGCATCGCACCCAGAAGTTCCTCGCGGGAGACCTGGATTTCCTGCTTGCGGCCGATTTCAGCCAGCAGCAGACCCAGTTTCACACGACGCTCTGCAATACGACGGTAGTCTGCACGCAGGGTCTCTTCGTCCTTGCCTGCGTCTTCTTCGTCCATACGGCCAGCTTCACGGTCCTGCTCGACGCGGGCCCAGATCTGAGCGAACTCGGCATCAACCATGCTCTGAGGAGCTTCAAAGTCTGTCTTCTCGGACAGGGCGTCCAGAAGTTCACGCTTGATGCGCAGACGGGAGAGCTGCTTGTACTCGCCTTCAGCCTGCTCCGTGATCAGGGAACGGATCTGCTCGATGCTGTCGAGACCAATGTCCTTGGCCAGATCGTCGTTGATTTCCGGATCAACAGGCTTCTTCAGGGACTTCGCCTTGATGTCGAATGTCACGGCCTTACCGGCCAGTTCTTCCGCCTGATAGTCTTCCGGGAACGTCACGTTGATGACGCGCTCTTCCCCGGCCTTCATGCCTTCCATCTGCTCGGCAAAACCCGGGATGAAGCCTTCGCCGCCGATTTCGACGTTCACGTCTTCAGCCGTGCCGCCGTCAAACGGCGTGCCATCCAGCTTACCCACGAAGTCAACGCAGACCACGTCGCCCTTTACGGCTGCACGATCTTCTTCGATGGCTTCGAACTTGCGGCTGCGACGGGCGAGATCAGCCAGAGCCTTGTTAACGACCTCTTCATCAACCTTGGAAGTCAGGCGCGTCAGCTTCAGACCGGACAGATCCGGAACTTCGATTTCCGGCAGAACTTCCATCTCAACCTTGAACTCAAGATCGCCTTCGGAATCAGGAGCAGAAACCAGCTCGACCTTCGGCTGCATGGCCGGACGAACGTCCTGTTCCTGAACCAGCTTGCCAACCGTATCGTTGATGACTTCTTCCACCAGCTCTGCGTTGACGGCAGCGCCGTGACGCTGCTTGACGAGAGAAGCCGGAACCTTGCCCGGACGGAAACCCGGAAGCTTGATCGTGCGCGCAACTTCAGCGAGTCGGGCTGCACGACGGGCCTGCAGGTCCGCAGAAGGAACAACGACAGTGAAGGCGCGCTTAAGTCCTTCGTTGAGCGTGGGCGTAACCTGCATGAGCCAGGCGATCCTCTCGGTCGGGTAAGTTAAAATCTCTTCTCAGGAAACCGGGTTGGTACGGGCGGAGGGACTTGAACCCCCACGACTTGCGCCACCAGAACCTAAATCTGGCGTGTCTACCAATTCCACCACGCCCGCTCAGCCCCGTCTCCGGGGTTCGTGTTACCGAACCTTGGAAGCGCGGCCTTTAGCGCATGACACGCTACTTCACAACAGGGCGGCCACCGGGTTTTTGCTTAAATTGTCCTTGGAAAGCTCTGTTGCAAGCTTTCTGGCAGCACCGAGTGGCAGGTCCAGATCCTCTGCTACGGGCCACCCGCCATGCTGCCTCGCCGCCTGCATCCCGGCCTCTCCATGCAGCCAGACACCTGCACAGCAGGCCTCCCAGACCTCCATTCCCGCAGCCAGAAGCGTTGCAATAACTCCTGTCAGCGTGTCTCCGGAACCAGCTGTAGCCAGCGCGGACGTCGCATGAGCATTGATCGCAATACGTCCATCCGGGGCGGCAATGATGGTATCCGGCCCCTTCATGACCATGACTGCATTGAGTTTCTGCGCGGCAGCAAGAGCAGCATCCGGGCGACTACCCTCAACCGGGCCGAACAGTTTTTTGAACTCACCAATATGAGGCGTAACGGCAGCAACCCCTTTCAGGCGTGACAGATCCTCAGCTCCCCAGGCGAGCGCCCCAGCATCTGCAAGAACGGTTCGATCAGCACCCAGCAACTCAGGCAGCACGGCAGAAACTTCATTAGGCGCAAGCCCCGGCCCACAGATCCAGACTTTCCGTCGTTGATCTTTCAGCAAGTCTGACAGCAGCCCATCATCAACAATCAGCCCGGGATCACCGAGTCGGTATGACTCCGCAGCGTGGCCCGCAGCAATCCTCACAAGTCCCGCACCTGTCCGACGCGCTGCTTTGGCGGCCAACCGCGTTGCTCCCGGCATGACCGCTCCGCCGCAGACACTCACAACACCCCGGCGATATTTGTAATCCCCGTCACCGGAAACAGGGAGCATCCAAAGCCCTGGCCAGTTCAGAGTGATTTTCGGAGCAAGGCCGTCCCAGGCCTCGGCGGGCATACCAATGTCTGCACAAACCAGCTCGCCACACAGCCCTTTGCCGGGCTCAAGCAAATGCCCCGGGCGCGGACGCACAAACGTTATCGTCAAAGCACAGGCCTGCGCGTGCCCAAGCACACACCCCGTCAACCCGGACACGCCACTCGGCATATCAATGGCAACCCGAAGCGGAACAGCCCCCAAAACTGTTACCACATCATCCTGAACAGGCCGCTTGAGACCTGAACCAAAAACGGCATCCACAATCATATCCACCCCTTCAACAGAGCGGACATCGAACGGCAGTACCGGCCCATTCCAGTGACTGGCAGCATCATGGGCAGGGCTACCCTCCCTGGGAGCCGCCATGGCCACAACACGCACTGACCATCCCCATTGCGCAAGAAAACGGGCAGCAACATAGCCATCCCCCCCGTTATTTCCCGGGCCGCACACCACTGCGACACGGCAGGGTGCGAACCGCTTGCGAATGGCACGTGCGACTGCCCATCCCGCCCTTTCCATGAGCTGTGAAACAGGAACAACGGCTGAAGCCGCATGATCCATCCTATCGCTTTCCTGTGGTGTCAGAAGGGCAAGTGGATATGAAGACACGGCGCTGTTTCTCCTGATGGGATCACTGTTTGCAGAAAGCAGAGAGCTCTTCCGCGTTCCCTATGGCATTCTGCCGGTGGGGTCGGGTAATCTTGCAAAGATACGTCAGGGATACGCCCTGCCCTTCCTTTACGCACCTGACCATGATGAGGATCAATGACCGGTTCAATTGTCTGGAGCCTCGTGCTCGCAATCCATCTTCTCTGCATGACTTACTGGATCGGCGGATCGATATATTCGGCTCTGGTTGTCCGCTCCACGGTTGGCCTGCTCGACCCAGGCCCGCGCGCTTCGGTACTGCTCCAGAATTATACCCGGTTCTTCAAAGGACTCTGGCAGGTTGTTCCGTTTTCGCTGGTCAGTGGCTGGGCACTGGTCATCCATGAGGGCGGTTTTGGCGCCGTCAACTGGACGATTAACGCCATGCAGTTAATCGGCATTGCAATGGCGATCGTCTTCATCACAACAGCTCGTGGACCTTTCCTGCGTGCAAGACGGGCCCTTCGGCCACAGCCAGCCGTTTTTGACACTCTGCGGAACCGGACCGTCCTGATGGCGGGACTGGGTCTTCTGAACATTCTGATTGCAGCCATGGCGCACGGCATGTGATTGTGGTAGCGATATGGCGCTCTATGGGCTGTATCGCTTGCCTTTCCAGCGTTTAGCCGATAACGCACCACTTTAAAGTTGCGGGACACGTGCCCGCCCTCAACTCCGGCGCAGTCTATCTGGCCTGTACCGTCAACGAGAGTCTCGAGAGTCATTTGAGCGCGAAAACGACCTCCGGTCCTTCCAAGTCCCGTACCTCTGCCCCTGCAAAGCGCGGCCGTCCCGCTGGCGTTCGTGCGAAGGCAACCAAGAATTCATCGACTGAACCAGAGAGCCTTGATGAGGCTGTCTCTCAACCAGTCGTTACAGAGAAGAAGACGCGAGGCCGTCGTTCTGCGGTAGAAAAGACTGCTATCGAGGCAGTTGCCACACCCGTTCGCCGACGCACCAAGGCTGCAGATCCGGCTGTGACCGAAGCAGAAGCTGAGTCTGCAAAGTCGACTCCAATTCGTCGTACCCGGCAGGCAAAAACACAAGACGCGGCTTCCGAACCTGCGCCTCCACCACGTCGTCGCAGTCGCAAAGTCGATAGCGTTGTGGAAGAGGTCGTCGAAACGACTCCGCAGGAGGCTGTCGATACTCCTGCACCCAAACGTCGCGGTCGTAAGCCCAAAGCTGTCGCTATCGAAACTGTAGCCGAAGAGCTCGTGGTTCCAACTCCGAAGAAGCGTGGGCGCAAACCTAAGGCCGTCGTCGAGGAAGCGCTAAAAGTCGAAGAAGCTGCTGTTGTTGAGGCCCCCAAACCGCGCCGTGGCCGGAAACCCAAAGCGGCAGCTGAAGTGGTGACAGACAGCACCTCCATTCCGGCCCCTAAAAAACGCGGACGGAAACCAAAACTCCCATCTGAAGTCTTGCCGGTCACGAAAGAAACGACTTCTGACGCCCTCGAAAGCTCTGATCTTCTGACGACGCCTCCCGCTCAGCCCGTCAAAGTACCCTCACGTCGTGGGCGGCCTAGAAAAAATCCTCTCCCGGTCGAAATCGCCGTAGAAACGCCTGTGACAGATGTTGCAGTGGTCGTGGACACTGAAGCAGCACCGGCAGAAACGCCCGCTCTTTCCGAGACCTCCACATCATCTGCTGATCAGCCCCGCTTTGCAGATCTGGGTCTTTCAGAGCCCATCATGCAGGCAATTCAGGAGTTGGGTTATGAACACCCGACGCCTATCCAGGCCCAGGCTATCCCGGAAGTCCTGAAAGGCCATGATGTATTGGGCGTTGCGCAGACAGGAACCGGTAAAACGGCGTCCTTCACACTCCCCATGCTTGAGAAGCTGTCAGGCTCCCGCGCGCGCGCAAGAATGCCGCGTTCGCTCATTCTTGAGCCAACACGGGAACTTGCCCTGCAGGTTGCAGATAACTTCAAGCTGTACGGCAAACATCTCCGGCTGACCCATGCACTGCTGATTGGCGGAGAAAGCATGGCTGAACAGCGGGATGTTCTGAACCGCGGCGTGGATGTTCTGATTGCAACTCCCGGTCGCCTTCTTGATCTTTTCAGTCGTGGCGGCCTGCTGCTGACGCAAACCAGCACGCTCGTGATCGACGAGGCAGACCGTATGCTGGACATGGGATTCATTCCAGATATTGAGAAGATTGTCGGCCTTCTGCCCCGCAATCGTCAGACGCTATTTTTCTCCGCAACGATGGCTCCTGAAATCCGTCGACTCGCAGACGAATTTCTGAGAAATCCGGTGGAGATTACGGTCTCTCGCCCCTCTTCTGTCGCAACGACGATTGAAGAAGGTCTGATTATCGTCGACGAAGACGAGAAACGTCGAGCTCTTCGCAAATTGCTTCGCTCGCAGGATGTGCAGAGTGCAATCGTATTCTGCAATCGCAAGCGTGACGTGGACATGCTCCAGCGTTACCTGACAAAACATGGTTTCGCAGCAGGTCATTTACATGGTGATCTCGCGCAGTCATTGCGCTTTTCCACGCTGGACAAATTCAAATCAGGCGAATTGAAAATTCTCGTCTGCTCTGACGTTGCAGCACGCGGAATCGATATTGGCGGCCTGTCTCACGTCTTCAATTTTGATCTTCCGTTCAATGCAGAAGACTATGTACACCGTATCGGTCGCACAGGCCGTGCCGGCAAACACGGTCATGCGTTCAGCATTGCTGGCCCTCGTGATCGTCGTCTGCTTGAGGCCATCGAGACTCTGACGGGAAAAACCATTGCACGTCTTGATGCTCCGGAAATCCACTCTGTGGATTGGGCACAGGAAGACGAAAATGGTCGTCCGATTATGGCTCCAAAGCAGCCTCTCCCTCATCAGCAGCACGCAGTCGAAGCCGGGAATGACGACGAATCGGAAGGGCAGCGTAAAAAACGTCGTCGTGGTGGCCGCAAACGCAACCGCAACGGCCGGGATGAAACCATTGAGACAGGGGTGACCATTATGGAAGCCCCCCCTGTTTCAGCGCCTGTTCAGAATCGCAAATCTGTTGAGCTGGCTCCAGCCTTTGAAAACGACGCGCCCAAAACTGGCTTTGGCGGGGATACTCCCGCATTCATGCTGGTGCCCCGTCGGCGCCGTCTGTCAGTCTCCGAAGAGACGGATCTGACTCTTCCAGTTCAGCATGACGCTCGTCATTACGGTGATGAATAACCCGGGGACCGGAGCATTCCCCCTCCGGATTGAAGGTCTTGGCGCCGCAGGTGACGGCGTTGCTCATCATGATGGGCATGTTCTTTTTCTTCCCGGCACACTACCGGGAGAAGAAGTGCTTGCGCGCTTTTCAGGAACTCGTCCTGAACTGATCGAAGTTACTCATCCATCTGCGGATCGCGTTGCTCCCCCATGTAGCCTTTTCGGCGAATGTGGCGGATGTGCGATTCAGGAAATGTCACTTCCAGCCCTCTTGGAATGGAAGACAGCCCGCGTTTCCGCTGCTCTGGATGCCGCAGGCTTCGAGGATATTCCGCCTCCCGGCCAGTACCAGACAGCACCCTATACGCGTCGCCGGATGGATCTTGCTATTCAGCGTATTCCCGGAGGCATTATTCTGGGGTTACACCGCCGGAATGGTGATCCCGTTGATATGACGGAATGTCACCTTCTGCATCCGGAACTGTTTGCTCTTCTCTCGCCATTGCGAGAGGTCCTTGGAACTTTGGGTGCCTTGACGGGACGCGGCAGCCTGGTGCTGAACCTTCTGGACAGTGGCCCGGACCTGACGCTCTCTACCCCTGCGGAACTGACGAGTGCTGATCGCAGCAAACTGGCGGCTTTTGGTCGGGCTTATAATCTTCCAAGAATATCGTGGCAGAATCCGAAAGACCGTTCGATTGAAACGGTTTCTCAGACAAAACCCGTCACGGAACGCTTTGGGGAGGTGGAAACATCTCCACCGCCTGCAGCTTTCCTTCAGGCAACACGCGACGCTGAAAACGCTATTGTTCAAGCGGCTGTTGAGGGACTGCCATCCCTTAACAAAAAAGATATCACCGTAGAGCTTTTTGCTGGCTGCGGTACTCTGACGTTCCCCCTTTCAGAAAAGGGACGCGTGCTTGCGTATGAAGGCGAACTTGCTGCTGCAAATTGCCTGAAGGCGGCTGCAGGTGGACGTCGCGTCGAAGGTTATCAGCGCGACCTTATGCGGCAGCCGCTTCTTCCGCATGATCTGAAATCGACACGTGCTGTCGTTCTGGACCCGCCTTATGCAGGTGCCGGAGCACAGACAATCCCGCTCGCCAAATCTGGCGTGAAGGACATTGTCTATATCAGCTGTAATCCGGCAGCACTTGAAAAGGACGGTCGTGCTTTGAAAGAAGCAGGATACTCCCTGCTGAACTGGACAGTCGTGGACCAGTTCCTCTGGTCCACGGAAGTGGAAACGGTCCTTGTGTTCTCACGCGATCCGAAACGGATCAAACGTGAAAGCTCTCGCCGCAGCCACAGCGCCCCTTCTCATTTGGATTCCTGAACGTGAACCCGGCTTCGAGGTCTTTGACCTCGTAGTCCATCACCGTTCCGGTCAGAAATAGCGTAGCCTTGCGGTCCACCAGCAGGGTTACGCCCTGATCTTCCACCCGCTCATCAGTGTCAGCTGGTTCCTTAACGAAGGTCATCTCGTAGGACAGGCCTGAGCAACCCCGCGTTCCTACGCCGATCCGCAGCAGTTCACCTTGATGAGCCCCGGCATAGAGAACCCGTAGCCTTTGAGCTGCGCGGTCAGAGACTGTCATAAGTGTCGGAAGCGGCCGACGTGTCAGAGTTTCGGACATGATTTTGCCCTTTCAGATCAGAACATATTGAGCGCAAGTCGCGCATCGTCACTCATACGACTCATATCCCAAGGCGGATCCCAGACGATTTCCACCGTGGCCATTGTTACACTTGGAACCTTCAGAATGGCATCCCGCACCATTTCTGGCAGTTCCTGAGCACTGGGGCAGTTTGGCGCCGTCAGCGTCATTTCCACATTGACCCGGCCATCATCATGCAGATCAATGGCATAGATCAGGCCCAGCTCGTAAATATTAACCGGGATTTCCGGGTCATAGACCGTAGCAATTGCCGCAATAACAGCATCCTGGTCCGGAGCTGTTCCGTCAGGTGCAGGTACGGTGGTTTCTTCTACTGGATTTTCGGTCATGGCTTCACTCATGTGAGCATCATCCGGGCCCGTTCAAGGCCTGTGATCAGAACGTCAATCTCGTCCTGCGTTGTGTAGATGCCAAAACTGGCACGAGCCGTGGCATGCAGGCCAAGCCGACGAATCAGAGGCTCTGCACAATGCTGCCCGGCCCGGATGGCAATTCCCAGTTGATCCAGCAGCGTCGCCAGATCATGAGGATGCGCCCCATCCAACGTGAACGACAGAACACCGCCACGCACGTCCGGAGATCCAAGGACTTTAAGACCCTGAACCTCACCCAGCCGCTGTTCAGCGTAAACGGTCAGTTCGGTTTCATGGGCGGCAATGGTGTCGTACCCAATGTCTTCCACAAATTCGATCGCCGCTTTGAGGCCGATCGTTTCGAGAATGGCAGGGGTTCCAGCTTCGAATTTATGCGGCACTGTCGCCCAGGTCGCACGTTCGAAAGAGACATTCTGGATCATTTCTCCACCGCCCAGAAAAGGCGGCATCACATCCAGAAGCTCTTTTTTGCCCCAGAGCACACCAATACCTGTAGGCCCGTAGAGCTTATGACCCGTGAAGGTAAAGAAATCGGCCCCGATGTCCTGAACATCGATTTTGCGATGCACGACAGACTGCGATCCATCAAACAAGATACGCGCGCCATGGGCATGAGCAATTTCTGCCAGCTTTTTCGCAGGCGTGACTGTTCCCAGCACATTGGACATATGCGTGATGGAAACGAGAGCGACATTGCCATCTTCAAGAAGCGCTTCATACGCTTCGAGATCCAGATCGCCATTCTCCGCCATGGGAGCGACACGAAGTTCAATCCCTGCACGGTCCTTCAGCATGAGCCACGGAACAATATTGGCATGGTGCTCAAGTTCGGAAATCAGGACGGCCTGCCCCGGCTTCAGAAGCGACCCTAAGCTATGCGCGACCAGATTGATGGCTTCAGTGCTGTTTCGCGTGAAGATGACTTCGTGGCGGTCCGGCGCATTCAGTAGCCGAACGACAGCATCACGCGTGCTTTCGTAGGCTTCCGTCGTACGCTCGCTCATCCAGTGGAGGCCACGATGAATGTTGGCATACTGGTGATATGCAGCCTCACGCATAGCCTCAATCACACGTTCGGGTTTCTGGGCCGACGCGGCGCTATCGAGAAAGACCAGCGGGCGCCCATGCACCCGTTCGGACAGGATCGGGAATTGGGAACGCACCGCCGGAGTCATGCGCGAATGCTCCCCTGCAACAGATCGCGCAGTGTCTCGTCCGTGACCAGATCCAGCGCATCCAGAAGAAAAGCGCGAACCAGAATGTCACGCGCTTCAGCCTCCGGAATACCGCGGGAGCGCAAATAGAAAAGCTGCTCGTCGTCCAGCGCCCCCACGGTCGCCCCGTGGCTGCACTTTACGTCGTCCGCATAGATTTCCAGCTCAGGCTTGCTGTTGATCTGCGCTTTTTCCGATAGCAGAAGCGCCTGATTCATCTGGTAGCCGTCTGTCTTCTGGGCAATGCGATCCACGAGGATCTTGCCCTGGAACACACCCTGCCCGCTTTCGGACAGCACTGTCTTGACGGTCTGACGCGAACCACAATCCGGCGCGGCATGGTAGATCATGGACGTCAGGTCGTTCAGGCGGCTGCCATCGACGATTTGGATTCCATTGACATGAACCTGTGCATGAGCGGCTGTCAGCTTAGCCACAACTTCATGACGAGCCAGTTCACTCCCATTGTTGAGGGTGAAGCTATCATAATTGCCATTCCCATCGACGGAAGCCGCAACGATGGCAAGATGCCCTGCTGTAAGACTGTCTTGTTGCAGCTTCACGTGCGTCAGACGCGCGCCTTTGCCAACGACAATGTCCAAACGTGGATTGGTGACATAACGCCCCTCTCCCGCATTGACGTCAAACAACGTCAAGGACGCACCCTCTTCAAGTACAATCCGATGACGCAGGTGCGTGGAGATGTTCTCGCCAACTGTCAGAGACACCAGTGCCAGCATTCCGGCATCAGTTCCCGCAGGTATGCGAACTGACAAGCCGTCTTGCACAAGTGCTGCATTAAGAACTGCCGAAAAGCGATCTTCAAGCGGGTCTTCTGCTTCTGCTGCCGTCGAAACAATGCTGTCCGACAGGCTGCTGAGCGCTTCGACCCTCCGGCCATTGGCGAAAACCACACAGCTTCCGGCTTCTGGCAGAGGAAGACCAGCAAGCACTGTCTGCGCCTGAGCGTCTGAAAGAGCCGGAGCTTCGGCCCAGACTGTATCAGCAAACGCACGAAGTGGCGTGTAGCGCCACGCCTCAACACGACGCGTCGGAATACCCATGGCAGAGAGCGCAGTTCCCTGCCCTGCGGAACGTCCGACAAAAGCCTCCAGCCCTGGAGAAGTCTGAACTGTTGTCGCTACGTTCACGCTGCTGCCTCGAGGAACTGCGTATAGCCCTGCTTTTCAAGCGTCTTTGCCACTTCCGGGCCGCCGCTATAAATGATCTTGCCCTTGGCCATCACATGCACGCGATCTGGCACGATATAGTCGAGCAGACGCTGATGATGGGTAATGACCAGAGCGGAGAAATCAGGGCCACGCAGCGAGTTTACGCCATCCGCAACGATACGCAGCGCATCAATATCCAAGCCACTATCCGTCTCGTCAAGAATGGCGAAAGACGGCTGCAACAGCCGCATCTGAAGCACTTCATTGCGCTTCTTCTCGCCGCCGGAGAAGCCGACATTGACGGCACGCTTCAGCATTTCGTCCGACATGGAAAGACGCTTCGTCTCGGCACGAACGGCCTTGAGGAAAGCAACGGCATCCAACTCGTCTTCGCCACGCGCCCTGCGGACCGCATTGACGGCTGTCCGCAGGAAGTTTGCGTTGTTCACACCCGGAAGTTCGACAGGAGACTGGAACGCCAGAAACATGCCCAGCGCCGCACGCTCTTCAGGCTCAAGCGCCAGCAGATCCTCACCCTTAAAGGTCGCGCTACCGCTCGTCACTTCGTAGTCTTCACGGCCCGACAGCACATAAGACAACGTGGACTTGCCGGAGCCGTTCGGGCCCATGATGGCGTGGATTTCACCCTTGGGGATTTCGAGATCTATCCCTTTGAGGATTTCCTTCGGTGTACCGTCGGCATCAATGCGGGCCTCGAGACCCTGGATTTTCAGAAAATCACTCATGTCTTTAACCCACACTTCCTTCGAGGCTGATCTGCAGCAGCTTCTGAGCCTCGACCGCGAACTCCATCGGCAGCTCTTTGAGCACCTCGCGGCAAAATCCATTGACGATCAGACCAACCGCGTCTTCTTCAGACAGTCCACGGGAGCGGCAATAGAAAAGCTGGTCTTCGGAAATCTTTGACGTCGTTGCTTCATGCTCGATGCGCGCCGTCATGTTCCGGCTTTCAATGTAAGGCACAGTATGTGCGCCACACTGGTCACCGATCAGAAGGCTGTCGCACTGCGTGAAGTTGCGTGCATTGCGAGCCTTTGGCTGCATGCGAACGAGACCACGATACGTGCTATCTGATTTACCGGCCGAAATGGTTTTAGCGATAATCGTCGAGCGCGTATTGGGCGCCAGATGGATCATCTTCGTACCCGTATCGGCCTGCTGATGATTATTGGTCACGGCTACGGAGTAGAACTCACCAACCGATCCTTCACCAGCCAGAACACAGGACGGATATTTCCACGTGATGGAAGATCCTGTCTCAACCTGCGTCCAGGAAATCTTGGAGCGTACACCACGGCAGGCACCGCGCTTCGTTACGAAGTTATAGATGCCACCTCGTCCTTCATCATCCCCTGGATACCAGTTCTGGACCGTGGAGTACTTGATGGAGGCGTCATCCATCGCAATCAGCTCGACAACGGCAGCATGAAGCTGGTTCTCATCACGCTGCGGCGCTGTGCAGCCCTCAAGATAGGACACGCTGGCACGTTCTTCGACGATGATGAGAGTCCGCTCGAACTGCCCGGTATTCCGCGCATTGATGCGGAAATACGTGGACAACTCCATCGGGCAGCGCACGCCTTTGGGTACGTACACGAAAGATCCATCCGTGAAGACAGCGGAGTTCAGCGCAGCGAAAAAATTGTCACCGGCGGGAACGACTGACCCAAGGTACTGCTTGACCAGATCCGAATGCTCGCGAATGGCTTCGGAAATCGGGCAGAAGATAACCCCAGCCTCTTCCAGCGTCTTACGGAACGTCGTCGCCACAGACACACTGTCGAACACCGCATCCACGGCAACCGGCATCCGCTTCTGTTCTTCCGCACCTTCAACACCAGCCAGCAGAGCCTGCTCGTGAAGGGGAATTCCGAGCTTTGCATAGGTTTTCAGAAGCTCTGGATCGACTTCATCCAAGCTCTTCGGGCCAGGCTTCTTTTTCGGTTGAGCGAAATAATGGGCATCCTGATAGTCGATCGGCGGATGGCTGACCTTGGCCCACTCCGGCTCTTTCATTTCCAGCCACATGCGGAACGCCTTCAGACGCCATTCCAGCATCCACTCAGGCTCTTCCTTGCGCGCAGAAATGAGGCGGACTGTCTCTTCATTCAGGCCTTTGGGAGCGATATCCATCTCGATATCGGTCTCGAAGCCCCACTCGTAGCTGGACTTCGCGAGCTTCTCGACTGTCTCGCGGGTCTCCGTCACGGCTGGCATCGTCTCGTGTCCTCAGTTCACCGGATCCGCTACGGGCGTAGCCGCAGCGCCGGTCGTGTCGAGAGAAGGCTCCCTGGAAACCTTCCCGCTATGCAGGGCGGAATGTTTGTCCATATCCGCAAGGGTAATGCTGTTGAGCGTTCGCAGGATGGCGTCATTCACCATGTCCCACTGGCCTGAAAGACCGCACAGGGAACTATGCTCGCACTCACGCCCGTCACAGCAGGCCGTAATGGAGATCGGACCATCAACAACAGCAATGACTGTGGCGATCGTGATCTCTTCAAGCGGCCGCGACAATCGGTATCCGCCACGAGCTCCACGATGGGAAATAACAAGCCCGCTTGAGGCCAGTCCTTTCAGGAGCTTCGCAACAGTAGGTTCCGGGACGCCAGTCTCTCCGGCCAGAGCGGCGGCTGTTGCCAGACCCTCATGCTGCCCGAGATGGACCAGAAGGACGGTGGCATAATCAGCCAGTTTGGAGAGCCTCAGCATAGCTTGCACACTCACATTGCATTCATTCAAGACTTAGGAAGTCCTGATTAGGTTCCAGATGACCCATGCTGTCACAAAGGTCAAGAAGTTTGTGATATCCTGAGAGGGTATAAGCCCGTCAGACACCAAAAAACAGACGGGAAATGACATCAAGGCCAGCCCCCGCCAGAAAACCCACGACAGTCCCGTTGACGCGGATGTAGGCGAGATCTCGCCCCACACGAGCCTCCAGACGCTGCGCCAGATCGTCGCCGTCCCAACCTGACATGACATTGGCAATGAACCCGGCCAGCTTGTCCCTTATTCCGGGAAGTAACCTGGAAACCATACGTTCCACGGCCTGATTGATCCGCTCTCGCAGGGCATCGTTTTCACGCATTGAGCCTGCCAACCCGATAATGGCAGCATCCAGAACCGATGCGCTCCAGCCCTCGTCTTTAGCGCAATCTTCTTCCGCCATGCGACGGACCCGATCCCAAAGTTCCCCGCTCCACGCCTTGAGACTGGAATGAGTCAGAACCGAGCCAATAGCTTGCGTCATATCCTGACGACGTTCGGGGTCAGTTTCCATACGATCGATTTCGGCTCTCACCCATGCCGTAAAACCATGTCGGATTTCCGAATCCATGGGGTCGATACGTTCGATTTCCGCTTGGAGAGCCGTCAATACACGATTGGAGACAGAGCCTCCAATGGCCCATCCGAGGAAACGACCACCCTGCTCACGAACACGGTCTTCAACAAACTGTCTTAGGTCACCTTCTTTTGCCGCAACTGTCATCTTGAGCTTGGCCAGCAGGAAAGACAGCACCTCCTGATGCATTTCGCTGTCGACCATGGCCCGCATGGCACGCGAGACCAGAGGAGCCATTTCCTCACCGTTCAGAAGAACTGGCAACGCCCGGGACAAAGCGGAGCTTGCCCGACCGTCTTCAAGACGATCAAAAAGGCTGGGAATACTGGCCCTGAGAGTCGCAACCAATGTAAGACGGGTCGAAGGCTCGCTCAGAGCATCGGCGATCAGGCCCGGCAGGTCGATTTTTGAGAGCGCGCGGTGGACATCGGCCTCGGTGAAAAACTGACCGGAGACGAATTTTCCAAGAGCTTGGCCCAGACGAACTTTCTGACGTGGCAGAATAGCCGTATGCGGAATGGGAATCCCCAACGGATGCCGGAACAGGGCCGTTACGGCAAACCAGTCCGCCAGTCCGCCGACGACACCGGCCTTTGCACCAGCCCTAAGAATACTGAGAGCCCAACTCTCTTCATGAAGGTGATGCGCCGCAAGATAGGTCGTCCCCGTCGCGAGTGCCCCCATGCCGATCAGCAAAGCGCCAGCCAATCTGGAAGGCGAATTAGGCCGCTGCGAGTAGGCCTGACTGACATCTTTCTTCATATCCGGATGCATGTATGCCTCGATAGCATCATCCTCATGCCCTGTCGCGGTCGCAACAAGGTTGCGCTTACAGGCCGGGCATGGAACATAACTTGCCCGTTTTCAATTTACCTTCCGCAGAAGCGAGACTGCTCCCGATGTCTGACTGCGCCTCCCGGCACGACACATCCCTTTCCGCACGCATCGACACCATGACCGCGCAGCTTATTAAAGAGCGTAATGGTCTGGGTGATCTGATTGCCTCCATTGGTGAGGATCTGTCTATCGGTAAGGGTGAGAAGATCGAGGAGCTGGAACAGACCGTTCGTGCCTTGCGCGACGAACATTTCATCCAGCGTGCTGCTCATCTACGTCAGTATGTCGGCCTGGATGACGCCAATCCTGCAACGCGTCTCGAACAGGTTGCAGCACGCCTGGTCGAACAGGCAGCCTCTCCGGAAGTCCTCTCCAAAGCTGCCATTGCAGCCGTTTTTACGGCTCACCCAACTTTTGCTCTGGCAGATCATGTCTATGCTCTTCTGGCTGAACGGGCTTCAGATCCTGAACTGCCCCTGCCATGTCTGACAACGCACCGCCGTGCGACGCCACCGACACTCGCACATGAACAATCTCTGGCTCTTGCAGCAATTCTGCGTGGCCGTGATGCACTCGATGACCTGAGCGCATCCCTTATCGAACACATGACCTCCCGATGGGCCAATGAAGCCGATCATGTCGATCCCGCTCCGGTCATTCTGGCAAGCTGGGTCGGCTTTGATACTGATGGGCGCAACGACATCGGCTGGTGGGACACGATCCGCATCCGGCTGGAACTCAAACTTGCGCAGCTTGAGCGGCTTGACGCAGGCCTTACTGGCCTCAATCTGCAGGAGTCAGCTCTGGCAATGCGCGTCCGTCGCGCCATGGAAGCCGTCAAAACGCAACATGCAGCCTGCCCATCCGGAAAGCATGCCGCTCCTGAAAGCATTCGTGACTTTGCCCAGACACTGATCACACATCGCGAGAAAGCTCTCCTCGATGCACGCGAGCTTCTTCCCCTCTTCCGCGATGCCGCCACAGATCTGGACGCTTCAGCAACCCTGACGCTGAGGACCATTCGTGCTGGCTTCATGAGCCATGGTCTGGGCATCGCGCATATTCATACACGCCTCAATGCCGCTCAGATCTATAATGTTGCCCGGACGCGCCTTGGCCTGACGGATGACCCCGCACTCCCGTCCCGCCGCCGCGTACTTTTATCTCGCATCAATGATGCTCTCGACGACCTGACACCACGTCATGTAGATTTCGGTTCGCTTCTTGTAGAGCCCGCTTCTGCCGCCCGCCTGATGATGACGATGGCGCAGATCCTCAAGCACATCGATTCCGGTTCGCCCATCCGCTTCCTGATTGCCGAGACGGAAAGTGGTTACACCCTTCTCGCGACACTTTGGCTCGCGCGCCTGTTTGGGATTCAGGACCATCAGATCGAAATTTCCCCGCTTTTCGAGACAGAAAGCGCGCTGGAAAATGGCGAAACAATTCTTGAGGAAGCCTTCCGCTCTCCACACTGGCGAAACTATCTGCGCGCCAACGGTCGTCTGTCTCTGCAATTTGGGTATTCTGACTCTGGGCGCTACGTTGGCCAATTGGCGGCAACGAATCTTGTTGAACGCCTACGGATGCGCACGCTGGATCTTCTCAAGGAACATGACCTTGAAGATGTCTCCCTGACGCTGTTCGATACGCACGGTGAAAGTATTGGCCGCGGTGCGCACCCGTTCAGTCTGCGTCAACGCCTCGACTACTTCTCCCCTGCCCGCACACGGATTGCTTTCCGCGAGGCAGGTGTAGGCTGCCGGGTAGAAACGGCCTTTCAGGGCGGCGATGGTTACACGCTCTTCGGGACAAACAGCATTGCCGCGTCCACCATCGCAACTTTGGCTGAACATGTCGCTCATGTCCCTACCAGCGTAAACGATCCGGTCTATGATCGCCCTGATTTTGCCGCTGATTTCTTTTCCACGATTGCGCTCGATATGGGCACGCTCGTCAACGATCCAGGCTACGCGGCTCTTCTGAGCGCTTTCGGGCCATCTCTTATCGACAAGACAGGCTCGCGCCCTTCTGCGCGACAGTCTGATGCCGCAACCGTAACCCGCATCACACACCCCAGTCAGCTTCGGGCCATTCCGAACAACGCCATTCTCCAGCAACTCGGCTGGTGGGCGAATGTTCTGCATGGCCTGGGCAACGCCGCACAGCGTCATCCGGAAACTTTCGAGCATTTCGTGACCAGTTCGCCGCGTTTCCGCGAAGCCATGGATTTTGCACGTCAGGCGTTAGCCCATTCTGATCTGGAGGTTCTGCGGGCAACCGTACGCCAGCTTGATCCGGGAACATGGCTTGATCGGGCTTCCAAAGCGGAGGACGAAGAAGAGCGCCAGAATTATCTGACCATCTCACACGGTCTCGAAGTGCTACAGTTCTGGACGAGCGCTCCCGCAATGTTCCGTCGTATCCAGACGGACCACATCGCCTTGCGGGCAGCATGGCCAGATGCACCGCATATGGAACCCTGTGAAAAGCTGCTTCATGCCATCCGGTTTGCTCTCATTGACCGACTATGGCTTCTCTCCACCCGCATCCCCTATTTTGGGCCACGCAATAATCTGACGCGGGATTCCATAACAAATCTTATCCTGTGCCTTGATATTCCACGTTCGCTCGATCTTCTGGATGACCTGTTTCCCATGTCCGCTCTCAGCGTCTCCAATCTTGATTTCGGGGAACCGGGAGGCGCGGGAGAAGAAAGCGGCTTTGCACGTGAACATCGTGAGATCTTCCAGCCACTGGAACGGTGCTTTAATCTGCTCAGAGAAATTGGCATTGCGATCATGCACGCCAACCGTGCTTTCGGTTAAAAACGAAACATTATAACAACGTCTTGTCTGCAAGGCAGCTATGCGATTAGAGAAGGGCAACACAATCAGCAGAAAGCCCTTTCTGAATGCTACGCAAGGCTCTTCTTCTCGGTGTTGCCATGATGGCAACACCTGTTTTCGCCGCTGAGACAGCCAAGGATACACCTGCGCCGAATGCCGATAGCGTCACGCGCGCGACGGTCGTCGTTGATGGTACGACCATCCCTTATCAGGCTGTTGCGGGAACCATTCTGGTTCATGGTGCTGGCTATAATGATTCAAACGACGTTCTGAACAAACGCGGGGTCAAGGTTGAAGCCGGGAAGGATGATGAGGATAAAAATCCTCCTGTCGCTTCCATGTTCTACACAGCCTATTTCAAGGAAGGCGTTCCCTCAGCCAAGCGCCCGATCACCTTCCTGTATAATGGCGGTCCTGGTTCAGCATCCGTCTGGGTTCATATGGGCACATTCGGACCACGCCGCGTAAATACGCCGGGCGACCAGCATCTCCCCGCCGCTCCTTACGCCCTGATTAACAACCCACAGTCCCTACTTGATGTTTCGGATGTGGTGTTTGTCGACGCACCGGGGACAGGCTTTTCCCGGATCGCAGGCAAGGATGCTGCCAAGGAATTTCTGGGCGTCGACGGAGACGGTGAAGCCTTCACGCACTTCATTTCCAAGTTTTTAGCGAAGTACCATCGCTATAACTCACCGAAATATCTGTTCGGTGAAAGCTACGGTACAATGCGCTCAGCAGTCGTCATCAATGATCTTGAGCAGGAAGAAAACATCGACTTCAACGGTGTCATTCTTCTTTCCCAGATCCTGAACTACGACAACAGCGCTGATGGCCCGCAATTCAATCCCGGCGTCGACGACCCTTACGTTCTTGCACTTCCAACTTACGCCGCGACCGCCTGGTATCACCACTGCCTGCCGCAGCAGCATGCTGATCTGAAAGCCTTCCTGAAGGAAGTCGAACATTTTGCAGTAACGGACTACACCGTCGCTCTGCGTCAGGGTGCAGACCTGCCTGAGAATGAGCGTCAGGCCATTGCCGAAAAGCTCCATGACTACACGGGCCTTCCGACTGATTATATCCTGCGGTCAGACCTTCGCGTAAACGGCGGACAGTTCGAGCAGCAGCTCCAGGCCAAGACAGGCATGGCGACGGGTCGTCTCGATACACGCTATTCGAGCCCAACGCTTGATCCAATGTCCAAAGAAGTGGATTACGATCCACAGTCCAGCGCCATCAGTTCGGCCTATGTGTCGGTCTTTAACGACTATGTCCGCAATACGCTGAAGTACGGCACGGACGAGACCTATCGTCTGTTCAACCCGGAAGATCACTGGGACAACAAGCACACGCAGCCAGGCCACGGTTATCAGCCAAAAGGCGTTCCGAACGTCATGAGCGATCTCGCCATGGCCATCAAGACGAACCCCAATCTGCATGTTATGCTGAATGGCGGCTACTACGATCTCGCAACGCCTTATTATGAGGGCATTTACGAGATGAAGCACCTACCGATGCCTCTGAACCTTCAGAAGAATATCGAATACGCCCAGTATTCTTCGGGACACATGGTTTACGTGGACCCCAATGCTCTTCAACAGTTACATGACAATGTTGCAGCCTTTATCCGCCGTACTGATAACCTGCACTGATTAACAACTCTGTAGTGGGAGAATATTTTATCTCCCACTACAGACACCGTCTTTTATTCGGCGAGAACCAGCCAGCCACCCGATCCGGATCAACACATGATTCGGCCCCCCTGAGAGCAAATTGATGCACTCCCCATAACTTTAGGGGCGGCATATTGTTTTCAGAGCACCGGACACTGAAAATCCAAGTCAAACGATCTATATCTGCCCGACGGAAACAGAGGCAAAATAGATTGCGCTTGTCATCAGGCAGCCCATCCAAGGCATAGCCTGCGTCAAATGGTGCTCATCACCATTAACAAAGCCAAAATCCGGTAATTTTGCGCGTTATCACTTAGCTCTCACTTAAATGTAGCGCAAAAAAAGCTCTCGGCCCTTCCATCTAACTAACAGCAAAAACGCCAATGACGGACTAAGTGTTAGCTCTATTGTGAAGCTGCATTCGTAGCTCACTGATATTCAACAAAAAACCCCGCCAGATTGCTCTGACGGGGTTTGTCGTTCACCGGAGGTGAAAAGATCAAGCGGACTTTGCCATGATCTCTTCTGCCACGTTACGCGGCACCGGATCGTAGTGGTGGAACTGCATGGTGAAGGATGCACGACCCTTCGTTGCAGAACGCAGATGGGAAATGTAGCCGAACATTTCCTTCAGCGGCACCTGTGCGCGGATCATCACGGTCGAACCAGACGTTTCCTGGCTCTGGATGATGCCACGGCGACGGTTAAGATCGCCCACGACGTCACCGACGTGGTCGTTCGGCGTCGTGATTTCCACGTCCATGATCGGCTCAAGGATCACCGGACCGGCGTTCTTCATGCCTTCACGGAAGCAGGCCTTGGCAGCGATTTCGAAGGCCAGAGCCGACGAGTCAACGTCATGGTACTTACCGTCAAGCAACGTGAACTGGAAGTCCACCGTCGGGAAGCCAGCGAGAACACCCGTGGTGCTCTGCATCCGGATGCCCTTTTCGACTGCCGGAATGTATTCCTTCGGAACCGTACCGCCGACAATCTTGTTCGTGAAGATGATCTCGTCCGGCTTGTCAGACGGAGCGAACTCGATCTTGACTTCAGCGTACTGACCCGAACCACCAGACTGCTTCTTGTGGGTGTAGGTCTCAACGTGCGGCTTCGTGATCGTCTCACGATAAGCCACCTGAGGTGCACCGATGTTAGCATCAACGCCGTATTCACGACGCAGACGGTCAACAATGATGTCCAGGTGAAGCTCACCCATGCCGGACAGGATGGTCTGACCCGTTTCCTGATCCGTCTTGAGGTGCAGGGACGGATCTTCAGCCGTCAGCTTCTGCAGAGCCAGCGTCATCTTCTCGACGGCGTCCTTGGTCTTCGGCTCGACGGAGATGTCGATAACCGGAACCGGGAACTGCATACGCTCCAGAACCACCGGATCAGCGGCATCAGCCAGCGTGTCACCCGTGACCGTGTCCTTCAGACCAACGAACGCAGCAATGTCACCCGCACCAACGGACTTCACTTCCTGACGCTTGTCAGCATGCATCTGGAACATGCGGCCGACGCGTTCCTTGTGACCCTTCGTCGTGTTCAGGATCGTGTCACCAGCGTTCAGAACGCCACGGTAGACGCGAACGAAGGTCAGCGTGCCGTACTTGTCGGAGATGATCTTGAACGCAAGGCCAGCAAACTTTCCGTCTGGATCAACCGGAACGATCGGCAGGAAGTTCTCGTCAACCTCTTCGCCTTCCGGCGGAGCGATGCGGATGCCTTCAACTTCGTCAGGAGCCGGCAGGTAGTCGATAACGGCATCGAGCAGAGGCTGAACGCCCTTGTTCTTGAACGCCGTACCACACATGACCGGACGGAACTCACCGGAAATCGCACCCTTCTTGATGCACTTCTTCAGCGTAGCAACGTCAACGTCACCCTTCTCGAAGTACTCTTCCATGGCTTCGTTGTCCATGGCGAGCGCCGTGTCCAGAAGCGTCTGGCGAGCTTCCTCAGCCTTTTCCTTCAGGTCAGCCGGGATTTCTTCGTAGTGGAACTTGGCGCCAAGTTCGCCGCCTTCCCAGATGATGGCACGCATCTCAACGAGATCGACAACACCAACGAAGTTTTCTTCAGCACCGATTGGCAGCTGCAGCGGAACTGCAACGATGTCCAGCTTCTCTTTCAGCGTGCTGAAAGCGTAGTAGAAGTCTGCACCCGTACGGTCGAGCTTGTTGATGAAGATGATGCGCGGGACGTTATAGCGGTCAGCAAGACGCCAGTTGGTCTCGGACTGCGGCTGCACGCCTGCAACACCTTCGATCACGAAGATGGCGCCATCGAGCACGCGGAGCGAACGGTTCACTTCGATGTTGAAGTCAATGTGGCCCGGGGTGTCGATGATGTTGATGCGGTGGTCGTTCCACTCACACGTCACGGCAGCGGACGTGATGGTGATGCCGCGCTCACGCTCCTGCGCCATGTAATCGGTGGTGGTGTTGCCGTCGTGGACTTCACCGATCTTATGGGAGACACCCGTGTAGTACAGGATGCGCTCGGTCGTGGTGGTCTTACCAGCATCGATATGTGCGGTAATACCGATGTTGCGGATCTTCGAGAGAGCCGATTTGGCTTCCTGAACGCTTTCAGACACGGAGAACCTCCAAAAAACAATAAAAGGTGTTTCAGTCTGGACTGAAACACCTCCGCTGCGGCTCGTTAAAGCCGAACCTGATTTGTCCCAGTGGCGGCTGAATGACCCAGACCGCCATGGTTTTCAAGAGTAATCTTTATGAACCGACCAAAGCCGGAAAGATTTCTCAGGCAGTCTGTGCAGCCTTACGTTCCTGAACGCGCAGGATACGGCGCTTGATGACCTGAGCTTCTTCAGGAAGCTTGCGGTTCGGCGTTCCCAGCAGGAACGAATCCAGCCCACCATTGTGCTCGATCGTACGGATACCGTTGGTGGAAAGGCGCATACGCACCGAAGCACCAAGAATATCGGAGATCAGCGTGGTCTCCTGCAGGTTGGGGAGAAAACGACGGCGGGACTTGTTATTGGCGTGGCTGACGTTATTGCCCGTCAGCACGCCCTTGCCCGTGACCTGGCAACGGCGAGACATGGTAGCACTTTCCTCGATGCTGGATGACGCAGGACAGCGAGGCCCGGCGTGTTCCGTAAATCAGGCGCGGCTTATGGCGAACGATAGGCCTTTCGTCAAGCCCTCATGACTGTTTCGCCCGCCTGAACCGACCACATTCGGGCATAATAACCGTTTTTACGGAGCAATTCAAAATGGGTACCGCGCTCAACGATCCGCCCGGCATCAAGAACAACGATCTGATCCGCATCCTGAATCGTTGAAAGACGATGCGCTACGATGACGGTCGTCCGTGACTGGGCCAGTTCGCGCAACTCCTGCTGGATTGCGGCTTCCGTCCACGTATCGAGTGCGCTGGTTGCTTCATCCAGCAACAAAATCCGTGGGTCCTTGAGCAGCACACGGGCAATCGCCGCACGTTGTTTTTCGCCACCAGAAAGTTTCAGTCCACGCTCGCCAACAACCGTTTCATATTTTTCTGGCAGTTCATCGATAAAGTCATGAATCTGCGCTTTACGGGCTGCCTGATGAACCTCTTCTTCCGGAGCCGAGGGATCTCCGTAAGCGATATTTTCTCCAATCCCTGCATTAAACAGAACCGTATCCTGCGGGACAGTCCCGATGACGCGCTGAAGATCTTCCACAGCGACATCCCGCAAATCATGACCATCAATCCGGATCGCACCTGACGTTGGATCATAGGCCCGCGTCAGAAGCCGCCCCATGGTGGATTTGCCAGACCCGGTATGCCCTACGATGGCCAGGGATGTGCCTGCAGGGATTTCCAGTGAAATATTATGAAGAATCTGACGCGCAGGATCGTAACTGAAGGACACATGATCGAATGTGATCCTTGCTGCGCCACCATCAGCCAGCCTGACCGGAAGATGGACAGGGTTGGCTGCTTCGACGATTTCAGAATGCGTCCCCAGAAGCTCAAGATAGTTTTCAAGATCAACCCGGGCATTGCGCCATCCGGCACTCACATAATTCAGCGCCCCCACTGAACTATATAATCCACGCAGATAACTTCCGATCAGGACGAACTGAGCAACACCAATCCGGTGCAGCACAATATCATGTGCGGCCAACCCCAGAAGAGCCGTCGTTGCACAGGCAATCAACAGGCTTCGCGCCATCTGGGAAAAGCCAACAAGTCTTTTTAGCCGGATTTCCGCACTTTTCAGCGCCTGCCTGGAGCGGTCATACCGCAGAATTTCCTGACGACTGTTTGCAAAACTTCGAACAGTCTCGAAATTCAGCATACTGTCGACAAGCTGATATTGCGCCTGACTGTTGGCTGTGTTCCGCGCCCTCCGCGCTGTCATGCGCATCCGCGTAAAAACGTAGGAGACAGCCGCATAAACGCCGATCCCGGCAACAACAATCGCGACATATCGCCAGTCAAACACACGCAGGATGACGAAAAGCGTCATCACTAACTCAATCGTATTGGGCAGCACGTTAAAAAGTACGAGGCTGAGTAGCGTTCCGACGGCATCGGAGCCCCGATCCAGCGTTCTTGTCAGTGCTCCGGTCTGGCGATCCAGATGAAACCGCACACTCATGGCATGAAGATGCTCAAGCCCGACCAGAGCCACCCGACGCTGAAGATCGGCCTCAAGTGGGGCAATAAGCATTTCGCGGAGAGGAGTTGAAATCCCCGCGACCACCCGAATGATCGTATATTGTGCGATCAGCCAGACAGGAATTGCGAGAAGCGCCTGATGCTCTGACAGGGCAGCAACCATGCGACTGAAGACCCAGGGCGTTGCAACAGTCGTTCCGCTTTCAACAAGGAGAAGAACAAGAGCTACGCCGACCCAAAAGAAGGTACGCACAGGATTTTCGGGGCGGATTTTTTTCCAGAGTTGCCCTAACGGCAGCATTTCCGACGTCGAATCGTATTTCTTTGACATGCCGGACTATGAGAAAGAGAGGCTTCGCTTTGCAATCTCTCCTGCGCATGCGAAACTTTCCATCGTGTTCGATAAATCCATATCCCCGTCCCTTTCTCGTTTTCTTCGCCATATCGAGGCCTGTAACAGTGCCCGCTTGCCAGGAAACCGACTTCCGTTTTTCTGCGCCCAGAAACAGATCGGATGGATCTCTCCTGAAATCGCAGATCTGCTGGAAGGTTTAGGCCTGAAAGACGAGACAGGCTTCGGAGTTGCGTCGGGACAGGAGCTTTTCCCTCTTTCCCGGACATTGGCCCAACAGGGTGTGTACGCCTCCCATAACGAGCCGTTTGACGTCAGGAACGATCTTGGCGTTGTCGTTGGTCAGGTAGATCGAGGTGCCATTCCGGTTCTCGGGGTTGCTGCCGAGGGCGTGCATCTGAATGGTCTGGTTGAAGACCATCCTTCCGGCCCCATGCTTTGGATTGCGCGCAGAAGCATGGCCAAACGACTGGATCCGGGGAAACTCGATCATCTTGTGGCTGGCGGCATGAGTGCAGGGTTTGATCCGCACACAACCGTCATCAAGGAAGCGAAGGAAGAGGCTGGGATCCCTGAAAGCCTGGCAGGCCATGCCCAGCCGGTCAGCCGCCTTCAATACGCCATGGAGCGCCCTGAGGGGCTCAGGCGAGATGTCCTGCACTGCTACGACCTGATTCTGCCACGCGATTTTACCCCCATCGCAGAAGATGGCGAAGTCGAGAGCTTCCATCTGCTTCCGCTGACAGACGTTTTTGCACGCGTTCGGGACACGGATGATTTCAAATTCAACGTCAATCTTGTTCTAATAGACCTTTTCATCAGACGGGGGCTTTTCACGCCTGATGAGGCTCTCATTCTTCAAAATGCTCTGACGCGAAAAACATTATGAAAAAACTTGGCTTCACCGCCCTCATCCTCGCGCTTCCTCTTCTGGGAGGATGCGTTGTGCCCGTAAGTGTCACACCCGACCTCTGCCGCGAAATGCGCGCTCAGGATACTTTGCAAATTCGGATGATGTTCGGGCAAACCCGCCCAGGCGGCCTCCCGATCACGGATACTGAATGGCAGGACTTCGTGACGAAGGAAATCACTCCACGCTTTCCGAGCGGCCTGACCGTTTTCAATGCTGACGGTCAATGGATGAACACGGTGATGCATATTGTTGGCCGTGAGCCTTCCCGCATTCTCTGGGTCGTCGTTCCGGCCGACAAGAACCTGCAACACAATCTTCGTGCAATTCAGGCTGCTTACCGGCAACAATTCTCCCAACAGGCCGTTGGGCTCACCATTCAATCCGGATGCTCTCTGTTCAACTGACAGTCGTAGCGTTTCCCGAAGCCTGCAAGTTGGACTTATCCGACGCAGGTAGCCATCGCTATCTTCTTTGCAGGCTTCCATTTTCAGGATCCCCATGATCGACCAGCTCCCTCCTCGCTCCCCTGAAGTCATCCCGGTAGAAGCGTCTGATTCTACCGGAACCATCCAGCGGCGGGCTCGCGGATTTCTGGCTCTCTTCTTTGTCGCTATCGGTCTATACACGCTCAAGAGCTTCCTGCCGGCTCTGTTGTGGGGCTGTGTTTTTGCCATTTCGCTCTGGCCTCTGTACCAGCGGGCGGAGCGCCGTTTTGGCCGAAGTGACTGGCTTCCGATGGTCTTCACCCTTGTCGTGGCCCTGATCTTCCTCGTCCCGGTCTCACTCGTCGGCGTGAAGCTTGCTGATGAGATAAGAAGTGCGCTCGAGTGGATAGATGACGTCCGCAACAATGGCATTCCGATGCCAGAGTGGGTGCCGCATCTTCCGTTCATCTCATCCCAGGCCACGACCTGGTGGCAGAACCACATGACGAGCCCTCAGCGCCTGTCCCGCCTGCTCCATTCTGTGGACGTAAGTCACGGTATGCAGATGACAAAGCAGGTCGGATCTCAGGTGGCTCGACGAGGAACGCTCTTTGCGTTCTCACTGCTGACGCTTTTCTTCCTGCTCAAGGACGGCGACTATGTCATCCGTAAAGGGCTTGTTGGGTCCCATCGACTGTTTGGGGCGCAAGGGGAAAGTCTGGCCAAGCAGATGATCTCTTCCGTTCACGGAACACTTGCAGGGCTGGTTCTTGTTGGACTGGGAGAAGGCGCGATTATGGGTGTAGCCTATATGTTGACAGGCGCACCCCAGCCACTCCTGTTTGCCATGCTGACGGCAGTCGCAGCGATGATCCCCTTTCTGGCATGGCCTACCGTGGGACTGGTCGCCTTGCTGCTCCTCGCCAAGAGCAGCATGATTGGCGCTATTGTCGTCATGGCTCTCGGGTCAGTCGTGATTTTTGTGGCAGATCATTTTGTGCGCCCGGTTCTGATTGGTGGCAGCACCAAGATGCCTTTCCTGTGGGTTCTGCTCGGTATCCTTGGAGGAGCAGAAACCTGGGGGCTTCTGGGTCTATTTTTGGGGCCAGCAATCATGGCGGCGCTTCACCTGCTGTGGACGCTCTGGACTGAAGAGCGCACAGACGGGGAAAATGCCTCTTAGGCCTTTTAACAAACTTATTTTTTTGGAAATTACCGCAGGACTGGTCGGGCAGGCGGGATTCGAACCCACGACCCCCAGTCCCCCAGACTGGTGCGCTACCAGGCTGCGCTACTGCCCGTTTGTCCTGCGGTGGCGGTGGTTTAGCAGCGTAGCGCCATCACCGCAAGGGCCTCTGATTCAGACAGGCAGAAGATTTCTCAGAAGCTGAAGTTCTTCGAGAATTTCTCTAAGCTCGGCGCGTAAAAATTCGTTCTCGGCATCCAAATGCTTCACAGACGCGCAGAGATGCTGATTCGCATCCTGAAGCGCCAGAACCTCTTCCGTGTCGCGAATTGATAAAGCTTCGGCTTCGGCTTCGGCTTCGGCTTCGGCTTCGGCTTCGGCTTCGGCTTCGGCTTCGGCTTCGGCTTCGGCTTCGGCTTCGGCTTCGGCTTCGGCTTCGGCTTCGGCTTCGGCTTCGGCTTCGGGCGGCGTAATTCCTGTCAGGCATTCGTCAAGCACATGAGATGCTTTTTCTTCTTCCGGAGACATCTCCGGTTCCGAGGCATTCAAGTCTTGCTTCTCTTCATGAAAGGACAGGACCACAACCTCATCCACAACTGGGTCAGAGACATGAAGACGGTCCGAAGGAGCTTCCGGAAACGCAATATCATCAACAGATGAAACTGGAGTGGCCGAAATGTCTTCCATAGTCGTTTCTACAGGCAGATCGTCAACGGCCGGAAAATGCTCAATCGGAGCCGATGCCACCGGATGCGGAACTGCAACGGGATGTTCAGAAGCTTTTCTTGCTTTGCGCTCTCGCAGGACACGGAGAACACCTTGCCCTTTGTAGCCCTGAACGTAGAGGAGATCGGAGATCAGCCGAAGCGTTTCGACGTGCTCCGGATTGTAGTACCGCCTACCGCTTTCCCCCCGGAAAGGCTTTACACCGGGATAGATGGTTTCCCATGAGCGCAGACGATGCTGCGGAATATGGAGCTCTTCTGCAACTTCGCTAATGGTGCGGTATGCTTCCGGACCTTTTTTTGCCTTGGAAGGATTCAGGTTTTCCTGATCCTGCTCAGCCTCATTGACTGAAGTCGACAAATTTTCAGTCATCCGCGTCGTCCACCCCATGAGCCTCATTAACGATACCGTTCATCCGGTCCCTGAGAATTTGGGACGGTCGGAAGACCAGTACGGCTCTGGGAAGAATGGGGACTTCTACGCCGGTTTTGGGATTTCTCCCGATACGCTCCCCTTTCTGGCGAACAGAGAACGTCCCGAAGCCACTCAGCTTCACGGATTCTCCGGTCTCGAGCGTCCCGGAGATTTTCTCCAGTACACTTTCCAGAATCATGGAGGAATCGTGCCGGGACAGCCCAACACGGCTATAGATGTGCTCGACAAGATTCGCGCGCGTGACTGTACTCATGACACATGCGTATCATGACGTTCAGAACAGTCAAAGGAATCAATCGTTAACCTTGAAAGACTAGGATGCACTCACATGCGAACGAGCGCGGATCCCCAGGTCAGACCACCGCCCAGAGCTTCCATCAGAACGAGATCGCCCCTCTGGATACGTCCGTCACGGACAGCTTCGTTGAGAGCGAGCGGAATGGATGCAGCCGAGGTATTGGCGTGACGATCTACTGTCACCACGACCCGATCGGACGGCAGGGCCAGTTTCTTGGCCATCCCGTCAATGATACGCAGATTGGCCTGATGCGGGACGAGCCACTGAATATCCTGACCCGTCAGGTTATTGGCTTCCAGCGCTTCATCAACAGCTTGTGAAAGCTTGACGACCGCATGACGGAACACTTCGCGCCCCATCATCTTGAGATGCTGCGTCGTACCCGAACAGCCGACAGCGCCGTCCACATAAAGAATGTCGCCCGATCGCCCATCGGAGTGCAGATGGGTTGAGAGAACACCCTCACCGTCTTCGGCTCCAGCCTCAAGAAGGACAGCACCAGCACCGTCTCCGAAAAGCACGCAGGTTGTACGGTCGTTCCAGTCCAGCAGGCGCGAGAACACTTCGCTGCCAATGACCAGAACCTTCTTCGCCAGCCCCGACTGGATGAAAGAATTGGCGGATGCGAGCGCATACACAAATCCAGAACAGGCGGCACTGATATCAAAGCCGAAGCCCTTAGTGATGCCAAGGAGGGCTTGCACCTGTGTAGCAACAGCCGGGAAAACCTGATCCGGCGTCGAGGTCGCAACCAGAATGGCATCAACCTCTTCGGCATTCACACCAGCCTGCTCAAGAGCCTGACGGGCTGCCTCTGCGGCCATGGACGCCGTTGTTTCATCGGCTGAAACAATATGCCGCTGTCGGATACCAGTCCGGGCCCGGATCCATTCGTCGGATGTGTCGATTTTCTGGGCAAGATCGTCATTGGTGACAACCGTGCGAGGCAGATAACCACCCACACCTGTCAGACGCGCGCGAATAGGACCGGACATAATTTTCAGCTCACAGGTTCTGGAGCGACCGCATTGGCAGGTGTTGCGTCGGTGTCGGCGCCAAGCATGCCAAGCTGATCCAGACGGGCGCGGATCTTGTCGTTCAGGTTATGGGTAACAGCGTCCATGGCGACATCAATGGCAGAAGCAAAGCTTTCGCCATCAGCGCCACCATGAGACTTCACGACAATGCCGTTCAACCCGACAAAGACTGCCCCGTTATAGCGCCGCGGATCGATCCACTCCCGCATGCGCTCCAGTCCAGGACGGACCAGAAGATATCCGATACGCGTCAGCAGATTGGTCTGGAAAACATTTTTCAGCAGACCGAAAGCCAGCTTAAGCGCACCTTCACCGGTCTTGAGAGCAACGTTTCCAGTAAAGCCGTCTGTCACAACGACATCCGTCGTGCCAGCCGTAATGTCATGCCCTTCCACGAAACCGTGGAACTGCTCTGCCAGCACACTTTCACGCAGACGTTCAGCGGCCTGACGGAGACGCTCGTCGCCTTTCAGATCCTCGGAACCGACATTGAGAAGGCCAATCGTAGGTCTTGGAAGACCGAGCGCTGCCTGCGCGAAAGCTTCGCCCATAACCGCAAACTCAACCAGATTGCGGGCATCGCAAGCAATATTCGCCCCGAGGTCCAGCATCACGCTATCACCGCGCGACGATGGCTGCACAGCCACCATGGCAGGTCTGGAGATCCCTGGAAGAGCTTTCACGATAATTTTGGCGAGAGCAAGCATGGCGCCACTGTTACCAGCGGAGACCACTCCGAGTGCTTCACCAGATGCGACAGCTTCCATTGCAAGACGCATGGATGAGCCGCGGACGCGCAGAGCTGCGGTCGGCTTCATTTCCATGGAAATGCTAGCAGGGGCGTGACGGATGTCACAGATACGGGCAGCTTTTGGGTATCGTGCCAGAGCCGGCTTTAGAGCCACCTCATCTCCGATCAGGAGCACTCTGGCTGTCGGATGCCGGTCTGCGGCCAGTTCGAGGCCAGCAAGAACGATATCCGGTGCCCTGTCTCCTCCCATTGCGTCGACGGCGAGGGCGTAGGGCCTTGGGGCCGCGACGTCACGATCAGACGCGACAGGCGCTTTAGACATTAAGACAGTTTCCCGGACAGCATCGCAGATGCGGGCACGCCTTGAGGGTGCCCGCAGAAGAGATCAGGCGCGGACGGCCGTCTTCAGGCTCTTGCCTGCTGCAACAACTTCACGACCATCATAATGGCCGCAGTGGCTGCAAACGTGATGCGGGCGCTTCAGTTCGCCGCAGTTTGCGCATTCAGCATGTGCTTCAGCCTGCAGGGCATGGTGGCTGCGACGCATACCAGCACGGGACGGCGTGGTCTTTCTTTTGGGGACGGCCATGGCTTTTATGCCTCTTTCTGCTTCTGTGTCGGCACCCTCTCCGCTCCCAGCGGCATGCGGTGCCCCGTTATTCGTCGTCTCGTATTTACGCCGAGTTCAGGCGGGCGGCTCTAGCAGAGCAAACGGAAACCCGCAAGCCAAAGCTGGGGATTTTATTCTTTTTTATCCCCGTTCTTCAGGGTCGCCAGCGCCGCAAACGGGTTCGGACGACGCTCTGACTCTGGCAGGTCATCAGAATGACCGACCTCTTCTTCCCCTTCTGCGGGCGTAACGTCAACAGCATTTTCGAGACCAGCACCCGGCTTGCGCGGATAAGGGTCCAGCATCAGGGCAAGCTGCTCGGCCGCGGCTTCACCGATATCGAGACCACGCCCGTCATGCGGAACTTCGTCCGGGCCTTCAAGATCAATGGAATCGATATCGAACTCGTCTTCCGGCATTTCCGACTCAGGAATGAAGCGAAGAACAAATGTCTCTGCGAGAACATCGTCAAATTTTTCTGCCGTAATGACACAGACCTGCGTCACTCTGGCTGACAGACGTCCTTCCGCAACAATGTGCGTCTTGTCTTCGGGCGTCAGGAGGAAGCGGCATTCCAGATGCTGGATGGCAGGAATACCGAAACGCCGAGCCAGAGCCTCACGCTCCTGCTCTGTTGCCGTAATCGTTTCTTCCAGACCCGATCCCAGCCGACTCAGGGGAATACGGCGGGAAAATTCGGGAGTATTGGACATTTGAGCACTCCACCCCCGATCATCATGGGGGAAATCGTTGACAGGCGGGTTCCGTTTAAGGCACGCGCTGGGTTGAGCGGTTCTCTTGCACAGGATAGTTTCCGGTTCCATGAATAACGCATCTTTTCCGACGGCAAAAAGCAGAACACCTCTTCTGCGTCGCCTGAGCCTGTCTGGCCTGGCCTGTGCTCCGCTTCTGCTGGGAGGATGCTCCTTCTTCAGCCCGATTCCCGAACCTCGCGGATCGCTAATCGAAAAGGCGGATTACGCCCAGCTCGTACCGGGAACCAGTACGCGTTCAGATGTTCTGGATGCCATGGGCTCTCCGACCGCACATGCGACATTCGATGACAATACGTGGATCTACGTATCCATGATTACGTCTCCGACGCCACTGGGCTTTCCATCGGTCGACAAACAACAGGTCGTTGTTCTGAATTTCGACAACTCTGGCGTTCTGCGAAAACTGGACACGCTGAATCGCAAAGATGGCATCCGCGTTGGCATGGTTGGGGAAAAGACCCCAACACCAGGAACAAAAACCTCTGTCATCCAGCAGCTGTTAGGCAACGTTGGCCGCTACAACCCAATGAGCAACATGAGCAGCACCTTTGGCGGCAGCCAGGGACCGCTGGGCAACCAGGGTACCGGCAATGGCGGCGCAGGCAATACGCTGCCCTGATCTGACTGGCTATTTTGGCAGGCTGAGCAGCACGCTTAGTCCGCCAAGAGGGCTTTCCAGCAGCCTGATGGTGCCACCATGGGCATGAATAATGTCCCGGACGATGGTCAGCCCCAGACCAGTACCGCCGTTATTTCCTGAACTACCAATCTCAAGAAGCGTCTTTCGACGGTCCGCCGGGATACCACCGCCGTCATCTTCGACCGTAATCTCGATCCGGCGCTCCCCTTCCCACAGCGAAAACCGCATGGCTCCGCCGTGTCGTCGTGCATTGTCTGCAAGATTTGTCAGAGCCCGTTTCAGCGCATCCGGGCGCACCGGCACCTCTACGCCTTCTTTGCCTTCTACACTCAGCACCCGGCCACCCGCGCGCCGCGCTGCGACAGCGACGTCCTCGATCAGGGCGCGAATATCAGTCAAAACCGGTTTCTCAGCCCCCTCGCCGCGCGCGAAGGACAGGTAACTGCCAATCAGGCGCTCCATGTCCTCAATATCCGCCACCATATCGTGAACATCTGGCTGAATGTCCTCGGCGCGGATCATTCCTTTAGTGGGCAGCATGGCCATACTCAGACGCAGACGGGTGAGTGGCGTTCTAAGGTCGTGGGAAACACCGGCCAGAACGGCCGTCCGTTGCGCTACGAAGCGATTGACGCGTTCCTGCATCCGATTGAAGGCAATGGCTGCCTGACGCACCTCACGGGCTCCCTGAGGGCGGATTGCCCCCTCATCACGCCCCAGACCGAACAACTCGGCTGCTTCTGCCAGTCTGCGGATGGCACGGACCTGATTGCGCATGAACAGTCCGGCGATCAGAAATAAAAACGCTGAACTGCTAAATGCCCAGGCGAGGAACATCCAGATTGGCCCGATGCTAAGTCTTTTGTGCGGCGTCAGAACGTCCAGCATCCCGTCTGGCAGGCCGATAGAGACGCGGACCGTCTCCGGTGCGGCAGACCAGTCCACAAAGAACGGGCGACCAAGGCCCTGCTTGAGGGCACGCTCAAAATCATCGTCAATCGGGCCGAGAACGTGATTCGTCCCTTCCCGCCTCAAAGTGGCATGAGGATGAAAAACGAACTGAAGTTGGGTTCTCGCCGCTGCGTCTTTCAGGAGTTCTTCGCGCCGGTCTGCTTCAGGCGTGCGCTCCAGCATGGAAATGACGAGCGAGATCTCACCGGTAATGCCATCTGAAAGGCGCCGGGAGACGACATTCAGATACGTTCCATAAAACAACACTAGCACGATGGCCTGCGTCACCAGGAGCGGGATCAGTACGATCAGCATGGAGCGCCCCAGCAGGGAGCGGGGCAACACACGCCTGAGCGGCCGGTCCAGCTTGCCCCAGCGCTCCTCAGAGTCCGGGTTTGAGAACATAACCCTTTCCGCGCACAGTATGCAGGAACCTGGGCTCCTTGGGATCAGCTTCAATACGACGACGCAGACGGGTGACCTGCACGTCAACGGCGCGTTCGCCGATCTCGTCCATATCCAGAGCTTTCGCAATGTCTTCACGGGACATCACGACCCCCGGTCTGGTGGTAAGGACGCCCAGCAGGGCTGCCTCGCCACCCGTGAGATGAACTGGTCCGTCTGGCCCAGTCAGCAGTCCGCGCTCAACGTCAAACTCCAGAGGACCAAGCCTGAGAACGGATGGGACCTCCGTAACAGGTGACAAGGCTGGCACCACACGCCTGAGATGCGCTCTCAGGCGCAGCAGGAGTTCCCGCGGTTCGAAAGGTTTTCCAAGATAGTCATCTGCGCCAGACTCCAGACCATCGATCCGGTCAGCCGGTTCGCCACGAGCCGTCAGCAGAAGAATGGGTAAAGACAGCCCCTCTTCTCTCAAAGACTGCGTGAGGGACAAACCGTCCTCTCCTGGCATGGTCACATCGAGAACAAGAGCATCCGGCTGGATGAGTTTCAGGACGTCCCGTGCCTGTACGGCATCCTGCGCGGTGGTAACCCGATACCCATTCTCCGCGAGGTAGCGCTGGAGGAGCCTTAGAAGGCGCTGGTCGTCATCGACGACGAGAATATGTTCATCGCTCATCGAAAGCCCCCTCCCGGAGTCATCTGCAGAGGAGAGAGGACGCGCTTGAACCCTTCCACGGCTGTAACTCCAGCCTCCCGGTAAGCCCGCGTCATGGCTTCACGAATCAGTTGGAAAAGCTGGCGTTCGATCGCCTCTCCATGAGGTGTCAGTTTCAAAGGGCGTTTGCGGCGATCATGGCGATCTTCCTCCTGAATGAGAAGATTGCGCTCCCGCAGATCACCCAAAGCGCGCCCAAGAGACTGTTTGGTAATCCCAAGACTGGTGAGCAGAACACTCGGCGTAATGCCAGGATGCGCTGCAACGAGAAAAAGAATTCTGTGATGCGCAGCACCGAGGCCATTTTCCCTCAGGAAAGCCTCACATTCAGAATTCAGACTCCGCCAGGCCAGCATGAGGGATTCATAAGACTGACGGATTTGTTCTTCACGAAGGTAAAGATGCGCTGTGGTAGAGGAAGGCCCTTCAGGCGGCCGCGCTGTCACCGAACCATTTCCTCCACATAACCAAAGCGTGCGAAGTCCTGAATGCGCTGCGGATACAGCACGCCATCAAGATGGTCATTCTCATGCTGCAGAACATTGGCATGAAAGCCTACGGCCTCGCCGTCCACAGGATCACCGTTTTCATCCAGTCCTCGATACCGGACTTTTGCGTATCGCGGTACGTCGCCTCTGAGGCCAGGAATCGAGAGGCATCCCTCACTGCACACCATCATTTCATCACCGACAGGAGTAATTTCCGGATTGATGAGAACGCGGGGCAGCATTGCCTGTTCCGGGTCCGACACCCTGTTTGCAGGAACGTGATAAACGAACATCCGCAAGGGGACATGAACCTGCGGGGCAGCCAGTCCAGCACCTCGTGCATCTGCCATCGTTTCCAGCATATCACTTATAAGACGGCGGATTTCCGGCGATTTTGGATCACTGACGGGCTCGGCCACCTGATGCAGGACAGGGTGACCCATACGGGCAATTTTAAGCAGAGCCATGAGCTTCCTTTCTCTGTGACAGCTTATTAACGCAGAAGTCGCGGGCAGATTGCGCACAGATAAAAATCCGCACAAGAACCATCGAATGAATTGCACACCGCCAAAAGAGTGTGTTAAGGGCTCCATCCCAATTGGATTGCCATATCACGGGTGACGCTAAAGGCGGGCCCAGAAGGAGTTGACGGCACCGTGCAGGTACTCGTTCGTGACAATAATGTTGACCAGGCGCTAAAGGCGCTCAAGAAGAAGATGCAGCGCGAAGGCGTTTTTCGCGAGATGAAGCTGCGTCGCCACTTCGAGAAGCCCTCCGAGCGTCGCGCCCGCGAAGCAGCAGAAGCTGTTCGTCGTGCCCGCAAGATGGAGCGCAAGCGTCTGGAGCGTGAAGGCTTCTAAAGTCCTTCCCGTCATCTGAACGGACGAGAAAAGCCGCTACCCTTCAGGGAGCGGCTTTTTTTATTACTCTTTGAGATTATGCGACATCCGTTGCACCCATGCTCTCGCCTCATCAGGCAAGAGCATGGGTGATGCTCAGGTCAGCGAGGGTCCATCAACTGCTTGCTGAGGTAGATGGCCTCCAGCGCCCTCTCATGGGCAACCTCGGCCGCATTGACGGTACCGGCGTGGCCGCCTTCCGTATCCTCATAATAGAAGAACGGTACATGCAGATTCTGAAGCCTCGCGGCGAAGAGGCGGGCATGCACAGGTCCAACGCGGTCATCACGCGTAGAGGTAAAGATGAACGGCACCGGATAATGCACATCTGGTTTGAGCGCCTGTAAAGGAGAGGTTTTCTCCCAGAAGCCCTTTCCTTCGGATGTCGAGACACTTCCGTATTCTGCAGCCCATGAAGCACCAGCCGCCATATGTTCGTAGTTGAGCATATCCAGAAGCGGGACGCCGATGATGGTCGCATTCCACAGTTCAGGGTGCTGCGTAAACTCAACCCCCATCAACAGACCACCGTTGGAGCGACCACGGATTCCCAGCCGTTTGGGCGACGTGATGTTTCTGGCAAACAGATCACGAGCAACGGACGCAAAATCGTCATACGCATGCTGCCGCCCTGAATAGCGGGCTGCTTCGTGCCAGGCCGGACCGAACTCGCCACCGCCGCGGATATTGGCCATCACATACACCCCACCGCGCTCGAACCACGTAATTCCCAGATCAGGATGGTAGACAGGCAGGTAAGACAGGCCAAAACCGCCATAAGCTGTCATCAGTGTCGGATTGAGGCTGTTCTTCGTCCAATCTTTGGCATGAACGATAAAATAAGGAACCTGCGTGCCATCCGTACTGGTCGCGAACTGTTGTTCGACAGTCAGTTTGGACGCATCGAAGAGATGTGGCTGACTGTAAAGCAGGCGCGTGGTCTGCTGCGCCGTATCGACGCTCCAGATCTGTGGTGGCTGAATGAACCCTTCCAACTGAAGGTATGCGTTCGAACTTCTGGGATCTGACGAAACAATCGTCGCAGCCATATTCTGCGGAAGCTCTATGGTTCGTCCGGCCCAATGCCCGCTGGCGCTCCGGCGATAAAGCATCAGCTTTGGCTGCACATTATCGTACAACACCACAATCAGCCCGTCTTTGGTCGTCGCTATTGCACCCTCCATCCCGTCTCCAATCGTCTGACGAGATGTAGGAGACACGATGACTTCTGGCTCTCCCGGATGCTCAGGATTGATTGCGACGACACTGTCAGCCGAAATACGGCCATGTGCCGTCTTCCACTCCTGCAGAAGGTGGAAAACCAGCTGGCCATCCTGATAGCTCAGGCCATCGTACTTCTCCGGCATGGGAAGCTGGCTGACATGAAGAGTTTTCGGATCAATTTTTTCCACATCACTATGGAAAAAATCTTTGTGTCGATCGATCAGAAGAAGCTGGTGCCCCTGCCCGTCCCGCAGAACCATGGGAGCAACTTCCATGTCGCTTGCCGTCCCCCTGAAAACTTCCTGTGCCTGCAGGAGTGACTGACCCCGCTTCAGGGCACGGACAACATAAGGGTAACCAGAAGTCGTCAGACCAGCGTCCTGAGTGCCCCAGTCCCGGGATACCAGAAGCGTATCCTGATCGAGCCATGCCACGGCCTGCTTACCATTCGGCAAAGCAAAGCCTTGCGAGACAAAACGATCGGTAGAGGTATCATACTCCCGCAGTTCGTGCGCGTCCTCACCGGCGTTGGACAATCCCATCAGACAACGCCGGTCTTCCGGCTCAAGGCAGTTCAGACCTTCCATGACCCAGTTGGCATGTTCCGACTTGGAAAGCACATCCAGATCGAAACGTGTTTTCCAGACCGGATGTCCTGACTGGAAATCCGCTATGGACGTGCTTCGCCATATGCCACGTGTATGGGCCTTATCCTGCCAGAAATTCCAGATCGCTCCTGCCATCTGGGTTGGTGTTGCAAGACGGTCTGGAGACTGTTGAGCAGCAAGGATACGCTCATAGAGCGGCTTGTATCGTGGATCCGACGCAAGAGCCTGTTGGGTTGTGGCATTTTCCGCTTTGACCCAGTGCAGGGCAGTCGGGCCATCAACCTGTTCAAGCTCCGCGCGGGGCGGGACCTGCGGAGAGTTTTGGGTGCCAGCGTGCGCAGAAGACGCCAGAGGGAAAAGAGGAAGTAAGAGACAGAGAGCCCGCAGTGCGGAGGGGCGCATGCCAGATCCTTTCGCCGCCATTTAGGATGATGACGGCATCGTAAAGGTCACACTCAGGAAAACAACCTCAGTTTACGGCCACGGCACTGAGGGATTCTTCGACTTCCTGAAAGGTCGGCATGAGATCTGACGGAATGCTCTTACGCCCGATCTCTACGCTAACCTGCGGAGCATTGCCCTGAAGGTGCGCCACGATAACGGAGCGGACGAGATCAAGATACGAAGCCTCCTCTTCCACCACACCTCCGAGCCGCCCGGCGATGGGTGCAACGATACCGTAAGCCAGAAGAATACCGAGGAAGGTTCCTACAAGGGCCCCAGCAATCATCTCACCCAGGACGATAGGTGGCTTGCTGATGGAGGCCATCGTCTTGATGACGCCCAGCACTGCCGCCACGATCCCCAAGGCTGGCAGAGCATCTGAGACCGACTGAAGAGCATGTGGGAGATGCATTTCCTCACGCAGATTTTTCTTCAGTTCACGCCCCATGACGTCATCCATCTGAAACGGGTCTGTCGCGTTCATGCCTGCCATACGGAGATAATCGCAAATAAACGAACAGACATGCGTATTGTCCCGGATCTTGGGAAAAGCTCCGAAGACTGTGCTGCCCTGGGGATCTTCGATATGGCTTTCAATCGCCATCATTCCCTTCGCGGCCGCGAGCCTGGTCATGTGAAACAGAAGTCCGAGGAGTTCCAGATAATCCTGACGTGTGTACTGGGAGCCTTTCATGGCCTTTTTAATTCCAGCAGGCAGGTGTTTCACCGCGCCAATGGAATTGGCCATCACGAAGGTACCGACAGCAGCTCCGAGAATGGTCAGAAGCTCAAAAGGCATTGAAGCGAGTAATGGCCCGATGGCTCCTCCGGATGCCACGAACGACCCAAAGACGCACGCAAGGACAACGCCCAGACCAATAAGAATAAACATTCAAAATTTTCCTGACTGGCGAAGAATTACGGCTGATCCGGGGAGAGGACGAGAACAACACGTCTGTTCCGGGCGCTGAGAGGATTGGCGGGGTCGAACAGGTTCCGGTCAGCGTAGCCAGTGACAGCTTTCAATCGTCTGTCGGGAAAGCCGCTGTTCACAAGAATATCCCGTGCCGCCACAGCACGGCCGCTCGACAGGCTCCAGTTTCCTGGAAGACCGGGACGATAGGGTGCGGCATCTGTATAACCACTGACGGACAGACGGCCGGGCAGCTTTTCCAGATACGGCGCAATCAGCTTAAGAAGATCAGAAGCATGTCGTGTTGGAACGGCGGAGCCCAGTGCGAACATGGCCTGATGGTCGGAATCTGCAATTTCGACGTGCAAACCGTCATCTCCCAGACTGACCGACACCTGAGAGCGCACGTCTGCCAGTTGCGGTGCCCCATCCAGCGCTTTGCTGATTTCCGTAGCCGCACGCCGCAATTCACCCTGCTGAGTGTCTTGCCCATGAGGCGCTGCAGGAGGCATACCGGGTTGAACCTGTCGATCATGAAGAACCACAATCTGGGTACTACGGTCTCCTGCATCCTTGTTCAGGAGATGATCCTTACCTGGCTCCCCGTTATCCGGATGCGCGCCTGCAGGGTCTCCCGGATGAATGGCCGCAGGTTTCTGGGATGAGGCAACCGGGTCCGGGACCAGATGGATGACATTCTCAGCCGGAGGCGGAATATCCTGCTGGATCGCCATGGGGTTGAAGAAATTGGCGATGCCCCTGCGCTGCTCTTCCGTTGTGGCGTTGATGAGCCACATCACGAGAAAAAATGCCATCATGGCTGTTACAAAATCGGCGTAAGCGATCTTCCAACTACCACCGTGATGGCCGCCCTCCACCACTTCAAAGCGCTTGATAATGATCTTGCGCTCGTCCTTGCCACCTGCTTTCGACATTCCACCTCCTGAGAGACCTCAAGTATGGCAGTCAAAGGTTAAGGAGAGCTTTAAGAGTGACGTGGCAACTGCACGCCAAGAGGATTTTCGACCACGGTCATCTGATAGCAGCGAACTGTCCGCCTCTGACTTTCCCGACAGAGAACATCCATCGGCAAAGGGCTCGGAATATGATGAATTTCCTCAACACGGAGCCCTTTCTCTCCCCTTGCGGCAGGAAGACGAAACAGTTCCCAACGACGATCTGTCCCAAAGACGCTCAGACCAGAGTTTCCTTGATTGAAAGCCAATTGTGAGGCGAGACCGTAATCTTCTGCCATGAGAACCGTAGCCCCTTGAGCCACTGCCAGCCGTTCCAGTTTCTGGTCGAACTCCGGCCAGCCAGCAGTCTGGCGTTGAACCGGGTCTTTCGCAGGAGGTATCGGGAGAAAAGCGAACGCTGCCTGCAAACAGACCAGAGCAGTCACCACAAAGCCACTTGCTGCCGCCCAGCGAATACGCCGCCCCGCCTCTACCGCGGCCAAGGCAAGGACAGGGTACACAACAGCCGGCCAGTTCGCCTGAACGCGGTCTCCGAAGGCGTGAAAAATGAACACGGCCAACGGAAGGGCGCCCAGCCAAACCAGAAGTATGTTGCGCTTGAAACAGGCCCACAGCCCTATTACGAACAGGCCGAAAATTAGGGGCGTAGCGAGGCCGATCTGCCCTCCAAAAAGTTCTGACTGAAACTGGATTGCCCGGGCAGGATGCCAGTCCCCTGCTCGCCCTCCCTGCTTGAGCAAGCTCGCCCAATGATGCGTCGCGTTCCAGTAAAGAACGGGCGATATTGTCGCTAGCAGAACCGGAATGGCGAGCCAGGGACCCGGTTGCTTTCTCCATGCGGGAGAAAACACAACCGCGCCACCAAGCCCAAACCCAATCAGAACGGCCGTATATTTCGAATCAAACGCCAGCCCTAGCAGCATACCGGTCAGCAACCACCATCCGAGTGCCTTGTTGGTAGGCAGAGTGACCGCTTTGCCGATAGCGTACAGAGCCACCGAGACGAAAAATACCAGTGGTGTATCAGGCGTCATGGTCGCAGCGCCCAGCCCCAGCATCAGGGTCGCGTTCAAGAGAAGAACAGCCTGAAAGCCGGAGAGCGGCCATGATCGAGACGGCAGCAATAGCCGGGCAGCATGAAACAAGGCCCAACTGCCGGGCAACACCGAAAGAGGCCCCAAGAGACGCACCCCCAAAGGCGTGTCTCCGGCAATCCAGGTGCCAATCCGTATCCAGAGAGCCACCATGAACGGATGGTCAAAATATCCCATCTGCAAATGGCGGGACCAGACCCAGTAATAGGCTTCATCCGGTGTCAAAGGCAGAAGAGCCGCCAAGGTAAGGCGCAATACAGTCAGGAGACCGAGAAAGCCCCAGAACATTCCGGGGGTACGAACCGTGTCGGTCTGCATGTCAGCGCCAGATCAGCGTTGAAGACACCGCATAATTCCAGACGACACCAATGACAGCTCCCGCTGCTGACGCGCGATCCCAATGGCCATGACCCAAATCGTGGAGAACCATTCGCGCGACACCGATATTGGCGAAGACACCAACGGAGCATACTGCTGCGAAGAGTGCGAACCCCCGCCACATCCTTGCACCTTTAAGGCGCCGGTCATGATAGGTCAGACGGTTGTTCAGCAGAAAATTCGTGAGAATAGCGACGGCCGTACCGATAAGCTGTGACTGGGAAAAATCCATACCCGACACGCGGGCCAACTGCATAACTGCAACATTCACGATAACGCCCACCAGCCCGACCAGCGCAAACGCCAGAAATCGTGTTGGCAGCCAGCCATGCGTGAGTTTGTCGAGTAGCATCGTCGCGAACTGCAAAAGCACGACAACGTCGAGTTTACTTTCCCCAGCGACCCTTGGGCGGAAAACAAAAGGGACTTCCGTGATTCTGGTTTCTTTGGGCACGGACATGACAAGATCCAACAGGATCTTGAAACCAGTGCCAGACAGCTTTGGAAGTGTTGCCGTAAAAAGATCCCGCCTCATGACGAAGAAACCACTCATGGGATCTGTCAAAGGATGAGGTAAAACGACTTGAGCGGCGCGGATGCCAGTGTCTGACAGTAAATGCCGCCAGTGTCCGGCAAGACCGGCATTATCGCCGCCTTCTACATGACGACTGCCGACAACCATCTGCGATCCGGCATCCAGGGCAGCAAGCATCTTTGGGAGAACAGATTCGTCATGCTGGAGATCTCCATCCATGACCGCCACATATGTCGCGCTGGATGACAGAAATCCTTCTATAACGGCAGAAGATAACCCTCTCCGTCCGACGCGCCGCACAACACGAACACGTGGATCATTCTTGGCAATGTCTGAAACGCGGGCCGACGTGCCATCAGGAGAGTTGTCATCAACAAAAATGACTTCCCAGTATTCTTCTGCAAGGACACGACTAAGAGCCGCAACCATGGGAGCCACGTTCTCTGCTTCGTTGTAGCAGGGAACGATAATGCTCAACCGTGCAGGCAAAAGGAGATCTTCTTCAGATCTCAAAGTCATCAGATAGGAACCCCTGCCAGATCCCGGCTGGTATGAATAGTCTGGAGGGTCTGGACGCGGACGACATGAACACTGTCCGTCAGGCGGCGGGTCAGGATGTTCTGATGGGCTGCATCACGCGCAACAAGACGGACCAGGAAGTCGCCTCCCCCACGTATCATGTGACACTCACGGGTTTCAGGCCAAGCACCAACCTGCGCCTCGAAAGCCTCGAGAACACTGCCTTTCTGGCTATCCAGCCCTATCAGGGCATAGAAATTCAGGGACCATCCCAGCAGAGGCGCATCGACCTCAGCATGATAGCCCTTGATGATCCCCAGTTCTTCAAGGCGTCTGACACGCCTCAGACAGGGAGGTGCAGAAATGCCAGCCCGTCTGGCCAGCTCCACGTTGGTCATGCGGCCGTCTGCCTGAAGCTCGGCGATAATCTGCCGGTCAATGGCATCCAGTTCGACGGGGATGGGAGAAAGAGAAGCGTTCATTTGACTCTGAGGTATATGGCAGGAGGCGACGTCCGCAAAGATGGCACATGCGTCTGAAACCTTTATATGAGGGTCAAAACACGGACGAGGATCAATCATGCCTGAAATCCACCATACGGACCTTCTGGTCGTGGGCGCGGGCCCCGCTGGTTACACTGCAGCCATCTACGCCGCACGCGCCAGCCTGAAACCGATTCTCGTGACCGGCCTTCAGCCAGGTGGTCAGCTGACAATCACAACGGATGTCGAGAATTATCCCGGATTTGCTGCACCGGTGCAGGGGCCATGGCTCATGGAACAGATGCGCGAGCAGGCAGAACACGTCGGGACACGCCTGATCTACGATCTGATCATGGAAGCGGATCTTAAAAATGGACCTGCATCTAATGGATATTTCCGCCTCAAGGGAGATTCCGGCGACGAGTATCATGCTCGAACGGTCGTGATCGCAACAGGCGCTCAAGCTAAATGGCTGGGTCTCGAGTCGGAAAAGCGTTTGCAGGCTGGAGGCGTGTCCGCCTGTGCAACCTGCGACGGATTTTTCTATCGGGGAAAAACCGTAGCCGTTGTTGGCGGTGGCAATACGGCAGTCGAAGAAGCCCTGTACCTGACCCATCACGCTGACAAGGTTCACCTCATTCATCGCCGTGATGGATTGAGGGCGGAACGGATTCTCCAGCAGCGTCTTTTCGCGAATCCGAAAATTGAACTCCACTGGAATCAGGCAGTTGAAGAAGTTCTGGGCTCAGGCTCTCCGGAAGTTGTCTGTGGGGTAAAACTTCGGAACACACAGACGGGCGAGTTCACCACACTGCCAGTTGACGGGGTCTTCGTAGCGATTGGCCACACACCGAATACGGGACCGTTCCGCCATGAAGTGCGCTGCGATGAAGACGGTTATATCCTGACCGAAGCAGGCGGGACCGCTACATCAGTGGAAGGTGTTTTTGCCGCGGGTGATATTCAGGATCGTATTTACAGACAGGCTGTCACGGCCGCCGGCACAGGATGCATGGCAGCTCTGGAAGCCGAACGCTACCTTTCTGGCATACCTGCTATGACAAAAACTTGACCCTCGCCTCGGCATAAGACAGTTTCGTCCCTTCAACGACACACCGCAGAAATAACGCCAGGTGACATGGGTAAGAAGGACGAAGACCGACGCGCCAGCGATCGGGGAGATCACCACATGGACTGGGACAAGCTGCGTATTTTTCACGCAGTCGCTGAAGCCGGGTCCTTCACCCATGCGGGCGACAGACTGAACCTCAGTCAGTCTGCCGTCTCGCGTCAGATTTCCGCACTGGAAGAAGTGCTGCGGGTGCCGCTGTTCCACCGGCATGCCCGTGGCCTTATTCTGACGGAACAGGGTGAAGTCCTGAACCGGACCGTGCGGGAAGTTTTCTCGAAACTGGCTCTGACACAGGCTTTTCTGAGCGAGAGCAAAGAACGCGCGGCTGGCAAGATCAAGATTACAACCACGACCGGATTTGGCCTGTGCTGGCTGTCTCCGCGACTGCAGCGGTTTCTGGAATTGCATCCCGATATTGAGGTCACGCTTCTACTGGAAGACGCGGACCTGCACCTTGGAATGCGTGAAGCGGATGTGGCTATTCGCCTTCATCCGCCCACACAACCGGATCTTGTTCAGCGCCATCTTGCCAATTTCCCGATGCCTATCTACGCAAGCCCAGATTATCTGGAGCGTTACGGCACGCCAACCAACCTGCGGGAACTGGCAGAACATCAGATCATCGGGTTTGCAGGGCGCAACCTTCCCTTACCCAATGTCAATTGGCTCCTGGACCTGCTGAGGCACGAAGGGCTTGCTCATCGTGGCAGCCGTTTGGCCATCAACAACATCGCAGCCGTCGCGAATGCTATTTCAGCCGGTACAGGGATCGGCTCGTTACCGCTTTACACTGCGGCATCATACTCCAATCTGGTACGAGTACTGCCGGATCAGCCTGTTCCGCTGGTAGAAGCTTACTTTGTTTATCCTGAAGAACTTCGAACCTCCAAGAGGATCGCTGTTTTCAGGGATTTCTTGCTAGCTGAAATCAGCAGCCTCAAAGGACAGGATTAATCATCCCAACAGACGTCGTGGCTCAACCGCGACGTCCATGTTCCATAATACAGGCGTGCTGATTGGCCGAAGACCGAAATACGGCCTCTCCAATCGGAGCAAAGCTATTTGAATGGCCTAGATGGCCTTTTCCCGGGCTGGCCTTCAGAAAGATCAATCCAGCCTGAGACTGGTAGCAAGGCGCACCTTGCATTTTTTGAGGCATATCCCGTTGTGCGGAATGTCTGGCATGAGCCGAGACAGGTTTGTGCGTATTAGCCGTCGATGCTGCGAAGCACGGCTTCACGACAATCGCCAGACCGACGGCAAGACAGACAGGAATAACTGCAGAACTCAAGAAAACCTCTCCCCATACGGTGAGAAGAATACTGTATTTGGATGCAGAATATGCACCCCAATACAGTGGTTCAAACATTCCTGTTCCGCATGATGCATAGACAGCACAGTGCAGCGTTGTTCAAGGAAACGCAGCAGTGCGTCATTCCTCATGCACAGAAGACACTGCGCTATGATTAACGCGCTCGCGCAATTCCTTCCCGACTTTGAAAAACGGAACACTTTTCTCATCTACAGAGACGGTGTCGCCCGTTCGGGGATTACGTCCGGTCCGCGCATCACGCTGACGCGGAATAAAAGCGCCAAAGCCCCTTAACTCGACGCGATCTCCCCGAGCGAGAGCTGCCCCGATTTCATCAAAAATCGTATGAACGATCCGTTCAATATCCCTGGCCAGGAGGTGGGGATATTGTGCGGAAAGCTCGGCAATGAGTTCCGATCTGGTCATGATTGCAGCCTATCTGCCTCCGCCCATGAAACGAGCTTCAGGGTTGCAAGATCGCAACGGCCCCGTCAAGGCTGCTGATTGCCAGTTGCCTATCCATTTTTTCCATGATCCCCGCTCCGAACACACCTTCAAGGATGGCCCGGCGATGAGGAAAATCATACCAGTGCCGTGATGTTTCAGAGAGCAAAGGCATGACGGGATATTGAGCATTGCCGATTTTCAACTGCTTGCGAAGCCACAGTCGGGCGGCATCTTCATCCCCCAGTTCATCTATGAGACCCAGACTGATCGCCTGACGCCCTGTATAGGCCCGTCCATCAGCAAGGCTACGGACTTTTTCCTCCGACAGATGACGCCCTTTGGACACCATCCCGACGAACTGATCGAAAAGATCATTTACCAACCCCTGCAGCATGGCTTTGCCCTCAGGAGTCAAATGACTGGTCGGATCTGTTTGGTCCTTCATGGCGCCTGACGTAATGGCCGCCACATCGATTCCCACGCGCCCAAGCAAAGGCGAAACATCAGGACGTTGCAGAATGACGCCGATTGAGCCTGTCAGCGTGGAAGGAAGCGCCACGATGTGTTGTGCAGGCACAGAAAGCATATAGGCGGCTGATGCGCCCATATCCCCCATTGTGACGACAACAGGTTTTTTGGAAGCGAACTGTTCGATCGCATCATGCAGACGCTCGCCGCCTGTTACACCGCCACCCGGGCTGTCTACGACAACGAGAAGTCCAGTCACGGAAGGAGAATTCTGGGCTTTTTTCAGTGCTGTCGTAATCCGCGAGACATCGTTTCCAATGACCCCCTTAATGACAACACGAGCAATATGAGGCCGCCCTCCCAAGTCAACCGCGACGGGGTGGCCTTTACCGACAGCCACGACAAGAGCTGTCAGAAAAAACAAAAGAGCGGCAATTCTCCATCGGAGAAGCCGCCGTTTCTCAGTCTGGGTCCGGAGAAGGATTTCTGCTTCAGAATTCATGAAACAGTAGTCTCCGGCCCGACCGACAATGTCAATTTCCCCAGCGACTTTTATACTGGAGAACCAAAGACTTTAGCCTTGCTTCTTAGACTGACGAGTACGGGCGCCTTCTTTCTTGCCCTCTCCCGTTGCACTGATTTTGCGACCAAGACCTATTTCGCGAGCGAGAGCGGAGCGGCGCTGGGCATAATTAGGAGCCACCAGCGGATAATCGGAGGGCAGCCCCCAGCGCTCACGGTACTGTTCTGGCGTCATGTTATATGCACTTTGAAGATGACGCTTGAGCATTTTCAGCTTCTTGCCGTCTTCGAGACAGACAATATAGTCCGGGAATACAGACCGCTTGATAGGAACAGCAGGCTGCGGACGCTCTGGTTCAGGCTCCTGTTGTGGAACACCGGCATTGGCAAGGGCTTCATAGACCTGCCGAATCAATGCCGGAAGAGTTTCCGCATCCACACTTCCTTTGGAAACCTGAGCGGCAACGATCTGCGCAGTCAGTTCCAGCAGATCCGGATGGGAGGACGTATTCTCCGACATAATATTTTACCTTCCCTAAGGGGTAATATTTTTAGCCATTTACGGCATGAAAACATTCTGCCTGTTATGATCGCAGAATATACGGTCAACACCATGCAGATAGCGAATCAATTTTAACAAAATTTCTAGAATATGCAGCCTAAAAAAGAAGTAATTATCTTATTATCCCTTTCGAAATCCACCAATGTTCCTTTGTGAGCCTTATGCAATCCATCACTGCCATACTCTGCTCCCCAAGTGATTTCATGGGATGGCGCTCTCTCAGCCGTGATTTCCTGAACCGACAGGTTGCGGCAAGCGCGATTCATTGGTCCACACAGGAAACAGACTCATTATACGCCCCTCAGAGCAAGCGTATTCTTCCGAATGCTCCGTCTTCACTGAAAATACCTCGTTCTTTCGGTCGATTAATGTCTTCGGTGTTTGCTTCGTCCACTCCCGACCGGTTTGATCGACTCTACCGCGCGCTGGCACATATCCAGCACTCTGGAGAGCCTTCCAGGACCGACCTGCAGGATTTCGAACAGATTGCCGAAAATGTCCGAGAGCAAATTCTCGCACTGAGAAGCACATTCCCGGAAAATCGGCTTAAAGACTGGCAGGTCATCAAAACAGACTATGAACCACAATTAATTGATAGTCAGATTGGGCCACTTGGCCGATTACGGACTGCACCATGGGTTCTTCTGTCAGACAGCAGGACGCTCTGCTGGGATGGTCAGGACTATCGTATCGGTCCAGCACTACCAGATATCACGGCATCCTCCGGTACAGACCTACTTCCCCAAGCCTTACAAATCGCGACAGCAACTCGCGCCAATGCTTATTGGCAGGGTTTAGGCACAGTGCACGTAACACCTACAAGCGCAGACATTGAGCAGTCTCCTTCCCTCACCGCCCTGCGGGCACTTGCTACAGACTGCTCGCTTTGTGATCTGTGTCATCACGCTACGCGAACCGTCTTTGGTGAAGGCCCTCAGAACGCGGACATTCTATTTGTTGGGGAACAACCTGGAGATCAGGAAGATCTTCAAGGTCGTCCTTTTGTGGGGCCAGCCGGACAGCTTTTTGACAAGGCTTTTGAGGAAGCCCGAGGGCAGCGCCATGAAGCGTGGGTCAGTAATGCTGTCAAACACTTCAAATTTATTCAGAAAGGAAACCGGCGCATTCACCAGAAACCGGGATCAGTGGAGGTGAACGCCTGCTCGCCCTGGATTTCGGCAGAACGTCGGCTTCTACAGCCCAAGGTAACAGTCATGTTGGGCGTGACAGGAGCCAGCGCTCTTCTCGGACGCCCCGTTACGGTTTCCCGTGAGCGTTCCCGGCTTTTCAAACTTGAAGATGGGAGCCTTGGTCTTGTGACAGTACATCCCTCTTATCTGCTGCGTCTGCCGGATGAGGATGCAAAGACACGCGAATACATAAAATTCGTCGCAGATCTGAGAATGGCCATTTCGGCTCTCGCCTAACGGGAACCATCGGGGCTAAGAAAGCCCTGCAATGAGTGGCAGCACTACGTCAGCAGGACGTCCGACTCCGAACAATCCCTCCTCCGGTGCAAGTGCGTCAGCAGCCTTGCGCCCGCGGATTAAACTACCCTTGTCCTGGGTCTATGCTCCCTCGACGGCGACACTCACCTTCGCACTCAGAAATACTTTTGCCGCATGCCTCGCGATCGGCATCGCATTCTGGATGGAACTCGATAGCCCTGCCTGGGCTGCGATGACCGTCTGGGCCGTTGCACAGGCAACGCGCGGGGAAAGTCAGTCAAAAGCCAAATGGCGTATTATCGGGACCATTACCGGTGCTGTCGCCTCGATTGCTTTGATGGCTGCGGCTCCGCAAGCGCCATGGCTGTTCTTTCCCATGATTGCCATCTGGATTGGCATGTGCAGCGGACTGGCGACATTTGTCAGTAACTTTCGCTCCTACGCCCTTGTTCTTGCAGGATATACCTGTTCGATCATCTGCATGGACGCGGCATCCGATCCTGACAATATTTTCACAGTGGCCGTCTCCCGCACCACTTACATTATTCTGGGCGTGCTGTGCGAAGCGTTCATGGGCCTGATCTTCGCAACGACCCAGGAACGACAGGCGCGCGCGCAATTGCGCCAGAAGCTGGAATCCGCACTCGTTCTCGTAACCGGGACCTTATGCAGCATCCTTGGTGAAGAACGCGGAGCCCTGAATGCCGCACGCCGACAGTTCGGCACCATCCTCAGCATCAACGATCAGATCGAATTTGCTGAAGTAGAAATGGGGCCGCACGGTCACGAAGGCGATCACGCCCGCGCTGCTCTGGCCTCTGTGTCTGCTCTGCTGTCCCGCGGGTTTGGCATGGCCATGCGGCTCCAGCTCCTTAATCATGAACATCCTGCATTTACGCAGGCCGCAGACGAAATTCTTTCTTTCCTCAGAGATTTTCCAAAACGGATCGCCAATACGACAACCGTTCCCGACCTTCTGGCGGAACTCCAGCATCTTCGAGACGTGTGCCGCCTGTATGCCGCCCCGCATCGGGAGACGGATCTTCAGAACAGCAATGAGCCTGTTCCGGGTAATGATCCTTTCGATCTCAGACTCAATGAGCAGGATACGGAAGCCCATCTGGATGAGCGCGTCCTGTTCATGTCTCTGGGCGAACTACTTGGGGACCTTGAGCTTGCGATCAAGGAATATGAAGCCAGTACACACTCCATTCCCGGCGATCATTTCCATTTTCAACGACAAACCCATCGGGATACCCGTGAGGCCATCCATAACGGGCTTCGGGGAGCATGCGCTGTTCTGGTAACGGCCCTGATTTATGAAATTACCGCCTGGCCCAGTGGGCTTGGTTTCATTGCCATTACGACTCTGGTGTGCGGCCTGTTCGCAACCAAGGAAAACCCCGTTCTTGGGACCATGGAATTTCTGAAAGGCGCGCTTGCGGCCTATGTCGTCGCGTGGATTCTGGTCTTTGTCTTGATGCCGAAGGTCACAACCTTCGAAACGCTGACGCTTTTTCTGGGCCCTGCAATGTTTCTCGGTGGATTGGCGAAAGGGAATCCCTCCACCGCAGGGGGGGCCGCAGCATACGGCCTGCTGCTTCCTGCCATGCTGGGACTTGAAAACCATCATGTCATGAATGAAGTGGCGTTCTACAACAGCAACATGGCTGTTGTGATGGCTGTTGGTATCAGTGTTCTGGTTTTTCGTACCGTTCTGCCGTTCAGCAGTTCAGATGAGCGGTTTCGTCTGCGTCGCATTATGTTGACGGAACTCCGTCATCTGGCAGACCCGAACTACACACCCCAGATCAGTGTTTGGATCGGACGTAACACGGATCGTTTTGCACGCCTCATCCGGCACGCCGGCCCAACCCCTGCCCCACTGATTGAAGCGTGTATTCTTGGAACACTTGCAACACTGACATTAGGACTGAATATCATCCGCCTTCGCACGCTTCTCGATCGGGAATATTTACCGGATAGCGCGCGACGCCCCATTCAGTTGGTGCTTCATTATGTTGAGCAATCCACAAAGCGACATGATAAGGCAGCCCGCGTTGCAAACGCCGCAGTCAGACGCTTACGTGCTCTTGATGAGCATGAAACAGATCTCGTGACACGGTTGGAAATGACCCGTGCCATCACCTATCTCGTCGTGATTGCCTATACAATGCAAAGCAATGCGGACTTTCTTGACGCAAGCCGCCCTTTCAAGGGCGAGCGCAGCCATCTGAAACTTCAGGATACTGTTCAGTAATTGCTTTGTGAGACAACGACTATTGCTTCAAAGCTTTTTAAATGTGACCGATGCTACGAAATACGGCAGATAAAACCGGATAAGTCTGATTGAATCAGAACGTCAATCAAACGCTAGTTTCTTGAGTTATCTGGCGGAGAGGGTGGGATTCGAACCCACGGTACCCGCGAAGGCACAACGGTTTTCGAGACCGCCCCAATCGACCACTCTGGCACCTCTCCGTACGGTCTGGATGAGCAGACCTGATCGATGGAGCGGCTTATGGCGAGGTTTTCCTGAGATTGCAAGAGGGCACGACCATACCCCTTGAAAAAAGTACAACCACAACCTTTGACCGTGCTGTTTTTTATTGACGTAGAGGACATCGCGCTGTATCGACCCGCCTGTTCTGTCCGTCTTTCGTAGATTAGGATGGGAACCAACGATAAGAAGCGACTGGGTTGCGCCAGATCGGGAATACCCCGGCAAAAGCAGCCACGAGATCGGAACAGCGAGAGTTTCCAGAATGTTTGCAGTCATCCGCACGGGCGGAAAACAGTATCGTGTTGCTCCCGAGAGCATCCTGAAGGTTGAAAAGCTTGAGGCGGAAGCCGGCAGCACCATCACCTTCTCCGACGTCCTGATGGTCGGCAGCGAAGGCAGCGTCACTGTTGGCGCGCCTCTGGTTGCAGGCGCAACCGTGACGGCCACCGTGGTCGCACAGGATCGTCTGGCCAAGGTGATCATCTTCAAGAAGCGTCGCCGTCAGAACAGCCGTCGCAAGAACGGCCACCGCCAGCACGTCACCGTGCTGCGCATCGACGCGATCAACGCGGCCTGATAGTCCGCACCAGGAAGGATAAACAGCCATGGCACAAAAAAAGGCAGGCGGTTCCAGTCGTAACGGGCGCGATAGCGCCGGTCGCCGTCTCGGCGTCAAGAAGTTCGGCGGCGAAAGCGTTCTGGCAGGCAACATCATTGTCCGTCAGCGTGGAACCAAGATGAAGGCTGGCAGCAATGTCGGCGTTGGTCGCGATCACACCCTGTTCGCCCTTGTGGACGGACATGTGAAGTTCCAGCGTCGCGCCGAAGGCCGCGTCCACGTTTCCGTGGCGCTGCCGGAAGCCGCCGAATAAGTCACCGCGCCCTCAAGCGCGAGCGGAAGGGCCGGTCCTCCTCAGGGCCGGCCTTTTTCATATGTTGCGGATAATACGATGAAATTTCTCGACCAGGCCAAGATCTATGTACGTTCCGGCGATGGCGGTGACGGCGTGATCGCCTTCCGTCGGGAAAAGTACATCGAGTTCGGCGGCCCCGATGGTGGCAACGGCGGCCGCGGCGGCGACGTTCTTTTCCGTGCGGTCCCTGCCCTCAATACGCTGATTGATTTCCGGTACACCCAGCATTTCAAGGCCCGCAAGGGCGGGAATGGCGCTGGCTCTGATCGGACCGGTGCTGCTGCGGAAAACGTCATCATTGATGTTCCTGTCGGTACACAGATCTTCGACGAAGACCGGGAAACCCTCCTCGCAGATCTCGATGAAGCCGGTAAGGAAATTCTCCTGTGCCGTGGCGGTGACGGTGGCCGTGGTAACGCCCATTACAAAACCAGTACCAACCGTGCGCCACGCCGTGCCGACAAAGGTTGGCCAGGCGAAGAGCGCTGGGTTTGGCTGCGCCTGAAACTTATTGCGGATGTTGGCCTTGTTGGCCTCCCGAATGCAGGCAAATCCACCTTGCTGTCTGTGGCTTCCCGTGCACGTCCGAAGATTGCAGATTATCCGTTTACAACACTCCACCCTCAACTGGGTGTCGTGCGCCTGAACACGACTGAAGAATTTGTCATCGCGGATATTCCTGGCCTGATCGAAGGCGCAAGCGAAGGTGCTGGGCTTGGGGATCGCTTCCTGGGTCATGTAGAGCGATGTGCAACATTGCTTCATCTGATTGATGGAACAGAGTCCCAGATCGTGAAGCATTGGCGGCTGATCCGACATGAGCTTGAAGCTTATGATCCGGGCCTTGCCGCAAAGCCCGAAATCATTGTGCTCAACAAATGCGACTCCCTCACGGCGGAACAGAAATCTGCCAAGAAGCGCGCACTGGCCAAAGCATCCGGCGCAGAAGTCCTGACCCTCTCTGGCGTGACTGGAGAGGGTCTCCCCGAACTGCTCCGGCTACTTCAGGATCGCGTCAACGCTGCGAAGGAAAGCAAACAGGCATGACATCCCCGGCCGCTGCCCCTCACCTGGCGCAGTCGCGCCGGATTGTCATCAAGATTGGTAGCGCTCTGCTGGTTGATAGCGCACAGGCGGCACTGCGGACGGACTGGCTCCGCAGTGTTTGCGAAGACATTGCCAATCTCCGAAAAGCGGGCACAGAAGTTGTCGTTGTTTCCTCGGGGGCGATTTCGCTAGCCCGGCACCAATTAGGTCTAATGAACCGTCGACTTCGGCTCGACGAAAAGCAGGCCCTTGCCACAGTCGGCCAGATCGGACTGGCGCAAGGGTGGAGCACGGCACTGGCCGAGTATGGCCTCGTTGCCGGACAGCTTCTTCTGACCCCGGATGACACTGAGAGCCGTGAACGGTATCTTAATGCCCGCGCGACCCTCCAGACGTTGCTTGATCTGGGATGTATTCCGGTCATCAATGAAAACGACGCAATTGCCACGTCTGAAATTCGGTTTGGCGACAATGATCGTCTGGGCGCGCGTGTTGCACAGATGATTGAGGCAGACTGCCTGGTTCTTCTGTCCGATATTGATGGTCTCTATACTGCTGACCCGCGTACAAATCCTAATGCACGCCATATTCCTGTGATCGAGCAGGTCACAGACGAGATTATGGCGATGGGTGGCGAACCTCCTCCCGGATATTCCTCAGGTGGTATGCGCACCAAGCTTATGGCAGCGCGCATTGCCAATCGTGCCGGTGCAGCCATGGTGATTGCGGCGGGCCAGACACAGAACCCTCTTCAGAGACTTCTGGATGGTGGTCTGTGCACCTGGTTCCTGCCGCAGACGGATACCGGATCAGCACGCAAACGCTGGATCGGCAGCAGCCTGCATCCCAAAGGTGCGCTGATTGTGGATAGTGGCGCCCGACAGGCCCTCATCGTCGGCGCTTCCCTGCTCCCTGCCGGTGTTACAGCCATTGATGGGTATTTCGAGCGTGGTGATCTCGTCCTCATCAAGGACGAGAGTGGCAGCATCATCGGGCGGGGTTTATCTTCCTACAGCGCCGATGAATGCGGGAAGCTGATTGGCCATCGCTCAGCAGAGATGGAACAGCTTCTCGGGTACAGAGGCCGGGACGTACTCATCCACCGCGACGACCTCGCTTTGGACCAGCACTGATTCCAACAAAACGCGTCAGTCTCTTGGAGGCCAGCGGAGTTTCGGCTCAGCACGCCGACGAAATGTTTCCTCATCATCATTTCGCGTGGCAACAGAACGCGGTGCAAGTTCTTCACGCTCACGGCTGCCCGCTTGCGAGCGCTCATCTTCCCAGGGAGCACGGGACCAGCTTTTTGCGGGCTCCTGCCGTCTGACAGCACGACGCAGAACCTCCGGTTCAGCCGCCATTGGTCCGTCCTCATAGGTCGGACCTTCCGCACGTACGACTGCAACAGGCTCGAAATAGTCTGCCGTTTTTGGTGATGCAGGTTCGACGGAGCGTACTTTCTCTTGCGTAGACCGCAGAGGCGCACGCATGCCGCCTTCCAGCCCCTGCCCTGACGCTACTGTCCTGTCCGACGGAGGAGCAGTCAGGCGAAGCGTGAGAGATTGCAGTTCGGCCCGCAGTTCCGCGATCTGGAACTCCAGTTCCTGCAATCTTGGCTTCACGCCAAAAATTGCAAACGGCATGCACAGCAACGCCAGCCCGAACAGACCAGCGACAATCAAAAGACACATCAGTGCCCAGGCGGGCAGCCATGAAATATCGGACATCATGTTCCGGTCGCGATGTTAGGGAAGTCTGACGATGCTGCGTTAATCCAGAGTATATACCCGAGTTACATACCCAGAGCACGGCGATAGATGTCGAGCAGCGTTTCCTGCTCTTCCACCTCGGCAGGCTCCTGCTTGCGCAGCTTGATGATCTGCTTGATCACCTTCACGTCAAAACCGGCAGACTTCGCTTCCGAGAAAATGTCCTTGATGTCCCCTGCCAGAGCCTTGCGTTCTTCTTCCAGACGCTCAACCCGCTCGATGATGGAGCGCAGGCGGTCGGCAGCAATGCCACCCGTTGCGGCGCCTTCGATTTTGCTTTCTGCGTCCATGTTCGATTTCCTTTTTCAGGCATAAGTCCAGAGTGCCGCAAAGATGCGATACCAGCCGCGCGGCTTATCGCGCCGGGGCTTGGGAGGTCAACGGGTTTATGTGCACATTTAGGGAACGCACGCGTTTCCGTGATGCGACCTCCCGATGTCGTGCATGCTCGTTCCCTTGACAGAAAGCCCCCCAGAGCGGAACTAGACCGTGCCTGCAAAGGTCTGAACCCTAAACCCTTTTCCCCGACAATCCGGGTTCGAGAGGTCAGAGAGCACTCATGGAACACGTCCAGCAGGTCGAGCCATTCGACTATGTTATCTTTGGCGCCACCGGCGATCTCACGATGCGCAAGCTTCTGCCTGCGTTTTATAACCGTCTCCGCATGGGGCAGATTCCTGATGATGCCCGCATCATCGGAACCGCGCGTACGGATATCGACCGGGAAGGCTATGTTGCCCGCGCCAGAGAGGCGCTGGAACGCTTCATACCTGATGATGTCCGGTCATCGGTCCTTGTAGACCGTTTTCTCAGCCTTCTACACTATGTCACACTTGATGGCACAAAGGCAGACAGTGAATGGGGGGATTTGTCTTCCCTTCTCTCTCAGGCCCCGGCCGACCGGATCCGCGTCTATTACTTCGCGACAGCACCTCAGCTCTATGGTCGCATTTGCGAGAACCTGCACAGCCACGGTCTCGTAACGCCCCATTCGCGCGTTGTGCTGGAGAAGCCGATCGGCACGGATATGGCTACAGCCACCGCCATCAATGACGGTGTTGGCCAGTATTTCCCCGAAAACCAGATCTACCGCATCGATCATTATCTTGGAAAAGAAACCGTCCAGAATGTTCTGGCGCTGCGCTTTGCCAATCCGATCATGAATACAATCTGGTCTGGCGAGCAGATTGAGAGCGTACAGATCACGGCCGCCGAAACTGTTGGCGTAGAGGGACGTGCGTCCTACTACGACACGTCAGGCGCCATGCGCGATATGATACAGAACCATCTTCTTCAGGTTCTGTGCCTTGTCGCCATGGAAGCTCCGGACTCTCTGGAAGCCGACACTGTTCGCAATGCGAAACTGGCCGTCCTGAACGCCCTTCGTCCCATCACGGATGAAACGGTAGCGGCTGAAACAGTTCGCGCTCAGTACACGGCAGGCGTTGTCGGTGGTCAGAGCGTTCCGGGCTATCTGGAAGAGCTTGGGCAGCCAAGCAACACGGAAACCTACGCTGCCATCCGGGCCTGGGTTGATACACCACGTTGGAAGGGTGTGCCGTTCTACATCCGCACTGCAAAGCGGTCTGCCCACAAGGTCAGCGAAATCGTTATTCGCTTCCGCTCTGCTCCGACCACGCTTTTTGGTTCAGCACCGGCAGGAAACCGTCTGGTTATCCGCATTCAGCCCAATGAAGGTATCGAGCTTCAGCTGAACGTCAAAAACCCGGCTCTGGACGCCTATACACTGCGCACTGCCGATCTGGACACAGCGATCCGGATGGAAGGCGGACTGCCCTTCCCGGACTCTTACGAGCGTCTTCTCCTTGACGCGGTGCGGGGCAATCCTATTCTCTTCATCCGTCGTGACGAGGTCGAGGCGGCATGGCGCTGGGCTGAGCCTGTTCTCAACGCCTGGAGCGAGAACAAGGTGCCGATGCAGACTTACAGTGCCGGTTCGTACGGTCCGGAAAAGTCTGCTGAAATGCTCGCCGCCAAGGGCGACAAGTGGCACGAAGATATGGAGTAAACGCTTTTGACTGACAACGCGAACGCAAAGCCCCGTTTCTCACGGGGCACACGGCGTCCGCCTCGTACACTCAAACAGCATCTGATGCGCCGGCTCCTGATTGTGGTGCCGGCGTTTCTGTTGATGTTCGTGATCGTTCGTACCGGACTTCTGGACTTTTCTTATGACAAGTTCACGTTCAACAAGCTGAGCTGGTTCGACAACACAGCCCTTGTGGAACATCTGCGCCTTGTCGTGACCAATGACGGCCTGACGGATATGCCGAAAAAGTGCCTGGTATTTGTCGTGAATGGCAATGCTGCGGACAATAATCCGATCATTGACGTTCTGGGACGACATGGAAACGGTTGCCCGGGTGACAAACCTTCCGCTGACAAGCTGTTCAGCGTGAAAGTTGATCGCAGCGAGCGAACCCTTCAGACGGACGCAGGGACACCCGGTTCCTTTCGTCAGCTTCAGCCCTGACAGAACTGGCTTTTCAGGAAGACGCTGTCCCGGCCTTCCTGAATGCTTCCTTCAGAAACCCGCCTCCTTCCCGCAGCGCCGTCCGTCCATCCCGAAACAAAGCGTATCCATTCAGAAAACCATGGATCATGCGCGGGAAAAGACGATACCGAACCGGAACACCTGCGTCTCTGAGCAGACGGGTATAAAGCTCTCCCTCACCTCTTAACGGATCGAAACCAGCCGTTACGATCATCGCAGGTGGAAGATTCTTGAAGGTCTCGGCAAAAACTGGCGAAAACTCTGGATCAAATAGATCATCCGGAGCCGCAAGGGTCTGCCCACAGTACCAGTGCAGCAATTCCGTAGTGAGCATATAGCCTTGGCCATAGGCCTGCCGGGACGCAGGAATGATCGGTCCACTGACGGCCGGGTAATACAGAAGCTGAGCAGCCAGAGTAATATGTGGGTCGATACGACTCCAATGCGTAAGCGCAGCTGAAAGATTCCCTCCAGCACTGTCACCCGTCACTGCAATCGGAAGCTTGGGTGCAACTTGCCTGAGCCATTTAAGGGCTGCCTGTGCATCTCTCAGACCTGCAGGGAAACGATGCTCAGGCGCAAGACGGTAATCGAGCGATAGAACCATAGCCCTGGATGTCGCAGCCAGTCGGCAGCAGATACCGTGGTGGGAGATTGTGTCGCAATGAACGAATCCTCCACCGTGCAGAAACAGCACGATGCCCGTGACTTTTCCTCTGGGACGATAGAGCCGCGCAGGCCGCTCTCCCACTTCACCTGGTACGTTGATCTCAATCCATTTGCGAATACGCAGCGAGGACAGACATTGAGGAAAACTTGGTCTCCCGGTCACCCGCCTGAGATGCGCGAGAGCCGTAGCTGACGGCATAGGCGCCGGGATGTCCGGCACCACATCAATGGGCACGGAACGAGACATCATTCCGCGACGGCGGGCTTGCCATTCCAGCCAGAAAAGAAAGATCCGCAGAGCAAAAGTCGGTTGCATTCCAGCATCATGGCGACAAATGAACCGAAAGTCTGCCCTTGACCCGCAACCGCTCCCGGCGCAAGGTCCGCCCGCCAGACGGCTGGACGATCGCTGTGACCGGGATGAGGATCCCTGTCATGGAGGAAAGTCCGGGCTCCATGGGAAAACGGTACCGGCTAACAGCCGGCGGGGGCGACCCTAGGGACAGTGCCACAGAAAACAGACCGCCCGCCGGACTGTTCCTTCTGGAACATGTCGCGGGTAAGGGCGAAACGGTGCGGTAAAAGCGCACCGCGATTCCGGCAACGGCGTCGGTCACGGTAAACCCTACCGGGAGCAAGACCGAATAGGAACGGCAGGCTGTCGCAAGGCAGCCGGGAGCATCTCACTCCGTCGTTCGGGTTGGTTGCGTGAGGCATGCAGCAATGCATGTCCCAGAGGAATGATCGTCCCGCCTTTGGCGGACAGAACCCGGCTTACAGGCCGTCTGGCACCTCTGATCCAAAACCGTTCTCCAGTACTTCCCAGAGCAGATATCAAGAGAACATAAAGGGAACAAATAGCGGCAGGTATAGATCTCGCCGGACGATTATCCCTGATAATTCCTAATAAATAGCAAAAAATTGCGTCACAATTCCCGCATTGAAAATAGCCGCAGTTTTCTGCCGTTTTTCGCAGATATGTGTTTGACGTCCCATAAAATCCCATGGTATCCCAAGAAAGAACAGAGAAATACCTGAACACCTTGCGCGGGTCCTGAAGTGAAGGGAGGCACATCATCAATGAGCATGTTCCTCGGCACACATCAGAACCGCTTTGACGCCAAGGGACGTGTTTCCATTCCGGCTCCTTTCCGATCCGCTCTCAGAACACAGGCCCAGCCGGGCGAGGCTCTGGTTATTCTTCGTCCATCGCATCTGCATCCCTGCATTGAAGCCTGGACGTCGGCTGCCTTTGCTTCCCTCGCTCAGCCGCTCGACGAATACGATCCGTTCTCGGAAGATCATGATGACCTTGCTGCCAGCCTGTATGCGGATGCCTACCCGCTGGACAGCGACAAGGAAGGCCGGATCATTCTTCCGGATGTTCTGCGCACTCACGCCTCGCTGACAGACGAAGTCTCGTTCATGGGACTGGGTCGCGTTTTCCAGATCTGGAATCCGGAAGCTGCAGCGGAGCGTCGTCTTCAGGCGCGTGCACGGGCAAAAGAACTGACAGGCAGCCGCAGACCGGCCAACGGAGTTGCGGCATGAACGCGATTACTCTCATCCATCAGGGGCATGTCCCCGTCATGCTGAAGGAAGTGCTCGAGGCGCTTTCTCCCCGCGATGGCGGTCGCTATCTGGACGGTACCTTCGGAGGCGGCGGCTATGCCCGTGCCATCCTGAACAGTGCGGATTGCACCCTGCACGGCATTGATCGTGATCCCACGGCCATTGCACGCGGCGAAGCCATGGCTCAGCAGGCTAATGGCCGCCTGATCATGCATCAGGGCACGTTCGGGAATATGGAAGAGCTCGTCGGGCAGGATGGTCCGTTTGATGGGATTGTTCTGGACCTGGGCGTCTCATCGTTTCAGATCGATCAGGCCGAGCGAGGATTTTCTTTCCGCAATGACGGCCCGCTGGACATGCGTATGGGCACTGACGGCCCATCCGCTGCAGATCTCGTTAATTCCATGAAGGAAAGTGATCTGGCGGATGTTCTCTATCGCTACGGCGAAGAGAAGCTCTCCCGCCGCATTGCCCGCGCTATTGTTACCGCACGCACCGAAGAGCCAATCACGACAACAGGTCGTCTGGCTCATATCGTGCGCTCCTGCGTTCCCAAAGATCGCTCCAAGATCGATCCGGCCACCCGCAGCTTTCAGGGTCTTCGGATTGCCGTGAACGACGAGTTGGGTGAACTGGAACGCGCACTGGAAGCTGCCCCTCGCCTTCTGGCTCCGGGCGGTGTGTTCGTTGTTGTGACGTTCCATTCTCTTGAAGATCGTCTGGCAAAGCGTGCCATGGCGGAACTGGCTGGCCGCACAGCCAACCCGTCCCGCTACGATCCGGCTCCCGTCCGGAAAGAGCCGCCAGTTTTTTCCCTTCTCCATTCCCGCCCCCTGCCTGCCACGGAAGAGGAAGCGCGGGAAAACCCCAGAGCAAGAAGCGCACGTTTGCGCGCCCTGGTTCGTAATTCCGCCTCTCAACCGTCCGCCTCAGGAAACCGAGCATGATCCGGCCTTTCACCATCGCCTGCGCTGTCCTCGCCGCAGGGTCCGGCCTGTTTCTCTATACCAAGAAACATGAGACGACGGTCCTTGATCAGAAGATTACCAAGATCGTTCAGGAGACGCAGAAGGTCCGCTCACAGACAGCCATGCTGCGGACGGAATGGGCGCTTCTCAATCAGCCGGATCGCCTGAATGTTCTGGCAGCACGCTTTGTGCCCGATCTCCACCCGATGGCTCCGGATCAGTTCGTGCGGATGGCCAGCGTGGAAAGCCGCCTGCCCGCTCCTGGCTCCCGTCCGACCCCCGCTGATCCGCGCGAGGGACTCCATGAAGTCGTGAACCGCGCAGCAACCGAGGCGCATCTGCCGCTTCCGGCAGCACCTGTTACCCACCCTGTCGTACCAGTCACGCATGCTCCGGTTATTGCCGCAGCAGCCCCTCAGCCTCTTCCAGCCACGCCACGCATCGTGACAGCCAAGGCCGTTGCGATACCTCATCCTGTTCATCCGCGAGCAGACCGGATTGTTCATAGCGCCGACACCGAACTGGCATCTGCGGCAGCCACGCGCCCTGTGGTTCCTCATCTGAGTACGGCACGATCTGATGTGACGCCAAGCGTACGCCTGGTGAGTTACCATGGAACACGCCCGACGCCTGTGGTCGCCACGGCCTGGCACAGCCAGCCAGTTCATCAGGTCCGTGAAGCGTCACTGACGCGGGTTGCCGAAGAAGAGCGTCCGCGCGTCCGTCATCATGCCAGCTCTGCGCTGGGAAATGATGGAGATGCATTGCCCCCGCCGGTTCCGTTGGCTAACTGAGACCTCCCTCTCGTTAACTGCTCGTCAAGTATTTTCCGGATAGCTTCGGGCGAGCACCTTACATAGGACGCAACGCCGCACGATGCCTCAGGACGTGCCACCCCCATCAGGTTCGCGTCGCGCAGCACGCCAGAATAAGCGGGCGGAGCAGCGCGGCTCGCAGGCAGCGGGACCGAAGCCTTCGTCCCGCCGCCTGAACCTTGACCAGATGCATGGCCGCCTTCTCGTGGCGGGCATGGGCTTTCTTGCGATCTATGGTGCAGTCGCCCTTAAGGCGACTTTTGCAACAGTTCTGATGCCGATGGAGCCAGAAAAGCGGCAGATCGCGCCTCAGGTTCCGGAAATTCCCAAGAGTGATCCACGCGGTGAGATGGCGGGCGATTTTGTTCTGCCTTCCGTCAAGCGCGCGACCATTACGGACCGAAATGGTCAGACGCTGGCTCTCTCTCTTCCGGTTGCGCAGGTCTACGCCAATCCGATGGAATTGATTGATCCAGAGGATGCGACAAAGAAGCTGAAGACTGTTCTGCCAAAACTGGATGAGACAGAAACAGTCCGTCGCCTCTCCCTGAAAAAGCAGTTCGTCTACATTGCCCGTGATATTTCTCCGGTGCAGGAAATCGCGATCAATAATCTGGGTATTCCCGGTATCTATTTTGAAGCTGGCGAGCGTCGCCACTATCCGCTTGGCCGGACGGCTGCCCAGATCATGGGAAGCGTGGATATTGACGACCACGGCATTGCTGGCGTCGAGCGGTTTTTTGATCAGCGCCTGAACTCAGATCGCACACCGCTTCGGCTATCTCTGGATGTTCGTGTGCAGGCCGTGGCCCATGACGAGCTTGCGGCTGCCAAGGATGAGTTTTCGGCCATTGGTGCCTCAGCAATCGTCATGGATGTGCGGACGGGCGAGATCCTCGCCATGGTCAGTCTGCCTGACTATGACGCTAACGACTTTAACCATGCGCCAAATGATGCCCGCTTTAACCGCGCTGTGACGGGCATGTACGAACCGGGTTCGACGTTCAAGCTTCAGACTGCTGCAATGGGTCTCCAGCTCGGCGTTGTGCATATCTGGGATCGGTTCTCGACCATTCCCATCCGGATCGGACGCTTCACCATCCGTGACATGAAGACCGATCATTTTGCGCCCTGGCTGTCTTTGCCAGGTGTTCTGGCCTACTCATCCAACCCGGCGGCGGCACACATCGCTCTGGATGTTGGCGCTCAACGTCAGCAGGACTGGCTACGCAGTATGGGGTTTTTCAACCGTGTTCCGGTTGAGTTGCCCGAAGCCGGACGTCCTCTGGTGCCAGCGTCAAAGAACTGGGGGCTTTCAACGGTTATGACCGTGGGCTTTGGCCATGGCGTAGCTGAGCCTCCTCTGGCCATTGTCCGTGGCACCGCAGCGACTGTGAATGGTGGGATCCTGCTCAAGCCGACGCTTGTAGCACGCGACCAGCAGGATGAAGCCCAGACACCAGACGCCAAGGTCCGGCCCGTTGCCTACAAGCCGGATGAGACCGATAATGGCGATGATATCGGCGCACAAACGCCCGTTGGAACGCGGGTTCTGTCAGAAAAGACGTCTGCCCTGCTTCGCAAACTGTTGCGCCTCGACGTCACGGTCGGCAGCGGCAAATCAGCTGAGGTTCCGGGGTACTATGTTGGTGGTAAGACAGGTACGGCGGAAAAGATCGGTGCTCATGGCGGATACCTGAAACACGTCAACGTTTCGGCCTTCACCAGTGTCTTCCCGATGAACAATCCGCATTATGCGGTTTATGTCATGCTCGACAGTCCGCAGGGTACAGCGGCAACCCACGGCTGGACCACAGCTGCCTGGAACGCCGCGCCAACCGTGAAAAAGATCATTTCACGTGTTGGACCAATCCTGAACCAGTTCCCGGACACAGCCAACAAGGACGCGATTGAAGCGTCTCTCGCCATTCCCATGAATCCGTCTGTGCCAGCGGGCTATCGTGCCCTCGGTCCCGGAAACGATCCCGGTGATCCGCGCAATCAGGCGCATTCTCCCAAGACACAGCACTGAGCCTGCCCATGCGTCTCTCTGAACTTCTCCGGCAGAATGGTTCCGTTCTGTCGCCTTCCGTCGACCCTGAAATCCTGACTGTCACGGCAGACAGCAGACAGGTTCAGCCGGGCACACTGTTTTTCGCTCTGCGTGGCGCGAAACAGGACGGAGCAGCATTTATTCCTCAGGCTGTCGCAAAGGGTGCCGTCGCCATCATTGCGGATCATCCCGCTGAAGCAGACATCCCGGTTCTCCTGACGCCGGACGCCAAGCATCTGCTTGCGCTGATGGCGGCAACACTTGCGGGGCCTCAGCCCTCCTGCATTGCAGCCGTCACCGGAACGAACGGCAAGAGCAGCACGGCTGAGTTTCTGCGTCAGCTCTGGACGCTTCAGGGACTCAAGGCTGCAAGCCTCGGCACGCTGGGACTGATTGCGAATGTCGATGTTCCGCCTCCCCCTTCCCTGACAACACCCGATCCGGTCTCACTGGCAGCCACGCTGGCGTCTCTGGCCCAGCATGATGTGAACCATGTTGCCCTTGAAGCATCGTCTCATGGTCTGGAACAGCATCGGCTGGATGGTGTGAGGCTCAATGCTGCCGGGTTCTCGAACCTGACGCGGGACCATCTGGATTATCACGGCACTCTTGAAGCCTATCGTGCAGCGAAACTGCGTCTGTTCGAAGATCTCCTGCCCGCCAGTGGTATTGCTGCCGTCAATGCGGATATGGATGCAGACACGCTGAACGCCCTGCACGCTATCGCAGCACAACGGGGCATGACACTTCGGACAACGGGCAAGACGGGACAGGCCCTGCGCCTTCTGGAAACGCGCCCAACGCCAACGGGCCAGATTGTGCGCCTGTCTCTCTATGGCGAAGACTTACCGGAAATGACGCTTGGTTTGCCGGGACTGTTCCAGGCCGACAATGCGATGCTGGCGGCGGCAATGTGCTGGCAGACAGAAAACGACGCACGTGGTCTTGTGGATCTGCTCCCCCAGTTAACGGGTGTGCGCGGGCGTTGCGAACGAGCTGCTGAACTATCCAATGGCGCCGCAGCGTATGTGGATTACGCCCATACGCCTGATGCTTTGGAACGCGTTCTGGCAAGTCTTCGCCCCCATACAGAAGGCCGTCTGGTTGTGGTCTTTGGGGCGGGTGGTGATCGGGATCGTGGCAAGCGTCCGCTCATGGGCGAAGTTGCAGCCCGCATGGCCGATGTGGCAATCGTCACGGACGACAACCCCCGTACGGAAGAACCGCAGAGCATTCGCGCTGCCATTCATGCAGCCTGCCCGGATGCACTGGAAATCGGTGATCGCCGGTCTGCCATTGCAGCCGGTCTGGAGGCCCTTAAGCCCGGTGACATTCTGGTCGTGGCGGGCAAAGGTCATGAACAGGGGCAGATTGTTGGCCAGACGGTTCTTCCGTTTGATGATCGCAGCGTAATCCGTGAACTGGCAGGTGCAGCATGACCGCTCTCTGGACCAGTCAGGAACTTCGTGACGCTACACAGGGCACACTTGCCGCTGATATCAGTGTGACGGGTATTTCCATTGATACACGCACTCTGAAGCCCGGCGATCTGTTCATTGCCCTCAAAGGCGAAACCAGTGATGGGCATGCCCATATTGCACAGGCACTCGAAGCTGGCGCGGCGTGCGTCATGGTTCATGACACGCAGGGTTCGACAGACCCTCGTCTGCTGATCGTCACGGATACGATGGGTGGCCTTGAAGCACTCGGGCGTTACGCGCGCGACCGTTTTGACGGAAAGGTCATTGCCGTTACGGGAAGTGTGGGGAAGACCACCACGAAAGATATGCTGCGTACGGCTCTGTCGGCTCTTGGTCCGACACATGCGGCCGTCGCGTCCTACAACAACCACTGGGGTGTCCCTCTGACGCTCGCTCGTCTGCCACGGGACGCACGGTTCTGCGTCAGTGAAGTTGGCATGAACCATGTCGGTGAAATTGCGCCATTGGCGACGCAGGTGCGGCCGGATGTGGCAATCATCACCACGATTGGGACGGCGCATCTCGGCCATATGGGCAGCGTTGAAGAAATTGCACGCGAAAAAGCTACGCTCTTTGGTGCTTTGACTGCGGATGGCACGGCCGTCGTTCCTGACGACGCAATCGGACAGGATTTGTTCCGTGCGGCACTCCCAGCCCATGCGAAGCTCTGGCACAGTGGTCTTTCCGTTAATTCTGAAATCCGGCTGACTGGTCTTGTCTGCACAGCAAACGGAAGTGACTTTGTCCTGACGCTTCCGGAAGTCGGAGACCTGAGCGTGCATCTGAATGCACCGGGTCGCCATCTTGCTCGCAATGCAGCACTCGCTCTGGGGGCCATCGCTGCACTTGGAGAAGATGTTTCCGAGGCGGCGCGTGCTTTGACGGATTTTGTCCCGGGTGCCGGGCGCGGTCAGATGCGTGCAGTGCTGAATGGTGTTCAGTTGCTTGATGAGAGCTACAACGCCTCCACAACCAGTATCCGTTCGACGCTCGAAACGCTTGCCCTTCTGCCAGCGAAACGTCGCGTGGCTGCCTTAGGTGACATCCGCGAACTTGGCGCGTTTGCGGATGCCGAACACTACTCTTTGGCGGATGCTGTCATCGCATCCAATGCGATCGCTTTCTGCTGTGGCGAGCATATGCGCGCCCTTTACGACGCTCTGCCTGAAGCTCTGCGCGGGGCTTACGCACCAGACTCACGTTCGCTCGCCCCTCTCCTTCTCAACGCTCTCCGGCCCGGCGATCTTCTGCTTGTCAAAGGCAGCCTGGGTAGCCGGATGCGCGATGTCATCGCCGCTCTCGATAACGCTTCCAACCCGGTCTCTGCCTGATGCTCTTCAATCTTGTTGCCTCACATGCCTCGTCGCATGGGGGCTTCTTCAACCTTTTCCATTATCTGACCTTCCGTTCTGGATGTGCCTGTCTGACGGCACTGGTGATCTCGCTTGCGCTCGGCAATCCGTTCATCGCGCAACTCAAGCGGATCCAGCGTGAAGGCCAGCCTATCCGGGCACTTGGTCCTGAACGTCATATTCTGGAAAAGGCGGGCACGCCGACCATGGGCGGGATGCTGATCCTGATTGCGCTGTTTTCCGCAACGCTCCTCTGGGCGGATCTGACAAACGGCTTTGTCTGGGCGGTTATGTTGACGACTGCGGCTTTTGGAGCGGTTGGGTTTGCGGACGATTACCTGAAGCTTTCCAAGCGCAACACGCAGGGCGTCTCAAAACGGATGCGACTGGGCTGTGAATTTGCGGCCTCCCTTATTGCGGGCATCTGGCTCCAGCATCTGACGCCCCCGGAAATTCGCAACGCCGTAGCCTTTCCCTTTGTGAAGGATATTCTCCTGCCCCTGGGTTATGCTTTTCCGCTCTTTGCCATGATTACGATTACCGGGTTTGGCAATGCCGTGAACTTCACGGATGGTCTGGATGGTCTGGCCATTGTTCCGGTTGTGATCGCGGCACTGGTCTTTGCGCTGATTGCCTATCTGGTCGGCAACCATGTCTTCGCGGATTACCTTCAGCTCCACCCAGTTCCTGGGACCGGAGAACTGGCGGTTTTCTGTGCCGCACTGATCGGAGCCGGGCTTGGCTTCCTGTGGTTCAACGCTCCGCCAGCAGCCGTTTTCATGGGGGATACGGGCTCACTTTCGCTTGGCGGCGCACTGGGTGCCGTTGCTGTGGCCGTCAAGCATGAGCTTGTTCTGTGTATTGTTGGCGGCCTGTTTGTGGCGGAGACGCTGTCCGTCGTCATTCAGGTGTTCTGGTACAAACGCACCGGGCGGCGGGTATTCCTGATGGCTCCGCTGCATCATCACTTCGAAAAGAAGGGCTGGCAGGAGCCGAAGATCGTCGTACGGTTCTGGATTGTCTCCATTGTTCTGGGGCTGTGTGGTCTCGCCACACTGAAACTGAGATGAACGGATTTCCGACAGATCTTCTTGCAGGTGAGCGCTACGCTGTCTGCGGTCTCGGCCGTAATGGTGCAGCCGTGGTTGATGCGCTTCTGAGAATGGGGGCCGAGGTTCAGGCATGGGATGATCGCAATCCTGTCCTTCCGCCTCATGACCGCCTGACGCTCGCTCCTCTGACGGATCTGTCGGGCATGACAACCCTTGTGCTGTCACCGGGTATTCCCCATCTTCTCCCGAGCCCGCATCCCGTTGCCGAACTGGCCCGCGCACAGGGTATTCAGATCCTGTCCGATGCCGAACTGCTCTATCGCGCAGTCAGAAAAGCCGGATCACAGGCGCGTTTTGCCGCCGTCACCGGGACCAACGGCAAATCCACGACGACGGCCCTTCTGGCCCATCTGCTTCAGTCCGCCGGAGTCCCTTGCGCGGCGGGTGGCAATCTGGGAACGGCATCCCTCGCCCTCCCCCTGCTTCCTGATCAGGGCGTCTATGTCATTGAGATGTCGTCCTATATGCTGGAACGGCTCGACCGTTTTCATGCCTCCACGGCATGCCTGCTGAACATCACGCCAGACCATCTGGATCGCCATGGCGATATGGACGGGTATGCCGCCGCCAAAGCGCATGTCTTTGACAATATGACGTCAGATGACCTGGCTGCCATCGGACAGGATGATCCATGGTGCCAGAGAATTGCAGACGATGTCGCGCCTCAAGGCGTGACAGTCACGTTCCTTGACCCTGATGCAGTACCTGAATTTGTGGGGGACGCCCTGCCGGGCCGACACAATCTTCAGAACGTTGCAGCAGCCTGGGCCATGGCGCGCCATCTTGGTCTGAGCGATGATGATATTCGCAAGGGGCTGGCATCCTTCCCTGGCCTCGAACACCGGCTTCAGAAAATCGCCGAACGCGATGGTGTCGCTTTCATCAATGACAGCAAGGCCACCAACGCAGAGGCTGCGTCCAAGGCGCTTGGATCTTATGAGCGCGTCATGTGGATTGCAGGCGGAACAGCCAAGGCAGGCGGCATCGACATGCTGGTTCCGTGGTTTGACCGGATTGCGCAGGCATTCCTGATCGGTCGGGATACAGCCATTCTGGCGGAAACACTCAAGGCCCATAACGTGCCCTTTACGCTTTGCGAAACGCTGGATCGTGCCGTCCCTGCAGCGTTTGAGGCGGCTTTGGCAGAAGGCGTAAACACCGTTCTGCTCTCCCCAGCCTGTGCAAGTTTTGATCAGTTTCGCAGTTTTGAGGATCGTGGGTCACACTTTCTCCAGATTTGCGATAATATTGTGAAATCAGGCTATTCGGGCGAAATGCTCACAACAGAACAGGAAGGGTGACGGTCATGGCGGGTACCTCCCGTGTCGATTCATCGGCAGCCGCCCGCTGGTGGCGCAATACCGACCGGGTCACGCTCGCCTGCGTTGGCATCCTGATTGGCCTTGGCTACGTTCTGATGCTTGCAGCCAGCCCGGCCGTTGCATCGCGCATCGGCGCGTCCCGCAACATGTTCATTCTCAAGCAGGTCATCTTTCTGGCTCTTGCCGGAGCGATCGTGCTGGGTGTTTCGTATCTGTCCCGCGAAGGCGTGAAGAAACTGGCCTTCATTGGCGGAATCATTGCACTTGCCGCCACGGCCATGACGCTTGTTCATGGCATGGAAATCAAAGGCGCGCGGCGATGGATTGCGCTCCCCATGATGTCCGTTCAGCCGTCCGAGTTTTTAAAACCCTGTTTCGCCGTGGTGACGGGGTGGCTGCTGTCTGCCCGGCGTACCGTCGTGCTGCGTGGAAATATTGCGTTTCCCGGTATGATCCTCGCCTTCGCCTGTTTTGGAATCATTCTGGCTCTGCTGAAATCCCAGCCCGACATCGGCATGTTGTCCGTCATTACGATGGTCTTCATGACGCAGCTTTTCGTGGACGGTCTGCCGCTTTATTGGGTCGGGCTCTGCGTTGCGGGCATGGTTGGCGCATTCGGTATGGCGTTTGTCATGTTCCCGCATGTCCGTTCCCGTGTTGAGCGCTTCCTACATCCGGATGTCGGCGATCACTATCAGATCGACACGGCTCTGCGCGCGTTCGGCAATGGTGGCCTTCTGGGCCGTGGCCCGGGCGAAGGACGCGTCAAGGACCTGCTGCCTGACGCCCATGCTGACTTTGTATTTGCAGTTGCGGGCGAAGAATATGGGCTGTTGCTCTGCTTTGGCATCATCATCGTTTTCGGGATTATCGTTCTTCGCACATTGCTGAAGCTGATGCGGGAAGAAGACCCGTTTGTGATCGTCTCTGCTGCCGGTCTGGTCACAGGTTTTGGGTTGCAGGCCTTCGTCAATATGGGATCAACGCTCCATCTCATTCCGACGAAAGGCATGACCCTGCCGTTCATTTCTTATGGCGGCAGTTCGGCCATGTCCGTGGCAATGACGATGGGCATGGTTCTCGCACTGACGCGCCATCATGTTGGCCCAGGCAGGATTGCCCAGCGCGTCGCGACGCCCTACACCCCCGGTTCCCTGCTCGAAAGACACACACCATGAAACGCCCGATTGTCATTGCTGCCGGCGGAACGGGAGGACATTTCTTCCCAGCTGAAGCTGTTGCGACAGTTCTGGCGGAACGTGGTCATGATCTTGTTCTCATGACGGATGCCCGACATGGGCGCCGTGAGACGGGTCTGTTCAAGGATCGTCCGCAATATGTGCTGGACGGTGCTGGCGTGGCGGGCAAAGGCATTGGCGGCAAGTTGCGTGGCGTGACGGCTCTGCTGCGCGGGATGCTGGAAGCCCGCAAGATCCTGAAAACTTTGGAAGCGGCAGCCGTTGTGGGCTTTGGTGGGTATCCCTCCATTCCGCCGTTGCTGGCGTCCCGGATGTTGCCGAAAGCCCGGCGGCCGGAGATGGTGATCCATGAAGGCAATGCCGTTCTGGGTCAGGCCAATGCGTTCCTGTCCCGTTTTTCTCCACGGATTGCTACGTCCTATGAGAACGTGGCCCGGTTGCCACAAGGCTCGCATGTAAGCTTGACGGGCATGCCCGTTCGGGCGGGCATTGAAGCGCTCTTTGGACAGCCCTATGTCGCGCCAACTGAAACCGTTCGCATCCTTGTCTGGGGCGGATCTCTTGGTGCGCGTGTGTTCTCGGATGTTGTCCCGCAGGCTTTGGCGGCTTTACCGATCGGGTTTCGCACGCGTCTGCATGTGACACAGCAGGTTCGCGCCGAGGATACAGACCGTGTTCGCGCCATCTACGAAGAAGCGGGCATTGATGTTGACGTTGAGCCCTTCTTTAATGACGTGCCGGATCGTCTGAAATCCGCTCATCTGGTGATCGGCCGCGCAGGCGGCTCGTCTGTGGCAGAACTGGCCATGGCGGGTCTGCCGTCCATTCTGGTTCCGCTGCCCATCGCAGCCTCGGACGAGCAGGGTGCCAATGGCAAGGCGCTTCAGGATGCAGGTGCCGCGTGGATGATCCGCCAGCCGGACTTTACATCTGCCGCCGTTACGGCCCTGGTCGCCGATCTGCTGACTCATCCGGAACGTCTCGCGGCCGCTGCGGAAGCCGCCCGACACTTTGCTCGCCCTCATGCTGCCGCAAAGGTAGCCGACCTGATCGAATCAGTCCTCAAGTCCTGATCTTTTCCTTTTGTCCTATTACCTCAAGAGTACCTGCCCCATGCGCGCCCTGCCCCTGAACATCGGAACCATTCATTTCGTCGGTATCGGCGGTATCGGAATGTCCGGCATTGCGGAAGTTCTGCATATGCTGGGCTACCGGGTTCAGGGTTCGGATATCGCGGAAAGCTCGAATGTGCAGCGGCTTCGTCAGGCGGGCATCCAGATCCATATCGGACACGATGCCGCCAATTTAGGTGACGCTCAGGTTGTCGTGACGTCCACGGCTGTCAAGAAAGACAATCCGGAAGTTGTTGCCGCGCGTGCAAAGCTGATCCCGGTCGTGCGTCGTGCGGAAATGCTGGCAGAACTGATGCGTCTGCGGTGGTCCGTCGCTATTGGTGGCACGCACGGCAAAACCACAACGACAAGCCTCGTGGCCTGTGTTCTGGAACACGCCAAGCTGGACCCGACCGTTATCAACGGCGGCATCATCGAAGCTTACGGCACCAATACGCGCATGGGCTCCGGAGACTGGATGGTCGTAGAGGCCGATGAGAGCGATGGGTCCTTCCTGCGCCTTCCGGCCGTTATTGCCGTCATCACGAACATGGACCCCGAGCATCTCGATCACTGGGGAACGGAAGAAGCCATGCAGGCGGGCTATGACCAGTTCGTCTCCAACATTCCGTTCTATGGATTTGCAGTCCTGTGTGTTGATCACCCACAGGTCCAGCAGATGATCCCACGCCTGTCCGATCACCGCATCATCACCTATGGCTTCAGCCCGCAGGCCGATGTTCGCGCCGAAAAGGTTGTGATGGACAAGCGCGGTGCGACATTCGAGGTTGTGGTTACGAACCGTGCTCATAACCGGACCCGCCGGGCTGGGCCTTTCCGTCTGCCGATGCTGGGGCACCATAACGTTCTGAACTCGCTGGCCGCCATTGCCGTGGCGCTGGAAATGGAAATCAGTGACTCCGTGATCGCGTCTGGCCTCGCATCCTTCAAGGGTGTGAAGCGTCGCTTTACCCGCACTGGCGAATATAATGGCGTCGCGATCATTGATGACTACGGCCATCATCCAGTTGAAATTGCGGCTGTTCTGAAAGCTGCCCGTCAGGCTGGTGCGAAGAACGTTATCGCTGTTGTGCAGCCTCACCGTTATTCCCGTCTCAAAGGGCTGTTTGGGGAATTCTGCACCTGCATGAATGATGCAGACACCGTGATCGTGGCGGACGTCTATGCCGCTGGAGAAAGCCCGATTGAAGGCGCAGATCGGGACGCTCTGGTTGAGGGACTGCGTGATCGTGGCCACCGATCCGTTGTCCTGCTGCCTTCTCCCGAGCTTCTCCCGGAAATGATCAACGCCATCGCCAAGCCGGGTGATTATGTTGTCTGCCTTGGCGCGGGTACAATCACACAATGGGCTCAGACACTCCCGCATGATCTTGAAGCCCTGAACGCCAAGAAGCCAACAGCGGAAAGCGCGGTATGAACGACGCTTTCCCTGTCAGCGGACTGCGCGGACGCCTGACAGCCAATGCGCCTCTGGGTGCACGCGCGTGGTTCCGGACTGGTGGCCCTGCGGACTGGCTGTTCGTTCCGGAAGATGTGGAAGATCTCGCCGATCTTCTGCGTAACCGCCCAACCGATCTGCCGCTGACCGTTCTCGGGGCTTGTTCGAACGTCATTATCCGTGATGGTGGCATCGAGGGCGTCGTCGTACGTCTGGCCCGTGGCTTTTCGGATATTCAGGTCGAAGCGGACGGCATCATCGCGGGAGCGGCGGCTCTGGATGTCACGGTGGCCGAACACAGTGCTGCGGCTGGACTGGCAGGGTTGGAATTTCTTGTTGGGATTCCGGGGTCCATCGGCGGTGCGGTGCGCATGAATGCTGGTGCCTATGGCTCCGATATCAAAGCTGTTCTCGACTGGGCCGAAATCCTGACGGCTGATGGTGAACTGCGCCGCCTGTCCTGCGAAGAGCTGGGTTTCGATTACCGCCATTCCGAATTGCCAGACGGGGCGATTGTTATCCGTGCCCGCCTGCGTGGTACGCCTGACAACCCAGAGGCCATTCGTGAACGCCTTGCGGAAATCCGGGCCTCTCGTGAAGCCTCTCAGCCCGTGCGCGCCCGTACGGGTGGATCGACATTCCGCAATCCGGAAGGTCACAAGGCTTGGGCGCTGGTCGATGAAGCAGGCTGTCGCGGGATGATGCTTGGCGGTGCGCAGGTCAGTGAGAAGCACTGCAATTTCCTGCTCAACATTGGCGAAGCGACAAGCGAACAGCTTGAAACACTTGGTGAGACCGTTCGCCAAAAAGTTCTGGAGCAGAGCGGTATTGACCTGCACTGGGAAATCAGACGCATTGGTCGCAGGACTACAGGAGAGAAGACGATATGAAGGTCGCAGTTCTTTATGGCGGTACGTCCAGCGAGCGACCTGTCAGTCTTGTCAGTGGCGAGGCTGCCATCTCTGCCCTGCGCGAAAAAGGCCATGATGTCACGCCTGTGGATGTCGGATCCGATATTGCTGTCACGATTCAGGCCCTGAAGGCTGCTGCTCCGGACGTTGTTTTCAACGCGTTGCATGGCCCCAAAGGTGAAGACGGGGCCATTCAGGGCGTTCTGGAATGGCTTGGCATGCCCTATACGCATTCTGGCATCCGGGCGTCTGCTGTCGCCATGGACAAGGGAGCGACACGTATCCTTCTTGCCGCAGCTGGTCTGCCCGTTGCAGAAGGTCGCGTCGTCACGGTTGCCGAACTGGCAGAGGCTGATCCCCTTCCCGTCCCATATGTCATCAAGCCTGTTGCGGAAGGGTCTTCCGTTGGCGTTGAGATCATCCGTGCGGGCGATAACCGTCGTGCCGAAATTGCGCGGACATGGCGTTTCGGCAAGGAAGCCCTTGCGGAGAGCTTTATCCCCGGACGTGAACTGACGGCGGGTGTCATGGGGAATCGGGCACTTGCGGTAACCGATATCCTGCCAGCCGAAACTGCTGCATTTTACGATTTCGAGGCCAAGTACAAGGCTGGGGGCTCCCGTCACGTCGTGCCCGCTGACCTGCCTGCGGATGTCACGGAACGCGCGCTTGATTACGCTCTGCGCGCTCATCAGACACTCGGCTGCGCCGGGGCCAGCCGGACGGACTTCCGCTACGACGATGAGACTGACACGCTCATCATTCTTGAAGTCAACACACAGCCCGGTATGACCCCAACGTCCCTGTTGCCGGAACAGGCTGCTTATTGTGGCATTTCTTATCCGGACCTGTGTGACTGGATGGTTCAGGAGGCACTGAACCGCTGATGCGCAGGGACGGCCGCCCTCAGGAACCCGATTTCCACCGTGATCCCTCTTTTCGGGGTAATCGCCCGGCGGTTATGCCCCCGTATGAGGACAGGCCATCACGCGCAAAGCTCTTCTGGCGTCGTCAGAGGCGTCTGATCCGGCCAGGAATTGTGCTGCTGGTGGTCATGGGAATAGGCGTTGTGGGTGCCCGTCTTCTTTACGATGCGGCCTCCGAGGAGCGTTTCGGTCCCTTGCGCGAGAAACTTGTCGCCATGGAGCCTTTGCCCATCAGGCACGTCATCATCAATGGCCGTGGCATGACCAGTGAAGAGGCCCTTTATGACGCACTGGGTACAAATCTTGGCCGACCTATTTTCGGCTTTTCCGTGGAAGCTGCCCGCAAACGGATTGACGACCTGCCTTTTGTCGATCACGCCACAGTCGAACGTCGGATGCCCGATACGATCGTCATCAATCTGACGGAACGGACCCCGATTGCCGTCTGGCAGACCCATGGTCACTTCACCCTGATCAACCGTGCGGGCGAGGAAGTTCCGGATCAGGGCCTGACAGGAAAAAATGCTCAGGCTTTTCTTCAGCTTCCATTGGTTGTTGGTGAAGGCGCCAACAAGGCCGCAGCAAATGTGATTGATGCTCTGGCCAAACAGCCAGATGTCAAATCCCGTGTTACAGCACTGATCCGTGTCGGGGACCGCCGCTGGAACGTCACACTGAAAGACGGAACGACCGTCTTCCTGCCAGAAGGTGAGGAAGCCGCAGCATTCGCCCGCCTCGCCCGCTATCAGGGATCCATGCAACTCCTGGACCGGCCCGTTGTCTCGATTGACATGCGCTTGCCTGACAGAATGGTGATTCATCAGGTTCCGGCTCCTTCTCCCCCGCCTGATACCGCAACGGCTGACACTGCCAAGCCTGATCCAGCAAAATCCAACGCTGTTCCCTCCGCCCCTCCTTCTGACAGTAAGCAGACGACACAACAGCCATGACCGATCTCACACCAACGTCCGATCTTCCGGCTTTCCGTCGCCGGCGCGGTCTGCGGGGCCGGTCCCTGATTCCCGTGGGTGGGGAGCGTGATGTCGCGCTGAACCGAACACCACGAGAGATTCTGCCACTTCCGCCGGAAGAAACGTCCAAACCGCGCGTCTGGCGCAATGGCGTTTTCGGTGCGCTTGATATCGGCACGACCAAAATGACGTGCCTGATTGGAAAAGGTGAGCCTGACGGCTCCATTCAGGTGCTGGGCTATGGCTGGCGTCGCTCGCACGGCATCCGATCGGGATCCATTGTCGATATCCGTGAAGCCGAAGCTGCGATCCGTGCAACCGTCGGGCAGGCAGAAGAAGCCGCTGAACGTCGTATGGACTCACTGGTTGTCAATCTTTCCTGCGGGCATCCCCGCAGTCGCCTGATTGACGCACAACTGCCAATTGGTGGCCGGGAAGTTACGGATGGAGACGTTCAGCGGTTGATTGCAGACGGGCAGGCACGCGCTTGGTCGGAAGGGCGGGATGTCATTCATACCTTACCGATCGGGTATGTCGTGGACTCCATGTCGGGCATTGTTGATCCGCGGGGACATCAGTGCGAGCAACTCGCCACCAAGCTGCATGTCGTGGATATGAACTCCAGTGCCTTGCGTACGCTAGACACAGTTCTTCAGCATTCCGAACTGAAACTGGATGGTCTGGTTTCAAGTCCGTTTGCGTCCGGTGTTGCTGTACTGGCCGACGAAGAGCGGGATCTGGGCGTTACAGTTGTTGAAATGGGCGGCGGAACAACGTCTCTGGCCGTGTTCTGTGAAGGCAAACTGATCCACACAGCACAAATTCCTGTCGGCGGTCTGCATGTCACGCGCGATATTGCTGGCGTACTTTCCACGTCTCTGGAAACAGCCGAGCGCCTGAAAACCATGTATGGCGCGGCACAACTTGGCTCTGACGACCAGCGTGAGATTTTGTCAGTTCCCCTGATCGGTGAAGGGCGTGACCGTCTGGCCCGTATTCCGCGCTCAAAAGTGATTTCCGTTATTCAGCCTCGCGTTGAAGAGACGCTTGAACTTGTGCGTCATGCTCTCGACAATGCTGGCCTGGGGCGGCTCGCCAACGGGCGCGTCGTTCTGACAGGTGGCGCATCCCTGATGGAAGGGATTGTGCCTGTTGCAACACGTATTCTCGCTCGGCCGGTTCGCATGGGCAAACCGCTGAACGTTCATGGCCTGCCGGAGACTGCAGCAGCTTCGGCCGGTTTTTCCACCGCTGCGGGGCTTCTGGCCTGGGCAGCGGGTGCCGATCGCGATTTTGGAGACATTTCTGCTCCTGAACCTCGATCTGGTGGCCTTCTGAAGCGTTTCGTAGGCTTCATCCGCGATCGTGGATGAGCTACATAGAATCAACGCTCTTTTTTACTTTGCCTTCTCGCAGTTCCGGACCTGATCATGACTTTGAACCTTACCCCGACCCCGAACTCTCACGTTGAACTCGCGCCACGCATTACCGTCGTAGGCGTTGGCGGCGGCGGCACCAATGCCGTCAACAACATGATCGATTCGGAGCTCAAGGGTGTTGAGTTCGTTGTGGCCAACACGGATGCGCAGCAGCTTGCCCATTCCAAGGCAGAACGCCGCGTCCAGCTTGGCCCCCATCTGACGCGCGGCCTTGGCGCCGGTGCCAAGCCGGAAATCGGCCGGGAAGCTGCTGAAGAAGCGGCACAGGAAATCGAGCGTCAACTCGAAGGGGCAAATCTGGTTTTCATCACGGCTGGCATGGGCGGTGGTACCGGTACAGGCGCGGCTCCTGTCATTGCACGCATGGCGCGTGAACGTGGCGTTCTGACAGTCGGCGTTGTTTCCAAGCCGTTCAACTTTGAAGGACGTCGTCGTACGCTGGCTGCTGAGTCCGGCATTGCCGAACTTCAGAAGCACGTCGATACCCTCATCGTCATCCCGAACCAGAACCTGTTCAATTCAGCCAATCAGAACACGACGTTCCGTGAAGCCTTCAAGATGGCCGACAACGTCCTGAACATGGGCGTTCGGGGCATCACGGACCTGATGGTTTCTCCAGGTCTCATCAATCTCGACTTTGCGGACGTCAAGGCCGTGATGGAAGAGATGGGCAAAGCCATGATGGGCACAGGCGAGGCCAGCAGCGAAGAAGATGGCGAAGACCGTGCCGTTGCTGCTGCCGAGCGCGCCATTTCCAATCCGCTGCTGGAAGATGCCTCCATGGCAGGGGCTCGTGGCCTACTGATCAACATCACTGGTGGCGAAGATCTTACACTCTACGAAGTGAATGCGGCTGCAGATCGTATCCGTGAAGAAGTGGCGGAAGAAGCCAACATCATCTTCGGTGCGCTCATTGATGAAAACATGAACGGCCGGATCCGTGTCTCCGTTGTTGCAACAGGCATTGATACGCAATCCAAGAATGGTCCGCAGGGTCCAGAGACCGTTTCTGCTCAGCCGCCGGTTCAGCCACAGGCTTCGTCGCCGTCCTCTGCACCACGTGACAATACGTCCCAGCCTCGTTCGGCTCCGCAGAATTTCCAGCCTGGCTCAACCTACGCCGGTGGCCCTGCACGTCCGAATTTCAGTCTGGACCCCAACGCTCAACCCCAGCAGTCCCAGCCAGCCCCTGCAGCAGAGAGCCCGGTGGTACCGCCCGCCCATGTTGCGCCGCAACAGCACGTTCCAGCTCCGCAGGACGAGATGTCCCAGCGTTCTCCGCGGGCAGGTCTCTTCTCTGAACCACCCCGGAATCCTGCTCCTGAAGCCCCTCGTAGCCTCTTTGGCCTAATGACGGGAGCTTTCCGTAACCGCCCGGCACCTCAGCAGCCTACGCAATCGGCACCGCGGTCGGAGCCGCACGCGCGTGACTACCCTTCCGACCAGCATGGAACGCAGGATCAACGTCATCATCAGGCACCGACTGACGGATCTGACGATTCGACGCTAGATATTCCAACCTATCTGCGTCGCTAACAGCGGCTCAGTCCTTCCGCGATCTCCTGCTTCGCGGAAGCAGCCGGGTAATATCCGGCAACAATCATTGAGTGGAACTCCCCCGATGACTGGGTTTTATTAAAGCAGTCCAAATCATCGGGGGTTTCATGCAGGCCAAGCCAGCGCAACACGGAAAGTCTGCATCAACGGATCGTCAAATCCGGCAGATCCTTTCCAGCGTATCTGACACCAGTCAGCTACACTCCTCTTCCGGGCGCCCCGATTTGAAGACCCTGCAAACGACCCTTTCCTCACCTATTTCCTGTCGCGGAATTGCGCTCCATAGCGGAGTGAACGTTGATCTTGAGATGCTCCCGGCCAAAGCCGACACAGGCATTCGCTTCCAGAGAAGCGACTATCCAGGTTCATCGTCTTTTCCGGCCCGTTACGACCGGATTGTTGATACGAAACTTTCGACTGTGGTTGCCTGTGAAGACGAGCCATCTCTTCGGGTTGCAACCATCGAGCATCTTATGGCTGCTCTGCATGCCCTGGAGATTGATAACGCCCTGATCCGTGTGAGCGGGCCGGAACTGCCGGTTCTGGATGGCTCGGCGGATGCCTTTGCCTTTCTTATCCAGTGCGCTGGAATAAAGATTCTCGAAAAGCCGCGGCGCGTCATCGAAATTCTCCGCAATATCCGTGCAGAAGGCGACAACGGTGCCTTTGCCGAGCTCCGCCCTGCACAACGTGGTCTTTCCCTTGCTATTTCATTAAGTTTCGAAGCTACGGCAATCGGTAACCAGCGTTATGCCATGCAGCTTGATCCGCAGCGTTTCCTTGAAGAAGTCTCGTTCTGCAGAACCTTTGTAAACCGCAGGGATATTGAATATCTCCAGAGCATTGGCCTTGCACGCGGCGGCTCTCTTGATAACGCCGTTGTTGTGGACGGAGAAAATATTCTTAACCCTGCGGGCCTGAAAATTGAGCGGGAATTTGCCCGCCATAAGCTTCTGGACGCCATCGGAGACCTTTATTGCTGCGGTCACCGACTGAAGGCCGGTTTTATTGGTCACAAGTCCGGGCACAAAATCAACAACGAGCTTCTTCACGCCGTTTTTTCGGATCGGCGCAACTGGCGTTTTGAGCCGGACGCGGACGTCACACCCGTTCGAAACAACCGACGCACGCGCGTGGCGGCATGAGGATGACTGGCGGGTCTTTCGCCGCCGCATTCCCGTGATATAAGACGGGCATCACGGGAAGAGCAGGTATGCCAAGCAGCACACAACGTCATCTTGAAGTGTCCTCCAACGGGCGGAGTCTGATTCTGAAGGCTACGGCCGTCAGCGGGCTTCTGCTTCTGTCAGGGTGTTCTCTGTTTTCTCACAAGCATGAGAAGCCTGTTATTCCCAAGACAGCGGATGCAGAGACTCTTTATAATTACGGCATCGACGCTCTGCGCTCCGGTCGTTACGAGCTGGCGGGTGGCGAGTTCGAGCTTCTTCAGCAGAATTACCCGTATTCCGGTTTCACCGGAAACGCGGAGCTGATGGAAGGATACTCGTATTATCTGCAGGGCGAATATGCCTTGTCCGTCCAGCAGCTTGAGCGTTACCTGCAGCTTCACCCGACCAGCCCTGATGCAGCTTACGCCTTCTATCTGCGTGCCCTCTGCTATTATGAGCAAATTGCCGATGTTCAGCGCGATCAGCAGGGCACTGTTGAAGCGCTGAATGCTTTGGAAGAAGTCATTACGCGCTTTCCCCAGACGTCTTATGCCCGTGACGCTCAGCTGAAGATTGATCTTTGCCGTGACCATCTGGCCGGTAAGGAAATGCTTGTTGGTCGCTGGTATCAACAGCAGCGCAATTATGAAGCCGCCATGACACGCTATCAGCGTGTGGTTCAGGACTATCAGACAACCAACCATGTTGCTGAGGCACTGGAACGTCTGGTCGAAGTCTATCTGGCTCTGGGCCTGAAAAATGAAGCACGGCAAACGGCGTCTGTTCTTGGTTACAACTATCCGGACAGCCAGTGGTACCGCTATGCCTACGCAAACCTGCGGGACAACAAGCTTCTGTCTGAAGATTTCAAGCAGCCCGCAACCCAGAAGCCAACCAGCAAGCCGCGCGGCTTCTTCTCGCGCGCCTGGCACAGCGTCTTCTGATGTGAGGCGTTTGAAACACGCCTCCCCACACACAACATTCCCGTCATGCTGACCCATCTCTCGATCCGTGACGTGGTTCTGATCGAAAAACTCGATCTGGCCCTGGCTTCAGGTCTCACCGTTCTGACCGGTGAGACCGGAGCCGGTAAATCCATCCTGCTGGATAGTCTGGGGCTTGCTCTTGGCGACCGCGCCAATGCAGGTCTGATTCGATCCGGGGCGACGCAAGCCAGTGTTGCCGCCATTTTCGAAGTTCCACTCAAACACCCTGTTTTTGCCCTTCTCAGCGAACAGGGCATCGCTCTGGAGGATCCGTCAGAGCCTCTGGTGCTACGTCGCATCGTCACGCAGGATGGACGGTCACGCGCTTATGTGTCCGATCAGCCAGTCGGGATCACATTACTACGGCGCATTGCGTCCCAGCTTGTTGAAATTCAGGGCCAGCACGAACAGATGGGGCTGGCAGATCAAAGTACACATCTGGCTCTTCTCGATGCGTTTGGTGTAAAGCCAGCGCTGCTGACACAGACCTCCATAGCCTTTCGCCAATGGGCCAACGCACGCACCGCCCTCGAAAAGGCCCGTAGCGATATGGAAGCTGCGGCCCGCGAGGAAGAGTGGCTCCGTGCAACGGTTGACGATCTTTCAACCCTCGCCCCTCAGGAGGGTGAGGAAGACTCACTGGCCGCCCTGCGCGTCAGCCTGCAACAGGATGAAAAGCGCGGTGAAGCTGTCGCGGCCGCTCTTGCAGAACTGACACCTCGTGATCGGCGCTCCTCCAGCCCCGCCGCAGCATTACGTTCAGCCAGCCGGGCGCTGGTGCGTCTCCTGCCTTCCAGTACGGAAGGTGAAAACGGACCTTCCGCGCATCAGGGACAGGCCCAGGAAGCTTTGGATGCTTTGGAAAAGGCCGAAGAAGCCTTGGCGGACGCAGAAATGCTTCTCACCCGCCTTGCCGCCGATACAGAGGGAGACCCTCGCCTTCTGGAAGAAACGGAAGAACGCCTTTTCGCGCTTCGGGCCGAAGCAAGAAAACATAATGTTGCGGTTGCGGAGCTTCCCTCTTTCCTCGCCTCCCTGAAAGCGCGTCTCGCAGCCCTTGATTCTGGCAATGCAGAACTGGCGCGACTGGAAACGGCTTTGACGGAAGCCCGACTGGCCTATGAAGATGCTGCAAGACAGCTTTCTGAGGCCCGCAAACAATCTGCTCAAAAGCTGGAACAGGCTGTCACGCGCGAGTTGAAACCCGTCAAGCTGGAACGGGCCCGCTTCATTGTCTCTCTGCTCCCTTTATCGCCAGATCAGTGGAACAGCAGAGGCATGGAGCAGTCTTCCTTTTTGATCGCGGCCAATCCTGGTCAGCCTCCTGGTCCGTTGGCCAAGGTTGCGTCCGGCGGCGAATTGTCTCGCCTGATGCTGGCCCTCAAAGTCGTGCTGGCACAGCGTTCCGACATTGGCACTCTTGTCTTTGACGAAGTGGATTCTGGTGTCGGAGGCGCAACGGCGTCCTCCATCGGCGACCGCCTTCACAAAGTGGCGCAGGATGTTCAGGTCCTGGTGGTCACGCATAGCCCCCAGGTTGCGGCGCGCGGCGATCAACATCTTCGTATCGCCAAACGTATTCGCAATGAGCGCACTGAAACGCTCGCCGAGCCTCTCTCCCGCGAAGCCCGACGCGAAGAAATCGCGCGTATGCTCGCGGGTGACGTTATTACCGATGCGGCTCGCGGCGCCGCTGACAGCCTTTTAGGACAGACCGCATGATTCCTGCCGATCGTCACGCCGAACTTGAAGTCCTTCTTTCCCGCTGGGACGAGGCTTATCATGGCAAGGATGATCCGGAAATTTCCGATGCGGAATATGATGCGGCCCGTCAGGAACTGTTACAGCTTGAAGAGGCTCACCCGGAACTGAAACGGGAAGGCGGTGCCAGCGATCGTGTGGGTACCATGCCAGATTCCGCGTTTGGCAAACACCGCCACCTCGTGCCCATGCTGTCATTGGATAATGTTTTCGGTGCCGAAGGGTTTGATGGTTTTGTATCTCGCGTTGGCCGGTTTCTCGGGCTGACGGAAGAGGGTCTTCAGGCCCTTCAGTTTGTTGCCGAGCCGAAGATTGACGGGCTTTCCATCAGCCTGACCTACGAAAACCGTAAATTCGTTCGTGGCACCACGCGCGGGAATGGAATCGAAGGGGAAGATGTCACCGCTAACCTTCTCACATTGAAGGATGTTCCCTCCACGCTCCCGAATGATGCGCCCGATGTTCTGGAAATCCGCGGAGAAGTTTTTCTCTCAAAGAAGAACTTCCTTGATCTGAATGAGCAGCAGGAAAAACGCGGCATCAAGCCCTTCGCCAATCCGCGCAACGCCGCTGCTGGCTCTCTTCGCCAACTCGATCCTGAAATCACGCGCAATCGGCCACTCTCACTCTTCGCCTATGCGCAGGGATACTCGTCTTCCCCTGTCAGCGAGACACACTGGGAATATCTGGAGACCCTTCGACGTTGGGGCTTCACTGTTAACCCGCTGTCTGAACGCATCGAACACGCTCGAGACATTCCAACTTATGTAGAAAAGATCGCACGGGAGCGTTCAGGCCTAGATTACGATATCGACGGTATCGTTTTCAAATTAAACGATCTTTCCCTTCAGGAGCGCTTAGGATTTGCAGGCCGTGCGCCCCGTTGGGCGATTGCCTGGAAATTTCCGGCCGAGCAGGCGATGACACGTTTGCTTAAGATTGAAATTCAGGTGGGCCGAACGGGAGCGCTTACGCCTGTCGCACATCTGGAGCCGGTCAATGTGGGCGGCGTGATCGTCTCTCGTGCGACGTTGCACAATGAAGACGAGATCGAACGCAAAGACGTACGTGACGGCGATCTGGTGCGGCTGCAACGCGCCGGAGATGTGATTCCGCAGATACTAGGGGTGGTCGAGAGTGATAAGCCTCGCGGTCCACGCTATGTTTTCCCGGATCATTGTCCTGTCTGCGGATCTCTGGCGGAACGCGTCCATGGAGAAGCCGTACGCCGGTGCACAGGTGGCCTGACCTGTGAAGCGCAGGTCGTTGAACGCCTGATCCATATGGTATCGCGTGCAGCTTTCGATATTGATGGACTAGGCGAACGGAGCATTCGGGAATTTCATGCTGCGGGTTACATCCTCAAACCTGGGGATATTTTCCGCCTGAAAAACCATCAGGATACGCTGTTGAAGCGGGACGGCTGGGGTCAGCTTTCGGTCGAAAACCTGCTTCGTGCCATTGAAGAGCGCAGAACCATTTCTCTTGCCCGCCTCATTTTCGGCCTGGGTATCCGACGTATCGGAGAACGCAACGCACAACTTCTGGCTCGTCATTACGGCACTTTCGAAAACTGGCGTGATGCCATGGTTTCCGCCCAGAGCGGCACGGAAGAACGAGATGCTCTTGGATCCATTATGGGGGTTGGAGGCGCCATTGCAGATGAACTGGTGGCTTTCTTCTCCGAAGAGCACAACGTCGCCACACTGAATGACCTGCGCTCGGAACTGCACACGATCGAGACAGAAGCCGCGCCTTCAGATGGGCACCTCTCTGGCAAGACCATTGTATTCACCGGCACACTGACGACCATGACACGCCCTGAAGCCAAAGCCATTGCCGAGCGTTTGGGCGCGCAGGTGACGGACAGCGTTTCCAAAAAAACGTCTCTGGTTGTTCTTGGAGAAAAGGCAGGTTCGAAAGCAAAGAAAGCTGCGGATCTTGGACTTGAAACTGTTGATGAGGCCGGCTGGAGAACATTGGCCGGTCTTTGACAGTTCCATGACATTATTGGTCTGCATGGCTGCCATCCGAAGATAATTGGCATTGTTTCTGTTCTTCGGAGTATGATGCCGCCCGCATGTCAGTATCATCTCCTACCCAGCACATGATTATTCTTCTCCTGCTGGGTCTCGTCGCGACCATCGTTCTGATCGCGGTCTCCGTATTGATCTCCCTCTCCGAGATCTCCTTTGCAGCTGCCCGGGACGTCCGACTTCGCTCAAAAGCCGAATCTGGTGACCCTCGGGCTGTCGCTTTTCTCAAGTTGCGGCGCAATAGCGGACAGGTCATCACCGTCCTGCAGATCTGCCTGAACGCTGTTGGTGTTCTTGGTGGCATCATCAGCGAATCAATGCTGAGTGAGCCAATAGCGGCAGGTCTCGAGTGGATCGGCTTCTCGCCTGTTCTGGCCTCGAATACAGGTTCTACCTGCTCCTTCATCCTGATTACCGGCCTGTTCGTTCTGTTTGCCGATCTGCTTCCCAAGCGGATTGCCATGAATGCGCCGGATCGGATCGCGCTCAAGGTCGGCTGGTTCCCGGCCCTCGCCCTGAAGGTGCTTTATCCTGCGGTCTGGGTTTTTTCGCGTATTTCGGATGTCCTGCTACGCGTGATGAAAATTCCGGCCGCTGCAACGGTCGAACCTGTCACACCGGAAGACCTTCGGGCTATTCTGGCCGCAGGTACGGCCTCGGGTATCCTGCTGGAGCAGGAACACCAGATGATCCAGAACGTACTGGGCCTGCAGGATCGTTCCGTTACGTCGGCCATGACGCCGCGTGATGAAATTGTATTTCTGGACGTTCAGGAAACACCTGAGAGCCAGCGGGACAAGGTTCGTGTCCGTCCCTACTCCCGATACCCGCTGTGTGATGGCGGCTTGGATCGCGTCATTGGGTCCATTCGCGCGGAGGACGTGCTGGTTGCCGTCGTTGACGAGCCGCAGCCAAAAGAAAGCCTGACACCAGTTGCCAGCCAGATTTTCAAAATGCGCCGGGATGTTCTTTCCCTGCCTGATACTCTCAATCTCTGGGAAACACTGGCTCAATTCGATGCCCATTCCGCAGGCTTCGCACTGATTGTGAATGAATATGGCCTGGTCGTGGGTCTGATTACCTACAAAGACATCATGGGTGCTTTGATGGATGGGTTGGTCAGCCCATTTGAAGAACAGGCTATTGTTCGACGTGATGCGAATTCCTGGCTGATCGACGGTGCAGCTCCAATCGGAGATGTCATCCGTGAGCTTGATATCCCGTTATTCGACGATGCGCAGAACTTCGATACGGTCGGCGGTTTTGTGATGAACAGGCTTCGTCGCATGGCCCGAAAAGCTGACAGCGTTGAGTCGTCTGGCTTCCGTTTTGAAGTCGTGGATGTTGAGGGCTTTCGTATCAACCAGCTTCTCGTCACCCGTCTCTGAAAAGCTGCCTTTCTTAGGTGGCCCGGGACTGATTAAGATCACCAGCATTGTGTTCTCACTCAGCCCCGAAAGACCGCTCCGTGCCAGATTTTCAGCAGTCCGCACTGATTATTGTGGACGTCCAAAATGATTTCCTGCCGGGCGGCGCTCTTGCTGTTCCGGACGGAAATGAGGTCATCGCCCCCGTTAATATCCTCTCTGGAATGGGATTTGCTGCTGTTATTGCAACGCAGGATTGGCACCCGGCGGATCATTGTTCCTTCACTACACAGGACGGTCCCTGGCCGGTCCACTGCATTGCAGCTTCGACGGGTGCTGATTTTCCATCAGCCCTGCACCTGCGCCCGGTAAGTCATATTATTCATAAAGGCATGGCTCAGGATCGCGACAGCTACTCCGCTTTCTTTGACAATGATCATGAGACGTCCACCGGATTGGACCATTTGCTCCACGGACTAAAGGTCTCACACGTTGTTGTCTGCGGACTGGCACTCGATTTCTGTGTTGCTGCAACCGCCCGGGACGCCATGCGCTGTGGCTTCAGGACCGACATTGCTCTTGAGGCATGCCGAGGAATTACGAGCGATCAGGCTCCACTCCTTCATGACCTGCAAACACAGGGTGTCGGTCTGATAAAAAACATCTGATCCGAAAGAAGGACGCTTTATGAAACAGCGCCTTACAGTTCTGACGCTCGCCTGTTCCCTGCTCTGCGGCACCGCCACAGCCGCCCCTCCTACGACGCAGGATCTGCTGGAGACATCAGGATTCAAAGAAGCTTATAAAGCTATGATTACGCTTCCGGCCTGGGTTGTTTCCGGTAAAGGCACGTCCACCCCGGTAGAGTACTTCACGCAAAATGGGAAAAAATATGCACTTGGTCACATGTGCAAGCCCCATGACTGTGCCGCTCAACAGTTGGAACTGGTTCTGGCCACTGACCACTCAGGCTCCTGGGGGCTTCTCTCCATCAAGGCAAACAATGCCCTGAAACAGACCATTCTTGGATCACCCTCTCCTGAAATCGAGAAGGCTTTGAGAGACGCCTATACCAAAAATAATCCGCCAGACTGATTATCGCCCACCAAGGGTCGCGGGAAGGTGAGTGGTCCATTCGTCAGGTTGAGGTGTACTCTTGGGTATCAATCCGTAGAGGAGCCAGAATACGATGAAGCGATTTTACAATCACCGCGATACTCTTGTTACTGAAGGCATTGACGGACTTCTGAGATCCTCTGCTGGGCGCCATCTCTGCCGCCTGTCAGGACATGAGAATATCCATGTTGTTCTAAGGCGCGACTGGGACAAAGCAAAAGTTGCTATCGTTTCGGGTGGCGGTTCCGGACACGAGCCAGCCCATGCCGGGTTTGTCGGCAGAGGCATGCTGACAGCCGCTGTATGTGGCGCTCTTTTTGCCTGCCCGAACGTCGATGCCATTCTTGCCGCAATTCTGGAAGTAACCGGTGAAGCTGGCTGTCTTCTGATCGTCAAGAATTACACTGGCGACCGTCTGAATTTCGGGCTGGCAGCAGAACAGGCCCGAGCCTTGGGAAAACATGTTGAACTGGTCATTGTGGCAGATGACATCGCGCTTGATCAGGGAACCAATGCCCGTGGCATTGCCGGAACAGTACTTGTTCAAAAAATTGCAGGACATGCAGCAGAGACAGGCGCCAGTCTGGCAGACGTCAAACAGGCGGCTCTAAACGCCATCAAGTCTACGGCCTCCATCGGTCTGGCTCTGACGGATGTGAATGTCTACGACCCGCAACATGAAACGCGGCTTGACGACCATGAAGCCGAACTGGGCCTTGGTATTCACGGAGAGCCGGGAGCCGAGCGCATCGCTGTAGAGAAGCTGGATGCCTTGGTGGCTCGGGCTGCAGACACACTGATTAACCATCTGGCGGATGAAAAACAGGCCGTCATGGTGAATATGCTCGGAGCCGTACCCGTTCTGGAAGCACAGGCCATTGTGGACGCTCTGGCCCGGACGTCTCTGGCCGAACGTACCGCATTTATCATCGGGCTGGCCCCGTTAATGACGTCTCTGGATATGTACGGATTTTCCTTGTCCGCCATTCCTGCAAAAGATGCTTTCATTGATGCTCTGTCCGCTCCCGTAGAGCCATGGGCATGGCCAGGAATTGCCGCCTTTAAGGATGTTCAAACAAAACCCACGCCGACATTGCCGGAGACATTTGCGTTTGAAGCATCGCCTCATAACCTGCTCGAAAAGCTTATCCGGGAAGGAGCGAAAATCCTTATCGACAACGAGAAGGATCTCAACGCACTGGATGCCCTGATTGGCGACGGAGACGCCGGGTCAACCTTCGCAGAAGCTGGACGTGTGATTGTGAAGGATATTGAGCGGCTCCCCCTCGCGTCTCCACAGAAGCTCTGTGCGACAATCGGGCGCCTTCTGGCCAGAAATGCAGGAGGTTCGAGCGGTGTTCTGCTTTCGATCATGTTCTCGACAGCCGGACAGCAGGACAACTGGGTATCCGGGTTGGAAGCCGGCTTGCAGCGCATGCAGAGCTATGGAGGAGCCTCGCCCGGCGATCGTACCATGCTTGATGCCCTCTTCCCCGCCATAGCGGCACTCCAGACAGGCAGCCTGCATGATGCGGCAATTGCTGCTCGGAAAGGCGCAGATTCGACACGTTCGATGTCTGCTCGCGCAGGTCGCGCAGCGTATGTGCCGCAAGCGCAGTTAAAAGATATTCCGGATCCGGGCGCCGAAGCCATTGCACGCCTCTTGGAAGGACTTGCAACTCTCACTTGAGAAAATCGCAACCGTGAGGTGTTTCAAAACAGAGTCGCAACATGAAGGCTTTGTTTTGAAACGGTATGGCGAAGATCTGGCCGCCAGAGAGTATTCGAATATTTGAGGCGGCATTAATGCCAAAAGGAATCGGCGTGTCGCTAAGCTGACCAGCCACCTTATCGATTCGGTACGCTCAGATTAAAATTGTAGCTTATGAGAAAAAGTAGTTTCGAAGCTGCGGCTTTACGAAAAATTGTCGCAGCTAGAGGAAACTCTTGGGAAACGGCATTTAGCGTTTCCTCTGCCCCTTCTCTGAAATATTCAAAAGAAGGGGGACAGGCGCGCTGGGTGGCGCGCCCTGCTGGATTCGAACCAGCGACCCACAGCTTAGAAGGCTGTTGCTCTATCCAACTGAGCTAAGGGCGCAGTAGAGAAATCTTGAAACTGGTCGGGGCGCCCGGACTCGAACCGGGGGCCTCCTGTACCCAAAACAGGCGCGCTACCAGGCTGCGCCACGCCCCGAACCGAGGCGGAACATAGGGGCAGTAAGTTTCAGAAGCAATAGGGTTTTTTCACTCTTTTTCATTTCTTACGAGCGGCGGCACGAAAAGTGGTGCCGTATCCCAAGGAAACAGCACCCATGTGTCCTGTGCGACTTCCGTCACGTAGTGATCGGTGTGCGGTTTACCGTCGGGTTTTGCATAGAGGCACGCGAAAACAGCCTTGGGCAGCATTTCACGAACGTACTTCGCCGTAACGCCGGAATCGACCAGATCATCAACGATCAGGAAGCCTTCCCCGTCACCTGCAGCGGTCGGAGCTTTCACGACCTTTGGCTCATGCTGGGTGCCTTCTTCACCAGCATAGCTGATGACAGAAACGCTTTCGATCAGGCGGCAGCCCATCTCGCGGCCCAGAATGGCGGCAGGGATGAGTCCGCCACGCGTGATCGCAACGATACCGCGGAACGGTCCGTGCTTTTCCATGAGCGTTGTGGCGAGGGTACGGGCGTCACGGTGGAGCTGGTCCCAGGTGACGGTCGCATACGTTATGGGTTTGGGTGTCTGTGTGGCAGTCATGTTCTTCATCTGCCTTCCGTCTCGGAATTTTGCAATAAACTTGAGGAGCGGAAATGCCTAAGGTGGCAGGATGATTGACCCAGCATTGCGGGCCCTTCCCGGCCTTCGCCCCCTGATTATAAGCCGAATCTGTTCGCAGCTCTCCGCCACCACCATGACCATCGCCATAGGCTGGCAGATCTATGCCCTGACTCACAGTGTAGCGTCGCTTGGCTATCTGGGATTGGCGCAGTTCCTGCCCATGGTGCCGTTGACATTCATTTCTGGGCATGTGGCAGACCGGTTCAATCGCCGGAACATTGTTCTGACCTGTCAGATTTTGGAGATTCTTAGTACTGGCGCTCTCGCAGCAGCGGCAGCCATGCAGATTTTGACGCCTGCCCTCGTTTATACGTTTGCAGCTTTTTACGGCACACTTCGCAGCTTTGAGATGCCTTGCCAGCAGGCCTTCCTGCCTGCCATCGCACCGCCTGAACTTCTTCCACGCGCTCAAGCACTTCTGTCGTCCCTGTTCATGACCGCATCCATTGTCGGACCAAGTCTGGGTGGCCTGCTGTACGGGCTGGGTGCCGTAACCTGCTACAGCCTTGCCACCCTTGGATTAGCACTTGCCTTTTTCGGGACGCTGGCTCTGCGCCTTCACCACACGGTTCCGGCAAAAGAGCCTGTAACATTTGCCTCCGTTTTTGCGGGGCTTGGCTTTCTGAACAGACGCCGAGATCTTCTCGGAGCAATCTCTCTGGACCTTTTTGCAGTTCTTCTTGGGGGTGCCACTGCGCTTTTGCCGGTCTATGCGGATAGCGTCCTACATGTTGGACCGATTGGTCTCGGCTTCCTTCGCGCGGCTCCCGCCATAGGCGCGCTGGTCACATCTGTCTGGCTGTCCAGACATCCTCTGGGCAGGCGCGCTGGCGTGACCATGTTCATTTCGGTTGTCGTCTTCGGTGTCGCGACCATTGTTTTCGGCGCGTCTCACATCACATGGATTTCCGTTCTTGCGCTCATGATTCTGGGCGCCGCAGACGTGATCAGCGTCGTCATCCGGTCATCTCTGATCCAGCTTGCCACCCCCGATTCCATGCGAGGGCGCGTTTCAGCCGTAAACTCCCTGTTTATCGGCTCCAGCAATCAATTAGGAGAGTTTGAGAGCGGCACACTAGGCGCGGCCATTGGACCGGAAGCTGCGGTCATTGCAGGCGGCGTAGGCACCATTCTGGTCGCCATTGTGTGGATCCGGCTTTTTCCGAAATTATGGTCGCTGGATCGCCTCGAAGACGTACGGCCAGAAATTCTCTGAACGCCGTCCAGGCCACCAGCATCCGAAAGGACTGGTGGTCAACGACAAATACAGCACAAATGAAAAAAGCCCCGTAAGGGGCTTTTTCTTTGTACCGTGGCCAGTTTTTCAAGAAGAAAAGTGGCTCCCGAAGTAGGACTCGAACCTACGACCCAGCGATTAACAGTCGCTTGCTCTACCAACTGAGCTATTCGGGACCGGTGAGGAGGTATTTAGTCCAACCGACGGGGTCGGTAAAGCCCCTTTTTTCAACTTTCTGCATTTTTCTGAACTTTCCTCAGTAAGATGCAGAAAACATGACTTTATTCAGAGCTCTTCCCGCCCACGCGTGGCCAGAACATCCACCCGTTCGTTGTTCACGTCGCCAGAATGGCCCCGAACCCAGAGCCATTCGATCTCATGCGGCTTGGCTGCGTCCAGAATGCGCTGCCACAGATCCATGTTGGCCACGGGATCTCCGGCTGCATTACGCCAGTTCCTACGGACCCATCCCGTATGCCAACGGGTAATGCCATTCTTCAGGTATTCGCTATCTGTATGAAGTTTGACCTGACAGGGACGCTTAAGCGCTTCCAAAGCCTCAGCGGCGGCAGTCAGTTCCATCCGGTTATTGGTCGTTTCCGGATGACCGCCCCACATTTCCTTCTCCTTGCCTTTGCAGCACAGAAGAACGCCCCATCCTCCCGGGCCCGGATTGGGCTTGCAGCCTCCATCCGTCCAGATTTCAACCAGCAGGCTTTCTGTCTCAGACATTCGCATGTCCTGCGGGATATTCCGCAAAATGCCGGAGCCGTCCGAGATAGGCGAGCGGGTCCTTGCGGGTCACAAGCGCATCAGCGGGCGTATTGATCCAGTCATAGAGACGCGTCAGCAAAAAGCGGATCGATGCTCCCTGACACAGAACTGGCAGAGCTGCCTTTTCCGCTACTTCAAGCGGGCGCACTGTTTCATAGCCATCAATCATGGCTTGGGCGAAAGACGGCTCGAAAACCTTTTCGTCCCGGAAACACCAGGCGTTCAGACAGATGGCCAAGTCGTAGGCGAAGAGATCCGTGCAGGCGAAATAAAAATCAATCAACCCGGAAATTCTGCCATCCTGAAAGAACACATTGTCAGGGAACAGATCCGCATGAATCTGCCCGCGTGGGAGCGTTCCTTCTGCTGGCCACGCCTTTTCGATCCGGTCCAGAGCCTGGATCAGTTCTTGTGTCAGTCCGGGAAGCAGATCGTCTCCTGCGCCCTGACAGCTCTCAAAAAGAGGTCTCCACGCTTGCACAGAAAGTCCATTCGGACGCTCTGCCGAGTAGTCCCGCCCCTTTTCATGAAACGTGGCCAGAACCTGACCAAGCTGTCTGCAGGATTCTGCCGTGATCTCCGGGATGGCGCTTCCCGGGAGGAAGGTCGTGATGGCAGCAGGACGGTCCGCAAGGCTCCGCAGAGCCTCCCCGTCACGCCCGCCAACAGGAAGAGGACAGTTCATCCCCTTCCCTGACAGATGTTGCATCAGCCCCAGAAACCATGGAAGATCCGAGGCTTTCACGCGTTTTTCAAATAGCGTGAGTATGAACTTCCCGCTCGTCGTCTGGAGCAGGAAGTTGCTGTTTTCGACGCCTTCAGCGATTCCCTGAAACGAGATCAGGGTGCCGATGTCATATGTGCCAAGGAACGCTTCAAGCGTCTCGGCCGCCAGTTCCGTATAGACGGCCATGAAATCTCAGTTGTCCTCACCAGCAAGCGGGCCTGGCAGACGGAAGTTGATGTTCTCTTCCTTCACGATCCGCTCTTCGATCTTCAGCGTGTACTTGGCCGCAAGCGCCGTCACCATTTCCTGCACCAGACTTTCCGGAGCGGACGCACCGGCACTGATGCCCAGCGTCTCCACACCTTCCAGAGCGGACCAGTCAAGGTCTGCCAGCTTCGGTACCAGCAGCGCCCGGCGCGCACCCGAACGCTCCGCCACTTCCCGCAGACGCTGCGAGTTGGAAGAGTTTGGCGACCCGATGACGATGACCAGATCGCTCTCGGGCGCGATGGCCTTCACAGCTTCCTGACGATTGGTCGTGGCGTAGCAGATGTCTTCGCGCTTCGGCCCTTCGATCAGCGGGAAGCGCGAGCGAAGAATATCGACGATTTCAGCTGTATCATCGACGGACAGCGTCGTCTGCGTGATGAAGGCCAGCTTTGCCGGGTCTTCCGGCTGGATCGTACGGGCTTCCTCGGCATCGTTGATGAGCGTCACGGCGCCGGGAGGGAGCTGACCCATCGTGCCAACGACTTCCGGATGGCCGGCATGCCCAATCATCAGGATATGAAGCTGCTCTGGACCACCGCCAGCAAAGTGACGTTCTGCCTCACGATGAACTTTGGACACCAGCGGGCAGGTTGCATCTAGATAAAGCAGGTTGCGGCGCTGCGCTTCAGCCGGCACGGATTTCGGCACACCATGAGCCGAGAAAACGACGTGCCCGTCGGCTGGCACCTCGTCGAGTTCCTCAACGAAAATGGCGCCCTTGGCTTCCAGCCCCTCGACCACGGTGCGGTTATGAACGATTTCATGACGCACATACACTGGCGCGCCATAACGACGCAGGGCTTCTTCAACGACGCGGATCGCACGATCCACACCGGCGCAGAAACCACGCGGGCCGGCGAGCAGGACCCGGAGCGTCTTCTGGTGTGCAGCACGTTCTGGTGCAAGAGTTGTCTGTTCTGGCATGGTGTTCCCCAAGCGGGCGGAGTTCGATATGTAGGACTATTATCGACCGGATTGAGGCATGTCGCAACGTCCGGGCCGCTTTGTGGGAGTTTCTACAGCAGATGCCAGCCTTCCGGCGCCTTGCCACGTCCCTGTTTGTCCCGGCTTTTGCCGTTCTCGCCCTTTCGACACTGGCAGGGTGCGACGAATCCAATCCGGGCATGTTCGCTCCGGCCTGCCCTGCCACGGAAATTCCGAGCGCCGCATCTGACCGGTTCGTTTATGACGGTCGCGGACTGGACGTTGGCAGCCTGGTCAGCCATGCCCAGCTGACATCCATTGCCGGAGACTGCCAGCGTGGCCCCAAAGGCCCGAAAGGTCAGGAAATGGTGCGGACCCGCATCAGCCTTGCAATGAATCTGACCCGCGGCCCGGCTTCCGAGAGCAGCAGCATTGATGTTCCGTATTTCATCGTCATCATGCGAGATGGAAAGATCGTAGATAAAAAAGTCTTCACGGACACGTTCAAACTCCAGCCGAATGTGAGTGCCCAGCCCGTTCGTACAGAGCTACGCCTGATTGATCTTCCGGCTTCCAAAAATCTGCAGGACAATCCTTACACGCTGGAAATTGGCTATCAGCTCACACACGATGAACTGGACTATAACCGCGCCCATCTTCCTGTCGTAAAGTTCCGTGGCCGGACACAGTAACGGCCTTTCTTTTCCTCTTTCACCCGTCGTCAAAACCCGTATCACGCTGAAAATGACCCTGGCCTGTCTGACAGGCTTCGGGTCTTCAGCCTTTTCCGCGCCCCTTGACGTTTCGGCATCGAAAGAAGAACAGATCAAGGTTCATCACGCAGAGCGTCCAGAAATCCAGAACTTCCCTCATGCGGGCTTTCTGGAACAGCCTAGACGCCTGACCACACGTCAGAATCTTGCCCCAATCGGACGGCAGCCGCACTGGGGTGGGTTCAATCGCGGCAACGGTGAAGGCGCGGGCTTCGGTCCTGTTGGCCGTTACGGCGTGGCACCCTGGGCAGAAGACTGGTCTTATCTGCGCGATCAGAGGCATCGGAACGATCTGTTCGACCCTTTGAAGTTCATTGCCCTGAATAACCAGCGCACCATCTGGCTTTCTCTCTCAGAACGTACCCGCCTGCGTAACTGGTACAACGACTATCCGATGCTCGGGACAAACCCACACTCTGGTTCTGGACGCTTCGTCACCCGGAACATGTTCGGAGCCGATCTGCATCTTGGGGAACACTGGCGCATTTTCGGGCAGCTTGTGAATGGGACCGCCGCTGGTTGGAATGGCTACGGCTATGGCAGCACCTACCGAAAACGACTGGATCTGCATCAGGCGTTCATTGAATACAAACAGACCATTGGCACGGCCAAAACGGGACTGATGTTCGGGCGTCAGCAATTTCTCGATGCGCCCTCCTACGTTCTTTATGACCGTGAACCGCCCAATATCCAGATCATCTGGAACGGCCCGCGTGCCTACGCCATTCTGCCGCATGTCCGGTTTGATCTGTATGACTTCGTAGCGACGAATATTACTCCCCGGGCCATGTTCCATGACACACAGGACTGGAACACGCGGCTGTATGGCTTCAACACCACGTTCGATGTGCCAGCCTTCCATCTGGGCCTACAGCGTATCCAGTCTTATCTGGATCTGTTCTGGATCGGGTTTCATCTGGGCGGAAAGACGGGGTCAGTGCCGGTCTTGAGTTCAATTGCTGTGAAATCCGTAACTGGCGCGACCAATCGCAACAATCTGGGCTTTCGCTGGTACGGCACAGCCCAACAACTGGAATATGCTCTGGGCGTTCTGTGGCAGCAGGGCAATTTCACGCCCTATGGTACAACAGCACGCAGGCAGGTCTCTGCATACTCCGTCAATACAACCGTGGGATACAGACGGTCCGACCTGCTGTTCAAACCTTTCTTTGGTGTGCAGACGGATGTCTATTCGGGCGGGAACGAACGTCATCGAACGGGAACAGTGGGAACTTACAGCGCACCCTTTGCCCCCCAGAATCCCTATCTGGATTATACCGGCTATATCGGCGCTGCGAACCTGATCAATCTGTCTCCGATCCTCGTCGGCTCTTATGGAAAGGTCTCGCTGCGGGTGAAAGCACCAATCCTGTGGCGACAAACTACACAGGCTTCGGTCTATTCCATCACGTCGGCCTACAATTTTCCGAAGTTCCGCAGTCACTTTGTCGGCGTTGCGCCAAACGGCCTGCTGACATGGGCTGTAAACCGCCACTGGAACTGGACTCACGTTGTGGCCTGGTTCGCCGCTTCGCATGATCTGAAAAACGCTGGCGCCAAAAGCGGGCTGTATTATCAGTCCAGTCTCTCATTTGCCTTCTGAAGAATAGTTGCAGAGCCGCGCCCTGCAGCGTAATGCCCCCATACTCACGCGACATCACAGGATTGCCCCATCATGAAATATATGGACAGCCGCGAACTGACCTTGAGGGGCATCATACTGGGTGCACTCATTACAGTCGTCTTTACGGCCGCCAATGTTTATCTGGGCCTGAAGATCGGTCTGACGTTTGGCTCATCCATTCCCGCCACCATTATTTCAATGGCTGTGCTTCGCCTCATGGGCGGCGGCACGATGCTCGAAAACAACATGGTCCAGACGCAGGCTTCAGCAGCAGGAAGCCTGTCCTGCATCTTTGCAGCCCTCCCGGGCCTGATCATGGTGGGATACTGGCACGAGTTCCCCTATTTCGTGTCCCTGCTGCTGACGCTGGGCGGTGGCATGACAGGGGTCATCTTCACCATTCCGCTGCGTCGGGCGCTGGTGCGCAACTCTGATCTTCCTTACCCGGAAGGCACGGCCTGCGCAGAAATCCTGCGGGCCTCGTCTCCAGAGGGAGACGCAGAAAGCCTTCGCTCCCTTACGAAGGGTACGGCCGTTTCGGCTGTCGTCGCCTTTGCGACGTCCGGTCTGCGTATTTTGTCAGATGGGGTTTCCGCAGCTACCAGCTGGGGCGCTTCAGCCTTTCGTCTTGATATCAGCTTCTCTCTGGCTCTTCTCGGAACTGGCTATCTCGTTGGCATCGCGGGCGGCATTGCCATGCTGCTCGGGGTTTTCCTGGCTTGGGGGATCATGATCCCGGTTCTGGGGCATCTAAACCCGGTGGCAGATCCTCTGGCTGCAACGACAGCATTATGGCTGCACAAGGTGCGTTTTATGGGGGCTGGAGCAATCGCCGTTGCTGCAATCTGGACCCTTCTTGCGCTTTCCGGCCCCGTTGCTCAGGGACTGAAAGAGGCTCTTTCTGCCAAACACCGTGCATCGCAGGATGAGACAGATCTCGACCTTGCTCCCCGCACACTGATTGGCCTGAGCATTATTCTTGCGCTAATTTTGTCAGGGCTGTTCACGCATTTCCTCTGGCCCGTCATGCCTCATGGCGCATCCATGACCACACTGGTCATTCTGGGCATTGTGGCGTGTTTCGGTCTCGGCTTTCTGGTGGCGAGTGCCTGCGGATATATGGCGGGGATCATCGGCTCTTCGTCATCACCCATTTCCGGTGTGGGCATTATTGCCATTATTGCTATTTCAGTTGCTCTGTGGGGGCTGGAAAGCGGCGGCATTCTCTCACCCGAACAACGCCCTATGGTGATCGCTTTTGGTCTTTTTGTTCTATCAGCCATTACTGCTTCTGCCGCGGTATCCAATGACAACCTGCAGGATCTGAAAACAGGTCAGCTTGTAGGCGCAGCGCCCTGGAAACAGGAAGTGGCCCTGCTGATCGGCTGCGCTGTTGGCGCTATTGTTATTCCGTGGGTGCTCCAGACACTTTATCAGGCTTACGGATTTGTCGGCGCAATGCCACGCGAGGGCATGGACCCGACACGCGCTCTGGCCGCGCCTCAACCTGCTCTAATGGCGGCAATCGCCAAAGGCATCCTGACCCACGATCTTGACTGGCTGATGCTGGAAATCGGTGCAGCCATCGGTATCGTTCTGGTCGTTGCGGACATGCTCCTAAAGCGCCGTAACCTGTCTCTGCCCCCCCTTGCCGTCGGCATGGGCATCTATCTCCCGGCAGACGTCTCCGTGACGATCGCAATCGGTGCAGGTCTGGGATGGCTGCTTCGTCGCTTCCCCAAAGATCAGGGAACGATGATTGCGTCAGGATTTATTGTCGGGGAAAGTCTGGTAGGTGTCGCCGTGGCTGCCATTGTTGGCGCCACGGGCAGCACCGAAACATTGTCCCTTCACCTACCCGCGATGCTGCGCTCCGGTCTGGGATGGGTCGTGTTTCTGGGTGTGATGTTCTGGTTCGGGCGGCGTATCAGCCGCCAGTCGACCTGAAAGCTTCGGCCTGACAGAGTCAGGCCTTCACCCACCACTGAACGGGCTCTGGCTCGTTCGATTCAACGTCGGCCAGAACAGGCTCTTCGGCAACCATAACATCGTCTTCAACGACAACCTTACGCGGACGCCCTACCGGACGCGGTGTCCGGCGAGCAGCTTCAGCAGCCTGCTCCCGCGCCTGATGAAGCTGCGCCTTGAGAGACTGGATCTGATCCTGATGATCGCGCAGATTCCGGTTCAGTTCCGTAATGTGAATCTTAGCATGAGCTTCACGTGTTTCGAACGCCTTAAGCTGCGTCCGAATATCTGAGAGGCTTTTTTCGGCTTCTTCCCAGCGGCGCTGTTCACGCTTCACCGACTGACGAAGACGCTCGATTTCTTCCTGCTCGTCCTGACCAGGTCCATTGTTCCGCTGACTAAAGCCACGGCTGGCCTGGTGTTCAACAACAACCTGTCCGTCACGTACAAAGCGACGGCGGCGTTCCGTAGTTGGCGTCACCGGGCGAGGCTTCTGGGAGCGGGATGATGATCCCGATCCTAGACGAGCCAGCGCCTCTCGCAGTTTGTCTTCGCTAACCTGCTGATCGTCCTGCATTCTTTGTTTTTTCAACCAATAATGAAATTTATGCTGTGTTTCCCAACAGGGACGACCTCTCTGAATAACAGAGAGACTGAAAAGCCCATGAGCCAATCAGCGAAACGTGTCCTGGCAAGGAAATTGAAAGTCGGCATTAACGGAATTCATGAATGACCCGTTTTGTCAGACAATGGCCTTTTATCAGGTCCGCCAAGGCCTGTCATCAAAACAATAGAACTGTATTCGTATTTCTTTATTTCCACTGACCCGGTTGCCAGAGCACATCTTGGGCACCGTCCTCATTCGCATGGCGAGCAAGAACAAAGAAATAGTCTGACAATCGGTTCAGAAACCGGAGCCCTTCCGCGGGCATCGGCTCGAGGGAGATCAACCTGCGCTCCGCCCGGCGGGTGACTGTACGAGCCAAGTGGGCATGGGCTGAAATCAGAGAGCCTCCCGGCAAAATAAAACTACGGAGTTCAGGCTGCGCGACCCTGAGCCGCTCAATACAGGCTTCGATCCAGAAAACCGCTTTCTCCGTCAAAGCAGGCGGGCGACCTGTATCGGGGATGCAGAGATCAGCCCCCAAATCAAATAAACAGGACTGTATCTGCCGAATATCAGAAGAAATACTGAAAGTATTTCCATCTCTTCGTATGTGATATTCAAGAACCCCCAAAAGAGCATTCAACTCATCGATCGTCCCCATGGCATCAATCCGGGCACAATCCTTGGAGACACGCGAACCATCCCCAAGGGATGTCTGCCGCTGATCTCCTCCGCGGGTCACGATACGATCAAGCCGAATACTCATTCCGGAAATCTTTCCTCAGTGACGGCCGAAGTGATGGTGATGACCCTTGATGGTCTTCGCACCACTCAGATCACCTGCCCGAATCGTATGATCCTGAAGCATTTTGGTCGTGTCCCCGGCCAGGGTCTTGATATCTGCCGTCCCACCCGACTGCGTAGCGGTGGTGAGAGCGCTTGTCAGAGCAGGCGTCTGAACACTTTTGATTTCGCTCAGGAACACACGATCAAAAGATGTGCCATATAGATGACCGAACGTCGCAACGTGCGCTTCGTCGCCAGCGTTCAGCTTGTCCATGACTGTCAGGTGCGCATCTGTCGCAATTTTTGCAACAGCCTTGCGGTTCGTCGTGTGGTCACTGACAACCGTGGACGCAAACGCTTTCACGACGTCACTGTTGCTGTGCGATGCAGCCAGATTGGCGATGCTGATCTGCGTCAGATCCATGGCATCAACCTGCTGCAGGAACGCCGCATCCGCTGTGGAAAGTGTATAGGTCGAAGCCGCAGACGGCAGAGCCGGAGCTGGCGGCGCATCCGGTGCATTACAGGCCGCAAGACCGGCAAACAGGCTCAGGGATGCAAAAGCAGCAAAACGTGCGGTGGCTCTCATGAAGAGACAGTCCTTTCATCGGTGAGACCGGGAGAAGCCCCCCGGCCGCTACGGGTGAATGGCCCCGCGTTCAAAACGGTCCATTCATGTTCCGGAACACTTCATGGTACATTCAACGCATGTCCGCAAATCCCCGCCTCCCTGCCCTTTCTGGCATCTTCCGCTTCTGCTTTGTTTCAGGTGCATTGGGAGGTGCTGGCGGACTCGTACTTGGGACACTGGCATCGCATTTGCCTGACGCTGCCTTTGCCGTTCCGAATGGAAGAGGCGTTCTCCATACAGGTGTTGAAATCCTGATGTGGCACGCCATTGCGCTTTGTGCTCTTACGCTTGGCGCCCCTTTGCTAGGGGGCCGTCTCGTCCGGCTGGCGTGCCTCACCATGGCGCTAGGGACAATTCTGTTCTGTGCGCCCGTGACGTTATACGCTCTTTTCGATCTAAAGATCGGCACGTTATCCGTCGCGCGGATTGCACCTTATGGTGGCACGCTGCTGATTATTTCGTGGCTTCTGACGGCCGCTTCAGGCCTGCGTAAAGCCTCTTCAGACACTTTATGATCTGCTTCGTATCCTTTTGATAACCGCAAGTCCGGCGATCTGAACAATCAGCGCCGCGCAGAAGCAGAAAACGATGATACCGATCAGAATCATCTGCTCCCGGCCCAGCGCGGAGTCGACACGGAATAGCGTGTAAAGCCATTGCCAAGCATGGGTCGCCGCAACCATCTGCACCAGCTTGATCGTCGGATGCCAGAACCGGAATATCGCTGCGAATGCAAGTGTCAGCCCCACTAGGCTAACGGTTCGCAGGAGCGTTTCGGCAATGCTGACTTCCGGGACAGTCTTTGGGGACTGAGAAGGCACTTGGGATTTTATCAAGAACATGACCTCAAGGTTGAATTCAGCTTTAATCGTTTTTCTGCAAGATTGCGTTATGTCATGCAGTCTCTTCCTTCAATGAAAGCCTTTTTTATGCGCGCTTCCTTTCTCGCCGCAGCCGGACTGGGTCTGGCGCTCTCCGCTCCACTTGCAGCCCATGCTGCAACGACGCCAGCGCCTCATCTGAGCGAAACATCCGCTCCCCCCGTCGCTGCACCGTACCCGGACACGTCTGTTGCCCAGGCGCAGGTCAAGGATGCTTTTGCCCTCGCCGCGAAAACCGGACGCAAAGTGCTCATCGATTTCGGTGGAAACTGGTGCCCGGACTGCAAGATGCTGTCCGGCATTTTCGCACTTCCTGATGCCAAGGCATGGCTCGACAGCCAGTTTGTGATTGTTCCGGTCAATGTTGGCCGCATCAACACCAACCTGGATCTTGCCCAGAAATATGGCGTGATGATCAAAGCTGTCCCGACCGTCATCATCGTGACGCCAGACGGAAAGCCTCTGAACGGAGACGGGTCGAAGGCACTCGGCAACGCCCGCAGCATGTCCCCTCAGGCCGTTCTGGACCTGATTTCAGAATGGAACAGCCGCGGCTGATTTCACTTTCTGGCTCCGGAAATAACTTCGGAGCCAGAAAAGGCTTTCAGATCCCGAGTTCCTGCTCGGCTTCATGAACAACTTCCGCCAGCGCGTCCGCCTCGAACGGCGAGACAAGCCCTGCATCCGCCACCAGCTGTGCAAATGGCTTCGAGCCACCTTCGGCGCAAAGCTGGCGATAGGTTTCGAACGTCCCTTCCCGATCCATCCGCGACCGAAGCCACAGCTGAAGCGCACAGCACTGAGCCAGCGCGTAATCAATGTAATAAAATGGCAGGCGGTAAATATGAAGCTGAGCCTGCCAGCGTCCACCCTTGGCCGGATAGTCCAGATCGCCCCAGTCCCGCCATGGCATGTACATCTTCTCCAGACGTAACCACGTCTCATGCCGTTCGGCTGCGGTCATCTGCGGGTTAGCGTAGACCTCATGCTGGAAATGATCGACGCAGACGCCATACGGGAAGAACGACAGCGCATCAATCAAATGCATCCGCCGATACCGGTCAGCGGCTCCATCCTCAACCAGCGCGTCAATTTGCGGCCATGTCAGGAATTCCAGACCCATTGAATGGATTTCCGCTGCTTCCATCGTGGGCCAGAGCTGATCCACCCAATCCTGATTACGGCTTTTCCAGTTTTGGAACGCGTGACCCATTTCATGGGTAAAAACGCCGATGTCGTTATGCGTGCCGTTGAAATTGGCGAAGATGTAAGGGCTACCAATCGTTGGAAAAGACGTGCAGAACCCGCCACCCGCTTTGCCATCACGGTTTTTCAGATCCAGATACCCGAGATCGCGCATCTGAACGTAGAAATCGCCCATCTCGCCCTTGGGATCGAGCGCTCGGAACATGCCTTCAGCACGGGCCACCAGAAGATCGTGATCACCGGCAGGTTTCGGGTTGCCCTGAAGGTCAATCAGCGCTTCGTCCCAGGCCCAGACCTTGTCCCACCCCATTTTCAGACGACGGCGTTCCAGCAGAGACTGAACCAGCGGTGTGACAGAATTCAGAACTTTCTCACGGAAGGCTGCAACCTGCTCGGGGCCGTAATCCGTCCGCCGCATCCGGCGATAACCGAGTTCGATATAATTCTCGAACCCTAGCGTTTTCGCCATACGATCACGCAGTTCAACGAGGCGGCTGTAAAGGGTGTCGAGTGCCTCACCATTCTCTTCGAAGAACGCCCAGCGAGCCTTTTCGGCCGCATGTCGCATCTCACGGTCCGGGCCTTGCAGGTAAGGCACCAGACCGGAAAGATTAAGCACCTTCCCGTCAAACGGGATCTTCGCCGATGCCAGAAGAGCCGTGTACTCGCCCGTCAGACGCGCTTCTTCTTCCAGATCGGTGCTGATGCGTGGATCGAAAGTTGTGGTATCGGCTTCCCACAAACGGACAATATGGGGCGTGACCAGAGCTTCGAGAGCCGCTCTATCCGGGTCCCCCAGAAGGCGCTTCTTAATCGTAACTTCATGGTCAGTCGCGACCGGCGACAGACGATCTGCATAGTCACGATCCGTCTTGGCCTGCTCGTCCTGCGTGTTGCGCGAGAACTGAAGGTGGACGTGTGATGCCCAGGATTCATATTCGCGGCGCACGAAATCGAAAGCCTGCGCGGCATCCTTGGAGCGCCCCTGATCCAGCAGAAGCGCAATATCGTCGTAACGCGCCTTCAGGGACGCTTCGTCAGGACGGGGGAAAGACAGGTCAGAGAACGGAGGGATTGTCTGTGTCATGGGTCTAATTCTGACATTCCGCTCCGTCTCCGTCCATGCCTCTCAGGGTTTCTGAATCGCTTTCACAAACCCAGCCAGACGTCTGCAGGCTTCCGCAAGCTGCTCATCCGATGCCGCGCAGGATAAGCGCAGATACGGGCTGTATCCGAAGGCTGTTCCGGGGACGGTCGCAACATAGGCCTCGTCGAGTAGGGCTTCAGCGAAATCCACATCCGTGTTCAGCACACGCCCATTACCGGACGTACCACCAAGAAGTGCGCCGACACCCGGATAGACGTAAAACGCTCCTTCCGGGATGGCACAGGTCAGACCGGGGATCGCCTGAAGAGCGGCCACCATGGTATCACGCCGACGCTGATAGGTCTCACGCATCTGTTCAATGCGCTCCAGCCCACCATTCAGCGCAGCAACAGACCCCGCCTGCGCCAGCGTGCAGACGCCAGACGTTGTATTGCCCTGCACAGCAATCATCGCTTTGATGAGCGGCACCGGGCCACAGGCGAACCCGACACGCCATCCCGTCATGGCGTAGGCTTTCGCCATACCGTTGATGACGAGGATACGATCTGCCAGATCGGGAGCCACCTGAAGCAGGGACAGATGCTTGCGGCCATCAAACGTCAGATGCTCGTAAATTTCATCTGACATGATTAGAACATGTGGGGCTTCACGCAGGACATCGGCAATCGCCTCAAGATCCTGTCGCTCCAGAATGGCTCCGGTTGGGTTGTTGGGGAAATTCAGAACCAGCCAGCGGGTTTTCAGTGTAATCGCGGCTTTGATGGCAGATGGGTCAGGGCGGAAACCATCCTCTTCCCGGCAGGCTACTTCCACAGCCTTCCCACCCAGCATCCGCGCAATCAGTGGATAACTGACCCAGTACGGCGCAGGGACAATGACTTCATCGCCTTCCTCAAGTGTCGCCGTAAACGCATTATAAATAACCTGCTTGCCACCGTTCGCGACCATGATCCGGTCTGGTGTCGCAGCAATATCATTATCCCGTTTGAACTTCTGGATAATAGCGTCGATCAGTGCCTTCTGGCCGGGGATAGGCGGATAACCCGTATCCCCCGCCAGACCAGCCGCATAGGCCGCTTCGATGGCTTCCGGCGGTGATGGAAAATCTGGCTGCCCCAATGCTAGGGAAATGACATCCCTACCCTCGGCCCGTAGTTCACGGGCCCGCGCGGCCATGGCAATGGTCGCAGGCTTGGGAAGCGTTGCCAAACGGGATGCGATGCGGAACGTCATGACAGACCCTGACAGAACTGCTGGATACGGGTGCAGGCTTCCTTCAGAAGTTCCGTGCTCGTAGCATAGGAAATCCGGAAATACCCAGGCGTCAGGAAGGCACTTCCATGAACAGCCGCCACGCCCGTTTCATCGAGAAGCGCCGTCACAAAAGCTTCGTCACTATCGATCAGATGGCCGCCCTTACTCGTTTTGCCAAGCGTTCCCTCTATGGATGGGAAGACGTAAAATGCGCCTTCCGGCTTGGCACAACTCAGGCCAGGTGCTTCATTGAGCATGGACACCACAAGATTGCGGCGCTGCTCATAAACGCTCACCATTTCGCCAATGAAATCCTGCGGGCCTGAAACAGCCTCCTTGGCCGCAGCCTGTGCAATAGAGCATGGATTGCTTGTGCTCTGTCCTTGCAGCTTGATGAGCTGACGTGTCAGTTCCACAGGAGCCGCGGAAAAGCCAATTCGCCAGCCGGTCATGGCATAGGCCTTGGACACGCCATTCATCGTCACCGTCCGGTCTCGTAGACGGGGCTCGACCTGAACGAACGTCTTGGCGACGGCACCTTCATACATCAGCTTGGCGTACATATCGTCTGTCAGAATCCACACATGCGGATGCTCCATCAGAACGTCAGTCAGCGCTTTAAGATGATGCTCATCATAAGCTGCACCTGTTGGATTACAGGGTGAATTCAACATCAGCCATTTCGTCTTCGGCGTAATAGCTGCGCGAAGCTGGTCAGCCGTCAGGCGGAAACCGTTTTCAGCCGTCGTTTGAACCACAACAGGCGTTCCGTCCGCCAACGAGACGATATCAGGGTAAGACACCCAAGCCGGCGCCGGAATGATGACCTCATCACCTGCATTCAGGGTGGCAACCATCACATTGTAAATGACCTGCTTGCCGCCAGTCGAAACACAAATTTCCTCAGCACGGTAATCCAGATCGAAATCAGCGTTCAGCCGGGCAGCGACTGCTTCACGGAGCGGCATCGTGCCAGCAACGTCCGTGTATTTCGTCTCGCCGTTCTGGATAGCGCGAATGGCAGCCTGCTTAACGAAGTCGGGTGTATCGAAATCCGGCTCGCCTGCGGAAAGGCTGATGATGTCACGGCCTTCCGCCTTCAGGGCGCGGGCTTTCTGCGTAATCGCAATCGTCTGGCTCGGCAGGATACGGTTCAGACGGTCGGCAATGAAAGACATGATGGGTTCCTGATGGGCTTTATCGCGCAGGAACCCTACCGCTCCCGATAGGCATTTGACCACAGCCCATCTGCAGATGAGAGGTGCGTTTTTTACATAAAAAAAGCCGGATAACCCCCTTAGGAGCCATCCGGCCTTTTCACACTTCAACTTACCTGAATATCAGGCCAGCTTTTCCATTTCACGAACGACAGCCTGGCCCATCATATCTGTGCCAACGCGAGCCATCCCCGGAGACATGATATCGGCTGTGCGCAGACCACTGGCCAGCACGTTGGACACTGCCTTTTCGATCAGGTCAGCATCTTCTGCGCGATTCAGCGAATACCGCAGCAGCATCGCGAAGGAGAGGATCTGCGCCAGTGGGTTTGCAATGCCCTTGCCAGCGATATCCGGCGCGCTGCCATGGATCGGCTCGTACAGCGCATTGCGCTTGCCATCTTCACGGACAATGCCAAGCGTTGCAGACGGCAACATACCGAGCGAACCCGTCAGCATGGAGGCCAGATCGGATAGAATATCTCCGAACAGGTTGCCCGTAACAATCACATCAAACTGGTTCGGGTTACGAACGAGTTGCATGGCACAGTTATCGGCCAGCATGTGGGACAATTCCACATCCTGATATTCGCGCTTGTGTAGATCCGTGACGACTTCCTTCCACAGGAGGCCGCTTTCCATCACATTGCACTTCTCGACGGAGCAGACGCGATTACTGCGCTGACGGGCCATCTCAAAAGCAACGCGGGCGACACGTTCGATCTCGGACGTCGTATAGACTTCCGTATTGATCCCGCGACGGGACCCGTCTGGAAGCGTCTCGATGCCGCGCGGCTCGCCGAAATAAATACCACCGACCGTCTCACGGACGATCATGATATCGAGACCGCGAACGACTTCTGGCTTCAGGGCTGACGCATCAATCAGCGCATCAAAAAGCTGGGCCGGACGAAGGTTTGCAAAAAGTTCAAGCTCCTTGCGCAGCTTCAGAATGGCCACTTCAGGGCGCTTGTCGAACCCGACATGGCCCCAGGCCGGATCACCGACCGAACCAAACAGAACCGCATCAGACTTCCGGGCAAGGTCGATAACCTCATCACGGATAGGAACGCCATGGACTGCGAGGGAAGCCGCGCCAACGAGTTCTTCCGTGATGTCCAGTTTCAGGCCACGGTTTGCGTCCAGCCAGTGCACAATCCGTGCAACTTCACGCATGACTTCCGGGCCGATACCATCACCGGCAAGAACAAGAAGCTTGTGGGCTTCACTCATTTTGCAGTTCCCATGCTGATTGACGGCACCCATGCACGGCTGACCTGATGTTCAAAGCTGCTGATTTCCGCATCATGCGCCAGCGTCTGGCCGATATCGTCCAGACCCTCGAGCAGCATGTGACGGCGGAAAGGATCAACTTCAAACGGCACAACATTTCCATCCGGGCGGATGATGATCTGCTTTTCCAGATCGACCGTCAGACGGGAATTCGCACCCTGGCGTGCATCGCCCATCAGTTCGTCACAGATTTCCCGTGGCAGACGGATCGGCAGGATACCGTTCTTGAAACAGTTATTGAAAAAAATGTCGGCAAAGCTTGGCGCGATGACGCAACGGATACCGAAATCCAGCAAAGCCCAAGGCGCATGCTCACGAGACGAGCCACAGCCGAGGTTGTCATAGGTGATGAGGATTTCAGCATGACGATACGGCTCTTTGTTTAGAACAAAATCCGGGTTCTCGTTGCCGTTATCGTCGTAACGCTGCGCCGCAAAAGCATTCTTGCCGAGACCAGTGCGCTGGATGGTCTTCAGAAAGCGTGCCGGAATGATCTGATCGGTGTCGATATTTTCATTCGGCATCGGAGCCGCAATGGCGGTCAGTTCCGTGAACTTTTCCATCAGACGGTTTCCTTCATCAGCTCACGCACATCACATAGCGTACCCGTGACAGCCGCGGCCGCAGCCATGGATGGTGAGCACAGATGCGTTCTGCCGCCCGGCCCCTGACGGCCCTCAAAGTTACGATTGGACGTAGAGGCGCAACGCTCTCCCGGCGTCAGACGATCCGGGTTCATCCCCAGACACATCGAGCAACCCGCCTCGCGCCATTCAAAGCCGGCATCAAGGAAAATTTTGTCCAGCCCTTCGGCCTCGGCAGCCGCTTTCACAAGGCCTGAGCCCGGAACAATCATGGCGCGAACAGTCTTCGCAACATGCCGTCCGCGCACAACTTCAGCAGCAGCGCGCAGATCTTCCAAGCGACTGTTGGTGCAGGAGCCGATAAATACGACATCGACCGGCGTTCCGGCGATTTTCTGGCCAGCCGTGAGGCCCATATAATCCAGAGCGCGCTGAACCTGTGCGGCCTGTGCCGGATCCTTGAAATCAGAAGGAGACGGCACAACGCCATCAATCGGCAGAACGTCCTGCGGGCTATTGCCCCAGGTCACTGAAGGCACAATGTCTTCGGCCTTCAACGTCACTTCCGTGTCGAAATGAGCGCCTTCATCCGATGCCAGCGTGCGCCAGTAAGCACAAGCCTGCTCGAATGCTTCGTCCTTCGGGGCAAACGGACGCCCCTTCACATAGGCGAAAGTTGTTTCGTCCGGAGCGATCAGACCAGCCTTTGCACCGCCCTCAATGGACATGTTGCAGAGCGTCATGCGCCCCGCCATGTCCAAGTCGCGGATTGCAGAGCCAGCAAACTCGATCACATGGCCAGTGCCGCCAGCCGTACCGATCTTGCCAATAATGGCCAGCATGATGTCCTTGGCTGTCACGCCCGACCCCACTTTGCCCTCGACAGAAACACGCATATTCTTTGCGGGCTTCTGGAGAAGCGTCTGGGTCGCCATGACGTGTTCGACTTCTGACGTACCAATACCGAACGCCAGCGCGCCGAGCGCACCATGTGTCGAGGTATGACTGTCACCACAAACGATCGTCATGCCTGGTAGGGAAATACCCTGCTCCGGGCCGACAACGTGAACGATGCCCTGAGACGCGGAACGCAGCGGAAAATAGGGAACGCCGAACTCAGCGACATTCTTCTCCAGCGTTTCGATCTGGAGACGGCTTTCCGGCTCTTCAATCGGCTGGGAACGGTCGGACGTTGGGACGTTGTGGTCCACAACGGCGACTGTTGCGTCCGGACGGCGCAGGCGACGTCCGGCCATCCGCAGACCTTCAAAAGCCTGCGGGCTTGTCACCTCGTGAACAAGATGACGATCAATGTATAGGATGCACGTCCCGTCTTCGAGGCGGTCAACAACGTGATCGGCCCAGATCTTGTCAAACAGTGTTCTGGGCGAAGAAGAAACGGGCATCCTTATACTCCAACCTTGACTTAGGAAGCGGCTTTTTCACCAGCCTTCGGCAGATCGCGCGGGCGCTCTGCAATACGTGCAGACTTACCCGAACGGCCACGCAGATAGTACAGCTTTGCACGACGCACCTTACCACGACGCACCACTTCGATGCTGGCGAGAGACGGAGCGTACAGCGGGAACACACGCTCCACGCCTTCACCGTTGGAAATCTTGCGAACCGTGAAGTTGCTGTTCAGGCCCTTGTTGGAACGGGCAATGACAACGCCTTCGAAGTTCTGCACGCGCTCACGCGTACCTTCGACAACGCGGACGCCAACGCGAACCGTGTCACCTGCGATGAATTCCGGAACTGCGCGAGCTGCGGAAAGACGCTCGATTTCGCGCGCCTCGTACTGCTGGATAATGTTCATGACCAAACTCCTGGAAACAAAAATTCAATGAACCTGCTGTCGCGCCAGGTACGCATCCCACAGATCGGGGCGACGTGCCTTCGTGACGGCGATTGACTGTTCATGACGCCAGCGGGCGATGGCACCATGATTGCCGGAGAGCAGGATTTCGGGCACTTCCCGCCCATCCCAGACCGCCGGCTTCGTATATTGCGGGTACTCCAGCAGACCTTCGGCAAAACTTTCGTCCTGCCCACTCATCTGGGAACCCATCACTCCCGGTAAAAGACGTACGCATGCGTCCAGAAGCATCAGGGCTGGAATTTCTCCACCTGACAACACGACATCGCCCATACTGAACTGTTCGATGTCGTGCTTTTCCAGCACACGTTCGTCGATCCCTTCAAAACGCCCACACAGAACCACGACGCCCGGCCCTGCCACGAAACGCTCTGCATCCTCATGGGACAGACGGCGCCCACGCGGTGTCGGGTAAATGACTGGACGGCCATCCAACGCGGGAAGCGCCGAAAGAGCCGTGTCCAGAACATCTGCCCGCATCACCATGCCAGCACCGCCGCCGAACGGCGTGTCATCCACAGCGCGATGACGACCCAGTCCATGCTCACGCAGATCATGCGATTCACAGGACCAGATCCCGCGCTCTAGCGCCCTGCCCGCCAGGGAAAAACCCAGCGGACCCGGAAACATATCCGGAAACAGGGTCAGGATGTCAGCGCGCCAGCTCATGCCCGAACCTGAACCTCTCCGTCGAGATCACCTTCAACCTCGACTTCGATCGGCGGCACGACGGTCACGCGACGCTGCGCGAGATCGACATGCGGCACACAGGCCATCGTAAATGGAACAATCAGCCCCCGATCAATCTCGAGACTGACGCCAGCACCGTAGTCATGGACCACGGTAATGGTTCCAAGAACGTCGCCACTTTCGGAGACAGCCGTCATGCCAATCAGATCAGCATGATAGAACTCGTCTTCCTCAACGGCAGGCAGAACGTCGCGCGCAACATACAGCCGACGGTTGACAACCCGCTCGGCAGCCGTCCGGTCTGGCAGAGTGTTTCCCTGCCCGTCCGTCAGCGCTGCGACACCGGGAGAAACCCAGCGCGCCGTCCATGCCGCTCCATGCTCGTCATGCAGCACACCGATCGTTTCAACCGTTTCCGGATCGTCAGTGGCGCCATGCAGATGCACCAAACCGCGAACACCATGCGGGCGACCGATGGTGGCGATCAGAACATCACTGTCAGGGTTGAAGCGGGGCACGGGGTCAGGCGTCCTGATGCGTCAGCAGTTGATCAGCCGGCCGTAGCAGCAGCGGCAGCAGCGGCATCAGCAGCGCGCTTCTGTGCCTTTGCCTTCGGAGCGGACTGCTTCGGCTGCTCGCTGTATGTCGGCTTCGGAGCCAGACCAGCGTTACCAAGGAAGCGTGCAACGCGATCCGTGGCCTGTGCGCCATTGGACAGCCAGTGCGTGATACGCTCGCCATCGAGGCGGATACGGTCAGCATGATCGGAAGGCAGCATCGGGTTGTATGCGCCAACCTTCTCGATGAAACGGCCGTCGCGCGGGCTGCGGCTGTCAGCAACAACGATGTGGTAGTAAGGGCGCTTCTTGGCACCTGCGCGTGCAAGGCGAATCTTAAGGCTCATGAAAAACTCCTGAAGGACAAACTTGAAAACTTGAGACTGATCAGGCGAAAGGCGGGCGGCCACCAGGCTTACCCATCCCCTTCATCATATCAGCCAGACCACCTGCCCCACCCATGCCACGCATCAGGCCACCAAGGCCCATTTTGCTGATGCGCTTCATCATTGTGGACATGTCGTCAAACTGCTTGAGCAGACGGTTCACTTCCTGAACCGTCGTTCCGGAACCCGCGGCAATCCGCTTCTTGCGGGATGCCTTGATGATTCCCGGCGTCTTGCGTTCCTGCTTGGTCATCGAGGAAATGATGGCCTTGTGACGCTTGAAGATCGATGTGTCGATCTCCTTGTCACCCAGCATATCCTTGATCTTCCCCATGCCCGGAAGCATGCCGAGAATACCCGAGATCGACCCCATGCGGTTGATCTGGTTGATCTGGGAGACATAGTCATCCAGATCAAACTTGCCAGCGAGCATCTTCTTCGCGACACGCTCGCCTTCCTCGTGGTCGAGCGTTTCCGCTGCGCGCTCCACGAGACCAGCCACGTCACCCAGACCGAGAATACGACCGGCCACGCGTTCCGGATGGAATTCTTCAAGGGCTTCCAGCTTTTCGCCAGAGCCGGTCAGCTTGATCGGCGCACCCGTGATGGCCTTCATGGACAGAGCCGCACCACCACGGGCGTCACCATCCATACGGCTCATGACGACGCCGGTAATACCGACAGCCTCATTGAAGGACTTGGCCGTATTGACCGCGTCCTGACCCGTCATGGCATCCACGACCAGCAGCGTTTCCGCCGGGTTCGTGACAGCGCGAATCTGACGCACCTCGTCCATCAGGGCTTCGTCGATGGAAAGACGGCCTGCCGTATCGAGGATAACAACGTCGCAGCCTTCACGGCGCCCCGTATCGAGCGCGCGCTTGGCGATCTCTACCGGCGACTGTCCGGCAACAATCGGAAGAGCGGTGACACGCTTCGTGATGGCATTGACGCGCTCTGCCAACTGCTGAAGCTGAAGCTGAGCGGCTGGACGATAGACGTCCAGACTGGCGAGAAGAACCTTCTTGCCTTCACGCTGCGACAGACGCAGAGCAATCTTGCCCGACGTCGTTGTTTTGCCGGAGCCCTGCAAGCCAACCATCAGCACAGGAACAGGCGGCACCGCGGCGAGGTTCAGCGGAACTGCGCCTGCACCACCCAGCGCATCAATCAAAGCATCGTTGACGATCTTGGCAACAGCTTGACCGGGAGACACGCTTTCAAGCACTTCATGCCCGATAGCACGCTCGCGAACCTTGTTGACGAAGTCACGCACCCCTGGCAGCGCAACGTCCGCTTCCAGCATAGCCAGACGGACTTCGCGCATTGCCTCGGTGACATCACCCTCGGTGAGCTTTCCATTCTTGGAAAGTCCTTCGAGGACACCGGACATCTTGCCTGAGAGTTGATCGAACAACGGGCCACCTTATAGCAAACAGAAACGCGCCACTGCGCGAGCCTTCGCGATGTGGCGTGTCCGAAAACAGGACCGCTCTATCGACTTGTGACACTGACGTCAAGCAATAGAGCGGTGTTCTGTCAGAAATCAGGGGGCTGGCGGCGGACCGTCTTCCGGCGGATGCCCCATGATGGCATCCAGCTGCTCATGAAGCGAGCGGATCTTTTCCATCGTTGCATTCGCCTGACGACGCTGGTCGGGCGTCAGCATATCATGGAGCTTTTCCTGCGTTGCAAGCCGCGCCTGCGCTTCCTGCGCGTGCAATTCACTTTCCTGACGCGTCAGGTCTGTAAGCAGCGACCGATTCAAATCTCCTTCGGCGGACAGTTCTGTGCGGATCTTGTCACGGAGAGCTTTCAGCTTTTCATGCTGAGCCTTCATATCCTCATGCGCCTGCTTGAAGATCGTATGAACCTGAGCCTTCTGCGCATCCGTCAAAGTGATACCTGGTGGAAACGGAGGCGGCATATCGCCGGGACCGTGGTCGCCGTGTAGTCCCGCACGGGATGGAACGGACTGACCCGGATGGGCCCGAGCCAAAAGCGGCGCAGCAAGAAGCCCGACAGACGCAGCGACAGGGAGAAAAGCAAAAAGACGAAAGGCCGTCATGGATGTCATATCCTTGAGGGTTGTCGGAGACGGAAGCGCACTCCCGCTTCCCTGACAATCAAGATGACACGTTCCTTGTTACAAAACTCCCCCACTCCTGTTTCGAAACGTAAACCTCGTAGGGGTATGTAACCCATAACACCCCTTGACGTCCCTTCCTCCTCATTGCATGAAGCGCCCACATCCTGAAAACAGGATACGACTCTGCTTCTTTTTCTTAATTGGGGGCAGATGTCAGGAGAGGTGGCCGAGTGGTTTAAGGCAGCGGTCTTGAAAACCGCCGTGCGTGGAAGCGTACCGTGGGTTCGAATCCCACCCTCTCCGCCAAAACAATACGTACCCTCTTATAATTCAGGCGCATTCAATTACCGGCATTTCGTTAGAAACGGACAATTCCGGCTTACAGCGAAACATCTATGCGCAAGCAGCGACACCCGCGGTGGCAGATGTTTACTCTTTTTGCATAAAAAAACCTCCACCCGATACATCGGATGGAGGTTTGCTGCCTCTTTAGTAGAGACAGATTCCAGAGCACTTCAATCCCTGAAATCTACTCCTCATCAAAAGTCAGCGCTGCCCGGCAGAACGTGCGCCACCGCGTCGGCCAGCAGATCCGCGCACTGATGATGGCGGACCAGAACGGCGTCGGCCACCGCCACCATTTCCACCACCGCGCTGACCACCGCCACGCCCGCCACCAAGAACCGGAGGGCGCATTGTGGAATTCTGGGCCGCATCAGAGTGATAAGGATGATCAGTTACGACTGGAATAGCCTTGTCGATCTTCTTTTCAATGTCCTTCAGCCATGCGCGCTGCTCGGCATCGCAGAGCGAGACGGCCCAGCCATCACGTCCCGCACGCGCCGTACGGCCGATACGATGAACATAGGATTCAGGGACATTCGGAAGATCATAGTTAAAAACGTGAGATACGTCGTCGACGTCGATACCACGTGCCGCAATATCCGTTGCGACCAGTACCTTGACCGTGCCGTTGCGGAAACCCGACATGGCTCGCTCACGAGCGCCCTGTGACTTGTTTCCGTGAATGGCCTCAGCAGTAATGCCGTTCTTGTTAAGGAACTCTGCAACCTTGTTGGCTTCATGCTTCATCAGCGTAAAGACGACCGCACGCACAACGTTTGAGCTCTCAACAAGCATCAGCGTCGCGTCTTTCTTCTTCTCCGACTCAACGAACATGACAGCTTGGCGGATACGATCCACAGTGCTGGATTCAGGTGTAACCTGAACGGTTGCAGGGTCGCTCAGCAGGGAGTGCGCCAGATCACTGATGGACTGCGGCATCGTCGCAGAGAACAGAACCGTCTGACGACGCTCTGGCAAAAGCGCCATAATACGGCGGATATCACGAACGAAGCCCATGTCCAGCATCCGGTCGGCTTCATCAAGCACCAGAACTTCCAGAGCCGAGAGATCAATATACCCCTGCCCTACGAGATCCAGCAGTCGGCCAGGTGCTGCCACCAGAACATCGACACCACGACGCGTCGCTTCAATCTGCCGCCCCTGACCGACGCCACCGAAAACAACAGCATGAGACAGCTTCATGTGACGGGCATAAGCCCCAAAACTTTCGTCAATCTGGGACGCAAGCTCACGTGTTGGAGCCAGCACCAAAACGCGAACGGTCTTTGGCGCAGGGGGACGACGATTTCGCAGAAGGTAATCAAGGATCGGCAGAGCAAAAGCCGCCGTTTTACCTGTTCCTGTCTGCGCCAGCCCCAGAAGATCACGGCCTTCAAGAAGATGCGGGATTGCGCCAGCCTGAATAGGCGTGGGGGTTGTATATCCTTCTTCGGCAAGCGCCTTCTGGATTGGTTCGGCTAAATTGAGCTCTGCGAAACTGGTCATGGACCCCTCCTGAGGGATAACAAGGCCTGGCTCGCACAGCCCGAGCCGTACTTTGGGAGCACGAAAGGACGCCTGCTTTGAGCCTAGAGTTGATGAGAGACGGCTCTCAGCTGACTTCAGCCAGCATCATGACCATTTACCAGCTAGTGAGACCGGTTAAATTGGTCACTTCATTTTTCAAAAATGAATCATGAAGCCTGATACCTGAACGCCAAAACCAAATCAGCATGACGACGAAACCGTCAGCATCTCCCTGCTTTAAATGCCGGGATATCTGCGGATTGATGTAGGACACGTTCCCTTTCGCCGCAAGAGAAACGCACGCTCGATTCACAAAAAATCATTATTATTTCACGTGTTTTGCGAAACCGTGAATCATCTCACAAGAAAGAATGCAGCGGGAGAAAAGAATATCTTTCCTTTTTGACCAAGCAGAAAGGATATCCCTTCAAAAGCAAACTTAGCCGCGACTGAGCAGAAAGAGGGCCTGCTCGCCAAACAGATTGGCAAATCGGATTGACCGCCTCCAAGGCGCTTTCAGTCCGTCTTCATCCACAGCAAGCCATTGTTGGACAACATATCCATCTTCCTCACACAGAGCGAGAAAATCCCTGATCGTGCAGGGATGAATATTCGGCGTGGAATACCAAGGCGTACTCCAGACAGACGTCATAGGCATACGTCCGGTTGTCAGAAGCTGCAGCCGCAAACGCCAGTGCCCGAAATTCGGAAAAGAGATGATGGCATGACGGCCAATACGCAGCATCTGCCTCAGCACTTCTCGCGGACGCTCTACAGCCTGCAGCGTTCTCTGAAGGACAACATAATCGAATGCATCATCCGGATAGTGTGCAAGATCGTGATCTGCGTCTCCATGCATGACCGGTAGACCATGAGCGACCGACTGGGTAACACTCTGCATGTCAATTTCAATACCTCGAGCATCACAGCCCCGGGTACGAAACAGGTAGTCGATCAGAGTACCGTCGCCACTACCTACATCCAGAACGCGCGCTTTCGCGGGGATCATCTCTGCAATTAGTTGTTGATCAACGCGCATCAGAGTGCCTCCTCCCTGGTAAGACCGGCATGTTCGGCAGCACCATTCAGAAAACCTCTTACGGTTCGATCCAAATCAGGCTCATCTAGAAGAAATGCGTCATGCCCACGGTCACTTTCGATTTCCACAAAAGAGACGTTTGCCCCAGCTTTATTCAAAGCACGCACCAGCAGTCGGGACTGAGACGTCGGGAAAAGCCAGTCAGAACTAAAAGACACGACACAAAAACGCGTCTCGCACTTTCCAAAAGGAGCTGACAGATCGCCGTCATGCTCGGCAGCCAGATCAAAATAATCCATCGCCCGCGTAATCGTCAGATAGGAGTTTGCATCAAATCTTCGGACGAATGTTGACCCCTGATGCCGGAGATAACTTTCAACCTCAAACATTTCGCCAAACAGCGATGGACTGCTCGCTGCGGGAATGGCCGTAGCCGCTTCCTTACGAACACGCCGACCGAATTTTCGACTCAGAGCCTCTTCTGAGAGATAGGTGATGTGCGCCATCATACGCGCAACCCCCAGACCACGCGCCGGAATAGCACCAAAATCCCGGTAATGTCCGTCATGCCAGTGAGGATCTGCAAAGATGGCCTGACGACTGACCTCGTTAAACGCAATATTCTGCGCAGAATGAAAAGGCGACGTGGCAATGGGCAAAGCTGCGAAAACGCGCTCTGGATGATCTGCCACCCATGTCAGCGCCTGCATACCGCCCATTGATCCACCCACGACAGCAAAGAGGCGTTCAATTCCAAGATAATCTACCAGACGGACCTGAGAGGCCACGATGTCATGCATCGTAATAGGAGGAAACTCGCCGTCCCAGGCCTTACCCGTCTCGGTACAGAGGGATCGCGGCCCCGTAGACCCCATGCACCCCCCAAGGACATTCGGACAGATCACAAAAAAACGGTCCGTATCGATTGGAAGTCCAGGACCGACCATACGGCTCCACCAACCAGGCTTTCCCGTCAGCGGATTAGGCTCTGCAAGATACTGGTCACCCGTCAATGCATGACAGACGAGAATGGCGTTATCGCGGCTAGCAGATAACGTGCCGTAAGTGCAGTAAGCGACTTCCAGAGGTGCCAAATGAGCACCGCATTCCAGCGCCATCCCCTCTTCCAGACGCATGGTTTGATGCGTGTAGACAGGACCTTCCTCAACGGAAGAAGACACACTGCGATCCATCAGTTCCCACCTCGAATGCCTTCCGGGGCGGACGGTATGACATTGTCCCGGCGACACAGCAAATTTCTTTCTCGATTGACGATAAATTAACGTGCTTGAATTTTGTTAAGAAACAGTAAAAAAACATCTCATGCCAGATGGTCTTACAACTTGCGTTCGCCCCGGTCCTTCCGCTGGTTCCGTACGCCCCACCTCCCTTCAGGTCCTCGGATACTCAGGGACATTTGATGCCGCCTATTATCTGAAGACCAATCCTGACCTGAAAAATCTGGGGACAGCCGTTCTACGGCATTATCATCACTGTGGCTGGAAAGAAGGACGCAAACCCAACCCGTTCTTTGATCCACACTGGTATCTGAAACAATACCCGGACGTTCTTGGCGATCCTCTGCTTCATTACGTTATCGCTGGAGAAAAAGAAGGCCGTCAGCCTATCAAGTGGTTTGATCCGGCCTGGTATGCCCAAACCTATACCATTCCCGAGGGAATGCTGGCCTTGGCGCACTACCTGCTGAACCGACACACCCAGATCCTGCAGCCCATCGCAGAGTTTGATCCGGCTTTCTATCTTAAAGCTTACCCGGATGTCGCTGCGGCAGGGATAGACCCACTCGAACACTATATGATCCAGGGTTTTCGTGAGGCCAGACAGCCTTTTGAAGCATTTGATCCAGTCTATTATCGCAAGAACTATCTGCGACATGAGCCAGATACAAACCCTCTCCTGCATTACCTGGAAAATAGGCACAAACCCAGCATTCATCCTGCACAACCACAAAACGAACTCACGGTTTTCCGGGAAGTTCGTCGACGCAGCACGCCCGGACCACTGTTTGAAAAGACTCAACCTCTTCCAGAGAGTGCGATCCGCCGCGCACGTATCTTGGCCTATTATCTGCCGCAATATCACGCCACTCCGGAAAACAATGCCTGGTGGGGAGACGGCTTTACGGAATGGACAAACACGTCCCGCGCGCTCCCCCGGTTCGCTGACCACTATCAACCTCGCATTCCGCGCGACCTTGGCCATTACACACTGACGTCTCCAGATTTACTGAAGAGACAGGCAGACATGGCAAAGGCTGCGGGAATTGAAGGTTTCGTTTTCTATTTCTACTGGTTCAATCGCAAACGGCTTCTTGATGGACCGCTGGAAATGCTTCTGGCCAATCCTGATATTGATCTGCCGTTCTGCCTCATGTGGGCCAATGAAAACTGGAGCCGCAGATGGGATGGATCCGACAACGACATTCTCATTGCACAGGATTACCGGCCGGAAGACGATCATGCCCTGATTGATTGCTTTGCACGCCATATGCGTGACCCGCGCTATATCCAGGTCCAAGGTCGCCCTCTCCTCATGGTGTATAGGCCAGGGACTATCCCGGATGCACCTCAGGCTTTTGAAAGGTGGCGCAAACTTTTCAGAAAACGACATAACCTGAACCCGATTTTTGTCATGGGGCAGGCTTTTAACGCCGAGAACCCTCGTGATTTTGGCGTAGATGGAGCCATCGAATTTCCGCCCCATAAGGTCGTTGCGAATTGCAGTCTGATCAACGAACACGTGCAACTGATGGACGAAGATTTCCGAGGCCAGATTTATGATTACTCAGATATTGTCGAAAATGCTCTCAAACAGCCTCCGACATCCTACCCCCTGATACGGACCGCGGCACCCTCCTGGGATAATGATGCGCGCCGCCAGGGACAAGGACTGGTCCTGCACGGATCTACACCCAAACTTTATGAGCGATGGCTGACCGGCTTGGTCGATCAGGCTCAAAAAGAACGTTTTTTTGGCGAATCCATCGTCTGCATCAATGCCTGGAATGAATGGGCTGAAGGCGCATATCTTGAACCCGACGTACATTTTGGCAGCGCTTATTTGAATGCGACAGCCAGAGCATGCACGGGGTTTAAAAGCTCGCTAAACAAGGCCCGCCTCCTTCTGATCGGTCATGATGCATTTCCTGCAGGTGCTCAAAGACTTCTGCTTGAAATAGGCCGAACTCTTCGTGCGTCTTTTGGTGTGGATCTTCGCTTTGTGCTGCTGGAAGGAGGGGCGATGGTCGATGAATACAGACGTATTGCGCCCGTAGAGATTCTGTCCGTAACGTCTCCAGAAACAAAAAAAAGACTGAGCGTTCTGAAGAAAGAAGGCTTTCAGCAAGCCATTCTCAATAGCTCCGCATCATCACCACTAGCACCCGCCCTTTTTCAGAACAGCATTCCCTACACATTTTTGATCCATGAATTGCCGAATATCTTAAATATTCGCAAGCTGGTCAGTGAAATGCATAAGTGTTGTGACCTCGCCTCCTCTATTATCGTTCCCGCACAAATCGTTGCGCAACGACTTGGGTTGGAAAAACATCCCAAACTAAGCATCCTTCCACAAGGCCTGTATCAACCACCTGCTTTGAGCACATCTACACGACAAGCCATTCGTCAAAAACTAAAGCTGACAGAAACACAGTTTTTGGTGCTCGGAGCAGGCTATGCAGACATGCGAAAAGGCTTCGATCTTTTCCTGCAATTATGGCGTATTTTGCAAAATGACGCTCACTTCGTCTGGTTGGGAGGCATAGACCCTACCCTCGAAGATGGGCTCCGTTCAGAGCTTGATCTAGCCTTGACGTCAGGAACATTTCACATGCCCGGAAATGTGAAAAACATGTCGGACTGGCTGTCGGCAGCCGACGTTTTTGCCCTAACATCCCGCGAAGATCCCTATCCGTCTGTTGCTCTTGAAGCTCTCAGCGCAGGCTTATCCTGCACCGCGTTTAAAGACAGCGGCGGAATTCCCCCTTTTCTTGAAAGCTTGAATACAGCCGATACTAAGCATTCAATGGTTCCGCTCGGTGATATTAACGCAATGGCGAAAGCCCTTTTTGCGCTTGGCCAGCAATCAAAAAAACGACCATTTTCGCATCGCAAAAAAATAGCACGAAAAATGCAAAATCAGCTTCATTTCAAATCTTATGCTGAAGCTCTCTTACATAACGCATTCTCACAACTCCCGACCATTTCGGTTGTCGTACCATCCTACAATTACGCACGTTACTTAGAGAGTCGGTTGGTTTCTATTTTTACACAGACGCTTCCTATTCTTGAAATTATTGTTCTGGATGATGTCTCAACAGACAAAAGTGTAGATATCGCCCAGAATACTGCCAGAGAATGGCAACGCGAAATACGCCTTATAAAAGGGCGTAAACCTTCAGGTTCAGTTTTTCGTCAATGGGAAAAAGCATTCAAAGAGGCCCAAGGAGAATGGGTTTGGATCGCAGAGGCAGATGATCTCTGTGATCCACAGTTTCTGGAAAAACTTTTTGATGCCTTGCAACAGCACCCCAATGCTACAATGGCTTTCAGTGACAGCAGGTCCATTGATACAAATGGTGCTCCTCTTACCTCGTCTTATCGTAATTACTGCTCCGAAACGGCTGGGAGCATTTTAGATCATGACGGATATTTCCAAGGACGCGATTTTCTGAAGACGTGCCTCTCAGAACGCAATCTTATCCTCAACGTGAGCGGAGCCGTTTTCAAACGCGCGCCAATGCGCGCCGCTCTACGCAGATGCCAGCAAGACCTCAGAATACTCAGCGTTGCAGGAGATTGGCGTATTTATCTTGAGCTTTTGGACCAAGACGAAGCAGGCATCGTGTATGTTAAGCAATCACTGAACATTCACCGACGCCACGCAAATTCAGCAAGTCATATTCTTGATAAAAATCGGCATATAAACGAAATAAAGTTTATGCATAAAACTATTTCACAACGGATAGAACTTTCAAAGGAAAGAATAAAAGAACAAAAATTATATCAAAGGAAAATTATCGATCAATTTAACATCTAAATTGATCGATATTACTAGATATATATATGAATATTTATAAATACAAATATCTAAAGGATACTTATTGAATCGCAATGCTTTAACGCCTAATGACGCGCTCCATCAGTCGTTAAAGCATTGTTACGGTCGCGTTTATCCGCCTCATTCTGGAGAATGGCGCGCTTGAATTTTTCTTGAGGGTGATCTGGCTGCGATGCTGGGCTTTGCGACGAACAGAAAGAGCGCCATGCGTCACCCGGATGCTGGCGTTCTTGATC
>NZ_BEWO01000003.1 GCF_002723975.1 Gluconobacter japonicus
ATTCCTGATGGCCGACCACTGACGGGAATCGGCTTTCCGGGCATAGTGCCACGAGACCCACGAAAAACGCGGGTAATCGTGCCAGGGTTTCGTCACAAGGCGGACAGGAGCCGCTCAGAGACCTTTGGCTGCACCAGCATCATCACGCATGATGACACCAACGGCGCGTTGCAGATCTTCCTTGAACAGGGACATGACAAAGCGCATTTCGGGGCGCGTCTGCTCTTCCAGACGGGGAAGAAGATCAAGGATGTCTTTGTCTTCCGGCTGATGCGGATGACGGTTCTGCTGCCGAACGAGACGTTGTTCACAGCTGTGAGCCAGGGCACGAAGTGCATGGCTGAGACTTTTATAGAGCGGAACAAGACCCGTATTGCCTGCTGCGCGGCCCGTTGCGATTGCACGAGCCACCAGCATTGTATCGTTCAGGAGCCTTCGCATCAACCTTGGGAGGGCAGCCAGTACCGGGTCACGCTTTTCCAGATCGCTGAAACGCTCGCGCCGCGCCTCTTCAACCGCGCCTTCCAGTTCGATCAGCAGGGTCACGCAGGCTTCATTGCGCTTCTCAATTTCCCGCCAGCTTGTTTCCTGATCCAGCGCGCCATCCAGCAATCCATCAAGCCTCCTCAGCAGACGACCCGACGTGTGGAAAGCCTGCTTCCTGGCACTGCTATGCAGGACGACAAAAGACACCACCAGCGAGACCATGACACCAATCAGAATGGCTGTCAGGCGCGTCACCATAGGCAGGAACGGACTGCCCTGACTGGGAAACAGGTACACGATCATGAGCGTAATGCAGGCAAACCGAAGATTCGTCTGCACTGCAGCCAGAAAAGCGAGAGGCGTCAGTACAATCCAGAAGGACAGCCATTGCTGACCCGTCCAGAGTTCCAGCAAAACAGCGATCGTTCCTGCCACAGCGCCCAGTAACGTCCCGGTAATCTGGTCACGCGCGGTGGCCATCGTCTGGGTAATGCTCGACTGAGTGACGATCAGCGCCGTCACCAAAGCCCAGATTGTTTCCTGCAAATGCAGAACAAACCCGACCAGCCATGCCGCAGCGATGGAGACCAGAACCCGGATGGTCTGGCGCGTTGCGGGCCGCATGACCTCGTGCCAGCTCGATCCCCGCGGCGGAACAAGAAGCCACTTCCGCATCAGGCCATTCAAAATTGTCATGGGACGTTCCAGCGCCCGTTCCCGCAATCAGTTCCCGAGAAAAGGCACAGGCACCCAGCGCAGACCATCATCATCCTGAACCAGAAGCAGCACTTCTGTTTTCTTCTGTTCCTGCGCCTGATGAATGGCCTTAGCGAAGGCATCAGGCGTGTCGATCTGATCCTGACCAACCTGCGTAATCACGTTACCGACCGCGATACCCCGCGACGTTGCCGGACTGGACGGCTCAACCCGATCCACCAGAACACCACGCTGATCGTCGGTCAGGGCGTATTGTGTGCGCATTTCGGCATCAATGGATCGAACCGTCAGGCCCAGTTCGCCGAAAGCCGCCTTGGTATGCGCCGGCTGATGCGTGTCAGACGGTGGCATATCCGGCGCATTCGGAGACTGCGCCAGCGTGATCGGCACTGTCTTGGTACTGCCCTTGTGCCAAACCGTCAGTTCCGTCTTCGTGCCCGGCAGAATGGACGCAATGATACGGGGCATGGTCTGACCCGTTACATCCTGATCCCCTACGCGGGTGATGATGTCACCAACCTGAAGCCCTGCCTGCGCTGCCGGGCTTTTCGACCCTACTTCAGAAACCAGCGCCCCCTTGCCCACAGTCCCGTCCGGCTTATGAAAATCCAGATCCTCGGCAATCTCATAGGATACGTTCTGGAATTTCAGTCCCATCCAACCACGGGACACATGCCCGGTCTTCCGCAACTGATAGATGATGCCGCGTGCATCGTCAGCAGGAATGGCGAAACCGATGCCGATAGAATCTCCACCAGCGCCACCATAAATCAGCGTGTTGATGCCGATAACTTCGCCGGAAAGGTTAAAGAGGGGGCCACCTGAGTTCCCTCGATTAATGGCGGCATCAGTCTGGATGTAGTCATCATACAGACCGTGTTCGACATTCCGCCCACGAGAGGAAATGATACCGGCCGTCACGGTGCCGTTCAGACCAAACGGGTTACCAATGGCCACCACCCAGTCACCAATCCGTGCCGCATCGCTATGCCCGAGCGGAACCGCAGGCAGTGGGTGTTTGGGCTTCACTTCCAACACAGCCAGATCGACCTGACTGTCACGCCCGACGATCCGCGCTGGAAGCTCTGTCCCGTCCTGAAGGGTCACGGAAACCTGATCTGCGCCTTCAATGACGTGGTTGTTCGTCACGATGATGCCAGCCGGGTCAAGAATGAAGCCCGATCCCAGCGCCTGCATCCGGCGCGGAGGACGGTTCGGGGCCGGCTTGTGTGTCATGTAATCATGAAAGAACTTCTCCAACGGGGAGCCCGGCGGAAACTGCGGTACCTGCGGCCCTGCCGGACTGCTGGAGTCTGGCCCCTTGTCCTCGTCCTTCCCCGGCTTGAGCACGGCTGATGTAGAGACATTCACAACCGACGGAAGGAGCCGGTTAGCCAGATCCGCAAAGCTCGATGGAACCGAACGTGGCGCCGGAACGGGAGCCGGAGAGGGCTGTGATGTCGTCTGCGCCTGCGCTAACGGGGCGGACAGCACCAGAGAAATGGCGCAGGAAAGGGCAAGGCGGGCGGTCAATCTGCTCATGGTGATACGCTAACGCAGAAGACCCTTCCTCGTCACTATGCCGCAGTTCAGGATGCGATCAGGAGATGCCTGTGCTAGGCTCATCTGCTTTCCTAGACAGGCCGTTTTCCAGAAAAGAGTCTTGGCATGACCGATCATACCCCCCCGACTACCCCTTCCGACACGCCGTCTGTCAGTGCCGAGAAACGCATCTCCGAAATTCTTGGAAGCGAACAGGCCGGGCCGGGATCGAATGTTCTGGCCTTTGCCTCTCTGGAAGGCGTTTCAGTGCGGGACGGGCACGCGCATGTGTCTCTTGCCACGTCGCGCGACAATGTCTCCCGCATGGAACCAATCCGCCATCATGTAGAAGCGGAAATCGCCCGCATTCCCGGCCTGACAGGTGCGACCATCTCCCTGACGGCCCATCGCGCCACGACGCCGCCACCAGCCAATGCTCCGGCAGGCGGTGGGCACCGGCCTTTCAATCTGGGTGGTCAAAGCCGCAACGCATCGAGCCGTCATGCCCCGGAGACGCTTCTGCCAGGTGTAAAAGCCGTTGTTGCCGTAGCCTCTGGCAAGGGGGGCGTCGGAAAATCCACCACAGCCGTCAATCTCGCAGCCGGCCTGGCAAAGCAGGGCATACGCACCGGCCTTCTGGATGCTGACATTTATGGCCCTTCCCTTCCCCGGATGCTGGGCAAGAATGCACGTCCGGAAGTTGTGGACGGGCGTATCCTCCCTATCGAGGCCTGGGGCCTGAAAAGCATGTCCATCGGGTATTTGGTGGATGAACATCAGGCCATGATCTGGCGTGGACCAATGGTCATGGGGGCTCTGACACAGTTTCTGGGAGAAGTGGACTGGGGGGAACTGGATGTCCTCGTCATCGACATGCCGCCGGGAACCGGAGACGCTCAACTGACGCTGGCCCAGAAGCTTGGGGCCAAGATGGCCAAGGGGGGAGCCGTTATTGTCTCCACACCGCAGGATATTGCCCTGCTGGATGCCCGACGCGGCGTCTCCATGTTCGAACGCATGGAAACACCCATTCTCGGTGTCGTTGAGAACATGTCCTATTTCTGCTGCCCGAACTGCAATCATCGGACGGAATTGTTCGGTCACGGTGGCGCGCAGGAAGAAGCAAAACGCCTTGGTGTTCCTTTCCTCGGGGAAATTCCCCTTTTGGCCGATATCCGGGCAAGCGGAGACGATGGCACTCCGATTATCCTCTCCGCCCCTGCCAGCGAAGCGGCACGCGCCTATACAGCCCTCGCCTCCACCATTGCCGCCGCACTTGCCGCATCTGAAGAAAAGGCTTCCTCATGACCCGTATTCTGCTTCTGGGAACAGCGCTGCTCCTCTCAGCCTGCGCCCGCCCCCCTGTCGTCCATCACGGGCTCTCATCTGACGGCTATGGATTCACGAACAACTCGTCCCATCTCCCCCCTCCACCAAGCCTCATGGCACCATCAAAGTGAGAAAATTACAGAAATCGTCTCTCTGACGCTTGACCAAAGGGGCCTCGGCATGGAAAAAGCCGGGCTGTGGATGCCGGGTTAGCACAGTGGTAGTGCAGCGGTTTTGTAAACCGAAGGCCGGGGGTTCAAATCCCTCACCCGGCACCACGATTTTTCCCAGAAAATCAAGACTTTGACGCGATTCTCTTCAGAGAACTACGCGCAATTTGTTATCCACTTTTCCGGGGCAGAACCCTGTGGATAAGTTTGTTGATTAAGAGTCCTGGAATGTGAGTCCGGCAGGTTTCTACATTCGTTCTCAGGGGAATCCGTTCAGAAACAGCGATTCTGGAAAAACAGATCATCCACCGGCTGTAAGACTTACAAAAACCGGCCCTTCAGTCTTCCGCTGTCGGATCTACTTTATAGCAGTGTTCCGTCAGACCATGTTTGCACAGAGCCATGTGCTTATGTGGCGGAACAGGCCAGAAAACATGAATAAAAACCGAAGCGAGCATGAGCAATCCTGCCAGAATCGCCCATGGCCACATCCGCGGTGGCCGGGGGCCGAATCCGGGAACAGGGTCTTCCTGCACAGGGGCAGGATCATTCAGAATTTTATCAAGATCGCTCATGCAGGACGCAACCGTCCTTATGCTTCAGAATCGATGATGGCGTTCATCTCGATCCATTCGCGTTTCGTCAGACCCGACGTCTCCTGCGTGACAGCCTCGCCTGCCAGACGACGACGCAGCACCTTCAGCATCCCTGCCGAGAACGTGAATGCGCCACGACGGTATTCTTCAAAGGCCGCAGCCGTTGCGGGAACCCAGGCATGCAGCAGTTCGATCATTTTTTCAGCATAAACGCGGATTTCGTACTGCGCATGCGGATCGGCGCGCAGGGCCAGGAAGTGCATCAGATTGTGCAGATCAATCTTCCAGTACCACTGCGTATAGGTGTTGAGCGTCAGGTTCATCCGCGCCAACTCGCGGGCCAGACCGGTCTCATCCGGATTCAGCAGGCTCTCGTAATCATCGTAGCACTGACTCGCATCGCGACGCAGAATCTCCAGAACGCGCTCTGCCGTCTCCGGATCAAGAGCCTCGCTCCGTCCCTGTCGATTAGAGGCGCTCTGGGAGGCAACCTGGTCCAGCGCGGGCAGGTAAAACTCACGATCCAGAATGGAATAGCGTGCAGAATATTCGTTCACGCTCGCCATGCGGTGGCGAATCCATTGCCGCGCCACAAACACCGGCAGCTTCACATGAAACTTGATCTCGCACATTTCGAACGGCGTGGAATGGCGATGCCGCATCAGATAACGGATCAGGCCCGCATCCTCGGAAACCTTCTTCGTACCGCGACCATAGGACACGCGGGCAGCCTGAACGACGGCCCCATCATCGCCCATGTAATCGACAACGCGCAGGAACCCATGGTCCAGCACTTCGATGGGCGTGAAAAGGAGTTTCTCCATCGCCGGAACGGTCGGGCGGGAGGTCAGCTGGGGCTCGTTGCGCTGAGCTTCGATCTCAGCGCGCTGTTCGGATGTCAGTGCCATAGGGCGCGGCTCTAGCATGACGAAACATCTCCCGCCACCGCTCGAGACGAGTCCGGCCGCTGTCATCACACGCTTCGTCTTTTCCCCTTGCAGGACGGCAACAGCACTCCTATGTTCAGCAGTGCAAGGGGTTCGTCCCCGGCTATGGCGATAAACGGTAAGTGAAATAAGTGTTGTGGACCCGGGGGCAGTGCCCGGCGTCTCCACCAGAAAAAATCCCTCGCAAAAGGGATCTGTGGGGACGAAACAGGCTCGACGCGCATGGTAAAGACTTATCTTTTGCCCGGCATTGTACCACCGTCATCGGGCTAAACTTACAAGTGCCAACGATAACTCTGAGGTGCTCGCTGTCGCTGCATAAGCGATAAGCGCGGTTCGGGAGGGCACCGGGCAACAGAAGCCCTCCCACCTCAAATTTCCTTTTCTGCAAAACGTCTTGCCATTCAGGCCGGTCTGTCGCATCCCTGAGAGGATTGACTGAAACATCAGGCTTGCGACCATGAGCGACGACGATCACACCGGCCAGGACGGCTTCGAACACGAACTGCCGGAAAGCCTTCTCCCCTATGACGACTGGGTGGAAGACGCCTACCGTGAAGTCATGCTGCGTGCCATTGAGCATGTTGCCGCAGAAGGCCTACCCGGCGCCCACCATTTCTATCTGACATTCCGCACCAACCGCCCGGACGTTATTATTCCGGCTCGCCTGCGGGCACAGTACCCGGAAGAAATGACCATCGTTCTTCAGCACCAGTTCTGGGATCTGGCGCTGGATCGCGACAAGAACATCATTTCCGTCGGCCTGTCCTTTGGGGGCGTTGGCAGCATTCTGGTCATTCCCGTCTCAGCCATCACGGCCTTTGCCGATCCGCATATCCGTATGGCTCTGCGCTTTGTCAGTTCCATGCAGGATGATGAGGACATCGAGATCCCGGAAGACGCCGTCGAGCCTGACGACATTGATCCGGCTCATCATCCGGAAGTCCGGATCGAAGAGCCTCCTGCCGATGAAGAAAAGAAAGAGGCTGAAGTCGTCAGTCTGGCAGCCTTCCGCAAGCGCCCGCCGACCTGAAAACCTTCCGCCCCGGAGGGTTTGCTCCGGGGCCTCTGACGCCGTTCTCGTAAGGGATCATCATGCGCTTTACCGTCGATCGCCTCGATCACATCGTTCTGACCGTCCGTGACAGGACCATCTCGGCGTCCTGGTATCAGCGGGTTCTCGGTATGGATATCGAGGAGTACGGACGGAACAATCGCGTGGCCCTCTGCTTCGGAGGGCAGAAGATCAATCTTCGCCCGGAAAATTCCGAGGGCTGGGAAACGGCAGAGGGCGCGCAGCCGGGCACGTCCGATCTTTGCTTCACCTCGGCGATCGCCAGCGAAGACGTTATCCGCCATCTGGAAAAATGCGGTGTTGTGGTGACGGAAGGCCCTGTGGCGCGTCTGGGAGCTCTCGGCCCCATCACGTCCGTTTATTGCCGGGACCCTGACGGCAATCTGGTGGAAATCGCGTCCTACCAGCGGTAACAGGCAGGGTCTCCCCTGCCCTAAAGGCTGTTACCAGTTCTTGGAAATCAGCCAGAACTCTTCAGACGTCAGCGTGATCTGATTACAGTCCTTCGTCTCGGCAGCGGCCGTAGCAAGGGCTTCAATACGCTCGATCATGATCGTCTTGCGCTGATGCGCTTCGGACTGCTCCTTGACCGTGGAGAGCGTCTGCAGGGCAGACTTGGCGGCCTTGGCAACGCGGGCTGCATCAATTGCGGCATAAGACATGGTCTGTCTCCATGAGGGTGATAAACTCGCCCAAGACTACCGCACCCTTCGGGTCAGACCAAATCGCAGAACTCAGGCCAGAGACGCCTCGTATGCATCCAGAACCGTCTGGGTCGGTCCGTCCATGCGAACCTGCCCCCCCTCCATCCATAGAATCCGTGTGCACCATTTCCTCAGAACCGGAAGGGAATGTGACGTGACGACAAGGATCTCGGCGGCATCCACCATGCCTTCCATCCGGTTCTTCGCCTTGTCCTGAAAACGCTGATCACCGGCCATGAACCATTCGTCCATCAGAAGAATGCTCGGACGAGGCACCGTCGCCAGTGCAAAACCTAATCGGATTCCCATGCCAGACGAGTAAAGCCGAACAGGCAGATCGAAAAACGGTCCCAGTTCGGCAAAAGCCTCAACATCCGCTTCAAGCCCGGCGATATGCTCCTTGGCTACCCCCATCCGACACGCAAACAGATGAAGGTTTTCACGGCCTGTCAGTTCAGGGTTCATGCCGGACTGTGGATCAATCAGGGCATGACTGTCCCCTTCAATGTCCAGCACACCATCGGTCGTTTCATAAATCCCGGCCAGAACGCGAAGCAGCGTGGACTTCCCGGCCCCGTTATGACCGATCAGGCCAACACGCTCACCGCCCTCAATCTGAAACGTCAGACCGGAAAGCGCCTGAACCAGAACAGCATCAGAAGCAGCAGCGCCAAGGCGCATCCGACCGCCCACACTGGCAGGCTTCGTAACGGTCGCTTTTGCGCGCACCAATAGCGTCTTTTTCAGCGATCGCGAGGCGCCATGCAGAACGGGAAATGACAGGGACAGATTTTCAAGACGGATATGGGTCATGCTCAGATCCAGAACACCAGACGCGCCCGGACACGCACGAAAACCCAAATCGCCAGAGCACAGAACACCGCACTCGTTCCAACGGCCACACCCCATACCCCTGCTGACGGAACATGTCCCAGCAGGGGTGCACGAACGATTTCCAGCAAGGCATAGAACGGATTGTAAAGCAGGAACCTGGCCTTGCCCGCGAGTTGCTCCGGCTGCCAGATGACTGGGGTGACGTAAAATACGATCTGCATCAGGGCCCCAACGATCGGCGGAATATCCCTGAAACGTGCACAGAGCGCACCAAGCAGCATTGAGGCCGCGAAACCGTCGATTCCCCACAGCAGCAGCGAAGGAATAGCGAGCAATGCCGATGCGCCCGGCCAGACATGATAGAGGGCAAAAACACCAATCGGCACGATGATGTTATGCCCGAACACGATGGCATTGCGGACCACAACCCGAACAGCCTGAAGCAGGAGAGGCAAACGGCTGGACCGGATCATGCTGTCCGCATCCAGAAAGCTCGTACAGGATTCCTGTACAAGACTGGCCAGACCGGTTTGCCAGAGCGTCAGGGACAGTGCCAGAAACGGCAGATAAACCTTGAGATCCTGATGAAACAGCCGCCCGTACAGAACACCCATGGAAGCTACCATGAGGACGGACGTAATGGTCAGCCAGAAGGGGCCGAGCGCTGACCCGCGATAGCGCAGCTTGATATCCAGCCAACCCAGCATGACACCCAGCCGCCAGAGCTGACGCGTTTCGCAGAAATCATTCCACGCACGCGCGGCAGGACTGCCACGGCGCTGATCGAACTTCATCAGGCCGGAAGCAGGCGTCGACAGACTGTCAACGTGAGGTTCGGTCGGGGCCGGAGACAATGCGCTCATATGGTCCGCCTAACCCATAGACCTTTATCCCGCAAGCTGGCAGCCCCTTGATGGCTCCCTGCAGTTTCCCCATGTAACGATGTGCCATGCTCTTAAGGAGAGAGGGTTCCCGGAAAACGTCCGGTTTTCGTCATTTTTCCTAGTTTTGCCGCAATCCCTGTGTATGCTTTGCAGGTTGCGACAGTTCTTCCCTTGTCAGGTACCCTGCCCCGATGCCCAGCTCCGCCGTGCCGCCCCAGACTACTCCACGTTTCAAGACCGTCCTCCGTTCCGGTCTGGCACTTGGTCTGATTGGCCTGCTCGCGGCGTGCGCTGACACAGCTGACATGAGTTCGACCTCGCGCCTGCCCGTAACGCAGGAAGCTGCAAAATACCGGGCCCACGCCAAGTCATATTACGCCCCTCCAGGCCCACCGGATGATCCATGGGGTCCCTATATTGAAGAGGCCTCCGCACGTTTCGACGTGCCGGGACAGTGGATTCGGGCCGTCATGCAACAGGAATCCGGTGGCCATCTTTTTGATCACAACGGCAACTTCATAACCTCGACGCCCGGCGCCATGGGTCTTCTCCAGTTGATGCCACCAACTTATGACGACATGCGTCAGCAATACGGCCTCGGGGACGACCCTTTCGATCCGCACGACAATATCCTCGCCGGGACAGCCTATCTCCGGCAGATGTACGATATTTATGGCTCTCCCGGATTTCTGGCTGCCTATAACGATGGTCCGGGAAGTCTGGACAGCTACCTCCGCCGGGGACGTCCGTTGCCGCGTGAAACGCGCCGGTATGTTGCTTCCATCGGACCACGGATTGCTGGCATAACGCCTCATAACCGTTCGGCAGCAGATCTTCTGGTCGCCCAGCATGATCCGAACGCCCAGATCCAGATTGCAGAAAACAGTGCTCCGGCCTCTCCGACCAGTCAGGCTGTCAGTGCCGCTTGGTCGCACAAAGATACTGCTGATACGAGCGCGTCTTCTGCCGCTCCCGTAGAAGTTGCCGAAGTTCCAGAGACGCCTATTGCCGTGGCTTCCGCAGCGACACCTGCCGCAGGACCGAGCAGCGTCAGCGCCGCATGGGCAGCACGCGGCATCACCTCCCCCACACCAACGGTTCAGGCAGCAGCCTATCGACCAACCGTTGCAAACAGCATGGATACCGAACTGGCTGACAGTCAGGTGACCGCGCAGGAAATCCCCATCGGGCATCGCCTGAAGCCACAGCCGATCATGGCCATCATGCCTGCCGCCAACCAGCAGCAATATCGCCTGTCGCCAGGTCCCGCGCCCATTGCCCGTCGTGCGGCACCCGTTCAGCAGGATACATCGGGACCGCGCACATGGGCGATTCAGGTCGGCGCGTTCGCCAATGCCAGTCAGGCCAATACAGCCGCCTCTCAGGCACACAGCCGCGCCGGTGCCGCCGTTGCTTCTGCACGAACACAGGTTGCCAGCGTCAAAACAGGCAAGGGCCATCTGTATCGCGCACGTTTGACCGGTCTGACGCATGAAAGTGCTCTTGCAGCCTGCCAGCATCTGCCGCACGGTTCACCCTGTGTCGTGGTCCCCCCCGGCACATTCTGACACTCATTCAGGAAACAGAACTGACCCTATGCGCCTTCTGCTGCCAATCTCCGCTTTCTGCGCCCTCGCTTCGATTGGCACTCTTGCCTCCCCGGCCCATGCCGCACTGGAAACCGGAGCCCACGCTCCTGATTTCACGGCTCAGGCCAGCATGGGAGGACATCAGTTCAGCTATCATCTTGCCGATGCCCTGAAGACAGGCCCGGTTGTCCTGTATTTCTATCCTGCAGCCTTCACCAAGGGATGCACGATCGAGGCCCATGATTTCGCGGAGGCCATTCCGCAGTTCAAGGAAATGGGCGCAACCGTTATTGGCATCTCCATGGATCCGATCGACAAGCTGACAAAATTCTCTGTCAGCGAATGCCGCAGCGCCTTTCCTGTTGCAGCAGATCCAAACGGAACCGTAACGAACTCCTATAAGGCCAAGATGCCCGCAAAACATCTGGCCAGCCGCACGTCCTATGTGATTGCTCCGGACGGGCATATCGTTCTGTCCTATGCCTCCATGTCACCGGATGAACATGTCGAACGGGCACTGGCTGCCGTGAAAGCCCTTAAAGCCGGCCACTAACGCCGTCACACCATCCTCCGGATTTCCCTGCCATGTCCCGTTCTTCCCACCCCGCTCCTGAAAAGGAGCTGGCTGGTTTTGCCGACCTGTTTGGTCAACATCATGTTGGGCATGCACGCCCCCTTCGCCTGTCAGAAGACGTGCGCAGCACAGCCCTCTATGCAGGTCCCGGCGACTGCTACCGTTACACACTTGAGCGCGTGTGGGACGACAGCAAACCGATGATTATGTGGCTGATGATGAACCCATCTGTCGCCACAGAGATCGGAGACGACCGAACGGTCGCCAAATGCCAGCGCTACGCTCGTGCATGGGGGTATGGCGGCATTTTTGTTGGCAACAGTTTTGCCTATCGCTGTACGGATCAGAAACGCCTTCTGGAAGTTGAAGATCCGATCGGGCCAGACAATGACACCCATCTTCTGGCCATGGCGAAAAAAGCAGATCTGGTCGTTCTAGCCTATGGGGCCCCACAGGCCAAAGCCCTCAGGCCCCGTGGAACCGAAGTGGCCCGAATGCTGGGCCATCATGGCATCAAAGTCACTGCGCTACGGCTTAGCAAGAGCGGCAGACCGGAGCATCCGCTCTACCTGCCTTCTGTTCTAACCCCACAGCCACTCGACCCAGAAACCCTGTCCTGACACGAAGCCTGGTCAGTACGGGGTCCTCTCTCCCTCACGTTCCTTGATCTGCCAGACCAGAACCAAATGGTTGTCATGATTGGGGTAGACAACCTGAGGCTGGATTTCAGCACCCAGCTTCTTCTCCTGATAAACCTTCTGGATCGCCACTTCGTCAGCAGCCAGCGTCTCGTCTGAGATAGTCGCACCTTCCTGCAGATGCGTTGCCGCCGCCAAAGCCGGTGTTGGAACGCTGCTGTTTCCGTCAAAGGCGACCTTGTCGAGAATGAGTTTTCGCGCCTCGCGATTACGTGGAACTTCCTCTCGAAGAACAAGCTTTACGTCCACCTTGTCAGCGGAAATGTGCATCTGTTCGCCAAGATCCGTCCCTATGCCCCGGGACTGATACAGATCTGCCACACGCTTTTGCGCCGCAGAAAGCTGAGCACGGGTCACACTCTGACCAGACTGGTAACCGAACGTCTTCAGAATATCCTCTGATGGAACACTCTTATTGCCCTGCACAGAAACCGTTCCAAGCTGCAAAGGAGCGTCCATTGCGGGAACAGGAGGCGGAGCCGGTGGTGTAGCCGTATCGGCCGCAGCCGATCCCACCAATAATATCGCTCCCAGGCCAAGCCCTGAAGCTGCCTGTTTCAGCATGGAACGAGAAAACATCATGCTGCCTCCTGTGTCTTGAAAAAAATAAGAGACCCTCCTTTACGCTATAGAAACCCCGAGGTTGCCAATTATTCAGACCCGACAAGTCTCCATCCACACAACGTCACAATCCAACAGATCCCATCATCCCAACCCGGCTTAATCTCTTCGACGCATTGACACTGGGGGGACCGTTCTGCGACACACCATGTCTCCCTCCCTAAATTGGAATTCATTTTCTTCGTCCCATCACGGGAACAACAACGAAGAAAACATGTTTTCCACCCCACCATCATCAGACAGAAGAGAGACCTGCTGCCTCATGGTCGTGCTGCCTATTTCCGCTCGCGTTCCTCGTTCCGGATCTTTTCGTTCGGCCTTGCTCGGCGTCCTGTCCGCCACGACACTGGCCTTCCTGCCCGGACACGCCTTCGGACAGGCGGCCTCTCCTTCCGGATCTACACCCACAGCAGGCCCTTCTGCGGAACCGTCTGCCGGCAACAGCAAATCCGAACTCACACCTCACCCCATGGACACAGGCCGCCGCGTTCCTCTTTTGCAGAAAAACATGCGTGGCGTTCGCAGCGCAGGAGCCTCCGACGACATCGCAGACCCTGGGTCCTTCTTTGCAGCACCCATGGGATCACAGCATTTCTTTGGAGACTGGGGTGGCATCCAGCCCTGGTTGGTGGATCACGGCATTCACCTTCTCGCTTCCATCAACGAAGAATTCGCCGGAAACATCACCGGTGGAAAGCAGCGTGCCTATTCAGATACGGGTCAGGTCGGCGTTGAACTGGACGTCGACTGGAACAAGCTGGCCGGTATTCCGAATTTCTGGACCCACACCCTGATCGTCAACGGTCACGGTCAGAACGTGTCGCGCATGTTCGGGGATTCCATCGCGCCCGTTCAGGAGATTTACGGTGCCCGCGGGAACGTGGTTGCCCATCTGGTCTCGATGTATGGCGAGACGTCCTTTTACCATAACCGCATCGACATCAGCGCTGGCTGGATTCCTGTAGGCTCCTTCTTTGCAGCGTCTCCCCTGTTCTGCGACTTCATGAACGTGGCGGTATGCGGCAACCCGGCACCAAACAAATATACAGAAGGCAACCGTGACTGGCCGTCCGGTAACCTGGCAGCCATCGTTCGTGTCATGCCAACCGTCGATACCTACATCATGGGCGGTCTGTTTGCGGTCAGCCCTCATGCCTATAACGGCGGCATCTCGGGTTGGTCGTGGGCCCAATCCGGGTTGGGCAAGTTCTCAACACCCATTGAAATTGGATGGGTGCCACATTTTGGGAAAAACCGCCTCGTCGGCCACTACGAACTTGGTTATTCCTACGACAACTCACGTTATCCCAACCTGTATGAAGACATTCACGGCAACTCCTGGCAGCAGACCGGCCTGCCTCGCCGCTACGAAGCCGGCCGAAACAGTGCATGGCTCATCATGGACCAGATGCTTATGCGCAATGGCCCGGGCGATACCAATGGTCTGATCCTCATGGCAGGCGCCATGTATAGTGACGGCCAGACGGTTTCCATGCGTGATCACACATGGGTCGGAATGCTGGATACAGGCAAAGCGTGGGGACGACCGCTCGATACGGTTGGCGCCATGTGGCAGCACTTCGACATGAGTACGACCGCCGCCCTCCAGCAGGAATCTTCCAAAAACCTCAATCTTCCTTATCAGGATACACAATGGGGCGCGGTCTATGGTCCGCAGAGCCATGAGAACGTGTACGAACTGTTCTACAGCGCGCATGTTGCCCGTGCGATGGCGATCCAGCCGGACTTTCAGTACATCCAGCGCCCAAGTGCCACGACGACATTCCATGATGCGGCGGTCCTGGGGGTCCAGTTCACAGTCGTGCTCTGACGCAGCCCACCTTGCCTCTGACGACATAGCGAAGCCTCTTTCGGGCTTCGCTTGTGTCATGACCCAAAAGCCACGCTGTGCCCAAAATCATATTACGTTACATCAATCTATTTGAGATTAATTCTCATTCCCGTATGTAGCACTCACCTTCTCCTCCTCTCGAGGCTTTCATCGTGCGCGTACATCCGATCTTCCACACCAGACCTGCCCGATCCCGTAGCCGCCTGGCCTGCATCCTCCTCGCCGGCACCACCTTCCCTATCCTTGCGACAGCCGCGACCAGCTCTTCCGTTGCATCGCAGCAGGCTACCCAGAACACAGCCCCCATTTCAAAAACGTCGACTCCGAATGACGAAGAAATCGTCGTTAGGGCAAAGCGCCGGAACCAGATGGAAGTCACAAGCGGTGGTCAGCTTGGTGTTCTGGGAAACAAGAAAGGCCTGGACGTGCCTTTCAACATCCGCAGCTATTCTTCCAGCATGATCCTGAACCAGCAGTCCCAGACGCTCGGACAGGTTCTGGAAAACGATCCCTCTGTCCGCACCACGTATGGATACGGCAATTTCTCGGAGATGTTCGTCATTCGTGGCTTCGCCGTGAACGGAGACGACGTCGCCATCAACGGCCTGTACGGCATCACCCCCCGCCAGCTCGTCTCTCCACAGCTTTATGACAGCGTGCAGGTTCTCAATGGAGCCAGCGCATTTCTGAACGGGGCTGCACCGGGCGGGTCAGCCATCGGCGGCAACATCAACCTCATGTTCAAACACGCCACGGATGCTCCGATTACGCGCCTGAGCGCAGGGTATACCAGCAGCGCCATGGGAGACGGCAGCATCGACGTCGGGCGGCGCTTCGGAACGGAAAAACAATTTGGTGTCCGGCTGAATGTCGCAGGACAATCGGGCGAAGATTCCATCAATAACGAATATCGCCATTCGACGGCTCTGGGTGCAGATTTTGACTGGCACAGCCGGGATAACAGCACCCGTATCTCAATGGACATGAATTATCAGAACCAGGGCGTCGATGGCGGCAGACCCGCAATCTTCCTGGGTAGCGCAGTCACATCCGTGCCGCGTGCCGTTTCGCCATCCCATAATTACGGGCAAAAATGGGCTTATAACGATCTGAACTACATTTTCGGGATGCTCAATATCGAGCACGACCTCTCGAAAAATGTCACGCTATACGGCGCATTTGGTGCCCTTCACGGCGATGAAAAAGGCAACTACTCCACCCCGACCATCACCAATCCCACGACAGGCGACGGAACAGCCGGAGCCATGTATGTGCCGTATTCCCAGGCAAACGAAAGCACGCGCGCAGGCGTTCGCGCGCATTTCCGCACAGGCTTCATCAAACATGAAGTCAACGCCGGTGGATCGGCCCTTTGGGAAGATACCGGTGCAGCTTATGCGATGTCCCTGACCCCTCTCACCACCAATCTTTACAACACGCCGCAGAAAGCCGCCCCCGCTGAGACATTTGTTGGCGGCGTACTGGATAACCCACAGACAACAAGCTGGACACGGCTTTACAGCCTGTTCTTTTCAGACACGATGACGTTTCTGAACGGTCGCGTCGCGCTGACCGGTGGGTTCCGCTACCAGAACATGCTGATCAACGGATACGCCTATAGCAAGACCGGGCGCGGCGCACAGTCCAGTCATTACGACCAGGACGCCATCACACCGGTTGTGGGGCTGGTCATCCATCCAACGCGCCAGACATCCGTGTACTTCAACCGGATCGAAGGTCTGGCCAAAGGCGCGGTGGCCTCAGGAAATGTCATCAATCTTGGCGAAGTCTTTCCGCCTTACAAATCCACCCAGTACGAAATCGGTGCGAAATACGACATCGGACGGTTCAGTGCAGGTCTGGCCTTCTATCAAATCGCTCAGCCCAATGCATATTCTGAAGCGCTGGGAACAACCGGAAACTACATCTATCGTGTCAACGGCCTCCAGCGAAACCGCGGTATGGAACTGACCGTCAACGGCCAGATCCTTCCCGGACTACGCTTCAATGGTGGCGGCACTCTCATTCAGGCCGCTCTACGCCGCACAGCCGGCGGGACTTATAATGGCAACACGGCGATCGGCGTGCCCCACTACACGATCAACGGCAATCTGGAATATGACCTGCCCTTCCTGAAAGGTGCAACGGTGGTCGGGCGCGTCGTCAACACGGGCAAGCAATGGGTCAACCAGGCCAACACCCTTCATATTCCGGTCTGGACACGCTTTGATCTGGGCGCACGCTACACGTTCACAACCTATCACAAGCCCGTCACGCTGCGCTTCGGCATCGATAACATCGCCAATACCCGTTACTGGTCTTCAGCGTTCAACGGCTATCTGCTTCAGGGCCTCCCTCGGACGTTCAAGTTCTCTTTCACAACCGATCTCTGATTTCCCATCAGAGATCAGGCACAAAAAAAAACGCCCCCCCATGATGAGGGGCGCGTTTTTCATATCTGCTCCGAGCCGAAATTTAGAACGTAATACCTGTCTCGAAATCCATCAGCAGCGCATTCTTGTACCGGTTGGTACCACCCGGATGCATGATGTACTGCGCACCAGGCCGGATCACGAGCCACGGGGTCGGGCGCCAGCCGTAGTTCAGTTCGATGGCATGTTCTTCAGAAGGCTTATACAGCCCTGTTGCCCCCGCCGCCTGCATCTGGCGCGCCCAGATGGTCAGCTTCGGGTTCACCCACAGCATTTTCATGCCAAGGCTGATCGTGTCGTTCGGGCGGTCCTTGAAGGTGCCTTTGCGCGTGATGCCCCATGTGATGAAGTAAGGCGCAATTGCCGTACGCGGATCACCCCAGGTGAAAGAGCCGAAGAACGATGTTCCACGGTTCGGATCCGCCTTGTCACGCTCCAGCATCCGGTCAAACTGGAACCAGCCACCAAACCGACCACGCACCTGCTGGACTGGCGCCGAAATCAGATATTCCGTCGGAACGCCGAATGTTCCAAGCTGACCGTAAACATTCTTGACCTGAGAAGAATCCCAGTAGCCGCCAATCTTGATATTGGTCTGAAGCGGGCCGCTGTAATCATCCTTGCCGCCCTGATGCCAGCCAAGCTGGAACGGAACGTACGTGCCCGTTGCGCCATGAAGGTTCATCTTCCAGCCGTTATGCGTATTGGCAATCGTCGGATCGACCGAATACGCACCAAACTGAATCAGATAATGATTGTTCCCGGCGGGGTAGAACTTCACCCACGCACCCGGATGCGCCGTCGGGTAATATCCATAACCCGAGTTCATCGCGACAGACTGCGGCATACCGCAGATGGCGTTGGACTCGAACTGGCAGTACTGGCTCATGCCCCAGTACATGGAGGACTGTTCGAAATCGTTCTCGGTATTGATTTCACCGACTTCCGTGGAGACATACCGGTTCCACGGCATTTCCCATGACAGACGGGTCAGGCGGACGGTTTCACCCGATCCAAAGATCTGCTGAGGGCTATCCAGCGCCGGGAGCTTGGCGCCAATACCCAGACCCTGTCGGGCCGTACTCAGGAAGTGGAAGAGACCAAGGTTCCAGCCAGTCAGCCGCTTCAGATCAAGGTCAATATTCAGGCCAAACTCATCCGCATACCTAACGGTCTTGGCCTTGCCCCCCATAGGGTTGCCAGCGCTGTCCTGCAGGAAGTGCCCGCCGATATTGATACCTTTTTCCGTCAGCCAGGTCCGATAGCCGCCCCAGTCCCCTGTCATGGTGCTCTGGGTCAACCAATCGTGGAAACTGGCAGGGAAGAAACGGTTTTCCGTCGTATCAGAAGGCTGCACACCCGCCAGATGTGAGGGCGTCGGCGCGGGCTTGACCAGCAGAGGGCTGGGCTGGATGGATTTCGTGCGCAGAACCGGATGACCCGCACTGTTATGGGCGCGAGGCTGCTCTGCCGATCCTTGAGAAGATGCAGAAGCCGTTTCGGCGTATGCAATCTGGAATGTGGACAGAGCCGTACTCAAAAGACAGGCCGTCCCCAGAGCCTTCGTCAAACCGCTTCTATACCTCTGCATTTCTTTTCGCGTGTCCCTCTCGCGTGGCCTGTAGCTGGAAAATCGTGAACGACTGTCCAATACAGGCCGATACCGGTCCGGAATAGAGAGAGGAAGACGCTTGTTTTCCTAATCGGCACCCTCGGGAGATTTAAGACAAATGATGTCCAATCATTTTCCTAGGTTTTCTCCCGAATTACAAAAGTTTCACGTTCAAGAAATCGTGGAAAGTTTCTTGTTCACAGTTATGTGTTGTCGATCCCAACGCCGCGTCAAAGGCTCGATACAGGCCAGAATCACGACAATCGCAACGGCAATTTCACAAAGCGTCCGGAACAAACCCGCATAAAGAACATTGCCAGCAGATGTCGCCACATCGGCCGGCATGGCAGCCTCATTCGCAATAACGCTGCCCACATACATGGCAATGCCCCAAAGCAGGTAAAGGCCGCCCATCATGAAACCACCAAGCCTTGCCGGAGCGTAACGGGCGATAATGGCCAGCCCCAGACCATTGGTCAGCAATTCCGCAAAGGACAGCAGCCCGTAGCCCACAACCATGATCCATGGAGAAACAAGGCCCGTCGTTGCCGCCGTTGCAAACCACCAGACACCAAAGGCCAGTGCGACCATCGCATATCCGATCAACATCTTGCGGGCGATAGACAGATCCCGGCCCTGTGCACCGAAGCGATTGTACACGGTGGCCAGTATCGGGCTGAGCGCCATGATCCAGAGCGAGTTGAGAGCCTGGAACTGTCCGGCAGACATGTGCAGGATCGTGACGCCAGCAATTTTGAAATCACCGGACACATCCCGCAAGGCATAGAGCGTGAGAGACGTAATCATCTGCTGATAATAAATCAGATAGATCGTCCCCTGCAGGGAAAGCAGATAGGTCAGTTTCAGACCGGGCCGCTCTTCTGCTGGCGCGCGGCCATACAACACCGCCCAGATAACGGCCAGACCAACCCCTGCAACAATCACGCAAATTCTTGCAAGACCATCGCTGCTCAGAATCCACGCATTGAAAAGCGTCAGCAGCAGCAATCCCAGCCCCACCAGCCCAAAACGACTGAGTGGGATACCTTTCTGCTCGATCGGACTGGCCGTATAATCCAGCCAGTTGGACCGCCACAGATAATAGAGCAACCCGACAACAAGCCCTCCGGAGCATGTGGCAAAGGCAACTGGCGCCCCATAATGGACCTGTAACCACGGCGTCAGCAACATCGAAACGGTCGAGCCGACATTTACGGACATGTAGTAGAGCGTAAATGCAGCATCCAGCGCCGCATCATCCCCTTCATAAATCCGCCTGACCAGATTACCCGCATTGGGCTTGAACAAACCATTCCCCGTAGAAATCAGGGCCATAGCCAGCAACAGAAGAGTCGTGGAATTCAGGGACGCTGCAAGACAGGCATAACCAAGGGCCAGCGACACGGTCCCCATGACGACGGTCCGCCGCGTTCCCAGAACACGGTCTCCCAGAACGCCACCCAATGCTGGCGTGATATATGTCAGAGCGGAAAAAGCGCCCATCATCAGATTGGCCGCTGTGTCTGCCATCCGAAGCTGTTGCACCATGAACAGCGTCAGAACGGCCTGCATCCCGTAATAGCCGAACCGTTCCCACAGCTCGATTGCCAGTACGACAGTAAAGGCCCGGCGGCGTTGCGCCCCGGTATCCTGAACAGCGGGAGAAGAAGAAAAGGACGCCATGAAATACCCGTCAAAAGCAAAGACGGGCCTTACTTTAGGGCAAATGCCACTCCCCGGCGAGGATGAGCGCATGCGCTCCCATGATGCTTAGAGCCACGACAAAAATAATCGCGAAAATACCGCCAATGATCTGCCGCCATGGCCAGTCTGGCAGACGCGCTTTCGCGCGCCGGACCATGCCCATTTTCAGACCTCCTGAGCAGCAAAAAAGGCTTCAAGCTCAGGCGAGACAGTCCCGATATGCACCTGAAGGGTCACGAACAGATCACCTGCCGGATGCTTCTTGTCTGCACCAACGCCACGCCCCGCCAGCCGGAGAACCTTCCCGCTGTCAGAATGCTTGGGCACCTTGACCGCAACATCCCCCTTCGGCGTCGACACCGTCACCTTACCGCCCAGAACCGCTGTTCGCAGGTCCACATTCTGGGTGATGCGCAGATTACGCCCGTCGCGGGTGTAACGCTTGTCAGGTGTGACACTGATGGTCAAAAGCGCATCGCCCGGAACACCCGGCTGTCCATCCATCCCCGGACGACCGGGAGCTCCCTTGCCACGAACACGCAAGGTCTGGCCGTCTTCCACTCCGGGAGGCACTCGCACTTCCGTATGCCCTCCTTCTCCCAAAGCAAGATCAAGAGATGTGCCCAGAACAGCCTGTTCAAAACTGATGGTTACGGAAAACCGCCGATCCGATCCTTTTGAGGCCCGCCGTCCGGCAGCGCCACCGGGACGAAAATCCCCACTGAAGCCACCGCCCCCGAACATATCGGAGAAGAACGACCCTAGGTCTTCCTGACTGAAATTGCCCTGGAACCCATGCGCGCCGCCGCCCGGCCCACCACCGAACCCTGCGCCACCAAATGGCCCGCGTTCCTGCCCCTCGGCATCAATCTCGCCACGGTCAAAGCGCTCGCGCTTTTCCTTGTCTCCGATGATGTTATAGGCCTGCCCGACAGCCTTGAACTTTTCCTCGGCATCCTTGCTGTCAGGATTGTGGTCAGGGTGATACTGCTTGGCCAGCTTCCGGTACGCGCTGCGGATTTCCTTGTCCGTCGCTGTCTTGGCAACACCGAGAACCGAATAAGGGTCTTTCATCTCACCTCCGCATCATCTGCCGGACCATCATCCAGCAGGTCAATCAGGACTGCGATCACAACGTTACGCGCAAAACCCGCCTTAACGCCGTCTGCAATCAGGCTTTCCAACCTGGGGCTGAGGTAGTCCTCAGCCGGATGTCCATCCTGTGCCATATATACTGTTCCTCCGTTATCCCAGATGTGTGACGCCCGTCGCTCCGGGTCAATGACTGAGGACAAACTCTGCAATATGCGGGACAAGTTTTGGATCCAAAGGCACAGTTGAGTCTGTATAAGCCTTCATAAAATCCGCTTTGTCGGTGCCTTGAACATCCTTCAGCATATGATTGGCCTCTGGCAGATACAGTGCGTCCGCTTTTGGCGCAGCAGCTTTGAGAAGATCAAAATCGGCTGTCGGACTGATCTGCGTGTCCCGCCCACCCTGAACCAGCATCGTGGGACCTTGATAGGCAGCCACCAATTTTGCCGGGTCATAACGCATTTCATCCATCAGATAATGCTGAACATTAGAGCGGAAAAGGGTGCGCAGGCCCGGATGCAGCGTCTGGGGATCAACAGTTTTCCCTGCTTCAAGATCATTCAACGCTCCATCAATCTGAGGCAGAATGCTTTGTGTGCCAGGGGCCGCATGGAGCTGACTCCGAAGGATTTCTCCTATTGATCGCCCTGGCGCAGACAGCAGGATTAATCCGCATAGAGGCTTCACCGAGGACGCCGAAGCGAGAGCGACAAGCGCACCTTCACTATGACCTGCAACCCACACACAGGAAATGCCAGTTTGATGCTGGATTGTGTTTATCCAGCTTTGCACATCCGTGACGTACTCATGGATTGTGACGTTATTGGCATCGGGAATAGCCCGCGCGCTTCCGAACATACCCCGCTTGTCGATACGGACAGAAGAAATCCCATGTTCTGCCAGCCCTTCTGCCAGCAGACGAAGGGTCGCGGGCTTTATGGAGGTCAGACTGTCTCCGTTGCGATCGGTAGCACCAGAGCCGGGAATGAGAAGAACAACCGGCTTTTTCGCTCCCGCATCCAAGAAAGCTCCTGCCAGTACACCCTGAGGACCCGGCGCCTCGACAGGACTTTCCGTCGCAGCCAGTACAGTCGAAGGCGGGAGGGCAAACACCCCCAGAAGAAACAGGTAGCGGCGGAAACGATACATCTCAGTCCCCTTGCGTGACACACCCCGAAACCTGCCACGGACAACAACGCACCGCCACGTTTTTCACTCAGCGCGTAAAGGCACGCGCCAGAGCGTTCTGCTTCCCAACTTCAACCGGCAGACGCGTATCTGTGAGCTGACGTCCCTGCCAGCCAGCGCCCATGGCTGTATAAAGTGCAATAGCATCGCGCAGGCGCGCCGTGCGCCCGACAACGGCCTGATCCTGCGCGGTCAGAGCCGTCTGCTCGGTGGTCAGGACATTCAGATATCCTGTCAGACCAGCACCAAACAGCTTCTGAGCCCTGTCACGGGCCAGACCAGAATCCCGGGCAGCATCTTCAAGCTGACTGACCAGTTCATCGTCATGCCGCCAGTCGCCCAGTGAGTCTTCAACTTCCTCAAACGCCTTGAGCACTGTCTTGCGATAGACCAACCGGCTGGCTTCTGCTTCTGCACGGGCCTGAGCAATCTCAGCGGTATAGCGACCACCATGAATGACAGGCAAAGACGCCATCATCATGAAGCTCCAGGCCATACCGCCCATCTGGAACGCCTGATAAGCCGCCGAGGCATTCGGGTTGAACGTCAGCGGGATCATGAACTTCGGATAGAGGTTCGCGACCGCTACACCCACCTGCGCGGTATCAGCAGCATAATGTGCCTCAGCCGCACGAATATCCGGGCGGTTGGCCAGAACAATCGACGGCAGGGACGCAGGGAACGTCGGAACCGTTGGCAGCGGTTTGCGAACATCCAGCTCCTCTTCAAGCTTGCCGGGCATTTCACCCAGAAGCACGGAAATCGCATGGATCAGTCGCTCTTCCTGCGAGTGGAGAGGGGCAAGCCGTGAGCGTTCGAGATGCTCTTCGGTCTGCGCCTGCGCTACAGCCAGTGTATTGCCAAGACCGTGCGTATAAAGCTTTTCCGTCAATTCACGCGAGCGCTGTGCCACATCAATGCTGCGTTCCGTAACAGCCAACCGCTCCTGCACGCCGCGAAGCGATACATAATCCGATGCCAGTTCAGACAGCAGCGAAACTAGAATGGCGCGACGGTTTTCAATGGACTCTTCAACCAGCCGCTTGCGCTCTTCCACCTGACGGGAAATATGCCCGAACAGGTCAATTTCCCAGCTCGCACGCGCACCATAGGTCAGGACAGACGCCTGAGGGCGGTTTGCGGGATTACCAGGACGGAGCGGCCAGTTGTCCACATTGATGGAATACCGGTCATCACCGCCGCCCATAGCCGCATCAAGCTGCGGATACCAAGCTGCCTGCGCCTGTCGACGGACAGCACGCTCGGACACAATATGCTGGGACGCAATCTGAAGGTCGTAGTTCCCTTTGATCGCCTGCTCGACCAGTTCGTTCAGCATGGGATCGTGGAATTGCGCCCACCAGTCCTTCATGTCCGCTTCCGTTCGGGCAATCTCCTCTGCCGTCACCGAATGAGGCTGCTCAACGAAAGAGTCAGGCACCTTGATCCTGTCTGGCTTGAAATTCGGCCCAACGGTGCAGGCCGTAAGCGACAGACAGGTGCTAAGAGCGAGGGTAAGGAGTTTGCGGGACATGATCAGAGATGATTCTGCAGCCAGGTGGTCAGCTTGCCACGGGCGCCGGGCGTTTCGCGGCCGATCGTGACAGTCGCGGTCATACCGGCCGCAAGGGTGATTTCCGGCGGAACGTTATCCAGTTCCAGACGAACCGGAATACGCTGCGCCAGTCGGACCCAGGTAAAGATCGGATTTACATCCGGCAGGCCAAGGCGATCTGAGACACCATTGCGGTCATTAATACCACGACCAATGCTGACGACGTGCGCAGGAAGGATCTGCTTGTATCCCATCAGCTTCACACGGGCTTCGTCACCGACATGCACGCCGTGCATCTTGGTTTCTTCAAAGTATCCGTTGATCCAGTAGCTGTGCGCGTCAATCACTGCCAGACCGGGCTGACCAGCATGGGCATAGTCACCGACACGAAGATTGAGGTTGGTAATGTACCCATCAACTGGCGAATAGACTGTCGAGCGCTGAAGATTGAGCAGAGCGGTATTCAGTTCAGCTTTCGCCGCATTGACCTTGGCCCGCTGCGTCTCGACATTCGAGTTGAAGTCTTCCTGCTCTTCAGCAGAAACAATGCCACCCAGCCCCATACGGCGCTTGGCATCCGAAGAGCGAAGCTTCAGGTCTTCTTCCGCACCGGCAAGGCGCGCACGAGCCGCATCAATATCAAGGCGGAAACGCACCGGATCAAGCACGAACAGCGGATCACCGCGATGGACGAACTGGTTATCCACTACGGGAACAGAGACCACTGTTCCTGACACTTCAGGGGCTGCATCCACGACATAAACGCGAACACGACCATCTCTGGTCCACGGCGCGAGAACGTAAATGTCCCACATGGTCCGGCCAAGGCCGATAGCCATGGCAAGGACAATCAGAGTCAGCAGAACGCGGATCACACTGCGGGTCCAGTTCATAGCCGACCCCTCCTAGACGTAAAGGATGAGCAGACAGAGAACACAGACATAGAGCGCTATTTCAAATAGAGCGACGTGCCAGAACCAGCTTAAGGCGCCGGTCCGCCACAGAATGCTTCTCAACAGCAATGTCACGAACACTGCTGCAACGGCATAGATTGAAAGGGGTGCGACAAAGACGCCGAAGAGATTAACTTCCGTAAGCATCAGGTTGTGACCTTGCTGCCAACTAACGGACTGTTCGACGAACTTTCCACGGGACTCCTCGCAAGTCCGTGACGACTCCCACAAGGGCGTGATCACGGCACAGGCGAAGTCCTTACGCCATTAACCCACGGGTGGCCAGATGGCTTTGACAAAAATCAGTCATAAAATGTCTTATTTGGAATGACTGAAAAAACTTCTGATGAGTGAAAAGAGTTTCCGGCCTGTAAAACGTCCTGCCGGTCCAAGCAAAAGACCCGTCACGGCGGTGACCGCAATAGACTGTTTCAGTTCGACGAGCTTACGGTCACGACGGATACGAGCCTCGATTTCAACCACATCAGGGATGGACCAGGCCGCCAGCGCAGCGAAGATCACCACAAAAAGCATATCCACACCGATGACACAGAGGCTGGCTTTGACGTAGCTCAGCCCTGCAACACTGATAAAGAAAGCCCACAGGAAGCCATGAAAAGAAATGGCAGCGAACAACAGGAAGACGACTGCAACAAGGGCACAAGCCACCCGACGGCCGATTCGCATCGCGGAACGTGAGAGGATCTGGCCTTGGGCGGACAGGACTTCCTGACCGAGTTCGATAGGCTTCATGGAGGATCGTTCGCCTTTATTCTAAACAGGACGGGTGCAGGCCTGCGCACATCGCCTGCTTCCCGCCTGAAAAGGTTACGTGCCGATTACTTGGAAAAACGGCCCGCCAGGAAACCGACCACAGCCGAGATCAGAATAGCGGCGATAGGCCGCGACTGCACACGCGTCGATACATTTTCGATTTCATGATCCGTGATTTTACGGGCATTTGCAACGGCGTGCTCCGTGCGATCAGCAGCCTGAAGCAGCATAGGGCTGACATAGTCGTTCAGAATCTGTTCGACCTGCTTGCGAAGACTGTCAATCTGCTCCTGCGTGGTTTCTGCAGCGACTTCGATGTTCTTCTTGACGGTATCACGGCTCATGTTCAAACCCTCATTGCAATATAGTAGGGGCTTGGGAATCAAGCCCTGTATCTCACTTCAAACGCAAAACCATTATCAGAGGTTGCATGCCCCGCCCACCCGGCGCTCCACTTACCAACCCCAGAGGTCAGGCCGCTCCACGTGTAACGATGGCCCTTCAACTGGAGGCACTTCGTCTCGGTTTACAGGCGGAAGCCTTCGATCTGTCTGTTCCTCAAGGCGAGACGGTGACAGCGTATGGTACAGACACAGCCGTGCTGTCCGGTATTCTGGATCTGATCGCCGGGTTTTCTCCTTCAATGGGTGGCCGAGTTCTTGTATGCGGCACCGACATCACATCACGCCCGGCTGGTCAGCGCGGTGTGACGTTGATCAGCACCCGGGACCCGCTGTTTCCCCATCTGGATGTACAGAGCAATATCGTTTTCGCACTCCGCGCTCAGGGGCAAAAACACGCAGAAGCTGACGCTGGCGCGGGTAGAATGATGTCCCTTCTCGGGTTGGATGGCCTGGGGAAAGCAGCACCTCGCAGCCTTTCACCAGAACAAACACTGCGGACCATGCTTGCAAGAGCACTTGTTACATCCCCCGCCGTCCTCCTGCTCGACAATCCGTTCGCCGCACTGGATCCACAGGCAGCACGTCGAATGGCATCCCTGCTTTCAAAACTGACGCGCGCCCGTGATCTCAGCATCCTTCAGAGTGTTCCCAGCAAAGAAGACGCCTTACGGGCAGGAGGCTCTATTGCGTTTTTCCAAAATCAGACGCTCCTTCAGTCTGGCCCCGCCGCGGACCTCTACGACCGTCCGGCAGGCGTCGAGGTTGCTACACTTTTCGGGGAGGCCAACTGCCTGACCGGGCAGGTTCTCGATATCGGGGATGATATTGCGCGCATCCAACTTGCGTGCGGCGGAGTTGTTGAAGCCCTGGCCTCCGAGAGCGAGTTGGCTGAAGGACAAGCCTGTCTGGTCTGCGTCCGACCTGACCGGATTTCTCCTTTCTTCGGCACACAGTCTCTTGGACTGGAAGATGAGGATATGCCGCCTGTACGCGGCGCCCTGACAGAGACCGTGCATCTCGGGGACCACATAAGAATGCGAGTCCGTTGCCCGGAGGGCACCGAAATCGAGCTTCGTCGCCCTCCCCTTCAAACACAGAAACTCCCCCGCCCCGGCTCCCCCGTCCAATTAGCCTGGCCGGCAGGACATGCGACGGCCTTTCCGCTTCGGCCCGACCTGTATTAAAGTGCCGCCGCTTTATAGTGGGTTTCTGGCCCGCTCTCGTTTCTCCCTGAACTAAGGATCGTCATCTGTCCCGGCCCGCCTCCCTTTTGCGACAAACGCTCCCGGTCTGTATCCGGGCGGGTCTCGGTCGTGCCTTACGTCCTTCACGCCTGCTGACGGGTTTTCTGCTTTTTCAGTGCCTTCCGCTGAATATGCCTGCCCATGCCACTACGTCCAGCTCCTCGCAGAGTGCATCCGCGAGTGTGGAAAGATTCTTTTCGCATATTGGCCAAAGTGTCACGTCTGTTTTCTCAACACCCGAAGCCTCGGCTCATGCGCATAAACATTCCAGAACACACTCCGTCGCGAAACACCGGAAAAATACAAAATCAGCTGCTCCACCTGCACCAGGCTGGGGTGTCCCGGAAGGAACTGTCGCTGCCAACGCTTTGGCAGGAGCAGACAGCACAATACGACTGATTGAGTGGGATGGTCAGAAGACAACTCTGGATGTTGGCGTCCATGCTGCAAGAGCGGACTGGGCGGCAGTCCTGTTGAACGGAAGCCAGCTTTCAGAAGCCTGCCAGAAGAACTGGGTTCGCCCTATTGAGAACAACACATCATGCGGCGTTCCTGGAGGCCAGAGCACACTTGCCCTCGCCTGGGACAGGTCTCGCCTGCCGTCCGCTCCTGGCTGGAAAGATTTCTGGGATGTTGCCCGCCATCCTGGCAGACGCGGTCTTCGCCTGAGTGCACGCACAACCCTTGAAATCGCGCTTCTTGCTGATGGTATCGATCCAAGAGATATCTACACAGCACTCTCCACGCATGCTGGTGTGGATCGCGCCTTCCATAAGCTGGATCTGCTACGCCCCTATATCGTGTGGTGGAAAACGCCAGACGATGCCGCGCGCATCATGGAACAAAGCAGCGCGTTGATGACCAGCGCTCCCATGGCAGAAATTTCCAGCGTCAGCACAAAAGTGAAGGCTGGTCCGGCATCCTCGCTGTTTGTTGCTCAACCGGATGTGGTCCTTCGTACCCCCCTTTACTGGGCGATTCCTGCCAACACGCCAAACGAAGTAGCCACAAAAACGCTTGAGCACCTCAACAAAACATCCCTGCATCTGGATGACACCCCTGACAGCGCAGTAGCGCCTAACGGGATAATATTACCCGTCAACGAAGCATTCTGGACAAAATACGGGGATCAACTGGAGCAGAGATTCCAGGATTGGTATGGCAGCAAGCAGCCATGATGGCCCTCTCCCTCCGCCTTCATCTGGCGCCCATTCTCTCAGGACTGCTTCTGGGGTGCGCCGTCATCACACTGTTGATGCGCCTGCTTCCCGCCAGATATGTACGATTGTTAGGTCTTCTGGTTCTTTTGCCAGGGCCCGCGCTCGCCTTCGCCCTTCCTGAGCTACATAAAGCAGGCGTGATATTCGCCGGACGATATTATGATGTGCTTCAGGGCGGCTTAATCTCTCCTGCTGTTATGCTTCCATTCGGAGCTACACTTTTAGGTATGCCTGCTGGCACAACGCGCGCAGCAATAGGGCTAGGCGCCAAATTCTCAACGCGTGTACGACTGATCTGGCTGCCCCTTCTGCTCCCAGCCGCACTTCTGTCCTGCACAATGGCAGTTCTCCTGACAGTCGGGTGTGTGATACTGGATCGTCCATGACGTCCGTACCTTTTTTCTGGCAGACCACGCCTCTGGACCAGATGACACCTGAACAATGGGAATCCCTGTGTGATGGATGCGGGCGCTGCTGCCTGAACAAGCTACGCGATGAAGATACGGAAGAAGTCGTCTATACAACGGTCGCCTGCCGCCTTCTGGATACGCAGACCTGCCGGTGCACGAGTTATCTCAAGCGCCATCGCAAAGTTCCAGACTGCATCACACTGACACCGGAACTCCTTGCGGACATCGACTGGCTTCCCCCAAGCTGCGCATACCGATTACTGCGTGACGGCTTTGACCTGCCTGAATGGCACCCCCTTCGCAGCGGCACCCGTGACAGCGTCCACACGTCCGGTGCATCTGCTGGCGGTCGTTGCATCAGCGAACGGCACGCGGGCTCATTAGAAAATTACATTGTGGACTGGCCTGGAGAGTGGCCTGAAAACTCGCCCCCCTGCATGTCCTTGAAGCAGTCCGGCTAGAACACCTTTCATGCTTCCTCCGACCGTCCCCCTTGTCTGGCGACGTTCGAAACGTGCCCGCCGCATGACCCTGCGGATTGATGCCATGCAAGGCAGCGTCATTGTAACAATGCCTGATCGTATAAGTCGCAAACAGGGATTGGCGTTCGTCCAGCAACATATGGACTGGATTTCGACGTCTCTAACGTCCTTGCCTGAAAAGCCGGTTCTGGCGCATGGGCATGACATCATGATCGAAGGCAACCTCGTCCCCATTTTCCATGAACCGACTGCACGTCGCGGTACATGGTTGGACGATGACGGGCTTCATGTGAGCGGAGATGCCGAGCATACCGAACGCAGAGTGCGGGACTTTTTGCTTAAACTTGCAAAAGACCGTCTGGATACCGCCGTAAAACGCCACAGCGAAAGAATGCAACTTGTTCCTTCCCGTCTGGATTTACGAGACGTCCGAACACGCTGGGGCAGTTGCACCCGTCAGGGTCGCATTATGCTAAGTTGGCGCCTGCTGATGACACCGGTTGAAATTCGGGACTACGTCATCATCCACGAACTCGCCCATCTCAGACATTTTGATCATGGTGCCGATTTTTGGGCTCTTGTTGATCATTTTTGCTCAAATGGTCGCCCAGGACGTCTTGCAGCGGAGCGCTGGTTGCGCGAAAACGGGACCGCCCTGCTGCGCGCAGCATGAGGCGTGTGCGAGCTTGGCGGAATGGTAGACGCACGAGACTTAAAATCTCGAGTCCGTAAGGGCGTGCGGGTTCGAGTCCCGCAGCTCGCACCACATTTAAGTTATTGAAAATAAATGGCTTTTAGGGTTTTCAGCAACCCGGAGCCTCCGTTCTTCTACAAAGGGCTTCTACGAAACGAGCCCTGCTGTGCTGATTCGTCTGCAATCCGGTTTCCATTTCAGACGCGGGATTCCCGTTCGTTTTCGTCCTGCTCTGGGGAAACGGGAAATCTGACACTCACTGGAAACCCTCGACAGAAATCTTGCCAGAACCCGTGCCTGTGCCACGTATGGACTGACCTCTCAGCTTTTCGAGTGCATCAGTCTGGCCATGTCTTCATCGGAAGAAACATCCTTGCTCAACAAGGCGATTGAGACCTTTCAGGAGGCTCTGACACATCTGACCTGCATCCAGTCCATTGTCCAGACTTACGACAGTGAGATTCAGGCTCTAAAGGCACGCTATAAAACAATAAATCCGGCATTTTATAGCTTCAAAGAAGCGGCAAGCCCAAGTTCTCACGCAGCGTACGGCCAGCATATTCCCGGCGCAGAAGCCCACGTTTTTGCAGTTCGGGAACAACCAATGTCACAAAATCCCGAATACCATCCGGAGCAGACGTGAACATGATATTGAAGCCATCCGAAGCGCCGGTGCGATACCAGCCTTCCATATCATCCACAATGGACTGAGGCGTCCCCACAAGAATACGATGGCCACCTTTGGTGAAGGTTTTGAGGACATCCTTTGTCGTAGGAGCTTCACGCCTGATCCAGTCCACAATAAGCGATTGTCGGCTCTTGTGGCTATTGGTCTCCTCCACGTCTTTTAGTCGGATGGGTTGTTCGTCTGGCCACTGAGACAGATCAATCCCCAAGCTGGCATAAGCGGAAAAACTGCGCAGAACCTCCGCTCGATTCAGGTAGCTCAGATAGGTTTCAAATTTCCCACGCGCTTCATCTTCCGTTCGCCCCACGAAAGGCGCCAGTCCTGGAAGAATCCGCAAATGCGCGTCTGTTCGGCCATAGCGTCGTGCCCGATCCAGAACATCTGCCCTGTAATCCCGTCCCGCGGCAGGATCATATTCTGCCGTGTAAATGACTTCACCAATGCGCGCCGCCAGTTCCTTCCCTGCCCCGGACGCACCTGCCTGCGCCAAAACGGGACGGCTCTGGACCGGAGGCGGCGCATTCAGCGGGCCCGCAACACTGTAAAAGCGCCCCTTGTGATTAAGGGGGTGAACCTTGGCCGGATCGAGCCATTGACCGCTTTCTTTGTCCCGCAATATCGCATCCGGTTGTACGCTCTTCCAGAGCCCAGTCACGACATCCACAAATTCATGTGCGCGCTCGTAACGCTCCTGATGATCGACATGTCGTGGCAGATTGAAGTTTTCACCTCCACCCGTCGCAGTCACGACATTCCAGCCAGCACGTCCATTACTCAACCGATCCAGCGAGGCGATACGCCGGGCCACATTATATGGCTCATTGAATGTTGTGCTGGCCGTACCGATCAGGCCGATATGCCGCGATGTGACAGCCAGCGCAGACAAAAGCGTAAAAGTGTCCCACCGAGCCAGCGAAGGCATGTCAGCAATCACTGAAGGGTCAGGGATTGGCAGCACGTTATCGTACAGAAAGATACTGTCAAAGCGGCCCTGCTCCAGCAGATCCACATACGAACGATACCGTTCAAAACTGATATCCGCGTCCACATCTTCACCCGGTGCCCGCCAGGCATCTCCGTTCGTGGCGGAACCGGTCAGATACGCTCCAAGTGCGAAGCTGCGGCCTGGTGAATAAGACATCTGCAACCCTTTTCTCAGAACGTGAAACTGCCATCCATGACGGCCTGCGCATTCAGTCTTCCAGAGATCATTCCCGTTTCAGTCATGAAGTCAGAAACCTGCTGTTGCTTGGCAACGATATCTGGCGTCAGGGAAATAATCGTCCCCCGCATCGAGCGTACGACATCCTTCGCTACAGGAAGGGACAAGCCGACTTCTTCTGCCCACACCTTGGCATAATCGTCTGCATGGGTTTGCATCCACTGATGCCCGGCCTTGAGCTGCTGCACATAACTCACCAGCCCTTCCCGGTTCTTTTCTAACGCTTCGCGAGTGGCAACGACATAGCTCAGACCGCTCATCAGCTGACCGCCGTTTACGATCTCCCGTGCTCCATTGGAGACCTTGGCGTCCGAAATGTAGGGCCCCCATGTTGCCCATGCATCTACGGCACCCGTTTGTAAGGCCAGTTTTGCCGCTACAGGTGGAATGAAAACAAACCGAACATCGGTCGCTTGAAGCCCCGCCGCTTTCAGTGCCGCCAGAACAAGATAATGTCCCGTCTGTCCCTTCAGGGTCGCAATACGCTTTCCTTTCAGATCCGCGACAGATCGGACGGTACTGTCTGGCTGCACGACGACAGCCGTTGTCGTTCCATCCGTTTGCACACCAGCGATAGCCCTGATTTCGTCAGACCCACTCTGGGCAAAGACCAGCGGCGCATCTCCAATAACCCCGGCATCAATAGCCTTTGCCGTCAACGCCTGTATCAGCATGGGAGCCCCGGCAAACAGGCTCCACTGAAGGGGTGACGAAGCGTTATCTCCTATTCCTGCTGCCTTCAGAAGAGAGCGTGCTCCGCCCTTCTGATCTCCGATCCGCAGAGGTTCTGCGGCGTAAGCCCCTGAAATGCCATGCCAGTTGACCGCAGCAAGGGAAAGACCTGTCAGCCCGAGCATAAGGCTGCGTCGACGTGTCAGGATCATGAATTCACCAGCTCCAGGCAACTTTGCCATAGTAATATCCTCCCTCCGCCCCGTAGATGGCGGCGGAACTGTAGTTCGGGTTCACCTGAAGAAGAGACGCAGCACTCTGGGCTGTTGCACTCAGGGTCTGCGGGCGATGATTGAAAACGTTATTGCCGCCAACGGACACTTTGATGCGGTTCGGGAAGCGATAGGTCAGATCGAAATCCACCAGCCATGCCGGAGCAACGGTTTCATCATAAGCCGCCCCTCGATCACTCAGCAGCTTGGTTGCAGAGTACCGCGAAAGCCGAAGCGTGGTGGACCAGCGTTGAATATTCCATGTCGCATTCAGGCGAATGGTATTGCGCGGATAAAGCGTCGTGATGTTTCCGATCTGACTGCGGAACAGGGCCGTAATACCAGACCCTAAATTGACGTTGAGTGGATTGACCCGAATGATCTGATGCTGCTGCTGGTTCATCATCAGGCTCCATGTTACAGAGCCCGCACGGCCGAAGCGCGTCAGATAATGAGCTTGGAGATCGAGACCTGTCGCTCGCGTATGCGCGGCGTTTCGTTCGTAAGTATAGCCGTAGTAACGACCATCATTCGGCACAACACCAGCCTCATGCAGGATCTCAAGTACTCTGGCGCCCGCAACACCGGATCCCGCCACGGAAATCGGGACAATCTGATTGAAAATGTCGATACGGTAAGCGTCCAGAGAAACATCCAAGTTTTTAATGGGTGTCAGAACAAAACCTACATTGAAGTTATGTGATGTTTCCGGCTTCAGGGCTGTCGCCCCAAGAGCACGCGCACCCGGATTATCCACGGACGCATAGGTCGTATAGGACTGCACAAGCTGGTTGGTGCTCGGAAGGACGGAATAATAAAGCGCCGTGCTCTGGAAATACTGCTGCTGAAGTGTCGGAGCATGAAATCCATTACTGGCAGACCCTCTTAAAGCCAGCCATGGCGTAACCTGATACCGCAAGGAGACTTTGCCACTCAGCGTATTACCAAAATCGCTGTACTGTTCATCACGGCCAGAAAGATTGACCGTTAGATCCTTGGTCAATTTCTGGGTCAGATCCAGATAAAATGCCCCGTTCATACGGGAGTGCGTTCCTGCCTGTGATGGCGACGTAAAACCCAGACCAGACGCGCCCGGCAGAGCTGGACTGGCATTTGGAAAGACGTAGCTTGCCGGAAAAACGTAACCGCCATCGGCATATGACGCTGTTTCTCCTGCCGAAACACCATATTCATTGTAACGATATTCAACGCCACCAGCGACCTGCAATGGACTGGAAAACAGACCCGTTCGAAAACTGCGCTTGATATCGAAATCTGCGGTTAATTCCGAATTATCCAGGGATTGAAGGTGGAATTTATGCTGGCTGTCTGGACCCAGAGAGTTATTCAGCGTGTTCTGAATGCCAATGCTGCTGAGATTGCGTCCATAATTGACGCTCGCATCCCACTGCCACCCAAAGAAATCACGACCACGAACACCATTTGTGATCTGAAAATCATGGTCTTCCGTCGTATCAGTTGGCAGATATCCTTCAGGATAAACGCTCATGATATTCTGCTGGGAGTTGGATGGCCGATACCAAGCGGACGCAAAAACCGTACGGTGACTATATGTCCCATAAGAATAAAATGTCGCGGCGTCCGAAAGAGGCACCTCCATATTATAGGCAATGCTCTGTCGTTGAGACTCAGGCTGCCCCGAGATTTGACGATACCGGTTTCCGTTCTCTCGCGGGTCCTGCTGCCCATTCGCCAGAAGGGGATAGAGAAGAACGGCCTTTCCACCCTGCGTTCTGGGAACATATCCAGCGGTATTGGTCGCCTGATTTCCAACGAATTCTGCCGTGATGTTCAGAAACCCGCTACGTCCGATTTTAAAGCCCTGATTATAATTCAGGTTACCCCCACGCCCGTAGTCTCCCAAAGGACCTACGGTCCAACCATACTGATTGTACCCTAATTCAGCACTTCCTCCATGGTTGGCAGATTTGAGGATAATGTTGATCACTCCCGCGATGGCATCCGATCCATATTGAGCAGCAGCACCGTCCTTGAGAATTTCGACGTGATCCACTGCGGAAAAGGGAATCAGATCCAGATCGACAGGTGACTGCCCTTGCATCGCGCCTCCATAAAACACGGAAGACATCGTATGCCGACGCTTGCCATTCACAAGGACCAGCGTTTCATTAGCTGGGAGGCCGCGCAGGGACATGGTTTTCGTCGTAAAACCGAGCTGACCAGGATAGCCAGGTGTATTATTGATGGAAGGGTCGAGCGCCGTCAGGGCATTCCGCAGACTGGTCTGGCCGGTTTTCCTCAGATCATTTGCCGTGAAAATGGCAATAGGGGCCATGCTTCGAGAAGCTTTAACTGCCGTACGAGTTCCCGTTACGATGACATTCTCAGCCGATACAGTGCTGTCGCGATCTGTATCACCCCCTTCCCGCGCATCAGCAGGAGGCGATATCAAGGACGTGCAGCAGGCCCCCAGCATCGTGCCATATAAAAACCGCCGACGATAAGAAGCCGTCCTGAACATGAAAGATTTCTTTCCTGCACTCTGATTGAGTTACAGGAGGTAAAAAATTGTTTTCGCGAATAAAAACGAAATATCATTATCTCACGTATGACCAAAAATAATATAGAACTTCTCTGTATCGGATTGGTGCAGGAACCGGTTAAAAAACGTGGGCGTTATCGAAAGATTTGTGACAACAAAACTGAGAAAATCCTGCCAAATAGCACAACTTTCCCGCAGACCGGTTATCTAAAATTGGTAAAATCGTTGCTTGAACACTCCATTTCCAATCAGCCCGCGAGTAGGATTCAGCGCTTGATATCATCTCGATAAAACAACAGAATTATTGTCACGAGACATCCATACAAAAACACACCTGTTATTTTCCTGCACGTCCTTCTTTAGGACGAGGATTTGCAATTCATAGTTTCAATATCAAAAATCCGAAGAGATTGTACCGGTCATTGAAAATCTGGGAAGAACATAAAAGGACGCACCGTTGCCTCCGGCAAGAGTGCTACCGTTGAGCAACGTGACGTTGCGATAGTTATTGGTAATCCCGGTTGTCCCGACGCGAATGATTGACCCTGTTAGATTTGAAAAATTCAGGCGAAATGTCGGTGTCTTAAGAAAATAAAGAGGTTTAAAATGATATCCAAGCGCAAGTGTATTCGTGACGAACCCAGACATCCTCTGGTCATTTACAAGCGTTACAGATTGAGGCCCTGTGTAGTGAAGGCTGAAATTCCCAAAAAACCCGGCATTGCTATAGGTCAGACCAAAATTCGCTAGCAACCGAGGCGTCAAAATAGATTGCTTCCCTTTTGTTGGAAGATAAGTGTCTCCATAAGGAATATTAGAATCAAACGTACCGTGCAGATACTCGACAGATGCATAAGGACTGAAATGATGAACCTCGCGCCCTGCAATCATGACATCAAAACCACGAATGGTTTGGTTACCTGCATTTGAAACAGCGTACGCCGTATTAGGAAGATAGGTTGTCAACAGTCGATTAGTAATATTTGAATTAAACGCTGCAATATCAACAGTCAGGTACCGGTTATTGTAGCGGTACCCAATCTGCTCGGTAATCGAATACTGATTTTTTGGTAAAGACGTGGAAGCGGAAAGCTGGGATGGAGAGGGTTGCCGGAAATCTCCCTCCGCATTCAGGTAAATCTGACTATGCGTATCCAATTTGTACGAAACTGATAGATGCGGCAATGGTGCTGTCGAATTTGCACCAATAGTGAACTTGCTTAAGCCTGAAGCCCTGTCCCAGTAATTAGACATGACATATTTAAACCCAGCATTCACAAGCAAACGGTCCTTAAAGTATTTTGCAGTATCCTCGATAAAGAACGAGTTCAGTTCATAACCGGCATCATACCTGTAAATGGCTTCCTGCCCGTTTGCCGTATAAAGCTTATAGGCCGCATCATTGGTTTTTGCATTGCGACCACTTTCCTGCGTCGCCATGGTCGGGAAGAAATAATCAACGGCATTGTTTTCATACCAATAGCCAAAAGACAGATGATTATGGCGGTCAATGTCATATCCCAGCTTGGCCACAAGCCCGACCTGAGGCGACCAATGCTGCGCCCAGTAGGTGCTTAAGGGAGCCGAAGCATCCACTTTTTGTCTATTTCCGTAATAATATGTTGACCCTGTGAACGATGGCGTCCCTGCCGAAGAACCGTCCCATCCAAAGCCAGTGGCAAAATAAGGAGAGAGATCAAAACTCAGACGTTTATTGATAATAATATGGGCTTGCGTGGTGACGAAAAACTGGTTCCAGGAGTCAATATTTCCCTGCCAATAATTCCCGGCGGACGCGGAATTTCGATCCCAGATATCTGTGCGATTATATCCATTGCCAGTATGTTTGTAATTGTAAAACGTCTTGGCATCGGGATAGGCATCAATCGTAAACATTGAATTGTTCCACGACCCAAAAAATTTTACGGTCGATCCATTCGTAAATTCCTTAAATAATCCAACATCAACATGCGTTCTCCGGTTTGTCCCCGCACCCATCCATTGGCGCGAATGTGTGTTTGAAACCGAGATGTAAGACCTGATCCCAGAGTTTCCGATTTCTCCGGATTCCAACCGTACGAACTCACGCGACATATTATTGGTACCATAGGAAAAATCCATGCTTCCACCGGCTTTCTTGCTCGGTGTCCGTGTTCGTTCATCAAGTGTGCCAGCTGTAGCGTTGGAGGCCGGAGCATCAATGGGAGAACTCCCAGGTGTCATGGTCACGGTCTCGATATTTTCTGCATCCACATTCTGCTGAAGATACGCCGCCAAAGACGCAGGAGCACCATCCAGCAGTAACGCGGTATCAGCATCAGTGAAGCCTCTCATATACAAGGCACCACCTTTTATTCCCGATGTATCAGGCATCGCGATACTGACACTCGGTAGATTTTGAACGACGTCCAGCCCCGTGGAAGTGGGGCTTCTCATCTCGATATACTGCTTCCCGACAGACTGCACCGCATACGGAGCCGTTTCGGCGCGCATCATACCGCCGCCGGAATCGTGTGCACGCCTTGACCCCCTAACTCCAACATTTTCTTCATCAACTGACATCAGGGATGTCCGACGAGGACGAAACTTTGAAGACGAAGGCGTGACAGGCTGCCTGAGCAGCGTATGCCGAGCGTGTGAGGACTTGGCAGCCTTGGCGTTTTGGGAGGCTCCCACAAACGTCATCGAACCCAGGATCGTACCAAGCAGCAAACGAGAAACCAGTGTTTTCACTTTTTCTTCTCCGACACTCGGACAGCGAGAGCAACACCGCTCATATATATTACGATATAATAATGAAATAATTTGTATTTTTGGGTCAATGAAAATCTGAAAAAATATTGAAGGCGCTTATGGAATAAATAGAAAACAGGTTTAGCCGAGTGACGGAAGCATCACTCGTCTCTCAATCATTATTTTTAAAAATCTGACTTTTAAATCAAATATATTAGAAATCTTCTTCGCATTTCAGAAGAACCTTTCTTACCTTTTGAATCATCTCTTTGATCTGCTCTGGAGTTGAAATAAATGGCGGTCCAAAGGAAATTATATCTCCCGTCACTCTGAGCAACACCCCCTTCTGCAAACCATATTCAAAGAGCTGAACACTTCGGAGAGCAGATTTTTCAGGCGCAGGAACAAGTTCGATAGCCGCAGTAAGGCCGATATTTCTCAAGTCCTTGACTGACTTTAAATCCCGAAGCGCATGCACTTCTTCTTCCAAAACTGACTCAAGGGCCTTTACCCGCCCATTTATTCCTTCCTCTTCCATAATATCGAGGACGGTATGAGCAACAGCGGCAGCCAGAGGATGTCCAGAATAGGTGTAGCCATGTGCGAACTCTATCGCACTTTCGGGCCCGTTCATGAATGTCTTGTAGATTTCAGACGTAACGATAACACCACCCATCGGAACAATTCCGTTGGTCACGGCCTTTGCAAACGTAATCATGTCAGGCGTGACACCGAATCTCTGGGATGCGAAATTCTCTCCCATTCGGCCAAATCCGGTAATTACTTCGTCAAAAATAAGAAGAATACCGTGCTTTGTGCAGATTTCCCTGAGCTTTTGGAGATACCCGACAGGAGGAACCAACACACCTGTGGACCCCTGCACAGGTTCGACGATCACAGCCGCAATAGTGGAAGCATCATGAAGCGCCACCAGCCTTTCAAGATCATCTGCCAAACAGGCACCCCACTCCGGCTGTCCTTTTGAAAAGGCAACATGGGCGTGGTCATAAGGATGGCGAAGGTGATCGACACCCGGCATCATAACTGTCGCAAACATTTTCCGGTTGGAGACAATGCCACCAACGGACATCCCGCCAAACCCGACGCCGTGATACCCACGTTCCCGTCCGATCAGACGAAAACGACCGCCATCTCCCCGTAACTTATGGAAACCTATGGCAATTTTCAAAGCCGTATCAACGGCTTCCGATCCTGAATTTGCAAAGAAAACATGCTCCAGTCCTTCTGGAGCCATCTTGGCAATTCGCGCCGCCAGCGTCACCGCCGGAGCATGTGTCATTTGGAATCCGGGTGCAAAATCGAGCGTTTCGGCTTGCTGACGCAGAGCTTCGACAATGCGTGGATGCCCATGTCCGAGCGGCGTACACCACAGCCCGGACAGAGTATCAAACACGGTGCGTCCGTCGGCCATCGTATAATAAGGGCCCTTGGCTGACGCCACGACACGATGATCGCCCCGACCGTTCACCAACCTGTTGGCACTGAAGGGCAACCAGTTACGCCCTTCGCTCATCGCCACAGCACACAGGCTTTCATTTTTCAACTCGTTCATCACGCTGTCTCCGCGCCATTCGAGGGTCTCGTACCGCCAATCCTAAAAGGTTTGCGTTCCACATACCGGCCCTGCCCGCGCTCGGCTCTCAACGTCCCATCGTCCCAGACTACACGCCCCTGACTGATGGTTTTTTTCGCCACTCCCGTCACCGTGATGCCTTCGTAAATGTTGTAATCAACATTCTGGTGATGTGTGGCCGACGAAATGGTTCGGGTCGCCAGCGGGTCCCACAGAACGATATCTGCATCCGCACCCGCAGCAATCAGCCCCTTCCGCGTATGCAGGTTGAAAATACGCGCTGTATTGGCGGACGTTACTGCAACGAACTGTTCTGGGGTCAGCTTTCCGCTTGTAACCCCATGATGCCACAGGATGCTCATTCGGTCTTCAATACCAGGCACACCATTGGGAATACGCGTGAAATTCGTCAGCCCCATTTCTTTCTGGGAACGGCAGAAACAGCAGTGATCCGTTGCCGTAGTCTGTAACTGCCCTGAAGAGAGCCCTCCCCATAGCGCCTGCTGGTGGGATTTTTCTCGAAATGGCGGGCTCATGACGTACCGGGACGCCTGCAACCAGTCTGAAGACTGATAAACGCTTTCATCAAAAACCAGATGCTGAGGGAGAACTTCTCCGTAAACTTCCAACCCGCGCAGACGGGCCGCAGCTATGGCTTCCGTCGCTTCCCGTGTAGAAACATGCACAATGTAAAGTGGGGTTTTGCTAACAGAAGCCAGCGTAATAGCCCGTTGAGCCGCCTCTCCTTCAACACTGGCCGGACGGGACAATGGATGAGCGTCTGGGCCGGTTTTCCCCGCTTTCAGGAACGTTTCCTGAAGGAAAGAAACAGCGTCCCCATTTTCAGCGTGTACGGTACATAAAGCACCCAGTTCTCCCGCACGACGCATGGAATTGAGAAACGTCTCATCATCCACCATCAGGGCATTTTTATAGGCCATGAAGTGCTTGAAGGAATTGACGCCACACTCCCGCACAAGCGTGCCCATGTCTTTATGAACCTGGTCATCCCAATGCGTTACCGCGACATGAAAGCCATAATCGGCAGCCGCTTTCTCAGCCTTGTCCCGCCATGCTTTCCAGGCATCATGGAGGGACTGCTTGTGATCGGGAATGACGAAGTCGATAATGCTGGTATTACCGCCCGCCAAACCGGCGGCTGTGCCAGTATAAAAATCATCACTGGCCGTCGTGCCCATGAAAGGCATTTCCATATGGGTATGAGGATCTATACCGCCCGGCATGACAAGCAGTCCGTCGGCTTCGATAATCGTGCTGCCAGTCGGCGCGTCCATATCCGGCTGAACGTCTGCAATCAGCCCGTCATCGTCACATAAGACGTCTGCGCGAAACTGCCTTTCCGACGTAACAACTGTTCCACCCTTGATCAGGAGCATGTCATCCCTTCCATTCAGGAAAAGCGATTGGCACAATGTCGTTGTCTTACCGAAACTGTATGGCTAATCTGACCATTCGGTCAACATAACGATTGCACTGCCGGATTTTTTCGAGAACAGGGATCATCAGCATGACACAACTACCGGACGTGCACCCTTCAGGTCGTTTGACCAATGCTGATCTGGCACCCGTCCAACAAAGAACCTGGGCCTGGAAAGACTTCCTCTTTTTATGGATGTCTGACGTTCACAGTGTTGCCGGGTACATGACGGTTGGCACGTTCTTCGCCATGGGACTCCCCGTGGGGAGCGTGCTGTTCGGCCTCCTGATCGCAATCCTTACCGTACAGATTCTCTGCAACCTGATTGCCGTCCCGAGCCTGCGTTCCGGTGCCCCTTTCCCCGTGATCATCCGGAGTGTTTTTGGGGTTTATGGCGCTGTTATCCCAGCTCTTGTCCGTGGAATTATTGCAATCGGCTGGTACGGAATTCAGACGTGGCTGGCATCCAATGCCGTTGTGTTGTTCCTTCTGCGCGTCCTACCCTCTCTCACGACATACAGCGATGCGCATCATTATGGCTTTCTGGGCCTCTCTTTATTGGGCTGGATGGCGTTTCTCCTCATCTGGTCCCTACAACTTGCCGTCTTCTGGCGCGGCATGGAGTCCATCCGTCACTTCATCGACTGGGCCGGCCCGGCGATTTACATCATGATGATTCTTCTGGACGGCGTTCTGCTCTGGAAAACCCACGGACAAATCAGCTTTTCTGTTCTCCCGCGTTCAGATCTTACAATAGGTCAACACCTGACCGGCCTTCTGAACGTCATTTCCCTGACGATTGCTTTCTTCTCTCCCATCGTTCTGAACTTTGGTGATTTTTCTCGATATGGCGTCAGTATCGACGCTGTGAAGCGCGGAAATTTCTGGGGGCTCCCCATCAACTTCATGGCGTTCTCCGCCCTTGCCCTGACGACCGTGACCCTGACCCAGCCTGTCTTTGGAAAAATCCTGATTGATCCGGTTGAAACTGTCACCAGACTCGACAGTCAAACCATTATGGTGGTGGGCATCCTGACCTTTGTGGTCGCGACAATTGGCATCAATATTTCTGCCAATTTCGTCTCTGCCGCTTTCGACTTCTCTAATATCGCGCCTGCTAAAATTTCATGGCGAAGCGGCGGAATCATTGCGTCCATAGGGGCGATTATTCTTACGCCTTGGAATCTTTATGCCCGGCCGGACCTGATCCATTTCACTCTTGATGTTCTTGGGCTGTTTATTGCACCGGTCACAGGGATTTTGCTCGCAGATTATTACCTTGTTCAACGCCAGACGCTGGACATCGACGCCCTCTACAGTACCGATCCTGCAGCCCGATACTGGTATAAAGGAGGTCTCAATCCCGTGGCAGTCTGGGCACTGATTCTGGCTGTTCTTGTGGGATTAGCGAATGTCTTCATCCCTGCGTTGACAGCATTCCAGAACTTTGCCTGGTTTACAGGCTTTTTCTCTGGACTGGCTTTCCATCTTCTCCTGACACGCCTGACGTTAGTGGGCGGAAAAGCGAGCCAACAAGCGTCATGATCGTCGCCACACCGGTATCATAATCGGCGTCCGTCAGAGGAGCACGGTCCAGAATGGCTTCATACTGGACCTGCATATCCGCATAGGATTGTGTGCCTGACCAGAGCAGCAACAGAAAATGCGTGGGGTCGATCGGGGCCATGATGCCCCGCGCCTGCCAATCAAGGAAAATTACCACATGCCGTGCCACATGTGCTCGCAGTTCTCCTCTCAGGAAATCCTGGACCATTAGCCCTCCCGACAGGAGTTCCTGAGCAAACAGTCGGGATCCCTCTGGCCGCGTGCGGGAAAAAGCTATTTTGGCTTCAACATAACCCTTCAAGCCTTCAATCGGATCCCTGTCCGGAGAAAGCCAGGTATCCGCATCCGTCAGCCAGACATCCAGAAGCCGGGCCAGCGTGGCGTTATAGAGATCTTCCTTGGAGCCAAAATAATAGAGGATATTCGCTTTGGGGATGTCGCAGACCTTGGCGATATCTTCTAGCCGCGTCCCCTTAAGGCCTCGCGTTCCAAACGTCCATTCCGCAGCATTAAGGATCTGCGGAACAGTGGCGCGTCGTGGGACGCCAGCTCTTACTCTTTTTCTGGGGCTCGGAGCGGCTCCCAGATCGTCATTTGGCACGTCTTGCTCCCGGCCTGATCTGCGGGAGCAGATTTTTGACAGCTCTCAGGGCGAGCGACAAGCCCCTGCTTTTGGAGCAAGTCTAAAGAACGCTATCGGCGCGCAGAACGGCTCCAAGAAGAACATTGGCACCCGCTTCCGCTTCGCTTTCCGTAATACTCTCTTCCTCGTTGTGGCTCAGACCATCCCGGCACGGAACGAAAATCATGGCTGTTGGCGCAACTCTGGCCATATAGGCGGCATCATGACCCGGTCCTGAGACAATCGGGAGAGGATCATATCCCATCTGCCGTGCGGACTCTGTAACCATTTCAACGCAGCGCGTATCAAAATGGACTGCCGGAGCATCCCAGATAGACACAATCTCCAACGTTACGCCCTCTGTCTCCGCAATCTGCTTAAACCGGGCAATGAAGTCTTTCTCCATGGCCGCAACCACCGCGTCCTCGGGATGACGAAGATCTACGGTAAAGAATGTTTCACCCGGCACGACGTTATTACTGTTGGGCCTGTTCTCAATCAAACCAACCGTTCCAACGGCAGCAGGGGCATTCGCCTGGGCCACTTCCGAAAGAGCAACGACCATTTTCGAGGCCGCCAGCAAAGCATCATGACGCATCGGCATTGGGGTCGATCCCGCATGCGCGTCCTTGCCTTTGACCGTCACCTCATACCAACGCATACCCTGAACACCCGAAACAGCGCCAATAACCCGGTTCTCCACTTCGAGAATGGGGCCCTGCTCAATATGAAGTTCAAAATAAGCCGCTATTGGATGATCCCCGCACGGCTCTTCTCCCCGATAGCCAATTGCCACCAGTTCGTCCCCAAACCGGGCGCCAGCACGATCCCGCTTATCCAGCACCTCCTGCTCGGTAAAAACACCTGCAAAAACGCCAGAACACATCATGGGCGGGGTGAAACGGGAGCCTTCTTCATTCGTCCAGTTAATCAGCTCGATTGGATGCCGCGTCCCATGTCCTGCTTCATGCAGCGCTCGCAACACTGCAAGACCACCGAGAACACCCAGAATACCGTCAAATTTTCCACCCGTCGGCTGAGTATCCAGATGGCTTCCCATAGTGATGGGCGGGAGGCTGGCATCCTGTCCCGGACGTCGTGCAAACATGTTGCCCATGGTATCGACGGTGATAACGCAGCCCAGCTTTTCACAGGTCGCAGCAAACCATTCCCGAACCTGTCTGTCTTCCTGCGTCAATGTCAGACGACGAATGCCACCTTTGGGCGTTCCACCAAAACGGGCAGTCTCCATCAGATCTGCCCAAAGAGCATCTCCATCAACGCGGATATTGCTGTGAATCATGCTGATCATCCTCTATCGGTCTTTGACAACAAACCCATTCTGGCGGGGCTCTGCTTTTCAGGCTGTAATCCGGTGCGGGTTTGAGGGATGCTCAGGCCATGTCAGTTCCCCATCAAAAGGCTGCGGAACCATTGTGATGCAGTCATCCACCGGACAGACATGAGCGCAGAGATTGCACCCGACGCACTCCTCCTCAATCACTTCATAATGACGACGATCCGGCCCATTGCGTTTTGAAATGGCCTGATGGGACGTATCTTCACAAGCGATGTGACAGAGCCCACACCCGACACAGGCCTCCTGATCAATATCGGCGATGGTCCGGAATTTCATATTGAGCTGGTTCCAGGGGACAAACTGCGAAACCGCCCGCCCTGTCACATCCTCCAGCCGCTCATAACCCTTCCCGTCCATCCAGTTGGACAGACCGTCAATCATGTCTTCAACGATGCGGAAGCCATAATGCATGGCAGCCGTACAGACCTGAAGAGATCCCGCACCCATAGCTAAAAATTCTGCAGAATCCCGCCAGTTGCTGATACCACCAATCCCGGAAATCGGAATACCGGCCATGGTCGGGTCGCGGGCGATCTCTCCAATCATGCGCAAAGCAATCGGCTTGACGGCAGGGCCACAATACCCCCCATGCGTCCCTTTGCCGCCCACCACAGGCATCGGCGCCATGGCGTCCAGATCAACCCCGATGACAGACTGGATCGTGTTGATCAGCGACACGGCATCAGCGCCACCGGCGCGTGCAGCCCTTGCCGGCATCAGAATGTTGGTCACGTTCGGTGTCAGCTTAACAATCACTGGCATGCGGGTGTTCTGCTTGCACCACCGCGTCACCATTTCCACGTATTCCGGAACCTGTCCGACCGCCGCGCCCATATTGCGCTCGGACATGCCATGCGGGCACCCAAAATTCAGTTCGATCCCATCAGCACCCGTTTCCTCCACGATGGGAAGAATGGCTTTCCATTTGTCTTCCTCACAAGGAACCATAAGGCTCACAATCACAGCGCGGTCTGGAAACTCCCGTTTCACGCGCTTGATTTCCGCAATATTGGTCGCAAGAGGACGATCCGAAATCAGCTCGATATTGTTGAGACCGATCAGCCTGCGCCCTTCAAATCCCAAGGCCCCATAGCGGGAACTCAGATTGACGACTGGCGGATCTTCACCAAGCGTTTTCCAGACAACACCGCCCCAGCCAGCCTGAAAAGCACGGCGGACGTTATATTCCTTATCCGTCGGAGGGGCAGAAGCCAGCCAGAACGGATTGGGAGATTTGATACCGGCAAAAACAGTGCGTAAATCAGCCATTAACCGCGTCCTTTTCAGCACTGGAGACCATGAGTTCAGCATGGATGGCTTCGGCAGCGTCCCGACCATCTCGCACAGCCGCTACCGTCAGATCTTCACCAGCCGTACAATCTCCCCCGGCATACACTCCTGGCATTGATGTCCGCCCATTCCCATCCACAACAATGCGACCATTTTCCACCAGGATCTGATCATTCTGGATCGGATCAGACACGAAAACCTGCCCAATCGCTTTCAGCACCATGTCAGCTTCAAGCGTAAAACTGTCCTGAGGGTCGTAGCCTTTTCCAGAAGCTCCACGCGCGAAACAAATACCCTGCACAACTCCCTGATCAGTCAGAAGGTGGTGGGGAGAAGCCCAGAAGCGGAGCGTAACGCCATTGGTCTGCGCCCATTCCCGCTCAACAGGCGTGGCGGACATGTGTTCTGCACCCCGACGATAAACCAGCGTGACCTCTTCAGCTCCCAGACACTTGGCCTGCACGGCTGCATCAACAGCCGTATTTCCACCTCCGATCACAACGACACGTCGGCCAACAGGAACGTCTGACAGGGTGCTGGATCTGAGCGTTTCGATAAATGCTACCGCATCCAGAACCCCTTCAACGCCCTCATTTTCAAACCCTAACGCCCGTACACCTGACAGGCCGATCCCAAGAAAAACTGCATGATAGCTCTCGCGCAAACCAGCCAGCGTCAGGGTTTGGCCCAGCACAGCGCCTCCCTGAAAGCGGATTCCCCCGATCGACATGAGAAAATCAATTTCTTTCTGAGCAAAATTATCAGCCAGTTTGTAGGCCGCCACGCCATATTGGTTGAGACCGCCCGGAGCCTCATGCCGATCAAAAATCGTCACATCATGGCCACGCATAGCCAGCCGATGAGCACATGCCAAACCTGCCGGCCCAGCGCCCACGACGGCGACACGACGACCCGTACTCTCCTCGCGTTGAAACGGATGCGCACTCTGGTTCATCTGCCAGTCTGTAGCAAACCGCTGCAAAGCACCGATCCGAACAGCGTGATTGGCTTCAATCGCAGTGTGGACACATTTCTGCTCACACAGGATTTCCGTCGGACAAACCCGTGCGCACGACCCGCCAAGAATGTTCGACTGAAGAATAGTCCGCGAGGCACCTGCCAGATTGTCTGACGCAATTGCTTTGATAAAACGCGGAATATCAATTCCCGTCGGACAAGCTTCAACGCAGGGCGCATCATAACAATAGAAGCAACGATCTGCTTCCAGCGCAGCCTGCTCATGGCTTAGGCCCGGATGAGCATCAGCAAAATTGAGATCCAGAACGGTCTCTGGCAACCGTCCGCAGGCAATATCGAATCGCGTACCCATCTCATGCCCCTGATTGGTTCGTAATCAGAACGGTATGATTTCAGAACTGTTGATTGCAAGAATTTTCTGACCAAACGTTCAATTTATACGCTCTTGCGACATTCTCTTTTCTCAAAGGGCCAGTCCAAAAAAAATCCACGCCCGAAAACCAGCGACATCCACCGTTGTGCAGTTCTAGAATTTCAAAATGCTCTTCGATCTTCCAGACCCTGAAACCCTTTATGCAGCACTCTTGTCCCGTAACGAGACGTTCGATGGACAAGCCTTTGTATGCGTCTCTTCAACAGGCATCTTCTGCCGCCTGACCTGTCCGGCACGAAAGCCCAAACGAGAACACTGCACATTTTTCCAGACTATCGGCGAATGTCTCAATGCAGGTTTCCGGCCCTGCAAACGCTGCCACCCCGTACAGGCCTCAGCACTTGCCGACCCTTCAATTTCTGTGCTCCTACACAGTCTTGAAGCGCACCCGGATAGACGCTGGTCAGAGGGACACATTGTCAAAATGGGCTACGATCCTTCGACAATACGACGCAGCTTCAAACGACAGTTTGGAACGACCTTTCTGGAAATGGCCCGGCAACGACGTATTCGCGAAGGATTTGAGACACTAGCAGGTGGAGGCAAGGTCATTACAGCGCAACACGAGGCCAGCTTCGACTCTGCAAGCGCGTTTCGTACCGCTTTCGCCAGACTGCTCGGCTGCTTGCCTTCCGAACTACGTCCTAACAAGCTTCTTCAGGCAACCTGGATACCAACGCCTCTGGGTGACATGATTGCCGTAAGCAGCCGAAGTCACCTGCATCTTCTGGAGTTTCTGGATCGGAAAGCTCTTCCAGCTGAACTCAAGCGACTTCATACAACGTCAAACGGAGAAATAGGAATCGGGCGCCTCCCGCCCTCGGAGCAGGCAAAAAGTGAGCTGGAAGGATATTTTTCGGCCCGGTCCGACAGCTTCCAGACTCCTCTTGCTTTGAACGCCACTCCTTTTACGCGCCTAGTCTGGAATGCCCTCCAGACTATTCCTGCAGGAGAAACACGCAGTTACTCAGATATTGCACGGCAAATCGGCCACCCTTCTGCCGTAAGGGCGGTTGCACGCGCTAATGGCGCTAATCAGATTGCACTGATGATTCCCTGCCATCGCGTCATCGGCGCGAATGGTTCCCTAACAGGATATGGAGGAGGCCTCTGGCGAAAACAGCGGCTCATCGAAATCGAAAGACAACTCAAAATACCGAAGGTCAATCAGAATACGTGACGCTGATCTATGCTCATGACGACCCACTAAACCATGCTTCGGGTACAAGTAGACAATAAACGTCCATCTTATTTCATCAAATGAGCGATATGCCACCTTCTCTCAACGAAGGCAGGACCGAGCCATAGCATCTATGGCGACACTGGCTTTGGCTAAAGTGTTTATTTTCTTAAGAAAAAGGAGACCTGGTGGAGAGAGTTGGACTTTCCACAAATCGGACATTTTTCGCAGAAAACTGCCAAAAAACCAGTGACGCTCGCAAGTTAACTCAACGTCACTGACGTTCGATCCTGCTTTGGTCAGGACATAACGGAGCCTTAGAGTTTCCTCAAGGAAATCCTTATGAGGCCCGATTTTCTTTAGTGACGCTCATGCTCCCACTGACAAATAAGTCAAACATGAACTGCCTGTAATTTTTGTTAGCCTCTCAGGCACCCACTGGGATCGATAACGCCAGCGCCCAGTTCTAGACCGCGCTTTCCATCTTCGGTCTTCGTTTACACTTCTATCGAATAAAGCTGCTTAGCGAGTATCATAATGAATAAGGAACGCGCCAAGCAGCCAGCACTGATAATGCAAACCTTAAAATCGGCTCACCATGGAAAAATTACACTGCCCTCCAATAATCTGGCCGACGCTTATCATCCAAGTGACGAGAACGCGCTACATGAGGCACGTAACCTTGCCTTTTTGCCCAATCAATTCCCTCTTTCTGAGTATGAGTTTTGTGCAGAACACTGTCCGCCTGATCCTCAACAACCCAATGCGTAATCGGGTCACCGTCTCGCCCCTTAGGACGAGCTTCTACATAAACTGACTTTGACAATTCAATTCTCCTTCCACTGAAGGATATTTGCAGGAACAGAGTAAATTTCAATACGACATTTATCGAAAAGATTTATTGACTCAGATTGCACACTAGATTCTTGAATAGATACTACCATCCAAAATTCGAGATACAGTAGCAGCGGTCCACGTCCCGCCTTTGGAAGTCTTAATGCCCTGCTCTGTCATGCGCTCTGCAATCTGGCGAAGGCTCATGCCCTCCTCCCGTAGCCCGGCGACCATTGGACCAATGCTTGCACGGAACGCTTCAGCCGCTTTCTGACGCGCTTCTATGGACAGCCGATAATCCACCTTACCAGCGCCGGGCCGATAACCACCCAACTTCTGGCCCCGAGCCTTCGCTTCAGCGAGAGCGGCCTTGGTCCGTGCAGAGATAGCTTCTCGCTCCTGTTGGGCGACGAGAGCCATAATCCCGACTGTCAGGCGATTAGCGTTGGGCATGTCGGCTGCAATGAAGTCTATCCCCGCCTTCTCCAGTCCGAGGAGGAAATGGGCATCACGACTAAGACGGTCGAGCTTCGCAATCAGCAGGACAGCCCCCGTGAGACGGCAACGCGTCATGGCCTCGACAAGCTGGGGGCGTTCGTTGTTCTTGCCGCTCTCAATCTCAGTGAAAGATGCAAGCTCACGTCCGCCTGTTTGGGCCACATGGATAGCAACGGCTCTCTGCTGGGCCTCGATACCAAGCCCTGAAGCGCCTTGGCGAGCTGTGGAAACGCGAAAGTAGCTGATGAAGAGTGGGGCCGTGGTAGTCATGTCGTCCTGTGTTCGCTGAATGTGAACCCTCGTTGACATTAGTGATACAGGCCCAGCGAAGGCATGACTCTTGCAGTTTCGGAATCCCGACGATTCCTAAAACGCATGGCTTCGACCAAGACCCACACACCTGATTTTCCCCTGCACAAATGAGGCAGACGGCAGGACACCTCTAGCTTTGGTAGGACGCGGGACTCCAAACGGGCCACCGCGAGGGCATGACACCATTCTCAAGCCGGTTCCAATTCAGGGCCTAAACCCTGTGTTGTTTTGTTGTTCGATCCAGACGAGCGGCGTGGACATTTTGAGGCTCTAAAGCCAACATCTTTCGATTAAGAACCATGTAATAGAGCCGCTCCCTCAAATTGAGGGACCAGGTATTCATCGCGCATAGCATAATAAAATTGATTTGTAACGACTTGTATTCTTGTTTTTCATTCGTAATTCCAGATGAATACTCAATTTTACAGAAAGGCACGCCATTTGACCGACCTAGTCACCCTGAGCCCAGCGGATACAGAACGCTTCCACTCCAAAGTGGATACCAGCGGAGGTCCAAACGCCTGCTGGCCGTGGACCGGCACCGTTACAAAAACCGACAATGACGGGAATGCATTTTATGGCAGCTTCAAAACCAACGGACGGGATGTGAAAGCCCATAGGCTTGCCTACATGTTGGCAAAGGGCGCTATTCCTAGTGGTATGGTAATTCGACACCTGTGCATCCATCAGCCGATGTGCTGCAACCCAGCCCATCTTGAGATAGGAACTCCCCAGGAGAATCAGGCTGACAAAGCCATTACAGATATTGTGCGACGCGGCCCGTTCTGGACTGCGGTAGCCCTGTGGTCCATTCGCCGCAATGCTGCACAGGACAAAGCGTTTCAGATTCCGACACAGCAATTGGCTGAAGAGCTTGGAATCACGCCCCAGATGGTCAACAGAATTGCACGCAAAAAGCGCTGGCTGCCAGCTTGGGAGTTGTTCGGCGATCTGGACATCAACACACGACCCGAGCCGCCGGATGTTCGAGCCATTCTTGAATCCAGAGGTTTGTGTGTGCAGGACGGTTGGCAAAACCCCACCGACCCAGACCCAGAAGACCCCACCATTTCATCTGTCTCACCTGAAATATGGGCAGACGTTTTGGCGCAACTGCAAGCAGAGGAGGCAGCAATTGACGAAGCCGCCTAATAAGGAGAAGGACACGGATGCCAAGCCTTCTTACTCGCGTCGTGTCTATGATAATCCTTTAGAATGGATAGCCTGCGAGATTATTCCAAATGTGCGAGATGTGCCCAGAGCAATCAATAAGAAGCCATCCAAAAAGAAGAAAGAAACGCCTTCTTCATAAACAGGACGTCTCATAGTTCCCTTCTGGGATAATACCGTTCTCTATGTCCTGATGTCTGGTCTCTTCTAATGATGGAGGTGGTACTGTATTCTATGACTGCCATCTCCTCTCTACCTTCATCATCATCATTAACACCATCTCATATTCATGATGCCCTATTAAAGAAGACTGGCTTGCCATCAACGAACAGGACCTCTACATGGAATCCCTATAGGGTATAAGGTGAAAGGTTTCGGACATTGGGCGATGGCCTGACAAATACACACGCAAGAGAACAGCGCCCGTTCTCTCCTCCATCCCACCAGCATGACCCTGCCGATCTGGAAGCCGCACACTGGCTCTCGCTAGGTCGTGTCCCGGACACTGAAGCTGCCCATGCGCTCGTGGCCCGCATTGCGGAAGACATTCGTCCCCACCTCGGCAGCCGCACCAAAGCCGCTCTAGGAAACCGTGACAAGGGCAAGGAAAGGCGTGTCCGTGAGACAGGGATTATCCTCGCCGGGCTTCTCAGAAGAGGTCTGAAAGGCCACTGGTCCGCTGTCAATGAAAGCCCAAGCACATGGTTCTGGAAGGCATCCCGTAAGCTGCCCGTGAAGCACACAGCCTTTAAGAGCAAGGTCGATGCAATGCAAACGCTGGGCTTGCTAGACCATGTTCCCGGCAAGAGCTTCAAAGGTGCCTTTGGGGACTATCAGGGCCATGCTGCCCGTCTGCGTCCGTCCAAGAAACTACTTGAACTCGCGGAGCAGTACGGATGCCTTTCACAAACCGCTGCACAGGATTGGAAGTTGATAAACCCTGCCCCTGTCGAACGCATGGCAACTCATGAACTGCTGTCCTTCACAACTATTCCACGCAAAAGAAACGGGCGGATAGACCCTGCCAGCAGAAGCAAAATGGACATCCCGGCTGGCTGTGAAGACCTTCTGGCGTTCATGAAGGCTCTGACAAGTTCCTTGGCTACTGTCGTGTTCACAGGATGTGCGGAACCTGTCTTTCAGGCCCGCTTCAGTGGAGCGAGAGAGTTTGGTGGTCGCATCTATGCCCAAGGCCCGGACAACTATCAGAACGGCATCAGCAAAGACGAACGCCAGCACATTACCATCAACGGAGAGCCCGTAGCAGAACTGGACCTGTCCGCATCGTTCCTGTCCATCGCTTTGGCTCTTCTGAACCAACCTGCTCCTGAGGGCGATCCTTATGCGCTTCCTGGGCTGGACGAGGCGCACCGCGCTGCCATCAAACAGTGGTTTGTCGTTTTCTGGCAGACTGGAAAAGCGCCCAACAAATGGTCCGACAAGACACCTCAGGCCATCCGTGACAGCATCCCGCCCACGGACATTACAGGCCCGGCGTTCGAGCGCTATCCGGCCCTGAAGGACATCAAATCCATCGTTCCGGAAGCCCTGCTAAAGAGCGTCGAGAAACCCATGAGAAGCTGGGCGGTCGGGCAATATCTGACAGGCGTGGAAGCGGGCATCATGCGGGAGGCTATGAGTTCCATCATGGAAACAGGCGGCATTGTCCTGCCCGTACATGACAGCCTCATCGTGCCGCGCTCACTAATGGAAATTGCCGGAAAAATAATCCAAAGTGCCTACAAAAAACGCCTTCACAAAAAGATCGGAATAAAAATTAGATGAATATTTTATTCATATCAATTGAGTATCCAGCCGATTTTAATTCTCTTGCAACACCTAACTTCCAGCCTTCGCCGTCGTTCATGCCAATATAAACCAAGCCACTTATATCATTAGGAATTTCAATATCACCCTTCACAACTGCGCAAACTCTTCCTCTGCCAAGCTTTGCAGTAAGATACCCATGCTCGAATACTACATTTTGTCGCGCTCTATGCTTTAAGATTTCACTTTCAATCAATCCTCCCCTGTCACAGGCGGTATACAGAACAATTGCAAAGCCACAGGCCGAATGTTCCTCAAATTTTTCAATTATAGTTTTCCCCAGATTCTCCTGCTCATGTAGTATGACAGGTACAAGTCCCAATTTTGAAATAAATCGAGCCATTGACTCTCGCGCCTCACCGTCTCGTCCATGCACGATGAAAACACTTTTGTTATCCTTATGAGAAACAACATCACTAGGATTTATTCCTTGAGAAATACTTTTTTCGATTCTCCCTAGAACTTCCGCAGATATGTCCTCCATATCGTCTCGACTCAATACGACTGATTCGTCAGTTATAAGAACATTGATCCCACGGCTTTTTGCGACCTCTCGACGAAAACCTACCAGCTCTTTAGCAGAATTTTCAGACCTCTTTATTGACATTCTCTCAACTGTACTCGGGTCAATAAATTTTCCATCAATATGAAACCTTTCCTTACGGAAGAAGGGAACAATTATCTGCCTTTCTATTTCATCAAGATTTGTTCTGTCCCAAAGAATGTATCTTTTGACCGGATTTCTTCCTACTTCAGAAGATGTCCTTCTAGCTTCAACTATTACGTAATAATACATTTCCCACTCTGCCCTCAGAGTCCAAAAAATTTACCTTCCCACACCGTTTCTGACCCAACAAGTCGTACTATAATAAACTGTAGTAAATATTTGTTCTAACCATGTCAGGGATACCCTTCTCCACCATGCCAAGCACAGCTCGGCTGTACAGGTCCCATCCAAGGTCCTTAGCCGCATAAGTGTTCGAGCCCAGCGCCATGGGCTTATGTCCGATCAAATGATCTCGCACCAGTTCAGAGCACTCGGACACCCCATTAGCCAATGCCGTTGCCATGAAGGTGGCGAAGCATCTCCTGAAGCTATGGAAGTTCACCTCACCATCCGTCTCTCTCCCAAGAACGTCTCTCCGGAAATCCGTGAAGCGCTGGGAAAAGAAATGACTGCGCTTCATTCCTGTTCCTCCCGGTTTGCACTCAGGGAATAGTGGAGCGTCAACATTCCCCTCCCCGGCTTCCTTGAGGCGTCTGGCAATGATTGGCTGTACAAGAGGATGGAGCGGTATGCGTCTGACAGAGTTAGCAGTCTTGGCTTCCTCATCGGTCACTTGGATACCCCAAAGTTCTCCGTCAGCCTCGTCCCGGTTGAGAACTCGGCCAACGGTTAGCGAAGCAAGCTCATTCTGCCTTGCACCAGTCAGCAAAGCGAGACGCATCAGGTCACGGATAGCCGGGCCCCACGCCCATCTGCGTTTCTCATCAGGGTCCGCTCGCAGGAGAAGGACCAGTTCATCTTCGTTGAAGGGCCTGACCTCAGACTTCTTCTTGCCAGCTTTTCGCTTGAGGCCAGCGGTCGCACCCTGCCATGGGTTTGGGCCTTTCAGAATGTGCTTCTGGATAGCAAACGTCCACAAACCTTTAAGCGATGATATGCGGCAACTGACTGTCTTTGCACTCAATCCGCGTTCGTTCAGGAGCCACTCAGAAAAGCCCCCCAAGACCACCTCAGGCACATCCTCGACAATCTGAGCGCGAAGGAAGTTCATGAGGTTTTCAGGTTCCTCACGGTCCTGAGAATGAGCCAGATAGCGAGAGAAGAGATTAAACGCGGCCTGATCCAACGATATGGCGGAATGACCCACATCGCTCTCCCGATCCTTCATCCAACGGTCCATCACCAGAGCGAACGGTGTACGGACACCCGTTGCTATCTCCCGGAAGCGGGTCTGATACCTTGCCCCATCCTTCCCCGCATGGTCGAGCTTATGCGCCCTGCCTTCCAGAAAGCAGTCCATGCCTTCCACAACGCGATCTCTTGGGCTTTCTGAGATGCCGGTATGCTCGTCATAGACGTCATCAGTATCAGAAGCAGACGCGATCCTTCGCCGGGCCTCCAATGCCTCAGTCAGCATCAGTTCTTCGTCCAGCCAATCAGGCACATCAACCCCATGAAGAGGTGCCAGTCCTGCATCCATCAGCTTCCTGTTTAGTTGCTTTCTGATTGCCTCAAGAGCGGCATCACGAAGCCTCAGGGCATCTTTATGCGTGCGTGTCTGGAGCGATTTGAGGATGTCTTTCCGGATTCCCGTCCGTGACCCAAGCACCTTACCAGCATCCTGCCAGCGGTCTTTCGGGATGATGAAGCGGACATAATAGAGTCCGTCCCGGTTAGTCAGATTAGCCATATCCATGCCGCCTTCTATCAACGAAGGCAGGACCGAGCCATAGCATCAAGGTGACGCTAGACCAGTGACGCAGCGTTAACCTGAAGTGACGCTGGCTTTGGCTAAGTGCTTGTTTTTCTTAGGAAAAAGGGGACCTGGTGGAGAGAGTTGGATTCGAACCAACGTAGGCGTACGCCAGCGGATTTACAGTCCGCCCCCTTTAGCCACTCGGGCACCTCTCCGGGTCGGCGGTTGGAATATGGCGGATAGACGGCTATGTCAATCGCCTATCGTCGATTATATGATTTTTTCATGTCCAGACGACCCTCCCCCCGCTCCGCCGCCCCGTCCCGCCATGCGGACAAAGGCCCACAGCGTTCCGGTAATGCCGAACGTGCCTCACGCTCAGGAAAGCCTGCTTCAGGCTACTGGATTTACGGTCACCATGCCGTCGAAGCCGCTTTAAACAATCCGGACCGCGTTATTCTTGAGTTTCTTGCCACACGCGAAGCCGCCGCCGCATTCAGCCAGTCTTCCCGCGCACAACCACAGACCGTGGAACGTGAACGACTGGATCGGCTCTGCGAACGGGATGCGGTTCATCAGGGCGTCTGCCTGCGCGTAGAGCCCCTCGATCCCCCAACCATCCATGATGCCCTTGAGCGACCAGGTCCGATCCTTGTGCTGGATCAGGTTACAGATCCCCGCAATATTGGTGCGATCCTGCGCTCCGCTGCTGCATTCGGTGCCTGCGCCCTTCTGGTTCAGGACCGCAACACGCCGCAGGAGAGTGGCGCTATGGCGAAAGCCGCGTCAGGCGCACTGGATCTCGTTCCGATCATTCGCGAAGTCAATCTGTCACGCGCATTGGCCACACTTCAGTCTCAGGACGTGTGGGTCGTTGGCCTTGATGCCGGCGGTACACGCCTCGATGGTGCAAGTTTCGGAAAACGTCGCGTGGCCTTGGTACTCGGCGCTGAAGGAGCAGGACTGCGTAGGCTGACACGAGAAACATGCGATGAGATTTCGAGTGTTTACATGCCGGGAAACATGGAAAGCCTCAATGTCTCCAACGCAGCAGCTGTTGCCCTATACGAACTGGCACGCCCTACAGCATAAGACGTGATTTCAGCTTTACTGGCACAGTCTGATCGCCTTCCAGACGCCGTCACTAGCGAGCCAGATAGCAAGCAGTCCTTTACCCTTCGTACAAAACGAACAGTTTTACGGCATCATCCCTCTGGATGATGCCACACACTGAAGCCGCGTTGCGGCAAACCTCATATCGTTACGCACTACCACACGCAGTGGCCTGAACCGCCTCCAATGAGCGGTATCATACCCTTTTGCACAAGCAGATCCTGGCGCTCATTCAAATGAAACAACATAAATAAATTAAAGTAATTCCAAGATATTTCAATAATATTAAATTTCTCACTTTCCAAACAATTAACGAATAATTCCCTCACATAACACAATCGTGATAAATCATAAAAGATTGCAGAAATCTTTTGACATTAAAATATGCATATTTTTCAAAATCTTAATATAAGAAGATCGTTAATTCTTGATTAATATCATTGTTAATTTTTTCCTTGCATACGAATCGTGACAGAACATAGGGTGAAAAACATCTTAACGGTAAAAAACGTTATAAGAATCATTTTTATCGTTAATTAAAATATACGGAGAACCAAGATGGCAGCTTCATTGGTTAGTGTGAATGCAGGGGTCGCTACGGTCTACAGTTCGGGTGACCTCTCTGCTTTAGCTGGCGTTTCTGCACTCAGCTCTATTGTTGTCACAAAGAACAGCAATACTCCGGCGGGAGACAATGTTGTCGTAGACCTGACAAGTGGGCTGGCTGGCGTAAGCGCCCTTTCATCCGTCACTGTCCAGAATGGAGCAACCGCTAAGGTGGGTGGTGGTCTGCTCGATGCTGGTGTCGGGACATCCGTAACCGTTAACGGCGGCATTCTTGACCTTCAGGGCAGCGTGATTGGGGTCAAAGCTTTGAACGGTGTTACCGTAGGGCCCGCAGGAGGGGAGATTAAAATTGAACCGACCGGCCTTAGCGTAGGCGTTCTTAATCTTCCCGTCACATTCGTTGATGCCAACGGCAATACTACCACCACCATCCCAAAGAATTTTGTGATGGATTTTCCAAGTTCTTCGTCAATACCAGCCACCTATAATTCTCTGACAAACACAACAACAATTGGCGATGGAATTAGTTTACTTGGTATTGTGGGGGCTGGCCGTACTATAACCCTTTCAGGGGACCCATTTGATCTAAAGGCAACAGGAAGCCATTTTCCTTTCACAACATATTATAGCAAATCTTTCACCCAGTCAGACGGCAGCGGCGGTGTCATTACCTGCTATCTCGCAGGCAGCATGATCCAGACCCCCGATGGCGAAAAAGCCGTTGAAACCCTTCAGTCGGGTGACCTTGTCACAACATACCGGGATGGCCAGGAAACTGTGGCTCCCCTCGTATGGACGGGCAAAGCCCGCGTTACAGTCGATGCAAACCTGCCTGATGATACCGCAGGCTACCCAGTCCGGATCATCAAAGACGCACTTGCAGATGGCGTTCCTTCACGTGACCTGCTCGTAACCGCCGAGCATTGCCTTTTCCTGAATGGCGCCTTCACACCCGTGCGGATGCTGGTCAATAGAAAGTCTATTTTTTACGATCGCAGCATCACCAGCTACGATTATTTCCACATCGAGACCGAAGCACACGCCATTATCAAGGCAAACGGCATGTTAACGGAGACGTATCTCGATACAGGAAATCGATACAGCTTCCGTCAAGGCGGAACAGTGATCCATCTTGGTAGCAAGCCTCTGAGCTGGGACACAGATGCAGCAGCACCGCTTTCCGTCTCACAAGACAGCGTGCAGCCTCTTTTTCGTCAAATCTCCGATCGCCTGCCGCTTCTTGGTGTTTCCAAGAGTGCACACCAACAGAACCTCGTTCAGGATCCTGACTTCCATCTCGTGACCAATACGGGCGTGGTCATACATAAGACACGTGAAGTTGGCGGCCGAATCATGTTCATGATCCCAGCCTCGGTCAAATCTGTTCATCTGGTTTCCAGAGCAAGTTCACCACATGAGACGATCGGTCCCTTCATGGACGACCGTCGCAAACTCGGCATCTGCGTCGGAGACATCACGTTCTATGACTCCGGGCGTTCGATCTGCTTGACGGCCCTGAACGACGAGCATGCACAGAATGGCTGGTACGGACGTGAAGCGGGCGGTCGCCGGTGGACGAACGGAAACGCTCTGCTCGTTCTCAACAACAGACAGCCGAACAGCTTGGGCATGCTGGCCATTGAGGTGGTCGCTGGAGGCCCGTATCTGGCAGACAGCAAACAGGAAGCTGATCTGGTAACTCTGTCAGCCTGATAGTCCCAGACGATAATGCCGGGGGCCTCTTTCCCCCGGCATTTTTTTAGTCAATCCGCAAAAGGATAATCGGTATAACCATGCTCTCCACGGCTGTACCAGGTTGTCATATCATCCGGCTGCAAGGGTAATCCCTTGGCGAAGCGGATCGGAAGATCAGGATTCGAAATAAATTTGCGACCGAAGGCGATTGCATCAGCACGACCCTGCTGAACCTCCTCTTGTGCGGCTTCGAAAGTATAATCCTGATTCAGAACCAGCGGTCGGCGAAACGCCTTCCGGATTTCCGGGGACAATTTGGGCTGGTCCGTACTTCCGAAGGTTCCTTCCGGACCAACTTCACGCAGCTCAAGCCACGCCACCCCTAAACGCTCAAGCTCTGCAGCAGCCGGGACGAAAACAGTTTCAGGCGCTGAGTCCAGACATCCCTGCGTGTCTCCATTGGGAGAAAGGCGAACACCGGTTTTTTCCGCACCAATCGTCGCGATAATACGACTCACAACCTGCGACAAAAAACGAATACGGTTTTCGGGCGAGCCGCCATACTCGTCAGTGCGATGGTTCGTCCCATCCCTCAGAAATTCATCAATCAAATAGCCATTGGCCGCATGAAGCTGAATACCGTCAAAGCCCGCCCTGATTGCATTCCGCGCTGCCGTTTCATAATCCGACACTATCCGCGAAATGTCCTCCAGTTGCAGAGCTCTGGCTGTCTCGTATGGCATCTTTCCATCATATGTATGGGCATAGCGTGGGGCCGTCGTGGCAGAAGGTGCAACCGGCTGTAACCCCGTCACTGACGAATGGACCATCCGGCCCATATGCCAAAGCTGACAGACAATACGGCCGCCCTTGTCATGAACAGCTTTTGTAATCGGCTTCCAGGCCTCAACCTGTTCATCAGACCAGATTCCCGGTGCATAGGGCCACCCCAGTCCTTCCCGGGAAATGCCAGTTGCTTCGGAAATGATGAGACCTGCGCCTGCCCGCTGCTCGTAATACTTTGCCATGATCGGCGTTGGCACAGCATCACGCCCCGCACGAGCACGCGTGAGGGGAGACATGAAAATGCGATTTTTGGCTGAAAAGTCACCAAGTTCAATGGGATCAAAAAGATCGGGCATGAAAGGGTACTCCTTGATCGAAACTTCTATAGTTCGATAGCGATCGAACTATAGAAGTGTTGCGTCAATTCTACAAGGAAGGGATAAGACGCCGTATGCCCTGCCATGACTCGCCTGATTTGGAAAAACTTGACCTGATAACGGTCCTGCGCGCCCTGGCAGATCCTGTGCGCCTGGACATTGTCCAACGACTGTACGTACTGGGCGAAGCGAATTGCGCTGCCCTGATCGGATCACGCCCTAAATCCAGCATGTCCCATCATTTTCAGGTCCTAAGGGAGAGCGGTATTCTGCACACCCGGATCGAAGGTGTGCAGCACCATAATTCCCTGCGCCTTCAGGAACTGGAGATCCGCTTCCCGGGCCTCATGGATTCCATTCTGAAGAACACCGAAGCAGCTCAGTTGCGGCGCCAGACTTCTTCCTGAACAAAGACGGCAAATGTCAGCCAGACAAAGAATGGGATCTGAAGCTTTGCAGCACAACGATCCACCTTTTTGGCAGTGCAGATTGACGCTCCAGACGTCACAACCAAACCAATACAGATCGCAAGACCTGCATCAAGCCGACGTTTACGGAAAACGGCAAACGGAAACCCTGCCACACCCGCAACACAGATCGCCCAGAGACATAGAGCCAGCGTCCGCTTGCAAGACGTTTCCGCTCTGAGCAAGCGATAACCCGACCACGCCAGAAGACCGTCAAGCAATGTCCAGACGACAGCGTAAACAGGAGCTGGCGGCGAAAACGCTGGCTTGTTCAGATGATGATACCAGCGTCGTGTTGAGCCGTCTTCGACAGGGCTGATTTCCCGTCCGAAATACTGCGCGCCGAAAACAGTTGCTGTTGCCAAAGCGGCGTCAAGGATGCGTCCCATAATCTCTGTCCCGATATAATCTCGAACATGGGAAACGCATCAGCGCCTGGAATGTTCAGGGAACTCCTGCCACAGCCCCGAAATCAAGCTCCGCCGCCACATTCCCAGCTTCCGGATTCCACAGCAGAACGCGCTCAGCTCCAGGCCTGCCAAGGGTCACAGCCATCATGCCATCCCCGCGCGCCGTCACGCTGAGAATATGCTCCCCCTCCCCCAGCGGCAAAGTCAAACGAGCCGGCCCCTTTGGGGCCTGCGTTTCAAGAGCCGGGCCATGGTGCGGATGCATGGCACGGTAGCCAATCACGCCAATCATGACGGCAACCCCCACGACAATCATGACACCCATAATGATGACGGCCGCAAACAACGCTTTTGAAGCCCCTGACTCGCTGCCCGCCCGATCCTCGGCTAAACCCTGATTCATGTCAGATCCTGAAACCCCGTTCCGCCTTGTTGTTGATGCCAGTGTGGCAGGCCAGCGCGTAGATCGCGCCCTTGCTGACGCCATCGGCACGATTTCCCGCTCCCGGGTCAAGACCCTTATCGAAGAGGGACATCTGGCCCGCAACGGACAGATCGTTCGCGAACCTTCCGATATACTGCGGGAAGGAATGGATCTGATCCTTTCCTTCCCCACCCCGCTCCCCGCCCGCCCGATGGCCGAGGATCTGCCGCTCACGATTCTTTATGAAGATCGGGATCTGATCGTTCTGGACAAACAGGCCGGCCTCGTCACGCATCCGGCTCCGGGCAATGAAACCGGTACTCTGGTCAATGCCCTCCTGGGCCATTGCGGCGAAGGTTTCGAAGGCATTGGGGGCGAAAAACGACCGGGAATCGTACATCGTCTGGATAAAGATACGTCTGGACTGATGGTCGTCGCAAAGAACGCCATGGCGCATAATGCTTTGTCTGAAGCCTTCGCAGCCAGAGATATAGACCGCGCCTATATGGCTCTGGCCTGGGGCCTCCTACCCGCGTCTGGCGAGTTCGACGGCGCCATCGGACGAGACAAAAAAGACCGCAAGCGCATGGCTGTCGTACAGTCAGGCGGAAAACCTGCACTGACCCGCTTCAAGCTTCTGGAACCCATTCATACGAGCGTATCGCTCATCGAATGTAAGCTGGCCACGGGACGGACGCACCAGATTCGTGTTCATCTGTCTCAGGCCGGACATCCGCTTCTGGGAGATCCGGTTTATCTACGTCGTATCCCTGCTGCGGCACGCGGGTTGCCACAGGATGCAAAGGATGCTGCTCTGGATTTTCCAAGGCAGGCCCTCCACGCAGCTCGACTCGGCTTTATCCATCCCCGGACCAAACAGCCCCTTTCTTTCGAAACTGCCCCCCCTCAGGATTTTCAGGACTTGAAAAATCGCCTAACAGGCTCAACCTTTAAAAGTTCTTGACCTTTTCGGCTGAACCTGTCATAAACTGAATTATCCGACGAGTTGACGCGCCGCCGGAACGGATCGTACCACCGTACGTCGCCCAATTCGGGGGCAAACGGCTGGGGACGTGATAGTCCTTCCCAATGCGTCACCTGGGTGTGAGGAACCTTCCTGCCGCCAGTTCGTATGAGTCATCACCTCATCGAGCCAGGCACACCCCGGGCGAAAGGAGTCGAAGACCATGGCATCTCCAGCTGTCATTTCTGTAGGTCCTGAAAACAACCTCACCCGGTATCTTCAGGAGATTCGCAAATTCCCCCTTCTGACCCCACAGGAAGAGCTTGATCTCTCCCGTGCCTGGCGGAAGAACGAAGACACCAACGCCGCACATCGACTGGTCACATCTCACCTGCGCCTCGTTGCCAAGATCGCCATGGGCTATCGCGGCTACGGATTACCGGTGAATGAACTGATCAGCGAAGGCAATATCGGCATGATGCAGGCCGTCCGTCGCTTCGATCCAGAGCGCGGCTTCCGCCTCGCAACTTACGCGATGTGGTGGATCCGTGCCGCTATGCAGGAATACATCCTGCATAGCTGGTCACTGGTAAAAATGGGTACGACCGCCTCGCAGAAGAAGCTGTTCTTCAATCTGCGTCGCCTGAAGGGGCAGATGCAGGCAATTGACGACGGCGATCTCAAGCCAGAGCAGGTCAATTCCATCGCAACGACGCTCGGCGTGCCTGAGCAGGATGTTGTGTCCATGAATCAGCGCCTCTCCGCACCGGACCATAGCCTGAACGCTCCTTTGCGCATTGACGGCGAAGGGGAATGGCAGGACTGGCTGGTAGACGACACGGAAAACCAGGAACAGACTTACGCGGCTTCTGAGGAATTCAGTGGGCGGAAGGCTCTTCTGGACCAAGCGATGATGACCCTGAACGAGCGTGAACGTCACATTCTGGCAGAACGTCGTTTGAAGGAAGAGCCATCAACGCTCGAAGATCTGTCTCACCATTACAATGTTTCCCGTGAGCGGATCCGGCAGATCGAGGCCCGTGCGATGGAAAAGCTCCAGAAAGCCATGGCTTCCGAAGTGGAACATCGCCGTCGCGAGAACGGCCTTCAGAACTAACTGACCATTTCCTTTTCTCGGTAAAAAAGGCTGCCAGCATTACGCATGGCAGCCTTTTTTATAAGCTGTTTGTGCCCTGATGAAAAAAATCCAAACGAACGCTCGTAAGCACAATTTTATAAAATTGTCTTATTGAATTATTTTTTACATTCAAGAAACGCGTTTTCCAGATAGTTACAAACAAATATACAAGGAAATGATATCGCTGATAAAATTGTATGCAGACATCATATTGGCCATTTTGATTTATGTTTGAACGCCACAAGACACTTATACTGAATTTTATTTTGGTCGGGTTTATTTTCGTCAGCAGGCTTCAGACATTCGGCAATCCCCTACTCCATGTTGATGAAGAATTTTATCTTTTTGGCGGTGGACGCCTCTTACACGGAGATCTGCCCTATCTTCAGGTCTGGGACAGAAAGCCGTTCGGGATCTTCCTGCTTTATGCCGTCTTCCACCTTTTCGGATCTTACAGGGTTCTCGCTTATCAGGCAGGCGCTATGGCAGCGGTATGGGGAACCGCATGGCTTCTGTTCCGTATGGGGAAAACTATCGCTCCTGCGACAGGAGCATTCGTTTCAGCACTTCTGTATGTCGCGCTCCTCAATCTTTCACAGGGCGAAGGCGGTCAGACGCCCGTTTTTTATAACCTTCTTGTAACTGCAGCAGTCGCGCTCGTTCTGCGTGGTATTACACAGCCAGATAGAAAAAACCCGGACAGACACCCCCTTCTCGGAATGCTTCTGTTCGGCCTCGCCATGCAGTTGAAATATACTGTGGTCTTTGAAGGTATTTTCGTTGGGCTCTATAGCGTTGTCTGGAGTTGGCTAAAATGCCGATCCTTGTCGAAAACGCTTCAAAAATCCGTATTATTTGCAGCTGCAGGTCTTCTGCCAACATTTGCTGTCTTCTGTTTCTACGCGGCTATCGGGCATAGTTCCGAATGGGTTTTTGCCAATCTGGAATCCATCTTCCTACGTGGCCACGGACCCAGTGAAGAAACTTACCATCTGCAGTTACGCATGCTGAGAGCCATTTTGCCTCTCATGATCGGACTCATCGCAACAGGCTTCCTTGCATATAAAAAAGCTTCCGATCCTCAATATCTTTACCTCATGCTCTGGGCCTGCGTTGCATGCTTGGGAGTCCTGGTTTTCGGGGGTTGGTACCCTCATTACGCCCTTCCCCTCTACGCTCCTCTGGCGTTGACCTCCGCTCCTTTATGGCGATGGAAAGAGGGACGAGCATGGGTGGTTGCCCTCCTCTGCGTTATTTCATTAACAGGGCAGTACAGCCTTCGAAAACATCGCCTTGAGAATGGAAATCGACAGACGTTTCAGGCGATGCTGGGTGTCATGAGCCAAAAGCCCGGCTGCGTCTTTGTCTATCAGGGACCGCCCGCACTCTACGACACTCCTTACTGGTGCCCTCTGACAAACCACCCTTTTCCAGGACATTTCCACGAAAAAATCGAAGCCCATGCAACAGGCGTAGATGTCATGCAGGAAACCCACAGGGTTCTCGCAGCAAGGCCAGAATATATTGTTACGGAAGATCCATTACCACTTCAGGAAAATCTCCTCGTACGAAAAGAAATTTTCCTGGAAATCACTGCAGACTACAAATTAGCTTATAAATTCCAAGGTCTAAATCATTCGATTTACATTTACCGCCACACCTGACCGTAGCCGATCTTACTGCGAAAGTGGAACGGCCAGTGCCAGTCCTCCGGCGACTGTGCCTGCGCCTTTTCGATGTTGGTCTGCATGATTTTCTGCTGCCGCGTCGTCAACTCGACCGACCTTATCCGAAAAGAAATCAGGTTTGAGATACGCGTCCGACTGAACCGCATCCCGAGGACCTTCAATATTTTCGTCCGGCAACGGGGCTGCGCCAAAACTTGAAGACATCTGCTCCGCCACCATACTGGCCCGATGCTTCTCCAGACCTCGCATAAGCGCAGCACCTTGTCTGGGGTCAGCGGAAACCGTCTGAGACAACGAGGCGTCAAAAGGATGCGCAAAAGCTGAAAGCGGCTGTTTCGGCGATACCCCCGATGGCACAGAATCTGCTGCCAGCGCGTTGCACGTTCCCGTTGCCATAATCAGCACGGGGAAAGACCTCATCAGGACAGTGAGCAGGCGCATCAAGCGGATTCCAGCAAAGCGAAGGGCTGGATATCAGTGTGCGGAGTCAGACACCAAAATTACAATTGAAAAAGTTAGAAAGTTTCATGACGTCACGAAACGTGATCGGTACACATGGCAAGTTTGGATTCCTTATGTAAAGCCTGCTTGACATTTTCACTCAAAAAGTAAAGCATCCTTTACATTAAAGGGAATGAGAGATGCTCTACGGTCGACGATATCTTATTGAACTTGGCAGTGCTGTGACCCTGTATGTGGTGTTGCTGTTTGGAGCCAATTACCTGGAACGCGCACTCCATCCTGCGTTCCCCGCAAGAATGGTTCTGGCGCTCACACCCATGCTAGGAGCTTTAGCCGCAGCATCCGCCATCATGCGTGCAATCTGGCGAATGGATGAATTGCAACGACGCATTCAGCTGGATGCGATCGCAATGTCTTTTCTGGGAACTGCCCTGCTAACTTTTGCTTGGGGCTTCGCTGAAAGTGCTGACCTGCCTCATCTCAGAGCTTTTGCGGTCTGGCCGATTATGTGCGCGTTCTGGGGGATCAGTGGCATTGTCGCTCAAAGGCGTTATCGGTGAACAATTGCCTCAAAGAACTTCGGGCGGAACGCAGCTGGAGTCAGGCAGATCTGGCCTCAGCACTGGATGTTTCAAGACAAACGGTCAATGCTATCGAAAAAGGGCGCTATGATCCGAGCCTCCCTTTAGCTTTTACGATCTCGCAGCTTTTCGAGCGCAGAATTGAGGAAATTTTCTTTCCGTAAGGCCAAGGCAAAAAAAGCGGGGAGGTTACACTCCCCGCCTTCTGATAATCAGTCCAGACCGAGTTGCTGTCCTGTCGTACGAAGCACTTCGATACCCGGAAGAATTTTGCCTTCCAGCCACTCCAGAAACGCACCGCCAGCCGTCGAGACATAACTCATCTGGCCAGCCACACCGGCATGACGCAGAGCAGAGACCGTGTCACCACCGCCTGCAACCGTGCGCAGCTTGCCGTCCTGTGTCAGACGGGCCGCTTCCTGTGCAACCTCAACAGTTGCGCGATCAAAGGGCTCAATCTCGAACGCCCCCAGAGGACCATTCCAAACCAGCGTCTTCAAAGTCGCCAGACGTTCGTTGATCAGTTCCACCGTGCGCGGACCGGCGTCGAGAATCATGGCATCGGCCGGAACTTCACCAATCAGGCACACTTCGCTCTCGGCACCAGCCTTGAACTCACGCGCCACAACGGCATCAACCGGCAGAACGATTTCACAGCCCTTTTCCTGCGCAAGATGCGCAATCTTACGGGCTGTTTCGTGCATGTCCGCTTCCTGCAGAGACTTGCCCACAGCAATGCCTTCCGCCGCCAGGAACGTGTTGGCCATCGCACCGGTGATGAACAGCGTGTCCACCTTCTCGATGACGTTGCCAATCAGATCCAGCTTCGTGGAAATCTTGGAGCCACCAATGATGGCACCAACCGGACGTTCCGGGTTTTCCAGCGCGGCCGACAGAGCAGAGAGTTCGGCCTGCATCAGCCGCCCAGCGAAGGACGGTAGATCATGCGCCACACCTTCTGTGGAGGCGTGGGCGCGATGAGCCGCTGAGAACGCATCATTGACGAAAATATCGCCATTTTCTGCGAGAGCCTTGGCGAAAGCCGGATCATTGGCTTCCTCACCCGCGTGAAAGCGCGTGTTTTCCAGAACCAGCACATCGCCATCCTTGAGGGCAGCAACAGCCGCCTCAACGGTTGGACCAACACATTCAGAAACGAAAGCCACTGGCTTGCCCAGCACTTCGCCAAGCTTCTCGGCGATTGGGTGCAGAGACATACTCGGAACGACCTTGCCCTTCGGGCGGTCGAAATGGCTCAGGACCACAACGCGCGCGCCTTTGCCGGCGAGTTCACTGATGGTCGGGGCAACGCGCTCGATGCGCGTGGCGTCAGTAATGACGCCGTCATGCATCGGCACGTTCAGATCAGCCCGGACGAGCACGCGCTTACCGCGTGCCTCCAGGTTATCGAGCGTGCGGAACACCATGGTTCAGAGGCTCCCGAAAGCGGCGGCCGTATCCGCCATACGGTTGGAGAAACCCCACTCATTGTCATACCAGGCGCAGATGCGAACAAGCTGGCCACCATCGACCAGAGCCGTCTGCGTGGCGTCGAACGTGGAGGATGCCGGAGAATGGTTGAAGTCCGTGCTCACCAGCGGGTCCGTGTTGTACTCAAGGATCCCCTTGAGCTTGCCTTCGGACGCAACGCGAATGGCTTCATTCACGGCCTCAGCGGAAGCCGGAACGGTCTTCGGTACGAAGTCGAGGGAGACGAGAGAGACGTTCGGCGTTGGAACACGAATGGCTGTACCGTCCAGCTTACCCTTCAGGTGCGGCAGAACCAGACCAACAGCCTTGGCAGCGCCCGTTGACGTCGGGATCATGTTCAGAGCCGCTGCGCGGGCACGACGCGGATCCTTGTGGAGCGTATCCACCGTGCGCTGATCACCTGTGTAGGAATGGATCGTGACCATGTAGCCACGCTCGATGCCGAATGCTTCATCCAGAACGGACGCAACAGGTGCAAGGCAGTTCGTGGTGCAGGAGGCGTTGGAAATCACCTTCATGTCCGGCGTCAGAACGTCGTTGTTCACACCGAAGACGATGGTCGCGTCCACATCCGTTGCCGGAGCGGAGACGATCACACGCTTTGCGCCAGCTTCGAGCAGAGCAGCAGCCTTTTCACGCGTCGTGAACAGGCCCGTGCATTCCATGGCAACATCAATGCCTTCGAACGGTACCTTGGAGGGGTCGCGCTCGGCAGACACCGTGATCGGACCATAAGTGCGACCATTCGCTTCGATGATGAGCGTATTGCCTTCCGCGCGGACCTTGCCCGGCAGGCGACCATGAACGCTGTCATGACCCAGCAGATGAGCGTTTGCTTCTACCGAACCCAGATCGTTGATGGCTACGACTTCAACGTCCGTACGACCACTCTCGATGATGCCGCGCAGAACGAGACGTCCGATACGTCCGAAACCGTTGATTGCGATTTTTACCGCCATGCCTGCCTACTCCGCTATTCTGACGAAAGGGCATCATCCATAGCATCGCTACAAAGAAGCAACAGGGGGTTGGCACAGTTTTTCATGAACTTGATGCGCTTAATCTTGCCCAAACCGTCCGTTCCTGCGACGGTCCCGCACAATATGGCTGCAATTCTCCGCAATTTTCGTTCCTTTCGAGGCATCATGGCTCCACGTGCCCTTCTTCTGGCGGGAAGCATCCTGCTGGTGACTCCCCTGCTGGCTGGCTGCAAGCTGATCGATCAGCGCACGTTCAACCCGCAAGCCAGCAGACCACCCAAGCCGTATGTTCCACCAGCGCCCCCTGCACCGAAGCCCAAATCTCCCTTCCTGCAGATTGAGGGCGGGACACCCGAAGCCGAATATGGGCCTACCGTGGACAAGGCCGTGAAGGCGGCACTCGCCCGCAAGGAGAATGTTCTGTTCATTGTGCAGCTTCTGGTTCCGCTACAGAGCGATCCCGCAGCGCAGGCCAAGGCCATGACAGAAGCAACTCAGGCAGATCTGGAACCCGTCGCCCATCGGATCAACACGGCAGGGGCACAACCAATCCAGATCGAAATGCACGCTGTGGCAGACGGCTCAGTCACGCACCCTGTGGTGCGCGTCGACGTTCGCTAACACGCCAGCGCAAGAGTTTTCCGGCCTGATACTCCACACAGCCTGATACACCTGCCTCGGCCTTTCGAGGCAGGCGTTATCCAAAGACAGATGGGGCTTTCCAGAAATCAGAAAAACCTTGGGAGCAGCCATCCCAGTAGCAACCCTAATCCCAGCAAGATCAGAGCATTTCTGAGCCTTGTTCCCAGAGCCGGACCAGGGGGCGCCACCGCCATGGATGCAGCGCTTTCCCGCAGGGCGACAATTTCTTCCTGCTGAGCGCGTGCTTCTTCCTGCTGTTGCCAGAGGCGACCGCTCATCCTGCGAATATAATGCCCCGCATCAGCCGGCGTCGTGGCAGCATGGTCGACGAGACGCTCGGCCAGCGTCCGGTTGGCGGTGTGTCCCACACCCAGAACCCGGTGCGCCTGACAGGTGGCCAGTGCTTCCAGAACGAGTGGATGCTCAAACACCGCAAATTCTGACATATCTCCGCCACCACGGATCAGAACAATAATGTCTTCCCGACACGTCCCAACGGCATCAGCAATCCGATGCGGGTCCGTCATGGCTACCGGCAAAGACCGAATACGTTCTGATCGCCAGCCGCCTCCGAGCCCCTGAAGAAAGTCTTCCGCCACAAGAGCATTGGATGAGGCAGAGTGAATGAGCAGAAGTCTTGCCTCCCGCCGCTCAGGATACGGATGGAACTCCCAGCTCAATCCCCGAAGAACATCCAGAAGGGACTTTTCAGCGCGATCAACCTTCTGTCGTCCGGGATCGTAAGGGTCAACCGCCAGCGCTTCAAACCGAAGAGCCACCTGCCCCCTGAGATGTCGCGCCCTCAAAAAGCCCGTCACCCGTACATAGTCGCCTGCGCGAACATCTGCCGCAGCCAGAATGGATTTGGTCGCCTCAAGCGCAATAGAGGTTCCAAGTTGCGGGTCGATTAAGGGAAGCTGATAGTATTTCCGGTAAGCATTCGGCGCCACATCACCCAGTTGCCCGGCAACAACAAGCGGAAAGCCCCACTCTTCAAACTGGCCACAAATCTCGTCCAGACGGGCTGTGAACAGATCCTGAACCTGAAGAGGGGACAGGACCGGCAGGCTGGCCATATCGCCAGATGCAGAATCAGTTCGGGTGCGTCTCGGAAAAGCGTCCATCCGGCACCATATGGAGTAAGAACAGATGTTCTCACAGAGGGTGAAAGCGCCCTCACAACATTTTTTTTGCGTATTTTCAGAAGGTTGATCCGTCTTGAGCGTTTCTTCTCCCGAAGAGCTTCTCCTGAGACTTCAGAAATCCCGGTTCCGTGCCCGGTTCCACCTCGATGAACAGGCGCAGCAATATCTGGAAAGCCGTGGGCTTGATGCCGTCATGGAGCATGGCGCGACATTCATCCGCGATCGTCTCGCTCCGGCTTATCCTGCGCAGGATGGGAAACAAACGCCCATGCGTGGCCACCCCATTTTCATTGCCCAGCACGCCACCGGGTCATGCTGCCGTGGCTGCCTTTCAAAATGGCACGGCATCCGCTCCGGCAAGTCTCTGACCGAAGACGAACAGCAGGCTATTCTGGCCGTTCTTCGCGCCTGGATTTTGAAGGATACAGGCGCGGACGTTCCATTGTCGCCAGCTCAGGGGGCGTTATTCTGAAGGCTTTTAGCCCGGGGCAGAAAGCGCTCTGCCAGAAGAATTACTATAATCGCAAAGGCACCCATCTCAATCTGTGAGCGCGTCTCGGGCTGAATCATCATGGCGATAATCGCCATGGCAATCAGGGCCAAGGCAACATAAGCACCAACAGGCTTCCGGGGCATGATCTTCAAGCGCCCCAACACAAGAAGCGCGTTATTGAACAGCATGAAACCGCCCGTCAGGCTGACAAGAACAGCAAAGATCAGACCCGGCGACAGAACAGCCGTTGCTGCAACAAAAATGGATGACCCTACACTCGCCAGAAGGGCACGACGGGGAAGCTGCGTTTTAGGTTCGACGACCAGAAAAGTGGATGGTGCATCGCCTGTCTCTGCAAGCTCATACAGAATACGGGACGTCACATAGATGCCGGAGTTCAGGCTGGATAGCGCAGCAACAAGAATGACGACCCCCATAGCTAGCCCGGCAAAGGGAACATGAAACCGGTTCAGCACCAGCAGAAACGGGGACTGTCCCGGCACAATATCTGTCCATGGGACGAGGCACAGGATGAGCGAAATGGTAACGAGATAGAAAACACCGATCCGCAAGGGAATGGTGCGGGTCGCGCGCGCGATATTCCGCTCCGTATTGTCGGATTCAACCGCAGCCACCGTCGCAATTTCGCTTCCGCCCATGGAGAACAATACGGTTGGAATAACCGCCAGAAGAGCAAGAAGGCCGTGCGGCAGAACACCGCCATGACTGAACAAATTCTCCTTCACGGGAATGGAATGAACTCCAAGCGCCCAAAAACCGATCCCGCTGAATACGATGATGGCCAGAACCTTGATGGCTGAAAACCAGTACTCGAATTCGCCATACCCTTTGACGGACAGAAGATTGACAGCCGTCATGGCACCAAGAACCAGAAGTTCCAGAACGGCATAGGGAACGGGAATATAGGGTGTGAGCATAGACGTGACAGCAATCGCTTCCACACCAATGACCGTCACCCACGTCAGCCAGTATGTCCAACCCGCCACGAAACCAAAACGATCTCCAAGAGCGTGACGGATCTGCCCGAGAAACGACGCACGCCCTGGCGTAACAGACGCCAGATCCCGCATCATGCTGTTGACCAGCCAGACCAGAAGTCCCGCCAGAACATATGACACGATAACCGCCGGGCCACCCATTGAGAGAGCGGCTGATGAGCCGATGAAGAAACCCGCACCGATCACACCACCCAGAGCAATCATGACAATATGCCGTGTTCTCAGGCTTTGGGCGAGCTGGTCCGGTTCAGTCATGAAAGATCCCTGTCAGTAATGTATCAGACCGGAAGATCCCTGTTATCCGCCAGGGTTTCCATGGTCATGTATGAGGTAATGGCATCCAGCTCGACCTTGCTGATGATCTGCTGATAGACACGATCAAAATCGTTCATGTCACAGGCCACAACCTTGAGAAGGTAATCATACTCACCGGCAATCCGGTAAAAATCAACGATGTTTGGGATCGAAACAACCACTTTGCGGAACGTTTCGAACCATTCGCGTGAATGGTGGCGCGTTCGCATCAGAACAAAGACCGTCAATGTCAGCCCCAGCGCCTGCGCATTGAGGCGCACGGTGTCGTGGCTGATAATTCCGCTCTCCCGCAAGGCGTTCAGGCGACGCCAGCAGGCATTCTGGGACAGGCCGACCTGTTCAGCCAGTTCACGCTGGGAGGGCGTTCCCTGCTTCTGGAGGATACGGAGGATGGCACGGTCCGTTTGATCGATGATTCTGCTCATATCGATGTAAATGACAACAAAAAACCCATTCTCGTCTACAATAAAGGTGCGGTTTTCCCCATTCCGGTGAGGTATTTTCCTTTTATCGGCTCAGGGAAGGATCAGGGACCATGGAAACGATCGGCAGTCTTGAAAACAGCGCAACAGCATTGGCGCAGTTCGAGCAAACCCTACGCGCAACAGGACGGGATGCCCTGCGCAAGGGCGTGCTTGGAGATGGCACGAAGTTCATGAGCCCCTTTGGCGTGCAGTCCATGCTATATGCAGACTATGTGGCATCGGGCCGCGCACTGGTTCAGGTCGAAACCTTCGTGATGAACGAAGTCCTCCCTTACTATGCCAACAGCCACACTGAAGCTTCACTATGTGGCGCATACATGACCCGGATGCGCAATTCAGCCCGCGCCATGATCGCCCGTCTATGCCATGCGCCGGAAGATCGGTTCACGACCATCTTTATGGGGAACGGCGCCACCGCCGGTCTGAACCGTCTTGTGCATCTTCTGGAAATTCCCGCCCGCTGTGCGGCTGGCAATCGTCCGGTCATTTTCATCGGCCCCTACGAGCACCATTCCAACATTCTACCCTGGCGGGAAAGCGGTGCCGAAATCATCGAGATCCCGGAAGCCGCAGAAGGTGGCCCGGATCTGGCCATTCTTGAAAAAGCCCTGACCTCCTGCGGCGAAGAACGTCTGAAAGTCGGTTCGTTCTCGGCTGCATCCAACGTCACCGGCATCATGACGGACGTGGACGCCGTCACGGCCCTCCTGAAGACACACGGCGCGCTTTCGATCTGGGATTATGCCGGTGCCGCCCCCTATCTGCCCATCGACATGAAACCCGGAACAACCGTGGAGAAGGATGCCGTTGTTGTCTCCTGCCACAAATTCATTGGTGGACCTGCAGCCTCTGGTATTCTGATCGTTCGCAATGACGCCGTTACGCGATGTGGTCCTGTCCTCCCGGGTGGGGGGACGGTCAAATTCGTTTCTCCCTGGAACCATGATTACTCAAACAGTCTGGCCACTCTTGAAGAAAGCGGAACACCTGACGTCATTGGCGATATCCGCGCAGCACTGGCATTCATCGTCAAGGATGTGATTGGTCAGAACTTCATGGATGAACGCAATGCCGAACTGCGGGCACGGGCTATCGCGCGCTGGAGTAAAAATCCAAATATCAGGATTCTCGGTCACGCTACGGCAAAAGCCCTGCCGATTTTCTCATTCCAGATCCGCGACACCGTAACCGGCGGCCTCATCCACCAGCAGCTTTTCACGCGCATGCTGTCCGACCGTTATGGCATTCAGGTCCGCGGCGGCTGCGCCTGTGCCGGCCCCTACGCCCATCGTTTGCTGGGTATTGACGAAGCTGCGTCAGATGCGATCCGTCAGGCCATTCTTTCCGGGCAGGAAATCGAAAAACCAGGCTGGACGCGCCTGAACTTCAGCGTGCTGATGGATGACGCCAAGGTAGAGCGTATCCTGGATGCGGTGGACGAACTGGCGCTTGATCCCCATTCCGTTGCCGCAGCCTATGAATGCGATGTCTCGACAGCTCGCTTCCGGCCCAAAATCGCCGCCTGATCCAAACCGACTTCCCCACCCTCTTCATTTTTAACTCCGAACAGGGCACCTTCCCAAGCAAGAACAGGAAGGTGCCCCGTGAAGACTTTGACCGCCGCTGAAACACGTAAGCTGCTTCCATTTTCTCATCTCGTGGAAGTGCTTCGCCAAGCAGTCGTGGATTATCATAACGATCAGATATCCTGCCCTGAACGTATGGTTGTCCGAACGCTTGATCGCACCGGCGCTGTCATGTCCATGGTCGCCTGCGCACCAGACATTGTCGCAACGAAATTGCTGACGCTCTATAAGGACAATGCAGCGAGGAACCTTCCGGCCATTCAGGGTCAGGTCACGTGCATGGATGCCATTAACGGGCGTTTTCTTTTCTCACTTGATGGCGTTACCACAACAGAACGTCGCACCGCTGCGATGTCTATGCTTGGGCTGGAGTGCTTCCGCCCCCCAGTGCTGGAAACAGTTCTTCTCATTGGCACCGGCGTACAGGCCAAAGCCCATCTTGAAGCTCTGAATACGCTTTATCCGGGTCTCATCGTTTATATTCAGGGCCGATCCCCTGAGCGCGTCAGCACCCTCACAAAAAGCAACGCATACCCAGCGCTACAACTTCGCATTGCCCCTCTGGAGCACTTTGCGCCGGATGTCGTGATAACCGTCACCAGCAGTCAGACCGTTCTCTATGATGAGCCTCCAGTTTCTACCCGACTGGTGATTGGCGTTGGTGCTTATCGGCCTGAGATGATTGAAATCGGCCCGACCATCGTTAACGGAAGCACCTGTATTGTGGATGACCCTATTGGAGCCCCCTCTGAAGCTGGTGATATCCTTCAGGCAGCCAAAGACTGGAAACAGGTCAAGTCTCTGGCGGCGTATCTAACAGGAGAGAAGAAACCGGAAGAACCAGTATTTTTCAAAAGTGTCGGCTGTGCCGCATGGGATCTGGCCGCTTGTCGCTTGGCCCTGAAAACATTCGGAATGTAGAAAGCTTCAAATTGGAACCGAATCCTATAGAGAACTTAACGTAACCATCAATCTGCAAAGATGCTCATTTGTCCAAGCCGCAAAAGCTTCCAAAGGAAACTCGCAAACGCCGAGAGAGGTATTAATTTTTTGAGTATAATTATTTAACTCATTACCATGACATGTAAATATCTTTTCTTCTACTATGTTTAATTTTTCCCAATTTTTAGCCCATTTGGCCGTCGATATACCGCCATTCGGATGAAAGCTACGTAAAGACGTATTGTCTGCTGAAAGTAATATTATTGAATTCCGCCCTAGCCGTACGGCAACGCAAATATCTTTAGATGGTTTTTCATGAATTACAAAACCGTTTTTATCAAGGGTATTATGCAAAAACCCTCTCTGCCCTTTTACTGCCAGAAGGTCGATCCCTTCAGGATATATTCTTTGAATAGAATTAATAATTGAAAGTATACCAATAGAGCTCTTATCTCCATTAGCATGAATTACTGAAGGCCAGCTTCCGGTTTGGCTATTACGTACTGAACCACCAGAATAATGATAAAAATTCAGCGACCCTCCGAGCGTACCAAATATCTTACACTCCACATCGACAGAAATCTTCAAATTATGACGTTCAGCAGCATTAATCATAAATCGGCATGCAAGGCGCTGGTCATCATGATCCCCGTCTTCCTGGGACCAAGCCAAACATTCAGACAGCATTTTTTTGATTGCGCCAGCATAGCCAATATAGCAGCCACTATTTAGATAACGGCATAACTTATCACTATAATTATCAAAATATGCTTGCAGTGGATCATCGGGCGAAGTAGCAGGTGGCCAGAAGGTAGTCTCACCATTAAAAATAATATCGTCTCCGCTTGTTAGAAAAGCACGACCGATCTCATTCGCTCCACCAATTACCAACGTATCGTAAGCATCTGTGAACAGTATGATATCATGTGACCGAATAGATGGCTCATTCAAAATTTGAGCAAACGTGACGTATTTATCAATGAAAATAATACGCTCCCGCTCACCAGCAGGGCGAAGCGCACGAAAACGCAATCCTGCACGCTCTGCACTCTCTTGAAGATCAAGCATGGCACGCGTGCGCGGATGACCAACAGTGACATGAAGCATATTTAATCAATCCAATTCTTATCAAAAGAATGATTGGCAAAAATACAAGAGAAACTCAACCCAATATCTATTCGATTTTCTCTATCCCTTACCGACGATCCGTATAACACAGCTATACATTGTAAGACGTTTGACCCTGCATGCCCAATAATCAGCAACCAAAGAAAAATATTTTTATAGAGTAGAAATTCTCACTCGATGCGCAAAAATCCGCGACTCAATGAGGATTGATCTCACCAAAGATAAACAAGCTTCATGTAATAAGCATTCGTCTCAGGCACATTTCGACCGTCAACGGAGTGTGAATATCGCCCGGTCAGGGAGACGCGCTTGGAAATGTTGACCATAGCACCCACGCCAAGCGCCACTTCACGACCACTGGATTCACTTACCCAGCTATTTGCCGTATTATCACGCATTCCGGCAGTATTCTGCCAGTCAAACGCGAAGAATGGTTCAACAATCTTGCTCGCTTTCCAGCTAAAGCGCAGGTTGGAATGGAAAACCGTTCCTGGCGAGAAGCTGTGTTCGCCCGTCTTATGCTTGGTAGAAGCTACGATTGCACCTAGATCGCCATCAAAGCTGAAATGCTTCCATTCATAATCGAACATAAAACTGGACAGGTTTGACCAGTAGTTCGGAGACAGCGCATCTCGGGTGCCGACCGGCGTTTGCATGAAAGTCTGGATACCAAAGGTGCTGTGCGCATTCGGCTTGAACCAGACCGCAGGCCCCACGATGGTTGGACCCAGACCTCCATAATTTGTGCCCTGCGCCAGCACAAAACTTTCCGACTGAATGACTTCAAACGCAAATCCGACATGCGGGATCGCATCAAAGCTTCGGAAATGCACATATTTGGTCATGCCTGCCCAAGTATGACTTCCACCAGTTGGCTGGCGCCGACCGCCGCTGTCATAGGTATTACCCGCAGCATTCCCGTCACCATACTGCACCAGGACGTTGAACGGCTTGAAATCGACTGGCAGATCGTATTCGTGAGGCCCAATGATGGCCAGCGGGATGTCGGCTGCATGGGCCGCAACGGCTGGCAGAAGGGATGACGCGGGCAATAGGATACTCAGGGCCCGGAGACACCCTCCGGACCAGATCGTGCGAACCATGACATTTATTTCCGCTGGAGAAGTACTGAGTGTGGAGCGCCTCTCCTAAGAGACGCGCTCCACGGTAACGCGGTCAGATCAGTTCGCGGCTGCGCCCTGCTGTCCGTCAATCGTGTAGGCGATGATATAGTCACCGCTGCGGGTGCCAAGCCCCCCATGACCACCAGCGGCGATCACAACATATTGCTTCCCGCCCATTTGATAGGACATCGGGGTTGCCTGTCCACCAGCCGGCAGACGGTCACGCCAGATCACCTTACCGGTCGAGACATCGAAGGCACGCAGGTAATCATCAGCCGTCGCACCCATGAAGGATACGCCACCCTTTGTGATCACACTGCCGCCGATGTTGTACATGCCGGTCGGGAGCGGAAGGTTGTTATGCGTCCGGAAAGGACCCGTGTCGCGCGTTGTGCCGACAGGATGCTGCCAGACGATCTTCTTCGTCACCAGATCAATCGCCGTCACCGTACCCCAGACCGGGCCCTTGCAGGGGATCTGAAGCGGGTTCAGCCATGGGCTGGTGTAAGCAATGTAAGGTGTACCGTAGTCAGGAGAGACACTCAGAGCATCGCCCTTGGCTTCCGGCTTGTCACCCTTGCCGTCCCACTTCGGTAGAATACCGGAAGCTTCAGCATGGTTACGCTTTTCCAGACGGATCCGGAACGGCAGGTAGCTGGCGTTGGCGATCAGCAGCTTGCGCTGCGGGTCGATGGATGCACCCTGCCAGTCAACCACACCATAGAATGCCGGATAGACGATCGTCGTCTTGCCAACATGCGGCGGCGTGAACTGACCTTCGTAAGCGGACTGACGGAACTGGATGCGGCAGATCATCTGATCCAGCAGCGTCGCGCCCCACATGTCGCTTTCCTTCAGGTCAGGCGGCGTCAGGGACGGCAGACCAACAGCGAAAGGCTGCGTCGGCGTCACATGGTCGTCCGGTGCAACACCAGCGGTCGGAACAGGACGTTCCTCAACCGGGTAACCCGGAACCGGCTTGCCGGTACGACGATCCAGAACAAAGAACTCACCACGCTTCGTGCTCTGGACGAGAGCCGGAATGGATTCACCGTTCTGGCCAGGCAGGTCAACCATGGACGGACCGATCGGAAGATCCATGTCCCACAAGTCATGATGAACAGTCTGGAAGGTCCAGCGTCGCTCACCCGTCTCAATGTCGAGAGCAATGGTTGCGCTGGAGGTTGCATCGTCGAACGGACGACGTGTGCCACCCCAGTTATCCGGCGGAGAGTTACCCGTCGGGATATACAGCAGGCCGAGGTCCGGATCTGCCGTGTAAACGCCCCAGGCATTTGGGGTGTCACGCGTCAGTTCGTCGTTCGGGCCGGGCTTCCAGTTTTCCGGGTTGTGTCCAGCGTCCCAGGCCCACTCGATTTCACCGGAAATCGGGTTGAACGCACGGATCGCACCGGACGGTTCGAAGTTCGCTTGGTTATCGAAGATCCAGCCACCGAGAACCACACGATCCTTCACCACCAGCGGCGGAGACGTCACGAAGTGAAAGCCATGCGGCACATGACCGAGATACTGGCGCAGGGAGATGAAACCATGCTCGCCGAAGTCTTCACAGGGCTTGCCCGTTTCCGCATCGACAGCAAGGAGACGAACGTCACCAACCGGGGAGAAAATACGCTTCTGGCAGGCTTTGGAGCCATCAGGAGCCGTATAGTCGTCCGGAGCCTTGTAGTAGGAAACACCACGGCAAGCGAGATAGACGTTGGCCGCCAGATCTTCAGCCGCAGGCTTCGGATCGAACTTCCACTTCACCTTGCCGGTTGCAGCATCAAGGGCCATGACCCAGTTATGCGGCGTGCAGAGATACAGGGTGTCATCGACCTTGATCGGCGTGACTTCGAGGTTGAACTCATGTCCCTGATCTGGACCAGCGACAGTGCCTTCGTCAGCCTTCTGGACATCACCTGTACGGGTCACCCAGGCACGCTTCAGATTGCTGATATTGGCCGGTGTGATCTGACCCAGCGGGCTATAGCGATCACCGCCAACCGTACGACCATAGGCCGGCCAGTCGGACGCAGGCGTTCCCTTGCTCGTCTCATCGACCTGATTGGCAGCCGCCATACGGTCAGCCGGAAGAGTGCCGTCAATGGAATAGGACGTGAAGCAGCTTGCAACCAGAGCCACAACGGCAATAGCAGCAGAACCAACGAGTTCACGCTTGTCAGACATCCAGGATGCGCCCGAACGCCAGACCCACGGCAGCATCATCCAGCAGGCAATGCCGATCAGCGTGAACAGACGGACTTCAAGGCCCCAGATGTTGAAACCGACTTCAATGACGGACCAGATCGTCGCAACCAGCAGCAGGCCTGCGAAAATGCGTCCTGCCTGAGCCGGGTTCTTCAGGCCAACGACCGCTGCCACAAGCATGACAACGCCCATCAGCGCGTAGAACCAGGACCCACCAAGTACGAGCAGGTAACCGCCCCCACCCAGCAGGAAAAGCCCGACAAGTGCGAGCAGAATAGAGGTTACTGGCGAGAGCACCCTCTGGAGAGAAGAAGACATGACACCTCTGTTCTTCTGAAAATGGAAAACCACTTCTTCTGAAATAGTTTGTCTCTCTTAATTGTTCTGGAGGCAGGATATGGTCCGTGCCCCAAATAGCTTTGCGAGCGAGGAAAACTGGCTCGCAGGCTTGCGCCTGCTGACCGGATGATTGCCGTGAAAAGCTTTTTTCTCATCCATGAACCCATCCCCCTGCTCAAAGCGTTTCGTAAGAAAAGTGAGAGCCTTCACAGATTTGGAACCTCCTGGGGAAGCAACAGCATCTGGTCCGGCTTACGCTCTCGTTGCCTTGTTCCCGCTGGGACAGTCCGGGGGCTATCCTCAATCACGCAACTTTCACCCGAATGTGACTGCATCCCTCGCACCTGTCGCAGTTTTGGGACAGTTGGGCACGTTGGAGGCTCATCATGAACAGAATGACTCCACAGCCCGGCCTTTCCGACTCATGGGATCGTTGTTCGACCAATTATAACCTCGACCCTGCAGAACGTTGGGAAACACGCCTTCTCAGCGCGCCTGAACTCCGCTTCATCAGCAATCGAACCCGCCTGCTGATCCAGCACGCCCTGCCGGAAATGGAGCGCCTGCACTCGCTGGTCATGGCGCTCGGTTTCACCGTCATGCTGGCGGATGCCAATGGTGTCGTGCTGTCCCGGCAGACAAGTCGGGATGATCTGACGGGCTGCCGTCGCTGGGGCTTTCAGGCCGGAGCTCTGTGGGACGAGGAAAATGCCGGGACAAACAGCATCGGCACCTGCCTGCAGGAGAAAAGGCCGGTCATGGTGTTACAAAGCCAGCACTGGCGTCTGTGCTTCCGCAATCTGACTGGAATTGCCTCTCCGCTCTACAATGCCAATGGCAAGCTGGCTGGTGTCCTGAATATCTGCTCGTTTGCAGGTAATGACATCATGCCATTCTCAGGCCTTCTGATGGAAACCATGATCACCACGGCTCGTCAGATCGAAGAGAAACTCTTCCGGGAGTTTTTCCCGAACGACACCATCATTACGCTCGGCCTTGCCACAGAAAGCTCCACGCCCCTTGTGGCCCTGGACCGGGACGGACATGTTCGGGGTGCCACACATTCCAGTCGTGTGCGAATGCATTGGCCAGAAGGGGAACTGGAACATCTGCCCGCTCTTATGAGCTTCCTGGACTCAGAAGATGAACTCAGCTTCCGTAAAGCAGAGGTCCACGTCATCCGTTCCGCGTTAGCAACCACACAAGGCAATATCAGTGCTGCCGCACGCACACTGGGGATCAGCCGCTCAACCCTTCACCGCAAGATCAGAGCTCTCAACCTGATGCTCTGATCTTTCCGGCTTCAGGCCGCAAACGTCTCTTCATAATCTGCGGGGCGGAACCCGATACGCAGAACCGTTCCGTCGCGTGTCAGAACTGGACGCTTGATCATGGAAGGTTGTGCCAGCATCAGGGCAACAGCGCGTTCTTCCGTCAGATCGTCCTTTTGTTCAGGAGACAGTTTACGGAACGTCGTGCCAGCCTTGTTGAGCAGACTGGTCCAGCCAACCTGAGAGATCCAGGCGTTCAGGATGTCTTCCGAAATCCCTTCCTTTTTATAGTCATTGAAAGTGTACGGAATAGCCCGCTCTTCCAACCATGCGCGCGCCTTCTTCATGGTATCGCAGGCCTTGATGCCATATAGCACGACGGATGAGGTCATTCCGGATCTTTCCCTAAGACTATTCAACTCACATTCTAGTGGCTCCGACTGACCCTGACCAGAACGGGCGTTCAGGGGAACCATGACTTCTCTTTCCGGCACGTCTTTTTACCAAGGTTTCCGTCATGAAGCGCCGAAATGTCATCTTCAACGGAGTTGTGGCGATAACAGCCCTGTCGGTCGTGCCCACTGCCATGGCTCAGTCCTTGCAAGCTGTTCTGACAACGCCACCTCCCCTGATCTGTGCCCATCGAGGCTGGACTGATCCATCGGAAACCGAAAATAGCCTGAGCCAGATGCGCCGCACACGTCAGGTCGGCCCGTTCATGATGGAAATTGATCTGGCGAAGGATGCCAGTGGCCGAATTGTCCTGCTACACGACCAGAACGTGGATCGCACCACAACGGGACATGGTCCTCTTGCGGCACTCAACCCGGCAGATGTTCACAAACTGCTCCTGAAAAACGCCTCTGGTCCAACACAGGAGCAAATTCCAGCCTATGATGCTGTGCTTGACTGGGCCGGCAGAACGCCAGACGTCCTTCTGATGTTGGATATCAAAGATGTTCCTCCTGCTGATGCTCTGAAACCTGTCCGGCGCCAGCACCTTTCAGACCGGGTGGTCGTTCTCACATTTCAGGAGAAGCAGGCCCGCGAGGCCTTCAAAGCTGATCCGGATGCCTTGATCTCCGTGCTGGTCACAACACCAGATGACCTCGCAACTTACCGCCAAATTGCAGGACACCGCCGGTTCGCAGCTTATATTCCAAAGACCTCAAAACCGTCTTTATTCAGAATAGCGCATCAGGCCGGAGCCATCATCATAACGGATCTTCTGGGACCAACTGCCGTGACAGACATCATGTCCCCAGAAGAGGGCGCACAGCATGCACGGTCCCTGCCCATTGATATTCTGGTGACCAACACTCCGCTCCAGCTTCAGGCAGCCCTTAGAAAACATCCCTGAGCGCATTATGCCACAGGAAGCTCTGCATCCTCCGCCAGAATAGCCAGCATTTGGTCAATGATCTTACCGCTGGTTCTTGACGCAAGACGCCCGAACCCCAGTTCCCAGACGCGGCAGGCCTGACCCACCGATGGCCCCCGGCACGATGCATGGATGGCCGTGACGCCCGTTTCCTGAACCAGCTCCCGGACATTCCCGACACGCACACCGCTGCCCGCCATAATCTCAATACGGCCAGCCGAATGATTCACAATGTTCTTCAGAACAGACTGCCCCTTGGGCGCAATCACCGCCTGACCAGACGTCAGAATACGCTCGAACCCCAGATCGACTGCCTGATCAACTGCCGTCAGTGGATTGGGTGTAAGATCGAAAACGCGATGAAGTGTTCGTCCCATGCCGCCACATGCATCAGACAGCAGCTTCAACGTCTGCACATCAAGGATACGATCGCTCGTACATGCACCGAGAACGACCCCTGCCAGACCTGCAGCACGAGCCGCATCAATATCCGCCAGCATCTGATCGATTTCTTCAGCGGTAAACACGAAGCCGCCCTCTCTCGGACGGATCATGGCATAGACCGGCACTGTGGACTGGCCTGCCAGACGCATCAGTCCCGCAGAAGGGGTCAGGCCACCGAGTGCCAGAGCAGAACAAAGTTCAATGCGCGTCACTCCGGGACGCTGTGCCGTCCGCAGGCCGACGGCATCTTCAACACAGATTTCAAGCGTCGGCATACCCGTCTCCCTCCTCTGCGGCGAAAACGTTTATGCCGACAGAGTTCTCAGTTGTTCCAGCGAATTCCCGGCAGCGCCTTCTCCACTGTGGAAACGGGTTTGATCGTCCCGCAGTTTCCTTTCGGATGATGTCCTTTCAGAAGCGCCAATGCAAACGGAACGGAATCTTCAGCAGAACCGTTGACGGCACCGTTATGGGTCAACCCCGAATAGGTCTTCCACGTCACGTTCGTCCCGGCATCACACATGGCAGCAACGGCATTATACTGCTGGGCCACACCGGCTTCGTTGTCCGCAAGTCCCGTGCCAACAAACACCGGCATGGTCATGTGAGCATCAGGGATCGTGAAGGCATCCTGAAAATCTGCCTCAAGCCGGGATGTATCCCCCGCATAGGCATTGTCTTCCGTAATATCGTGCGCTTCCGTATAGCGAAACAGATCGCCAAGACAGGACTGACGGGCCTGATGCGACAGGTCCTTGCCCTTCTCCGTCATGTTCGCACGAACATCGACTTCCGGATGCAGGCTCTTGCGCGACCCTTCGACCGTGAGGATCCCGAACGCCGCAGCCATGTGAGGCGGCTCCACGTTCAGGCGCGGCAGAGGCGTGTGCTTCGGATGCTCAGGCAGCTTGAACTGCGTCACGACGCCGGTTGCCACAGTCCCAACCACATGCAGATCCGGCGCATATTGGGGAGCCAGCCAGGCCGTTCCGAGTGCTGCACCACCACCCTGTGACTGCCCCACCAGAATAATGCGGTTCTGAAGCGTCCCCTTGTACTGCGCCAGCGCAGCCCGCAGGCCATTCAGAACACTGTAGCCTTCCGGACGATACATCAGATACGGATGCGGGCCCGGCGTTCCCAAACCCTGATAATCACTAGCGACGACCGCGAAACCAGCCTTCAGCCAGTGATCCAGATAGGCGCGGTCACGCGACAGATAGCCTCTCCAGGAGGGCGCGCAGATATCCGCAATACCAGTTGTGCCGTGTTCCCATGCCACAACCGGCCATCCACCCTTCGACGGTGTTCCTTTTGGGAAAATGATCTGCCCGGAGACCGTCACTGAATCGGGCGCATTCACGCCACTGATGGACGTGTAGAGTGTCCGCACAGCCTTGGCGGCGTTTTCCGGCAACGGACGGTCTGTGATGTCCTGCGTGCGGATCATCTGACCAACCGTTGCAGGCATCTGCGCGGGAGGTGTGTAGAAATCACTAACCCCACCATCCCCAAGATCCCGGTCAACCTCGACAGCCACCTGCGGCTTTTCCGGCTGGGACGGTGTCGCACAGGCCGAGAGGGATAGAAGGGTTGCAGCGCAAAGCGCCGAACGGAGTGAAAGCTTCATGAGTGTCTCCAGCAGATCGAGGCAGATATTACTGACCGACGGCAACGCCGTCACGGTGCGGGTCGCCCCAGCCCTTGAGGCCCTCGGGGCTGATGGTAATGCCCTGAACGGCTGCGTTCATGACGTCGATTTTGGGGTGATGTCCCATGGCACTCAGCGCCGAGGCCAGCCCGGCAGCAGACGTCCCCTGTTCAAGTTCCTCGGCATGGTTCTGGGCACCGATACGGGGCTGCTCGATCGCGGTACGGATATTCTGCCCCCAGGCGAGATACCCCACCAGCGTCTGCACAACGGAATCAATGATCCGCGCACCGCCCCCTGCCCCGACAATCACTTCAGGCTGACCGTTTTGTCCGAAGACGATCGTCGGCGACATCGTGGTGATGGGGCGCTTTCCCGGTGCTGCAATATTCGCGGCAGGATAGCCGTTCACAAAAGGATGGCTGGCAAAATTCGTAATGGCATTGTTCAGCACCACGCCATCCACAACAATATCCGAACCGAAATTGAGGTTGATCGTCGTCGTGAAAGAGAGCGCATTGCCAGACGCATCACGGATGGAAAGATGCGTCGTGGCTGGTACGGTCATCGGGTCGGAGGATGGCAGAAGCGCCAGCGTTCCCTTGAGCGTCCCTGCCGTCACACGATCCGCAGCCTGTCCCTTCGCGACCAGCGCTGCGCGGCCATCCAGATAAGACGGATCAAGAAGCGCAGCCGTATCGACACGAGTATAGTCCGGATCAGCGGCATATTTGCGCCGGTCAGCTTCAGCCAGACGGGAGGCTTCCAGAAGCAGATGCGCAGCTTCAACGCTGCCCGGCGCATACTGGCCAATCTTCAACCGATCCAGAATGGCCAGTTGCTGCAATACGGACAATCCACCAGCAACTGGCAAAGCGGAAGAACAGATCCGACGATTGAACGCCGTCACGCACAACGGCGTGCGTTCATGAACCTTGTAAGCCTTCAGGTCTGCCGGGGTCAGTGTGCCGGGGTATGGGCCACTGGCCACCGCTGCTGACAGCTTTTTCGCAAAATCACCCGTGTAGAAATACTCGGCTCCCTGCCTGGCCACCTGCTCCAATGTTCCTGCCAGAGCTGCATTATGCAGAAGCGTCCCTTTCGGGAGAGGCTGCCCCTCTGCATCGAAATAGGCTGCAAACTGCGGTTCATGGGCCAGTTCAGGGCGCTCGGTCAGAACGAGATGGAGATAGCCTGCCAGCGGAAAACCATCACGAGCCGCAGCAATCGCAGGCTGGAACAGATCCGCCCATGGAAGCTTGCCGTAACGGTCATGCAGCAGGGCTAATGTCCGCAGTGTGCCAGGAACGCCAACGACACGCCCGCTCCGCTGAAGCTTGGCTTCCGGAATACGAACGCCATTCTGGTCATGCATGAAATCACGCGGCATCCGCATCGGTGCGCTGGCCAGGCCATCAAAAAAACTCAGGCTCCCTGCACCCCGATCCCAATACAGGATGGTCGACCCTCCACCAAGGCCAGATGCCTGCGGTTCCACCACAGCCAGAACCATCTGTGCCGCAATGGCGGCATCCACAGCACTCCCCCCTTTCGCCAATACATCCGAAGCCGCTCTGGACGCCATGGGATTGGCTGTCGCAGCCATGAATGTGCTGGCGACGGATGGCTGCGCGACAGAAGACACAGGCGGCAGATGATGCGCGCATGCACTCAGGCCCAGCGCGGTTGCTCCCAGCAGTCCCACAAGACCAGAGGTCCGGGCATAAACCTTTCTTTGGGAGAGAGCCGCACTTCTGATACGCATGGACACTATCAACCTTCAGTTTCTGGGAGGGGAATCTCTATCAAACCGTTACGGTCTTAGATCTTCCCGATAAATGCTGTTATAGTGCGATAATTATCAACCTTCGGTTTGCAATGAACGTTTTCCAGGCCATGACGACCTTTATTGCCGTCGTCGAAACAGGAAGCATGACCGCCGCCGCAGAGCGTTGCGGCATCTCCCCCACAATGGTGGGAAACTATGTGCGCCTTCTTGAAGAGCGGCTTGGCACCAGCCTGTTGCGCCGCACAACCAGACGCCAGAGCCTGACGGCCTTTGGGTCAGTCTATTTCGCCAAATGCCAGAAAATTCTCAGCATGCTCGACGAAACCGAGCGTATGGCCGAAGCTGCCCAGAGCCTTCCCGCAGGGACGCTCCGCATCACCGCACCCGTCACTTACGGCACGCAAAGCATTACGCCCTGCATTGCAGCCTATCTGAACGAACATCCCGCGGTTGACGTAGACCTTGTCCTGACAGAGCGCAGCGTCGATCTGACCCATGAGAAGTTTGACATTGCCATCCGTCTGGGAGTGCCGGAACCCTCTTCCCTGATCTGCCGTCGACTGGCCGATTACACGATGACGCTCTGTGCCTCGCCTGCCTATCTCGCCCGACGCGAAGAGCTTCTGTCCCCACACCAGCTTGCCGCACACGATGCTCTTGCCTTCTCGTACACGCCCACTTCCCCCTGGCACTGGGCACGGCGTGAGTGGCATTTTGAAGGTCCGCAGGGGCATGTCGCTGTCGAGATGCAGCGCAAAGGGCTGTTCAACAACACACAAGCCATGCGACGGGCAGCCCTGTCAGGCATGGGCATTGCCATGTTACCGTCCGATCTGGTCCGGGAAGACATCCGGGAAGGCAAACTCACAGCTCTGCTCCCGGATTATACACTCCCTTCCCGCCCGATTTATCTGCTGTATCACAAGGAGCGCTACAGTGCCCCGACGCTGCGGTCGTTCATCCAGTTCCTGATCCAGTCTCTCAATAGTCCGCACGCCGGATGAAAGGCGCATGGCCATCACGCAAACCCAATCAGGCGGTGATTGCCTCCATTATCGGCAATATCATCGAGTATTATGACTTCGTCATTTATGCGTATTTTTCAGCGTCGATAGGCCGTACATTTTTCCCAGACAACTGGCCGCTATCCCAGATTGGGCTGTCCCTCGCTACGTTTGGCCTAACTCTTCTGGCGAGGCCGCTCGGCGCCATTATTCTTGGAAATTACGCAGACAGACGCGGCCGCGTCTCCACAATGATGGTCTGCATTCTCCTGATGGCTATAGGCAGTCTGCTCATCACCCTGACGCCATCCTATCAGGACATCGGTATCGCCGCTCCCGCCCTGATCATCCTGGCCAGACTGCTTCATGGCTTTTCGCTGGGCGGCGAATTCGGAAGCGCTACATCCTATCTGATCGAACACGCGCCCAGACATGAAGCCCGGGCCGCAAGCTGGCAGGCTATAGGGCAGATCACGGCTTCACTCTGCGCCGCAATCGTCGTTTTAGCCCTCCAACTGACGCTCTCCCCTGCGATATTCGATATGTTTGGCTTCAGGATCGCAACGGGTCTGGGTGCTATGGCAGGAATAAGCGGCCTGATCCTGCGCATGATGCTGAAGCCGGAAAACTCCGAAATACCAGCCCGCCCCTACTCTGCACCGACACCATTCCTGCAACCCGATACACTTCTCCGGACAGCCCTCATCATGGGCTCTGTCGCGCTTGGTAGCGGCATTACGTATCTGGGGCTTTACATGCCTCATTATGCCCGCAGTCAGTACAGCCTATCCGGTCTCAGCACATCGTTGGCCCCTTTACTCACATATGGTGGTCAACTTCTCTTCACCCCGCTGAGATGGAAGCTGGCAGACCGTTTTGACAGAACACACAGTGTCAGACCAATGCTCTGGTCCTGCGCCTTACTGACACTTCTGCCGATTCCTGCCTTCCAGTTAATCAAAACCGTTCCTGCAACAGTTCTGCTCATGCCCCTTCTGTTCAACCTGAGCGGACTGTTCTATTTCGCTGCTCTAGACGGCTTCATCGGCCAGCTCTTCCCAAGTGAGCGCAGAGGGCGCGGCCTGACGATGGGATATTCTTTCGGCGTTGTGCTGTTCGGCGGTCTAGCCCCCCTCACAAACGCGGCGCTTCTGTCCTGGACCGGACTCTCTCATGTCCCGGCTCTCTATATGATCCTGACAGCGATCATCTCGTTCATCAGCGTCCTCTCGGCACGGTCGTTGCTGGACCGCCGCACGCCCTGAACATCAGAATTTCCCTGACAAAAATTGAAACTATCAATTTTTTCTTTGGAATGTTCTTATAATTATCTCCTTTATCTTAGTTTACCCAATTCATAACGCTATCGAAGCGTTGTTATCCTGCAAAACGAGTCCTCACCATGCCTTCCTGTGCTTCCTTTTCCCTGCGTTCCCGTCGTTCCGGAACATCCGTTCCGCTTAACGCTCTTTTCGGGCAGGGAAAGAAAGCTCTGGCAGCCGCAACATTCCTGAGTGGCCTGTCTGTTCTGATACCAGCCGCCCATGCAGCCACCGCTCCCACGACAGAACCCACCAGACACAAGCCTCACAACACTAGGACTGTTGAAGCCGGAAAGGAATCCATCAGCGTCACAGGCACGCGCCACCAGCCTGGCGGGGGCATGATGCGCGCTGAAACAGCCGCGCGTTCCATACAGACCGTGACGCAGAATTACATTGAGATGCAGAGCCCGACGAGCAGCCCTCTGGATCTGATCTCCAACCTGCCAAGCGTCAACATTACCACCCCTGATCCCAGCGGAAACGAGGGCGGGTCGATGCAGAGCCGCGGCCTCTATGACAACGATATCGGTATCCTGCTGAATGGCATGCCTATCGCAAATGGTGGCACATCCTCCGCGTCGAACTTCATCCAGAATTACATCGACAGCAACAACATCTCTTCGGAAAGCATGAGCCCGGGCTCCATCTCTGTAGAAGATCCTCTCACCTCTGCTGGTGCCGGCGCCCTGAGCATTACGACGCGCGCTCCTTCCAAAAAATTTGGTGGTCTGATCTCCGGCAGCTACGGCTCCTTTAACCGGACGCGCGGCTTCCTCCGCATTGATAGCGGCGAGATCGGCCACACGGGTATCACCAGTTACGCTTCCTTCTCCAACACACATTCTGACGCATGGCGTGGTTCGGGCGACAGTGACCGCAAGCACATGGATTTCCGTGCCCAGAAGCTGATCGGCAACCGCAGTTCCATTGACCTTTTTGCAGGCTACAATCACTCTGAATACTATCTGAACCGCTACCCGACGCTCGCCAACTTCCAGAATGACAAGCATGGTCGGCCCGTCTCGACCCCACTGAACTATACGGCTCAGTTCAACGCGGCTTCTCCGGGCAATTATTATGGCGTCCGCGGGACAGATAAAGACCAGTTCTATATCTCCGCTCCCATGAAATTCGCGTTGAACAACACCTTCACGCTGAATATCTCGCCTTACTACGAACGCTCGGACATCACGCTGAACAGTGCATCCCGCATGCAGGAAGGGCGCACTTACGCAGGAACGGCCCTTCAGCGGGTTGACCTGAACGGAGATGGCAAGATCAGCACATCAACGCGTGCAGCGGTATCCACAAACTCCATGTCTGTCACCCAGCAGGGAGGCATCGTGGCCGCACTGGGGTGGCACTCCGAAAACAACGATGGACAGATTGGCTACTGGCATGAGGAATATCGCTATTCCCTGCGCACCCCCCTCTCCAAGATGAACCAGACAACCGGTGCGCAGCCATCCGATACAGACAAGTCCGCCTACTACCGCACGACTAGCGGGAGTATCTACTACTCCGTGGATTATCTTGGCTCCTACAGCCTGAACTCCGGCTTTCTGGAAGACACGGTCCATCTGCTGAACCACAAGATGTCGGTCACTGGCGGTATCAAGGTTACGTCCATGACACTGGAATCGCAGGATTATCTGCCAAGCACAGCAAGCCACAGCAACCACACTTATGTCTCTCCAACACCGCGCTTTTCATGGTCGTACAATTTTGCGCCCCATCATCAGTTTTACATCAATGCTGAAGGGGACTTCCGCGCTCCGTCCCCCATCAACCTGATTTCCCGCTACAGCACGAGCAGCGGCGTGATGACGACGTCCGGCGCGAATGTGAAACCTCAGTATTCCATCAAGGAAGAACTGGGCTACCGCTACAACGACGATCTGTTTCTGGCGGATATCAGTTTCTTCAACATGAACGTCTCCAACCGTCTGCTTTCCACGACCGTCTTCAGCAATGACGTGCAGGTCAGCCAGACAATGAATGCCGGCGGAGAGACCATTCGCGGTGTAGACGTCATGCTCTCCACCCGTCCGCTATTCCATCGTTTCCGCCCGTACTTCGCATTCGAGTATCTGCACACGACGATGGACAACAACCTTCAGACAACGGCTGATGACGGATCTGTTGATTATCTGCGCACCAAAGGCAAGACAGCCGTCATGTCGCCGAAGTTCTCAGGTAGCGTGGGCCTGACCTACAACGAAGGCCCGTTCTTCCTGAATGCGAGCGTACACTATACGTCCAAGCAGGCCTCATCCTTCATGAACGATCAGTATATGCCGTCCTACTTCTCGGACTCCCTGACGCTGGGCTACCATCTGCCGAAGTTCTTCATCGCCCAGTCCCCGACGTTCAAGCTGAACTTCTCGAACCTGACGGGCCAGTACAAGCTGGGCGGCGTCTATTACTTCGCAAACAATGCCCGCGCCACCACTGGCGTTTACGGCCACAAGATCAGCGCAGACGCGAACCCAACGTATTACATCATGCCGCCCTTCGCTATGATCGGCACATTGTCTACGGCATTCTGATAGTGGAAGAACCAGTCTTCTCAGACTGGACCACCTAAAAAATGGGAGTTGGACCACATGTCCAGCCCCCATTTCTGTTTCAGGATGATGCGTCATCTTCGTGCGGATGCAGAATACGGGGAAAAGCATCCGGGCTGAACACAGCCAACAGGATTGCCGCCAACGCCACGCCTACAGCGAGAGGCGTCAGGATATTAAAGCCACTCCATGTCAGGATCTGTCCTCCCAGAGCAGACCCCAGAAGAATACCAAGATTACTGGCTCCATTGATGGCGGCACCAGCAACATCGGGGCGCGTCGCCCGGGCGCGGATCGCTCCGGACATAACAAAAGGAATGATGGCCGAATATCCCGTACACCACAGACCAACGGAAGCAACAGCCACCCACCCAGTCACAATATGCCCGGACATCAGCCCCATGCCCACCAGCATGGCAAGGCCCCCCCCGAGAAGCCCGGCTGCTGGCCAACGATCCACGACCTGTCCAGCTGCCCACAATCCGGAAATGCTCACAACTCCTGTCAGAAGAAGTGCCACACTGAGAGCCGCTTTTGGTAAACCATGCAGAAGAAGAAGGGGGGTCACGTAAGTATAGAGAAGGTTGTGAGCCACAAAGAACAACGCATCAATTGCGACGACGACCAGAAAGACGCGCATTGCCTTGCGAGACCCAATGGACGGAAGTTGTGCGCTGCCTGTTCCTGTAGGCGCGACAGGGGGAAGAAAAAACGCGATACAAATCGCCAGCAGTACGGCAAGCCCCGTCATGACGAACATCGCAATTCGCCAGCTAGCAAAATGCCCGATGGCCGCAGCCCCGGGCACACCAAGAATAGCGCCCAGAGACGTTCCGCCATACACGAAAGAAATCGCCCGACCGGTCATATTCGCAGGCACAAGCCGCGCAGCGTAAGCTGAAACGATCGACATCAACAGGGCATGGGCAACGCCCCCAACCGCTCTTCCAGCACACAAAATCAGAAATGTTGGTGCGAGAGCGACAATCAGATTGGATAGAATATACCCACCCAATGACAGAAGCATCAGCTTCTTGCGATCCACCGCAACCGTCAGAATTGTCAGAGGCACAGCCCCGAGTGCCACCATCAGGGCAAAGGCACTGACAGCCAACCCTGCCTGACCTTCAGCGATATGAAAAGCCTGCGCCATGTCGATCAGCAGGCCCACAGGCGCAACTTCACTGGTCAGGGCTGTAAACGTGCAAGCAAAGAGTGCGCACAAACCAATAATGGTCTGCGTGGGAAGGGTTTTGAAAAGCATAATTTCCCTGACCATTGTGATAACGCGATCACGTGGGATGAAATCGCCTTCTGCCATGCTTCCGGCAGGAAGAAAACGAAAGAAACAGGCCCGTAACCCGTTTTCGTTTTGTCATATTCGCATCTTTAAAAGCCTGCCCTCTCACCGGGCAACCCGCGCTTGAAAAGCTATGCGCCCCACCTCGATGAAAAGAACCAAGCCCGTCTCTTGGAATGCTCGCGAAGAAGAGAAGACTGTCCGTGCAAAGGTTGTTGATATTCATTCTGGTTTGCGACACCCTCAAGGGTAAGACAGAAACCCCTTTTGCCTGTCATCAGGAAAGAATTTTTCAATGATCACACTGAAATCAACACTTCTGGCAGCCAGCCTGATCGCAGCCCCGTCCATGGCATTCGCTGCCGAAACAGCAACCGCAAACCTCATTGATGCCAGCGGCAAGCCAGCAGGCACGGTTCAGGTCACCGAAGCGCCCAAAGGAGTTCTGCTTCACATCGAGGCCAAAGGCCTCACTCCTGGCTGGCACGGTATTCATTTCCACGAAAAGGGCGATTGCGGTATTCCCAAGTTCACCAGCGCAGGCGCTCATGTTCATACGGAAAAATCCGTCGTTCACGGTATTCTCAATGCCGATGCCAACGATTCTGGTGATCTGACAAATATTCACGCAGCAGCAGACGGCACTGCTTCAGCAGAGATCTATTCGACTTTTGTGTCTCTCAAAGGCGCTTCTGGTCGTCCAACCCTTCTGGATGCTGACGGAAGCTCCGTTGTTATTCACGCACAAGCCGATGATTATAAAAGCCAGCCGATCGGGGGTTCTGGTGCGCGCGCGCTCTGCGGCGTCCTGAAACAGGACTGATTCCTCAAAGGAATGTTCCTACAAACTTCTGCATCATAAGCTCTGGCCCCGCTGAACGGCGGGGCCACCTAAATAGATCGCTTCCCGATCCAGTTTTTTGACGATGTGCCTTAAACCCCGGTCACATATCCGACATTCCGAAGCCTTGTACCTTGCATAAGCTGCCAAAATTCCGATGACAGTCTTTTTGCTTTTCGGAAGCCTGAAGTTTGTCATTTTTTCCTGGATTTGCATCCCTCTTCCTTGCCTCGGTCCTTGGGGTCTCTGCTCAGGCCGCCTTCGCGACACCTCTTCCACCGCCAAAGGACCAACCTTCCCCGGACAGCCCGGCCTACATCGCAGAAGATCCTCACCTCTCATCCTTGATCGGCAAACCTGCTCCTGCACTTCTTCTTAAAACCCTTGATAGACAAGACATCGACCTCTCCCGCTTTTACGGACGTCAGCCTGTTTATTTGAAACTCTGGGCCACCTACTGCATTCCCTGCCGCGCTCAGATGCCGGGATTTGAAAAACTCTACGGCACTTACAAAGATCGCATCCATATTATCGCCGTGGATGTCGGGTTCGGAGAAAACCGCAACAAAGTCGCGACTTTTGCCGAACATGCCGGCCTGACAATGCCTGTAGTCATGGATGATGGAAGCCTCAGCAACTGGCTGCACATCAAAGCGACCCCTTTGCATGTGCTGATTGATCGCAACGGCCGTATTGCCTATGTCGACCATCAGGATGGCGCTGCCCTTGAGACCGCTCTGGAAAAGGTTGTGAACACTCCACGCAGCACGGATAAAATCCAGCTTTCCACGACGCAACACCGCACGTCTTTACAGATTGGCCAGAAAGTACCTCACATCGACCTGCCAGATGCTACAGGTCATGCAACAAACCTCGTATCCAACAATTCGCGTGTTCCACAGGCGATATTCTTTGGTGCAACTTGGTGTGAAAGCTATCTGAACACTGTCGAGCCCGAAACTGCCCAAGCCTGCAAACGCGCCCGCATCACCCTTCAGACACTGGCGCAGGATCATCACCTGAAATGGACTGCAGTTGCTGCCCATCTCTGGACGGAACTCTCAGATTTACCCGCTTATCAGACCCTCCTCGGCCCGGAACTCCCTGTAGTTCTCGACACAGATGGACTGGCGTTTGACACATTTGGAGTCACTCAGATCCCCGCGGTTGCCCTTATAGACAGTACAGGTCATCTGAAGCGCCTTCTTGATGCCAGACAAAGAGATATTGCGTCCCAAATTCAGTCCTTCATTCGCTCCTCTGCCAAACATTAAAAACAGGCTGTTCTGCTGGGCAGTATAATTCGGGACGTGGTCACCATGAGAGTGCACGACCACGTTCCGGGAACTTGAAGAATATTTTTTGATAGATCTTGCTTTTGCCCTGCATCGCCCTTCTACTATGTTACAGACAATGACAATGGGTAGCAGTAAACGATGAAAAAAGGCGTAATCCTCACAGTATTGGGTACAGTCTTTTTACTTTCCTTTGCTCTACTCAACGCCATCATGTCACCGCATCATAGAGCGATGCCTACTTCGGCCGCCCGGCCTGATCCCTGCCAGTCCCCCGATCCAGAGAAACGCCCGGATGATTGCCGTAACCACGGGAGTTCCAGCGGCCACGGTTTTTACTACCGTCGTTCACCAAATGACAGGAATGGCCCCTCTTCGGGTCATGGAGAAGCTGAAGCAGAGTCTGCCGGCCATGCAGGTTTTGGGGAAAGCGCCGGAGGCCACTCGGGCGGCGGTGGCGAGTAGTCTTCTCTGATGCCTCGCATCCACCGTCGCTTTTCTGAAGCCCGCCCAGACTGGATGTCACAGGCGGATCGTCTCGGATATCACTACTATAAAAATGCCGATGGCAGCTTCGCCTGGCGGGAAGACGTTCGGTACGAGTTTGATCGGTCATCTCTGACACTTATAAGATCCGTTACCGAAACGCTTCATCAGTTGTGCCTTGATATCGTGGCAGAAGCCATCCATCGCCCCGAAGGACTGAACGAATTTCATATTCCAGCCCACGTGCAGGATGTGATCAGAGCCTCCTGGAGGCGCCAGGATCCATTTCTGATCGGACGATTTGACCTGGCCTGGTGCAAAGGTCAGCTTAAACTCATCGAATACAATGCTGATACGCCTGCCACCCTGCCCGAAAGCACACGGATGCAAACCATGTGGCATCAGCAGAAAGGGCACCCCCATGACCATGCCCCACTGGAGGCCCATACACTCATCCAGCATTTGCGGGAATTACGCCGAACAGGACGTATCGATCCGATCGTTCATATCGTCCCGTATCCTGACAATATCGAGGATACAACACACGCCGTCTATTATGGAGAATGGGTCCAGCAGGCGGGCATGAAAGCCGTTCATTGCGAGTTGAAAGATCTGGACATCACCCATCAGGGGCAGCTTTTGCACCAGGGTCGGATCGTCCGAAGCATGATCCGCATGTATCCTTGGGAGCTGATGTTTCGCGATCCCGGAGCACACCATCTTCAGAACTGTGGCTGCACGTTTCTCAATCCGCCATGGACGGCCCTGCTATCCAACAAGGCCCTCCTTCCCGCACTCTGGAAACGCTTTCCGGGACATCCGAACCTGCTGGCTGCCGGATATTCTCCGCAGGATGTCACCGCTCTGCGTCCCGGACCTTATGTTGAAAAGCCCCTACACGCCCGAGGCGGCGAAAATGTTCGTGTCATGATCGGAGAAAAAGTTATTTGCGCACAGGATGGTACTTATGGTGCCTATCCTCGCATTTATCAGGAATTCGCAGATCACCGTATTGACGGAGTGACGGCGTCCATCGGGGCATGGACGATCGGGGATCGGTTTGCAGGCCTGACCATGCGGGAAAGTCCTGATCCAATCGTTCGACATACGTCACCGATCGTGCCGCATATTGTTCGGAAAGACAGTTTTCTTTCCCGCATACTGAAGTGGCGCTGACAGATTTTAATCTTCTACCCCTGCGCTGACACCATCATTGCTCCATATAACATTCCGGAACATGGAGTTTTTCAATCGGAGGCCAATAGGCAGCGGCAGCTTCATTCTGAATGGCTTCGATCTGCTCCTGAATCCAGTACATGTATTCATGCAAACCACGAATAATGATATCTTCCGCTGTTTGGTCTTCCAGCGTAGCGCGGAGTTCGGACAATCGCTCCTGAATGGCGTAATTTTGCCGTCGCAGATTATAATGTGCGGACAAGGCTGCCAGAACCGCATCCGTCTGCCGCAGATTCAGGGCCAGAGATCTGGGGAAACCTTCATTCTTCAATAGAAAGCCGACAACATTCGCCGGCGTTGTCGTTACCGGCTGCAAGCGACGAAACGCATGGTAAGCTGCCGCAGAGCGCAGAACAGAGGCCCACTGCGTCGTATCAATTTCCGACCCGACTTCTTCCTCACACGGAAGAAGCGTGTGATACCGCGTATCAATAAGGCGGGTAATCTGATCGCTGCGTTCCAGATGACGGTCGAGAAGATAAAAGAGCCACGCCTGATCGCGGTACAACGTCCCTTCCGTCACGCCCGTATGAGTCTGACAATCCTGCTTGATCCTGTTGCACAGCGCAGAAAGACCGGTTCGACGAATGTCTGACGGATCAAGATCCAGAACCCATCGTGTGAAGACGTTCAGATGCATCCACATTTCCGTGGAAATCAGCGGTCGCGCAGAGCGGGCATTCTCACGCACGGCATTCGCCATCCCTTTGATGGAGCTGGGATTGGCCAGATCGGTGATATAGAACTGGATATAATCCTGCTCCGTTGCCGCAGGATGCAGTGCCTGAAAACGCCCCTCATCGGAGTTGATCTGAACGATCGTCTCCCAAACGGTCCGGCCATCCGGTCCTCGGACGAACGCTTCCGTAACTTCAATCAGACGGGCCAGATTCTCGATACGCTCCATGTAACGCGCCAGCCACATCATGCTCTCGGCATAACGGGACAACAGCGTGTTGAGGTTGGAAAGCATCCCGGTCGAGGTTGGAGAAAGCTGTGTCATACGGACATCACCCATGTATCCTTGGACCCACCGCCCTGAGAAGAATTCACGACCAGAGACCCCTTGCGGAGAGCCACACGGGACAAGCCGCCCGGAAGAACCCAGGTCGATTTTCCAGTCAATGCAAAGGGACGCAGATCAACATGCCGCGCCTCCACACCCGCATCACACAAAGTAGGGGCTACAGACAGGTCAATGACAGGCTGGCTGATGTAATTTGACGGGTTATCAAGCAGACGCTGCCGGAAATCCTCCAGTTCGCTTTCGGTGGCGTGCGGCCCGATCAGCAGACCATATCCCCCGGATTCTCCAACAGGCTTCACGACCAGTTTTTCAAGATTGGCCAATGTAAAAGCCAACCCTTCTGGTTCGGCGCAGATATGCGTCTCTACACTTCCCAGAATAGGCTCTTCATCAAGGTAATATCGGATGATCCGGGGCATATACGCATAGACTGCCTTGTCGTCCGCAACACCTGTCCCCAACGCATTGGCAATCGTTACGTTACCGCGTCGATATGCTTCGACCAGCCCTGGTACGCCAAGAAGACTTTCCGGATTGAATGCCAACGGGTCCAGAAAAGCGTCGTCGATGCGACGATAGATGGAATGGACCGGCCTCAGGCCTGCGACGGTCCGCATGTAAACATGGTGGTTTTCGACCAGAAGATCGCGCCCCTCCACGAGAGGAACACCCATTTCCCGCGCCAGAAACACATGCTCAAAATAAGCAGAGTTATAGATCCCCGGAGACAGCAGAACGACCTGTGGGTTTTCGACTCCTTTGGGTGCCACGTCACACAAAGCCCGGTGCAATCGGAGACCATAGTCCTCAACGGAGCGCAGCGGCATACCGGATGCCAGATCCGGCATCAGCCGCAGCATCATATGACGGTTCTCGATCACATATGACACACCCGACGGGGTTCTCGCATTGTCCTCCAGAACCAGAAAACGCCCGCTCCGATCCCGGATCAGATCCGTCCCGTTGATATGAACATAAACACCTCCCGGAACATCGACGCCGACCATGGCCTGACAATAATTGGCATTTTTCAACACCAGATCAGCGGGAATCAGGCCATCCTGAAGGATCTTCCGGTCATGGTAGATGTCCCACAGAAACATGTTGATCGCTTTGACGCGCTGTTGCACGCCGCGCTCGATAAAGGCCCATTCCTCGGCTGTCAGGACACGGGGAATGACATCGAACGGCAAAACGCGGTCAATGGCTTCCCGGTCCGAATAGACGGTGAACGTAATGCCCAGACGATAGAGCTGGGTTTCAGCATTCGCGGTGCGGTGCCGCAATTCCTTGATGTCAAAATGGGCCAGACGTTCCTGAACCTGCCGGAGAGCTTCTGGAAGGTCTTCTCCACGGTTCATCAGTTCGCAAAAGAATTCAGGCCTGTGATAGGCAGAAAAAATACCGGCTTCCTGGGCCTGGGAGTGCAAGACGTTGGACTTCATCTGTGTGCCCCGCTTCCTTACCCGACGATTGTATGAAGCATACCCGGCCGGATCATTACGATTATTTATTAACCTATCAATTCCGCCCTGTTTGCCAAGCAGGAAAACACGAAGCCGTTCCGTTTTTTCCAGATCATATCAGGAGAGTTGCCGTTCCTGTTCTTCCTGTTACGATAGGAGAAGGATCAGGAACCACGCCCGCATCTTTCCAAGGCAAGAAACAGACACTCATGCGCGGCTTTCAGGAAACATGAGAGAATGAACACGCCCGTGATGATCCGTCATCACACTTCTTACCGCTATGATCGTCCCGTGTTTCTGGGTCCTCAGACGATCCGCCTGCGCCCCCCGGCCAGAGCGTCCAATACGGTTCTGGCTTACGCCCTGAGCGTCGGCCCGGGCGAGAGTCATCTTGTCTGGCAGCAGGATCAGCACGCCAACACCGTTGCCGAAGCCGTTTTCCGGGACAGGATGTCGCATTTCGATATTGAAGTCCGCATGACGGTGGACCTGACCCCTTATGATCCTCTTGCTGCTCTTTCTTCCTCTTTCGAAGAGACGCAACCGTCTTACAGACAGCCTATCGCTGACACGTCCGTTCTCGAAACCTTTCTGGCTGGATCGTTTTCCACATCCGGAGACACGGATCTCGATCGACTGATCTGGCTTAATCGTCGGATTGCAGCGACTCTTCGTTATCAACCCCGCATGGAGCCGGGGATCTGGGCACCCGTAGAAACCCTTTCCCGCCAAACAGGCTCCTGCCGGGACAGCGCCTGGCTTCTCGTCGCCCTTGCACGTCATCTTGGTTTCGCAGCACGCTTCGTCTCTGGATATCTCATCCAGCCTGCCGCGCAGGACAACAACCAAAACGCCCTGACCTGTGACCTGCACGCCTGGGCAGAAATCCTGCTCCCCCACAACGGCTGGCTCGGCTTCGATACGACATCCGGTCTGATTACGGCGCAGAACCATATTCCCCTCGCTGTTTCCGCAACGCCGGAAGACGCTGCGCCAGTTTCGGGGTTGCTGGATCACTGTCAGGCCCGTTTTGACGTTCTGATGGAAGCCGAGCATTTGCATGAAGTGGCAAAGACCTGACATCATGCTTCGGCAAGAGCCGCAAAGGTGCCGAAGCTGTGAAACTTTTCTCGTGTCAGTGTTGTCAGCAGGCTCTGTACTTCGAAAATACGACCTGTGAATCCTGCCATCATCCGGTAGGCTACCTTCCAGGCCTGTCCGTCCTGACGGCTCTTGAACCTATGGGGCACGGTCGATGGCACCCGATGGAGCCACAGGTACGAAACGCAGAACTGGTTTACTGCTCCAACCATGAGCATGACGCCTGCAACTGGCTCACGACCCCGAGCCAGACAGGCCAGCCGCCCATCTGTTTTGCCTGTAGGTTCAATCGGACCATTCCCAATCTGAAAGATCCGAAAAACCTTGAGCGGTGGCGGAAAATCGAAGTCGCCAAGCACCGTCTGTTTTACACGTTGATACGCCTGAAACTTCCGATCCGGAGTTGGCGGGAAGATCCGGATAACGGGCTTGCCTTCGATTTTCTCGACGATGCCCCGGACGGCTCAGCCCCCGTCATGACAGGCCATAATAACGGCCTCATCACCCTCGCCATCCGGGAAGCCGACGATGCAGAGCGCGAGCGCATGCGCGTTGAGATGGGGGAATATTACCGCACCCTTCTCGGGCATTTCCGCCACGAGATCGGCCATTATTACTGGAACGTTCTGGTGCGTGATGCCGGACGCCTGGAAAGCTGCCGCGCCATCTTCGGAGATGACAGTCAGGACTATCAGGAAGCCCTGCAACGCCATTATAACAATCCTCCTCCGGAAGACTGGCGCGAACGCCACGTCAGCAGCTATGCGACATCTCACCCATGGGAAGACTTTGCCGAAACATGGGCCCACTACCTGCACATCGTCTCCACACTGGAAACGGCCTGGGCTTACGGCGTCACGATCCATCCGGGCATCCCAGACCCATCCACCCTGTCGACGGATGGCCCGATGAATGACCCTTATCTGACCGCCACTTTTGACGAGATCATGGATGCGTGGGTTCCGCTGACCTCTGCCGTCAACAGCCTCAACCGATCCATGGGGCTGGCTGATTTTTACCCCTTTGTCCTGACGGTCGGCGTGCGCGAGAAGCTGGCATTCATCCACGCCCTGATCCGGGAAACACAGGCTCTTCGTTAGGACGGAATTTTAGGTGTCCCGAACTGGCGCGTCCGCATCTGGCGCGCCTGATGAATGAAGTACAGCTTGGCACCCGTCATCCTCACGGACCGATAGACAAGATAGACGGGTGCCGTCAGAGCCGTCCGGGATGAAAGGGGAATATAAGCAATCTGCCCCGCGTGATGCTGTTGCATTGAATGGGGCACGACAGAAATACCCAGTCCTCCGGCTACAAGACTGAGCGCCGCCATAAGCTGAGGTCCTTTCTGTCGGATGTTGGGCATGAAACCAGCACCCAGACAGGCATCCACAATCGTCTTGTAGAGGCCGTTGTTATACTGGCTCTGATAGAGAATGAAGTCTTCGTTTTCGAGATCCGCCAGCCTGAGGCCTTCTGCTGGTGGGTTGAGAGCCAGTGGATGCGCCCTGGGAACCGCTACCACCATCGGCTCTTCCAGAATCAGTTCCACCATCACATCCGATACATCCGGGATGGAAGCACGCACAAAGGCCACATCCACAAGATCATCCCTTAACGCGCCGAGAAGCTGGCTGGAATTACCTTCCGTCAGGGTCAGCGTCACATCCGGCCAACTCTCCCTGAAGTGCCCCAATACGGCCGGGAGACTAGGATGACACATGGCCGAATTGGTAAAACCAACAGACAGCTCACCACTTTCGCCACGCACGACCCGACGAACATCCTCAACTGTTTCATCAACCCGGTCGAGAATGTCATACGCTCCCTTGAGCATACTCCGCCCGGCAGCCGTCAGACGCATGCCTTTGGCATGACGCTCAAAAAGTTGAACACCCATCGCTTCTTCACAGGACCGTAACATCCGTGTCAGGGGAGGCTGCTGAATCCCGAGCCGTTCTGCCGCCCGTGTGAGATTCCCTTCCTCGGCGATGGCCACGACGGCGCGGAAATGACGTAACTCAACCATGCGATACCTTTAAGGTATGATGAAACCTGCAACGAAATATTGGACCTAGCAGTTTTCGTCTCTAAAGTCCGCACGCCTTCTAAGCATGGACAGACAGGATACGCCATGACCAACAAGATTCCCGCCACGCTCATCGCCGGTGACGGTATCGGACCTGAGATCATGGCCTCCGTCACGACTGTTCTGGATGCACTCGGCGCGCCCTTCGTCTGGGATCATCAGAATGCAGGAATGGGCGCTCTGGAAAATCAGGGCAGCGCTCTTCCGGATGCGACGCTCGACAGTATTGCCCGCACGGGACTGGTCCTGAAAGGCCCGCTGACAACGCCGGTCGGCAAGGGCTTCCGGTCCATCAATGTGACGCTGCGCCAGCAGTTCGATCTGTACGCCAATGTCCGCCCAACACAGACGATCGTTCCAGGTGGCCGTTACAGCAATGTCGATCTGGTCGTGATCCGCGAGAACGTCGAGGGTCTCTATGCCGCCATGGAACACTACATGCGCGTTGGCGACGATCCGGAAGCCGTGGCCTATGGCGCAGGCTTCAACACACGTGCGGAATGTAATCGTATCGTCAGGTTCGCGTTCGAATACGCTGTGAAGAACGGTCGCAAGAAGGTCACGCTGGTTCACAAGGCCAATATTCTCAAGATCCTCAGCGGTATCTTCCTGCATGAAGGCCGCCGCGTGGCTGCCGAATATGAAGGCCGCATCGAACTTGAAGAACGCATTGTCGATGCCTGCGCGATGGAACTCGTCATCAAGCCGGAAAACTACGATGTTATCGTCACGACCAACCTCTTTGGTGATATCCTCTCCGATCTGACAGCCGGCCTCGTGGGCGGTCTGGGCATGGCTCCGGGAGCCAATATCGGAGAGAAGATGGCGGTGTTCGAAGCCGTCCACGGGTCAGCTCCGGATATTGCTGGCAAAGGCGTTGCCAACCCGCTGGCCCTCATGATGGCTGCCAGCATGATGCTGGCCCATGTGGGACGTCAGGACCTGTCCGCCCGTCTTGATGGCGGCATGAAGCAGATCCTGACGACAGATGGTATCCGCACCCGCGACCTAGGCGGCACCGCGACAACAGAAGATGTTACGCAGGCTCTCCTGCGCGCCATTCACTGAACAGACGACACGACCAGCAGGGAACACAGACATCATGAAACAGGTTGGACGCGATCTTCTGGGCAGCCAGCGCGACCTGTCCGTTAACGGACAGACCTATCGCTATTTCTCCCTTCCCGTGGCTGCGGAGAAGATCGGGGATATTTCCCGCCTTCCCGTCAGCCTCAAGGTTCTGCTTGAAAACGTCCTGCGCTTTACGGACGGCACGAGCTACAAGGTAGAAGACGCACAGGCCATCGCAGACTGGCTGCGCTCTGCCGGCTCGACGCAGGAAGTGCCGTTCAAGCCGTCCCGCATCCTGATGCAGGATTTCACGGGTGTTCCAGCTGTTGTCGATCTGGCCGCCATGCGCGACGGTATCCTGTCCCTCAACGGAGACCCGCGGAAGGTCAATCCGCTCGTTCCCGTGGATCTCGTGATCGACCATTCCGTCATGGTCGATGTCGCAGGCCGTGCGGATGCGCTTCAGCAGAACGTCTCTCTGGAATTCGAGCGAAATGGCGAGCGTTATGCGTTTCTGCGCTGGGGCCAGCAGGCGTTTGACCAGTTCCGCGTCGTGCCGCCGGGTGCGGGCATCTGCCATCAGGTCAATCTGGAATACCTGTCCCAGGTTGTCTGGACCAGCACAATCGACGGCGTCACCTACGCCTATCCGGACACGCTGTATGGCACGGATTCCCACACAACCATGGTCAATGGACTGGGCGTTCTGGGCTGGGGCGTCGGCGGTATTGAAGCTGAAGCCGCAATGCTCGGCCAGCCGATTTCCATGCTCATTCCGGACGTTGTCGGTTTCCGCTTGGACGGCAAACTTCCAGAAGGCACAACGGCCACAGACCTTGTCCTGACCATCACGCAAATGCTCCGCGCCAAGGGCGTTGTTGGGAAATTTGTCGAGTTCTATGGTCCTGCGCTCGACCACCTGCCCGTTGCAGACCGCGCAACCATCGCCAATATGGCCCCGGAATATGGCGCAACCTGCGGCTTCTTCCCTGTCGATGCGCTGGCACTGGATTACCTGCGTCAGACTGGCCGGGATGAACACCGCATTACCCTTGTCGAAGCCTATCTGCGGGCTCAGGGCATGTTCCGCGACATATCCACGCCAGAACCGGTCTTCTCTTCCACGCTGTCGCTGGATCTCAGCATCGTCACGCCCTCTCTTGCTGGCCCGAAGCGTCCACAGGACCGCGTAGAACTGCGCTCTGCCTCCGAGGCTTTTGAGAAGGCTCTGACAGAGACGCTCGGCGTCAAACCGGAAAACACCATCGTCACCGCTCCGGTCGCGGGAACGGATTACGCGCTGGAACATGGCTCGGTCGTCATTGCGGCCATCACGTCCTGCACCAACACGTCCAATCCCGCTGTTCTCGTGGCCGCTGGTCTGGTCGCCCGGAAAGCGCGTGCACTTGGCCTCAAGCCCAAACCCTGGGTCAAAACCTCCCTCGCTCCCGGCTCTCAGGTCGTGACGGATTATCTGGATCGCGCGGGTCTGTCCGCTGACCTTGATGCACTCGGTTTCGAGACCGTAGGCTATGGCTGCACGACCTGCATCGGCAATTCCGGCCCGCTGGACCAGCCGCTGGTTGATGCGATTGAAGGCCACAATCTGGTTGCAACGTCCGTTCTCTCGGGCAATCGCAACTTTGAAGGCCGCATTTCACCGAACGTCCGCGCAAATTACCTCGCCAGCCCTCCGCTTGTGGTGGCTTATGCCCTGCTGGGCACCATGCGTCAGGACATTACGACCGCCGTTCTGGGACATGCACCGGACGGAACACCCGTACATCTGAAGGACATCTGGCCGTCCAATCATGAAGTCGCGGAACTGGTCGGAACGGCCGTCACGCGCGAAGCCTTTGTGGATCGCTACAGCCGCATCACCGAGGGCACGCCGGAATGGCAGGCGCTCGGATCAGCCAGCGAGTCCGCAACCTTCAAATGGCAGCCCGGTTCGACTTATGTGCAGGACCCACCTTACTTCACGGACCTGAAGGCCGATCCCCAGAACCCGACGGATATTTCCGGTGCCCGCGTTCTGGCTCTGCTCGGTGACAACATCACCACGGACCATATCTCCCCGGCTGGCTCCATCGCCGCGTCTTCCCCAGCTGGTGAGTACCTTCAGGAGCATCAGGTTTTGGTCAGGGATTTCAACTCCTATGGCTCCCGCCGAGGCAATGATCGCGTGATGGTGCGAGGCACATTCGCCAACATCCGTATCCGCAACGAGATGGCCCCCGGGACCGAGGGCGGCATGACACGCCATCAGCCCGATGGCACCCTGATGTCCATCTACGATGCCGCGACCCGTTATGCTGAAGAAGGCACACCACTCGTCGTCTTTGGTGGCAAAGAATACGGCATGGGCTCTTCCCGTGACTGGGCCGCCAAGGGCACACGCCTGCTCGGCGTTAAAGCCGTGATTGCAGAAAGTTTTGAGCGTATCCACCGCTCAAACCTCGTCGGCATGGGCGTTCTACCACTGACGTTCGAAGACGGCACAACCCGCAAAACCCTCGGGCTGGATGGTACAGAAACAATCAGCATTTCCGGTATTAGTGACCTGACGCCCCATAAGACGCTGATCATGACCATTACCCGTCAGGATGGCAGCCAGCAGCAGGTTCCCCTGCTCTGCCGTGTCGATACCGTGGACGAGGCGGATTACTACCGCCACGGTGGTATCCTGCCTTATGTTCTGCGCGGCATGGCAGCAGCCTGAGCTTCACCCCTGACGATCTGCTTCGTCCAGATCGTCAGGGGTCTCTCTCGACCAGCAAGATCTTCTCCCATGACCATTCTTTATAATCGAGCCATACCATCTGCCGAAGAATTCGCTCATCTATTGCGAAGGTCAGGTCTAGGGGTGCGTCGACCCGTCGATGACCTCGGGCGCCTGCAGCGTATGCTTGATGGTGCAAACCTAACGATTACTGCACGGGATAGTCAGAGCGGAGAACTCGTTGGAATAGCACGCTCCATTACGGACGGCGCCTATGCCTGCTATCTGTCAGATCTTGCTGTGCATGAAGATTACAAGGGTCATGGCATTGGCAAGAAACTGATCGCGACAACACAGCATCATGCAGGCCCGGAATGTGCCTGCATCCTGATTGCAGCCCCGGGCGCTGTGTCCTTTTATCAGCATATCGGGATGCCTCAGACAGATCGGGCTTTTGTTCTTCCCAGAACAGCCTGACAACTCAGACCCGGCGTGCCAAAGCGAGTTTCAGGCTGAACAGCAGGAAAACACCACCGGTCAGACGGTCCATACGGCGCACTACAACGGGGCTAGATAAAAACCGCCCCAACGGGATGGTCAGCGCGACCAGCAGCCCAAGCCATGCGAAGGAAAGCACCGCCTGAATGGCCGTGAGGAGCAAAGAAAACTCCTGAACATTGACATGTGGCGGAATGAACTGCGGCATGAACGTCATGTAAAACACGCCAACCTTCGGGTTGAGCAAATTGCTCAGAAGCCCCCGACGGAACGCAACCCCGGCTTCAGGACGGTTTGTGGGCTGTTCGGCCGCCGCTTCTTCCTGTTCATGGGCAAGGGAAGAACGAGGATGGAGCAACAGCTTGACGCCCATCCATCCCAGATACAGCGCACCCGCCCATTTGACCGCCGTGAACGCTGTTTCGGAGGCTGCGAGTAATGCAGTCAACCCAAACGCCGCGCCCAAACCCCAGACGGCAAGCCCAAGACAAATTCCCAGAACGGCCGCCAACCCGGCTTTCCAGCCTGCTGTTGTGGCAGTTCGCAGCGTCATGGCCGTGTCGAGACCCGGCGTAATTGTGAAGATTGCTGCGGTGGCAGCGAACGCAAGAAGGGGAAGCAGATAGGGATGCATGGCCAGACCATACACCGGCTTCTTCCGCCCCCCAATCCCCGATCAGGCCAGTTCAACTTCCTTTTCAATAGCCGGCATGCGGATCAGGTAATCAAAGGCCGAAAGAGATGCCTTTGCCCCCTCGCCCATCGCAATCACGATCTGCTTGTAGGGCACTGTCGTCGCATCACCGGCCGCGAAAATACCCGGTACAGATGTCGCACAATGATCGTTGATGACGATTTCGCCATAAGGGCTGAGGTCCAGAGAACCTTTCAGCCAATCTGTGTTGGGTAGCAGTCCGATCTGTACGAACACACCATCCATCTTGATATGATGCAGCCCACCATCCGCATCGCTGTAAGTCAGACCAGTGACTTCCTTGCCATTGCCTTCGATCTTCGTGGTGAGCGCACTCATCAGAACGGTGACGTTCGGCAAGCTCAGCAGCTTATCCTGCAAAACCTTGTCTGCCTTCAGATGCGCCCCACGCTGGAGAAGCGTAACGTGAGATACGATGTTGGCCAGATCAATCGCAGCTTCCACACCGCTATTACCGCCTCCAGTCACGACAACCGGGCGCCCCTTGTAGAACGGACCATCGCAATGCGGGCAATAGGCCACGCCCTTCGTGCGATATTCTTCCTCCCCAGGGACGCCAAGCTGACGCCAGCGCGCGCCTGTCGCCAGAATAATCGTCTTGGACCGCAGGGTCGCTCCGCTTTCCAGAACAATCTCGTGCAATCCACCCGGCTGCTTTGTCGGAACCAGCTTTGCAGCCTTCTGGGACGCAATGATCTGTACATCATACTGGCGCACATGGGCTTCCAGCGCCCCGGCCAACTGCGGACCTTCCGTTTCCTTCACAGAAATGAAGTTCTCGATGCCAGCCGTATCCATGACCTGCCCACCAAAGCGGTCAGCAACCAGCCCTGTCCGCAGGCCTTTACGCGCGGCGTAGATGGCGGCCGACGCACCAGCAGGGCCAGCACCCAGCACGAGCACATCAAATGGTGCCACATCCTTCAGCTTCGCAGCAGCGCGCTCAACGGAAGAGGCATCCAGTTTGGCGAGAATATCCGCGACCTCCATACGGCCAGACGCAAACGGCTCCCCGTTCAGGTACACCTGTGGCACGGAACGAATACCCAGACGCTCAACTTCTTCTGGGAAGTCCGCGCCATCAATCGCCGTGTGATGGATCTTCGGGTTCAGAACGCTCATGGCGTTCAGAGCCTGCACAACATCCGGGCAGTTCTGGCAGGACTGGGAGAAATACGTCTCGAAATGGAAGTCCCCATCCAGCGCCTTGATCTGTTCAACAAGATCGGCCTCGATCTTGGGCGGATGGCCGCTGACCTGAAGCAGGCCCAGAACCAGAGATGTAAACTCATGCCCCATGGGCAGGCCGGCAAACGTCACCTCCTCCACGGAACCGGCACGACGGATCACAAAGGAGGGGCGGCGCGATGCCGTTCCCGCATCGGAAAACGTCACCTTGTCTGACAGGCTGGCAATATCTTCCAGCAATCCGCGCACTTCAGCAGAGCGGTCGTCAGAGCCAAGCGTGGCTTCGAGCAGGACGTCGCTCCGCAGGTACTCCATATAGGCGCGCATCTGGGTTTTCAGGTCGTCCTGAAGCATCGTTTTCTCCAGCGGTTTTGTAAGAAAAAATTCTTGTTAAATCCTGCCTCCCAAAGAGAGGCAGGAGGATGGTGAGGCTGTCATGCCTCACCGGGCACGATCAGATCTTGCCGACGAGGTCGAGGGACGGCTTCAGCGTTGCGCTGCCTTCCTTCCACTTGGCCGGGCAAACTTCACCCGGGTGGCTTGCGACGTACTGCGCAGCCTCGATCTTGGCGAGCAGTTCTGTCGCGGAGCGGCCAACGCCACCAGCCGTGATCTCGATGTACTGAACCTTGCCTTCCGGATCGAGCAGGAACGTACCGCGGTCAGCCAGACCAGCTTCTTCGATCAGAACACCGAAGCTGCGGGAGATCGTGCCTGTCGGGTCGCCGAGCATCGTGTACTTGATCTTGCCGATTGCCGGGGACGTGTCGTGCCAGGCCTTGTGCGTGAAGTGCTTGTCCGTGGAGACAGCGTAGAGTTCAACGCCCAGCTTGTCGAAAGCAGCCTGGTTGTCAGCGAGGTCTTCCAGTTCCGTCGGGCAGACAAACGTGAAGTCGGCCGGATAGAAGAAGAAAACGGACCACTTGCCGCGGACGTCTGCGTCCGTGACGGTCAGGAACTTGCCGTCGCGGAATGCGTCGGTCGAAAACGGTGCCAGCGGCGAATTGATGCGAACCATCAGAAGGTCTCCTGCTTTGTCGCTCGTGTTGTGTTGCGGAACCTATGTCCCACAGAATGAGAGGGACAGGAAACAGTTCCTGTCAATATGATTGATCGGTCAAACCGAATACAGATCAAACCCTCATCACAATTGCCTATCTCATATCAGAGCCGCTGGCCAGACCTTCAAGCCCATTGCCGCTGGAAAACCTCAAGCTTTGCAAGGTAGGTTTTCCGTTGAGCCGAACTGATCCAGGACGCTTCAAAACTGTTGCGCGCCAACGTCAACAAATCCTGCTTGCTAAGGTTTGCATCCCCCTGCGCCACCACAAGGCTTTCTGCGACGTAGTTACCCTTCATGTAAGCCGGATCATCGGACGCTACCGTTACCTTCAGACCACGATCCAGCATCCCGCGGATGATATTGATATTCTCGCCATTTTCCCGCAGCCACCCACAGGCAACAGGGCAGACCGTGAAAGCCGTTCCCCGGCGTTTGGCAATGGCGACAAGATCGGGGCGTTCCAGAATATTGCCGCCGTGATCGATCCGGTCTGCCTGAATGTCTTCCAGAACCTGGCGGATGTGCTCATGCGTATCGAGCTGATTCAGATCGCAGTGCATCGTCAGGTGGAAGCCTTCCTTCCTCGCCCGGGCAAAGACCTCCCGGAACTTGTCCGGCGGATTGTTCTTCTCATCTGAATCCAGCCCAATCCCCACAATATGCTGACGGTACGGAAGCGCACTCTCCAGCGTCTTCATGGCGGATTCAGCACTCAGTTCACGCTCGAAGCAGAGCACAAGCTGAGAGTCGATTTTCAGGTTCTTCCGGGCATCTGTCTGCGCGCGGGTCAGGCCAGCCATGACCGTCGAAAAGGAAATACCACGATCCGTATGCATCTGCGGATCAAAGAACATCTCCGTGTACAGAACATTCTGGGATGCAGCCTTCGTCAGATAGGCATAGGTCAGCTCATAGAAATCCTGCTCCTTGAGCAGAACACTTTTGCCTTCATAGAAAATTTTCAGAAAGCTCTGAAGATCGTGGAAGTTGTAGCTGTCCCTCATTTCTTCCACGGTCTTGTAAGGGAGCGTCACCCCGTTCCGGCGGGCGAACCGGAATTTCATTTCCGGTTCCAGCGTCCCTTCAAGATGCACATGCATTTCGGCTTTCGGCATGGCGTAAATGAACGCCGTCAGATCGTCAGTGCCGGAAGACGGCACTCCCGCTGCTCGGGCGCCAAGTGCGAAAGTCCCCGCAAAAAGCGTTGTATTTGCCAGAAAGGCCCTGCGCCCGAACGTCATCCTGTTTTCCTTCTCATCCTGCCAGCACATTCAGCCTGACTACCTGACAGGATGTTGCGAAGGCGATCTGATAACAAGCCGAGAAAACAGGATGACCCGAATGGATTTTGCGATCAGGCGGTCAGGCCACCATCGACCGGCAGAGACGCGCCGGTGATGTAGGACGCAGCCGGGCTGGCGAGAAGCCCAACAAAATCAGCAATGTCAGCCACCTTCCCGTAAGAGTTCGTGGCTGTAAAGCTCTGGATTAGTGCGGCACCTTCGCCATCGGCCGGATTAAGATCCGTATCGATCGGGCCGGGTTCTACGACATTGCAAGTGATACCCTTTGGTCCCACATCACGCGCAACGCCCTTTGCAAAACCTTCCAGAGCAGCCTTCGTTGCTGCGTACAGGGAAATTCCCGGGAAAGGCGCACGAGCACCGAACGCAGAGCCGATATAAATCAGGCGGCCACCCTGCCCCATGTGCTTCACGGCTTCCATGGTCTCAACCATAACGGCGCGCACATTGAGGTTCAGAACCTTGTCGATCTGCTCAACGCTCATCTGATCAATCGGGCCATACGGATAAATACCGGCATTACAAACCAGAGCATCCAGACGACCAAACGTCTCAACAGCCTTGGCCACAACGGCAATATTCCCTTCAGCCGTTCCACCATGAGCCTTGATGGCCACGGCCTTACGGCCCTTGGCCTCGATCTGGCTGACAACAGCAGCGGCAGCCGCTTCGTTGCTGGCATAGGAAATGGCAACATCATAGCCGTCTGCGGCAAGACGAAGTGCGATTGCGGCACCGATACCACGGGAACCACCGGTCACAAGAGCTGCGCGCTGGGACATGGTTCTTGATCCTTCCTCTGGAAAATGTGTCGAACCTTATACGCCTCGTACTTCGGTGTGTCTTCCACGCACAGATGAACCTTTGAATTTTTTAACAGGTAAAACCGCACTTCCATATTTTTAAGTTCGATCCTATCTATCATTCCATGAGCTATGTTCCCCTTTCCGGCCTGTCCCTGCGAGACATCGAATATGTCGTGGCGGTGGACGACCTCCGCAATTTTTCCCGCGCTGCCGAACGCTGCGGCGTGAGTCAGGCGGGGCTGTCCGAACAGGTCCGGAAGCTCGAGCAGCTTCTTGACGTCACATTGTTCGAACGGTCGCGCCGTCACGTCGCGCCAACCCCCGACGGGGAACGACTCATTGCACTCGGCCGCGACGTTCTGGCAGCCGCACGCAATCTGCTGGAAGCCGCAAGAGCACATACCAGCCCGCTGGATGGTATTTTGCGGCTTGGTGTCATCCCGACGCTCGGGCCGTATTACATTCCGGGCATCCTCCCCCATTTGCGGAACGACTATCCCAACCTGCATCTTCGCCTCACGGAAGGCATGACTGACACGCTTGTTCATGCTCTGCGAAATAACGAACTGGATCTGGCCCTGATGGCGCTCCCTGCCCCTTCGGAAGCACTGGAAACCATTCCACTCTTCGAAGAGGCATTTCTGGGTGTCTTCCCTGCGACCCATGAACTTGCTGGCAAAAACAAAATCTCTCTGAAACAGCTTGGTCGCCCTGACCTTCTGCTCTTGGAGGACGGACACTGCCTGCGCGATCAGGCGCTCTCCATCTGCCCGACCGTTCCCCGTCAACGTGAGCCTCGACTGGCCACCAGCCTCGAAATGCTCTGGCACATGATCGGCGCGGGTGAAGGCTTCTCTCTGATCCCCAGACTGGCGCTCCGAAACAGAATGGATTTCGAGAGCCTCATCACCGTCCGTCCCCTCTCCGAACCCGAGGCCTGCCGGACGATCGGTCTTGTCTGGCGTGCCTCAGACCCACGCGCCTCGACATTCAGGGAACTTGGTAAATTTCTGCGTCAAAATGCGCCGGAAGGGTGCAAAATGTATCCAACTTGAACCACCAGCCCTCCATGACGTTCACACTCCGCACAACAGAACACACTCAGGCCCTTAACTACGATCTCAGGAGACAGGCCGGAGACTCTGTGTCTCATCCCGGGTCGAGTGCAAAGGAAAGAGGCTACCTGTGAAGAATGTGCTTATCGGTACATTCCTGCGGCGCGCTGGAGCACCAAGAATTCTGGGTATCATGCCCGGCCTGAGGATCAATGATCCCCTTCTGGCAGCCGTACTGGATTTCGATACGCCGCTTCTTCTGTTGCATGAAGGAACGACACATGGTGAAGGCCCTGTCTGGGATGCCGAAGGAAACCGGTTGATCTGGTCAGATGTCATTTCCCGTCGATTGATGGCATGGCATCCGGACGGTCATGTCCACACGGTTCTTGATCCGACATGGTTCATCAATGGCAATGCCCTGCTCTCTGATGGGACAATGGCTCATTGTGAGCATGGCCGCCGGTGCATCAGTGTTTCCCACCCCGGAAAAGAGGCCCTGCCTCTCATCACGCATTATCAGGGTGGAAGGCTGAATGCGCCCAATGACATCGTTGCAGGACCGCACGATACACTCTGGTTTACAGACCCCGTTTTCGGCATCACGTCCCCCCGCGAAGGGTACATCGCAGACCCCGAACTGCCTCATCGGAGCGTGTACCGATACCATCGGCCGAGTGCCACGCTGACCCGCATGGCGGATCTGGATCAGCCAAATGGTCTGGCTTTTTCACCCGACGGCCATACACTGTATGTTTCGGATACGTCGCGGGCGATTGGCGGAGCCACGCACGCCATTCAGGCTTTTACCGTTGCGGAAAACGGTACTCTTTCCGAAGAGCACCCTTTTTACAGCGTTGAACACGGTATTCCCGATGGATTGGCCGTGGATCAACGTGGCTGGATCTGGACGACGTCAGAGACCGGAATTCACATCCTGGACAGTTCAGGATGCCCTCTCGGCTTCATCCGACTCCCCTATACCCCGACCAACTGCACATTCGGCGGCTCTGACAACCGCCGCCTGTTCATCACCTGCAACCAGCACCTTCTGGCGCTGGATCTCAGGGATTAAACCAGAAGATTACTGAGACGTATCACAGGCCTTTTTTGACCCCGGAAAATCTGAACACCCAGCTTTTCCAACGCCCCACTGATAGTCCTTTTCGTCGCTCGCCATTCCGTTGGGCGTCACCTGCGTCATGACGGCGGACAGATCGGAGACACGCCCCGCCGTATATTTCAGTTCGATATATCCGTTGTAGGCACCCGGGTTTTTATTGGCGCTCTGGAAGTAGCGGGCCTTATGGTCCTTTCCGGGCACACCAAGGATCTGCGTCACCTGCGCGGGGGTTGCGTTCTGAAGGCTCCGAAGCAAGTCTTCCGTAAAGCTGCGACACGTCACATCCGGGCGCTCGTCTTCACCGGGAAGCGCTGTCCAGCATCCTTTCTGTCCAGGGAAACCAGATGCGGCGGAAGCGCTTTCCGCTGCGCAAAACAGGCTTCCTGCCACCAGCATGAAGCCCATTGCATGTTTTACTGTCATCATTCTGTCCTGCTCCCGCCAGTCCATTCATCCTCTGCCAGATCGGACCGGCAGGCCATTATCAACTGGTACTCTTCGGATAAAGCCGATTGACCACCTTCTCCATCGTCAGCCCCTGCACAATGATTGTAAAGACCACCACGCCATAACACACCGGCAGGAGTGTCTCGCGAAGGCCCCCGGGAGGCAGCCCCAGAGCCAATGCCACGGAAATTCCCCCTCTCAGTCCGCCCCAGGTCAAAACACCGAGAGCTTTCCCACGCTCCCCCTTCCGCAAATGGACAGGCATGGTGGACAGAAAAACGCTCAGCCCCCTCACCACGACCGAAAGAGGAATGATGAGAAGGGTGGCCACCAGCGTCGGAAGATGTGGTGTGATTTCAAGAAGTTCGAACCCGATCAACAGAAACAGAAGCGCGTTCAGAATTTCATCAATCAGTCCCCAGAACGTCACCAGTTCCTGACGGGAATGTTCAGGAATGGCACGCTTTCCGGCATCCGTCGCCAGCCACATCCCTGCCACCACGACGGCAATCGGCCCTGACATGTGCAAGGCACTGGCAAGGCTGTATGTCCCCGTCGCAAGCGCAAGCGAGGCCAAAAGATCAATCTGCATATCCTTGACGCCACGGATGATCTTCAGCGCAACCCAGCCAGACACACCACCCAGCAGCCCACCTCCAACGGCTTCGATCAGAAACCGAACAACGAAATCGGTCATGGCGACACTCTGGGCCTCTCCCGTCGCGACACCGATCACCGTACCAAAAATGACAACCCCCACACCGTCATTGAACAGGCTTTCACCCGCGAAAACGGCCTGTAATGAGTCCGGCAAACCCAGCCGGCGCAGCATCCCAACAACGGAAACCGGGTCCGTGGGAGCGAGAATTGCTCCCAGTACAACACACCAACTGAATGGCACCTGCATGCCCAGCAGGGGAAAAACAAACCACGCTGCCACGGCAAGAAGGGCGACAGCCAGAACCGTTCCAAAAATCGCAAGCGCTGCCACGGCTTTTCCGCGGGCGAGCAGAAGTCCCAGATTAACCTGCATGGCACCTGCAAACAGCAGGAAGGACAATGCCCCTTCAAGAAAAGTCTCGGGCAGATTGACCTGCCCGAGCAGCGAACGGGGAATATGCTGAAGGTCATAGCCGGGAATCAGCGGGTTGATCAGCATGACCATCATCGAGATGACCATGGAAATCAGCAGGATACCAATTGTCATAGGCAGTTTGAGCAGGCGCTCGTTCAGCACACCGAAACACGTCGCGCCCACCATCAGTAATGCAAAAAGCCCGAGTGAATTCATATGCCCTGCTCCATCCTGCCCTGACTTTCCGCCGTCTGCCTGACCATCCATCCCGATCCGATCCGCATTTACCACTCACTGTCAGACACAGAAGCTTCTGTAACAAGCAGAGTTTCAATCGACAGATTTCAACATATCGCTGTTCAGGGTTTTACAGCGCCATTATTGTGAAGATACGGCAGTCGGTTCGCCAGAAAGCCGGTCACCGCCGCTTCCTCGGCAGATAACCCATGCTCTGGCGTTTCCAGAACATCCTGCGCCCGCTTCTGGAACGCCGCCCGCAGAGTTCCATCCAGATGGCCATCCACCACACAGGGGTTGATATAGCTTTTCCGACAGACGGCAGGCGTATTCCCTAACCGGGCAGCTACGGATTTCACAGCCTCGACAACCTGTTTCTTGGCTTTTGCCTTCGTATCGTAATCGCTGAACGCACAGAGTGTAACGGCCGCAAGCTGCGTGGCAGCCCAGGTCCGAAAATCCTTGGCCGTAATCTCTTCGCCTGTAATCGTCTGAAGATAAGCGTTCACGTCCTGCGAATGAACTTCATGGCGCGCGCCATCTTCGTCCAGATACTGAAACAGACGTTGCCCCGGCAGATCTTCCAGTCGGGAGACAAGTCGCGCCAGACGCGTATCAGACAGATCTAGATGCTGCTCGATGCCGTGCTTGGCGCGGAAGTCAAACGTGACGTGCTTTCCACTCACATCCACATGCCGATGGCGAAGGGTTGTAAGACCATAGCTTTTATTCTCACGCGCATAGCGGTCATTGCCAATCCGCGCCATCGTCCGTTCCATGATGAAGACAATTGCAGCCAGAACACGGTCCCGATCCAGCTTCTTGCGCGCCAGATCCTTGGCAACCTGCGCTCGTACCGCAGGAAGTTTCTCGCTGAACACGAGCATCCGATCAAACTTCGCAAGATCCCGCGTTTCGCGCCATTTGGGATGATAGCGATACTGCAACCGTCCGCGCGCATCCGTGCCCACGGCCTGCAGATGCCCCTCAGGGTCCGTACAGATCCACACATCCTGATAGGCCGGCGGAATACCAAGGCGTTTCAAACGATTAATGACGTCCTGATCGGCAATACGCGCCCCAGCAGGATCGTAATAAGCAAATCCTTTGCCAGCACGCTTGCGCGTAATCCCCGGCTCCGTCCGGTCAACATAGTGAAGCCCTGCGCGTCTGGCCTGTTTCTGCTCTGGTGAAAGTCGTGCCGTCACAAATCTGCGCCCCTGTCCGTCCGCCTGTAACAGCGTGCTTCAGCAACGGGAGTTTCGTCAGATCCGCTTACGGTTCCTTATACTTCCTGACATGACACTCACCCTTTCAAAGGCGACGTAGAAAGGAACGATTTTCAGAGCAGGGAAAGCATTGTCATGAAGCGACTATTGTGGGGATGCAGCCTACTCCTGCTCGCAGGCTGCGCCTCTCATCCACCGTCTGACATGTCAGAGACTGCCGATGGCGGGGATGGTGCGTCCTATACTCAAACGGCTGGCGGCCCAGGGGGAGGACATGGCGGCGGCAATAACATCTGGTCAGACGTCTTCCGCACCGCGCTGCAAACCGGAATGGGCTTCGTCCATCACTAAACGAAGCCAAAAGCCTTACTTGTCTTCGTAAGACAGTCGCCACTCAACGGGTTCGACATTTGCCAAAGCGTACCATTCCTGCATGAGGGGATGAGCCAACAACGTGTGCACCCATGTCTTTACGACCGGATCGACATCCAGCTGATAGGTATGAATGCGGATTGCGACAGGCGCATACATGCAGTCCGCAACCGTCAGGCTGCCACCGAACAGGTAAGGCGTGGCCGTACCAGACCGCAGAAGCGCGCCCTTCAGCGTCTCGCTCAGCAGAACAATATCCTTAGCAAGATCTTCGCTGATCTCTGCGAGAGGTGCAGGAACGCGCTCCACATCCATCGGACAATTCTGACGGATCGGGCGGAAACCGGCATGCATCTGCGCGCTGATGCTCCGGGCATGGGCCCGCACCACACGGTCCTGCGGCCAAAGAGTGGGCTCATACTCAGCGCAGTATTCGCAGATGGCCAGACTTTCCCAGACATTAGCGCCGTCATGCTGAAGATACGGCACCAGTTTGTTGGGAGACAGCGCGTGAATTTCCGTGGTCTTGCCACCGCCCTTGAGAGCAATGACCTTTTCTTCCACGTCCAGCTTCGCCAGTTTAACGGCCAGCCAGCCTCGCAGGGACCAAGACGAATAACGCCGCGATCCGATCAGAAGTGTCCCCGCCATATTTACGCTCCCGCCAGAATAAACCCGCCGCCCAAAACACGGCTTCCATCATACAGAACGCACGCCTGACCCGGCGCTGGCATGGCGGGTTCCGTCAATTCAACAAGCGCCTCACCATTAGCCAATGGCTTCACAACCGCCTCCCGGAGCTTCTCACGGGCGCGGATCTGGACGCCGCAGGAAACACCTTCAGGCGGCGCATCCATCAGCCAGTTCATATCCCGCAGACGGATTGTCTTGCGCGTCTCGACTTCAGTCGCCTGAACGCGCGGTCCAACGACAATCCGGCGCTTGGGTACATCAATCCGCGTCACCATCTGGCGCTCGCCAACGGCCGTATGGATGTCTCCCAGCCGCTTGCTCTGGCCGACCGTATAGCGCGCAACACCCTCATGATGCCCAAGGACATTGCCCTGTTCATCCACGATTTCGCCCTCACCCCGAATTTCGGGACGAAGCTTTTCTACGATATCGACGTAAGACCCGCTTGGGACGAAACAGATGTCCTGACTGTCCGGCTTGGCCGCGATTTCGAGCCCAAGCTCCTGCGCCAGTTCACGCACATGCGCCTTGTCCGGCATCTCGCCCAGCGGGAAGCGCAGATAATCGAGCTGATCTTTTGTCGTCGCAAACAGGAACCAGGTCTGGTCCCGTTCCGCATCAACCGGCCGGTGCATTTCCGCACCATCCGGGCCTTCCACGCGCCGGACATAATGCCCGGTCGCCATGGCTTCACAGCCCAGATCACGAGCCATACCCAGAAGATCCGTAAACTTCACGCCCTGATTGCAGGCCACGCACGGCACGGGCGTTTCCCCGCGCGCATAGGCGTCCGCGAAGTTCTCGATCACGCTGTCCCGAAAGCGGCTTTCCGCATCAATGACGTAATGCGGAAAATCCAGCTTATCCGCCACGGCGCGGGCATCCATGATGTCGCGCCCGGCACAGCACGCACCCGGCTTCGACGCCTGACCGTGATCGTAAAGCTGGAGTGTCGCGCCAATCACCTCGTGGCCCTGCCGTTTCAAAAGCGCGGCCACTACGGAGCTGTCCACGCCTCCCGACATGGCAACGAGGATACGCATGGTCTTCAGCCCGCCTTCGGAAGCTGAACAGTCAGGCCATTCAGGTCTTCGGTCATGACAATCTGGCAGCCCAGACGCGACGTCTGCTCCAGGCCGAACGCCAGATCGAGCATGTCTTCTTCATCGTCGGTCGGCTCGGACAGCTTGCCAGCCCATTCCGGGTCCACGATCACATGACAGGTGGCGCAGGCCAGCGAACCCTCACAGGCACCTTCAAGGTCAATGTCGTGCTTGTGGGCGATTTCCAGCACCGACAGGCCGACAGGGGCGTCAACTTCACGGCGGGAACCGTCACGTTCGATAAAGGTCATCTTGGGCATGGGCTGTCCGTCTTTTTCAGTCTCTTGAAGGTTGGCAGGTACGGACAGCTTCGATCAAAAGAGCCGCCGCACGGTCAATACCGGGCTTGGAGGTAGAGCGTCCGACCGACAGGCGCAAGCACCGCGATGCTTTCTCTGCAGAAAGTCCCATCGCCGTCAGCACATAGGACGGGGTAATTTCCGCGGCCGAGCAGGCCGATCCTGTAGACATAGCAACGTCCGGAACGTGTTCAAGGATGTCCGTCGCCCGAACGCCATCCGGCAGACAGATATTCAGTGCGCCGGGTAAACGTGTGATCTCGCCACCATTCAGTTCGCAGTCCGGGAGCGCCGTTTTAATCTGGCACCAGAGATCATTGCGAAGAGCAGAAATCTGCTGAATATCAGCCTCAAGCCTCTGTGCGGCCAGCTCCGCTGCTTTCCCGAAACCGACAATCAGAGGCGTGGGCAGTGTCCCCGAACGAAACGCGCGTTCTTGTCCCCCACCAGAAAAAAGTGGCTGCAATCGCACGCGAGGCCGACGCCGCACATACAACGCACCAATCCCTTTTGGACCATACATTTTGTGCGCGGAAAAAGAGGCAAGATCGACGTCCGTCAGTGAGACAGGAAGCTTCCCGGCCATCTGCGCCATATCGGTGTGAAACAGGGCACCTGCCCCCCGTACGATTCGTGACAGAGCCGGAATATCCTGCAACACGCCTGTCTCGTTATTGGCTGCCATGATGCTTACGAGCAGGGTTGGCACCGCCAGAGCATTCTGAAGCTCAGCAGGATCAACCCGCCCTTGGGAATCTACCCCCAGAATGACAGGCTCGACCCCTTCCGCTTCCAGATCCCGGACGGACTCCAGAACGCATTTATGCTCCGTGGCGACCGTAATAACCCGGCGGCGCTCATCACCCATCCGCCTGAAATGTCGAACCGCGCCTTTGATGGCGAGGTTATTGGCTTCGGTCGCGCCAGACGTGAACACCAGTTCGCGCGCTTCCACCCCCAACAGGTCAGCCACACTCTGCCGCGCCCGCTCAACAGCCTGAGCCGCCTTCTGCCCCGGACCATGCACACTGTGCGGATTGCCATAATCCTCGGCAAACCACGGCAACATTGCGTCAACGACAGCCGGATCACAGGGCGTGGTTGAAAAGTAATCCAGATAGATCATGACTCAACCTTCCGCAGACGCGCCGCCATGCGCTCGTAGGCAAGACAGAACGCCACAACCTGCTCTTCCCGAACATTCCAGGGCAACGACACACGGATGGCCTGACTGGCGCCAGTCGTTTCTCCCATGGCGGTCAGAACATGCGATGCCGAGACTTTTCCGGAGGAACAGGCCGACCCGGCAGAGACGCAGAACCCCTCCAGATCCAGCGTCATAAGCTGCACCTGAGCCGCAACACCATCCAGAATGAGGCAGCTCGTATTCGGCAACCGCGGAGCCCCACGACCGGCAACACGCGCCCCAGCCTCCATAGCCGTCTGCTCGACACGTTCCCGCAGACGATCAACAGCGCTCCAATCCTGCTTCTGCGCCTCTTCGAATGCTGTCGCCATCCCAAGAATTGCAGGGATCGCCTGTGTCCCTCCACGGCGCCCACGTTCCTGACCTCCACCAATCATCAGCGCATCAATCGGCTCATCCTGCGGCAGAAGCAGTGCCCCCGCTCCCTTTGGGCCTCCCATCTTGTGACCGGACAGGGCGACACTGCACTCCGTCAAGTCAAACGGAACACGCCCGGCGCTCTGAACAGCATCAACATGCAGATGCGCACCCGAGTCGCGGCAGAGTGTTGCCACATCGCGCAACGGTGACAGGACACCGGTTTCGTTGTTGGCGGACATCACGCACACCAATGTCGGCACACCATCGGACAGTTTTTTCCGCAGGTATTCGAGGTCCAGAACACCCTCTTTGCTTACGGGAATGATGTCCGCCTCAGGAGCGGCCTTGCGCACCGCGTCATGTTCCGTTGCACCGATCAGAATACGCCGCCCACGACCGAATGCATGAATGGCCATCGCATCAGCCTCGGTGCCCCCGGACGTAAACACGCAAGTCCCGGAAATCCGCCCGAAACCGGCACTGATCCGGCTTCGGGCATTTTCCAGAAACCGCCTGGCCTCACGCCCCTCCGCATGGACGGAAGACGGATTGCCAGACAGCATCAATCCTTCCAGCACAGTCTCCCTCGCCGCGGGGCGCAAAGGCTCGGTTGCATTGGCATCAAGATAGGTCGGAGCGGATGCGTTCGTCATGTTCCCTAGATCGTGCAGAGTTGCAGGAATCGCAATCCCGAGTCGATTTTGGTGGAAATTCGGGCTTTCAACTCGATATACAGACGCCCACCGGAAGGCAGGGCCGTAATCCTGCCGGACATAGAGCGAGAGTATACATGCCTGAAGTGATGTTCGCCGGCCCAGATGGCCGGCTTGAGGGTCGTTACCACCATTCCAGCGAACCAAACGCTCCCCTCGCCCTGGTGCTGCATCCCCATCCGCTCCACGGCGGCACCATGAATAACCGCATTACCTACACGATGTATCGCAGCTTCGAGAAGATGGGCTTCTCGGTCATGCGCTACAATTCGCGCGGCGTTGGCCGTTCGCAGGGCCGCTACGACGGTGGCATCGGTGAGATCTCCGATGCAGCTGCTGCCCTTGACTGGATGCAGATGGTCAACCCGAACTCCAGCGAACTGTGGATCGCCGGATATTCGTTCGGTGCGTTCGTCGGCATGCAGCTTTTGATGCGTCGTCCGGAAATCAGCGGCTGGATCAGCGTTGCTCCTCCGGCCAATGACTATGACTTCGGCTTCCTCGCGCCCTGCCCCTGCGGTGGCCTGATGATTGCCGGCGGCAAGGACGAAATGGCGCCAGAGCCGGGTATCCGCAAGCTGGTGGACAAGCTGAACACGCAGAAGAACGTGACGGTCGATTATCGTATCTTCGACGATGCCGACCATATCTTCGCCAAACAGGCTGACCGCGTTGGTGAAGCACTGGAAGATCATGTCATGACCATGCGCGGCCGCAAGGCTCTCGCACTGGCTGCTGACTGAACACATCTGACAGTCTCATGAAGAAAAAGGCCTGCGCCCTCCGGGACGCGGGCCTTTTCTTTTAAGACTCTTGATAAGACTGTTGCCGGTTCATACACATTATGTAACGACTGTTACATGACTAACCCGCAAGACGTCCTCCCCGTCCGCGTGACGGACCTCACCAAGTGTTTCGGTAACTTTACGGCTCTGGAGGGTGTTTCATTCACCGTACATCCGGGTGAGACCGTTGCCCTGCTGGGAAGGAATGGCGCGGGAAAGTCCACTCTCATCGGGTGCCTGATGGGCTTCCTTGTACCGGACAAGGGTTCGGTGGACCTGTTCGGTCAGAATGTTCTGAACCTTCCAAGGGAATTGCGCGCCAGAACCGGCTTTGTTCCGCAGACCATGACGGGGTTCGGAGCGTTTACCGTTGGCAAGCTGATTGATTATATCGGCGCCTTTTATGGGTCACTTCCGCCGGTCGATTCCACCCTTCTCCGCTGGGCTGATCTGGACCCTAAAAAGTTAGTCAAAAGTCTCTCGGGCGGTCAGCGCCAGCGCCTCGCAATCCTGCTGGCCATGCGTCATGCGCCGGACTTTCTGGTGCTGGATGAACCTGTTGCCAGTCTCGACCCTCACGCCCGACGGGATTTCATGAATCTGCTCGGAGACTATGCACGCCGCACCGGTGCCAGCGTTCTGATTTCCTCGCACATTCTTTCTGATCTGGAGCGCCTGTGCTCCCGCCTGCTGTTCCTCCGGCAAGGTCAGGTTGTGCTGGATGTTCCAACCACGGTGTTCCGCGCCACAACGCGCTGGCTGGATCACGCGACACCACATATCCTCAATGATCTTCCCCTCCAGATCATTGGGCAGCGCGAGACGGGGCTTCTCGTACATGGATGGTCGGAAGACGTCATGCTGCCTGAAGGCACAACGGTTTCCGTGCCCGATTTTGAGGATGCTTTCCTGGAAATCACTGCGACACAGGCTTCCTGAGCCCATGGCAGGATTTCGTCTTTCCCCGCTGGAATGGTCCGACCTGCGCAGAGCGCTTGGCCTTTACTTCTCAGCAACATTCCTGCGCAGCAACTACATGGCGCTAATGCTCGTGGGCTGGCTGATTGCCGCTCTTTGCGCGCTCTGGAACCTGCATGGTCTGCTCAAACACGAAACACTGGCACAGGCTCTTTCGCATACCAGCATCTTCTACGTCATTCTTATCGTCATATTTGTTCAGAGCGTACTCCAGCTTCATACGAACAATCAGATCGGCGGCTCACAGGCGCCTTCCATTCCCGGACTGGCCATTGCCGAAGCCCGTGCCGCCAGTATCGTCGCGAGCATAATCATTCTGGGCTTTGCCGGTCTGATGAGACTGCTGCCCATTCCTTTTCATGACGCCCTGTTTTTTATCCTGTTCAACGCCATTCCCTCAGCCGTGCAGTGGTATGCGCCGCCCCATGAGCAATCCGGGAAAAGGCGGCTTGCCATTGTTCTGTTCGGCGTCGCTCTCATGCTCGCCCAGTTTGCACTGGTGCTCGTTTCGGACGCCACCTTCTGGATGCTGACGCGCCCTGCGGCTCTTACCGTTCCCGCGAGCATCGTTTTATTCATCGGACTGATCGGCAGTATCCTGTCTCTGCCGAACCGGCTTCATGGCAGCACGCCTCTTACACCAGCCGCACATGAGCATCCCCTCCCGTCAGCAAGTACAGGTTCGAGCGTCGCGCGTTCCGCAAACAAAGCGCTGACACCCTATCAACTCCGTCAGATGCTCCTTGCTCCCATAACCCCCGTTACGCTCAGAACCGACATTCTGATCAGCCTGTTCGTCATTCCCGTGACGCTCTCCGTCTTTGCAACGATAGAGATGTTTCTCAGCCACCGCAGTTTCAGCGCGGCATGGCTTAAATCCGTTGGCACCGGTTGCATCATGCTGGTGATTGGAGACAAATGGCTTCTGGATCGACAGCACTGGCCGCTCCTGCTGGTCACCGGGCGGTTTGGAAGCAGACTGAAATTCGTGCAGGCTGTTTTCAAAGCCAAACTGTCCCGAATGCTGATCGTCACACCGATCCGTGTCCTCAGCCTTGTTGTGCCTTATGCTCTCCTGAAACCGCTTCTTCCTACCACTGCTTTTTATGACGCGCTGGACCTGATCGTCCTGGCCGTTGGCATGACCCTCTGCTCTGCCTTGCCATTCCTGTTGTTACGCTCCCCGGCAAAATCGATTGTTTTCGCCTTTAACCTCGCCCCGGTCCTCCTGATCCAGCTTTGCTCGCCCTTCCTGCTAGGCCTTAAATATGCTGGATACCTGGCCCTGGCCGCTCTTACCTTAGGCGCCTTCAGCTATCTCGTTGCGCCATATCGGATCAGCCGTTCAGACTGGCCTTACGAAAACGAATGATGGATCGCTTAACTGGATACACAGAAACAAAATCATCCGTGGTGACCAGCAATTGGGATACCACACAGAACCGTGATAAATATTGATACTGATTATTTTCAAAAATATCTCTCCGCGCAGAACCGCGAAAAAATAACAACGGATTTATTTCTTAATATTTCCAAATCTCGTTATCTGGATGCCTGTCAAAAACCTCTCAATTTTGTCATTCAACAGTCATTTTTTATCATGAAATATGTCCCTCCTGGGAAGTGGACTTGACCATTTACCCAAACAGACAATGGGGCACGGTTCACAACCGTTAAAACTATGCAGGCGTTTGCGAGACAATGGGTGACGTCTCTGGGGCTGGTTTGTGCCATGACCTCTGGGAGCACACTGATATCCGGTGAGGCACATGCCCAGTCCTCATCAACCGGTGCAATCGAAGGCCAGACAGACTCGTCGGGGCAAAAGCCGTTTCAGTCGAAAAGCAATGCCAAAAGCCGCGTCCGAACCATTCGGCCCGGACCTAAACCTGTAACCCCCACACCTGCGGGACCAGGAACAAATGACCTGTCACAATCTTCGACGACCGACGAAGGCTTTCTGCCAGCCAGTCTGCATGACTGGATGAAACAGAGCACCATGACGGGCAACTGGGGAGGCTGGCGGCCATGGCTGACGGACAAAGGCGTCAACATCACAGGCCATTACTTTCAGGATTCAGCCGGCAACCCGATGGGCGGCAAATCCCAGAACGTGAGGTACGCGCAAGAAATCGGCCTGAATTTTGATTTCGACCTCAAGAAACTAACTGGTTACAGCATTGGTCTTTTCCACTTCATCGTGACCTCTCGTGCTGGACAGGGTCTTGGCGCCAAACTCCCGGCCCTGAACAGCCCGCAGGAAATTTACGGCTCGCCTACAGTGCGCCTGTCCCTGCTGTCATGGGAAATGCACTGGAACCGCTACGTCGCAACAACAGCGGGTGAAATCAATTCCGAAACCGACTTCGAAACATGGTCCATGTACTGGGGCATGAACAACTACTGTCAGTTCCAGACCAACGCGATCTGCGGCATGCCGCAATCCATCGCCTACAACTCCGGCTACGGCTACTATCCGACCGCCCACCCCGGCGCGTGGGTGAAATTCTACCCGGCGGGGAACGATCATTATTCCATCCAGTTCGGCGTCTATTCTGCCGACCCGACGATCGGCAACACGCATAATGGCTGGAAACTGAACCTGCATGGAGCGACCGGAACATTCCTGCCGTTCCAGCTCGTCTGGCATCAAGGCGGCAAGGACGACTACAGCGGGCCTCTCCAGACCAACATCAAGGTCGGCGGCTACTGGGATACGTCGCAGGTCAACGATGTGTATTCTCAAGGTGGAATGTTTGAAATTCCAAGTAACTATCTAGTTAGTGCACCGACAGCGAAAGTACGTGGTCGCTTCGGTGGTTGGTTCCAGTTTGACCGGATGATCCAGCGAGACGCAGCGGACTCCCATCGCGGCACATCGTTCTTTGCCTCTTTCACATGGGGTGACCCGAGAACAGCCATTGCTCCCTATTTCGTGGACTGGGGCCTCACCCGCAAAGGCACATTCAAGAACCGCCCGGACGATACGGTCAGCCTTGGCATGAAGTTCCTCTGGGTCAACGCCAAAATCAGCAACTGGGTCGCGCAACTTCAGAAGGATGGTGCCACAGGACTTTACCGCCCAAGTGGGGAACATGCCATCGAGTTGAACTATGGCTGGCGCCCTACACCCTGGCTGCTCATTCGCCCTGGAGCACAGTACATCTGGAGCACAGGCGGAACAAATCGGTACAAAAATCCATTAATACTGGATTTTGAAACCGGAATTACTTTCTAAAAATCTCAATATGGACAAGTCACTATGAAATATATCCAAAATTCATTTCACTTTGACAAAACTTCACCTTCTACAGGAGAGACTTTCCATGCCTGTCACTAATGGTAACAGGACTCTGACGGAGTGGCTGACGCTGCTTCTGGGGGTCGTCATTCTTCTCGTGGGTCTGTTCTTCCTCATTGCGGGCGCTGATCTCGCGATGCTGGGTGGCTCAACCTACTACGCCCTCTGTGGCATCATCCTGGTTGCCAGCGGCGTCTTCATGCTCATGGGCCGCACGCTTGGCGCTTTCCTGTATCTGGGAGCGCTGGCTTACACATGGGTCTGGTCTCTGTGGGAAGTCGGGTTCAGCCCCGTTGACCTTCTGCCCCGCGCTTTCGGCCCGACCATCCTCGGTATTCTCGTCGCGCTGACCATTCCGGTCCTGCGTCGCATGGAAAGCCGTCGTACCCTCAGAGGAGCCGTCTGATGCGCCGGTCTCACCTTCTCGCAACAGCCGCTGGCCTCGCTCTCGCCTGTGCGCCACTCGCTGCTCACGCTCAGTTCGCCCCCGCAGGGTCAGGTGGTCCGCCTTCCGCGACTATTCCTGGCCCCGGCAACGCAGATGAGCCAAAGGAAAATACGCCACCAAACTCAAGCTACTTTGCAGGACCTTCGCCTTATGCCCCTCAGGCTCCGGGCGTGAATGCAGCCAATCTGCCAGATATTGAGTCAATCGATGCCTCGCAGGTCCCGGCCATGGCTCCGCAGCAGAGCGCAAACCCGTCCCGTGAGGACTGGCCTGCTTATGGACGGGACGACAAGGCCACGCGTTATTCTCCACTGACGGAACTGAACCCGGAAACAGTAAAACGCCTTGAACCAGCATTCGTCTATCATACCGGCAGCTATCCTCGCCCCGGTCAGACCAATAAATGGGCCGCTGAGACCACACCGATCAAGGTGGGGGACGGCCTTTACATGTGCTCGGCCCAGAACGACATCATGAAACTCGATCCTGCGACGGGTAAGGAGATCTGGCGTCGCAATCTCGGCGTCAAATATGAATCCATTCCCTACACGGCCGCCTGCAAAGGCGTGACGTATTTCACGTCTTCCGTCGTGCCGGAGGGCGAGCCCTGCCATAACCGTATCCTTGAAGGCACGCTGGATATGCGCCTCGTCGCCGTCGATGCGGCAACCGGCGCGTTCTGCCCGGCTTTCGGGCATAACGGTCAAGTCAATCTGATGCAGGGCCTTGGTGAATCCGTTCCGGGCTTTGTAGCCATGACGGCACCTCCGCCCGTTGTGAACGGTGTTGTGGTCGTAAACCACGAAGTGCTGGATGGTCAGCGTCGCTGGGCGCCATCTGGCGTCGTGCGTGGCTATGACGCGGAAAGTGGAAAATTCGTCTGGGCCTGGGATGTCGGCAACCCGGACGATCACAACCAGCCAACGGGCAACCGCCATTACAGCCGTGGAACGCCGAACTCCTGGGCCACCATGACAGGCGATAACGAACAGGGGCTGGTTTACGTCCCGACAGGCAATTCTGCCGGCGATTATTTCAGTGGTCTGCGCAGCCCGGCGGAAAATGCAGTTTCAACATCCGTTGTAGCGCTGGACGTCAAGACCGGCTCCCCACGCTGGGTCTATCAGACGACCCGCAAGGACGTCTGGGACTATGACATGGGCTCTCAGGTCACGATGATGGATATGCCTGGTTCGGATGGCACACCCACACCCGCCCTGATTGTGCCGACCAAACGTGGCCAGACCTTCGTTCTGGACCGCCAGACCGGCAAGCCGATCCTTCCTGTTGAAGAACGCCCGGCTCCCGCAGGAAATGTGCCAGGCGACAGCCGTGCGCCCACCCAGCCATGGTCCGTCGGAATGCCGGCTCTTCGGATGCCGGAGCTGAAAGAAAAGGACATGTGGGGCATGTCCCCCATTGATCAGCTTTACTGCCGCATCAAGTTCCGCAGCGCGCATTATGATGGTGAGTTCACAGCGCCCAGCCTCGACAAACCATGGATCATGTATCCCGGCAATAATGGCGGCAGCGACTGGGGGTCCATGTCCTATGATCCCAACACCGGCATTCTGGTGGCCAACTGGAACGCCTCGCCCATGTATGCGCAGCTCATTACCCGCAAGAAGGCGGACGCCCTTGGCCTGATGCCAATCGACGATCCGAACTACAAGCCCGGCGCAGGGGCTGCAGAAGGCAACGGCCCGATGGAAGGCACGCCCTATGCGATCGCCATTGCTCCCTTCTGGGACCCTGTCACCAAAATGCTGTGCCATCGGCCGCCCTATGGCATGATTACAGCCATCGACATGAAGCATGGCCAGAAGGTGCTGTGGCAGCACCCGCTCGGTACGGCTCGCGCCAATGGTCCGTGGGGTCTGCCGACGGGTCTGTCATGGGAAATCGGGACACCGAACAATGGCGGTTCCGTCGTGACAGCCGGAGGTCTGATCTTCATCGCCGCGGCAACAGACAACTTGATCCGCGCCATTGATGAACACACTGGCAAGGTTGTGTGGAGTGCCGTCCTGCCAGGTGGTGGTCAGGCCAACCCGATGACCTATGAGGCCAACGGGCATCAGTACGTTGCCATCATGGCCGGCGGACATCATTTCATGATGACGCCGATCACGGACCAGCTTGTAGTTTACGCCCTACCAGATGCCATCAAGCATTGAAGATCCCTGCCCGCATTTCTTGATGCGGGCAGGTCAGTCCAGACTGAATACCCGGGCTGAAACAGGAGAAGCATCCGACAGGATGCTTCTCCCTTTAAAACTTCAGAAATCCACTCCGACCTGAGCAAACACATATCGACCCGGGATAAACCCCGAATACTGTGCAACTGCTGTGTTGGATGCTCCATCCACAACAAAAGGCGGCTGACGGTTGAACAGATTGTTGACACCCGTATTGACCGTCCATCGCCCCGATCGATAGCCCAGCGTCACATCCTGAAGAAAAACGCCGGGCGACCGCGTACGCCCGGCTGTCTGCGGCGCCAGGTCATTCGTGCCATCATTCCAGTGCATGCCGCCAATATACTGCACCATGTAGGTCAGGCTGAACGCACCATGCTGCCAACTGACCGTGGTGTAACTCCGCTCACGCGGCATTCCGCTGCCTGACAGATACAGCAGTCGCCCCGTGTAATTCCGCCATGCCCCACCGGGTGTGTACTGCTGGAAATAGCCGATCAACTGCTGATAGTTTTCGGACAGGAACAGGCTGTCCTGCCGCCCCAGACGCATCCGATATGTGAGATCGATATCCAAACCGTTCGTACGCAAGCCGCCAAGGTTCTGCTGAACAGCGGAAATCGCCGTAAGCTGCCCGCTGGTGGACCGTGGGGACACAAGAGAGCACAGCTGCGGCTCCGTGCCGGTATAGCATCCGTCCAGAATATACTGCGTTCCCGGTGCGGAAATCATGTTCTGCAACGTGTAGTGCCAGTATTCGACGGACAGCGAGAGATGCGGCACCCAGTGCGGTGTGACGACTGTTCCGATTGTATAGGTGCGGCCCGTTTCAGGTTTCAATGCCGCGTTCCCGCCAGAAAGCGTGGGCAACTGTCCCACGAACGCCGAACTGAACGTCTCGGGATTGATCCCTTCAGACAGACACCTTGCCCGAACCGTTCCGGCCCGCGTTCCATAGGCCCCGGCCTGACTGCATGGGTCGGACGCAGACGGATAGCTCAGCGTGCGACCACCATAGAGACTGTAAATGCTTGGCTGCCGATAGGATGTCCCCAGTGTGGCGCGGAATGCAATGTCCTGCACAGGTGCCCAGTGCAGCCCGACTTTCCAGTTCTTCGTCGTCCCGAAGGTATTATAGGCCGAGACACGACCCTGAAGATCCACAGTCAGATCCCGCGCCAGAAAAGCATGTTCGAGAAGTGGAATTTTCCCTTCGACATACCCTTCCGTCACATGAAAGCCGCCACCCGTGTAAGCCGTTGTTGCGCCCGTGGAATCCCCGCGCTCCACAACGGGATCAGGCTTGTAGCTCAGCTGCTCGCTCCGGTGCTCCATCCCTAACGCCAGGCCGATCTGGCCGCCATGCCGGTATGGCAAGCTCAGAACATGGTTGTTATGGAAACGCAGATTGACGTCCCGCATCTGGTAATCCGCGTGGTCACGTTGCGTGAACCGGACGTAATTCGCGGCCTGTTCCGAATAAGGCGCGAACGGGTTCTGCAGAACGCATCCTGACGCTGCCACGCAGATATCCGGATTATATCGCACCGCACTCGACGAATTGGACGGATCAAGCTGTTCCGTGCTGGTCGTTTCCAGCAGGTGGCGATAATTCACCATGTTCTGCGTCTGTGCCGTTAATTGACTGACGCCGTAAGTCATGGATGCATCGTACTGCCAGTCCCCGACAATGCGTCCCTTCGCCCCTCCCATGACGGTCCAGGTATCAACAGCGAAATCATTCTGCCGGTATCCGATATCCTCCATCCTCTTCGTCACGGCATAGTCCTTGCCCCACGGATTATCGGGACTATCAGCCGGAATAATCCACGAGGATGGCAGGCTGGATGGTGGAATACTGCCCTGAACTGGTGCTGGCGAGAGCTGTCGAGAAGCCGCTGTGTGGCTGTACCGGACGTTGGAATAGAGTGTGATGTGTGCGTTCAGATCATAATGGGCATCACCGGAAAGCGCCGCGTTCTGATGAGAGTTCTGAAGCATCGATCCTTCGGCGAAATTGTACAGATCCGAAGACTGGAAGGCGCGAAATCCTCCGTTTCCATCAGACACCATTTTCTTTCCCGATATGGGATTAAACGCCACGCCACCGGGAATGATGGAAGAGCCAAAACTCGGCGCACCAGATGCGGGATTGTCATTCTGCGGAAGGGCCGCCCACTGGCGATCCCTGGAGGCTATCGGCCCGGTCGTATCGTACTGACCAAACAGCGTGATATTGCCGCGCCCGTGATCGAAATTGAAGCCCTTGTAGCCGGAAATCAGCCCGGAACGGCTATCGCCATATTGTGTGATACCACCCTTGATCGTCAGGTTGCCGCCCGTCAGATCATGTTTCAGGCGGATATTGATGACGCCCGAAACGGCATCCGCTCCGTAAAGCTCGGAGCCACCGTCTTTCAGGATCTCAATCCTGTCGATCTGCTGCACAGGAATGGCATTGAGATCCACACATTCCGAACCTGCATTCATGGCCGTGCGTTTGCCATCAATCAGGATAAGGACACGCCCCTGCCCCAGATTTCGCAAGTCCGTGCAGGAGACACCTCCGCCACCATTCGTGCGCGTATTCGGCGTTCCCGATGATCCGACGGAGGGTAGTCGTGTCAGATAATCTCCAAGGGAGATGGCGGATGTTCTCTGAATATCCTTGGATGAAATGATCTGAACCGGATTGGCTGTCCTGTTGCCCGCACCTGCCAGATACGATCCCGTGACAACGATATCTTCCGACTTCGAGGACTTTACGCTCTCTGTCCGATCATCGGCAAAAAGAGCTGGGCTCCACATCATGCCGCCAACCAGAGCCGGACAGAATGGGAGAGCGGCTTTGGAGAAGAAACGGAGACGCATGGGCGGACACACATTCAGATATTATGTTACGATATAACATATCCCTAATAGTCTGATGCCTGTTTCCTCAAGCGACAAACAATGACTGGCTCTCCTCGTCTGCGCGCAGTCGTGCTTTTGCAGATGTTATGATAGACAGGCTGTCCCTTCTCTTCAGACAGTGCAGCAACAAGACCGATCCATGCCAAAGAGTCCGTTCCTTCTCGAAGCCCAGGCACGCGGCCTGATCTTCCAGTGCACCGACCTCGATGCCCTCGATGCCGCCATGCAGGCTGGACCGATCACCGCTTATGTGGGCTTCGATCCAACGGCTGACTCCCTGCATGTCGGAAATGCCATGTCCATCATGGCGCTGCGCCTGCTCCAGAAGCATGGTCATCGCCCGATCGCTCTCATGGGTGGCGGTACGGCCAAGATCGGTGATCCGTCCTTCCGTGACGAGGCCCGTTCTCTCATGACGAACGAGACCATCGCGCACAACATCGCCGGGATCGAACAGTCCCTGCGCCAGTTCATCACCTTCAACGATGAAGACCCATCCAGCGGTGCAATTCTCGCGAACAATGCGGAATGGCTGGACAAGCTCTCCTACATCAACCTGCTGCAGGATGTTGGGGTTCATTTCTCCATCAGCCGCATGCTGTCTTTCGAGAGCGTGAAGCAGCGTCTGGACCGTGAGCAGGGCCTGACATTCCTGGAGTTCAACTACTCCATCCTGCAATCCTACGATTTCCGTGAACTGAACCGCCGCCATGGTGCCGTGCTTCAGATGGGCGGATCGGACCAGTGGGGCAACATTGTCGCCGGTATCGACCTGACGCGCCGCACGGATGGCAAGCAGGTATTCGGTCTCACCACACCTCTGGTCACTACGTCGTCCGGCGTGAAGATGGGCAAATCCGCGCAGGGAGCCACATGGGTCCGGGCCGAGAAGCGCTCCGTCTTCGAATACTGGCAGTTCTGGCGCAACACGGAAGACGCCGATGTCGGCCGTTTCCTCAAGCTCTTCACGGATCTGTCCGTTGAGGAATGTGAGCGTCTGGGTGCGCTTGAAGGCGCAGACATCAACGAAGCCAAGAAAATCCTCGCTACGGAAGCGACCGCCATCTGCCATGGCCGCATCGCTGCGGAAGAGGCTGCCGAGACGGCGCGCAAGGTCTTCGAACAGGGCTCCGCAACGGCTGCCCTGCCGGAAGTCGATCTTCCCGCCAATATGCTGGCAGAGGGCCTTCCGGCCTTCCGGGTGTTTCAGGAAGCCGGCTTGGCCGCCAGCGGTGGCGAGGCCCGTCGTCTGATCCGTGGCGGTGGCGGACGTGTGAATGACGCTGTCATTTCAGACGAAAATCAGGTCTTCACGCTCGATGACCTGCGTGAAGGCACGCTGAAGGTATCTTCCGGCAAAAAGAAGCATATTCTCATCCGTCCTGTCTGAAGCTGACAGATGTCATGAGGAGTTCATGACCACCTTCACTGTTCCGGATCATGGCGCATGTCATACTCTTTCTGGAACAATGGAGTCTCTGGTCATGACACGTCAGAAGAACTGGAAAGCCCTTTTCACCGATGCCGCCGGTCTGGCTTTCGCGGCGATCTGGGCCACGCGCGGCGCCACTGCCGCCCATCTTCCAAAACCCGTCATGGTAGCGTCGCTTGCCGTTATCAGCCTGATGCTTCTGGCGGGATTTGCCTATCGTGACCTGATCCAGTGCAGACCGGAAGGTGTGCGGGATGCCGCCCTTCTGAGGCGGGTCAAGATCATGCGCATCGTCGCGATTACGGTCATGATTACGGCTGTCCGCTCTGCCCATCACGCCGAACTGCTCTACCCGCTCCTCGGCTGCATCATTGGCCTGTCCTACATTCCGATGGGCCGGGCCATGCAGGAGCCGGTCCATATCATCGTAGGCGGTGTGATCGTCGGCATCTCCGCTCTTTCTTTCCTGCTGCCAGAACCGCTACATCTTGAAGTCGCAGGGTTCGGAACCGCGCTGGCAATCTGGGTCGGGTCTGTCCTGCGCCTGCGCAATTCCGGAACCTTTTCCGTCCCGCCAAGGAACGCTCTGCCCTCATGATGGCACCAGAGACCTTCATTCCTCTTCCCGGCAACAAGGAAGACAACTGGCCGAGATTCAATCGGTATCGGGTCTCTTATCTCGTCTATTTGCTGATTTATCCCATTCCCTGGCTGATCCACGGATCAGCCACCATTCCGGCCGTCCTGTTCTCTATCGGCGCCCTCGCCGTCTTTCTGCTGCTCTACTTCGCCCCCTACAGGGACGACCGCTACTACGGCCTCCCCGAAATTGTTCTGACGGCACTCCTGGGCTTTGCCACGTCCTGGACAGAGGCGGACTGGCTGGTCTTCAACATCTATGCCACGGCCATGTGCGCCTGCTTCCAGCGCCCTCGTCAGGCTATCCTGACGATCCTTGGTCTTCAGGCCGCACTTTTCGGGTTTGTCTGGTTACAGAACAAATCCATGCTTCACGCAGCCTTTGGCGCTTTTTTCAGCATCATCACCTATATCGGCACATGGATGCAGTGGAAGCTTGGCATGCAGAACCTTCAGCTCCGCAAGGCCCAGCACGAAATCCGCACACTGGCCGCTACAGCCGAGCGCGAACGCATTGCGCGGGATATGCACGACCTTCTGGGACATTCCCTGACTGTCATTTCCGTCAAGGCCGAGTTGGCCAACCGCCTGTTTGAAACACAGCCCGACCGTGCCAGACGGGAACTTCAGGATATTACGCAGATTGCCCGAACATCTCTCAAGGATGTTCGGGATGCCGTCACCGGAATGAATGGCGCCTCCCTCCAGCATGAACTCGAGCATGCCCGCAAAGCCCTCGAAGCTGCGTCCATCACCCTGACCGTCCATCATGACAACCATCTGGCAGACCACCCGCAAAGCAGCGTTCTCGCCATGGCACTGCGTGAAGCCGTGACGAATGTGATCCGCCATTCGGGCGCCCGACACTGCATCATCAGTTTTGATTGCGATACCGCTGGCCAGCCCTGTGCCATCCGAATTGAAGATGATGGTGCGCAGCAGTCTGGCAGAGCTCCGTCCCCCCCGCAGGAAGGCAATGGCCTTCGCGGCATGAGAACGCGCCTTGCCGCTGCGGGCGGCTCCCTCATGCTCAACCACACGCCCCGCGGCCTTCGACTGACAGCGAGTATCACCCCATGATCCGTCTTATTCTGGCTGAAGATCAGGCCATGCTTCTGGATGCGTTCGAAGCTCTTCTTGGCCTGGAAGAAGACATGCAGATCGTCGGGCGGGCCGCAGACGGGCAACAGGCCCTGCAACTGGCCCAAACCCTGCGCCCGGACGTCATCATCACAGATATCGAAATGCCGCACATGACCGGCATTGAACTGGCCGAGCAGATCCGTGAACAGGGGCTTCCCAGTCGCGTCATGATCGTGACGACCTTTGGTCGGGCGGGTTATCTGCGCCGCGCCCTTCAGGCCGGCGTGCGCGGCTACATGCTGAAAGACGCTCCAATCACACAACTGGCGGACGCTATCCGCAAAGTTGCCGCAGGAGGCCGGGCCATTGCGTCCGATCTGGCAGAAGCCGTCTGGGATGCGCTGCCCGATCCGCTCTCAGACCGGGAACGGTCCATGCTGCGTCTGGCTGAGGCCGGGCGGACCAACAAGGACATTGCCGAAGAACTGTCCCTCTCAGCGGGGACCGTCCGCAATTACTTCTCGGAAATTGTGCAAAAGCTGGATGCCCGAAACAGGATCGAAGCCGGACGCATCGCAAGGCAGAACGGCTGGCTCTGACGCCAGCCGTATCTCTTTTCAGGACGGCGCAAACCCCTGTACGCCAACCTGAAGCACAAATAATGATCCCGCCGCACACATGAAGAGATGATCGCGCTTCGGGCCTCCAAAAGTCAGGTTCGAACAGCCCTGCGGCAACCGGATGCGCCCGATCAGCTTACCAGCCGGATTGAAAACAAACACCCCGCACAGGCCAAGCGGACCGGACGCGCCGCACCACAGATTCCCGAACACATCCACACGGATACCATCCGGGTTCAACTGTGCGCCATTGAGTTTCATATCCGCAAAAATGCGTCCGTTGGACAGGCCGTCACCCTTCACGTCATAGACGTGGATCGCCTGATCTCCCCCAACCTTCTGCCCTGGTCCTTTGGGCGTCGAGACAATGTAGAGCTTTTTGTAATCCGGGGAAAAACACAGACCATTCGGGTCCAGCAGGTCTTTTTCCTGCAAGACCGCCTGAAGCGTCCCATCGGGCGCAATGCGAAAGACATGATCACTCTGGCGTTTCGTTCCGCCAATTTCGCCTGTCAGTTCACGGCCAATGTTCCAGCGGATTTTACCGTCCGGATTGGTCGGTCCACCGGGTTCATCCGCATGTCCCTCTGTGATGTTCGTTCCGTATCCGGGATCGGTAAACCACAGACTTCCATCAGGATGTGGCACAATATCGTTGGGGGAGTTCAGCCCCTTCCCCTCGAACTTGTCAGCAAGAACCTTAACGCTCCCGTCATGTTCCCACCGCACCACGCGCCGGAAAAAATCCTCGCAGACAACAAGCCGACCGTCGAAATCAAAGCAGTTGCCATTGGCCGCATAGCCATCAGGCCGAAAATCCGTGATCTCTCCCGTTTCCCAGATATAGCGCAGCGCACGGGAGCGAATAACGTCGCTCAGAACCAGAAAGCGCCCTTCGCTGCTCCATGCGGGGCCTTCCAGCCAACCGCCCTGATCCCACACGCGGCGGATTGGCGCAGCAAAATACGTCAGATCACGGAAAGACGGATCAATCGCGATAACGTCCGGGTCCGGCAGGTAACTTGGCCCCGCTTTTGGCCCCCAGGCGCGTGGGGGCTGACTGATAACACTCGGTGGTTCGACCGTCCCCGGTATGGTGGCGGCCCTGGCTTTGATCGCCCCCAGACAGGCTAATCCGGCAGCACCGGACAGAACCTGCCGACGAGCCATAGAAAGAGCAGGCAGTCTTTTATCTTCAGTCTGAACCTTCGTTCCTTCAGACATCGTTCCTAACTCCAGAGAGAACGCCTCTATTCTGATGCTTTTTCTAAAGAGCGGAAATCAACATTTCGAAAGAACCGAGAAATACCAAAGACTTTTACAAAACAGTGGATGTCGTTTCCTACTGCCCTTCAATTTCGATCAACCGCACAACCCGTTCCATGATCCGCTTTTCACTATAGGATGCGACGGCACGCTGGCGCCCGCGTTCCCCCATCAGGCGAGCCATTGGCAGATCCTGCGTCAGAGACCTCAGAGCCCGAGCGAGTGGCGCAGACAGACCCGGCGGCACCAGATACCCGGTTTGCCCGTCCACGACCTGCTCCCGCGGGCCACGTACATCCGTCGCAACAACTGGGAGTTCCGTCAGCATCGCCTCGATGACGGACATGGGCAGGCCTTCGAAATGGCTCGGCAACGCGAACACATCCGCCGCAGCCAGAAGGTCCGGAACGTCTTCCCGATACCCCAGCATCCGCAAACGGTGTCCCAGGTGCTCTCGGGCTCTTTCAAAAGCCGGGCCTAAATCGTCCCCATGATCGGACGGAAGGCGCTCACCCACGACCCACAACTCAGCTCCCGGCACATCTTCCATGGCCCGGAGCAGTTCCGGGTGGCCTTTATGACGCACCAGTCGGGACACTACGATCACGACAGGCCGATCTTCCGGGACACCCAGTTCCTTGCGGATGCGCGCGCGAACCAACGGATCAGCGTGATAGCGCTGCGGGTCACGCCCGTTACCAATTGCAAGAGGATGACTGTTCAGATGCAGGCGCCGCGCATCCCGCGCCTCTTCCACAGAGACAGTCATGTAAAGCGTGGTAATGCGCCCCGCCGCCCATTCCAGAACAATAGACAGCAGACGCCGTGACAATGACCCTGGCTGATTGAACAGAAAGCCATGGCAGGTATAGGCAATAATCGGAACGCCACAGATCCGTGCGGCAAACCGGGCCAAAATCCCGCTGATTGGCATATGTCCATGCACGACATCGGGCTTTTCCCGCCGGATCAGCCGGACAAGCGCTATAAACGCCCGAAGCTGCGCCACTGGGGACAGGGACCGGGCCATCGGAACCGCGTGAACAACGAACCTATCAGCGCGCACCGGAGCCAGATGAGGCCCCTCTGCACACGCCCCCTGAACGTCATGTCCGGCGTCGCGCAGGGCTTTCATCAACGGAAACAGGAACTGCCGCAGGGAGAAATCAACATTCGTGATTTCGAGGATTTTCACAAAGCGACCTTTATTCCGGAATGCGTTCCAGCAACCATGTCACTGTCTGCGATACGGTCTGTAGCGGTTTGGTGGGCGGGGTTTCGGGTTTGGGCGCATCCGACTTCACGTCTTCCTGCTTCTCTGACCCGTGCGTCTCGGATTTTTCTACAACCGGAACCACCTTCCGAAGCGAGGCAATCACAATCTGCTTCGTCGCTTCACGTCGGCCACGCGCCAGATAGACGTCATCTTCCAGCAGCAGCATTCCGCCCTTCTGACGGAAGCGCCAGATCATGCCACCAACCTGAAGAATAATGTCCTCATCATCCCGCGTGACACGCACATCCGGATGAATGTGAAAGCGCAGGGCAAAAGGCGTTTCCCGTTCGCCTTCGAGCACCTCCTGTCCGCGCAGGTCCTCGCCATCTGCTCCCAGATATAGACGCCGCGTCCATTTTACGCCCAGCGGGGGATGATATCCATCATGGGACAGATCCAGCCAGTGCGCCTCGCCGCTGGTCTGATGTTCGCAGGTAACATGCGCCGGGCGACGGGTCACATGCCCGTTCGGACCGAAATCTGAAGAGGACAGACCATCCGCGACCAGCACCGTATGAGAGGCACTGGCCCTCAAAGCCTGCTCCCATGCGCCTGTCTGTGCGCTGCCACAGTTAACGAACAGACGATGACGCTGGTTCGAGAACTCGAAAGACAATGTCCCTGCATGCGCTGTGCGATCATATCCGGCAGGGGCTGGTGCACCGTTATCAACAATCAGAAGAGATTTCCCCAACGCCAGCCGGGTGAATTTCCCCTGCGGCATAGCGGGAGCAATCAGCTTCTGCCGCGATCCCTGCGCCAGAACATCTTCCACCGCCGCGCTGTAGCGCTCGCCAGAACCATTAAAAACGGCCAGGCCACCATCCCCATGACGCATGGCCCGCAAAACCGGACAGACCCGATCCAGCGCCATATCGAGAACTGGAGGCACGCTGGAATGGGCCGTACGAAACATGACGGACATTTCCGCCAGTTCGCGGGCTGTCTGGTACTGCGCTTCCGGTGAACGCTCGATCACGGCTCCATCCGGCAGGATTAGACGCTCGATTTCGGACGGCAGATACCGCAGAAACCGCGTCATGAAGCCGGAATGATCCGGCATGGCCAGCGCTGCCGCCAAAAGGCCACGCAGAGCCGTCAGAGCCCGCCAGCCCTGAGGTTCCAGCGGCAGAAGGGCTGCGATGGTCCGCCCTTCCACCAGCATTCGTTCCATAAGCTTCTGCTGAAGTTTCCGATCCGCAGAAGCAAGACAGAACTCATGATTGGCAAGCCAGGACGACAGACGTGCCCCGGTCACACACGCGTCTTTTACCAGTGGATCGGTCGGCGCATGAGACAGCCAGTCGGCAACCAGCGCACGCGCTGTTAAACGGGCATCGTCACTGCCAAGGGCACGAAGATCACGCAGCCACGAAAAACTGTGCAGCCACTGTTTTGCAGGCTCCGGCCAAGGGCCGCGTTCCCACTTGCCACGGGGCAGATCGTAGTCCTGACGATCAAACCGGAAACGACCCGCGACAAGGCGAGCGCCCTGCTCGGCATCCCCTTTCCACGGGTCACGATAAACATATACCGGCCCCTCAAGAGCGGCCCCACCAACAGGCAAACGTGCGAATGAAAGCTTTGCGTCCTTGATCCAGCGACTAATGGGCATCAGGCGCTGTCTTCCTTGAATGGACCTTCAAGCGCGTGAATGGCGGCATCGCGATCCGCTTTTCCGAAGATCGCAGACCCTGCGACCAGCATCGTCGCTCCGGCTTCCACCACCCGCGGCGCGGTCGTCGGGTCAATTCCGCCATCAACAGCCAGAACGATATCCCGCCCACTGTCTTCAATCATGCGGGACAGTGTGCGGATTTTTGGAAGCTGGCTTTCAAGGAAGCTCTGACCGCCAAACCCCGGGTTCACGGTCATGACCAGAATGATGTCCACCAGATCAAGAACCTGAGACAGCGCTTCCGGCGGCGTTGCCGGGCAGATCGCGATTCCCGGGCGGCATCCCAGAGCCCGAATGGTCTGGAGCGTCCGATGCACATGGGGAGCATTTTCCACATGAACCGTGATGTGATCCGCACCGGCCTTTGCCGTGGCTTCCAGATACGGGTCCACCGGATCAATCATCAGATGCACGTCGAACTTCGCGTCCGTGTGCTTTCGCAACGCAGCGATAACCGGCGGGCCGAAGGAGATGTTCGGCACGAAATGACCGTCCATCACATCCAGATGCAACCAGGGCGCACGGGAGATGGATGCAATCTCATCTCCGAGACGGGCGAAGTCGGCAGCCAGCAGGCTGGGGGCGACAATGATCGGGGATCGTTCTGTCATGATCTATGTATCGGCAAAGCAAACTCCAGACGCAAGACAGTTCCGTACGTGCCCGCGTGTTCGTGAGCGACAGTCGCTCCGGAACCCGGCGGCAGCTGATGCGTCCTCACTGACACTGTCTGATGATTACAAGCGCAGTGTGGAGTTTTTATGTCCGACCGCCTTTCTCCGATCCTTTTAAGCCGGGACGCCTGGATCCGCCGTCCGTCTCACCGGGCGTGGCTGGAAATGCAGGGACGCAGACTGCTCGATTTCAGCAAAGAAGGCTGCATCGACGGCGGCTTTGCCGGACTGGATCTGGAAGGGCATCTACCAGAAGGCGCCAAACCGGAAGCTACCCTTACAGCCCGCTGTGTCCATGCCTATGCCACCGCGGAACTTCAGGGCATTCCGGGCAGTGCGCCTCTGGTCGCGCATGGTGTGAACGCGCTCATGACGTCCTTCCGGGATCAGAAACACGGCGGCTGGAACCATTTTGCGGACCGGCCCCATGACCGCAAGCAGGCTTATCTCCATGCTTTCGTTGCGCTGGCCGCCTCGTCTGCCGTTCTGATTGGTGTGGAAGACGCAAACACGCTCCTCAAGGATGCCATTCATCAGATCGAAACACATTTCTGGTCCGAAGACGAAGGCGTCATGCGCGAGAGTTTCGCAGACGACTGGTCAGACGAAGAAAACTACCGCGGCGCCAACAGCAACATGCATTCCACCGAAGCCTTCATGGCGCTGGCGGATGTCACGGGAGACGTGAAGTGGCTGCACCGTGCGCTCCGGATCGTCACGCGCTTCGTTCATGAACTGGCGTCCCAGCAGGGCTTTGCCATGCCCGAGCATTTCAACCGGAACTGGGATCTTCTGCGTAATTACCATGAGGACAAGCCAACGGACGATCTGCGCCCCTATGGCATGACGCCCGGACATTTCGTGGAATGGTCTCATCTGACCGTGAAGCTGGAAGCTGCTCTTTTGCGTCGGGGCGAAAAAGCCCCTGGCTGGATGCTCCATGATGCGCAGGCCCTGTTCGAAACCGGCATGAAAACCGGCTGGAACGTCGATGGCCTGCCCGGCATGGTCTATACGATCGACTGGGAACACAAACCCCACGTCCGATCCCGCGTCCACTGGGCACATGCCGAAGCTCTGACAGCCGCAATCAATCTGTACAAGCGCACCGGCAATCCGCATTACGAACACTGGTACAGAACAATCTGGGATTACATTGATACGACCCTGATCGACCGCGACTTCGGAAGCTGGTTCAACGAAGTCAGCCCTGAAGGCGAACCCACCGAGCATATCTACAAGGGCAAAGGCGATCTGTATCACGCCTACCAGTCAACACTGGCCCCCATGATGCCTCTGTCACCGTCTCTCGCAACAGCCATCGAGCAGATCGGCGTTCCTTACTAAGCCCCATCTCTGGAAGGCGGCGTTTTTGTGAGGACATACACTGGCAGCGCTACAGCCTCCCGAAACAGATACCAGAGTTCCGGGAGGCGAAACTTCGCAGGATACGCGCCAGAAACGGCTGTCACGCCAGCATGGCGCAACGCCCATTCAGCCCGCATGATATGAAACCACTGCGAAACAACAATTGCGCCATTGGGAGATTCCTCGGCCACATGCAACGCTGTCAGCCAGGTATTATTGCCCCGGGAATCAACAATAATATCTGACGCGGGCACGCCATGCGCTTCCAGCCAGTGCGCCATGATTTCAGCTTCGTCCTGATGGTTTTCAGTCTCGACTGCCCCGCTGACCATCAGTGTCTGCACATGACGGGATTTCCATAGCTCCAACCCGGTCTCAAGCCGATCCCTCAAAGCCGGTTTTGGCACCCCCTGATCGGTCACAGCCGTTCCGAAAATGACAGCCATCTCGGCAGGGTGCACAGAAGCCCGGACGCCGCCCCACGCGACGACGGAACACCACCCGACCAGCACAAGACATATCCCGCACAGAACGGCCAGCGCGACTTTACCTGACAAGCGCTTCACGGCTGCGTCTCACCCTGCTGCCGACGAACATGCATGATATAGAGCAGCGCAACAGCTGCAGCCATAAACCCGGACAGCGCTCCCACGCCCATCGACCATCTCGGCCCAAAATGGTTCGCCACCCACCCAACAACAGGCGCGCCGAATGGCGATGCCCCGGCAAAGATGGCAAACCGGATCGCCAGCACACGACCGCGCATTGCAGGCTCACTGGAGAGCTGCATGAAGCTGTTGCTGGTCGCTGTAAACGTCAGAGACGACATTCCTGTAACAATAAGAGCCAGCGCAAAGATCCAGTAAGTCGGAGCCAGAGCAGCAAACAGACAGCCCACACCGAAAATCACAGAACCCTTCAGCAGGACATCAAAATCCGCATTCATCCGGCGTGCTGCCAGAAAACCGCCGAGGATTGTTCCGATCGCCATTGCGGAATTCAGAACACCATAACCATGCGCTCCAACGTGAAAAACACTGACAGCCATTGTTGCAATGAAAATCGGGAAATTCAGCCCGAATGCCCCGATGATGAACAGCATCACCAGAATGGTGCGAAGATCTTCCCGCGCCCAGACATAACGTAACCCGCTTGTCAGAGCATTCCGCTCATTCTTCTTTGCGCGTTCAAAACGGAACAGCTTGTCCCTGCGAATAAACAGGAGCGAAACCATTACGCCGAAAAATGACAGGCCATTGACCATGAACGACCAGCCGGACCCCACTTCCGCAATACAGAACCCCGCAACAGCCGGCCCTACCATTCGCCCTGCATTGTAGGACATGGAGTTGATGCCAACCGCGTTATGGAGGTCTTCTTCGCCGACAAGCTCTCCAACAAATGTCTGCCGGATCGGACTATCAAACGCCGCAACACACCCGCTGAGAAATGCGAACAAGTCCACCTGCCAGAGTCGGACCGCTCCCGTTACAACCAGAAGCCCTAACCCGACGGCGAGCGTTCCCAACGCAGCTTGCGTGAACAAAAGGAATTTATGCTTTTCCACCCGGTCTGCGACGAGACCCGTCCACAGGATCAGTAACAGTGGCGGAGCAAGCTGAAGGGCCATGACAATACCGATGGCCATAGCATCATGATTGGTGAGTTCGGTCAGAACCAGCCAGTCCTGAGTCGTGAGTTGCATCCACGTCCCAATGTTGGAGAACACAGCTCCACAGGCCCAGATACGATAGTTGGGGCGTCCCAGAGACCGGAAAGTACCACCGGTCACAGGCGACACTCCAGACTGAAAAAGAGGCAGAGAGACGGACAGACTGGCATTCACCCACTGTCAGGAATCTTCTGTTGGATGTCGAGGGTTATTCCAGCGAATAACGTCTCCAACACGGTTGTAACTCAACAATGATGCGAACTATCCCGATCCTGGAACAAACGTCTGTTTTCTGACAGGCAAAACAATCAACCTTCGAATACTCACAATGACGGACAGCCTCGCTATCCACAGTTTTTTGATATGAGGTTTTTTTGTTTTTCTCTAAAATCTGATGCGCGCATTCCACCAAAAACCCCTCTTCACGCTTTTTCCCGAAGCTTTGATACCCTCTCCAGTACGGAAAATATTGACATTGCCCTGCCTCCCATGAATGGAGTGCTGCATCACCTTGGGGTGCCCTGCCATAAGGGCTGAGAGACTGCTGAGGGTGTGTTCCGTTTCGGGACAGACCGGCGCAGTGACCCATCGAACCTGATCCAGTTCATGCTGGCGGAGGGATGGTGGCTCCTGACAGATCCATAAACTGGATTTTCGGTGTCTCTCGTCGCCCCCACCCTGCACGATGGGATCGCCAGTTTTGCAGGCGGGACACGACATTCATGAGCAACCGATTTTCATACAGGCCGCGTCCAGTTCCTGTCGTTCTGCTCGGCCTGACCGTCTGTGCCGGTACGGTGCGCGCGGCTGACACCACAGCCCTCACCCCACCTGCCTCCAGTGCCCCGAAAACCGAGCACATTACCGTTCACCGCATCTCTGACAGCGCGCCCGGACATCAGCCCGGCGGAGGCCTTATCCGCCCGGAAAACAGTGTGCGCTCCATCAGTACGGTCAGCCGCGATTACATGGACAAGCAGCCACCGATGGCGACGGCCTATCAGCTCGCCTCCATGCTGCCCGGCGCCAATGTTGCCACCTCCGATCCGTTCGGCTTTTCGCCCAGCACCAATCTGACCGTGCGCGGCCTGAACAATGATGCCATCGGTTATGTGCTGGAAGGCACGCCGCTGAACGATGTCGCCTATTATTCCGGCTATCCGAGCCAGTTCGCTGACAGCGAGAATTACAGTCAGGTCGCGCTCGCACAAGGGTCGGCCGATCTGGACAGTCCGGTGCTGAACGCTGCCGGTGGGCTGATGAGCCTGTCTTTTCTCGATCCGTCACAGAAGGCCGGGGGTTTCGCCAGCGTCTCCTATGGCTCCTTCGACACCAACCGCGAATTCATTCGCCTTGAAACGGGCAACATCGGCAATTCCGGCATTCGTGGCTTTGTATCCTATTCCCATAGCGCCAGCGACAACTGGCGTGGGCCGGGACGGGACAAACGTCAGCATGTCGATTTCAAATTCCTGAAGGACTGGGGGCAAGGCAACCACGCCAGCCTCATTGGCTCCTTCAACACCACCGTCACCAGTTATTATCCTCAGGTTACGATGGAAAGCTGGAAAGCCGATGGTATCCATGGCGCAAATAATCTTGCTGGCCATTATGACGCGTCCAACGCAGACAATGCCGTCAATTACTGGCGTCTGTGGCGCGCGCCGGAACGCACTTTCTATGCAGGCGCCCCCGTCCATCTGCACCTGACGCACAAACTGTCGCTGGACGTCACACCCTACGCACAATTCGCTTATGGCAATGTTCCCGCCGGCTCCACGTTGACGGAAACGGGCCTCTATAACGGCACGCAGCCTCTGAGTGACACGCTCACGCTGCCCAATGCACAGGATGGAACCGCTGTCGTTCGCGCCAACTACACCCAACGCAGCTATCGGTCTGGCTTCAATTCCACCCTGCATTACAAAACCGGCTGGAACGACTTCGTGCTCGGTTACTGGTACGATTACGGAGACGACAACGAGCAACAGCCCTTCACAACCGTTTCTGCGACTGGCGCTTCAGGTGATATCTGGGCGGAAAACAGCAACAGCCTGATCCATCTTGCGAATGGGCAGAAACTGCTGGGCGGCAGCTTCCACACCATTTCCCAGACCAACGCTCTGTATGTGGGCGATCACATCTCGCTCCTGCATGATCGCCTGACCATCGAAGCCGGTTTCAAGGCCGTCATGATGAGCCGGTATGGCACGAACAATGTTCCCGGCCCTCAGTATCGCGTGGCCTCAAACAGCATGGAGCCTCTGCCGCGTCTTGGCGTCCGCTGGCGCATTGATGAGCAGAACCAGATTTTCTTCAACGCCACGACCAATTTCCGCGCCCCGGATCAGACGGCGCTTTACAACACCTACGACCCAACCTCCGGCGCACTCGCCACGACTGGCAGCGCGGATGTCCACAACGAATATTCCATTTCAGAAGAACTGGGATATCGCCGCACAGGACAATGGATCATCGGCAGCCTGACGCTGTTCAACTACAACTTTACCAACCGCCAGATCTCAACGCTGGCCTCCCAGAACGGCTCCATCATCCAGACGACCATGAACGCCGGAGGCCAGACCTCTCGTGGTGTGGATGTGGAAATCGGTCTCCGTCCCTGGCACCATTTCAGTCCCTATCTTTCTGGCGAGTATCTACACGCCACCATTGATAACAACATCGCCTCCGGCGGCGACCTTCTGCCGACCAAGGGCAGAATCGCCGTTCGCAGCCCGACACTTCAGGCCGCGGCTGGCATCAGCTACGATGACGGGCATATCTTCGGCGTGGCCACCCTGCATTACACCGGCCACCAGTATGCAACATTCATGAATGATGAGCGGATGTCAGACCGCACGACGGGCGATATTTCCGTCGGCTATCGCTTCGGCGATGTGTCCCGTCTGCACAAACCAACCCTGCGCCTGAACTTCATCAACATCACCAATGAGCGCTCCCTGTCCGGCGTTGCCAGCCCAACCCTGAATGCAAAGGACACGACCGGTATTTACGGCAGCACGATCAGTGGGAGCGCCCCGAGTTATTATATCGGCGGCGGTTTCGCAGCGCTGTTCACAGCGTCCACAGGCTTCTGAACTCGTGACCGCTCCCGGACAGTTCGGCGTCAAGGGTGTGCAGGCTGAACGGCACTGGCCCCCTCTAACGCTGGAGGAAGCTGGCCGTGTTCTAGGGCGGTTTGCTCTGGCTTCCGCTCCGGATACTCTTTTATGGCACGGCCAGCGCCCCTTCTCCGCAACTGCGCTCGTGAAGCTGGCGGACGGAACCGTGCTGTTCCTCAAGCGGCATGATCCCCGCTTGCGCGATTACGCCGCCCTCATAGAAGAACACGCGTTCATGGCGCATCTCACTGCGCAGGGTCTGCCGGTACAGGTGCCGGTGAAAGATCGCGCAGGGCGTTCCGTAACGGAAGAAAATAGGTGGATTTACGAAGTCTTCCGTCCGCTTTCTGGCTTGGACCTGTATCGGGACGTTCAGTCTTGGGAGCCGTTTTTCTGCGTTGAACAGGCTCGCACTGCTGGACGGGCACTCGCGCGTCTTCATCTCGCTTCAAAGGAATATGAGGCTCCTGCGCGCCCGAATGACCGCCTGCTGCTTTCAAGTTTTCAGGCCATTACCCAGCCAGACCTTGAGGCAGGTCTTGCACAATGGGGCAAATCTCAACCCGGACTGAACGCACTCTTTCAATCACCGTCATGGGAACCAGATCTCAAAGTCCTACTCCCATTCCATGACCGTCTCAAACCCCTTCTGCCCGACATCGAACCGCTCTGGGGGCATGGAGACTGGCACCCCTCGAACCAGTTCTGGACATCCAGAGATCCCACAGCAGAAATCTGCGGAATTTTCGATTTTGGTATGTCAGACCGGACCTGCGCGGCCTATGATCTTGCCGTCGCCATCGAGCGCACGGCCATTACGTGGCTTGCTCCAGATTACACAGTGGCATGGGATCAACTGACGGCCCTGCTCGCCGGATATCAGTTCATCCGTCCGCTCTCACCAACCGAGCGCAAACTGGTCGTCGCGTTTCTCCCCTTGGTGCATGTCGAATTCGCACTTTCGGAAGTCTCGTATTACCGCACCCTCGTGCACGACGAAGCCTCTGCCACAGGGGCCTATTCGGGCTATCTGCTCGGTCATGCCCATTGGTTTACAGGGTCAGAGGGTCAAGCGCTTCTGAACTGGCTTGAAGCCACTCTAGAACAGACCGCTTCATGTCCCTAACCGAGCTTCTCGCCGCTCTTCTCAGCGCCGCAGGTGTCTGGCTGACAGCAAAGCGCCAGATGGCCTGCTGGCCAGTCTCACTGGTGGCCGCTCTGCTTTATGGATGGGTGTTCTTCACAGCACGACTTTACGCTGACGCCGCCCTGCAAGTCGTATTCTGCGGCTGCCTGTTTTACGGCTGGTGGCAGTGGAAAACAGATGGCGCCCAAGGGGATACCGCGCTCCATATCCGCTCGCTTTCTGCCTATACAGCCAGTACGGGTCTGTTGGCGGGTCTTGTCGGCGGTGGCCTCTGGGCGTTCTGCCTCGCCCGATTTACGGACGATCCCACGCCTCTGGCTGATGCCATGCTGAGCAGTTACAGCATCGTCGCACAACTCTGGGCAGCCCGACGCCACACCGCAAGCTGGCTGATGTGGATCGTGATCGACACAGCCTATGTGCTACTCTTCCTCACGCGCGGCCTGTATCCAACGGCCGTGCTGTATGCGGTTTTCATAGGGCTCGCTCTACAGGGCTTCCTGCGCTGGCGAGCCGCTGAACAGACGGATCAACGTCTGGGCTGAGCCGCAAACCAGGGCACCATACGGCGCACAGCCTCTTCAATCCGGTCCGTGGAGACCGCAAAACTGAAACGCATGAAACGGTTCCCATTTACCGGGTCAAAATCCACGCCCGGCGCAGTCGCAACGCCTGTTTCCAGCAACAGCCGACGGCAAAAAGCAAGACTGTCATCCGTGAGGTAGCTGATATCCGCGTAGATATAAAACGCACCATCAGGCGGCGCGATATGCGTTAGCCCCATCTCTGGCATGGCCTCGAGCAACAGATCACGGTTACGACGATAGGTGTCGAGATGCCTTTCCAACTCATCCACGCAATCAAATGCCACAAGTCCGGCATGTTGGCTCAGGGCAGACGGGGTCAGGAACAGATTGCCCATCCGCGCGCGGGCTGCATCAATCCGATCCGTAGGAACCACCAGCCACCCGAGACGCCACGGCGCCATGCTGAAATATTTGGAGAAGCTGTTCACCACCATGGCAGACGGCTCGTACTCCAGAACCGAATGAGCCGGATCACCATAGCTCAGGCCGTGATAGATCTCGTCTGACACCACGCGGATACCACGATCGCGGCAGACCTTTAGAATAGCCTTGAGTTCTTCATCCCCAAGAATAGTGCCCGTCGGATTAGCCGGACTGGCAATAATGAGACCGTCTGGCACGGGTTCAATCGCAGCGACTGCATCTGCCGTAAGCTGGAAACGCTCAGCCTCTCCGCACTCAATTTCGATCGCCTCCATGTGAAGCGCCCGAAGCGTATTGCGGTACGCCACATACCCTGGACGGGCGAGCGCCACCCTCTGTCCCGGGACAAAGCTGCTCGTCAGTGCCAGAACCAGAGCGGGTGAAGCACCGCATGTCAGGATGACCTGATCCGCCTGAACCGTCGCCCCGTACATGTCCTGATAGTGGCGCGCGATCCGTTCCTTCAGAGGCTGGCTTTCCCAGTAGCCCATTGGGTCAGTCGCGAGGATATGCTGTGCCCGCTCGATGGCTTTCTGTGGCGCCCCTGTCGAAGGCTGGCCGAATTCCATGTGAATGATGCTGCGCCCTTCGGCGGCCAGTTTGTGCGCCAGGCTGCTGATGGCAATGGCATGAAACTGGTCAATGTCAGGAACGGTCATCGGAAGCTCAAGAAAAACGCCAGCTTTGCCAGCAGGAAACAGGGAAAATGCATGATGGCCTGAACACTGCACACAGGCAAACCCACTACAAACACAAACGGCGGGAAACAGGCTGCACGCCCATTTCCCGCCGCGGATCAAATCCGAATGAACGAATAGTCCAGCCTCAGTTGGAGGCTGTATCGTCTTCCGGCAGAGGCTGAACATGCGTGACCTTGCCGTAGCGATCATAATAGATCACCGCATTGCCACGACGTTCCGCATACCCATCCGGCTGACCATCACGGGTACGGAAAAGCAGACGGAACGCATCCGGCTGCTCAATGACCTTGTCCCCCGGTGGCCGGTACGTGAAACGGCTGAAATCGGCGTGACTCCGGGGAAGAGAGGAGTTGCGATACAACTCGTGCATGTCCGGCTTCTTCGGGCCATCTCCATCCGCATCCTGCGCGACAGCGGTGCCCGTCAGGGCGAGAACTGCCAGTGTGGAAGTCAGGATCCTGCGCATGATGCTCTCCGGTCAGTACGTTGCGGCGGGCACTGTAGGCGAAACCGTCTTCTGGCTCCACCCACCACCGAGCGCACGATACAATGTGACAAGATTCTGGAATCGTGCCCCCTGAACCAGAATAGCGTTCTGCTGGGCTTGATACAGGCTCCGCTGCTGTTCCAGCGTTGTCAGGTAACTATCAATGCCAGCATCGTACCGCATCTTCGCCAGGTCATAAGCTTTCTGGGACTGTTCCACGAGAGACTGCATGTGACGATCCTGCGTCGTATAAGTCTCGCGCGCCGTCAGCGCATCCGAAACTTCGCGGAACGCCGTCTGCATCGTCTTCTCATACTGGGCAATATACTGAAGCTTACGCGCCTTGGAGATATGCAGATTTCCTTCATTCTGCCCCCAGGTGAAGATTGGCAGCGTGATGGACGGAGAAACCGTCCAGGTCTGCGCGCCCGGTGTAAACAGTTTGCGGAATTCCAGAGAACTGGTGCCCTCTGATGCTGTCAGAGTGACTTTCGGGAAGAACGCCGCTCTTGCCGCCCCAATATTCGCGTTTGCACCTTCAAGCGTATGCTCTGCCGCCAGAACATCCGGACGCTGCAACAAAAGATCAGACGGCAGACCCGCTGGCAGGTCGGCAATCATGGTCTGATGACCCAGCGGTGCAGGCTCGGGCAAAGTTGCGGGCAACGGTACACCGACCAGAAGCTGCAGCGCATGTTCATCATCTGCAACAGCCCGGGTATACTGCGCCTCGTTGGCGGAAGCCTGCTCAACCTGCGTCTTGACCTGAGCCAGTGTCAGCGCGTCCGTTTCGCCATTGTCATAGGAAAGCTGTGTAAGACGCAACGTATTGCTCTGGGATTTCAGCGTATCCCGCGTCACACGCAGTTGCTCACGATCGGCCAACCACTGGATGTAGGTTTCCGCAAGCTGCGAAACAGTCGTGATCAGGACGTTTCGTGAATTTTCCATGCTATTCAGCACGGTTTCAGACTGCTGCCGCGACAGGTTGCGGATACGGCCCCAGAGATCAATCTCGTAGGATGAAAACCCGATGGAGGTCTGATACAGCCGAAGTGTTGACACGTTCGTTCCAAGGCCTGGAGCAAACGAGAAACCCGCCGTGTCGGATGGAGCCAGGAACATACCCTGCCCTGTCACCCCAATCGGCGGGAACAGGGAAGCATGCTGAACTTCATACTGTCCGCGGGCTTCAGCAATCGTGGCCGCCTGTACGGCCAGATCACGATTGTTCTTCAAAGCCAGCTGGATCAGCGCCTTCAGGCGCGGGTCCGTGAAGAAATCCTCCCAGCCCAGATTTCCGGCCTTCTGCAAGGCCGGGACGTTCTGCGCCCCGGTATCAGCAGGAAAGCTGTTCTGCACAGGCTGAGCCGGCCGATGATAAGTCGGAGCAAGATTACAGGCTGACAGCATCAGCAGCGCGGCAAATCCAAGACGGGCCTTCATGCGCCGTGCTCCCCTTCAACAGCCGGTTGGGACTGTTCATTCAGATGATCATACGGGTCCTTCCGGTCCTTGATGCGGGTCACCCGGAAGAGACGCAGAACAACGACGAAGAACACAGGCACAAAATAGATCGCCAGCAACGTCGCAGACAGCATACCGCCCACCACGCAGGTTCCGATCGCCACACGGGCAGCAGAGCCGGCACCCGTCGCAATTGCCAGCGGGAACACACCACATACGAAGGCAATGGAGGTCATCAGGATCGGACGCAGACGTTCCTTGCCCGCTTCCAGAACGGACTCTTCAAGGGATTGTCCCTGCTCAAAGAAGGCTTTGGCGAACTCCACGATCAGGATCGCATTCTTCACCGAAAGACCAACCGTCGTGAGCAGGCCCACCTGGAAGTAAACGTCGTTGGAGAGACCACGCCCCAGCGTTGCAGCAATTGCCCCCAACACACCGAGTGGCAGCACAAGCAGCACCGCAAACGGAATGGCCCAGCTTTCATAGAGCGCTGCAAGACAGAACAGAATGACGATCGCAGCCAATGCATAGAGAGGCCCGGTCGCACCACTGGAAGCAAGCTGCTCGTAGGATAGACCCGTCCACTCATACCCAATGCCACGTGGCAGCTTGGCAAGGATCTTTTCCATTTCCGCCATGGCCTGCCCGGAACTGGACCCCACAGCCGGCTGCCCCTGGATTTCGTAGGAGTTCATGCCGTTATAGTCTTCGACCTTCTGCGGCCCACTCTCCCACGTTCCGGATGCAAACGCATTGAACGGAACCATCGTGCCTGTCGCATTGCGGACATACCAGCGGTTCAGATCTTCAGGCGTCATACGGGCCCAGGGTTCACCCTGAATGTAAACCTGCTTCACACGATCATCCCGCATGAACTGGTTGACGTAAATTGACCCCAGAGCGCCTTCCAGCGTCGTGTTGATGTCCGCATTGGTCAGACCAAGGGCATTCGCACGCTCACGGTTGATGTCCAGCTTGAACTGCGGGGCATCTTCCATACCCAGCGGACGCACAGCCTGAAGAAGCGGATTCTTGGCCGCTGCCATCAGAACCTGATTACGCGCCGCCAGCAGCGCCGCATGACCCAGATGTCCCGTGTCTTCCAGTTCCAGATCAAAACCCGTCGCGTTACCCAGTTCCATCACGGCAGGCGGGTTCACAGCAAAGATCTGTGCATCCGGATCCATCCAGAAATGCATCATGATCTCACGGGACACCGTCATCGTCGTATGGGCAGAACCCGGACGCTGATCCCATGGCTTCATACGAATGAAGAACGCACCCGCAGACTGTCCCTGCCCGGCAAAACTGAAGCCGTTCATGGCAAAGACGGACTGCACGTAGTCGCCATAATGCTTGAGAACGTAGTCTGTGATCTTCTGGTTGACAGCAGCGGTCTGGGCCTGTGTGGCGTTGTTCCGCATGGTCACCTGGCCGAAGATGATGCCCTGATCCTCATCTGGGAGGAACCCACCCGGAACGCGCAGGAACAGGAACACCACACCCGCCGTCAGCAGCACAAAAATGAGCATGCTGACCACCGGAACCCGGATCAGCCATTTTACGCCGCCCAGATATCCATTGGTCAAACGATCAAACGTGCGGTTGAACCAGGCAATGGGGCCCTTCTCATGGCCCGTATGCGTCGGCTTGAGCATGGAACCGCACAGGGCAGGCGTCATGACCATGGCCACGAGAACGGACAGCCACATGGCGGCAACAATGGTGATGGAGAACTGGCGGTAAATTACGCCCGTCGATCCGCCAAAAGCAGCCATCGGGAGGAACACCGCGGTCAGAACCAGCACGATACCGATCAGCGCGCCAGAAATTTCGTCCATGGATTGACGGGCGGCTTCCTTGGGAGAAAGCCCCTGATCCGTCATCACACGTTCGACGTTTTCAACCACGACAATGGCATCGTCCACCAGCAGACCAACAGCCAGAACCATGGCCAGCATGGTCAGAGTGTTGATGCTGTATCCCAGCACAGACAGCAGCCCGAACGTCCCAAGAAGAACAACCGGAACGGCAATCGTTGGGATCAGCGTTGCACGGAAGTTCTGTAGGAAGATCAGCATCACGAAGAACACGAGCACAATGGCTTCCACCAACGTCTCGATTACTTCCTTGATGGACAACGTAATGAACGGCTCGGTATCCAGCGGATAAACCAGCTTCAGCCCACCCGGGAAGTACCGCTGCAAATCGGCCATTTTGGCGCGCACTGCGGCTTCCGTGTTAAGCTGGTTGGCACCCGGAGCAAGCTTCAGAGCCATGGCGGCAGCCGGATGTCCGTTATAAACAGACCCCAGCGCATAACTCTGTGCCCCCAGTTCAACACGCGCCACATCTTTCAGGCGGACCTGGCTGCCATCCTGCTGAACCTTGAGCAGGATCTTTTCGAACTCTTCCGGAGAACTCAGGCGCGTCGGCCCGATCACCGTCGCATCAAATCCAATTCCCTTCTTGGCGGGCAAACCACCAAGTTCACCAGACGAAACCTGAATGTTCTGTGCCTGAATGGCAGACTGAACGTCTCCCACCGTCAGGCCGTAATTATAAAGCTTGGACGGGTCGAGCCAGATACGCATGGCATATTCGGAACCGAACAGCGTGTGATCACCCACACCCGAAACGCGCGACAGCGGATCAGAAATATTGGAGGCCACGTAGTCCGAAATATCCTGCCCGGACATGCTGCCGTCTTCGGAAATAAAGGCCAGAACCATCATGAAGTTCTTGGTGGCCTTCGTGACACTCAGCCCCTGAGCAGTCACTTCCGACGGCAGACGCGGCTGTGCCAACTGTAGCTTGTTCTGAACCTGGACCTGAGCAATGTCCGGATTGGTTCCCTGTTCAAAGGTCAGGTCGATTTCCATCTGCCCACTCGCATAAGACGAGGCGGACAGATATTCGAGATGATCCAAACCATACATCTGCTGCAAAATCGGGCGCACAACCGTGTTGTTCACCGTCTCGGCAGATGCGCCGGGATACATGACGGAAATAGCGATCTGTGGCGGCGCGATGCTCGGATACTGAGCAATCGGCATACGGGTGATGGCAACGCCACCCACCAGCATGATGATCAGCCCGATGACCCAGGCAAAGATCGGCCGATCAATGAAAAAGCGTGAAAGCGTCATGGGAGATTACCCGGCCTTTCCAGCAGGAGCAGGCGCTTCCTGAGGTGCCACCTTGGCACCCGGCTGAACCTTCTGAAGACCATTCACGATCACCCGGTCTCCTGCCTTGACGCCATCCGTCACAAGCCAGTCTGTCCCGATCGTACGGCTCGTCTGAATCGCGCGCTGCTGCACCTTGTTGTCAGCATCGACAAGCATGACATACGGCTCACCCTTGGAGTTCCGCTGGACGGCCACCTGCGGAACAAGCAGACCGTTCGGATCAATACCTTCCCGAACATGGGCATGGACGAACATACCCGGCAGGAGCAGATGGTCCGGATTGGGAAATACAGCTCGCATGACGAGAGTTCCTGTTGCCGGATCAACCGTAACTTCCGACAACTGCAGCTTGCCGCGCTGCGGATATTCGGAGTTGTCCTCAAGCTTCAGTCCAACAGCCGCTGCATCATCCCCCTTACGCTCAACCTGACCCGTCGCCAGTTCATGCTTCAGGCGCAGCATATCCGCCGCCGCAAGATTGACGTCCACGTAAATCGGATCAAGCCGCGTTACGACAGCAATCGGTTGTGTCTGACCCGCTGTCAGCAGAGCGCCCGGCGTGTAAAGCGTACGGCCAATACGTCCATCAATCGGCGCACGAACATGGGTGTAGTTCAGATTGACGGCAGCCGCTTCAACATTGGCTTTTGCCTGTGCAACCTGTGCTTCGGCTTCACGGGCCGTAGCCAGCGTATTGTCATAGTCCTGCGAACTGACAGCATGCGCTTTGACCAGCGGCCCATAACGACGCAACTGACCTGCCGCACGGCTTGCAGCAGCCTGTGCATTCAGAAGCTGTGCTTTGGCCTGATCGTAAGCTGCCTGATAGGGCGCGATATAGACCTGAAAGAGCTGCTGCCCTGCCTTGACGTCTGCACCCTGCTCAAAGTCACGCGAAACGATCACACCATTAACCTGTGGTCGGATCTGAGCCTGCTCATAGGCTTCCGTACGACCCGGCAGGGATGTTTCCAGCGTGACAGGCTGAGCCTGTAGCGTAAGAATGCCGACAGATTGCGGTGGCATCTGGGGCGGAGCCTGCTTCTTGTGACAGCCCGCCAGCACGAGCGGTGCAACGAACAAAGGCAACAGCAAGCCAGATTTCAGCCGCCGGTGCTGGTCTTTCTCCGAGACGGCTGCTGCTGAGGACATCAAAAATGTTTTCTGAAAAGAAGGCATGATACAGCCGCTATCCTGTGATACAGAAACCACGCAGTTTCCAGTTGAGCTGGAAACTAGCCGGTTTCTTTGATGAACGTCAATTCGGTTTGGCCGAATAATACCCGGAGTTGACCTTGAGCAGTTCTGACGCCCTGTCCGATGCCCGCAAGCTACGCTGCTGCGACCACACCGGTACGCTGGACGACGTGGAGCGCAGAACACGAATCCTGAATGCTGCCAGTTCGATGCTGACAACATATGGATATCATGCGGCTTCAATGGACAGCATTGCAGCCTGCTCCGGCATGTCCAAAAAGACGCTCTATCAGTTTTTCGAGTCGAAAAAATCTCTGTTTGAAACGCTGATCATTGAACGGCTTTTCGCCCCTATTCCTTATGCACCCGTCGAAACAGATCCACTCTCCACCCAGCTTCAAGGCATGATGCTGCTCATTGCAGAACAGCTTCTGGATGAAGAACGTCTCAGTCTGCTCAAGTCCCTCGTCACGGAGACCACACGCAACCCTGCCATCCGTCAGATCGTAGCAGACTTGTTCCACCTGTCAGGCCGCGCCCTCCCCGTCCAGGACTGGCTGACCAAACAGGTGACTACGGGCACTCTCGACATTGACGACGTCGAAGAAGCCGCGGACCTGCTGTTCAGCATGACACTCGGTGGCCCCCTTCTTGCTCATCTGACGCATTGCAAACCCCCAAAAGAGGGTGAAAATCTCACTCACTTCATCGAATATGGCGTTCAGACGTTCCTAAAAGCTCATACTGTCAAATAGGCGAAATCTTTAGCCACCTGCTGGCACAGACGAATCCTTGCCTTCTGTTAACAACTGGAACATAGCCGCCGACGGCTGGCCGCTCATTCTGGCGGAAAACTGCTTTGCCAGACTGGAAAGCATTGCGCTGTCATGGGCCCGGGACGCATCCGCCCCAATTCTCAACACAAGCTGGCTCTGCTCCGATGTCAAAGGATTTGCCGTCTCGTTTTGACCTGACAACAAGGGCTGAAGCAGGTTTTTCAGCACCTTAACTGCTCCATTCCAATCTTTTTGCTGTTCCAGAACACTCGCCTGCATTTCAAGAGCCTCCGGTTCCGAACGGTTTTTCAAATATCCCAAAGCCTTTTGCGGATCATGCTGCGCCAAGGCAATTTTTGCCCGAAGAAGCACGACCTCCGACGACTCAACATGTCCACCAGGCAAGACGTTAATACTTGCAGGCTCTTCAGGGGGAAGAGCCTGCAGAGCAGCATCCAGAGCGCCCGTTTCAAGGTTTAGACGCGCAATCTGAAGCTTCGTCTTTTGCGCGTCATCCCCTTCTTGAAGCTGCGCTAGCGCCTGAAGCGTATCCCGCTGCACCAAAGGCAAACCCAGAACAGCATAACGGTCAGAAAGCGCTTTCAGAAAATTGAGCTGGATTCTGCTCTGTCCTGTCGCTGCAAGCACTGCTTTCTTCAGGAGGTCGGCTTCTGCCAATGCGGTGTCTGGCTTGTCAGGAGCATGAGAAGCCATTCCCATAGCCACCCAAGAAAGCCGCTCCGCTCCAGGAAACTGCTCTGTTCCATAGAGTTGCTGACCATCCTGAATGGCTTGCAACGCTTTCGGCCACTCTCCCGCTTTTGCAAACGCATCTACGGTTAACAACCTCGCTTCCGGCTCTCGTCCCGCCATTCGGAAGGCGGGCATCAGTGCATCAAGACGCGCACCGACAACTCCGGGCGGTATCTGACCCGTCTCTAGCCCAAGCCTTAACGCAGCTTCCCGTGCGACCGGCCAGATCATGGGCGACGATGAACCCGCCAGCATTTCCAGTTTTTTCGAGGCACCCGGATCATGGTCCTGCGCAGCCAACAGCGCATGAGCCAGAGCCGTGTCCGAATTTTCTGGCATTTTTCGAACAACCGCACGATCTGTCTCATCGCCGTACCGCACGACCCACTCGGCAGCAGATGGCACCAGACGATGCCGCAAGGGTTGCGCATAGGACGTGATGGAAGGCAGCCCTGACGCGATCAGTTTTGCCGCCTGTCCCCGCTCAGAACCCGAAACAGAGTTTTCTTTTTCCGAAGACAATGTTTGAACCATCCCACGCCAGAACTGGTCTTCCGGCGTGGAGCCTTCTTCCTCATCTCGCAAATCTGACGAAGGGCGGTGATTCAAAACTGCCGCAATCTGCTGCAACCGTTTTACATCAGAGCGGGCAACACCTTCAGGCTGATCTTCCAGAGCCGTTTGAAGAACCTGAGCAAGTTCAGGCCCATTTCCCAGACGTGCCAGTTCCTGAGCCAGGCGAATCCTCGCGTCGAACCTCTGCCCGGCAATCGCCATCGCCGCTGATATCCATGCATGATACGCTGCAGAGTGAAGCGCTTCCGGAGAGGTCTCCCCCAGCCGAACGCCCGCCATTGAGGCACCATAGGTGGCCATCTTCCCCTGAGACAAAAGGGGCAGACTGCCCGGCCCTATCCGATCCAGAAAGAATTTTCCTGATGATTGCCGCAATTCCAACACGTCAGAATCGGCCGCAATGACAACACCCATCAGGCTTGGGCGCACTTCAAATCCGTCCCCTCTCCTGGCCATCGTCTCAGAAACCACACCTGACTGAGCCAGACCAAGCAAAAGACGACGTCCTGAATCAGGGTCCTGGACCGTAAGCACCTGCATGGCATCACTTGCCTGCGGAGGCGTAAAGGTCAGCGCCTGACCTTCCTGCCCAAGCTTCATTGCGCTGTTGGCCCGGGAAGGCACGAGGGACACTGTCCACCCTCCCGCAACTGGCTTGAGGTCCAGTGCAGCATCTACAGGGCAACTGATACGCACCACTGTGCTGTTGCCCAAAATCTGGCTCTGTACGGTTCCAAAGGGAGCAATTCCACCTAGGGCGGCTGTATCGAGAGGGTGCCGCCCTGCCGCCACAAGAACAAAACTCCCCCCTCTCCGAAACGCTGCAATCGGCGTCCGCTCGCCCAGAGGCAACCATAGTCCTGTTGCGTCCGAGACGGACGACACAGAGAAGGCAGGCCCAACGCCTACGCCCTTCATGCCTTCCTCTTTCAAGGCGGCGTTTTTTTGCTTCATCGTCTTGGGGAAAAGAGGGGACGGATCATTCAGAAACGACCATCCCTGCGGAAGAGCAGGCCCCTTGGCGGACGATACCGACGGCCCTGCAAACGCTGTTGCAGCGAAAACCATCAGCATCATTGCCGAAGCAGAAATCCGCCATCCGGTCATCCGTTGATACCGCGCGAGCCAGCATGCGCATGAATATTGGCCAGTAGTTGCGTCGCAAGAATGGCCCGTTGTGGCGACATGGCTTCCATGATTGCAGAAGCCTTGCGGGAACTCATGCGGTTCAGAAGACCTACGCCCACCCTGAGATCCAGAATATTGAAAATAACAGCCGCATCAGCAGGCTTCATGGCTTCGTAAATCTTGACGAGCCGATCCGTATCCTGATTGAGAAGTTCATCGGAATGACGTTCACTGTCTTCAATCTGGGACCGTGACGCCTGCAAGGCCGTCATCCGGCGCTGAAGTTCTTCTTCCCCTGCATCAACGAGACGCTGCCTCTCATCCAACGCCTTGGACCGCCGGTCCAGTTCCTGCTGCCGCTCATTCAGATCGGCCTTCAAAGCCGGGTCAACGGTTTCTGCTGCCACCACTCCCGAAGGTGCCTGAGGTGCGCCTTGACAGCCGCCCGCCTTGCATAGATCGGCAGTAGCAGGGACCGGCGACGCTGCGGAAGATGCGGGTTTTTTCTCCATGGGAGCGGCCGCATCGGCCTTATGTGTAGACGCTTCAGCAGAAGCCGGTGTCACAGACGGTTGAGCAACAGCAGAAGCAACCAGAGACGAGCCCGCAGGGACTTCGGCACCTACATATTCAACCAGATCGTAAACCTTGACGCCCAGAAGAACGATCATCAAACCACATGTGATGTGAAGAAGACGGAAAAACATCAGTTTTATCCCTGTCTCTGGCGAAGTGCGCGCAGAAGTTCACGTTCAGCCGCGCTTTTACCCACCGGCGTTTTGACCGTCCCCACGCTCCCCATCCGCCCCTCATCCATTCGGGGCCGAAGAGGCATGCGCGCGCCCGGAACATCCTCCTCCTCTGGCCGAATTATGGGTTTCTGGGAGGAGGCTTTCTGTGCGGAAACGCCTCCTTCAAGCACCTGCGCTACTGCTTCCGAGCGTTCACACAAAATCGTCAGTTCATTCTTGAGGGTTTTGCCGGTCTCAACAGTTTTGCCCAGTGCACGCCCAACCATTTCAGTTGTCTGACGAAGATGATCGATTCCGGATTGTGCCTGTGCGCTGCTGCTCTCCAAGCTCATGATCAATGCATCAAGCTGCCCACGGTCACGCCGGATGACAACGAGGGCTCGGCCGAGATAAAGACTGTAGAAAATCGTCACCAGCAGCAGAACTGACAGGGCAATTTCAAGCCCAAGCTGGAACCTGTCCATGAAAAATGCTCCGTCTTTTCAGCTATAGGCGGAGGGCCGTTCCGTAGCCTCTCCTCCAATAAGATTTTCTTCAATCCGGACAGCCACCTGCCCCTGTTTTTTCCCCACACGGCCTCGAAAAACAGTCTTCCCACCACATCGCATCTGCACCAGAGCGTCCGGGTCCCGACGCAGCACCAGCCGATCACCGGGAGAAAGGGTGAGAATGTCCTGAAGGTTCATGGTCTGCTCCTCCAGAACGGCATCCAGTGTGACGTCTGTGTTCCAGAGTTCCTGAGCCAGATGACTTTCCCAGATCCCGTCATGTCCGAACTTCTCACCCATGAACTGCTGGAGCAGAATTTCACGAACCGGTTCAAGCGTCGCATGAGGGAGGATCAGATCCACGTCACCGCCGCGGCTATCCATATCGATCCCGAACCGGGCCATGACCACACCATTGGTGGCCCGTGAAATGGTCGCAAAGCGGGAATTCAGCTCCAGACGATCCAGCCGGAAATTCACGGCGCAAAGCGGACTGAAACTCATAGAGAGATCGCTCAAAATCACACGAATCAGCGGCTCAATCAGTGCACGCTCAATCGCCGTATGATGCCGACCAGCAGGTCGGTCCTCGCCACTCAGGGACGCCCGAACACGGTCATGCCCACCGAGCAGGGCATCAATAATGCTGTAGATCAGGGACGAGCTGAGGATCAAAATCCCGTAATTGTCCCACTCTTCCGCCTTGAAGACCGCAAACATCGACTGCCCGGAAACATTTTCCAGATAATCACCAAAGCGCAGGGAATTGAGGCGGTCTATCGAGACTTCAACATTATCATTGGTGAAGTTCCGAAGACTGGTCGTCAAAATACGGACGAGACGGTCAAAGACCACCTCCAGCATGGGCAAACGCTCATAGGAAACGGAAGACGTCGTGATCAGTCTTTCGAGCCCATTTCCTTCGCCTCCCCCCTTCAGCGTGGCATCACTTCCAAACAGACTGTCAATTTCAGCCTGATTGAGAATACGGCCAGTACCGTCCTCATCTTCCGGGAATCCGAAATCGTCCATGGAGAGAGCAAACTTGGGAGTCGGCATGCCGCCGTCTTCTTCCAGAGCCTGATCCGGTTGTCTGCCATCCATGTTTGCCGCGTCTGCAGTCACTGCACCAGCAACTCCACGAAGAATAGATCCCGCACCGGCAGAGGCGCCAGAATATTGGAAACCTGCGCCAGCAGCGTCTCTCTGAGGCGATAGATTCCCGCACCAGAAAGCTCTTCCGGACGCATGCCATGAAGACAGGTCTGGAAAGCATCCTGGATCTGCGGCATGAGCGGCCCGATTTTTGCCGTATCTTTGCTGTCTTCAACCTGAAGGCGCGCACTGATCCGGATATAACGCGCCCTACCCTCCCCAGTATCCAGATTGGATACCATCGTGGGAATGGTAATAATCGTCAGCTTTTCGGGTTGTGGGGTAGGTTTTTCAGGATGGGACGCAGGGTGATGGAAGTGCTGCCAGGCGAATGCGCCTCCTCCAGCCAGCAGGACGCAGAGGATTGCTACAATCATGATAATCCTGCGCTTCCCGCCCCCTTTTGCAGGGGTTTCAAGTTCCGGAGTCTCCGTCGTCACCGTGTCTCTGCCTTTTCTTTCGGACAGCCCCCATCATCTGTTCAAAAGATTAACATTGGGTTTATGACGCCCCGGAAAAGGCTCCTTTTCCTCTATGCCGGAACCCTTTGTATGACCGGTTTTCTCCTTTCCGGCTGCGCCTCTCAGACATCCCCTTACAATCGGTACTATGCTGCGAACGGAGCCTATAAGGCGCCTGGAACCCCAAGTGATCCCTGGGGGCCATACATTCAGCAGGCTGCCAATCGCTTCTCGATTCCCGAAGCATGGATTCGGGCCGTGGTCCATCAGGAATCGGGGGGCCACCAGTATCTGAACGGGCAACCCATCACATCCAGCGCAGGCGCCATGGGACTGATGCAGTTGATGCCCCAGACCTATGCGGAAATGCAGAGTCGCTTCGGACTGGGATCCGACCCCTACGAACCTCACGACAATATCATGGCTGGGACAGGCTATATTCAGATCCTGTCCCGCAAATATGGCGCTCCCGCATTTCTGGCAGCTTACAATGCAGGTCCGCAGCGTCTTGAGGACTATCTTTATGAAGGGCGGTCTCTTCCCAATGAAACCGTCAATTATGTCGCCAGCATTACCCCTCATCTGGGAACACAGGTGGCTATGACGGGCCCTCTCGCGGCTTATGCGTCAACAGCCCAACTGAATGCGTCTCCAATGGAGGTAGCGGAAGCGCCCGACACGTCTCCTCAACTTGCCATGACCCAGACATCAGGCAGATACGCTGCTCCACAGCAGAGTGTGCAGCAGGCCTGGGCGGGACGACGGATCACGTCCGTTCCATCTGACACAATGCCGCCAGATCTTCCTCCTGCAGTCCCCTGCGATCCAAACAGCGCCTATGATCCAAACACAACCTGCATCCAGACACCGGCGCCATCCAGTCAACTCGCTCCGCCCTCAGCAACGCCGCAATATGCTTCTAGCACTTCCTTGCCTCCACCACCCGTCATTCCCACGCCTCCCAGAACGTCCAGAGCCTCATCTGGTCTGACATCTATGAGCGTGAGTTACCGTACGCCGGGAAGCTACGGTGACTGGGGCATTCAGGTGGGCGCATTCGCCAATCCCGGACAAGCTCGCTTTGCCGCAACAATGGCCAGACAGAGCGCCTTCTCGCCTCTTCAGGCCTCTCGCATCGAGATCCAGCCTACTGTCGCACACGGGACACGCTTCTGGCGGGCAAGGCTAGCAGGAATCAGCCGTTCTGGAGCTGCTCAGGCCTGCAATACTTTGTCAGGGCAGGGTATGGCCTGTATAGCCGTCCCTCCAGGGCATTAAGTTACTTATAAAGCAGGATTTTCGTAAGAAAACTCAATGCGCGTTGGCAACGGGCGCAGTTTGCCGTATGTTCCCATGCAGATTGGACATACCTGCCACGCATGAAGTGTAGGTGATCCCTGTCCAGACATTGTTTCACCACGCCGATCCCGGCTCTCAGGATGCGCAGATGACGACCAGCCCTGCTCACGATTACACTCCCCCATCGGAAGATGTCATCAGCGAGGAAGGGTATCACAAGGACCTCGGTCGTCGACATATCCAGATGATCGCCATTGGCGGTGCCATCGGGACTGGACTGTTCCTTGGTGCTGGCTCCCGCCTTCAGGTTGCCGGCCCTTCCCTTGCTTTGATTTATGCCGTCTGCGGTGTTTTTTCCTTTCTGATCCTTCGCGCGCTGGGTGAGTTGGTCATGTACCGCCCCACAAGCGGAAGCTTTGTGACCTATGCCCGTGAATTTCTGGGCGAAAAGGCCGCCTATGCGGCTGGCTGGCTCTCCTTCCTGAACTGGGCCATGACGGGTATCGTCGATATCACCGCCGTGGCGCTTTATATGCATTACTGGTCCGTTTTCGTGGACGTGCCACAATGGGTTTTCGCCTTGGGCGCGTTGACCATTGTTGGTGCCATGAACATGATCGGCGTTCGCTATTTTGGCGAAATGGAGTTCTGGTTTTCGCTCATTAAAGTTGTGGCGCTAGCAGCGTTCCTTATCGCAGGAACCCTTATCCTCGGCAGTCGTATGCCTGTGGGCGGACATACGACTGGGCTGCATCTGATTACCGAAAATGGCGGATTTTTCCCGCATGGCATTCTTCCGGCGTTCCTTCTGTTACAGGGCGTAGTCTTCGCGTACTCGGCTATCGAACTGATCGGGACAGCTGCTGGCGAATGTCATGATGCCCGTGAAGTTCTTCCCAAAGCCGTCAACAGTGTGATCTGGCGTATTGCCCTGTTTTATGTTGGGTCTGTTGTGCTGCTGGTTTGCCTTCTGCCATGGACTGCCTATCACGCAGGTGTCAGCCCGTTTGTGACGTTCTTCCAGGCCTTGGGGATTCCCGGCATCGGAACAATCATGAACATTGTCGTACTCACGGCAGCTCTTTCCAGCCTCAACTCCGGTCTGTACTCCACTGGCCGTGTACTCAGAGCTCTATCTCTTGGTGGCTCTGGCCCAAAAATGCTTTCCAAGATGAACAGAAGTTCTGTTCCTTATGTTGGCATCCTGACCACACTAGCCGTTTATCTTGTTGGTGTTGGCCTGAATTATCTGATCCCAGCGCGTGTCTTTGAAATTGTTCTAAATTTCTCTGCCATTGGAATTATCAGTACCTGGGGTTTCATTCTTCTCTGCCAGCAGCGTCTGCGCGCAGCCATCAACCGCGGTGAAATCGCCCCGACCACGTTTGCCATGCCGGGTGCTCCTGTCACCAACTGGTTGACCCTTGGTTTTCTGGGGTTCGTGCTGGTCATGATGGCTTTTGATTATCCGGATGGCACAATTACGATCGCAGCCATTCCCTTGATCGGATTAATCCTCGTTGGCGGTTGGATCCTTTTAGGAAAAACCCGCGCTGAAATCCGTTAAACATGCCTCTTTAAAACGCTCCTTCGGGGGCGTTTTTCAGTTTTCAGAGACAAACCAAAAGCCTCATACCATTTCAGGCTGAACAACACTCACTGGCGGCAACCAGACCAGGCATGTTGTTCCTCGCCCTGGTGCGCTTGCGACCCGCAATCGACCACCATGGCGATCCAGAATATGCCGCACAATGGAAAGACCCAAACCCGTTCCCTGCTGGGCTGGCTCAACATTATCCACAACCCGATAGAAACGCTCGGTCAAGCGTGGAAGGTGATACGCTTCCATACCGCGCCCGTTATCCTCAACGCCCAGGAGGATGCCTCCGTCCTCCGGCCAGCGATCATCCCGTTCCGGTGCCCTGCGGGCAAACAGGGTCACGGAAAAATCCCGCCCCCGCTCCCGTCCATATTTCAGGGCATTTTCGATCAGGTTCAGGAGCACCTGCACCATCTCGTCTTCATCTGCCTTGATGATCAGATCATCTTCAAGAGCCAGATTCAGCGTACACCCATCCTCATCAAACCGGGGAGCAACCTCGCCCAGAACAATGGCCATCAGATCAGCCACGTCCACAACGTCCCGCGGGCGTTGATGCTCATGAGCCTGCACACGGGATAAATAGAGCAGCCGGTCAATCAGCCGCTTCAACCGCGCTGACTGCTGTCCCATAATGTCGAGAAACTGCTGCCGCGTTCCCTCATCCATCGTGCTGCCACCCGTTCTGAGCGCGTCAATAAAACCGCTCAGCGATGCGAGCGGCGTCCGAAGCTCATGGCTGGCATGAGCAACGAAATCCAGCCGCATCCTGTCCAGAACCTGCGCCTCGCTACGATCCGACAACACCACAAGAACCCGCTTGTGACGCTCCTGCGGAGCGGGAATTCCCCTCAACGACAGATGCAGTGTCCGGGGAACAGGAACATCAAGAGTAAAAGTGGTGGAGCAGACAGGCGGAAGGTCATCTGCCCCTTCTGGTTCAGCCCTTAAGGCCGCGGAAAGCGCAGAACGGGCGGCAGGATGCCGCAGAATGGCTCCCACACTGTCTCCAAACTGCGTCACAGCCTCTTCATTAGCCTGGAGCACCGCACCAAGCCGATCCAGTAGCAGCACGCTTCCCGGAAAGAACTCGATTGGAAGAGGGGCATCCGGCAGAGAAAGCGAAAGACCCGAAGCAGGATATTCGGGTATGACAAGCTGGGGAATGGACCGACGGCGAAACGCCAAAGCCGCAGACGCCCATCCAGCAACAGCAATGCCTGCGAAAGTAAGGCCAACCCAGAGAGGCAGCCCATCATGGGGAAGAACTGCCAGACTCTCGGCCCTCACTCGTTACAGTCCGTCCGTGATTGGGCCATCATCCAGAGCATAACCAGCCGCCCGAACGGTACGGACAAGATCCGGCTCGTTCGGACCATTGATAGCCTTGCGGAGACGGCGGATGTGAACGTCGATTGTCCGAATCTCTACGTGGATGTTCTGCCCCCAGATCCGACGCAGCAGATCTTCGCGGGAAAACACCTTGCGCGGATTACGGATCAGAAGGTCCAACAAACGATACTCGGTTGGCCCCAAAGACAACAGACGCCCCGCACGCTCCACACGATGCGTTTCAGGGTCGAGGGTAATATCCGCAAACGACAACACATCGTAGGACGACTGGTGACGGCGAAGGAGCGCTCTGAGACGTGCATCCAGTGTATCGACACTGCAAGGCTTGACCAGATAGTCGTCAGCGCCAGTATCCAGTCCGCGGATCGCATCCTGCTCTCCGGAACGGGCCGTCAGCAGAAGAACGGGTAAATCCCGGAGCGCCGGATTGCTCCGGATACGTCGGCAAAGATCCAGACCGGAAAGGCCCGGCAGCATCCAGTCCAGAACGGCTGCATCGGGGCGAGCCGTTTCCAGAAACTGGAGGGCTGTTTCCGCATCAGGAGCGGATTCAACACGATAACCTCGCTGTTCGAGGTTATATCGCATCATGAGCAACAGGGCGGGATCATCCTCGACGACGAGGATGAGGCCCTTTGCTCGTACCTGCGTCGTCCCGCTCACCGGTCTGCTGGCTCGGCTGCGTTTTCAGCAGCTGCCGGACCACCGCGCGGACGCACAGCCGGCAGATTATCGCCCGTCACAGCATAAAAGACACGCTCGGCAATATTGGTCGCATGATCGCCGATCCGTTCAAGATTCTTGGCGATGAACAGCAGTTCCGTGCAGGCCCGGATATTACGGGGGTCTTCCATCATATACGTCACGAGTTCACGGAACAGCGCCGTATAATACTCGTCCACGGCACGATCCGCATGCCAGACTTCCATAGCCCGGTTGGAATCCTGCTGCGTGATGGCATCAATGGATCGTCGCAGATTGTCCTGCACCAGGCGCCCCATGCTGCGTAGCCCCGACAGGGAAATCTGGCCGTCAGAACCACGAATACGCAGAGAACGACGCGCGATGGACGACGCGTAATCGCCAATTCGCTCGAGATCACCCGTGATCTTCAGGGCCGCGACGATTTCACGAAGATCACTCGCCATCGGGCTGCGCAGAGCCAGAAGACGGATGGCGAGGCTTTCGACATCACGCTCCAGTCCATCCACATCCGGGTCCTGACGGGCGGCAGCATCCGCCGCTTCCTCATTCCGGTCCGCGATAGCCGAGAGCGCGAGAGCGACCTGGTTTTCCACGATACCGCCCATCTGGGACATCATGGACCGGAGCTGACCCAGCTCCTGCTCGTAGCTTTTGACGATATGAGATCTGTCAGCCATGGCGGATTATCCAAATCTTCCGGTGATGTAGTCCTGGGTCTGCTGCTGGCGCGGATTCGTAAAGATACGATCCGCGGTATCCACTTCAATCAGACGGCCCATGTAGAAAAATGCAACCTGATCCGCACATCGTGCAGCCTGCTGCATGTTGTGAGTTACAATCGCGATTGTGAACTCTTCCTTGAGTTCGTCCAGAAGCTCCTCGATACGCGCGGTCGAAATCGGGTCCAGAGCGGATGTCGGTTCGTCGAGCAGAAGAACTTCCGGGCGCGTAGCAATCGAGCGTGCGATACACAGGCGTTGTTGCTGACCACCAGACAGACCGGCAGCCGGGGCGTTCAGACGATCCCGAACTTCGTTCCACAGCGCCACGCGTGTCAGAACATCCTGCACGCGCGCATCCATGTCAGCCTTGTTCAGACGTTCATGCAGACGCACGCCGAATGCGATATTGTCATAGATCGACATGGGAAACGGTGTTGGCTTCTGAAAAACCATACCGATCCGGGCCCGCAGGATATTCAGATCAAGGCCGGTCTCAAGGATATTCCGCCCGTCGAACAGGACTTCTCCCGTCGCCCGCTGCCCTGGGTAAAGGTCGTACATGCGGTTGAAGATCCGCAGCAGCGTGGACTTACCACAACCGCTGGGGCCAATCATCGCCGTGACCTTCCGGGCGGGAAAGTCGATGCTGATATCATGCAGGGCGTGATTCTGTCCGTAGTAGAAATTAAGGTTGCGAACAGCGAGGGCCACCTGCGGCTTGGTCTCGGTCATGTTGAAATCCTGTAAAATCATCCGCGACGGGCCGAAAGACGGACGGCAATATTGATGGCCAGAACACCCATGGTCACAAGCAGGGCACCCGCCCAGGCAAGTTGCACCCAGTCCTCATAAGAGGCTCCTGCATACTGGTAAATTGTCACCGGCAGGCTGGCCATGGGGCGGTTCAGACTGAAAGACCAGTTCTGGTTCCCCAGAGACGTAAAGAGCAGCGGCGCCGTTTCACCGCTAACACGGGCCAGCGCCAGAAGAATACCGGTGAGAACACCCGTCTTGGCAGAACGCAGGCACAGAAACAGCGTTACACGCCAGCGCGTCGCACCAAGAGCCGCACCGGCTTCCCGCATAGCAATCGGCACAAGCCTGAGCATGTCCTCAGTTGTCCGAACAATGATGGGAACCGCCAAAATGGCAAGGGCAACCGATCCAGCAAATGCCGAAAAGTGCCCAAACGGAGCAACAAGGATCTGATAGACGAACAACCCCACCAGAATGGAAGGAACCGACATCAGAACGTCTGAAACGAAGCGGACGCAGGATGCAAAACGGTTCTGGCGATTGCCATATTCCGAAAGATAGATCCCGCAACCCAGCCCCAGAGGCGTTGCAATCAGAAGCGCCAGAAACGTCTGGATGAGACTACCGATAATGGCATTTGCCAGACCGCCACCAGAACCGGGCGGTCCCATGGGCTTCATAAGGGCTGCGGCAGAAAGACCTGTTACGCCCCGGGAGAGCAGCGTCCACAGAATGGACGTCAGAACCAGGACCAGAATACCGGCCGCAATCATTCCCAACAGGGTCGCCAGCTTATCCGTTCGACGGCGGCGCGCGCCGTTGGCGTTTGGTGCCCAGCCGCTGGAGGACGTCGTCATGTCGCTCATTTCCGGTCCTTCCGCAGCATACGCGCCAGAGACAGACTGGCGAACGACAGCAACATGAGAATGAACCCAAGAGCCAGAAGGGAAGAGAGTCTCAGAGACCCGGCCGGACTTTCCGGAAACTGAAGCGCTATCAGGGACGCTACTGTGCTGCGAGGCGCAAACAGCGACCATCCTACAGACGTTACGTTTCCGATCACGAACGTGACGGCCATGGTCTCACCCAGTGCACGCCCCATTCCCAGCACGGTCGCTCCAATCATGCCGGTCCGTGACCAGGGCACGACGACTTTCCACATGACGTCCCAGCGTGTGGCCCCCAGTCCGTAAGCGCTCTCGCGCAGCATTCCAGGCATAGCGCTGAATACATCACGCATCACGGCCGTCATGAACGGGGCGATCATCATGGCAAGGACGATGCCTGCAGTCATCAGGCCTGTTCCGAAGGGGGCACCATGGATCAGCAGGTTAATTCCCGGCACATGACGGAAATTGTGCATCATGAAGGGCTGAACATGCCGCGCCATGAATGGCACGATTGTGAAAAAGCCCCACATACCGAAAATAATAGATGGCACGGCAGCCAGCAGCTGAACCGCTGTACCAACAACCGCCGCAACTTTGGGAGGCGCAATGGCCGTGAGCCAGAAAGCCGTACCGAATGCGAGTGGCATGGCGATCAACACGCCGATCAGGGTGCTGACGATCGTGCCAAAAAGAGGTGCCCAGGCACCGTAATCATTCGCAACCGGGTTCCATACATTCCGAAACGTGAAGCCAAGCCCGAATGTTCTGAAAGCTTCCTGTCCCCCAACGCCCATCAGAAGGACCAGACCGCCCAGGGCGATAAGCACGATCAGAGAGCACCCTCCGACGATGGCCTGAAATGCGGTATCCGCACGGCTCCGCTTCTCCCTGGTTTCAGGAACGGAGACCTTGTCGGGCTGCCTGGCTGGGGCAAGTGTCATGCGTCAAAGGCTCTGGCTGTGATAACGGGTGCAAACTGGCGGCAGATGCCGCCACTTCCGTGCATTAGCCTTCTGGAACGGGAAGAACAACCGGCGCGGGCATCAGGGGGCATGAAAGATTTATGTCACGAGCGACACATTTTTTTCGATTCTTGATTTTGAGACACCCAAGACAGAGCAGAATAACTCATTTAAGGTTAATAAAAATTATCGCGCCGCCCCTATAGACTGAAACCGGCGCTGCTCGGGAGACAGAGTAAATGACGACAAAAGCCACTCCTCCTTCTCCACTTGCTGCTGCCAGCGTTTTCATTGGTCATTTCGACCAATTTGTTGAAGGACAAGCGCGAGGCTGGGTGATCGATACAAGGGGTGTTGGCGCAGCTCGCCTGCATGTTCTGATAGATCAGCAGGAAGTCATGCAGATTCTCTGTGACCAGGAACGCCCGGATGTGCAGGCTGCCCTGGGACTACCCATTTCAAATGTGGGTTTTGAATTTACCATTCCCGAGAAATTTATTGACGGAAAGCCGCACGAACTTTCCGTTCGTCTTCCGGATCGCTCTGTTCTTCCTCTGACACATCCGACAGACCCGGAAGCAGACCCTGTTCCAGTCATCAAATTTACACAGAAGTTCCAGCCCCAGTATCAAAGCTTTGTCGATGGTGTGAAACAGGGCGCCTTGCGCGGCTGGCTTTTGAAAGCGGAACGCCCCGGAGCGGAAATGCATGGCGGATGCATGATTTCCGTCATGGTCGATGGAGTTCGCATCGCTCAGGCACGCGCTGACCGGTATCGTGGCGACGTCGCGGCCGTTCTGGGCTGTGACCCGAACTGCGGTTTCGAAATTCCCATTCCGCAGCGCCTTCGCGGCAGTACACCCCGCCAGTTCAAGATTGTTACCCTGCCAGACAATACCGAACTCAACGGCAGCCCCTTCGTCACCTCGCTGGCGGATGACGCGCTTGAGACGCGTCTGGTCGATCTGCTTGGCGTGATTGATGGACTACACCGCCAGCTTTCTGCGCTTCGACAGGAAGTCCGTGATCTGGTGCCGCGTCGTGGCTATAATCTCGGCGACTACAATCGCTGGGCCCAGAAATATTACCCCCTTCTGCGTGAACGGACGGCTCGTCAGCGTCAACTGGAAGAAGGCAAGGGCTACGAGGAACCTCTGGTCTCCATTCTGTGCCCGACCTATCGCCCTCTGAAGAGCGATTTCGAGGCTGCCATCAATTCCGTTCTTTCCCAGACCTATCAGAACTGGGAACTGATTATTGTTGATGATGCTGGAAAATGTGCGCAGACAACGGCAATCATTAATGCGTTCTGCAAGGCGGATAAGCGGATCCGTGCTGTTCCCCTGAAAAAGAATGCCGGCATTTCAGGCGCAACCAATGCGGGTATGGACGCAGCACGCGGTCAATATGTCGTGTTCTTCGATCATGACGACTTGATGGTCGATGTTGCCGTGGAAGTCATGGTCCGCGCTGCCCGCGAAACGGGTGCACGCCTGCTGTATTCCGACGAAGACAAAATCGATCAGGCCGGGTACTTCCTGGAACCAAACCTCAAGCCCGATTTCAATTACCGCTATCTGCTCGGCTGTAACTACGTTTGCCATCTGACCATGGTGGAAGCCGACACCATGCGGGCTATCGGACACCTGAAGTCTGATTACGACGGCGCACAGGATCATGACTTCATTCTGCGGGCCACAGAAATCCTGAAGCCCTCCGAAATTCATCATGTTCCGGAAATCCTTTATCACTGGCGCAAGACACCCAATTCCACTGCCGTAAACGTCGCAAACAAGACCTACGCCATTGAAGCAGGTGTGCGTTGTGTTCACGACCATCTCAAACGGCGAGGTGTGAAGGCAAAGGTCTCGTCCATCCGTGGTCTGACGCTGTATGGCGTTCAGTGGCTCACACGAAAGACCCCCAAGGTCACGATCATCATCCCTTTCAAGGATCAGGTGGAAACCACACGCCAGTGCGTGGAGGCTCTGCTAACCAAGACGGCCTACAAGGCGTTCGACATCATCCTCGTCAACAACTGGTCCGTTGAAGACGAAACGGCTGCTTTCATTGAGGAAATGCAGGCTCATCCGAAGGTGTCCGTGCTGACGGTTGAGGAGCCCTTCAACTACTCCCGCCTCAACAATCTGGCCGTAGAACAGACCAAGGCCGACTATCTGATGTTCATGAACAATGACGTGTTCGTGGAACATGAGGACTGGCTGCATATCGCCATCGGGGAAGCGCTTTCCGCTCCGGATGTTGGGGCTGTGGGCGCAAAACTGCTTTATCCGAACGATACCATCCAGCATGCTGGCGTGATCGTTGGGCCCGCGGGCATTGGCGCGCATGTCCATCGTGGTGACCCGGTCTCTGAATATGGCTTTATCGGACGCACCATGCTCTCCCACGAAGTCACAGCCGTCACGGCAGCAGCAATGCTTGTTCGTGCCGACGTCTTCCGGGAAATCGGGGGCTTCGATGAGAAGGAACTGACCGTCGCCTACAACGACGTCGATCTGTGCCTGAAGATCCGTGATGCGGGATACCGAATCATTTTCTGTGCGGAAATCGTTGCGTACCATCATGAAAGCCTGTCACGCGGCAGCGATGACCGTCCGGAACACGAAGCCCGGTTCTTCCATGAAACCCAGACGATGCTGGCCCGTTGGAGCAACAATCCACTTTTCGAACGCGACCCGGCTTACCCACGCTACTTCACAGTAGACCACCAGCCGTTCTTCGATCTCGTGGATCCGGAAACACTGTGAAACCCATTTGGGAGTTCTGCGTTTCTGGATAACGAACCTGTTACAGGAGACTTATCGTGGCTACCAAGTCCAACCGTCATGTCACGCAGAACAACACGGCAGACAACACCAAGAGCGTCTCAATCGAGACGCTCAATGCCCGTCTGGCAGACCTGATTGATCTCGCCTTGATCACGAAGCAGGCTCATTGGAATCTTAAGGGTCCACAGTTCATCGGTGTTCATGAAATGCTGGATGGTTTCCGCGCCAGCATTGATGACTTTGTCGATACGACAGCAGAGCGCGCCACCCAACTTGGCGGTACAGCCTATGGCACAGTGCAGGCTGTTGCGAAGAACAGCAACTGCACCCCTTATCCGACCGATATCTACCGCGTTGCAGACCATATTGCCGCTCTGATTGACCGCTACGCAACCGTTGCCAACAACGTCCGTGAAGCCATCAAGATTACGGATGAAGCAGGTGACGACGATACTGCTGATCTGTTCACGGAAGTGTCCCGTGGTCTCGACAAGCACCTCTGGTTCCTTGAAGCCCATGTTCAGGAGCCAACAGGTCAGATGCGCGACGGAGACCACGACGGCAAACGTAGCTGATTAGCTACTACCGGCCAGAAACAGAAAAACGGGGCAGTTATCTGCCCCGTTTTTTATATGCATTCCAAGTGAAAGTTTCTTCGCTTCTTCAAAGGCAGCGCGCCAGATGCTCTCGCGCAAACCGGAAAGCGTCTTCATCCAGAAGCACGGAGTCCTGAGGCATTCCATCTGAAATTTCAGCCGGATTCTGAGACGCCTCTATCACTCTCACTGGTGTCAGAAGCCCTTTAAGAGCCAGCTCCACAAACATCCGATACTCTTCGAACCTGAGGGGAAAGGGTATCTGACCTCTTTGGCGCTGAACAATCCATGAAGCCGTCAGGGTCTGGAGGCTGCCCCATTCTAAGACCAGCTCTCCAACGGCACGTTGCTTCAGCGTTTCAATACTCGCCTTCGCAAGGACTTCGATATCTTCGTCCGTCAAGCGCCGTGGCGGTAAGGAAACCTCTTTCTTCACTACCCAGGACTGTACGATGTCACGCAAGCCGGGAAGTATTTCGAAAGACATTCGGACCGCTCCTGTCACATCCGCCTGCGTAGCGCAGATGTTTCTGTAACTCTCTATGGCAGGAAGGTTATCATACCTGCCAGTGTCATGGAACGTGACTTTATCCATGCCTCTGCCACAACTTCAGAGTCACGGCAGAAGGTATATTAAATACAAACCGTCAGAGCCTGTTCTGACTCACAACATCCCGGACCAAGGCATCATATCGTTGCAGATAATCCTGCAAGGACAGTTCGGCTTCTGCATATCCTCTGGCTCCCTGCCCCAGACGACGTGCCTGTTTGCGATCTTCAAGCAGTTCAAGAACGGTCTCAGCAATCCGATCCGGTTCAAGAAATGGCACCAGACGGCCCGTAACTCCATCTGTAATAAATTCACTGACCGGGGCCGTATCGCTGCCAATAATCGGGCATCCCGTCGCCATGGCTTCCCGCAGAGACCAGGAAGCCACGAAAGGATAAGTCAGGTACAGATGAGCATCTGATCTTTTGAGCAGATTACGGAAATCATCATAGGCAACCTTACCGACGAAATGAATCCGACTGAGATCCAACTTGCCTTCCAGTTCCTTGAGCATGATGTCTTTCCAGCTTCCGCGATCCGGAGGCGGCGCACCGTAACTGACCTGATCACCCCCGACCAGAATGACCTGCGCGTCCTTTCGCTCATCCAGAATACGCGGCAAGGCGCGCATGACGCTATGAAAACCACGATAAGGTTCAAGGTTACGTGCGACATACGTCACAAGCGCATCACGTGGTGAAATCTTTACACCATTGATCACGAGGTTCCGTCGACGCGCCTGACCATCAGGCTGACACAGCTCGAGATTTACGCCTTCCCGGAGCAGAGAGATTCTGTCCTGCGCCCAGCCGGGATAGGTAGATTTCTGAAACTGCGTTGGGGTCTGTCCATAACCATTTGGCAAGGAAAGCGCCTGAAGATTTATGGCATTTTTCACCCGGACAGCCGCCGCCAAATCCGGACTGGGAGGAAATTCCGGGTCGAACCCTACGTCATTCCGATCAGTATGATAGAAAAATTCAAAATATCCCAAAATAGGACAGCCAGGGAAAACATCCACAAGATTCAGCAGCTCACCCCAGCCATGATGACCGATGATAATATCCGGCACATAGCCAAGCCCCTTGAGCGTCTTGGCAGCCGTCGCAACGGCCTCCGCCCTCAGGAGCCCATATTCAAATTCGCGCAGATGCGGGTGCGTGGCGGATGAGGGCAGACGCGGGACACGATAAACAGCGCGCCTGACGCCAGGAATTTCGCCTGCATTTGCCTCAGAAATGAAGACAATTTCATGCCCACCCTGCTCATGAAGATGGCGCACGAAATGCAGAAACTGACCGGGAAAATTCTGATGGACAAAAAGATACCGCACACCAAATCCCGGTCATTCAAAAAGGGCGGAAGGCAGAGTTGAAACATAACGGCGCTTCAACTCCGATTTGATATTTGAAAGCTGGCTTCCCGCTCAGGCAGCCAGCTTTCATTCGTCATCAGTCTGCAGCGTCAGCCTTAGACTTCGCAGCGGCTTTTACAGACTTCCCACGAGAGCGTTTGGCGGCCGGTGCTTCAGCGCCTGCATTCGGAATGATTTCCAGAAGGAAAGCCTCAAGCGGAGCAAGGCTCTCTGCTTCCAGAGCATCCGTCCCATCAAGCGGGCCAAGGCGTGAGCCGTCCGTAAAGGTGGAGGAAAGACGGATATGATGTGTTTCTGCCGATGCTCCCTTCAGACGAACCCGCAGACCGAGAATGGGAAGCGCCATACCGCGCGAGCCACAATACTGGCCGCCCTCAGACCAGGGCGAGAGCCACCCCTTCCCCAGAACAGCCTGATATTCGATATCGGAAGCCGGAATGCTGTTTTTCGGAGCGATGGCAAAACCTTCGATCCAGGACTGGCTGCCCGGTGTTCCCATCCATTCGCCGATAGGAGCCGCAACATCGCCGACCCGCTGGACATGGGCAGAAATTTCAGCCGCTTCGATGGGCAGAGGCGCTGCTTTCTGCGCAGGCTGCGCGACAGCGACCGAAGCCGGACTGACTGAGGTTGGACCTGCAAGCTGTGCGACCTGAAGCTTGGGAGCGTCGTGGGGGCTACCAGGCTCCTGATAGGTGGTTACCAGAACAGCTGCCGGCCCGCGGGTAACACGCACCAGAGCAGCGCCATTGGCACCACCAATCCAGCCATCTTCCTCGAATGTACTAACGGTCACAATGCCCGGAGGCGTCCCGGGAGCACGGGAAATCCGAATACCTGGAAGCCCGGAGGGCCCTGGGTCCTGCTGTCCCGCGGCATGAAAAATGCAGAAAATTCCCGCATCGAGAACCATCATGTGAGCGCCAGACTTGAGGTCAATCACCCGGTTCTGCGTTGGTGCTTCAGCCGTCTTTGACATTCCCTACTCCACTTGTTCCCGCATAACGGGAGGAAAAACTTTTCAAGCCCAGCGGCTATAGCAGCCAGTTCAAGACAGGCATTGTTTGCGGGTTATATTTACCCGTTCCAGTCGAAGCGTAAACCCCGTTCACTTCAACTTACCGGCCCCCAGCGACGCAAAATAAATCGAACAAGAAATTCAACAGGCATTCCCAGTGGAACAACTGCGCCCCAATCACTACAACGCACCCGCTCCGATTGCGCTCCAATGTCAAAGCACAAAACTTCGAGCCCGCTTTTCCACAATATTCCAAGAGCATAACACCAGGTTTCCGGTGCAACGGAAGGAATAAATCCAATATCGGCGTTCTGTTCGCGAATCAGGCCCAGAACTTCGCCTTCCTGATATTCTCCTGTGACCTTAACTCCAGCGGCAATCAGGGTTTCATCATCGGGCGTATGTCCTACCAACACAAGCTCGACTGGAAGAGACATGGCCCTGATGCATTGCGCCATAGACAGGAGAACGTCATATCCCTTCCAACGGCTCAGCCCTCCAACAACACAAATCCGCAAGGCACGGCCCGAAATAACGCCTGTTCGTCCTGAAACATTTGACAAAAGAACGGCATCATCTTCCAGCGGAACAGGCCGAAAATGAGTTTGTGGAAAATGCCGCGCCATTCTCTGTGCGGTATCACGAGAAGGCACCATCACCGTATCGGCCTGCCTGAATTCGCGTTGGGAGCGACTGATAAGATCCGGGACCGCCAGATCCTCTCCCAGATAACCGCCCCACGTCGCGATACAGGCCTCACAGCCTGCCACATCCGGCTCACCACAATAGCGGCCATTTCCATCCAGAAGAGAAATACGAGGGCAAAACCAGATATAGTCGTGCACAAACACATCATAGGGGACACAAAGATCTTCATGGAGTGTTCGAACACAGGGCGCATGGCCTACGAGATGATGCCACTCGATGCGACAAATTTTCAGCCGTAACAGTGCTGCGACCAGAAGAGGCAATTCCTCGGGAAGGGTAAACTTCAGGTTCGGGGCGAAGTTTTTCTCCCCCATTGGCCATTCAAGTTTACATCCCAGAGATGTTGGCCGAAGCGTCAGGGCCAAAAAACCCTGCTGCTCAAAAGACTGGGCACGCTCCAGCACGACACGCCCTACACCCCCGCCTGCATCATGCTGAACCAACAGCATGGAAGAACGTCCTTGGCGTTGTTCGTCTATCCGGGACATATCCAGTTGCCGCCGGAACTGCCCGAGGGGATCCCTCTCTATAAACGCTGCGACTTCTGCATCGTACCCGGGATGCAAGGCATTCAGGATTTCCAGATTTCGCCCCATCAGGGCCTTACGGCTGCTTCCAAACGACGTTGACCCTGTATGCGCCACATACACATCCGGTGCAGGAAAGTGACGATATCCCTGCGCAGAGGCCCGAAGACAGAAATCATTCTCCTCGCCATAGCCCTGTGCAAACAGGTCTTCCCTGAAAAAACCCGTCTCAGCCAGACATTCGGCGGTTATCGCCATGCAGAAACCATTTCCGGTTGGCAAATCGATACACGCGTCTTCCTGTGAAAACAGAGCCTGGCACAGAACATCCAGTTCTCGTGTGCCCGATCCATCAGGCACCATGTTTTCAGTGTCCACCGAAGGATAGGACAGGATGCTCGCATCATTGGAAAAAGGCGTTACGGTTCCCACATCTGTAAAAGCCAGTCGTGTCCGTAACCGCTCAATCCACCCTGAACACACAAGTGTATCACTGTTCAGAAGAATAACGTCCCGCCCTGCCGCAAGGCGCATACCGTCATTCGCAGACGCCGGGAATCCCTGATTGGACTCATGTCGGACAAGCGTAATTTTGCCGTCCTGCGCCAGCATATCCAGAAAGTTTGCCAGCTTTGGCTCTGGCGTTGCATCATCCACAACGATGATTTCGATACCCGGCGGGACCGTTGCCAACACACTGCGCAAACAGGCCTTGCTTCCTGCCAGATCACGATACACCGGAATAACAACAACACACCCGGAACTGCCTCTGGGCCTTCTCGGTCTATGAGGCCATGCTTCCACATGAACAGGGCGCAGACGTTCTGGCAGCCTGCCACGCTTAGAAACCAGTCGGCCGACCATGGGATCAATCGGCGCACCCACAAGAGGCCGCCCGTGCTCATCCCTTAAAAGTAGCGCCCCACAATCGCCTTTCGGCAAACAGTTTTTCTCAAAACGAAAAGAACGCGGCCGCGACAAAGGGACATCACTGTCTACATCAACCGCAAACGCCGAAACTGACAGAGTGCGATCGTCCCATAACGTCACGGAGGGAACATGGTCTGGTTCTGCAGGGTACCAGAGCCATCCCTCAAGTCCCTTGCCCGTCGCACGCACAAGCGATTCACAGCGTATGAGCGCCTGCACATTAATCGGGCTTCCAAGTACATGCTGGCGGCCTGCCCGAACCTCAAGACGTGCGGCCTTCTGCCAACCGTCCGGAAGCTTATAGCGTCCGCAGAGACCTCGTCCCGCTTCGACACCATCCAGTAGCACCCGGATGCTGCCAGTCGCCTCCACTTCCACCCAGCCGGCATTGGACGCCGTACACCATCCTGGCTTCCCTGCACTTTTGGAGAGCTGGCTCGCCAACTGCCGAAGTTCAGGCAGAATATGAAATTTCGATAATGCAGTCCCCAGCCTCGAAGAAGCCTGCGTCGTCTCATTCAACCGAACAAGACAGACAACGGAAAGAAACGCCGCTTCCCGCAAACCATATGTCTGGTAAAGCCGCTCCATCCGTTCCAGACAACTCTGAACACGACCAATATTCAGAAACGCGATGGCCAGCGCCCAGATAACATTCGGGCTCTGACGCGCCATTCTTTCGGCACGCTCCAGCCAGAAAATACCGTCCTGCAGGCGCCCAGCCTGTATGGCCTCCTGTCCGCGCTGAAAAGCTACCTGCGCGCGAGCGTTCATCACCTCCCGCCATGCCGCTCGATCTTCCGGAGTTACGACATGACCGTATCCTCCGAAGGCAGCTCTGGACGTTGTTCCCGTAAGATCAGGATTGCTATCGGACGTCACGCCGATCAATCGTCCTCGTCAGGCTGGGCCGCATCAAGATTGATGAGTTCGGCCTCAGCATCCGCAATCCCCTGGGCTTTCGCATGCTCCAGCCATTTCCGGCCTTCCTGCAGATCCGTCACCCCTGCCAGACCGCGGATCAGATACCGCCCCAACATAAGTTGGGCCAGACCATTCCCAAGTTGGGCCGCCTTCATGAACCACTTCTGAGCTTCAACGCGATTTTCCGGCACATCATGTCCGCCGCCATACATGGCTGCGAGCGAGAACATCGCATCCACGTTTCCGCTTTCTGCGGCGGCACGATAAAGCTCCATTGCACGACCATGATCTTTGCGGCCATTGATCTGCCCCGTGACGAGAAGCTGCCCGACGGCAACCTGTGCCTCTCCCATTCCGGCCTCTGCCGCCTTCTCCATCCAGTGCATGGCCTGGGTTGGATCGGCCTGTACGCCGCGCCCCTCCAGTAGCATTTTACCGTACCAGAACTGGGCGTTCACAACGCCATCTGCGGCCTTCTGCATCCAGCGGGCTGCTTCCCGACTGTCGACCGTACCGCCGACACCCTGATCGAAGCACACACCAAGATTGAAAGCCCCAACCAAATCCCCACGTTCGGCAGCACGCTCGAAACGCTCTTTCAGGGCCTGCTTTTCATCATCCGTTGCAGAAGCTCCTGTCAGAATCAGATTGCCGAAATCGGCATCCGCATGACGGTCTCCGGCTTCTGACGCTACCTGGAACCAATGGGTCGCCACCTCCGGATCACGGTGGACGCCATTTCCAGTCAGGTAAAGCAGACCCAGTGCTCGCGCTGCACCACCATGTTTCTGCTCTGCAGCCAGGCGATACCAGTTTGCCGCTTCCATCAGATTGGGGGGAAGCTCACCACCCTGGGCATAAAGATCCCCTAGCAGCGCAGCTGATTCCGCATCCCCGTTCAGGGCAGCCCGTCGCAGCCAGGTTTCGGCACGACCATAATGCTGCTCAATCCCGACGCCTTCCAGCAGGAAAAGGCCATAGCGGGCCTGTGCACCCACAATATTCCGTTCTGCCGCCTGCTGATAATATCGTGCGGCAGCTCCCATGTCCCGAGGAACACCAGCACCGGCCTCGCTCATGCGCCCAAGAATATCGAAGGCTGTCCCCAGCCCACCCTTGGTCGCTTCTTTCAGATGATGAGCCGCAAGGGTTCTAGCCTCATCTGTTTCGGCCTGATGGAGAATGGCCAACGCCAGACCAAGATGCCCCTGTGAACATCCCGCAGCAGCAGATCGTTCGTACCAGGCTCGCGCCTGAACAGCATCCCGCAGATCCTCGGGGCCATTGGTCAGAATATAGCCAAGAAGGGCCTGCGCATCGGCAGATCCTGCATTGGCGGCAATCTGTCCCCAATGAAACCCTTTGTGGAAATCAGGGTGTCGCGTTCCCAAAGTCGGGGGAGCTGCAAGATCAAACGTTGCCGCCGTTTTGCGGATTTCAAAACCTTCAGGAAATCCGATCGTATAGAGCGTTGCCAGAACAAAGGCAGCTTCAACATGGCCTGCTTCTGCAGCACCAAGCATCCAGTATGCGCCTTCCTCGAGGCTGGGCGGAACTCCTGTCCCATCAAGATAGGCCCGCCCGATGCGGAAAGACGCTTCCGTATCGCCCGCGATAGCCAGACGGCTGAGAAGCGCAAACCCCCGAACGGAATCGCCTGCTTCCATCAGCCGAACGCCTTCCTCCACTTTCCCTTTTGAAGAAAGAAGAGACGCAATGCGACGCTTGAATGTCATGGTTTCAATCCCGGTCCGATAGAAGTGAAAAACGCCCGGAGAGCCCGGGCGTTCTCTGGCCTTACGGCTCTCTCATACCGTTCGTCAGGGCCGGAGCAACCCGCCCGAAGAGATACTTCAGGATTGTCCGCTGGCCAACGTCAATATCTGCTGTTGCCGGCATACCGGGCGTAGGATGGAAGAAGTCCGGCTGTCCGTGGAGTGTGTAACGATCAATCCTTAGGCGGACACGATAGTACACTGATCCGTCTGGGCCTCCTGCTACCGCACTATTGTCTCCAGGATTGCTCCCATCAGATTTTTCAAAAGAGTCTGCGCTGATAACATGCACTGTTGCTTCAGCACCGCCGTACTGATTGTACTGAAACGCTGCAAATTTCACGATCGCATGATCTCCAATTTTCACGAAAGCCGCATCGCTGGCTTTCATGACAGCTTCCATCTCCACACCGGAACCTGTCGGAACCAGTGTCATGAACTGACCGGCTGACTGCAGGACAGAACCGATTGAAGCCTTGGCAATCGTGAGAACAATACCGTCTTCCGGAGCCTTGAGCAGAATAAGATCCTGACGCAGACGCGCCTTCTCATATGAACTGCGATATTCATCCAGATGATGCTGGGTTTCCGTCAGGTTCGTGTAAACCTGAGCTTTCCAGTTCTCGATATAGCTGTCGCGTTCAGCTTTCATGGCCGCTATCTTGCTTTCAGCAGAGTTTGCACTCTGCTGCGCAGAGATTTCTGCACGCTCAGCTTCCATCATATCATTCTGGGCTGCGAGCGTAGAGAGACGTGATCCGACCTGATCAGCCTGTTCATGCTGGCGCATTTTCAGAATTTCAGAAGCAACACGCATCTTGCTGGCATACATGGCCGCATTGGCCCGATACCCTTGCAGATCGCTTTCCAGACCAGCCAACTGCTGATTATAATTCTGGACCCGCGCACGATATTCACTCCGCCGCCGCAGGAAAGCAGCTCCCTGCTGAACAGATGCGGGATTGGATGTATCAGGCACATAGTCCTTGTCGTCAGCTTCCGCTTTCAGACGATCAAGTTCAGCCTGATAGGCATCCCGCTGCAGACCCATGTTCGTGATGTCGGCTTCTGTGATGGTCGGATCAAGATGCGCCAGCACCTGTCCCTTCTTCACGAAGTCGCCCACATGCACATCGATGGAACGAACAATCGATGTTTCCAGTGGCTGCACGACAATGGTGGGCTGCGTAGACGTCAGACGTCCTGTCGTGCTGACAACACGATTGATTGGGAAAAATGCCATTCCTGCCAGACAGGCTAGAAACAGACATCCAATCAGCCAGACCACGTAACGCGCAGAAGGCGTGGCAGGCAGATTAACCAGCCCTGCTGTCGGGGAATGGAATTCCAGCAGGGCAATGGGCATATCCTGCGGCGCAAACGGATCTGTCGCGGCACGCGGTACATGGCTGTTGAAGTTCTCGTGACCATTCTCTTCTGGAGCCTGACCATTCTGCGGAATCATGTCGGAGGAGCTCATGTCTTATTCTCCTTCGGTCAGTTGGCTGGACTCGCCAGAGGCGCCCGCAGAATTGAGATGGCGATTCTGCTGTAGCCACAACGTCCGGTAGATCTCACAGCGTTCCAGCAGAACATGATGCGGTGCGATATCCACAAGCTTACCCTGGTCCATCACGGCAATCTGATGACAATCCACCAGCGAAGACAGACGGTGAGAAACGATCACCATCGTTCTTCCCTTGCCGATCCGCTGAAGATTGGCGTTCACCAAAGCTTCGGATTCAGGATCAAGAGCGGACGTTGCTTCATCAAGAATCATCAGCTTCGGATCACTGATGACGGCACGCGCAATGGCCAGACGCTGACGCTGACCACCCGAAATGTTGGTCGACCCTTCCTCAATAAAAGTATCGTATCCGGCAGGCATCCGTTCGATGAATTCTTCAGCCCCCGCCAACCTTGCAGCGCGAATGGCGTCATCAATGGTTAGTCCAGGACGTCCCGCGGTAATATTGTCCTTGACTGTACCACGGAACAGGAAGTTGTCCTGCAACACCACACCAAAAGAGCGACGCAAATGAGTCAGGTTGATCTCACGCAGATCCACCCCGTCCAGACGAAGATAACCCGTATAGTTGCGGCTGACACCCTGAAGAAGGCGTGTAACAGTCGACTTACCGGAACCAGACCGCCCCACCAATCCCAGCATCGTTCCTGCCGGCACTTCAAAACTGACGTTATTCAGAGCTTTCGTGGAAGAACCCGGGTAAGAGAAGTTTACATCCCTGAAAGACAGAGCCCCCTTGATGGGAGGCCGCATCCCGGTCGTAAGCGCTTTTGTCTCGGTCGGCTGGTTCAGCACAGCGCCTGCCTCACTCAGTGACACCGTCACTTCATTCACAGCCTCCATCAGCCTTGCCAACCCAACCAGCGGCTGGGCCACACGACCACCTAGCATCATGAAGCCCGCCAGCGCGCCAGCCTGCATATTGCTGGCGTTCGTCAGCACCAGATAAGCGCCGACAAGAATGACGCCACGACTGATGAAGGCATCGAAAGGCATCACGAGGGTCTGAGGCCAGTTGGACATGCGCCCAGCAGCCAGTTTCCACCGAACCACTTCCGCCGTTTTCTCATCCCATTCTTCACGACGGGTTGGCTCAAGCGCCAGTGTCTTGACGGTTCGAATACCAGCGACTGTTTCGTAAAGGGTTGAGCCGCGGTTCATTTCCGCCCGAACCTGACGTCCCATGATACGGGTCAGAATAGGCAGGAAGATAACGACGACCAACCCGATACAGCCAGCCCCGGCAATCGTTATCCAGGCAAGTGTCGGACTGAGTACGAAAAGAATTGGCAGCACGACAACAAGTGTAAACAGATCCAGAAGGGTACTCATCAACTGGCCAGTGAGAAAGTCACGGACCTTGAAGATCGCCATAAAGCGACCCAGAATTTCGCCTGTCTGTTGCCGCTCATAGAATTCGAGTGGAAGGGCAAGCAGGCGGTTAAAGGCATGCAACGAAATTCTCGCGTCCAACCGGGTCGACAAGACCAGCGAAAGCTCTCGTCGGGCGTAACTCAGGAGAACTTCATAGAACGTCAGAATAACAACGAAAGCCGTTAGAGAAACCAGTGTCGCCATCGAGTGGTAGTTCACCACCCTGTCCAGCACCTGCATCACGATCAGGGCGGGAAAAACCTGAAGAATACTGAGTACCATGGAAGAAAAAGCAATATCCCGGAGAATATACTTCTCCCGCATGGTCATCTTGGCAAACCAAAGCAGGTCAAACCGCGCATCAGCTTCAGACTCGTTGATGCGCCTCTTCACCAGAAGCACATCCCCAGTCCAGACCTGGGAAAGACGCAGTTCATCAACGGGAACAGGCGCATCCCCTTCGCCACCCATCGGATCCCGGAGCCAGACAATGCCCTTGTCCGCATTCGCCGAGACCATAAGTCCCGCAGAGCCGTCTTTGAACATCAGAACAACAGGCGGGGTATTCCGAAGACGGATCAGGTAGCGCCACCGGAGACGCATTCCCTTGGCCACAACACCCTGCGATGTCAGCCAACGTGCCAGAGACGCAGGAGAAGGCGAGGATTCACCCGGCTCGGCCGCAAAGTCGCGGATATCAAGCTCAACCCCGTGGAAACGGGCAGCAGCCATGGTTGCATATAGTCGGATGACTGCCGGGCTTACGTCCCTTCCGGGGCCAGACACGCGCTGGGTTTGCTCCACGAAATGTCCTCTATGCTGTGGTCCCGCACAGGCGGCATCAAAGGCAGAAACGCCCGTTCATATTTCATGAATAGAGAATACTATCTTTTCCGTCACCTCCCCCTTTCTCCCTGAAGAAAAAATCTTTTCAAAAAGAAGAGTCACTTCCTTCCAAAACTTGTTTCTTTTCGAAGAAACACCAACACGAAACTCTGTGCGGAAATGTCTTTTTATGACTGTGCTTCACTGGCGTTTGGAATTCCATGGTAAAAACCTCCATAAAAATCCTGTGAGTTCTTTCATGATCTTCCGCGGTGTCCCATGTGAGAAGGCACCAGCATCCATTTGACAGAGACGTTTCATGCAGCTTCTTCGCCAGTACGCCACCCTGCCGGAACGGTTCTCTACCCCCCTGCAAAGCCGTCCTTTTCAGGCGCCTCTCCTGATCGCGCTGAATGAGCCGCTTGCCATAGCTCTTGGACTCTCACCCGAGTGGCTGAAAAGCCCTGCCGGAATGTCCCTGCTCTCTCACGGCCTGCGTCCGGACGGCCTTCCCTCTGTCGCCATGGCCTATGCGGGCCACCAGTTCGGGCATTTCGTTCCTTCTTTAGGAGATGGGCGAGCCATGCTGGTAGGAGAACTTCAGGACTTGCACGGACAGGTCTGGGATCTACACCTCAAAGGCTCCGGCCCAACCCCTTTTTCACGTCGCGGAGACGGACACGCAGCATTGGGGCCAGTCCTGCGCGAATATATTGTCAGTGAAGCAATGGCCGCTCTGGGTATTCCGACAACCCGCGCTCTCGCCGCCCTTGCAACCGGAGAAAATGTTCTTCGGGAAACGCTGGTGCCCGGCGGCGTCATTGCACGCATTGCCACAAGCCATATTCGCGTTGGCACGTTCCAGTACTTTGCAGCACGCGGAGATCTGGAAGCCCTGCACATTCTCATCGATCATATGATTGAGCGCGTCTATCCAGAACTGGCGACCAGCCCCAATCGTGCTCTGGCGCTGCTGGAAACTGTCGTACGCCGCCAGGCCCGGCTGGTCGCCCAATGGATGCTTGTCGGCTTCATCCATGGCGTCATGAACACGGACAATATGTCCATCGCCGGAGAAACCATTGATTTCGGTCCCTGCGCGTTCCTTGACGCCTATGATCCGGGGCAAGTTTTCAGCTTCATTGACCAGAATGGCCGCTACGCCTACGGCCAACAGCCAGACATGGCACTATGGAATCTGGGCCGCTTAGCAGAAGCTCTTCTGCCGTGCATTGATCCAGATACGGACAGTGCCGTCAAAATGGCAACAGAAGCCCTGACAGGTTTCGACGATATCTTTGGAGAAGCCTATCTCGCAGGCTGGCGTCAAAAACTGGGGCTAGCGACAGAGCAGAAATCTGACACTACGCTGATTTCCAGACTTCTGACCCTGATGCATCGCAGTGAAGCAGACTTCACTTTGACGTTTCGTGAACTTTGCAATGTTGCCCAGACCGGCAAGGCATTGAGCTTCCTCAATATCTTCAAGGATCAGGCGCCAGCGACTGTCTGGCTACAGGATTGGCAACACCGCCTTGCCCCGGAGACGATAAGCGCGGAAGAGCGTGCGTTGGCGATGAAAGCCGTCAACCCGCGGATCATTCCTCGCAATCATCATATTGAGGCCGTCATTACAGCCGCTGTGGCAGGCAACTACGCGCCTTTCCATCGTCTGAGAGAAGCTCTGTCGCATCCTTTTGACGATGCAGACGATGGTTTGGATCAGCCCCCCGCCCAGCATGAGCAGGTTCGAAACACGTTCTGTGGAACCTGACGGATCAGGCGCCCTGCAAGGTCAAACGGCTGTTGTTGAAAAGACGTCTGACCTGACAATAGAGCGCCAGAAGATCTGGCATGCACGCATTATGCAATGCCCGAACACTCTCATGCGTCGCATAGAATCGCAGAGTGTTCATGCTGCTGTTCATGATGGCCGTTCCCAGAAACACGCCGTTGACATGAATAACCTTGGAATTCAGCATCGATCCTGACCTTGATTGTCCTTCCAACCGCGAAAGAACGTCCTTTCTGCCGCCACCGACACAGGTCAGGGCAGTGCAATAACGGGGTTCATGCCAGATCGTTTCCCGTTAAAGCGTGACCTTTTTATGATATCTGATGACAGCATCATGGCCGGGGGGATGGACTTGCCCCGGACCATGCGGGAAAACGCTGGAATGTCCTGTACAGTCTCACCCGCCACAGTCTCATCCACCGAGGCGAACCGTTCCGCGGCCGACCTCCCGCATCTTTGGCTACCCTACACACAGATGCAGACCGCTCCTTTCCCCGTGGAAGCCGTCCGCACATCCGGAAGCCGCATCACGCTGGCGGATGGTCGCGAACTCGTGGACGGTGTGGCGGCCTGGTGGACAGCCTGTCACGGCTACAGCCATCCGCACATCCAGCAGGCGCTCATCCAGCAGGCGAGCGCCATGCCCCATGTCATGTTCGGGGGCATGGTCCATGAGCCGGCGCGCCGTCTGGCCGCGCGACTGGCAGAGCTTCTGCCCGGCGATCTGGAACGGACATTCTTCACGGATTCCGGCTCGGTCGCGATGGAAGTCGCGGTCAAGATGGCCGTGCAGTACCACATCAATCGCGGAACAGAGGGACGCACGAAAATGCTGTCCTTCCGTGGCGGCTACCACGGGGACACGCTGGGCATGATGTCCATCTGTGACCCCGAAGAGGGGATGCACAGCCTGTTCGCAGGCGTACTGCCAAAACAGGTTTTGGCTGACCTGCCCGTCGATGACGCCAGCACTGCCCGGCTTGAAGCCCTTCTGGAAAAGGAAGGCCACACGATCGCCGCCATCGTCACAGAGCCTCTGGTTCAGGGCGCGGGCGGCATGCTGTTTCACAACCCCGAGGTGTTGCGTCGTCTGCGGGAACTCTGTGACCGCTTTGGTCTCCTGCTGATCCTCGATGAGATCTTTACGGGCTTTGGCCGGACCGGGACCATGTTCGCCTGTGAGCAGGCCAACATCGTGCCTGACATCGTGGCCCTTTCCAAAGCCCTGACCGGTGGAACCATGGCACTGGCGGCCACCGTTGCAAGAAGGAGCGTGTTTGAGGCGTTCCTGTCGACGGAAGGTGGCAAAGCACTCATGCATGGCCCGACTTTCATGGCGAACCCATTGGCCTGTGCAGTCGCCAATGCGTCATTGGATCTGTTCGAACAGGAGCCACGCCTTGAACAGGTCGCCCGGATTTCCGATCAGCTTCGCCGCGAACTAGAACCCTGCCGAACGATCCCGGGGGTCAAAGATGTGCGCGTGCTGGGCGCAATCGGCGTGGTCGAGCTTGAGAAGATCGAAAACCCGGATGTCCTGCGTCGCGCCTTCGTCACGCACGGTACCTGGATCAGACCTTTCCGCAATATCGTGTACCTGACACCGGCCTTCACGATCACACCCGCAGACCTTTCCCGCCTGACGTCCAGCATCGTGACCGTTCTTCAGGACAAAGCATGACCGTGTTTGACGCCCATTTCGCTGCGGCCCTTCAGAAACGTGAGACAGCCGGAACTCGCCGGAGTCTCCGCCCTGTCACCCGCGAGACAGGCGCCATCCTGCGCGATGGGCAACGCCTGATCGACGTTTCCTCCAACGATTATCTGGGCCTTGCGGATCATCCCCTGTTGCGGGAAAGGGCAGCGGACTGGGCCCTCCGGTATGGAACCGGCGCACGGGCTTCCCGACTGGTCTGCGGCACGCTGGATCTGCATCACGCGGTTGAAGAGAAACTGGCCCGATTCAAGCATTGTGATGCAGCACTGCTATTTGCCTCAGGCTGGCAAGCGAATGCCTCAGTTGTCCCCGCACTCTGCGCCCTTTCGGTGGCTCAGACCGGCCATCCAATGATCGTGTTTTCGGACCGGCTGAACCATGCCAGCCTGCATCATGGATGTGCGGCAGCAGGCGTCCGGCAGGTGCGGTTCCGCCACAATGACCTTGCCCATCTGGAAACACTCCTGAAGCGCGAAGCCGCCACACCCGGCTTGCGGATGATCGTAACTGAAAGCGTATTCTCCATGGATGGAGACCGTGCCGACATCCCGGCTCTTCGAGCGCTGGCAGATCGCTACGACGCATTCCTCTACGTCGATGAAGCCCATGCGACTGGCGTTCTAGGGCCTCATGGACAGGGTCTTTCGGGCGGTCTGGCTGATTTGACCATGGGCACATGCAGCAAAGCCCTCGGCGGAATGGGCGCCTACATCGCCGGCTCCCGGCTGCTCTGCGACTATCTGATTAATCACGCCTCAGGGTTCATCTACAGTACGGCACTCCCTCCGGCAGTTCTCGGGGCCATAGATGCCGCGCTGGACGTCATTCCCGGCATGGACACGGAACGGACAACCCTGCTGGGACAGGCCGAGACACTCCGGCCCCTCCTGAACAACGCCGGGTTCGATACAGCCGAATCCACGACGCAGATCGTCCCCGTTCTGATAGGCGAGGCCCAACGCGCACTAGACGTCGCAACAGCATTGGAAAGCGAAGGGTTGCTGGCGGTCGCAATTCGCCCTCCCACCGTTCCCGCTGGAACGGCACGGTTACGGATTGCCCTGCATGCCGGCCTTCAGGATGCCGATATCAAGCGACTAGCCGAAGCCATCATTCGACTGGCCGGAAACGAGCAATGACCCTTCCCCTGTACCTCGTGCATGGCTGGGGATTTGATGCGTCGTTCTGGACCGCCATGCTGGACCACTTACCGGGCGTCGAGGCCTCCATCGTAGACGCTGGTTATTTCGGTGCCCCCTTCCATCCGCCATTACTCCAGGCCCCTTATCTCGCCGTCGGTCATTCAGCAGGCAGCCTTACCCTGCTGAGTCAGGATCTTCCGGGGTGCGAAGGTCTTGTCCTTTTCAACGGATTTGCCCGCTTCTCTGCTACCGACGACTTTCCAGACGGTGTTCCCGCCCGTGTTCTGGAACGGATGAGGCGCCAGCTCCAGAAATCGCCAGAAGCCGTTCTGGCTGACTTCCGCAAGCGATGTGGCACGGATGAGCCACTCCCCGGCCCTCCTGCTCTCGAACGCCTTGATGCCGGACTGGAAAAACTGCTTCTGGATGACGCTAGGGAGCAGGCTGCCAGATGGGGCGACCGCCTTCACTGGATGACAGGGCGGTCAGATCCGTTCCCACCAGCCCGGTCCGGCTTTGCCAGTCCCGGCTCCACGGTGGACGGAGGTCATCTCCTGCCCCTGACGGAACCCGCTCTTTGCGCCAACTTTATCAGGCAATGGTCGGCACGCCATGGATGAGCGCAAGCACCAGATTGCCCAACGGTTTGACGCGGCACAGGATTACAATGCAGCAGCAGATATCCAGTATCGCTGCGCCGAACTTCTGGCCGAACGCATCCGCGAAGAACTGGCACAGTCACGCCCGACACGGATTCTGGAATTTGGCTGTGGTACAGGCTTCCTGACCGAACAGCTTGCAACTGCCTTCCCTTATAGCACCCTGATCGCTACGGATCTGGCACCCGGCATGATTACCCGGGCACAGGAACGACTGACAGACCGGCCTGTCACATTCCGCGTCATGGATGGCGAATATCCAGACGTGGACGGCCCTTTCGATCTGATCGCGTCCAGTCTTTGCTTTCAATGGTTTGAAGACCGCCCAGCCGCTCTTCAGCGCCTGTGCCAGAAACTTGCCCCCGGCGGCTCTCTCATGCTCACGACACTTCTGCCGGGGAGCCTTGGGGAATGGCGCTCCTCCTGCGAGCAGGAAGGCACACCCTGTGGCGTTCCTTCTTATACGGACACATCAGCCCTTCAATGGGAATGGCCAGAGGATGGCTCTGGAATGTGGGACGTCACCACCCTCCACGATCCAGTCCCAAATGCCCGTACCTTCCTGCATAGGCTGCGCCAGATCGGTGCCTCCCTACCCCAGTCTGGCAGTACTCCGGCAAGTCTAGGCGTCCTGCGTCGCGCCATGCGCCACTTTGACAGGCACCATCAGGCTGTGACCTACAGGATTGGCCTCGGAATTTTCAGAAAGGACACTCCATGAACAGTTTTCGCGGCGTGTTCGTCACCGGAACAGACACGGAAATCGGCAAAACGCTTGTCAGCGCGATCCTGACGAAAGCGTGGAACGCTACTTACTGGAAACCACTTCAGACCGGGTTGGCTGATGAAGCAGGTGATACACCGACCGTCCGCACCCTTGCCGAACTCACAGCCGACCGAATCATTGCCCCGGCTTACGGATTGCAGGCCCCGCTAGCGCCCTTGGCCGCTGCCAATCTGGAAGGCGTGACCATCAATCCTGGCCGTCTGGTGCTCCCGGCCGTACAATCCCCCCTCGTGGTCGAAGGCGCAGGCGGCCTGATGGTTCCGATCCGGGAAGACATGCTGATGATTGATCTGATCCAGCAGATGGATCTGCCCGTCGTTCTTGTCGCCCGAAGCGGGTTGGGCACAATCAACCATACCCTTCTCAGCCTGGAAGCACTTCGCAGGCGGGGAATTCCGATTCTTGGCGTCGTCCTCAGCGGACCTGAGAATTCAGGAAATGCGCGGGATATTGAAAGGTTCGGGAACGTCCGGATACTGTTCAGCGTTCCACATCTTGAAGAAATAAATGAAACGGTTGTTTCTGAAATATCCGACCGCGTGCCACCTTTTTATGTCTGCCAGCAACAGAGTTCACAATGATGTGTCCTTTTCCGGCTCTGCCATGAAAAGGACATGCCCAACCCTTGTGAAATAACTCTGCAATCATAGAACGTCTCTTCGCAACGAACTGCATCCGGCGTATCGGTGGGACATAACCACTCCGATTTCGGAAGTTTGGTAGAAACTGGGACTGTAGGGAAAAGTATGAGTATCCTGCGTCGTGATCTGGTAAAGCTTGGAGCTGGGATGTCCCTTATGGGGGCTTCCGGTGGCCTGGCTTATGCTCAGTCCGCGCCGCCTGCCGCAAAGCAGGCTCCAAAAACTGTTCCGTTCGATAACGGGACCGTTCGCGCTATTGCTGAAAAGCTCTCCAGATCGCCCTACGCTCCTCCCCCCCAGAGTCTGCCCTCCGCAATCGCCAATCTCGATTTCGATCAGTTCCGTGGCATCGCGTTCAATCCGGACCGCGCCTTGTGGCATGGCCAGAATCTGGCTTTCGAAGTTGAGTTTTTCCCGCGTGGCTTTCTCTACAAACCCCGGATCGGGATGAATGAAGTGATTGGCGGTCAGTCGACCCCGATCGCCTATGATCCAGACCTCTTCACCTACGCCAACTCCATGCTGCGCGTAACCGACGATCTGGGTTTTGCCGGCCTCCGTCTGCGCTATGCCATCAACACCCCCGGCGTGATGGAAGAATGTGCTGTCTTCCTCGGAGCGTCCTACTTCCGGGCCGTCGCAAAAGGTCAGAATTACGGTCTTTCCGCCCGTGGCTTCGCAAACGGAACAGGAAATACCAAAGGGGAAGAATTCGCGCTCTTCCGTGAATTCTGGCTGGAAAAGCCTGAACCCGGTGTTGAATCCGTTGTGATCCATGCCCTGCTGGACAGCCCATCCGTCACAGGAGCGTTCCGCTTCACGATCCGTCCGGGTGACACGACTGTTTTCGATGTCCAGTCCTCGCTTTTCCCGCGTCAGGACATTACAGAATCCGGCGTCGCACCGCTGACCGGCATGTTCTATTTTGATGCCAACGAGCACAACCACGTCGATGACTGGCGTCCGGCCGCTCATGACAGCGAAGCCCTTCAGGTCTGGACCGGCTCGGGCCAGCAGCTTTATCGTCCGCTCGTTAACCCGACAGATCTCCAGTTCTCAGCCTTTCAGGACAGCAGCCCGCATGGCTTTGGCCTGATGCAGCGCAAGCGTTCCTTCCACGATTACGAAGATCTGGCGCTTAACTACGAAAAGCGCCCCTCCCTATGGATCGAGCCGATTGGGAACTGGGGCGACGGCGCCGTCGATCTGGTGGAAATCCCGACGCCCAATGAAGTAAACGACAACATCGTGTCCTTCTGGCGTCCGAAGGCACCGCTCAAGGCCGGTCAGGAGTACAGCTTTACCTATCGCATGTACTGGGGCTGGGACACACCGTGGCCGACACCGCTGGCTCGCGTAGGCGGGACCCGGATTGGTGCGGTAACGGATCACGCCGATGCCCGCATGTTCGTCATCGACTTCACGGGGGCACCTTTCCAAAACCTTCCGGCGGATGCGCATTTTCACCTGATCTCACAAAGTACGCCGGGTACGATCCGCAATGTCGTTGTAGAGCCCAACCCGAACATCAAAGGCTGGCGCACCACTTTCGAGTTCGTACCGGGGGATGCCAAAGCCTCCGAGCTTCAGGCCCAGTTGGCAAACGATCAGGGGCCGGTTTCTGAAAAATGGATGTATCGTTGGACGCCGTGACAGATTTTTCCCCGTCCGAAGCCCCTTTTCTTCCCCGTGAAGCTCCGCTCAAAATGGAGCCTCAGAACCTCCAGCAGCAGCCGGATCGCCACGGGCGCCCCTTCCGCATTCTGGACACAACACCGAAGCTGCTTTGGCTGCGGCGGTTGTTCGTGTTTGGTACGGCCATTCTGCTGACAGGCTTCGGTGTTTATAAAATCAACCAGGTTTTCAACTCGCTCGGTGTTTCGACATTGGGCGTGATTGTTCTGGTGCTGTTTGCCATTCTGGGCTTCTGGATCGCGCTATCCTTCACGTCCAGCCTTGGCGGATTTGTGTCTCTGATCTGCCGTGGTGGGTTAGGCCTCGGTATCCAGCGCACGGGCGCACTTCCCCGTCTGAAGGCCAGAACCGCCGTCCTGATGCCGACCTACAATGAAGACCCGACGCGGGTTCTTGCAGGTCTCAAAGCCATCTACGACAGTATTCTGGCGACCGGCCAGATTGACGCATTTGATTTCTTCATCCTGTCAGACACAACCAACCCGGATGTCTGGCTACAGGAAGAGCGGGCTTTTCTGGCGTTCCGTCAGGCTACTGGCGATCATCAGCGCATCTTCTATCGCCGCCGTCACCAGAATACGGACCGCAAAGCCGGAAACCTGCATGACTGGGTGGTACGCTTTGGTGGCTCCTACCAGCAGATGCTGACGCTGGATGCCGATAGCGTCATGGATGGCAGCCTGATCGTCCGCGTCGTGTCTGCTATGGAAAACCATGATGGCGTCGGCCTGATCCAGACACTTCCAGTGATCGTTGGCGGCCGCACACTTTTCGCACGGATGCAGCAGTTCGCCGGGCGTGTTTACGGCCCCCTCATCGCGCATGGAATTGCGTGGTGGCATGGCTCGGAAGGCAATTACTGGGGTCATAATGCGGTTATCCGCACCCGTGCCTTTGCCGAACAGGCTGGCCTCCCGCATCTGAAGGGCCGTCCTCCCTTCGGTGGCCACATTCTGAGCCATGACTTCGTTGAAGCCGCTCTGATGCGCCGCGGTGGCTGGGCCATTCACATGGTGCCAGGGCTCTTCGGCTCATACGAAGAGAGTCCTCCCTCGCTAACGGACGTCGCTATCCGTGACCGCCGCTGGTGTCAGGGCAATCTTCAGCATGCCAAGATCCTTGGAACAAAGGGCCTGCACTGGGTCAGCCGGACCCATATGCTCACCGGCATTGGCTCGTACGTCATGTCCCCGCTGTGGCTGCTATTCCTGCTGTTCGGAATTCTGATTTCCCTTCAGTCGCATTTCTATCATCCGGAATATTTCGGCACGAAACCAACGCTCTATCCGCACTGGCCGCGCGTTGACCCGGTCCAGGCGAAGTTCGTGTTCATCGGCACGATGGGCATCCTGCTGGCACCCAAGGGGCTGGCGTTTATCGCCATGCTGTTTGACCGTGCAGCACTCCGGGGGTCAGGCGGTGTTCTCAAACTGTTCCTGTCCATCATTCTGGAAACACTGATTGGCGGCCTGATTGCCCCGATTGCCATGCTGATCCAGACATCCGGTGTGATTTCCATCCTGCTGGGCCGGGATTCCGGCTGGAATGCCCAGAACCGCGAAGATGGTCGGGTTTCCCTGCGTGAAGTTGCGCGTGGCTATTGGGTTTACACGGTTTTCGGCGTCCTTCTGGCCGCAGCGGCCTGGTCTGTTTCGCAGGCGCTGTTCCTGTGGATGACGCCCGTGCTGCTGGGGCTTGTTCTGGCTATTCCACTGGCGGCCCTGACGGCAAGCCGCGATGTCGGGCTGGGATTGCGCAAGGCTGGCCTGCTGCTGATCGAGGAAGAAACGGCTCCGCCGCCAATCCTGCGCCTTGCGGCAGAGAATGATCGTCTGCGGACTGAAGCCATGCATGCGCCGCATCAGCCGCCAGAAGAAGCTTTTGCGTTGCTCCGGACAGACCGTACCTTGCTGGACGCGCATCTCGGCGCCCTTCCTCCAGCCCGCAAACCGGGAAGTGCCATTGATGCAAACCTTCTGGTGGGTCTGGTCAAGCTGAAGGAAGCCTCGTCTCTCAAGACCGCTCTTTCCAAACTGAACCGTCAGGAAAAAGCTGCTGTCCTTGGGTCTGCCGAAGGTGTGGCCCTGCTCGAAAACCTGCCTGAGTAAGCTCATTCCACGCCTGACACCATTCTGTCAGGCATGGACTTCATCTGGCATCAAACGCCGTCCGGGCGGCTTCCACTTCCGTCAGATTTTTCTCCGCCCAGATCCAGACCCCGCAGAACGCAGCGCCGAGGCTTAGACCCAGCGGCGTGAGACGATAGTCCACGCGCGGCGGGATGACAGGATGAATGGTTCTGGTCACCATGCCGTCGCGCTCCATATGGCGGAGCGTCTGTGTCAGCATTTTCTGGCTGATGCCCTCAACCTTGCGCGCCAGTTCCGTGAAGCGCAGTTCTTTATGCTCTTCCAGCACTTCCAGAATAATCATCGTCCACTTATCGGCCACACGTCCGATCAGATCTGTCACCAGTCGCCCAACACGCACGTCACACTCGGTCGGCGCTGTCTCAGCAAGCCGCTGGGCACGGCGCTCTGGAGACGCCTCATAGGGATTATCCGTCATGGGCCGCTCTCCTTTTGGTGCGTATAAATCTTTGAGGTGCCTTCTTCCCGATCAACGATAGCCCGCTAGATAAAGTGTTCCAATTCATGAAGGAGCAACTCCGATGAAACAGACTGGAAATACAATCCTGGTAACCGGTGGCGGCTCGGGCATAGGACAGGCCCTGGCACAGAGGCTGCATGACGCGGGCAATACAGTCATCGTTGCCGGACGGCGGAAGGATGCTCTGGAAAGCGCCATTGCAGGCCGTCCCAACATGCACGCGCTGACACTGGATATTGAGAGTGCTGACGGCATCGCCGATTTTTCGGATCGCCTTCTGAAAGCCTATCCAGACCTGAATGTCGTTATCAACAACGCCGGGATCATGCGGTTTGAAGATCTCACCAAAACCCACGATCTGACAGACGCTGAAGACACGATCACGACGAACCTTCTCGGCTCAATCCGTCTCATCAACGCCCTGACCGATCATCTGGTGAAGCAGCAGGACGCTGTCATCATCAATGTGACGTCCGGGCTGGCGTTCGTCCCGCTCACCACCACGCCAACCTATAACGCCACGAAAGCCGCAATCCATTCCTATACGATCGCTCTTCGCGAAGTCCTGAAAGGGAAAGTCGAAGTCATTGAACTGGCCCCGCCTGCGGTCCAGACGGGACTCACGCCAGGACAGGAGACACGTCCGGGCTATCAGCCTCTCGATGACTTTTCCGATGAGGTCATGGCACTGCTTTCCCAGCAGCCAACACCCCGGGAAATCCTTGTGAAACGTGTCCGCTTTCTGAGATTTGCCGAAGCCAACGGGCAGTTTGACGACACGCTGGTCAAGCTGAATGCGTTCGCTGCAAAGGCGCGCAACGGCTGACACCAGAAACGAAAAAAGCCCCGGAGGATAACCCCCGGGGCTTTTTCAGGACGAAAACTCAGAAGTCTCAGTTGTTGAGGCTCTGGGCCTTTTTGAAGAGATCACGGCAGACCAGAACCTGCTTGTCTTTCGGCAGCGTGGAAATGTCGAAAGGCGTGTTCGTGCTGGTCTGGAGAAGGCCGCGACCACCCAGTGAGTAGTACTGGTCATTCTGCACATCCGGGCGCTTGGCCAGCGTGCGGGACGCAGAACGCGGAGCCGTACCCAGAGACAGCTTCTTGTGGATACAATAGGACGTCAGACCTGCCACATTGCCAGCCTGTGCGCTGTCAATGGACGGCATGCCGTTTTCACCCAGCGTGCCCGGCGTTGCTGCGGTTGCAACACCATTGATGCCACCCACGGCCTGAACATGGTTTGGCGTGATAACGGCCTGAGTTCCCGGCGGAACAATCGGCTGACCCGGCTGTGGCGCCGTCTGGGCAACAGCAGCACCAGAGAAAGCCAGACCAAGAGCAGCGAAAGCGGCAAAATACTTATTGGTATTCATGGAGGAAATCTTTCCATGTCTGATATGATTACATGACGGCTATTGAGACCCAACCTCCCGGAGACAAGCCCCGGTCTGAAAAATCATCCGCCGTTGCATGAAGAACACCTGAGAAGCCTTCTGGTTTCTTTTCCGATTATTTTTCCCGATACCGTCCTCTCTGATCCAGCTTTGAATATTCCCGCCATCCTGGCGGATTGAGTCATCCGCATTTCTGCGCCAAGGTTTCGGCCATGTCAGAAACCCAGCACCCCTTCCCCGTTCCGCCCGCTCCCAAAAAGGAGCCTTTCTCAACCACGCAGCTTGGCCGGACCCGCACCGATTCCTATGCCTGGATGAAGGATGAGAACTGGCAGCAGGTTCTGCGTGATCCGTCCGTTCTGCGACCGGATATTACCGAGCACCTCAAGGCTGAAAACGCCTACGCCGAGAGCGTGCTGGCCGGTATGGAGCCGCTCCGCAAAGAACTTCTGCAGGAAATGATCGGGCGCATCCCGCCGGCTGAAGAATCCGTGCCTGTCCCGGATGGCCCATGGGCCTACTACAGCCGCTTTGAAGATGGCGCCCAGCATCCGCTTCGGGCACGCCGCCCGCGCGACGGTGGGGACGAGCAGGTTCTCCTTGATGTGGATGCCCGCGCCAAAGAATTCGATTACTACGCCCTCGGCGGAACAGCTCACTCCGCCAATCATCGCTACTTCGTGTATTCGGAAGACGTGCAGGGATCAGAAGTCTATCGCATCCAGGTCAAGGATCTGGAGAGCGGTGAGCTTTGCGCCGCACCGGTTGAAAGCACGACTGGCAGCTTCGCCATTTCGCCAGACAGCGCATGGCTGTTCTGGATCTTCCGGGACGACAACGGCCGCCCATCCCGGATCTACCGCCGTCCGCTGACGGGGGGCGAAGATGTTCTGGTCTTTGATGAAACCGACCCCGGCTTCTTCCTGAGCATCGGCACCAGCGCGTCCCGCAAGTGGATTGTCATCGAACGCGGCGACCATGACACGAACGAAACGCTGCTGATCCCAGCCTCTGAACCAACCGCCCTGCCAGTCGTGGCTGCTCCGCTGATCCGTGGCGAGCGTTATTCTTTCACGCACTGGAATGACCGTTTCATCATCCTCACCAACGCTGGTGACGCTGTCGATTTCCAGCTTATGCAGACGCCTGATACGGCCACAGGACGGGAGAACTGGGCCCCGTTCGTACCGTATCTGGAAGGGCACTATATTCTGGGTGCAACCGCGTCCCGCAATTATCTGGCCTGGTCAGAGCGGAAGGACGGCAACGTTCATATCCGCGTGGTGAAGGCCGGTGTCAGCGGGGATGTTCGCAGTCAGGCCGTGACCATTGGCATGGACGAACCGGCTTACGATCTGACGCTTCAGGGCGTTCTCGAATATGAAGGCTCGGTCCTGCGCTACGTCTACCAGTCCCCGACGACCCCGGCACACTGGTATGACTACGATCTCGCTACCGGAGAGCGCACACTCCAGAAGGTTCGTGACGTTCCGTCCGGACACGATCCGGAAAAATACGAGACACGTCGCCTGTTCGCGACGGCCCCGGACGGGGAGCAGATTCCCGTGACGGTCCTGATGCGCAAGGGACAGGTTCTGGATGGGTCCGCGCCCCTGCTGCTTTACGGTTACGGCTCATACGGCATTGCCATGGACGCCAGCTTCTCCACAACGGTTTTCAGTCTTGTGGACCGTGGCTGGGTTTATGCCATCGCGCATATTCGTGGCGGCTCGGAAAAGGGCTGGAACTGGTTCCTGCAAGGACGTGGCAAAACCAAGCCCAATACCTTCACGGACTTCATCGCGTCAGCGAACTATCTCGTGAAGCAAGGCTACGGCTCCGCAAGCCGCATCGTGGCCCATGGTGGCTCGGCGGGTGGTCTGTTGATGGGCGCTGTCGCCAATATGGCGCCGGATCTTTTTGCCGGGATCGCCGCGCAGGTGCCGTTTGTGGACATGCTTAACACCATGTCCGACACGTCCCTGCCCCTCACGCCACCGGAATGGCCGGAATGGGGAAATCCTTTGGAAGACGAGGACGCTTACGACCTCATCGCCAGCTATTCGCCTTACGACAACATTCAGGCACGGCCTTACCCGCCTATTCTCGCCATGGGTGGCCTGTCCGACCCGCGCGTCACGTATTGGGAGCCCGCGAAATGGATTGCCAAGCTGCGTGAAGTGGCCTCAGGCGGCCCATTCCTGTGCCGCATCAACATGGATGCAGGCCATGGCGGATCATCCGGGCGCTTCAAGCGGCTGGAAGAAGTCGCGCTAGTGCAGGCTTTTGCAATCTGGGCCATGGACCGCGCGCCTCTGCGCTAACAGATAACGGTCTGGCCCATACCAAAACGTGGGCCAGACCTCACTCCGGCTTCGGTTTCCCGATCCGCCCCCCGAATATCCAGACACCTGCAAACCGTGAGAGCAAAATGGCCGCGTTGCAGGCTGCTGTTGTCAGGCACGCACCCGCCAATCCGAACTGCATGGTCAGCACGTAAAGGGCTGGGAAATAGATCGCCATAATAGCCGTCCGGCTGGTCATCAGGAACTTCACGTGCCCCACGACGATCAGCAGGGGCTCCAGCGGAATGACCAGCAGACTGAAGACCGCGGCCATCAGCATGATGGAAATATAGAGCGATGTGTGATGTACATGAACATGCAGCATCAGCCTGAAAATCTTTGAGCCAAACACGGCAGAGAGCAGCAGAAGCAACAATGACAGGGCCGTCAGGACGCCAAACATCTTCCATGTGACGCGCTTGAGGCCCTTCCAGTCCTGCTTGTCCCGCATCTTGACCAGTTCCGGGTACAGCACCGGCGAGATGAGCTGGGCGGGTGTGACAATCCCGTCTGCGATCTGACGGCAGACGCGGAAAACAGCAGCCTCCGCCGGACCAAGGCCATTACCCACCAGAAGCGTCGCTACATGCCCGGAAATATTGCCGAGCGTCTGGTTCACACTGGCTGCGCGGGTGAACTGCCACATACCGGGAATCTGCCAGCGCCAGCTCCGGTAGGCCTGGAAATAGCGGAACCTGAACTTCTGCCGCAGGATGTCCATCGCGTAATAGAAGTAAAATCCGTAGTCGATGATGATGGCGAGCGCCCACATCGCCAAAAAATATCCCAGCTTCAGATGCAGGACATATCCCAGCAGAACGCCAAGCGTTTTTACAACAGCTGCACAGGTATCGATGATGGGAACAAGATGGAATTTTCCTGCCATTCGCAGGATGCCATTCGCCCAACCCGAATACATGAGCGGACTCACAATCACATACAGATCCGCCAGAAACCGCACATGCCGGGACCATTGCGCCGTCACCCCATAAACCTGCACGGCAATCAGCCCGAACAGAATGGCAAAAGCAGCAGACAGCGTATCCAGCCGAATACAGAAGTGAACCACCTTTCGCAGCAGATCCGTATCGTTTTTCGTAAACGCATCACTGCCGAACCGGATGAGCGTCTGCCAGGACTGCATACGCGACAGCACAGACCCCGTAGAGGCCAGGGAATGAATGAGGATCAGCAGTCCGAAATCAGACAGGCCCAGCGCCCGTACCGTAAATGCAATGTAGACGAAGCTGCACAGTGCATTGACGACACGGCCGACGGTGAGAACACTGACATTTCGGAAGATGGATCTGAAAACGGAGTGTTCGGCGGACATGCGGGCTTTCTGACCACAAAGCCCCCCGGGTGTCCATGCCGGAAGCCATATCTTCGCCTCTGGCCCGATTCCTTGACAGTCAGAGGGTGAGGATTATGAACGAGGCCATATTCCATGTCTTTGAAGCGCTTCAAAGACATTCGCACCCGGTCTGGCTTTCGCTTTCCGCACACGTCATTCCGGGCATAAGCCGCAGGTCGCGGTGACGTCAGGACGCAACAGACGACCATGAACATCGCCTTCATCTATATTGCAGAACCGTATCAGTGCTATCACACAGCCTCTGTCGCCAGCGCTCTTGCCGCCATTCCCGGATGTGAGGTCACGGAATACTACAGCTTCCCCGAGACCGTGACCCATCTAAGCCGTATCCGTCGCGCCCTTGGCGTTCCTGCCCTTCCACTCAAACCCTTTCCCAAATCATGGAAGGCAAAAGTGCTGAAGAAGGCCCGGCGTCTCGATCAGGAACGACTGCTGGTTCTGCGTGAAAACGTGGCTGAACTGAACCGGTATGACGTAGTGGTCGCGACGGAATATACGGCCGGTGTTCTGAAAGAAATGGGGCTGAAGGGGCCGAAACTGGTCCTTCTGATGCACGGCGCGGGAGACAGATACGTCAATGACGAGCACCTCGTGCGAGAGTTTGATCTGACGCTCGTTCCGGGCCCGAAGGTGGAGACGTATTTCCGGGACAAGGGCCTGTTCCAGACGGGTGCGTCCCAGATCGTGGGCTACCCGAAGTTCGACGTCTTTGAAGCCGTTCGCAAAGAGAACGCCATCTCATTCCCGGATGGCCGACCATTCGCGCTCTACAATCCGCATTATCAGCGTGCGCTAACATCGGCACCGGCCTGCATGACCCCTCTCATCAAGGGGTTTAAGGCACAGACCGAATACAATCTGGTTGTGGCCCCGCATATCAAGATGTTCCACAAGGGTTTCGGCATCCGGGAACGTCAACTCAAGCGGCAACAGAGCACGGATGTTCTGGTCGATACTGGCTCGGACGCCATGCTGGACATGACTTACACGTCCCAGGCCGCTCTCTATATCGGGGATGTCAGCAGTCAGGTTTACGAGTTTCTGGCGATACCGCGCCCGTGCATCTTTCTAAACCCACGACGGATACCGTGGCGGGATGATCCCTATTTCCTGCACTGGACGTTAGGCGATGTCGTGGAGGATCCGGCAGACATCATGACGGCCGTGGCGCAGGCGCAGGAACGCCACGCACTCTACAGGCCCGCTCAGGAAAAGCTGTTTCAGGAAACGTTTGGGGAGCCTCTGCTTGGCGCTTCACAACGTGCCGCAGAGGCGATTGTCCGCTTCATGTCGGACATATGAGAAACCCCGAATGACGAACATCCGGGGCTAAAGGCATCATTGTGGGATCGGCGTGCACTGCGGCGTCACAGGCTCGCCCGCCATAACCGCCTTGGTAAAGGCCGCGGAATCCGGCAGAGACGCATTCACCGTCTGGGAATGATCCAGCCCCTTGTACAGATGCGCCTGTACCACGGTTCCAGCCGCACAGGCTGCCTTGACCAGACCCACCTGTAATTGCGTCGGCACGTCTTCATCAGCGGTTCCGGTACCAACAAAGAGAGGCTGTGCCAGTTTCAGCGTCGGATACATCATACCCTTCATGGCCGGAGACATGGCTTTGGCATAGGTTGGCTGAAGTGCATTTGCCAGCGTCAGGCCATCTTTCTCTGCCAGATCAGACAGACCCGTCAGGCATGACGTTTCTGCCGCCTTGAAGGCTGGCATGGCCTTGGGCGTAAACGCCTCTTCCGGACGGAAATGCGGGTTCAGGCCCGCGTAAGATGATCCAATCAGAAGCGTATAGGCCACAAGAGGGCTGTAGCCCGTTGCCTGACCAGCCTGCGCCAGCATAGCCGAGAGAATTTCCGGAGTCAGGTAGGGAATACCCGTTGCGACAGTTCCACGGATGTTGAGGTCCGGCGCGTAGGCAGGAGCGAAAGCTGCGGAAGCGAAAGCAGCCCCACCACCCTGAGACTGACCAACGATCATGATCTTGTTCTGGAGACCCGGAACCGATTTCAGTGCAGCGCGGACGGAATCCAAAACACTGTAAGCTTCGGCCCGCGTGTTCAGATACGGATGAACACCCGGCGTTCCCAAACCCTGATAGTCTGTCGCGACAATGGCGAAGCCGCGCTTCATCCATTCCGAAAGATAGTGTGTGTTGCGGGCACTGTACGGATTCAGGGAGGGGGCACAGCTATCGTCGTTGCCCACGGTCCCATGCGCCCAGGCGACAATTGGCCAGCCACCGGCAGGAGCTTCCCCCGCAGGAACAATCACCTCAGCCGTCACGGGCACGAGCCCTTTCCCCGTCACACCATCCGTCGAAAGATAGGTAATGCGCAGGGATTTCCCCGCATCCGGAAGACTCAATGCGTCCGCCAGAGGGCCTGAACTGACAAGTGCTCCGGCTTTGCGGGCTTTATCCGTCGCAGCGGCTTCAGCCGTTGAGAAGGCAGCGACAAGGCACAGACCACTCAGCGCGAAGCCCAGTGTCCGGCAAGAAAGGGATGCGTGCACAATTCTTCCTTCTCAGTTTGTAAAATCAGGGCAAGCTACCTGCCGCCCCGTTTTCAGATATCCGATTTTCTGTCCGGTATGTTAACGGCTGAAACAGAAGATGGATTGTGAAAATCACAAGACAATCCGTTACTTATGACCAAAAAGATGTCGGATATCGTCTCCGAAATGCTGGAACGCATCCTGTGTGGAGCGATGGCGGCGGTTTCCCGATTCAGACACAACCGTGACCGTCGCTGTCATGCCCGCAGCAAGTGTCAGATCATCCGGCAGTTTGTCGATTTTCACACGCACCGGAATACGTTGTGCCAGCCGCACCCAGGTATAAACAGGATCGACCGTCGGCAGGCCCTGCTCGTTCACAAGCGCATTGTTACTGGCAATACCCCGCGTGATGCTCTCGATATGCCCGTAGAGGGGGTCATGGTAGCCCATCAGATCCATACGGACGAGATCGCCCTCATCCAGATCATGAACCTTGGTTTCCTCGAAATACCCGTCAATCCAGTATGAACTCGTATCAATGACGTGCATGTTCACTGTACCCGCCGTGGCGAAATCACCCGGACGCATGATCAGGTTCGTGACGATCCCGTCCAGAGAACTTCGGACCTTCGTGCGGTCCAGATTGATTTCGGCCTGCCGCAGTTCCGCCTGTGCCGAAGCGTATTGCGCCGCTGCCTGCTGGGCGAGAGCAACGTACTGCTTCTTCTCTTCCTTTGAGACAGCCACGCCTGGAATGGCCTTGCGCCACTCGGACTGAACCTCCTTGAACTCCATATCCGCCTTGCGTTCCGCCACCTTCGCCTTGGCAGCATCCACAGCCACCTGAAAATCGAACGGGTCAATTTCGTACAGAACATCCCCCCGATGCACGGGCTGGTTGTCATGAACGTTCACATGCAAAATCTGCCCGGAAACGCGCGGCGCAATATTGGCAACCTGCACACGCACCTGTCCATTCCGGGTCCAGGGAGAGGCCGTGTAGTAGTCCCACAGGATGACCACCACGACAGCAGCCACCACAAGGATGGAGATGGTAATGGTCAGGCGGATCAGACGATGGGCACTGGAAAGCACTGGAAACGGCCTTGTATCAGAGGATCAGGGTATAAAGCCCGAGAAGGCAGATAAGGATGCCGAACTGGGCCAATGGCGGATCCCAGACGAAACGCCAGAGATCGAACCAGCCCATGAGCCAGCGGAGAATGGCCAGCGTCAGAAGTGACAGAGCCAGATTGACGACAAACGCGGAGACGAGCAAACCCCCAAGGTCTACGACCTGTGTCATCACCATCGTTTGCGTCCTATTCCATAATGATGAACAGCCGTCCGGTTCCGCAAAAGCATGACCCGTACGGCTTCAAGTCCACCAACACAGTTGATGATCAGGATTTCCTCACTGGGCGCCCCAAGGCGGAGACGATCAAGAAATTCCTGCGTCATATCCGCCAGCTCACGCTCCAGAACGCCAAGACTGTCCCGCGCCAGAGCCTTGCGGGCGGGACGGACAAGATGTCGCAAGGACGGCATACGGGCAGCCTGATCGAGATACAGCCTCACACGGGCAATCGTGCTGGACAGATCTTCCAGCGCCACGAGACGTTCAAAAACATGCTCGGACGCTGTCCCTCCTTTAGGGAGACGCTTCGTCCAGAGCAGAAGCTGGCTCAGTCGATCATATTTCCGGCTCAGAAGGGCTGGCCCCATCGCCTCACCATGGCCGCCAAGCTGGGACTCCAGGTCAGAGGAAATGGCCACGGCAATCCGGAAACGATGCCGCCGCGCCGTGGGTGGCCACAGCAGAACCAGCAGAATGAAGGACAGGACCGCGGAGATGAAATAAAAGGTGTTGCGTTCGATGAAGGCTTCCGGGTTATAGCTGTGGTGGTTGCCCAGCCCTACGAACACAAGGAAGAATGCACCGTAGTGGAAGCCTATGGCTGAGGTCTTCGGGTTCATGAGCAGCAGACAGGCAATAACCGTCTGAGGCAGCAGAACAAACGCAAGCCCCTGCAATGTATAGACGTAGGGCAAGACCCAGAAGGACAGAAAAGCCGCAGCCACAATACCCAGCGGGGTCCCGATCATCGCACCTTTGCCGAACTGCGCCGTATCAAGAGATGACGACGCCAGCACAAGCACCAGCGCGCACTGGGACAGGGCTGTTGCCGAAGCAGGCAGACTTGTCCCGATACAGAAAGCGGCGACAAAACTGAAACCGATCAGCACCCGCATACTGTTGATGAAGGCGGTAATGTAATCCGTATTATTGGCCAGGGTTGCGAGCTTGAGAGCCTCTCCAGCCGGAGTGGCCTTCATAAGCGTGCTGATACCCGTATGAATATGGAGCCGATTACTCAGCAGCGTTGCCGCACGTTCCAGAAACCAGGCATCCCGAGCTGTCGGAAAATATTCAGGATCTTCCTTACGAATATTGGACAGGATCGTTCCCATTGTTTCCTGCCGGTTCGTGCCATCTTCAACACGCTCATGCCACTGACGGACATAGCGCACCATGACCTCCGTTACGCCGCCTTCCTTCAGAAGCGTGGAAATGGCACGACTGCATGTCAGAACGGTCAGCATGCCGATAATGCTGAGTTTGGCACCCGCCATACGCAAACGGCTGCGATCAAGCTCTGTCCGCGCATAGGAAATCTGGGTCATCAAAGACAGGATTTCGGAAGCAAGCGCCGTGGTGCCCTGCGCCGAAGGAGGGGGATCCCCCATAATCGCCGCATGACTCAGCCCACGGATTCTCTGCCCCAGATTCTGTAATCCCCGCGCAAGATTTCGCCAGGCCTGAGGCGAGCCGGACAGCAGGTTGACGACCGCTACAGAAGCCACACCGATTGCTACGGTAGACGCTCGGGCCACGCTGACATGATAGATGTTCTGGGGACTATCAACGCTGGCGACGGCAACAAGCGCCACCATGTACCCGGCCAGCAGGGCGCCATAGGCCCGAAAATCCCGCTCCAGAGTACCGACAAAGGCACATCCGGCCATCCACAGAGCGACACCCCCAAGGAACAGCCCACGGTCCTGACTGAACATGGAAATCAGCAGGATAGAGACGCCCACGCCCAGCAACGTCCCGAGAAAGCGATAGAGCGCCTTGGAAAGAGCCTGCCCCCGCAAAGGCTGGGCAAGGATCATGACGGTCACACCGGCACCCGCAGGTGTATCAACCTGAGCCCAGAAGGCCGTAGCCAATGCTACGACCAGCGCAATCCAGGTTCTGAGGCTGAACTGGATCCATCCCGGACGGAAGACCGACTGAAGTACAGTGGTCAAGAAGGGCTATCCCTGCCAGGCAAACGGGTCATTCCGGAGCAGTCTTGCAGTTCCTGTCATCAACTCAGACCGAAAACCCTACTCCTCCGATACTGTAATGGTTAGCCCCTGAATGCGTATGACATGATTTGACGAAATTTATCGCCGTATTGTGATGTCGACCAAAATCCGGCTCCATCATTCCTCTTCGTGGGGAAGGCCACGACAGGCAGCGGCCAGCGTTGGGTTCTGTCCGGCAGAAGCCCGACACAGCGTCCGAGCATCTGTTCCGCAGATAGTGGTCACGTCTTCCATACTGGACGCCGTAACGTCACGCGCCACCTCAACGTCCTGATTATTCTCGTGTCCTTCTTCCTTGCTCAACTGGTCCTGTGCCGCATGCATCTCTTTGAGCGCATTGATACAGGCGTCACTCGCAGAATCAGGATGAACCTGCAAAACCTTGAGGATCTGGTTAACTCCGATCCCCAAAGCATTGATCGACGGATCATCATCGTTGGTTTTGGCCCCTCCATCTTCGGCATGAGCCAGAACCGGAAAGGCGAGCGGGACGGCCAGAAGCAGGGTGGCCACAAAGCGACGCTTGATCATGACGGCATGATTAGGGGAAAATAATCTCGGGACAAGCCTTCTGACCCGGTAGTCACACACCGTTGCAGAACCCTTTGCCGTAGCTTTTCCGCGCTTCGGAACGCAGTTGTCCTTGACTCACTGACGGACCATCGGTAAGCGGGGCCATCCTTTTGCGGGCGTTCCGGCCCGCTATCCGGTCCATCATGGACCACACAGTCGAGAGCCTGGAAACATCATGAAGATCCGCAACAGCCTGAAGTCCGCAAAGGTCCGCGACAAGGACTGCCGCGTTGTCCGCCGTCGTGGACGCGTTTACATCATCAACAAGAAGAACCCGCGCATGAAGGCACGTCAGGGCTAATTGCCTTGATCCGCTGGATGACAACTGAACGGCGCTGGCTGATGGCTGGCGCCGTTCTGCTTTGTACTCCAGTATTTTCTGCCTCTGCAGCGCCGGTTGCTCCTCCTGCCCCCGCGCTTGCAGGTCAGACACACTCCCCATCGCCCGTAAAAACCGATTCCAGCAAGGCACATCCGCACCACAAGACCGTTCAGGAACGGCTTGTTGAAACGGAAAAGGCTCTCGCTCTCGCTGGAAACGACAAGGATGCGCGCAAACTCGCCGATCAGGCGGAAACATTGCGGAACCGCAGCCTGACCGGAGCCGTTCGGATGCTTCTGACCGATTCGCAGGATGCTCTCGGCAAGCATGATTTTCAGTCCGCCGAAGATGATCTGACGTCCGCCATCACTCTCCAGCCCGATCAGCCCATCCTGCGACGTTACCGCGCCGCCATCCGGTCCGCCGCCGGAGACAATAATGGAGCGATTTCCGATCTGGGCGTCGTGATTCAGGCTGATCCCGGAGATACCACCGCATGGAGCATGTTGGCAGAAGCTGAGCGGGACCGACACGAGCCTGATGCTGCCCTACGGGCCTACAAGCAGATGATGCTCCTTGATCCACACGCCCCGGATGCAGACAAGCAGCTCAAGATCCTTCAGAAAGAGAAAGACGGACAGGAAGACTGACGGACACAACCTCTTGTATTCGTCAGCGTTCATTCCCTGATTCACTCTATTCAGGAGGATTTTCATGAAGACCAAAACCGTTCCCGTTGAACAGGTCCCCGCTAAAACTGGCTGCTGCAGCAAAGTCAAAGCCTGTTGCAAGCATGCCGGTCGTGCTCGCGAAATCGGCCTTGCAGGTATGACCGCCATGGCGACCATTGGCCCGAAACGTTTTCGCCCCTATTTCCAGCAGGCTCTGGCCGTTATTTCTGTCGTGGCCGCGACCATCCAGTTCTTCCGTAACCGGAAAGGCTGAACTTTTCTCTGGCCAGACTCCAAGCCGGAACTCTGGCCAGAACCCTCTTCAGAATCGCTTTGTCAGACCGCCCATGATTGTCCTTGGGGTTCCGACAACCGTTCGGCTTAAAGAAGCTGATGGAAAATATCGTTTGTCGGCCGCATTCTGCACGTTGATCTGCGCGCTCCAGGACCCTCTTTCATAATATGCCGCCAGATTGACCAGAGCATAGGCAGATGTTTTGTACGTCAGGCCGTAGACAGGATCACGTGGCGTATAGTTATCGGCTGGGCTAGCCCCTTCAAAATGCACACCCGCCCCAATACCAAGCCCCTTCAGCATCCCTGACGGGATGGAATACTTTGTCCAAACATTGAAAATATGGTGCGGAACGCCCGCAAGCCACAGAGTTCCGCCATTGGGCAGAAGCCGGTTGTCTTTTGTGATTTTGGTATCGAGATAAGTGTACGCAATATTGGCAGTCCAGGTTGGGAGAAGTCTGAGATTGCCTTCCAGTTCAAACCCTTTGCTCCTCTGCTCACCCTGCGCAATTGAGTAAAGCGGATGGAGTGGATCTGTTGTCGCGACATTTGTCCGCGCCAGATCGAAAAGGGTCGCCATCCCTGTCAGAACACCGTTTCGCGTCTGCGCTTTGAGGCCAACCTCGTAATCCGTTCCCCTCTGGGGCGGCAGGATTTTCTGCTGATAATCAACAGACGTCGTTGGCAGAAACGCCTTGGACCAGTTGAAGTATGCAGACATCCAGTCCGTAAAGGCCCAGGTAATGCCCACGTGCGGGCTGAAAGCCGTCGTTGGCGGATTGTTCCCGCCACGACCACTGGTCGCACGATCCCAGCGCACACCAAATGTCACCGCAACCTGACGGCCAATTTTCATATGGTCCTGAATATAGGCCCCGAACTGGTCCTGCCGTGTTTTGGAAATGACACCGCTGCTCGCATAGTCGGGAACATCCCCATAGACCGGATTTGCGAGATTGAGATTTGTTGTAGTTGCAAAGCCGGTGGTGGAATTGGTCCCATTCTGACCATAGTCGGTCCCGACCAGAACGTAATGCGAAATCAGGTGTGTTGTATGGAATTTGAAATTAACATTCGTATCAATTCGGACGTCAGTTCCATGATTATTATACGGTCCATAGTAATAACGACCAACCTGTGAGAGATCGTTCGAGAACCCCGTCGTTGCAAACAGCCATCTGTTGTAGGTCTGACGGTAAACCTGATACCGAAACCCTTGATGGAAGCCGATGTTCTCATTGAACTTGTGATCAAACATGTAGCCCAGATGAACGTAGGTCTGTCGCTGCTGGGCAGGATTTTCAACATCGTTGATGGCAAAATCCCTGGGCAGTTTTCCCCAGGGAGACGGCAGAACCGTTCCGTACGCCGGAATCGCCGTATAAGGGTGACCGCTCGTGCGATTATAGCGGAACAGGAGCGTCAGATCGGTATGATCTGTCGGACGAATTGAAATGGATGGCGCGATGTAAAGCGTCTCCATATCCGAGGCGCGAACGAAGTAATCCTGCTTTCGGTAAACGGCATTCACCCGGGCTGTAATCATCCCATTGGATGTCAGCTTCCTGTTGATATCCGCGCGCCCTTCATAATACGACCAAGATCCACCCTGGGCCGTGAAGGTGGCAAAATTACTGTCTGTCGGCCTCTTGCTGACCATGTTGACCATGCCAGAGAGCGGCCCCTGCCCAAACAGACCCGAAGCCGGCCCTTTAATGACTTCCATGCGGGACAGGCCCACCGTCTCGTTCATGGAAAGGCTGTCGATGGTTTTCATACCATCGAGATAGGTCATGCCGGATGTGCTGAAACCACGTACACGAATACTGTCATACAGGCCGTAGCTGTCCGCATGGGACACGCCTGCCACGTTTTGCAGCGCATCCGAAAGACGAATGACATTCTGCTCGTCCATCAGTTTGCGGGAAACAACGGAAATGATCTGAGGGTTTTCCAAAAACGGAATGGCCATCTTGGCGGCACTGACAGAAGCAGCCTGCTGCTGCCCAACCACCGTGACAATATCCTGCTTTCTGCGCCTGGCCGCAGCAGAAGGGCTGTTTTTACGAGCGTGGGGTGCAGAGGCGCTTTTCTGCTTTTCCGGTTTCTCCACCAACGAGCCTGCACTGGCGGAAGAAGACAGCAACAACTGGGAAACGATCATCAACGCCATTGGTTGAGTGCAACGAAACACACTCCGACCAAGGCTGGCTGTTATAGGGCTCATTTGATTCGCATCTCAGAGAGTAAGGATTTGATGCTAATGCGAGTCATTCTTAACAAAAACAAGCACCCAGACTTTGTTTGTCATAATCCGGATTATCGTTATCAACGCTTCAGAGAAACGAGATGGGATCGATATCAATATCGATCTTGGCACTTCCTTTGGGTCGGATGTCTTTCAGCCAGTCCCGCAAAATCGGCTGAACAGCAATTCCGCGCATAGTCCGCAGTAGCAACCGGCGCCGGTGCCGCCCGCGTAAAACAGCCAGCGGTGCAGGGGCTGGCCCCAGAACCTGAACCCCTTCCCGCTCTGGTGCCGCAAACGCGATTTCCTTTGCCAGCGCATCCGCCGCATCCGCTGTCGCAGCGCTGACAATCAGCGCCGCCAGCCGCCCATAAGGCGGCCAGAAAGACGGACGTCTCTGCTCCGCTTCCTGCTCCATAAAGGTCTGGAAATCATTGGAGACGAGCGCCGTCATGACCGGATGCTCGCCCACATAGCTCTGAAGCAGCACACGGCCGGGGCGTTCCGCACGACCTGCACGCCCCGCGACCTGATGCAGAAGCTGAACGGTGCGTTCCGCTGCTCTAAGATCACCACCGCCCAGCCCCAGATCTGCATCGACCACACCAACCAGCGTCAGCTTTGGGAAATGCCAGCCCTTGGCGACGATCTGCGTTCCGATGATGAGATTGACCTCGCCATCCGTGATCTTCCGCACAGCCTCCGCCGTAGCAGCCGGAGACCCAAGTGTGTCGGAAGACATGACAAGGATTTTCGCCTCGGGAAAACGCAGTTTTGCTTCTTCCGTAATGCGCTCGATCCCCGGCCCGATCGGTACCAGCGAATGTTCGGCATGACATTGCGGACAGTCCGACGGAATACTCTCTGTATGGCCGCAATGATGGCAGGTCAGGATACCGCGCGCTCGATGTTCCACCAGCCAGGTGGAGCAGTTGGGGCACTGCATCCGATGCCCGCAGGCGCGACAGAGCGTCAGCGGAGCATAACCACGGCGATTGAGGAACAGCATCGCCTGCTCCCCGTTCTTCAGCGTCTCATCAATGGCAGTGCAGAGCACCGGAGACAGGAACAGCCCCCGCTCCGGCGGATCAGACCGCATATCGACCAGAGACACATCCGGCATCGTCGCGCCACCATGTCGGGCGGTCAGAAGCTCATGGTGATAACGACCACCTTCGACGTTCGCCAACGTCTCCAGAGAAGGTGTAGCAGACACGAGAATGGCGGGCGCGTTGGCCAAACGGGCGCGGACCACAGCCATATCCCGCCCATGATACATGACGCCCTCTTCCTGTTTGAAGGCGCTCTCATGCTCCTCGTCCACCACAACGAGACCCAGATCTTCAAACGGCAGGAACAGGGCTGACCGTGCGCCAACCACAACGCGTGCCGTGCCATCAGCAACAGCACGCCATGTTTCACGCCGACGCTTGGCCCCGAGATCGGAGTGCCAGACAGCCGGTTCCGCACCAAAGCGACGGATAAACCGATCCGTCCACTGCGCTGACAAGGCGATTTCCGGCAACAGGACCAGAACCTGCTTTCCTTGAGCCAGACAGGCCGCCACAGCCTCAAAATACACTTCCGTCTTGCCAGACCCTGTCACGCCCTCAAGCAGGGTCACGTCAAAGCGCTGCTCTTCCACCGGACGGCAAAGCTGCTGTGCAACCTCTGCCTGCTCGTCAGAAAGACGCGGCGCGCCATGGCTTGGGTCAGGTGTCGCGAAAGGTGCCGCCACCGAAATCACGGCCTCCCGCAACAGACCAGCCGTCGCAAGCCCTCTGATAACGGCGGAACTGGCTCCGCTGGCCGCCGCAAGATCGGATGTCGTCATCGCCGTGCTGGATGCCACATCGAGAACAGCGCGACGTGCTGGCGTCACACGCAGACCATCTTCGGGCTGCTCAGTCCGAACCCAACCAAGAGCAGGTTTGGGTGCATCTTTCAGGTGAATCCGGGTCGCCATAGCCAGAACCAGCCCCGGCGGCGTCAGCGTATAGGCTGCCACCCAGTCGATGAACCGCCGCAGGCTGCCCGGCAAAGGACGTACATCAAGCTTTTCGACCACGGGACGCAGGCGGGACAGTGGAACTTCACGTGTCGGTGCTGTCGCGAAATCAGCCGGAACCGTGGTGGTTGTGTCCCAGACGCATCCAACAGTCTCCCGTTTTCCCAACGGAACCGTAACCAGATCACCCGGCTGAAGCGGTATGGGGGCCAGATAGTCCAGCGGCCCCGGAAAAGGCAGCGGAACGAGCACCGAAACGCGCGTTCCGGTGGGGGGTGGCTTTCGCCAGAGGTCAGGCTTGGGTAGGCTGCTGGATGCCATGCCTGTGTCTAACCTCCCTGAGCCCGAAATGCCATGATGGCCCATGACGCATTGCGCGACTGGACCGAATGGTTGACCCATGAACGGCGCTCCAGCCTGCGAACAGTCGAAGCTTACCGGCACGATATTGTTCTGGCACTGGCCTTTTTCGAGCAGCACCTTGGCGGGGACGTTGATCTGACATCCCTCGCCAAACTGTCTCTGGCCGATTTGCGCGCCTGGCTGGCCCATGAAACCGCCCGCAGCGAAAAACCTACACGCCGCGCCACGAACGCAGACTCCCGCGCCCGATCCAGAGCCCGTCGCGTGTCGGCCTTGCGGTCGTTTTACCGCTATCTGGCCATCCGGTTCGATATATCAAATCCCGCTCCCGGACTTCTGGCCACACCGCGCCTGAAAAAACGTCTTCCCCGCCCCCTGGGTCAGGAACAGGCTCTCGCCGCTCCCGAAGGGATTTCCGACGACGCCTACACCAGCGCCGCTGCCCTCAGGGACAAAGCCCTTTTTACGCTGCTTTACGGCACCGGATTACGCATTGGCGAAGCGCTCGCACTGGACGTGCGGGATCTTTCAAACGCTGGCGAGAACATGCTCCGGGTTGTCGGTAAGGGCGGGAAAGAACGCCTCGTTCCCCTCCTTCCCGCCGTGCGCGAGACATTGGAGACATGGAAAGCCGCCCATCCATCTCCCTCCCCCGATGCTCCCTTATTTTGCGGCACGCGCGGGGGGCGCCTAAACCCCGGCGTCGCCCAACGCGCCATGCGGGAATGGCGTAAAGGCGAAGGTCTGCCGGATTCCGCCACCCCTCATGCGCTGCGCCACTCCTTTGCAACCCATCTGATGGAAGGCGGCGCAGATTTGCGCGCCATTCAGGAACTCATGGGCCACGCCAGCCTTTCCACCACCCAGGCCTATACGCTGGCGGACGAAAAGCACCTGCTGGACGTCTGGCGCAAGGCACATCCACGGGCGGAGCAGAAATGAAACGACTGATCGGCGGCTTTTTGACATCCCTTCTGGCGGTAACCGGATATGCGAATGCCGGAACCTGTCGCATGACCCAGGCCACAGTCCTCCCCCTTCGTAATGATGGCGGTTATCTGAGTGTTCCGGTTCAGATCAACGGTCAGGCTGCCTCCATGATTGTGGATACAGGCTCACAGGGAAGCCTGATGACGCCTGAAGGAATCAGGACGCTCCGCCTGCCGCAGGACCAGAACCGCCATACCGTCATGCAGGGGCCAAACGGGGCTCCCCGACTGGTCCCGAACAGCCGCATCGCCGATCTGCGTCTTGGCAAACTCGCGCTGGGAGCTGGCTCCATGCCCGTAGGGTCTCTCCCCGGCTCCCCCATGATCCGCCCACCCATTCTGGGACTTTTGGGAGCAGACGTTCTGGACGGATACGATCTGGAATTCGATGTGCCACATCAGCAGCTCATCTTCTGGAAAATCCTGCCCAGTTCTTCAGACTGCCAGCTTGCGCCATCATGGAAAGGCAAATGGAACACCGTGCCTGCCCGCGTCATTGATGGCCGCATGATGGTCACGTTCACCCTAGATGGCACCCACGGCACCGCCCTGCTGGATAGCGGTGCACGCTCGCATATCATCAGTACGGATTTCGCTTATCGGCTGGGTCTCACGGACGAACTTCTGGCTCTCGACCCCGGCGGCACGACAGCCGGGGTGGATCTGCATGAACGCCGCTACCACTGGCACCATTTTAAACGCTTCTCCATGGGAGGCACGGTCTGGGAAAACCCGGTTCTGACCGTAGCCCCAGTCCACGATCAAACAGATATGCTTCTGGGATCAGACTGGTTCGCCAAGCATGACATCTGGCTGTCGTATGCGACAAGCCAGATTTTTGTTCGCTAAAATAAACTCAGTTTCCCTCGTCCTGCCGACGGATCAACTCCAGGTAATTTTCCAGCCTGTTCTTTTCCAGATCGATCAGAAGAGGATTATTTGCAAAGGGCTCTAATAACGATTTGATTTCTTCTAAAAAAGGATGGTTCTTCGAGACGATAACACCTAAGCCGAACACACCTGGTATTGACAGGAACTCGACTTCATCCACTCGGCCATCCGCAATAAAATCTTCTATAGCGGTTCGGACACCATTTTTTTCGCCTCCAGACTGATGAGCCCAAGCAAAAGCACCCGCTCCCCTGAAACCTCCAGAAATTAGATCAGCCTGTTCAGGCACTGTCCCCAATTCCCAGCTATAATCATGAAGAAAATTTTCCGGAATAGAGGATGGATCGTAATACAGGTCACGCCGACCGGATGGCCAATCAACATCGTGGACAAATGCTAAAAATGGTTTCCCATCTCGTTTTGACACTTTGTCAATCAATGATAGCTCATTAAATACCGTATACCAATTATGGTCACCATCGACAAACCACACATCAATGCAATCAATATTGAAAATTGCATTGAGACTTTTATCCTTTATGAAAGATATATTTTCTTTATTTATTAATTTTTCATAAAAATTATTATCCGGGCACGGGTCTATACAAATGATGTGACCATGATTTTCATCTGCATACTCAAGAAGTATAGACGTGTTTCCACCAAGCTCGGAACCAATCTCACAGATTTTTCTAGCACCAGTCATTTTAAGGACTGGAAGATAAATACTAGAAAAATGCGCCATTGAATGAATAAGGAACATTTATTAATTCCGATCGTAAACAAAATCAGAAAGTTTATTGATACGAGAATGACCAAATATAGGAGTTAAAATAGATCGTGCGATTCTATTATGCCAACTTCTCTGTATGTTTTTCGCGCCCTCCGTAACAAAATCTAATTTACTCTCTTGTGAGAAATGTTTTTCTTCAACGAGAGATTCCACC
>NZ_BEWO01000004.1 GCF_002723975.1 Gluconobacter japonicus
TCACAGTCTCTAACCGTCCCGGCCAGACCCTCGAAGAAGGCCCCGCCGCGTCGGTGAACGGGCTTATACGGGGACCAACTCACACTGTCAAACAATCATCATAAACGAGTTATCCACAGAATGGATGGCGGAAAACAAGAGAAAAAACGAGAAATCCACATTTTTCATCTGTTTAGAGCCCTGAAAAAACTTCCTTTTCCTGCATTTTTTCTTAAAAATCTTTCTCCCCGCTCAAAAATCCGGCCAATTAGGCGCCAGATGACCTCCCATTCTCAGGGGAGCCACCTTTGTGGCCAGTCCAGTGGCATCATTTGTTTCCACCAGAAGACCACAGACTGTCGCCTCCCCTTCCGCTGGCTGCGGCCGCTCTCCAGGGATTTTCCGGACCAGCTTGTGGAGAGCCGCTTCTTTTCCCATCCCGATCACGCTGTCGTAGTCACCGCACATCCCGGCATCCGTCTGATACGCTGTGCCCTTTGGTAGAATACGGTGATCAGCCGTTGGAACATGTGTGTGCGTCCCAACAACAAGAGACACCCGACCGTCAAAATACTGGCCGAAGCCCATTTTCTCGCTGGTGGCTTCTGCATGGATATCAATGATAATCGCATTCACGGTCATACCGAGCCGATGTCGTGAGAGGAGTTCACTCACAACGCGAAACGGGTCATCCAGGGGATCCATGAAGATGCGCCCCATCACATTGATGACGAGCGCACGACGTCCCCGCTCTAGATCGATAATATAACTCCCCTGCCCCGGCGTACCGGCGGGATAGTTAATAGGCCGAACAATGTTGGGCATCTGATTAATATGCCCGATCATGTCCCGGCGATCCCAGGCGTGGTTCCCCAGTGTGATGACATCCACACCAGCAGACATGAGATTTCTCGCGATATCCGGGGACAGACCATAACCGTGTGAAGCGTTCTCGCCATTCACGACCACAAGATCCAGAGCCAGCTTCTTGCGCCACTCCGGCAAATTGCGGGTAATCGCCTCACGTCCGCTACGACCTACAACGTCACCCAGAAACAGAAATCTCAACAGTCAGCCTTTCGAGTTATGGAAACCTGTCTTGATCGTCTCTTTCTCGGTGACGATGACAGACAGGGGAATATCGTATGGTCCCGCTGGAAGGGCTTCCATTTCCTGAATGGAAAACCCGTAGCCGATTGCGGGTATCTTCAACTTGGCAAGAGTGCGGTCGTAGTAACCGCCTCCATAGCCCAACCGGTAACCAGTTCGATCAAATGCGAGAAATGGAACCAGAACAAGGTCAGGAATAACCTCCGGGCCGTCCGGATAGGACGTCCCAAAGCGACCCTCGCACATAGGAACGCTCTCTTTCCATTCGCGAAAGAGGAGCGGATGTCCTTTTGGGGGCGTTTCCGGGAACCCTATCCGGCGACCTGCTTTCAGAAGTTGAAAGCAAAGAGGCCTAAGGTCGATTTCTCCCGGCAAAGGCCAGACAGCCGCGATAACGGAAGCACTCTGCGCTTCTATGACGTTATGCAGGCGATGCAGAAGCGCTGCTTCCATATCTCTGGACGCAGCATTCCTCCGTTCGGCCATCTGCCGACGGAGTTCTTTCTTCTGAAGATCGATTTCGGAAATCTGTGGAGCCGCCAAAGCCGTTGGTCTTTTCAGCCCTCCTAGACCTGCAAGTGCAGGTGGGCACCGGTTAACGTGACCAGGGCCACGACAGAGCCAGTTCCCGTAGGAATGCTTATCGGCCCGGGGGTTGATTTGCCTGACGCACCAGGCAGCTCCGCATTACATATTAGACAGTGCCGGAAGATATTCAACGGCAATCGCAAAAATCACTCGGAAGTTTCGAGTACGCCCGCAAGTTCCTCAGCCCGCTGCGCCAGTTGAGCCAGACGTTCCTGACGGGCTTCAGCAATACGCAGCGCTGCTTTCGCTTCCTCAACCGTTGCCAGCATGTCATCTGGAAGAGGACGGCGCTTGAGCTCGAAGATCTCATCCGCCATGAGCAACGCCGCCATCATGAGCGTCTTGGATTCACTGGCAGCGCCCCCCAGCGTCCGGGCGCGTTGTAGCCAGCTTTCGACCTGTCGTGCCATCGCATAAAGATGATGTTCTTCACCATCCTGACAGCCGACACTGTAGACATATCCGTTCAGACGGATGGAGACCTGCGCCATGTGTTATTCCCCTTTCCGCTCTAGAATGCCACGGATACGAACACAGAGTGCGTCGATGTTTGCAGCAATTTCAGGAAGATCAGGAGCAGAACGGGCTTCCCGCTCACGCTCTTCACGGGCTCGGGCCTGCTGTTCCATTGCACTGGAAATCCGCGCCATTGCTTCCTCAAGACGATCAATAGTCTTATCGTCCTGCAGATATCCTGCCTGCTCGCTCAAAACGCGCTCTTCCCGTTCCTGCCATGACATGCCGATGAAATGACCGACACCTGTTCCACTGGTCTACCCTCTCAGGAAAGACCTGAACCCCTCATCAGGTCAAGCACCTCTCAGCCTTTGATGAAGCCGGTCTTTGTCATTTCCTGCCATGGTGACATGACAGACCTGAAGATACGCCATCCTTTCCCGTTCCTCGCTATGTCCCCGATGGGAGCCGGCAATAGTTTCGGAGTCCCCTGGTGGTTACAGGTTGTTGGGGACGAGCGTTCAGCATCTATTCTGGATTGCGGGGCATCGGCCGCGCTCGCTCGCATTGCACTTCTTGCTGGAATCGGATGGGTCGTCTGCAAGGCCTCGCCTCGGCAATTGACAGCCCTCTCTTCGGACGAGCTCCATAGACGACGTATTCTTACGGCCAGACCACAAGCTACACCCTGGCCCCGCTAGCCTGAACCTCCTGAATCTGCGACACTCACCCTTATGATACCCTGCGACCTGTACCCTGTTCTGCCAGCCAGCTTTGAGGCAGACGCCCTCTTTGACATTCTGCCTGCGCTTCTGGCGCATCCAGAAGTCACCGCCCTGCGCTTTCCGATAAAGCACACGCTGGACAAAGCGCAGTTTTCAAGAGTGTTGGCACTTCTGCATGACAATGATGTTGCCTTGATGCTTGATGTACCGGACGGGTTTTCCGCTCTTTCCGCCGATCTTATGAAAGTTGCGGACGGGTTGCATGCTCCTTCAGCAGACAGCCTGCCAACCCTTCGCAAACTTGCTGGCGACGATATCCAGATCGGATGCTTATGCCAGAGCCGCGATGAAGCCATGCTGGCTGGAGAAAGCGGAGCCGATTACATTGCCTTCGCTGTGGAGCACGCAGACATGATCCGGTGGTGGACGTCTGTCATGGAACTCCCTGCCGTGGCAGAAAATATTCAGACAGTTGACGAAGCCGCCACTGCAACAACAGCTTCAGCAGATTTTCTTGCAATACCGCTCAAACTTGATGGAACTGACGAGACGCTGTTCTCCAGCCTTCTCGCCAGACTTCAGGGCTGATCGAGCCTCCCTGTTTCTTCAGCGGGAAACAGGGATCAGGGCATCCTGTGTGAAATACAGAACGCCGTTTGATTGCGGGAAAGACTGCCCCCACAGACGCGTTGTCTGACCTGCAGGGTTGTTCAGCAGAATAGCGCCCGTCTGTGGTTCGATGTGAACGCTCAGAATATCTCCATAAAGCGTTTTCAGACCAATCCCCTGCCCATGACGGCGAGCAATGGTCTTACGGATAGTCTTCTCATCCCAACGACCCGAAACAATCGTATATCCCAGAATATGGGTAAGTTGTCCGCGCATGGCAGGAGTCATAAGGCCTCCCGACCAACGGCTGGAAAGTTTTTCCATGGCTTCGTTGGGAATGGCGAAGACCGTAATAGGGCCCGGTCCCGTAATCCATGGGACCAATCCGGTAGCCCTGAGGCCAGCCATATAATTTGCCAGTTCGACGGAAGCGCCAATGTTCTCGTCCAGAGGGCGGTCATCATAGGAGGGTGTTGCGGGACGGTAATAGGCGACTTGTGTGCTGGGTTCGTTGTTCTTGGGCTCGACAAACGCCTTTGCGACGGTATCGGGCATATAGGACATGGACGTGCTGGCAGGCGTCTCGAAGCTGTCCTGATAATTGTGCGACCAGTCCGTTCCATGACAGCCAGCAAGGGCAAGACCCAAGGCAAGGCCTCCTCCCAGCTTCAGACCTGAAGTTCTGGACTTGCTACTGAAGAGAAAAGGAAACCCGAATCGCACCTGCATGTCTTGGTCACACCATCTTACTGAAGAGGATGCGACCATAGACCAGGAAAACGATTTCAGCACCCATCCCCGCGCATGGTCCATCCGACGACATGGCCACTCACGAGTTCGAAAGTCGTCTGACAGCTGGTGTTGTAATAGGTGGAGGGGAAACCGCCGCCCCAGCCGCCACCCCAACCGGGTCCGCCCCAGCCTCCCCAGCCACCGCCCCAGCCGGGTCCACCCCAACCGCCGCCCCAGCCACCCCAGCCCCAGCCGCCACCGCCGGAATACTGGGTCTGGTTCTCGATATAGGCGAGGAAGGAATGGCCCTCTGTCTGGTAGCTTCTGGTCGGCACACCGAACTGGCGCACAACGTCTACTTCCGTTTTGCCAACCATGCCGTCGAGAACCTGACGCTGCTGGAGGGTAGGCACCTCACAGGCAGACAGAGCCAGAAGTGCGACGACGGAAAGCAGTTTTGCCTTTTTCATTTTCTTTGTCCCCCGCTGGATGAGCAGCGCAGATATAGTCTTCAGCACGATGTTCTAGCCCGTTTGGTCTCAGAAACGGATTAAAACTCCTGCAAGTTTCAAAACGGCTAGCTTAACCACAAAATGTCACGGATTTTCGGCGCCCCTGTTGCGAGCAGAACCAGCCGATCAAATCCCAGTGCAATACCGGAACATGATGGCATATCTGGCAAGGCCGTCAAAAAAGCTTCATCAAGCGGCCAGTCCTGATCCGGCGAAAATTCCAGACGTTTCTGACGATCTGCTTCAAAGCGCTGACGCTGCTCCACAGGGTCCGTCAGTTCCTCAAACGCATTCGCCAGTTCGATGCCACCAATATAAAGCTCGAACCGTAAAGCCGCCCGTGCATCCGAAGGGTCTTTGCGCGCAAGAGCCGCCTGTTCTGCAGGCCAGTGCGTCAGGAAAGTCGGCCGTTCGCGCCCGATCACTGGCTCGACACGCTCGAGAAGAAGACGGAAAAACAGGTCTTCCCAGTTTTCTCCATCTCGCAGAACGGCGTTTGCCTGATCGGCAAGCGCGTCAGCGTCCCCTGCCGTTCCCAACAGATCTGCTCCCACATAACGCGCAAAAGCATCCTGCATCGTCAGACGCTCAAAGGGCTCCGTCACGGGAATCAGAACACCATCACGGTAAACCTGATCCGGCAGAAGCGTGCGTACGAAGGCCTCGGTTTCGTCCATCAGCGCGTCAAGATCAGCGCCCGGCGCGTACCATTCCAGCATGGTAAACTCTGGAACATGCGTCGCGCTGGCTTCCCCATTTCTCCAGACCCGCGCGAGCTGAAAAATGGGCATGCCAGTCGCTGCAATGATCCGCTTCATGGCAAATTCGGGACTGGTATGCAGGAAACGCGCCTCGCGCGAGCCATCCGAGTGTTCCAGTTCAGTCCGAAAACACCGGAGATGAACCTCTTCTCCAGGCACTGGCACCGCATAAGGTGTATCGACGTCCAAATATCCCCGCTCATCGAAGAATTTCCGCGTTGCCTGCACCATCTGGGCCCGGCGGCGCAAAAGCGGGAGACGTTCGGCAATCCTGTCCGGATCGGAGGAAGAATGGGTCATCGAAGCGAGTTCCTGTTGCAACACACGGCCAGCCAGCGTTAGAGCCACCACATGCATGATACGGTCAAGACCTCTCCGAAGCGGCGCGTCCTGCGTACGCCGTCCGATCTGATTCAAGCCGGTCTCGCCCCCGAAGCTGCGCGCAACACGCTGGATGCTGTCGCCAGTCAGTTCGCGACGGCGATCCCGCCTGCGTTTCAGGCCCTGATCGAAGCACCGGACGATCCGATTGGTCGGCAGGTCATTCCGGATGCACGAGAGCTCTCCACACAGCCTTACGAAACCCTTGATCCGATCGGAGACGATGCGCTCTCTCCTATCAAGGGAATCGTGCATCGTTATAAAGATCGTGCGCTCCTCAAGCCTCTGCTGATCTGCCCGCTCTATTGCCGTTTCTGTTTCCGGCGGGAGCATGTTGGCCCGGATGGTGGATTGCTGAACGACACCGAGCTTGAACAGGCTCTGGATTGGGTCAGAACCCACCCAGCCATCCGTGAAATCATTCTGACGGGTGGCGATCCGCTCATGCTGGCGCCCAGACGGCTGAACCATATCGTTCAGTCGCTATCGGCCATTCCCCATATTGAGACGATCCGTATTCACTCGCGCGTCCCAGTAGCCGACCCTGCCCGCATCACGCCGGAACTGCTCGACGCCATGGAAACGGATCGCGCCATGTGGGTCGTCGCACACATCAATCATGCACGGGAAATGACCGCCGAAGCCCGCACCGCCATTCGGTCCATTCTGGAGCGTGCTATACCCGTCCTCTCCCAGTCCGTTCTGCTGCGCGGCGTGAATGATACGGAAGAGTCTCTTGAAGCGCTGCTTCGGGCGCTGGTGACGGCACGGGTCAAACCCTATTACCTGCATCATCTGGATGCAGCTCCTGGCACCAGTCATTTCCATGTTCCCGTTGAGGAAGGACGGGCCCTGCTCGCCCGTCTGCGTGGGCGGGTCACCGGCCTGGCCTGGCCCACTTATGTCCTCGACATTCCGGGAGGCAAAGGAAAAGTGCCGCTTGGGCCAGACTATCTGGTGGCCGGGAATGATGGAAAAGTTCGCTCTCCGAAGGGAGAAATTGCGTCCTTTACATGAGACGCGTGTCGGAACCGGACGGAATATACCTCCGTCCGGTCCAAGACTTTCAGCCTTCGCTCTTTGGAAACAGATGCGTGGCGTGTGTAACAGCTCCACCCGCACGAATTGCTGCAGCCACGAGAGCAATTTCTGCAAGCTGGGCATCCGTCGCCCCAGCATCCCGTGCTGCCTTGCCATGCAGTTCAATACAGTAAGGGCATTGTGTCGTCAGAGCGACGGCCACGGCAGCAAGCTGTTTAGTCAAGGCGCTGACAGCCCCGTCTTCAAAAGCCGCACGGTCAAACTTCCAGAACGCGTCCATGCCTTCGCTGGCATTGGCTTCCAAGTGTGGAATACGGGAAAGATTCTTCATGTCGTACATAGAGGGAGCCTCCAGTTGCATGCCCCGCCTGCACGACAGGGTCCGGTCAGTACCATGAACGTGTCCAGGACGTGCCCCAAGAGGGCAACACTTCACACTTTCCTGAGCCATTCCGTTCAATGAAGCCGCCTTGTGCCTTGCCGACCTCCCCTCTGCGGCGCTAGAAGCCCACAAGACGTGATAAAAACCCCACCATTGCAGGGTCAGGACACACCATGAAGCAACAAGCCAACCTTATCCGCGCAGGCCAGGTCATCGAGCATGATGGTCGCCGCTGGACGGTTCTCAAGCAGCAGATCATCACCCCGGGTAAGGGTGGCGCCTTCATTCAGGTCGAAATGCGCGACCTGAACACCGGCAACAAGACGAACGAGCGCTGGAGAACGGCTGACAGCGTCGAGCGTCTGATGACGGAAGACAAGGACTACACCTATTCCTACATGGACGGTGACAACGTCGTCCTGATGGACCCGGAAACCTTTGAGCAGCTGATTCTGCCCCAGGACATTTTCGGCGACCAGTTCGCATTCCTTCAGGACAACATGCCCCTGAACGTGAAGCTGGTTGAGGGCGACCCGGTTGGCGTTGAACTGCCGCCGCACGTCACGCTCGAAATCACGGAAGCCGATCCGGTCGTAAAGGGCCAGACAGCCTCCTCGTCCTATAAGCCTGCTGTCCTGTCCAACGGCGTCAAGACGATGGTTCCTCCTTTCATTGAAGCTGGCGAGCGCATTGTTGTCCGTACGGATGATGCGTCTTACGTCGAGCGCGCCAAGGACTGATCATGCGTCTTTCCCCGCACATGGCCGTCATGCAGAATGCAGCGCAGAAGGCAGCCCGCCGTCTGCTCCGCGATTTTGCAGAGGTCGAGCAGCTTCAGGTCAGCATCAAGGGTCCGGGAGACTTCGTGTCCCAGGCCGACCTGCGTGCAGAAACCATCATCCGCGAAGAACTCGCCCGCGCACGGCCAGGCTATGCCTTCCTCATGGAAGAAACAGGCGCTTCGGGCGGGGATAACTGGACCTGGCGCTGGATCGTCGACCCTCTGGATGGCACGACGAACTTCCTGCACGGTATTCCGCACTGGGCCATTTCCATCGGTCTCCAGCGTCGCCTTCCTGACGGAAGCGTCGAAATGGTCTGTGGACTGGTTTACAACCCAGCCGCCAACGAGATGTTCTGGGCCGAGAAGGGCATCGGTGCGTTCGTGAACGAGCGTCGCCTTCGTGTCTCCGCACGCCGGAACATGCAGGAAGCCGTGTTCGCGACCGGCATCCCGTTTGCGAAGGTTCCGTGCAGCCAGCGTCTCCCGTTTGCCCGTGTTCTGGGCGCACTCATGCCGCAGGTTGCGGGCATCCGTCGCTTCGGCGCCGCCGCCCTCGATCTCGCATGGGTCGCCGCTGGCCGTTACGAGGGCTACTGGGAATTCGGGATCAAGCCTTGGGATTGTGCTGCTGGCCTGCTGATCGTACGTGAAGCCGGGGGCCATGCCACCGACCCGGACGGCAAGGAACTTCATGACCTTGATGATGACGTCAATGTTGTCGCCGGTAACGCCCAGCTTCATGGCACATTGCGCACCATCGTCCACGAAGCCCTGAACCGGGAGTAAGCAGAAGTCGCTCCCGCCCCATTGCGGGAGGATGGACCGCTCGGTTAGGATCACGCCATATGTACAGGCCGATCCTAACCTCCCTCTCAGTGGCGGCCGCTCTGGCCTGCCTTCAGCCCTCCGGGGCACATGCTCAGGTTTCCAGCAATCTGGATGATCTGCCTCAGGGCAAACCGGTCGCCGTTGCAAAACCGGCAGCCCCGCCCCGCCCCGCACATCACGCAGCGGCAGCCCCCCAAACATCCAAACCATCTGCCGCGACTGCTCCTGCCTCTTCAGTGAAGGCATCCGCACCCGCAAAAGCAAGCGTGCCGGGAGTGCCGCCTGCACCGCCGCCGCCTGTTGTGCTGCCCCCTCCGTTCGTTCCCATTCAGACGCACGCCCCCGTGCCCCCCGCAGACATCAAGCCGGTTGCGGACGCCAAAACCCGTACGGAAACACTTGAAGGCGGCGGAATGCGCGTTCTGTTTTCGCCGGAAAGTTCTGATCTGAACGATGAAAGCCTGAAATCCGTTGAGGCCTACGCAAACACCCTCAAGGATCAGCCAGAGAAACGCATCATCCTGACGGCCTATGCGACGCTGCCGGGAGATGACATTTCGATGCCACGCCGCATTTCCCTTGCGCGCGCGCTGACAATACGCTCCATTTTCATCAAGGCAGGCGTCGCGACCACCCGCCTCTATCCGCGCGCCATGGGACGTCCCGACAAGGGCGACGCAAGTCCGGCTGACCGTCTGGATATTGTGACCGAGAGCAATCCCCAGCCTTCCGAATCCGCAACCCCGGCAAGCGGCACGCCATAAGCCAGGAAAGACCCGCCGTGACCCGTCCCACCACCTTCCTTCTGCGTATGGGTATCTTCATTGTCGTCGTTGCACTTCTTGCAGCGTCGATGGCGAAGACCCTCCTGAATGCCTTCAACGCCAACCCGAAACTGGATGCTGTCATTCTTGGCGTTCTAATTCTGGGCATCATCTGGAATCTGAGAGTCGTTCAGCGGCTTATGCCTGAAGTCCAGTGGGTAGAGCTTCTTCGCCAGCCCCGGACGGGTCTGGGCACCCCCAATCCGCCGAAACTACTTGCCCCCATGGCAAGCATGTTAGCCGCCCGCAGCCGGACGGACCGCCTGACGCTCTCCACCCAGACGACACAGGCCATGCTCGACAGCCTGTCGTCCCGTCTGGATGAAAGCCGCGAAATCTCGCGCTACATGACGCAGCTTCTGATTTTCCTTGGTCTTCTGGGAACATTCTACGGCCTGCTGCTGACCGTCAGTTCAATTGCCTCGGTGATCGGCGGAATGTCGGCTGGGAATGGCGATCTGGACGCGATGTTCAACCAGCTTAAAACGGGTCTGGCTGGTCCGCTTGCTGGTATGTCCACGGCGTTTTCTGGTTCAATGTTCGGCCTTGCTGGCGCACTGGTTCTCGGTTTTCTGGATCTGACTGCTGGTCAGGCACAGACACGGTTCTTCAATGAACTTGAAGAGTGGCTCGCCGGTCTGACCCGGGTGAGTAGCGGTACAAGCATCGACAGCGATGGCGCGCCAATCCCGGCTTATGTTCAGGCACTCCTTGAGCAGACGGCTGAAAATCTGGAAACGCTTCAGAACGCGCTTTCCCGCAGTGAGGAAGGTCGTGTTCGTGAAGTGCAGCTTCTGGACAGCTTGCAGGAACGCCTTCGCGGCATGACCGAACTACTGAAAGCCAACCAGCAGATCATGGCGCGGACGGCAGAAACCAACGCCGCGCTCGTTCCGCTCCTGCGCCAGATGGGCGAGGAAGGCCAGCCGGGCTCACAGGGCACGCCCTTGCTGCGCATTGAGAGCCATCTTTCCCGCCTCGTGGAAGAACTGCATCAGGGCCGTGCTCAGACCGTTGGCGAAATCCGCAACGATCTTCGGGTTCTGGCGCGGACCATCGCAGCAGCGTCTGGTAGCACGACTGGCACTTCCAGCAGGCAGGACTGACCCATGGCCCGGCGCAGACGCGGACCCAATAACGCCCTGGATGCATGGCCCGGCTATGTGGACGCCCTGTCTACGCTGCTGATGGTCGTGACATTCGTTCTGCTGGTTTTTGTTGTAGGCCAGCAGTTTCTGTCCGTCTCCCTGATGCGGCGTGAACATACGCTGGATGACTTGCAAAAGCAGTTGGCCGAGCTGTCGCACATGCTCTCCATGACGGAGGACAAGAACAAATCCCTGAATGCGACCGTCGCCAGTCTGGCCAATGACAAGCAGAAGAATGAAGACCAACTGAAGGCCCTGGCCGGACAAATGGCTCTTCTGAACGGTCAGCTCCAGTCGAAGGATCAGGCCCTTGCTTCTGCTGATAGCGCAAGCCAGCAGCAGAACAGCAAGATTTCAGACCTTCAGGCGCAGATCGAGGAACTGACGCGCCAGCTTCAGGCCATCAGTAATGCCCTCGATATTGAGAAGAAAAACGAAACCGCGAAAGACGTCCAGATTCAGGATCTTGGCAACAAGCTGAACATCGCCCTAGCAGACAAGGTGAACCAGCTCAAACGCTATCGTTCGGAATTCTTTGGGCGCCTGCGGGATATTCTGAAGAACCAGAAGGGCGTGAATGTTGTTGGAGACCGTTTTGTCTTCCAGTCCGAAATTCTGTTCCCTCAGGGGAGCGCTGATCTGACGGCAGAAGGCAAAAAGGAAATCACGACGCTGGCCAAGACGTTCAAGCAGGTTTCCTCAACGATTCCGACTGATATTCCGTGGATTCTGCGCATCGATGGCCATGCCGACAAACAGCCGATCCACAGTGCTTTTCCGAGCAACTGGGAACTGTCGTCCGAGCGCGCCATTACAGTCGTGAAGCTTCTGATCTCGGAAGGCGTTGACCCCCGGCATCTGGCTGCGACCGGCTTTGCTGACTACCAGCCGCTTGACGCGGCCAACACTCCAGCGGCATACGCCCGCAACCGCAGGATCGAGTTCCGTCTTACGGATCGCTGATCCCTTTTGACCTGCCTTTGGAAAAAGGCAGGTTTCCCCGCAGGTCTGCTGACATTCCTGCCAGAATCCCGTATGTACCCTGCCATGACCGACACCCCGCTCTCCCTCATCCGCAATTTCTCGATCATCGCGCATATCGACCATGGCAAGTCCACACTTGCCGACAGGCTGATTCAGGCCTGTGGCGCACTTACCGAGCGTGAGATGAAAGCCCAGGTCCTCGATTCGATGGAGCTGGAGCAGGAGCGCGGCATCACCATCAAGGCGCAGACCGTCCGCCTCACCTATCCGGCCAAGAACGGCAAGGTTTACACGCTGAACCTCATGGACACCCCGGGCCATGTCGACTTCGCTTATGAAGTCAGCCGTTCACTGGCGGCCTGTGAAGGCTCGCTGCTGGTCGTGGATGCCTCACAGGGCGTGGAAGCGCAGACGCTGGCCAACGTCTATCAGGCCATCGACGCCAACCACGAAATCGTTCCCGTCCTGAACAAGATCGACCTTCCAGCCGCAGAGCCGGAACGCGTCCGGGCACAGATTGAAGAAGTCATCGGCATCCCTGCTGATGACGCCGTGGAAATCAGCGCCAAGACCGGCATTAACATCGAAGGCGTACTGGAAGCTCTCGTCGAGCGCCTTCCGGCACCAAAGGGTGACCGCGATGCGCCTCTGCAGGCCCTGCTGGTTGATAGCTGGTACGACCCGTATCTCGGCGTCATCATCCTGATCCGTGTCATGAACGGTACCGTCAAGCGTGGTGATCGTATTCGCATGATGCAGGCTGGCTCGACCTATCACGTTGATCAGGTCGGTGTGTTCCTGCCACGCATGACGAATGTGGATGAGCTTGGTCCGGGCGAGATGGGCTTCATCAATGCTGCCATCAAAACGGTGGCGGACGTTGCCGTTGGTGACACCATTACCCTTGATCGCAAGCCGGCAGAAAAGATCCTTCCTGGCTTCAAGCCTTCCATCCCGGTCGTGTGGTGTGGCCTGTTCCCGATTGACGCGGACGATTTCGAGAAGCTGCGTGATAGTTTGGGCAAGCTGCGCCTGAATGACGCATCGTTCCACTTCGAAGCAGAAAGCTCTGCGGCTCTTGGCTTCGGTTTCCGTTGTGGATTCCTAGGACTGCTGCATCTGGAAATCATTCAGGAGCGTCTGTCCCGCGAGTTCAATCTGGATCTGATCGCCACTGCGCCGTCCGTCGTCTATCGCATGACTCTGACGAACGGCACGAAGGAAGAACTCCACAATCCGGCTGACATGCCGGACCCAGCCCTGATCGAGACCATTGAAGAGCCTTGGATCAAGGCCACAATCATGGTGCAGGACGAGTATCTGGGTTCCGTACTCACGCTCTGCTCCGAGCGTCGCGGTATTCAGGTCGATCTCACCTATGTCGGCAATCGTGCCATGGCGGTCTATCGTCTGCCACTGAACGAAGTGGTGTTCGACTTCTATGATCGTCTGAAGTCCCTCACCCGCGGGTATGCGTCGTTCGATTATCAGGTCGATGGTTATGAGGAGAGCGATCTGGTTCGCATCTCCATTCTCGTGAACCATGAGCCGGTCGATGCGCTGGCGTTCGTAGCGCATCGCACGGTTGCTGAAACCCGTGGTCGCGCCATCTGTGGCAAGCTCAAGGATCTGATCCCAAAGCAGCTCTTCAAGATTGCCATTCAGGCCGCCATTGGCTCCAAGGTTATTGCGCGTGAGACTATTGGCGCCTTGTCTAAAGACGTGACCGCAAAGTGCTATGGCGGAGACATCTCCCGTAAGCGCAAACTGCTGGACAAGCAGAAAGAAGGCAAGAAACGGATGCGACAGTTTGGTAAGGTCGAAATTCCACAAAGCGCCTTCCTTGCCGCACTTAAAATGGATTGATTCTGCTTTATGTTAAAAACAGCCGCTGTTCTGTTCGTCCATAACGAGGTCGACAACATTGGCTGGTGGATCAGTCATCACAGAGCGATTGGTTTTTCGACACTGATCATCTGTGATGACCATTCTACAGATGGCACATGGACGGTTCTTTCCAGTGCAGCTTCTTTCCACGATATTCGCCTTCATCGCTCAGACGCCCGTATTCCTGATCGCCTGGAGCGACAGAACGCGTTTCAGGAGAAAGCACTCCGTGACGGTAGAAGCGCCTTTGACTGGATGATGATTCTCGCTGCAGACGAATATCTGCACTTTGAGGAAAGCGCCTCTCTCGAAGATTTTCTTTCATCCGCGACAGACAATACTCAACCTGTTCATTGGTGCCTTTTCGGGTCCAACGGACATGAAGAGCCCTCTCCGTTTGCGCCGATGCAGGCTTTCACTCGACACGCGCCGCTGGAAACAGCAGATCATCGTGTAATCCGAACACTTGTACGGTCAGAGGATTATGAAGGACCAGTTCCAGATCCACTCTCCCGCCTGAACTTTGCACCAAACTGGTCTCGGGCCCGCATTCTGCATTATGCAGCAGGCGACCGGCGCAGCTTTCTAAACCGTCACTCAAGCGCCACGCCGGAAGATGCATGGAACCATTTCAATCGAAATGACGTGTTGGACACATCTGCTCAACGGTGGCTTCGGCAAACACGTCAATTTGCAGCTTCCATTGTTCAGGCTGGTCTGACGGATCTTTACTGGCAGCTCCGGCAGATGGTCGTCCGCAATGATGAGGATGCATTTGCCAAACTGGGATTGAATTCCTCAGTTCTTTTTGAGCACGAAGACGTCTTTTTCCCTGACTTCAAGTTCTATGCGCTTGGGCAAACAACTCAACTCGCACTGGATCTGGATACTGAAGACCTCGTTACACTTGAGACCACGGCTCTTGACGCTGCACGCTATGTCCGTTTGCTGCTGATGATCGAAACAAGTGCTCCCGCTCCTCACCCGGCATATCTCATTACAGAGCGCCTCTGTTCCGTATCCTGTCTGGATGTGGAACAATCCCCATGCCTTCTCCCGATCGTTCCCCTCAAACTCGATCCCGAGAAACGTCTCATTGTGTCTCCTCTGACGGGTCAGGACGTGGCACTCCCAATACCCGACCAAGCACTCGTCAAACAGATGCCCTCTGCAGAGCTTTCCAGTCGCATCACCGCACTCACGGTCCTCTGTCAGGGTGGGCACACTCTTGCCGCGCTTTTGCGCGGGCTTGAAAGATTGCCCACTCCAGACGCAACCGCTTTGGGATGCGCCATTGCAATGCTTCCACCCGACGAAGCAGAGCGGCTGTCTGAAGCATTTCCAGGCCTTGTTCCCCGCAACATTCGCCCCGGCAAATGCGCGCCACCTATCCCCTGAGAGTTGCAGCCCTCCGGAAAAGGTCGAACGCTGACGTCACGCCATCCATGACTGACTGACGGTAACTGTCGTCAGCATTCTGAAGACGTTCTCTCAAAGTTTGGAGGAAAGCTGGCCACCCGCCTTTTTCGTGCCCTGCCGAAAGATAGGTGTGCGGCAAACCTTCACCAACCTGGGCAGCCAGCATTTTACCGCCAAGCCGGGATCCTTCCAGAACATACAAAACCCCGAGTGGAGCACCGATCCCGGAAGGGGGCTGCCAGTCCAGACACTCCGGAAGATCATGCCCCAATTCAACAAGATCGCTTCGGAGATACTCCGTCCGTTCGCGCCAGGATGGAAGTTTCACAACCGTTTTCAACCAGGCTTCAACCTGCGGCAAAACACGTCCGTGCGCCTGTAGAAACGCAGTGTAGGAAGCAGCATCTGACAGACTGAATCCCGAATAGGCTCTGTCAACCTGCTCGTGAATGGTGCGGCTGACTTCACGCAGCTTGGTCAGAGGGTCGTCTTCACGCATTTTCCGTACTCTTTTCCCTGCGAGCGAAACTGGCCCGACTGCAAATCGTATTCATACCAATGCAGTCATCTTTTCAATCCTGCCAGATTTTTTGTGATGGGGAATTACAATGGTGAATGAAACATCTTCGTCCCCCGGATCAACCAATCGTTGTCGGCACTTAGCCCTTAAGACGACCGGTGGTGTCTTTGGGGTCTTCGCCCTTGGCATCCTCATTCTGGTCATGATCTGGCAGTGGGACTGGTTTGTCCCTCTTATCAATCGCAAAGCCTCTGATGCGCTCCATAGACCGGTCAGCATTGCTCATCTCCATGTGTCGCCGGGGCTTAGAACCAGCGTTACGGTCGATGATCTGAAGATTTCCCAACCCGAAGGGTTCGAAAAGGAAAAGGCAGATTTCGCATCTGCGAAATCCCTGACAGTCAAAGTAGATGTCTGGCGCTATCTGACGGGACGGGGTCTTTTTATTCCAATCATTCGAATGGATACGCCAACGGGCGATATCGTTTCCCGGATAAACGGCCAGAACAACTATAGCTTCAGCGACACGACTGAGAAGACACAAACACAAACGCCATCAAAGCCCATGACCCTACCGGACATTGGCGAAATTGATATTCAGAATGCCGATATCCGGCTGGCGCTCGCACAGCTCAAGACCGACATGCACGTCTTGATTCACACAACGCCACCACAGAACGGCACCAAGGGTAATGTTGTTGTGGATCTCAAGGGCCGTTACGCCCAAGCGCCAATTAATGGCCATATCGTTGGAGGCGCCCTGCTCTCCCTGACACAACCCGCAGAGCCTTATCCCATTGATGGGCGCATTGAGAATGGTCCGACTTATGTCACTCTGAAAGGTACGGTTGATGATCCTCTGCACTTCAAGGGCACGAAGCTAGCACTTCACTTTGCAGGACCGGACATGTCTTTGCTTTATGGTCTGACAGGCATACCTATCCCGCATACACCTGCCTACAGCATCACGGGTAATCTCGGTTATTCCGAGAGCGCCATTCGTTTCCAGAAATTTGAAGGCAGGATGGGCTCGTCCGATATCGGCGGCGACATCAACGTCAACCCGCATCTCAAGCCCCCATTCGTCGAAGCAGCACTCCATTCCCATTCGGTTGATCTGGCCGATCTGGGAGGGTTCGTTGGTGCCAAAACAGGCGAAGCAAAAAAGACTGCTCCACCCAGCCGCAGCGTTCTACCTGACCAGAAAATCAATGTTCCCAAGCTGAATGCCGTCAATGCGCATGTCACCTATCACGGTGATCATATCCGCAACAAAGATTGGCCTCTGGACAACATCGATACGGAATTTGCAGTCAAAGATGGTGCTATTGATCTGAAGCATCTGTCCTTTGCGACGGGTTCGGGAAAAATCAGTGCAACAGCAACGCTGCAACCGACTAAAAACGAACAGTTCCGAACGAAATTCCGTCTGGATGTGTCGCGTCTGCCCCTATCCCGAATCATGAAGGCTACGGACACCTTCAAGGGTGAAGGGACAATTGGCGGCCATATCACACTCACATCAACCGGCAATTCCGTCGCGTCTCTGGTTGCCAATGGCGATGGCGGAACCACGCTGGTACTGGATCGCGGTGGCGATGTGACGGCTCTTCTGCCCGACCTTCTGGGCCTCAAACTGGGCTCTGCCGTTCTTTCCGCACTTGGAATCCCGGACCGATCCAAGCTGGAATGCCTCGTGGCGGACATGCCTCTGGACAACGGTATCCTGAAAACAAAGTCCCTCCTGCTACAAACAGAAACGACCCGTACGACCGGGACAGGCACAGTCAACTTCCACAATGATACGCTGGATTACGCTGTTACCACGCGCGCCATCCATCCACAGATCCTCTCTCTACCTGGCGCGGTTCACATTTTTGGCCCTCTTAGCAGCCCCAATATTTTGCCTGGAGCAGAACTGATTGGCCGGGTTGCTGCCTCTGTAGGACTTGGCGTCCTGTTCCCGCCCGCAGCTTTGATTCCGACGATCCAGCTTGGTGTCGGAGAAGGCTCTGCGTGTGAGCGGGCAGTTCAGGAAGCCAACACAAATCCGGCTGCTGGAATTGCACCAGGTGAAACGACAGGCGCAGGAGCCAGCAGCGTGCCGCATCCTGAAAAACAAAGCGAAACAGGCAAGCCTACAAAACACCTGACACCGTCCCAGGTACGCAAAGCATGGGCACAAAAATCGAAGCCGAAATGAAAAAACATCAAGGCCCCATGGCGGAATGAGCATTTTTCACTATAGCTGAGCACAATGTTCGTTCCCGCCGGAGTGCCTGATCGTTGCTGTCCACACTCGACCGCTGGTTTCATATTTCCGCCCGCGGCTCCACCGTACCCCGTGAGATCGTTGCTGGTCTGACGGTCTTTGGCGCCATGGCCTATATCGTCGCCGTCAATCCTTCCATCCTGTCCGCCGCAGGGCTGGACCGGCATGATATGGTCATGACGACCATCGCCGGAGCGGTCGCTGGCACGTTGCTGATGGCGCTCTGGGCGCGGCTACCCATTGCGCTGGCTCCCGCCATGAGCAGCAACGTGCTGTTTGCACAGGTTGTGGTTCAGCAGGCGCATGTCAGCCCACGTACAGCCTTTACTGTTGTCCTGTTCAGCGGCCTCTGCTTCACAGCGCTCTCTCTCAGCCAGATCAGACAGCGCATCATCCGTGGTTTTCCGCCCTCAATCGTTCTGGGCATCCAAGTCGCACTTGGCGCATTCATCGCCCGTATTGGTCTGACGACCGGTGGTATTGCCGTCCCTACTGCACAGGGTCTGACCTTCGGTTCCCTAAGCGATCCATCAGTCCTCCTCAGTATGGCGGGCGTGCTTCTCTGTGCGGTTCTGGTCGTCCTGCGTGTTCCAGCCGGGCTGCTTCTGGCAATTTCAACCCTGACGATTGCGGGTCTTTTCATCCATACGGACAAGGGTACGATCACAACTCTGCCTGCGCATGCTGTGGACTGGCCGCATTATCCCACCAATCTCTTCCTGCCTTTTGATTTTGCTGGTTTCTTTTCCCATCTTGGCCTGCTCATCCCCATCACGCTTTACTTCCTCATCAGCGATTTTTTTGATGCAACGGCCACTATGATGAGCGTGGCTCACCGCGCAGGACTGGATGGAACACCGGAGAAGCCAGCGCTGGATCATCGCGCTTTTGCCTCTGATGGTGCTGCCAGCATCATTGGTGCCAGCCTCGGGACCTGTACGGTTTCGGCATATGTAGAAAGTCTGGCTGGCGTGGAAGCCGGTGGCCGTACAGGGCTGAGCGCACTGGTTGTGGCGCTTCTGTTCGCTGTATCGTCTGTTTTCTGGCCACTGATTACTGCCATTCCAGCAATCGCAACAGCGCCTGTTCTGGTTCTGGTGGGGCTGAACATGCTCGGAAGCCTGCATCGCGTTGCAGACAATCCGTCCGATGCCATTCCACCTTTGACGATGCTGCTCATCGCAGGCGTGACCGGCAATTTCATGCTCAGCCTGTCCTGTGGTCTGCTCCTTTATACCGGACTGGCGCTCGCCCTTCGGGACTTCAAACGTCTGACACCGATCGTTCTTGGCCTTGATGCCGCATTTCTTTTCTACATGGTTCTTCAGAGCCATATGGGCAGCTAAGGACTTTAATCGGTTTCACTTTAAGCCTTTTTTAAGAAGGGCTGGCCCAACATGCGCAGCATGAGTGCCAGCCCCCATATTTTTATCGCAACACCCTGCTTCGGCGGATCTGTTACCCAGTCCTACATGCAGTCCGTCATCGGCTGCATGGCAGAAGCCGCCTCCCAGAATATCCGCCTGACGCTCTCAACGCTGGGAAGCGATGCGCTGATTACCAGAGCCAGAAATACGCTTCTGCATCAGTTCATCACCATGACAGATGCAAGCCATTTGCTTTTTATCGACAGCGATATCGGTTTTTCATTTTCGGATATTCAGGCCCTCCTGGCCGCTGACAAACCTGTTATCGGGGGCATATATCCCCTCAAATCCCATTACTGGGATAAGAACACGGAGCGATTTCTCGCATCGGGCGAACCCCCCGAAACTGCCAGTCTCCGCTATGTTGGAGATTGTGCGGCTCTTTATGAAGAAAAAACGCCTTCAGATGATGTGGCGCAGGTCTCTTATGTTGGAACAGGCTTCCTTTTATTAACCCGCGCGACCATTCAACGCATGACCGCTGCCTATCCAGAGAGCCGCTATAGACGGATTGATGCTCAACAGAGCGGAGACCACAGCCCATTTATCCATGAACAAACAGACGCATTCGCTCTCTTCGATTGTATGATCGAACCAGAAACCCGAACCTATCTTTCCGAAGATTATGCCTTTTGTCGCAGATGGATCGATATTGGCGGAACAGTCTGGATTCACCGTGGACTGATTCTTTCTCACACTGGTCCGGCAACCTTTTGTGGAAATCCTGCAAACCGAATATTGCCACTCATCAGATAATTATAAAAACCAATCAAATAAAACCCTTCCGCATAAGCGACGCCACTATTCTGTCATAATAAGGCGGTTTAAGGTCAGGTCTGCGGTGTCGGGAGCGTGATGCATACAAGTCCCCGGCATCGCTCATTCTTCTATGCCTGCAATGCCGCCTTGAAATAGACGGCATTCGCGCCAGGGTCAGCCGCGCCCAGAACCGTATTATAATGCACCTTATGATAGCGACTGAGGGCATAAGGGTCATTCGCACCCGGCAGAGCCTCCTTCACGCGATAAAAACGAATACGAGCCATCGCGCAGGCATATCGCAGGTTTGTAATCATCTGGGCGCTACGGGGCAGATCCGGCGCCAGCATCTCCTCCAGAAGACAACCAAGACGTTTTCCCACTGGGAAACGGAGAAAGTTGTTCCAGCAATCGTCATGTGTTGCTGGTTCCATTTGCCACAATCCAAGCGCAGGGCCTCCGCCGACCTGCTTCAGATACATGCCTCGACTTTCTGCAAGTGCCGTTCCAGTCAGGAGGTTAACAGCCGCTGCTCCTCCGAGTCCAAGACCCGTCAGTGTGGGGTCAACGACACAATGCTTGAGTTGAGCAACATCAAGTCCAGTCATGATACCGCCCCCTCAATGCGTACTCAGGGACAGGGCAAAATGCACCATTCCTGTGCCAAGAATAGATGTCGCCAATGTCACAAGAGCCGTCAGAACCGCACGTCCACCGATCAGACGGTCCAATTTTCCATTCACAATCCTGTTACCGTCATCCATCTTGGTCTCAAGAGATTTCATCTGGTTACGAAGAGAACTGATCTCCTGACGCATTTCTGTCCGCAGTTGCTCATACCGATCAGACAATCCTCCAGCCACGGTTTCCAACCGCAGAACCCGGTCTTCCAGAACCCGCAACGTATAGGCGCGGCGCTCATTTCCCTCAGAAACCGATGGGCTCTCGCACACCTGCTTTTCCATACATTCTCCAAAAACAGAAAAAGCGCCCCGAAGGACGCTTTGTGGCATTAAGCCACAAATATAGAAAAATCCTCACATTCCAGCAACGGAAAAACGATCTCTTGGCCCGCGATCCATGCCGAGGCATAACGGACACCATGACATTACCTCCGACGGAGACCCTGCTGGACCTGCGCGGTCTCGCCTGCCCCATGCCTGTTCTCAAGGCGAACCGTGCGCTCCGCGACATGACGCCCGGCGCACGCCTTCGCATTCTGGCGACAGATCGCGCCTCGGTGGCAGATTTCCAGTCCTACTGCCGTGAAACAGGACATGCCCTCGTCGCCTTTACCGAAAGCGCAGGCGTCCTGTCCTTCGTCATCCGCAGGCGTGCAGAAACGCAACCCTCCTGAGGAAACTCCCCCGTTCCCATGCACAGGGCTGGCAAAAGCTGTCATCTGGCTGTAATCCCTCGCTACCTTGTTTCCAAAACATGTCCTGAGGCTTTCCATGCCCGAACCTATTGATGCCATGTCTTTCGAAGAGGCTCTCTCCGAGCTGGAGCGGATCGTCCGTGGCCTTGAGGGCGGACAGATGAAGCTTGAAGACGCCATTTCAGCCTATGAACGCGGTGCTGCCCTGCGCAAACACTGTGATGCAAAGCTGGGAGAGGCCGAAATGCGTGTGCGTGCCATCGTGCAGAACGATGACGGCAGCACAGGCACGGAGCCTCTTGCCGATACCGGAGAGACCGGCCGATGAGTGCCACCACCACGTCCACCTCCCTCAAGGAGGCTCTCGCCCACGCCTGCACGGATATTGAAGCGACAATCGACGCTCTGCTCCCAATGGTCCCGGGTGACGAATCCGTTCTTCTCGAAGCCATGCGCTACGCCTCCCTCGGCGGCGGCAAGCGTCTGCGCGGCTTTCTGGCCGTAGAAGTTGCTTCCCTGTTTGGAGCGGATCGTCGGGCCGCACTGCGCGTTGCGGCGTCCGTCGAGATGCTGCACGCCTACTCGCTGGTGCATGACGATCTCCCTTCCATGGATGACGATGATCTGCGCCGCGGACAGCCCTCAACGCACCGCCAGTTTGACGAAGCGATTGCAATTCTTGCGGGCGATGCCCTCCAGACACGCGCGTTCGAAATCCTCGTTGAACCTGAAACCAGCCCGGATGCCACAATCCGCGCCAATCTGGCCCTCGCTCTGGCCCGTGCTTCCGGCGCGGCCGGCATGGTCGGTGGTCAGGTCGTGGATATTCGCGGTGAAGGCCGCGCCCTGCCGCTGAACGACGTCCGCCGCCTTCACGCTCTGAAGACAGGCGCCCTGATCCGATACGCAGCCGAGTCTGGCGCCATTCTGGCTGGTGTGAACGATGAACGCCGGGACGCCATCGTCGCTTATGGTCGTGATCTTGGAACGGCTTTTCAGGTCGCTGACGATGTTCTGGACACGACCGCAAGCGCCGAGGAACTCGGCAAGACTGCTGGCAAGGATGAAGCCAGCGGAAAATCAACCTATGTCTCCCTGCTCGGCATTGACGGAGCCCGCGCCGAGGCCCGCCGCCTGAGCGATCAGGCCCGGGAGGCCCTTTCATCTTTCGGCGCACAGGCCGCAGCCCTCAGGGCCCTTGCAGACTACGTCGTCGAGCGCAGGAACTGATTTCATGAGCAACCCGTCTTCTACGATTCCTACTTACGGCCGCTATCCGGTTCTGGACCGCGTAACGCTGCCATCAGACATGCGGAATCTTTCCGTCGATCAGCTCAAGCAGCTTGCTGACGAACTGCGCTCAGAAACGGTTGACGCCGTTTCCACGACCGGCGGCCATCTTGGTGCGTCGCTTGGCGTCGTCGAACTGACCGTCGCGCTGCACGCCGTATTCAACACGCCTGATGACCGGATCATCTGGGATGTTGGCCATCAGGCGTACCCGCACAAAATCCTGACGGGCCGTCGTGATCGCATCCGTACGCTGCGTCAGCCAGAAGGTCTGTCCGGTTTCACCCGTCGTGCGGAAAGCGAATACGACCCGTTCGGTGCAGCACATTCCTCCACATCCATTTCCGCCGGTCTCGGCATGGCTGTGGCCCATCATCTTCACGCCGAAAAAGATCCGAGCTACCACGAACGCAACGTGATTGCGGTCATCGGTGACGGTTCCATTTCTGCTGGCATGGCTTACGAAGCCATGAACAACGCCGCCGTTGCAGGACCAGGCGCAAACCGCCTGATCGTAGTGCTGAACGACAACGAAATGTCGATCGCCCCCCCGGTCGGTTCAATGTCGAACTACCTGTCGCGCCTGATGTCCTCACGCCAGTTCTTCGGCCTGAGGGATCTGGCTGGCAAGGTCGCTAAACGCCTACCGGGCAAGATCGAGCGTACAGCCAAGCGCGCCGAAGAATATGCCCGTGGCATGATCACTGGCGGCACGCTGTTTGAAGAACTCGGGTTCTATTATGTCGGCCCGGTTGACGGCCATGACATGAGCCAGCTTGTTCCCATCCTGCGCAACCTCCGTGATGCGGACGATCAGGGACCGATCCTGCTCCACATCATCACGGAAAAGGGTCGTGGCTATAAGCCTGCCGAAGCTGCAGGTGACAAGTACCATGCCGTCAGCAAGTTCAATGTTGTGACGGGTGAGCAGAAGAAGGCACCAGCTGGTCCGCCAAGCTATACGTCCGTTTTCAGCCGCGAACTAATGCGCCGCGCCAAGACCGACGACAAGCTCGTCACAGTCACGGCTGCCATGCCGTCCGGCACCGGCCTGACAGCTTTCGCAAAAGCCTATCCTGACCGTTTCTTCGACGTCGGCATTGCAGAGCAGCACGCCGTCACTTTTGCCGCCGGTATCGCCTCCGAAGGTCTGCGTCCGTTCTGCGCAATCTATTCGACGTTCCTTCAGCGCGCCTACGATCAGGTCGTCCATGACGTTGCTCTGCAGAACCTGCCAGTTCGCTTTGCGATCGACCGCGCAGGTCTCGTTGGCGCTGACGGCGCAACGCATGCTGGTTCTTTCGACCTGAACTATCTGTGCTGTCTGCCGAACATGGTCGTCATGGCACCGTCTGACGAAATCGAACTGCTCCATGCGACCGCCACGGCCTGCGAATACGATGCTGGCCCGATCGCTTTCCGTTACCCGCGCGGCAGCGGCATTGGTCTGGACCTTCCTGAAAAAGGAGAAGTTCTGGAAATCGGTAAGGGTCGTATCGTTCGCGAGTCCCGTCAGGCTCCGGGCACACGTTCCGGTGTCGCCATCCTGTCGCTGGGAACCCGTCTGCACGAATCCCTTCGCGCAGCAGACCAGCTTGCCGCACAGGGCGTCGCCGTAACAGTCGCAGATGCACGCTTCGCCAAGCCGATCGACACCAAGCTGGTAGACGATCTGGTGGCCCAGCATGACGTGCTGATCACGTTGGAAGAAGGCGCTATCGGCGGCTTTAGCAGCCTGGTCGTTCAGCATCTTGCTGAAACCGGCAAGCTGGATACGGTGAAGTTCCGCCCGATGGCACTACCAGACAAATACATCGACCATAACAACCCGGACGTTCAGTACGACGAAGCTGGGCTGACGGCTCCGCACATTGTGCGCACCGCCGCTGCAGCGCTGGGCGTTGAAGTCGCCCAGCAGTCCGCCTGATCCATGGCCAAACGCCGCGCAGACCAGCTCCTCGTTGATCGGGGGCTGGTCGAAAGCCGGACCCGCGCCCAGGCCCTCATCATGGCGGGTCTGGCCTATAATGGGGACAGGCGCATCGCGAAAGCTGGTGACCAGATTCCCGAAGATGCTCCCTTATCCCTCAAAGGGCAGGATCATCCCTGGGTCTCGCGCGGTGGTCTAAAGCTCATTCATGGCATCGAGCATTTCGGGCTGGACCCGAAAGGCCGTATCGCGATTGATGTCGGTGCCTCGACAGGCGGCTTTACAGATGTTCTGCTGACCCATGGCGCCAGCAAGGTCTATGCCGTCGACGTCGGGCACGGTCAGCTTTCATGGAAGATCCGCTCCGACGAGCGGGTCGTCGTCATGGAAAAGACGAATGCCCGCGCCCTCACGGCGGAGCAAATCCCAGAACTGGCCGGCATTGTCGTCTGTGACGCAAGTTTCATCGGCCTCAAGACAGTTCTTCCCGCCGCTCTGGCTCTTACAACGTCTGACGCATGGGCCATTGCGCTGATCAAGCCTCAGTTCGAAGCTGGTCGCGGAGAAGTGGGGGCAAAAGGTGTGGTGCGAGATCCTGCCGTCCATGATCGTGTCTGCGCCGAAATCCGGGACTGGTTTGCCTTACTCCCCGGCTGGGAAGTCCTTGGAATCGAAGCCAGCCCGATTACTGGCCCCGAAGGCAATCGGGAATTTCTTATTGCAGCCTGCCGCACGGAAACCCCAGCCGACGCCTGAATGACTGCATCCGACGCAGGAAAATTCCTGCATCGGATTGCGCGTGTGCCAGAACCAGAGCCCCTTGAATCCCACTGACAATCTCTTCTGCAAGATCAGTGGCTTCCTCCTGCGGCTTTCCAGATTTGTAAATCGCTGAAGCCAGAGCAGTCTGCCAGTCAGAAAAATAAGCCTGAATCTGTGTCCCGAACGGGGTGTCCCCATCCAATGCCATAAGGCCCATCAGGCAAATTCTCTGACCTGATTGGAAATACTGTTCCGTACTCCGAAACATGCGCTCAATTCCCGCCGACGGGTTTTCAGTTTCTTCAAGTGGTACAAAAATTTCTGTCTCAAACCATCGTTGGATATGAGCCAGCACTTCGGCGATCATTTGCTCTTTCCCATGCGGGAAAAGGTTATAAAGACTCCCCTTTCCCAGCCCGGTTGCGGTGGTCAAACGACTAAGAGAAGTCCCCTCATATCCATGACGCCGGAAGACCTCAGCAATTGCCTGAAGAACTGGATCACGGTCCCGACGGGAAGAAGTCGTCACAGACCCATCTCACTCAGCCCTGGATGAAAATCAGGCCGCACCGATTCTTCCCAACGGAATAAACGCTCTGCCTCTCCAATCCGAACGTCATTGATACTGGCATGCCGTTCATCCATCAGCCCGGCATCATTGAAGCGCCAGTTTTCGTTTCCATAAGAACGCCACCACTGACCATTCTGATCGCGCCATTCATAAGCGAACCGTACCGCGATCCTGTTTCCATCAAATGCCCAAAGCTCTTTGATCAAGCGGTATTCAAGTTCCCGTTCCCACTTCCGGATGAGAAATGCCGTAATTTCCACCCGACCAGCGAGAAATTCATCCCGATTTCGCCAACAGCTATCCTGCGAGTAGGCCAGAGCTACCCGCTCCGGGCACTGGCCATTCCATGCATCTTCTGCAGCACGAACTTTCTGTATGGCCGTTTCACGCGTGAACGGTGGCAAGGGTGGTCTGACGTTCATAGTGAAGTTTCCTGATTAAAAGGATAAGCCCAGTTTGTACCGATCGGTACAAAGAGTCCATCCCATTGCATCAAGACTCACTTTCCTTTGGAAATCCGCGCTCTCTCCGTGCTATGGGTCCGCCGCCATGACCGTCCTGACACACCCAGATACCCGCCCGCGCATCAACTCCGTCGCTTCAGATGATCTGAACGAGGCAGAACGAGAGCGTATCCGCGCGAAATCCGCCCTCTTTGCTCCGCCGGAAGCACGGCTGGAGGATGGCCGCCGCGATCTGGTTGGCATGTCGCGTGAGGAACTTGCCACCCTGATGACCGAAATTGGCGAAAAGCCATTCCGGGCAAAGCAGATCTGGCACTGGATCTACCACCAGGGTGCGACCGATTTTTCGAAGATGAGCACCATTGCCAAGCCGCTTCAGGCCAAACTGGCAGAACACTTCATCGTCGGCCGTCCCACGACAACGACGGAACAGACATCCGTCGATGCCACCCGCAAATTCCTTTTCCGCTTCCGCGACGGACAGGAAGCCGAGACGGTCTATATTCCGGACCGCAAGGAAGACCGTGGTGCCGTTTGCATTTCTTCGCAGGTCGGCTGCACCCTCTCCTGCACATTCTGTCATACCGGAACCCAGAAGCTCGTCCGCAATCTGGGACCGGCAGAAATCGTCGGCCAGTTCATGGCAGCACGAGACAGCTACAAGGAATGGCCAAGCCCGAGCGCAGACATGCCGCGCTTCCTGTCCACCATCGTTTTGATGGGAATGGGTGAGCCGCTCTATAATTATGACAACGTGGCCAAGGCCATGCGCATCATCATGGATGGTGAAGGCATTGCTCTGTCGCGCCGCCGCATCACGCTGTCCACATCCGGTGTTGTCCCGATGATGGACCGCTGCGGCGATGAACTCGGCATCAATCTTGCCATCTCCCTCCACGCCGTCACGAACGATCTACGCGACCAGATCGTCCCGCTGAACCGCAAATATCCGATCGAGGAATTGATGGCGGCCTGCAGGCGTTATCCCGCAGCATCGAATTCCCGTCGTATCACGTTCGAATACATCATGCTGCGTGGCGTCAATGACAGCGAAGCCGATGCCCGCGAACTGGTCCGCCTGATCAAGGACATGCCAGCCAAGGTCAACCTGATCCCATTCAACCCATGGCCCGGTTCAGACTTCAAACCGTCCACACGAGAGCAACTCGCAAAGTTTGCGAAAATCGTGATGGATGCAGGCTTTGCCTCTCCGATCCGTACCCCACGTGGGCAGGACATTCTTGCGGCCTGCGGGCAGCTCAAGACCGAAAGCGAGCGTCAGCGCAAAACCGCCTGACGCCCGGTTTCCCTCACGAACGCGGGATGCTAGAAACGCCTTCCGAACGAAAACCATAAGGACCACGCAGTTATGAGCGCCCATCAGGACGTCAAGAAAGTCGTTCTCGCCTATTCCGGCGGGCTGGACACTTCGGTCATCCTCCGATGGCTCCAGAAGACCTATAACTGCGAGGTCGTGACCTTTACGGCCGATCTTGGTCAGGGCGAAGAGCTGGAGCCAGCCCGCAAAAAGGCCGAGATGTTCGGCGTGAAAGAAATTTTCGTCGAAGATCTGCGCGAGACCTTCGTCAAGGACTACGTCTTCCCGATGTTCCGTGCGAACACGGTTTATGAAGGCCAGTACCTGCTCGGCACGTCCATCGCCCGCCCGCTGATCGCCAAGCGCCAGATCGAAATCGCCGAAGCTGTTGGCGCTGATGCTGTGGCTCACGGCGCAACCGGCAAGGGCAACGATCAGGTCCGTTTCGAGCTCGGCTATTATGCTCTGAAGCCGGACGTGAAGGTCATTTCCCCATGGCGTGAATGGGAGCTGACATCCCGGACGAAGCTGCTTGAGTTTGCAGAAGAAAACCAGATCCCCGTCACGAAGGACAAGCGCGGCGAAGCCCCGTTCTCTGTTGACGCCAACCTTCTGCACTCCTCGTCCGAAGGCAAACTGCTCGAAGACCCAGCTGTGGCACCTGACGAAATCGTCTTCCAGCGCACCATCTCCCCGGAAGCCGCGCCGGACAAGGCGACGGAAATCAGCATAGATTTCGTCAACGGTGACCCGGTTGCCATCAATGGCGTTGCAATGAGCCCGGCAACACTGCTGACACGCCTGAACGAGCTCGGCCGTGAGAACGGCATTGGCCGTCTGGATATCGTGGAGAACCGCTTTGTGGGCATGAAGTCCCGCGGCATCTACGAAACGCCGGGTGGCACGATCCTTCTGGTCGCTCACCGCTCTATCGAGAGCATCACGCTGGACCGCGAAGCTGCCCATCTCAAGGACAGCATCATGCCGCGCTATGCCGAGCTGATCTATAACGGCTTCTGGTTCTCGCCTGAGCGCCGCATGCTTCAGGCTCTGATCGACGCCAGTCAGCATTCCGTCAACGGTCGCGTTCGCATGAAACTCTACAAGGGTAATGTCGTTTGCGTCGGTCGCGAGAGCCCGAACAGCCTGTACGATACCCGCGTTGTGACATTCGAAGACGACGAAGGCGCGTATAATCAGCAGGATGCGCAGGGTTTCATCAAGCTCAACGCACTGCGCCTGCGTCTCGGTGGCCAGATTGGCCGTCGCGGTGGCGCACTCTGATCCATAACCAGTTGCGGGGGACCATGACCAGCCTGTTTCGCCTTACATCAGCCCTGACCCTTTGTGGTGCACTCCTTGCGGGGTGTGCCGGACACAAGGAAGACGCGCCTGAACTGACGCCTGAGCAGTTCATGGCAAAAGTGCGGGCAGAACCGGGCGTCAAGACCCTCCCCGACGGGCTGTCTTACAAGGTTCTGAAATCAGGGCCAAAGGACGGAGAAAGCCCGCATCGTGGCTCCACCATGATGGTGATCTATGAAGGCCGTCTGCCGGATGGGGGCATCTTTGACAGTTCCGACCAGCATGGTAACGGCGCTTACATGGAAATGCCACTGGATGGTCTGGTCGAAGGCTGGCTTGAAGCGCTGCCCATGATGCATGTTGGGGATGAGTGGATGCTCTACCTTCCCGCCAAGCTAGGTTATGGCAAGCGCTCCATGGGCATCATTCCGCCGAACAGCCCGCTGATCTTCAAGATCCAGCTTCTGGGCGTCAACAACGGGCAGCAGTAAAAACTGCCCTACCCTTCCAGAGAAGCCTCAGGGCTTTTCTGGAAGGCACCAGTGTGCATTGCACCGCGCTTCATAAAGTTCCTGATCGCCCGTCTCTAGAAGACGCCCTGTTTCATGCGTCTTGGCCGTCCAGCGTGCAGGATCGTTGCAGGTATGGCACCGGGCCTCAAGATGAATGATATCATCGGCAAACTGCATCAGTTTTGAAACGATTTCGAACGGCTGCTGCCGATAATCACTATCCAGCCCGCCAACGGTCACTATTGCCCCACGCAGTTTCGCTGCCTGCAATTCCGCAACAATGTCGCCTTCATAATGCGGGGCAACCATGAACTGCACTTCGTCCAGCACGATATGATCGTATTCGTCCGCCTGTGAGGGCCACTGACGCACGGATTGGGCAGCAAAATGTGATCCGTCCCGGCTCACCAGTTCGGCGCCATCCCGCGTATCGAATCCCGGCTTGAGAGCAAGAACACGCTCATGCGCAGCCGCGGCCTTGATCAGATGCGAGGATTTTCCTGCAAACATTGGCCCCACATACAGTACCAGACGTCCCTTGCTGCTCATGCTTTCTCCCTTCGATAGCGCCCATGAGCCCTATCGGGACGGATTTGCCAAGACCCGCCCTTGCTGAATGCGGTCTGAAAATGCGACAAACAGTCCGTGATCAGATTAGACCCCGCAATCCGGCTTCCCCTGTTTATCGCCATTTTTCTGGCGATTGCATTTGTCGTCGGTCATGCTTGGGAAAATCGTGAACAGGCGCCTCGCGAATATTCGAATGAATGCAGCATCTGCCATCACGGTGGACATGGGCAGGTCCGGGCCGTCGCTCCGATCTTTGGTCGGGTCGGCCATATCGCACTGACGCCAGAAGGTCACCGCTACATCATTCATGTGCTGTTGAATGGTCTTGATGGCCCCATTACCGCAGGCGGCGCGTCCTACAACAGCTCTATGCCGTCATTTCACCGACTTCCTGACGATGAAATCGCACGGATCCTGACATTTGTGGCCAGTCAGGAAATGTCCTCCGGTGGCCCGACCTTTACAGCCGCAGAAATCGCTGAAGAGCGCAAACATCTGCTTTCTCCCGAAGAAGTTCTGCTCGAACGCCAGAAACTGGAACAGCAGACGCCTCTGCCATGAAACGGATCGCTCTTCCTCTCTGCCTTGCTCTGACCTCTTGTGGAAAGAAGCCGGCTGGACAAGCCGTTTACGGCCCAAACTGCGGAATTTGCCATCATGGTGGCAGCGGTATGCCGGGCGAAACGCCTCCCCTGGTTGGTCGGCTGGACGTCATTGCCCAGACGCCGGAAGGCCGCCATTACCTTGCGACGGTTCTTTTGAACGGACTTCGCGGCCGTTTTGACACGCAGGGGTATCGTTATGACTATTCCATGCCCGCTTACCGTGATCGCCTCAATGATCAGCAGATCGCCGACGTCCTGAACTGGCTGATCGTCCGGGGCCAGAGCAAACCCACACCTGCCCTTACGGCAGCCGAGGTCGCCAGCGTCCGCGCCCAACCAGGCGACCCCGCAACAAGTTATCAAGAACGCCAGATCCTCAATCAGAAGCACCCGCTTCCATGAGGACATTGATTTTCCCCAAAGCTGAAGACTGAGTTCATCATGCAGCGTGTATTTTCCGGCATTCAGCCGACCGGTATTCCTCATCTGGGTAACTACCTGGGCGCCATTCGCAACTGGGCCGCCATGCAGGCAGACCATGACTGCGTCTTCTGCCTCGTGGACATGCATTCCCTCACGATGCCCTGGACGCCGGAAGACCTCCGGAAGCAAACCCTGGGCTCCGCCGCGTGCCTTCTGGCAACAGGCATTGAGCCGACGCGCCTCTACAACCAGTCTGCCGTCAGCGCTCATGCCCGTCTCGGCTGGATTTTCAACTGCGTCTCCCGCCTTGGCTGGCTGAACCGTATGACCCAGTTCAAGGACAAGGCAGGCAAGAACCGGGAAAACCATTCCGCGGGCCTGTATGTCTATCCGAACCTGATGGCCGCTGACATTCTGGCGTTCCATGCCACCCGCGTGCCGGTTGGCGATGACCAGAAGCAGCATATCGAACTGGCCAATGACATCGCCCAGAAGTTCAATCATGACATGGGCACGGACTTCTTCCCGCAAATCGAGGCATTCATTCCACCGGCAGCAGCCCGCGTCATGAGTCTGCGCGATGGTACGAAGAAAATGTCCAAGTCGGACCCATCCGAGCAGAGCCGGATTGTCCTGACCGACACGCCGGATGAAATTGCTCTGAAGATCCGCCGTGCCAAGACAGATTCCGAAGTTCTGCCGAGTGAAGTTGAAGGACTTGGCGACCGTGCAGAAGCACGCAATCTGGTGGCGATTTACGCCGCAATGTCAGGAGAAACGATGTCTGACGTTCTGGCGCGCTTCGGTGGTGAGGGTTTTGGGCCGTTCAAGAGTGCTCTAGCAGATCTGCTGGTGGAGAAAATTGGTCCCGTGGCTACCGAGACTGCACGCCTGATGCAGAACGAAGATCATATCATCTCCGTCCTGCGTGCAGGTGCCGACCGTGCCCGTGAGATTTCCGAGCCGATCGTGCAGGAAGCCGAGCGTCTGGTCGGCTTTATTCGCTAAAAACTTTGGCCTGTCTGGGTGAGCGGGAAACCGGCTCATCCAGTAGATCCATGATTTCGGACGCCGCTGCATCCGCCGGGGTTCCAACGGGCGGCGAGAGTTTTTCAAGCACTTCCGCGAATGCCATACGCTGTTTGTCAGCCGCTGCAGGATCATCCAGCAGCTTGCCAATCGTCGCGGCCAGCTTCTCAGGCGTGCAGTTTTCCTGAAGCATTTCAGGAACCACTTCCCGGCCAGCCAGCAGATTGACCATGGCGACATACGGCACCTTGATCATCCGACGTGCCATCATCGCTGTCACGGGATTGACGCGGTATGTGACCACCATGGGAACGTTCCCCATAGCCAGTTCAAGCGTGGACGTCCCCGATTTCGTCAAAGCCCCCTGAGCCGCCGCGAACGCATCATGCTTGTCATGAATGTCCGTCACGATATGGGGCTGAACTGGCCATTTCCGGATCAGGTTTCGCACCGTTGGTGCAATGACAGGTGCGACTGGAATAACCGGGCAGATATCCGGATGTGTCTTGCGAAGAATATCCAGCATTTTGCGGAAAACGGGCAGCAGTTTCGGAACCTCAGAGCGACGGCTTCCCGGCATCAGGATCAGAACAGGCGCATTGTCCGGAATATTATGCCGACACCGGAAACGGGCAGCGTTTCCCTGTCTTACACCCGACTGGAGAACCGGGTGCCCGACAAAACGCGCTTCCAGCCCACGCTGCGCAAACCATTCCGGCTCAAACGGGAGAAGGCACAGAAGCCTGTCCCAAAGACCCGGAAACTCCTTTACGCGCTTTTCACGCCAGGCCCAGACTTGAGGGGCAACGTAATGAACACGCTTGATCCCTGAATTTTCGATTTTCTGAAGCAGCCGGAGAGTAAAGCCCGGACTGTCGATCGTCACAACAAGGTCAGGCTTACGCAGTTCAATATCCTGCACAGCCTCAAGAAGACGTTGCCTGAGATGCTTCACCTTTGGAAGGACCTCAACCAACCCCATGACGGCGAGATCGCTCATGGGAAACAAACTATGCAGCCCCAAAGCTTCCATCCGGCCACCGCCAACCCCGGCAAACACCAGACTCGGGTCCTGTGCATGCAGCGCCAGCATGAGACGTGCACCGATCACGTCTCCGCTGGCTTCTCCTGCCAGAATCCAGATCACACGCCCATGCTGGGGAACAGGCGCCCCCGACTTGAAAGACCTGTTCATCGAATGATCGCCTGATCCGGAGTCTGCAAGAGAATTCATCGACGCAGCGTGGCCCCTGTTGCCTTGAGAACTGCACCTTCCACCGATTTGGAAAGCGCTTCAAGGCCAGCCTCGGTCAGACTCTCGGTCTGTGGCTGAAGAACAACCTCCACACCGAGCGAACGATACCCTTCCGGCAGGCTTCCACCTTCGAAGACGTCAAAGAGACGCACATCCTGAATAAGGTTCCGATCCGCCATGCGAACAGCCTTCAGAACACCCTGCGCCTCGACATCCGGTCCGGCAAGGAACGCGAAGTCACGACGAACTGGCTGGAGTGCTGACAGAACAGGCGCGGACTTCTTCTTGGCCTTCGGCTGCGGAATACGATCCAGATACAGTTCAAACGCTACAACCGTTCCACTCAGCCCGAGCGCACGCGCGACGCGAGGATGAAGCTCACCGAAAGTTCCGAGAACGAGCTTCGGCCCCTGACGTACCTGACCAGAACGACCCGGATGGTAGAAACCGGGGGCGTCTGCCGTTACGGCCAGCGAGGCTTCCGGCACACCCAGTGCGTTCAGAGCCGCCGTTAGATCGGCCTTGGCATCCCAAAGCGTCGCTTCCTGCGCTGCACGACCAGGTTCACGCGCCGTCAAACCGCCACGCAGACCGGCAAGACGCAGATGCTGCCCCTCAAAGTCAAAACAGGGCCCAATCTCAAAGAGCGATCCTTCGCCGGAAAGTCCCAACCCGCGAGCCAGATTACGCCCCAAAGCGCGCGCCAGATTGACGAGTGGCGTTGGACGCAACTGATCCAGATCGGTTGCAATCGGGTTCAACAGGCGCTGCGTTTCCGGCACATCCCCGAAAAGTACCGCATCTTCATTGGCGACAAATGAGAAGCCAACTGTTTCCATCATGCCGCGCGCTGCACAGATCCGGCGCAGGAGTGCTGTTCGCGCCTGCAGAGGCGTTACGGCAGGAGCAGAAATCATCGCGGTTTGTGGAAGCGGGACAGGAGGGACAGCATCCAGCCCGTGAAGGCGCAGCACTTCTTCCACCAGGTCGCATTCCGCTTCCATGCGCGACACGCTGGCTGCAGCCTTGGCAGCAACGTCTTCGTCCAGTGTTGCGGCCTGAGCCAGCACCTGTCCGGACGCGACGTCATTCCTCCAGGACGGAACTGCGAATGTCGCGCGCTCATCGTCACGCTCGACAACTTCAAAGCCGAGATGCTCCAGGGAGCGAACAGCGTCATCAGCCGGAATCTGTACGCCACCCAGTGTTGCCAAACGCTCGAAACGGAGAGTCGCCGTACGCTTCCAGTTTGGTACCTCGCCAGATTCCGTGATCTCGCTTGGCTCACCACCACAAAGATCCCGGATCATGATGGTGGCGGCTTCAAGGCCACTCCGCACCAGCGCCGGATCAATACCACGTTCGAAACGCTGCCGCGCATCGGTATGAATGGCCAGACGTCGGCCTGTCAGGGCGATACGAACGGCATCGAACAGAGCGGACTCAACAAACACATCTGTTGTGCTCTCCTCCACCCCGCTCTGCTGACCACCCATAATGCCTGCAAGAGACTGCACCCCGGCATCATCGACGATGACCATATCATCCGTACCAAGGACGTATTCGTTGCCGTCCAGTGCCGTAAACGTCTCGCGTGCGGCATGGGTAACGGTCAGAGTAGTGCCAGAAAATTTTGCAACATCAAAAACATGCAGCGGACGGCCGAGGTCGAATGTAAAGTAATTCGTGACGTCAACCAGCCTGGAAATCGGCTTGAGACCAACAGCCTTCAGTCGGCGCTGAAGCCATTCTGGGCTGGGGCCATTCTTTACGCCACGAATGACACGTCCCACGATATAGGGACAGCCTGGATTTTCCGTCTTCCACGTAATCGGAGACTCGAAATCTCCTTCAACGGCTTCCGTTAACCACGGTTTCAGATGACCCATACCTGCAGCTGCAAGGTCACGCGCAATACCGCGAATGCTCAGTGCATCACCACGGTTGGGCGTAATGGCGATTTCAATGACCGGGTCATCAAGCTCGGCATACGTCGCATATGCCTCACCAATCGGTGCCGTTTCCGGCAACTCGGCAATGCCGTTGCTTTCCTCGCCGAGGCCAAGCTCGCGCAGGGAGCACAGCATGCCGCCGCTTTCCTCACCACGGATCTTGCCCTTCTTGATGGTGATATCGAGCCCCGGGACATAAGTGCCCGGAGGTGCAAAAATCACATGAAGGCCAGCGCGTGCATTCGGTGCGCCGCAAACGACCTGAAGGTCTTCATAGCCTGCCCCAGCTGCCACGCGACAAAGCTGAAGACGGTCCGCATCCGGATGACGATGTGCTTCCAGAATTTTGGCTGTCCGAAAGCCAGCGAGCTTCTCGGCTGGATTTTCCACACCTTCGACTTCAAGACCAATGCCGTTCAGACGCGCACAGATCTCTTCACAAGAAGCCGTAAAATCAAGGTGTTCACGCAGCCAGGAGAGAGAGAACTTCATGTCACACGCCCTCCGTCAGCGTGGCGGGAGAGAAAGCCGAAAATCCGTAGTGACGCAGCCAGCGCAGATCGCTCTCATAGAAAGAGCGCAGATCCGGGATACCATTCTTGAGCATGGCCAGACGCTCAACGCCCATGCCAAATGCAAAACCCTGCCACTCAGCCGGATCAAGCCCACAGTTGGCCAGCACGCGTGGATGTACCATGCCGGACCCGAGAACTTCGAGCCAGTCAGAACCGCCACCGATTTCACCGGTCGCCTTGGACCAGCCGATATCCACTTCCATGGAAGGCTCAGTGAAGGGGAAGTAAGACGCGCGGAAACGCACCGGCAGATTGGGCTTGTCGAAATAGACGCGCAGGAATTCGATCAGACAGCCTTTCAGGTGCCCGAGGGTAATATTGCGATCAATGACCAGACCTTCGCACTGATGGAACATTGGCGAATGGGTGGCATCATGATCTGCACGATAGGTGCGGCCAGGAGCGATAATGCGGATGGGCGGCTTCTGACCCAGCATCGTCCGGATCTGAACGCCGGAGGTCTGCGTTCGCAGAACACGCGGCTCATTGGTTCCTGACTTCGGCGGCAGGTAGAATGTGTCGTGCTCGGTACGGGCTGGATGATGGTCTGGCGTGTTCAGCGCAGAGAAATTGTGCCACTGGCTCTCGACATCCGGTCCTTCAGCAACCGAAAAGCCCATCGCTCCAAAAATGGCCGTCATTTCTTCAATGGTACGGCTGATCGGATGAATAGCGCCCGTCGCAACCGACGGCGCAGGCATCGTCACATCCACCCGTTCGGACTTCAGGCGCGCTTCAAGAGCCTGCTCCTCGATCTCACGACCACGCTCCTCAATCGCTTTGGTCAGGTCGTCCCGCAGGCGGTTCAAAGCCTGTCCGCGCAGCTTGCGCTCTTCGGGATCAAGTTTTCCAAGCTGTTTGAGCAGCCCGGTCAGGGCACCAGACTTCCCCAGTGTTCCAACGCGAATGGCATCCCATTGCGCGCGATCCTGAGCAGCGCCCAGCGCAGCAAGAGTGTCATTCTTCAGCGTGTCGAGATCGTCAGCCATACCGCCCATCGCTTACAGTACAAATACAAAACGGGCCGCCCTGATAACAGGACGGCCCGCCAGTCACCAGCCCCCACACGTGGGGATCAGGTCTGAAAAGCTCAGGCTGCGAGAGCAGCCTGTGCCTTCTTGACGATTTCTGCGAATGCAGCTGCGTCGTCGAAAGCAATGGCAGCAAGGACCTTACGGTCGATCTCGATGCCAGCCTTGTCCAGGCCATTGATGAACTTGCTGTACGTCAGACCGTGCTCACGGACGGCAGCGTTGATACGCTGGATCCACAGGGCGCGGAAATCACGCTTCTTGTTGCGACGGTCGCGATACGCATAGCGCAGCGCCTTCTCGACGCGCTCCAGAGCAATACGGTAGTTCGTGGACGAACGGCCGCGGTAACCCTTGGCGAGGTCGAGAACTTTCTTGTGACGGGCGTGCGTCGTTACGCCCCGCTTAACACGTGCCATGTTACCTTATCTCCTTAGAGCCCGTAGGGCGCCCACTGCTTGATGGTCTTAGCGTCCATATCCGTCATGGTCTGAGGACCACGGTTGGTGCGCTTCATCTTCTGCGGACGGTTGATAAGGCCGTGGCGCTTGTTGCCTGGGCCGCATGTTACCTTGCCGGTCGCGGTGATCTTGAACCGCTTCTTGACCGACGACTTGGTCTTCATCTTGGGCATTTCGGTCTCCCTCGCCGTAAACGATTGGTCCCACAAAAGCGGGACTCTGCACGGCCGGGCATGCCACTTGAGGCCCGGACGCGTACACGGAGCGGCTGCCTTATCCCATCTGGATGATTCTACCAAGGACTTTATTTTCTTTAACGCGCAAGCAAAAGAAAGCTCTTTCTTCAAGTCACGTCACTGTGATCTCACTCACAGTGACGTGAGCAACATGAACCTTCTGACATCTTGATTCTTAATGCGCTTCTATGTGTTTGTCCGAAGGTCAAGTGCTGCACCACATAACAGCTCTAGGAACATCATGAGCACATCCTCCCGGCCAGGGCTTTGGGCCCTGATTACGGCCGCGGTCTTCGCGCTTTGCGGCGCGATCCTGACCGTGGGCGGCGCCTGGGCCGCATCCCTCGGCGGCCCACTGTATTACCTCATTCTCGGCCTTGCGCTTCTCGCAACGGCTGTCCTTGTATGGCGCCGTAATCCGGCTGCCCTGTGGCTCTTTGCTGCCGTCGTGTTCGCAACGGTTGTGTGGGAACTCTCCGTGGTCGGCCTCGACCTGTGGAGCCTCGTCCCCCGCTCCGATATCGTGATCATTCTCGGTATCTGGCTGCTGATCCCGTTCGTGTCCCGCCAGATCGGCGGCACACGCGCGACGACGCTGCCACTCGCTGGTTCCGTTGGTCTGGCGATTTTGGTGCTCATCGCCGGTCTGTTCACGGACCCGCATGACATCAGCGGCAATCTGCCAACGCAGTTGACCAATGCAGCCCCGGCTGACCCGGACAACGTGCCGGACAGCGAATGGCACGCCTATGGCCGTACGCAGGCTGGCGATCGCTGGTCTCCGCTGAAGCAGATCAATTCGACCAATGTTCAGAACCTCAAGGTGGCATGGCACATCCACACCAAGGATCTGATGGGACCGAATGATCCGGGCGAAGCCACCAACGAAGTCACCCCGATCGAATTCGACAACACACTTTATCTGTGCTCGCTGCATCAGAAACTGTGGGCCGTCGATGCCGCAACCGGCCACGTCAAGTGGACGTTCGATCCGCATCTTCAGGTCAATCCAGGCTTCCAGCATCTGACCTGCCGTGGTGTGAGCTTCCATCAGACGCCTGCTGATGCAACGGACAGCGATGGCAACCCCGCTCCGACGGATTGCGCCAAGCGTATCATTCTGCCGGTCAACGACGGTCGCCTTGTCGAAGTCGATGCAGAAACCGGGCAGAAGTGTTCCGGCTTTGGCAACGACGGCGAACTGGATCTGCGCGAGCCGAACCAGCCTTACGTCACGCCAGGCATGTATGAGCCGACGTCTCCGCCGGTCATTACCGACAAGCTGATTATTGCCAACAGCGCCATCACCGATAACGGCTCCATCAAGCAGGCATCGGGCGCAACGCAGGCATTCGACGTTTACACCGGCAAGCGCGTCTGGGTCTTTGATGCGTCCAACCCGGATCCGAACCAGATGCCGGATGCAGACCACCCGGTCTTCCATCCGAACTCCCCGAACTCCTGGATCGTGTCGTCCTACGACAAGGCCCTGAACCTTGTTTACATCCCGATGGGTGTTGGCACGCCGGATCAGTGGGGCGGTTACCGCACCAAGGAATCCGAGCGTTATGCTCCAGGCGTCATCGCGCTGAACGCAGACACGGGTAAGCTGGCTTGGTACTACCAGACCGTTCACCATGATCTGTGGGATATGGATGCTCCGTCTCAGCCGAGCCTCGTAGACGTCACCCAGAAGGACGGTTCCATCCTTCCGACGATCTATATCCCGACCAAGACAGGCGATATCTTCGTTCTCGACCGTCGCACAGGCAAGGAAGTTGTCGCTGCTCCTGAAACACCAGTTCCAGGTGGTGCAGCTCCGGGCGATCACACCAGCCCGACGCAGCCGATGTCGCAGCTGACCCTCCGCCCGAAGAACCCGCTCTCCGATGCTGATATCTGGGGTGGCACAATCTTCGACCAGATGTTCTGCAGCATCTACTTCCATTCCCTGCGCTACGAAGGTCCGTTCACGCCGCCGTCCCTCAAGGGCACGCTGGTTTTCCCGGGTGATCTGGGCATGTTCGAATGGGGTGGCCTGTCGGTTGATCCACAGCGTCAGGTGGCCTTCGCCAACCCGATCTCCCTGCCGTTCGTCTCCCGTCTGGTTCCCCGTGGTCCGGGTAATCCGCTATGGCCGGAAGGCGATGCAAAGGGAACAGGTGGCGAAACCGGCCTGCAGCACAACTACGGCATCCCGTATGCTGTTGATCTGCACCCGTTCATGGACCCGGTCCTGCTACCGCTCGGCATCAAGATGCCTTGCCGCACACCGCCCTGGGGTTATGTGGCAGGTATCGATCTGCGCACCAACAAGGTGGTCTGGCAGCATCGTAATGGTACGCTCCGTGACTCCATGCACGGCAGCTCCCTGCCCATCCCGCTGCCTCCGATCAAGATCGGTGTTCCGAGCCTTGGTGGCCCGCTCTCCACGGCTGGTAACGTCGGCTTCCTGACGGGCACGATGGACTACTACATCCGCGCTTACGATCTGACGACGGGCAAGACCCTGTGGCAGGATCGTCTGCCGGCTGGGGCACAGGCCACGCCGATGACCTATGCCGTCAATGGCAAGCAGTTCGTGGTCACCTACGCAGGTGGTCATAACTCCTTCCCGACCGTCATGGGTGACGATCTGATTGCTTACAGCCTTGCTGATCAGAAGTGATCACTCGGTAAAGCATCGATTTTCAGAAAAGGGGTACCTTCGGGTGCCCCTTTTTTATCTTCAAATCCCAACAAAAACTTTCTAAGTTTCCGTTACATTATGAAATACATTCCTACAGTGAGGGTACAGTGCTTGTTTTTCGGTACGGAATGGCTCTCACCATCTCGGCCTTCTTGGCAATTGCCCCTTTTCCCGCGCACAGCGACGATACCGCACCTGTAATAGCGGTTCTGGATCCCAATCATCGCGGACACCTGGTGTATCCACCAGCCGAACTTGAAGCACGACATGAGGGTTCGGCCCACATTCTCTGCATCATTACGGAAAAAGGTCAGCCTCGAAGCTGCCAGACATCCGCTACCGCACCAGATTTCGCGCTGGCCGCGGAAGCGTATGCTTATTCATCCAAATTTTTACCCGCTTATAAAAACGGCCAGCCCATAGAAAGTCATTGGGAAGACACCCTTCCCTTTCGAGCTAGCAAAACAGCAACTGCCCCTGTCTTGGATCACGCGCACACTGCATTTCCGTACTATCCTGATTTTGCCAATGACAAAGATATTTCAGGACGATTTACTGTAACGTGCCAGATTGATATGGCGGGCATTGCACATGACTGTTCCGCCAGCCCAGGACCAGAAATTTTGAAACAGGCAACACTCGCCTATTTCACGTTGGCTCGATACTTTCCGGCCATGAAAGACGGACAACCTGTCTCGGCGCCTTATCATGGCAAAATAAACTGGACGTCAGACGCAAAAGACAAAAACGATGGGTTTCAGTGAAACCTTGTGCCCAATAGGCAGACCATTCCATAATCTGCATCAAACCCTGCCGCTTCAGGGTAGAACTGCATAGAGGCTACGCATGACCTTTCGTAAAGTCGCTCTTCTTGCTTGCGCCACCATTGCTTTTGGCGGCCAGCTTGCACACGCCAAGTCCCAGCCCTGCCGCGATGCCAAAGGCAAATTCACCAAATGCGAGGCTCCAAAGAAGCCAAAACCCTGTCGCGACGCCAAGGGCAAGTTCACCAAGTGTGATGCTCCTGCCCCTCAGGCGGCACAGCCATCCAACTGAGCATAAAAAAGGCCCCTGCCAGCAAAGTTGGCAGGGGCTTTTGCTTTTACATAATCCAGTAGAAAATCAGGCCGCAGCGCGTTTGAGAATAGCCTGCGCCATGGCTTCGACCCCGTTTCCACGATTGGTAGACAGTGCCTTGACCAGCCCCATATCGTGCAGGAAAACCGGGCTCGTCTGAAGAATTTCCTCACAGGGACGACCCGAATAGACGCGTAGCAGCAACGCTACGAGCCCCTGCACAATCGCAGCATCCGAAGCCCCGGCAAAAAAGAGCCGGCCATCGCGGTCTTCCGCTTCAAGCCAGACCTGGCTCTGGCATCCCGGAACACGATGGGCATCATCCTGCCATTCTGTCGGGAAAACAGGCAGCTTACGCCCCATCTCGATGATGTATTGATACCGCTCCATCCAGTCGTCGAACATGGCCAGCTCGGCTTCGATTTCCTCAATGGCAGCGGCAGCAGTTTCCTCTTGCGGCGCAAGGAAGGCATCACTCACAAATCAGTCTCCGTTACAGAATGAAGCGGCTCAGATCACCCTTGCGGGCAAGTGGCGCCACCCTGTCACGAACATCCTCTGCCGTCACCCTCACGGTCTCGCCTTTGCGCTCGGAAGCCGCAAAAGACACGTCCTCCAGCAGCTTTTCAAGAACGGTTGCCAGACGACGCGCGCCAATATTTTCAACACGCTCGTTGATATCCGCGGCCAGTTCCGCCAGCGCGTCTACCGCGTCATCCGCAAATTCAAGCGTGACACCTTCCGTTCCCAGTAGGCTGACATACTGCTTGAGGAGCGAGTGTTCCGGCTCCATCAGAATACGTTTCAGATCGTCCCGGTTCAGCCCTGACAGCTCCACACGAATGGGGAGACGCCCCTGCAACTCAGGCAGCAGATCCGACGGTTTAGCGACGTGGAAGGCCCCGGAAGCGATGAAGAGAATATGATCCGTCTTCACAGAACCATATTTCGTGCTGACCGTCGTCCCCTCGATCAAAGGCAACAGATCGCGCTGCACGCCTTCGCGAGAGACATCCCCGCTCCGCGTTCCATGCTCGGACGTCGCACAGACTTTGTCGATCTCATCCAGAAAGACAATTCCATGGTTCTGGGTATGCTCCACGGCCTCGCGCTTCAGTGCATCATCATCCAGAAGCTTGTCGGCCTCTTCCCGAATAAGCTGTTCCCGCGCCACAGACACCTTCAGCTTTTTGCGTGAAGGCATCCGGTTCACAAAGCCTTTCATCATGTCATTGAAGCTGATGATCTGCCCAGACTGTAAACCAGGAATATCGCTGCTTTCCTTACCACCTCCGGTCTGTGGATCAGGGGCAATCTCGATCTCGATTTCCTTGTCTTCCAGCGTTCCATCCCGGAGCATCTGGCGAAACTTGACCTTTGTATCGGCCGTGGCCCCTTCCCCGACAAGCGCATCAACCAAACGGTTTTCAGCCGCTGCCCGGGCTTTTTCCTGCACATCCTTGCGGCGGCTTTCGCGCAGCATGGTCAGCGAGACTTCAACAAGATCCCTGATGATGCTGTCCACATCACGGCCCACATAGCCCACTTCCGTGAACTTCGTGGCTTCGACCTTGAGGAACGGTGACTGTGCCAGCTTCGCCAGACGACGGGCAATTTCCGTCTTGCCACACCCTGTCGGGCCGATCATCAGAATGTTCTTGGGAACAACCTCGTCCCGCAGGCCGTCCGGAAGCTGGGACCGGCGCCAGCGGTTACGCATGGCAATTGCGACAGCGCGCTTGGCATCGGACTGCCCGACAATAAAGCGATCAAGTTCGGAGACGATTTCGCGGGGTGCAAAATTTGGTACGGCCATATCAGGAAGCCTCCCCGCCAAGTGTTTCCAGCGTCACGGAATAGTTCGTGTAAACGCAGATATCGCCAGCAATCTTCATGGCCCGGCGCGCAATCTCTTCCGCACTCAGACCTTCAACCGTCATCAACGCCCGAGCAGCCGACAGGGCGTAGTTCCCGCCCGACCCAATGGCGACGATGCCATCTTCCGGCTCCAGCACATCGCCATTTCCTGTCAGCGTGAAGGAGCGCTCCGCATCGGCAACGGCCATCATGGCTTCCAGTCGGCGCAGATAGCGATCCGTTCGCCAGTCCTTTGCCAGTTCGACGCAGGCCCGCTCAAGTTGCCCCGGATAGCGCTCGAGTTTTGCCTCTAACCTTTCCAGCAATGTGAAGGCATCAGCGGTCGCACCAGCAAAGCCCGCAAGGATTTTGCCATGCGGACCAATACGCCGAACCTTGCGCGCATTGCCTTTGATAACAGTCGCTCCGAGAGAGACCTGCCCGTCCCCCGCCATGGCAACATGCCCATCGCGGCGGACACAGAGAATGGTCGTGCCATGCCAGCCGACCGGATCGTGGGGAGTAGTTTGATAAGACATCACCTGAAAAGATGGGGCTGCCTTTTCCACTGACAAGAGGGCGCTCGATTTCAGATCATGACGCCAGGTTATGCTGAAGAAGGCTGCATCAGACGCTGGATCGCGGACTGCAACCCTTTATGCGTGAACGGTTTGGCAAGAGGCTCTTCCGAGCCTTGCGTTGGCACCGTGTCCGTATGCCCACTAATGAACAGGACCTTTAGATCCGGAAGCCTTTTTGTGAGGGCCACTGCACAGGCGGGACCGTCATGATCCGGCATCCGCATGTCAATCACCGCGAGATCGAACGGTTCACTTTCGTCCACAACCGTCAGCGCCTCTGCAAGACACGAGACAGCGCTCACGTTATGCCCATCATGACGAAGGAACCCGGCTGTCACCATCCGGACAGGCGCTTCATCATCAATCACAAGCACACGCAAAGACACAGCCGCCTGGTCCTGCTCCTTTTGCTCGGCCATGACTTCTGCTCGAACCACGGGTAAAATCAGGGTCATGCACGTCCCGATCCCGGGCGTGCTGTCTACAACAATCTCGCCATAACTCCGGCTCAGAAAACCATAGACACTGGACAGACCAAGACCGGTTCCACGCCCCACATCCTTCGTGGTGAAAAACGGATCGAAAATCCGCTTCATCACCTCTGGAGACATGCCCTCGCCTTCATCGATCACATCAATCGCTACGGCCTGCTCAAGACAACATTCCGGTGGCAAAGTATCGAATTTCTGCCCGACCAGACGGGCCGAAACCCGTACGGTTCCTCCCTGGCTCATCGCATCACGCGCATTTACGCACAGATTGAGAAGCGCCATTTCAAGCTGATCCTGATCCGACCAGACCGCAGGAAAATCCGCAGCCAGTTCGCCAAGAGACAGAACACATGCGGCATCTCCCCCACCTGTTCTGCGCTTGAGACTCTGCACCAGCAAAGCCTCAAGCCCCGGCAAAAGGTCCTGCAACCGTACCGGAGCCAGCCTTGCCTCCCGCGGGCGCCCGAACTGAAGAAGCCGCCGCGTCAGAACTGCGCCCCGCTGCGCAGATTCCATAGCATTTTTGACGAGTGCACCGGATGTCTCATCCAGATCTACCATATCTTCCAGCAACTCAAGAGATCCAGAAATCGCTGCCAGAAGATTGTTGAAATCATGCGCGATACCCCCCGCCAGCGTTCCAAGGGACTGGAGTTTGTCCGCCTGACGTAACCGGCTTTCCATCATGACCCGGCGGGTGACATCCCGGTCCATGCTGACCTGCCAACGCTCCGACAAAGGGACTTTCTCCGGCCATGCGAGAGCAAGGCGCGTGAGTTCGTGCCAGCGTTGCGTCGTCCCACTTTCTTCGTCGGGAACGCTTTCCGCGATCAACCGCTCTTCCTGACCGCTCTGCCGAACGTCTTCCCGCATCTGCCGGACGTCTTCGCGCAGCGTTTCAGGAAAATGCAGGAGTTCATCGCCAACATTCTGAACCGTTTCGTCCAGAATATTACTCCGGATGCATCGCCCCTGCGCATCCGAAAAAACCAGTCCGATGGGCAACGCATCCATCAACCCGCGCAACAGCGCCTGTTCCGTCTGCAAGGCACGCTGGGCCACGCAATGCTGCGTAACTTCCCCGACCAGAGACCTCAGCGCATCCGAATCCCAGGGCTTATGCACATAGGCCTGCACCTGCCCCAGATTGAGCGCCGAGACCACGGCATCCAGATCCGCATACCCCGTAAGAAGAATACTGCGCGCATCGGAAAACGCGCGGGCTTTCATCAGAAGCTGATCGCCCGTCAGGCCCGGCATCCGCTGATCGGAAATAATCGTTGTGACATCCGGATGCGCGCGCAGAAGATCCAGCGCCCTGAACGGGTCCGTCGTGGCGAGGATTTCGTACTGGTCTTCCAGCAGGTCCTCAAGCGCGACAAGGATTTCCTCCTCATCATCCACCAGAAGAATCCGGGGACGACTTGGCCCCTTTGCACTCCATACACTCATACGGGACGACCAGTCGCAACTGGCCCCTCTTCTGTCATTGTCACGGGCAGGCTGAGCCGGAAGCAAGCTCCCACTCCTCGGCCATCCGGCAGATTGGCATCCGTGATTTCGATGGTTCCGTCGTGGGCTTCCATGACGCTATAGGCAATCGCCAGCCCCAATCCCGTTCCGGTGCCAACAGGCTTCGTTGTAAAAAACGGATCGAAGACACGGTTTCTCAATTCAAACGGCAGACCCGGCCCGTCATCGCTGATCGTCATGTCATACCGACCATTCTCCAGCCGTGACGTAATGACAATTCGCCCCTCCACCGGACCGCCTTCCGGAGACATGTCCGCCAGAGCATCGGCAGCATTGGAGATGATGTTCATGACGACCTGATTCAAAAATGCAGGCTGACAGACCAGATGCGCCGGTGCCTGAAGGTCCTTCTCAATAATAATATCTGGTCCCAGCTTATGTCCCAACAGGGCCAAAGCCGTTTCCAGAGCTTCGGGAACATTGACTGTCTGAAATGAACTCTCATCCAGCCTCGAAAAGCGCCTTAGGCTCAGGACAAGGTTCTGGATACGCTGGAGACCCAGCTTCATGGACTCCAGGCGCGAAATTCCCTTCTGCATGAGAGGAGCCCCCTCTTCAGGGCCACCCATCGTCTGAAGGCGTTTCAGGGTACGCTCAACCGTGTCCGCATGAGCGATCGTAAACGCCAGCGGATTGTTGATCTCATGCGCGATGCCCGCCACCAACTCACCCAAAGACGCCATCTTGGCGGTCTGAACGAGTTTGGACTGGGCCTGAATGAGCTGCTCATTCGTCCGGGCCAGTTCCATGTTGGCCTGCGCCAGTGCCTCGGCCATTTCAGCTTTGGCTCTTGCAGCCTCAAGCGTCAGGGCATTCTGCTGACGTTCGATTTCCTGCTGGCGAAATTCATCCTGCGCCATACGCCGCTGGGCCAGCGTCCTGATCCGCATCGCCAGGGCTTCGATGGCAATATCGCTGGGCACCAGATCATCAATGCCCGCTTCAAAGAACTCGCCGGAAGACTGCCGTCTGAATCGCGATGCCTCGACAATGCCCAACGTCCGGAACGGAATACCGCCCGCCTCAAGCACGGCCTGCCGACGGGCATCGAGCAGCCAGCAGAACTTCAGATCCTCTTCGCCGCTTCCCAGCTCCAGGACCAGACAGTCAGGCCCATCCGCGCCCCGCAACCAGCCACCTTCAATCAGATCATCAGACCGCTCGATGGACGTAACCGTATGACCATCGCGCCAGAGCAGTTCGCCCAGCGTAGTCTCAGGCGCATCGTCGGAAATCTCTTCGTCTTCTTCCTCATCGCGGGGAGAATTGACGATCACGATTCTGGCCCGTCGCAGGCGGGAGGCTTCGTCTACCTGAAGAAGCTCCGGCCCCTCCCGCAAAAGTGCTCGCATGCGCAGCACCAGGAGATCAGGATGCGCGGATTTGGAAATATAGGCATCGGCCCCGCTCTCCAGTCCTTCACGCTCCACGCCCGGAGACGCGTCTTCCGTTAGCATCAGAATGGGAATGGTCCGGGTCAACGCATCCAGCCGCAGACGCCGCGCAAGCTGGCCGCCCGTCATGCCCGGCAATTCTGAGCAGACGACCACAAGATCGGGCATCAGGTCTTCGACCATGCCCAGCGCGGCCTCGCCACTCCCCAGACAGGTAACGGCAAAACCTTCTTTCAGCAGAACACGCCAGATCCGCTGGGCATGGGTGTCATCCGGCTCCACGAGCAGAACGCGCGCCGTCTCCGTCACTCCAGACGAAGTTTTGAGATCAGAAGGCAGCATGACGGTGACGGAATGTTTGCATTGACGGCCTCTTGCAGCTAGTCCGAAGCTGATGTTCGTCCGATTTCCAAGGGGCGAAGACTAACTCCCGTTACCGGACCAGTGGAAGCCGTATCTATGGACATTCAGCCCTCCCGCAACATTACGGATCGCCTGCTCAACACCCGTAGCGGGGAAAGTGGTCCTCTTTCAACCGGGGCCCTGATCCGGACGGGCATCTGGTCCGTGTGCTATTTCGTCTTCTACTTCGCCCAGCAGGTGGCCGAACTGCTGGCTCCACTGCTGCTGATCCTGGGTCTGGGCTGGTATATCCTGCCCCATATCGTCAGCGCCATCACGACCAGCGCTGCCAGCGCCGACCCGCAGGCCAAGGACATCATGAATCACGTCGCCGGTACGCTACCGACGCATCTTCAGATCGGAAGCCACCTGCTGACGCCGGGTTCGCTGATGTTCGACGGCTTCCTGCTTATGGGCCTCGCCGCTATCGGAGCTACGCTTTCTGCACTGGCTGCCCGCAACATGTGAGAAAGCTCAGGGGGAAACAAAATGGCCAACACCTGGCCACAGGTGAACCAATTCCCCCGCTTTCAAGTGCCATGCGGCAACGGCACCACCCCCGACCATGGCAAGGCTGACACCCCATGCGGCCAGCCAGCGCCCTGTACTGCCAATCATTTTTCGAGCCATGGGTTCTGATCCAGCTGGCGCGCCAACGGATGAACGGGAATGCAGCACAGCCTGCCGACGCTCGATTTCTCTTGCAGCCAGACTACACACCCCAACTGACTGAGGCTTCAGAGAAACCGCTTCGTTATCCTGCAGCTCATCCGACCCCACCTCTGGGGCAACTGGTTGCTCCACACCCTGATCGCCCCCTTCAGCCCCCGGCAATTCAGGCTCGGAAGACATTATCTCCCAGCTTTCCCCACAATTTGCACAGCGCAACCGGCGTGCATGGTCCAAAAGTGCCTCAGGCACTTCAAAAACCGCATGACAGTGGGGACATTCGAGACGCATCACAGTATCCTTCAACAATCAGGCTCTACCGATATCAGCCTGATCTGAACTGGCTTGCCCATATGAAGGGGTTACCGTTAATAAATGGTTAATGTACCCGCAACACCTTTGATTGCCCATTCATGATCCGGCTGCGCGATGTGTCTCTGAAACCTGCTGGCGTTGGGCAACCCGTTCTGCACAGCATGACGCTGAACATTCCGCAGGGTGAATTCCGCTGGCTGCTTGGGCCATCGGGCGCCGGCAAATCCAGCCTGCTCCGCCTTCTGACCCTTGGTGCACGCCCTGCGTCTGGCCAGATGGATATTCTGGGAACATCCATCACCAACGCCAGCCGGGGGGCTTTAAGAAATCTGAGGCGGCGCATCGGATTTGTACCGCAGGATTATCGTCTGATCGGGGAATGGACCGTTTTTGACAATGTTGCCCTCCCGCTTCGGTTACGAGGCCGGTCAGAGCGCGATATCCGGCAGGAAGTTTTCTCCGTTCTGGAATGGCTGGATGTTGCCGCCCACGCACACTCCCGCCCTACCATTCTCTCAGGCGGAGAACAGCAGCGCGTTGCCATCGCCCGCGCCCTGATCGGACGCCCAGATATTCTTCTCGCAGACGAACCCACCAACGCCCTTGAAGAGTCTCAGGCCAGACGTCTTCTCTCCACCTTTCAGGAACTGATTGATCTCGGAACCACCGTTATCGTTGCCACCCATAATGAAGGACTGGTGCGAGAAGCCCCTGCACCGTCCATCATGCTTCGCGACGGCACGCTTGATCCACAGGCTGTCAAGCCATGAGCCGCCGCGTCTCTCCCGGCCTGCGCTCCGGCAGCCTGCCCCTTCTCGTTGCCCTCATGACCCTTCTGGCAGGACTGGCCCTTGCCGGATTGACGGGTATTCAGGCCTTGGCCGAAGGGTGGTCCCGGGCTGCTCATAGTGCAGCAACCATCGAAATCCCGACGGATATCCCGAATGCGTCGGACCGAACGAACGCACTTATCCAAGCTCTGAAAGCAATGAACGGTGTCACGAACATCCAGAAACTCTCGACCGACAAGGTACAGGAGCTTCTTTCTCCGTGGCTCGGGCAACCCGTAGGTTCTCACAAAGGCCTGCCGGGCCTTTCTCTTCCTGAAGTCCTGATTGTCGCTCACACTCCTGGAACCGACCTGACCACGACAGTCCACGATACACTCCCGGAAGCCGTTCTTCAGGAAGACCTTCAATGGGGACAGAGACTCGAGCGCCTCGGCACAAGCCTGACCGGTTGCGCATGGCTGGCTGTGACCCTGATTGCAGCCATCGCCGCCCTCTCGATCGGCATGACCGTTCGACGTTCCGTGGCTGCGCAGAAGCGTGCGGTGGAGATTGTGCATGCCCTCGGCGCCGCCGACCTCACTATTTCGAGCCATATCGCAGGTCGCGCTGCGCTCCTCAGCTTCCTTGGTGGCATCGCAGGACTGGTCCTGCTCACGCCGCTCACAACCTCCCTTGCAACGACACTTTCACCTTTCGCGCATCAATCCGCACTTCCAACGGCTTTTCCAACGACGCTTGATGGTTGGTGGACCACTCTGCGCATCCTTCCGTCGTCTCTTTTGAAAGAACTGGGAGCACTGCCCTTCATTGCGGCCTGCCTTGGCTGGCTCACGGCACAGGGTGTGGTTCTCGTCTGGCTGAGACGACTGCCTTGAGAGCCGCCGCCTCCATCCTGCTGCTGACCGCTCTGATATGGACCCTTGGTCTGGCGTGGTTCATCCATGACTCCAGACAGCCTCCCCAGGTCGCAACGGTCTGCGACGGAATCGTCACTCTCACAGGCGGACAGTCACGGATCGACACGTCCATGACCCTTCTCAAGGGCGGGTACGGCCAGCTCCTTCTTATTTCGGGGGTCGGGCCACATGTCACGCTCGACCAATTGGCAAAACTGCAAAGACAGTCCCTGTCAGAAGACATGATCGCCCGCATCACGCTGGGGCGCCGCGCCGTCAGCACCATCGGCAATGCGTATGAAATCACCACATGGGCGCGGGAACACAAGCTGCACAGCCTGCTTGTCGTCACGGCCGGGTATCATATCCGGCGCGCCATCGTGGAACTGCATCGTACAGCACCGGAACTGGATCTGGTGCCATATCCCGTTCTGCCTCCCGCACTGGAAGCCCCTTTAACGCGCCAGACCCTGCATCTTCTTGTTCGCGAATATCTCAAGCTTCTTGGAGCCGAACTTGGCAACCTCACAGGGCTTCCTGATGGAAAAGCGGGCCTGACCACACACTGATTGCCCTTGTCTAACGGGCCATTTTCTGGTGAGCAGACAGCATCATGAGCATATTCCGTGGCCTGCTGTTCAATCTGTATTTCCTGCTCCTTACGCTGATCATGGGGCTTGGCGCCCTGCCGATACGCGCGCTAGGCCGAAAGGATCTGGCCCTGAGCTACGCCAAGCTCTGGTCCAGAGCGGTTCTGTTTGGCTTCTCACACCTCTGCTCTGTTCGCATCGCCATCACGGGCCAGGAAAACATTCCCTCAGGCCCATGCCTGATCGCATCGCAACACCAGTCCTTTTTCGACGGGTTTGTCTGGATGAATTTGGTGCCTCTGCCGACCTACATCATCAAACAGGAACTCACACGCATTCCTCTCGTCGGCCCCATGCTCATCCTTGCAGGCATGATACCGGTCAAGCGCAGCGACGGCTCCAAAGCCCTTCGGGCCATGATGAAAGACAGCGCAGACGCTCATGCAGCGAACCGCCAGATTATCATCTTCCCCGAAGGGACCAGAACCCTCCCCGGAGAACGGCAGTCCATTCAGCCCGGGATCATAGCTCTCGCCCGACAAGCCAGTGTCCCTGTCGTCCCGGTCGCCACCAATTCCGGCCTCTTCTGGGACCGCTCCCCCTGGCACAAAAGACCGGGCATTCTGAAGGTCGCCATTGGCAAACCGCTCCCCACGACGCAAGGGCGCGGCGCCTTCACCGGGGCGCTGGAAAATGCATGGGACGAACTGTGCGCAACTCACGCATTGCCACGAGATCCTGTGGATAACTCTGTGGAATGAGAAACGCTTCGGCTTCCCTTGAGAGATGATGATATTTCATACCTTTACGCGGCAGGAATAAGGAAGAAACTTTCCAGTTTCCAAGGCTTTCCCGAAAATCGCTTTTTTCCGGGATTTTCTTGGAATTTCGCCACCGAATCTCTGCCTTTTTTCTGTCATATTGACGCCCCGCCATTTTTCGCGTGACTGTTTTTTCCCTCAATCCTTTTTTGGGGATAAAATAGACCTGCCAGAAACAGGATTTACATCCGTCTTCATAAAGACAGGCTCAGTGAAGCTTTCTCTCAATACTGCCCGTTACCTCAAACCAGGACTTGTCATTGCCTGTCTCGTGACAGTCCTTCTCTGCGCGGACACCCTTCTGTGGTGGCGTACAACGCGTATGATCGAAAGAGAAATTGCCACCTGTCGCATGGCCCTTCAGACAGCAGGATGGACCACCACGGTCGAACGGACCTCATCTGGTGGATGGCCATTTGGCGCATGGGTTACCCTGTCTTCCCCACGCCTGCGCCACGAGCAGACTGTTGCAGCCCCCTTTGACGCAGGATGGAGCGGAACAACCCTCCGAGCGGGAGGATCATGGCTGGATCTGATGCGTACAGACCTGCCTGTCTTCCTGTCTGGCAGAAATGCAGCACGTTTCCTCTCTCTGACCGCTCAGGCCACAGTCCTGTCGCAGGATCTGCATCTGCGGTTCTCAAAAGATCAAAACACGACGTTCAAGGCGCCTTCGGCAGAGCTTGCCTTGACGACAGAAGGACTGGATCAATCCGCGTCCCTGACCGAAGTAAGCGGACGCCTGCTCGCAGTCCCGCACGCCGCTTACGGGACAACGCGTCTGGGCCTTGAACTCTCCGCCCGATCCCTCCATTCGCCAGCCCTCCCGTCCCTTCAGCTTTCTGCAAGAGGCGTCCGCTTCATAGCAGCTCTGACATCCTCAACACGGAAAGACACAGCTTCTTTCTTCTCTCTTGAGGGATATGACCGTCTTCTCCTGCAAACAGCGACATTTTCATTCGGAGACGACAATCGCCTGTCTTTTTCAGGAGCGCTTGATCTGCCAGCCGCTACCGGTCATCTCACACTTACGCTGCTGAACTGGCATGAGGCGGCAGAGCAGCTTTTGAATACAGTTCCCGTCCGAACGGCTCTCGCCCCTGACCTTCAAATCATTCTGGAGCGCACTCTTCACAACCAGTCACCGGACATCCTCAGGAATAACCAGTCGGTGAGCCTAGATATACCGGTCGTCAACGGACATTTTCCGATGCCTCTGGAAACACTTCTGAAAAATATCTCCACACAAAAAATTGACGTATCACATTCGCGAGAGTAGACGCGGGGAATGTCTTGATCTTTGTCAAAATCGTGGCGCAGGCAAAAACTTTTGTCGTGCTACGGCTTTCAAGGTTCAGGTCCGGGTCATGTGTGCAGTGCGGTGCGCATGATCTTCGCTCTTTTCCTGACTTCTAAGGCGCGAGCGTAGCTGACGGCTCCTTCCGGGCTGGTTCTGCGATCCGCCGTCCAAGCAGAAGGCACCATCGCAATGTTCGGCCTGTCGGCTTTATTTCTTGCGCGCTTCCAGTTCGCGTTCACAGTCGGGTTTCACATCGTGTTCCCGGCATTCTCGATCGGGCTCGCTGCCTATCTTGCCGTTCTTGAAGGCCTCTGGCTCAAGACCGGACGCAGCGCTTACCTGGACCTCTTCAAATACTGGTTGAAAATCTTCTCCGTCGTCTTCGCGATGGGTGTGGTTTCCGGTCTGGTCATGTCCTACGAGTTTGGCACCAACTGGTCCCAGTTCTCGCAGAAGGCTGGCCCCATTCTTGGCCCGATGCTGGCCTATGAAGTGATGACGGCCTTCTTCCTTGAAGCCGGGTTCCTCGGCGTCATGATGTTTGGCCTGAACCGCGTGGGCAAAGGACTGCATTTCGGTGCAACCTGCATGGTCTCGATCGGCACGCTGATTTCCATGACGTGGATTCTCGCCTCCAACTCCTGGATGCAGACGCCACAGGGCTACATCATTGATGAAGCTACGGGGCGTTTCCTGCCGGGCAACTGGTGGCAGATCATCTTCAACCCGTCCTTCCCGTTCCGCCTCGTGCATATGGGACTGGCAGCCTTCCTGTCCGTCGCGTTCATCGTGGCTGGCGTCGCTGGCTGGCATCTGCTGAAGGCACGTCGTGAAGACCGTCAGGCGTCCGAACAGGTCCGCCTGATGTTCTCCATGGCTATGTGGATGGCCGCGATCGTTGCCCCGGTTCAGTTTCTGGCCGGTGACACGCAGGGTCTGAACACACTGGAATACCAGCCTGCCAAGATCGCCGCGATGGAAGGTGACTGGGAGTCCGAAGGTCGCGCGCCGGAAATCCTGTTCGGTATTCCGGACATGGAAAACGAGACGACGCACTACAAGGTCCAGATCCCGCTCCTCGGCTCCCTGATCCTGACGCACAGCCTTGATGGCAAGGTGCCGGGCCTGAAGGACTATCCGAAGGATCTGCGCCCGTACTCGCCCCTGCTGTTCTTCTCCTTCCGCATCATGATCGCGCTTGGTTCGCTCATGGTTCTGGTGGGCCTGTGGTCCCTGTTCCTGCGCTGGAAGGGCAGCCTGTACGACAACGCTCTGCTGCATCGCGTGGCGCTCTGGATGTCTCCGGCGGGCTTCATCGCTCTGCTCTGCGGCTGGATCACGACGGAAGTGGGTCGTCAGCCATACACTGTTTACGGTCTGCTCAAGACATCTGACAGTGTGTCAGAAATCGCCCTGCCGAGCATGGCAACGTCCATGATCGCCTTCGTGATCGTGTACTTCATCGTTTTCACAGGCGGTATCACGATCCTGCTGCGCAGCTTTGCCCAGGAGCCTCATTCGGGTGAAGAGGGTCCGTCCGAGCACGAGCCGCACATGTCTGCCGGTACGACGCAGGTGTCTCACCATCCCCACAATGCTGGTCTGGCGGAGTAAGCGATCATGACCGAATCCGCCGCCTTCTGGCTTCCCGTGGTCTGGGCCGTTCTCGCGGCCTCTGCCATCTTCCTCTACGTCATCCTTGACGGCTTTGACCTTGGCATCGGCGTCCTGTTCCTCAAGGAACGCGATCACGATCACCGCAACGTCATGGTCAACACGGTCGCTCCTGTCTGGGACGGCAACGAAACCTGGATGATCTTTGGGGGCGCCGCACTCTACGGCGTCTTCCCGGTCGCTTACGGCACGATCCTTCCCGCGCTGTACCTGCCGATCCTGTTCATGCTGCTGGCTCTCATCCTGCGCGGCGTCTCTTTCGAGTTCCGCTTCAAGATGAAGTCCGCACGGTCACAGCTTTTCTGGGACGCATCGTTCTGCGGTGGCTCCATCGTCGCGGCGTTCATGCAGGGTGTCATCCTTGGCACGCTCGTTCAGGGCATCCCGGTCCAGAACAACGTCTTCGTTGGCACATCCCTCGACTGGGTCACGCCGTTTGCCCTGTTCTGTGGTGCTGCCGTGACCATCGGCTATGCGCTTCTAGGCTCCACATGGCTGATCTGGCGCTGTGAGGGCGAACTTCAAGACACAATGCGTCGCGTTTCCTACACGCTCGCAGGCCTGATGTTGCTGACGATCGTGGCTGTGTCCGTCTGGACGCCGCAGCTTCACACGACCTACATGCAACACTGGCTCGAATGGCCGCAGCTTGCTCTGGTTCTGCCGGTTCCGGTGGCTGTCGTAGCTGTTGCCGGGGCACTGTTCCTGGGCCTGCGTAACCGCAAGTCGCACCTGCTGCCGTTCATCTCGACGCTCGGTCTGTTCTTCCTGTGCTTCTCCGGACTGGGGATCAATGTCTGGCCGTACATCGTACCGCCGACCATCACCATCTGGCAGGCTTCTTCCCCGCCGAGCAGTCAGGCTTTCGTCCTGTTTGGCGCCATGTTCCTGCTGCCGGTCATTCTCGGATACACGATCTATTCCTATTACGTGTTCCGCGGAAAAGTGACAGCAGAGCATCACTACCACTGATTTTCCGGGAGTTCGGACCATGAGAATCGAGTACGGAAAACCCGATCAGAAAACAGGCCCCGTCGCCTGGATGAAACGGGTCGGGTGGTTCGTTCTTTTCTGGGCCAGCGGCGTTCTCGTCGTTGGCGTGGGAGCCGAACTCCTCAAGAAAATCATTTTCGGCGGTCATCACTGACCTGCCCCGGAACAAAAAACCCCGCCTTACAAAGGCGGGGTTTTTTGTTACCGTCAGAACGTATCTTTCTGACGTCTCAGTTCCGCAAAGCGCGCCACATCTGGTGCTCTCAGAAACGGATTTGTCGCCCGTTCGGTACCAAGAGACACCGGCAATGTCGGGCGTCCTGCTTCCAGAAGCGTTTCGACTTCGGCTGCCCGCACCCTGAGCGCTGCATTGTCCGGATCAACATGCAGCGCGAAAGCAATGTTGGAGCGCGTGTATTCGTGCCCAGCGCAGACCAGCGTGTCCTCTGGAAAAGCATCATAACGATGCAGACTCCGGAACAGCTCTTCCGCCGTTCCTTCCAGTAGACGCCCACAGCCAGCGCTGAAAAGAACATCTCCACAGAAAAGCGCTGGCACTTCCGGAACAACATAGGACAGATGCCCCACAGCATGGCCCGGCGTCAGCAGAACCTCTACGGCCACGTCGCCAATGAAAAACGTGTCTCCATCTTCTAGACCACGATCCAGTCGAGGCAGCCATTCCGGCTTCTGTGATGGACCGAAGACCTTCGCCCTGTATCGGTCCCGCAAAGCGTCAACACCACCCGTATGATCCGCGTGATGATGCGTCAGCAAAATCAGATCCAGTCGCCCCTCACCCAGAGCATCCATGACCGGTCCGACCTCTCCCGGGTCCACGACAGCGCGCGCCCCATCCCCTGCCGTCAGAAGCCAGACATAATTGTCTGACAGAACCGGGATAGACTGAATATCGAGTGACATGACGGTTCCTTTGGTCTTCGCTTGCTGATTAGATACATACCATGCTGACGCGCCTGACACGTACCCGTTCCGAAGATGCCGCGACCTTCTACGGAAGCCGGACAGGCACGCACACTGCGGCACTTCTGAACCAGAGGTTGCAAGCACTGGTGCCGGATCTGCAAACACGCCGCCTTCTCGGCATCGGTTATCCCGGCCCTTATCTCCCATCCCATGCAGCCTACGCTGTCTCAGCCCGCCTTCAGCATCCGCAGACACAGAATGCTTTCCCGCATATCGCTCAGGATTGCATGGTTGATAGCGGACGACTGCCTTTCGATGATCTGTCGATGGAAGCCATCATGGTTATTCATGGCATGGAGTTTACCCGATCGGCACCGGATTTCCTCCGGTCCATCTGGAAAGTCATGACCGATGATGGCGTCCTGATCCTCGTTGTCCCCAACCGGTCAGGATGCTGGGCCCATACGAATGCAACCCCTTTCGGGCATGGAACGCCCTTCAGCACAGGCCAGATCACGCGACTTCTTGAACAGGGGCTTTTCCGCATCGAGCAGCATACGGGCGCCCTCATGACGCCACCGGCCCTGCTTTCAGGTCTTTCAGGAGCCCTCCCCGAACGACTTGGAAAAATAGCCCGGTTTCCCTGCGCCGGCGTCCATATCGTGCTGGCCCGCAAAAACATTTATGCAGGACTGCCTCTCATGGAGGAAAAAAGCCGCGTAGCCATTCCCAGACAGGTTGCGGAACCTGCCTGAAAAACGCCTTCTTTGTGGCGAATTCTTGACCCAAACTCCCTGTGCCGTAAGAGTGCGTCCCATGTCGTTGATCCAGTCCTTCAAGCTCGTCCTGTCGCCGCCGCATCGCGCCGCGACTCCTTTCCTCGCCGCCGGCGCCCTCGTCGGGCTCATCGGTCGCGCGACGCCATGGCGCTGCACGCGCCTTCTCGGCAAGACAGGCATCGCGTTCTCCGCGTTCTGCCTGTACTTCTTCCGCGACCCGAAGCGCACCCCCCCGCCGGGCGCGAACCTGGTTCTGGCCTCAGCCGATGGCCGCGTGACAGGCGTTTCGCTGGTTTCGCCACCGCCCGCTCTGGAAATGGGCAGCACACCCGTCTGGCGCGTTTCGACGTTCCTGTCCGTGCTGGATGTTCACATCAACCGTATGCCAGCCGCCGGTCAGGTCACGAAAATCGCCTACCATGCAGGCAAGTTCCTGAACGCCAGCCTCGACAAGGCTTCCGAACACAACGAGCGCAACGAAATCCGCCTGACACTTCCAGACGGCCGCAATATCGGGGTCGTGCAGATTGCTGGCCTGATTGCCCGTCGTATCCTGTGCTTCGTTGAAGAAGGCGACCATCTGGAAGCAGGCGAGCGTTTCGGTCTGATCCGGTTCGGCTCCCGTACTGACGTGTATCTGCCACCAGGTGTTGAACCGATTGTCGTCGAAGGTCAGACCATGATCGGGGGCGAAACCGTCCTGGCGAAGCTCTGAGCCAGAACGCCTCCATGACCACTCCTGAAACGGCGGATATCTCCCGTCCTGCCCGCCGACGTCGCATCCGACGCAGGCTCCGCCGTATGGGACGGACTCCCCGCACACGCGTGCGGGGTCCGTCCTTTAACCGGCTGATTCCCAACATCCTGACCATGCTCGGCCTCTGCGCCGGGCTGAGCGGGATGCGCTTTGCACTGGAGCATCGTTTCGCCCATGCGGCGGTCGCTCTTCTCATCGCAGCCTGCATCGACGGACTGGATGGCCGGATCGCGCGCCTCCTTCGCGGAACCACACGGTTCGGCGCAGAGTTCGACAGCCTGTCGGATTTCGTGTGCTTTGGCGTCGCCCCCTCTTTTGTGCTGCTGATGTGGTGCCTGGAAGATGCCGGACGTTATGCTTTCGTGCCGTGCATCATGTTCACGGTCTGCATGGCGCTGCGTCTGGCACGCTTCAATGCCAGCCTTGATGATGACGACAAGCCGGACTACTCCGCGAATTTCTTCACGGGCGTTCCCGCTCCTGCCGGTGCAGGCATCGTACTGTTCCCGGTCTTTCTTGGGCTGGAAGCAGACCGCATGCATGCCGAAGGACTGTCGGCTTTTGCACGTGAACCGATCGTTTCCGCCATCTGCCTTATCCTGACGGCCCTTCTTCTTGTGTCCACGCTTCCTGTGTGGTCCTTCAAGAACTTCAAGGTTCCAGCCCGATATGTACTGCCCCTGATGCTGGGAACCGGCCTCTATGCCGCTGTTCTCGTTGCTGATCCTTGGGGGGCACTGGCTGCGGCAGGTCTGTTCTATGTCGCCATTCTGCCGTTTTCCCGCCGTTCCTATCACCGGCTGAGAAAAGCCGCCGAGGATATGTCGGAAACGGTGGACGAAGAGCCCGCCTGAAACATAAAAAGCCGCCGGGATGTCCGGCGGCTTTTTTAATGCCTGACAAACCGGAAAATCCGGCTTCCCAGAAGTTTTTACTCTGTCACATCCCACAGCCATGCAGCGCCGCGAACGCCAGAGCTGTCACCATGCAGGTTCTTCACGATCGGCGTCGTGCAAACCGGCGTAATAACGTGCTTGCTCAACAGCGGCGGAACGCGGTCATAAAGTGACGCAAGGTTCGAAATCCCACCACCTAGAACAATAACGTCCGGATCAAGGAAGTTGATCGCCAGCGAACACGCACGGGCAAAACGCTCCATGTAACGGTTCAACGCTGCAATCGCAGCCTGATCCCCGTTCGCAGCAGCCTCTTCAATCCCAGCGGTGTTGCGGTTTCCTTCGCCCTTCCAGTCAGCAGCAAGAGCGGGTCCGGACAGGTAGCGCTCCATGCACCCCTTGTTCCCACAGAAGCACGGGCGTGGTTCACCGTCTTCTGGCAAAGGCCACGGAAGCGGAAGATGCCCCCACTCACCGGCAATGTGATGGCGACCTTCAATCACGCGGCCATTATTCACAATGCCTGCGCCCATGCCGGTCCCGACGATGATACCGAATACTGTCTGAGCCCCCTTCGCCGCGCCATCTGCTGCTTCTGAAAGAGCGAAACAGTTCGCATCGTTCTCGGTGCGGACCGGACGGGCCAGAGCGGATTCCAGATCCATGCCGAAAGGCTGATCATTCAGCCACGTCGCATTGGCATTCTTGATCAGGCCCGTTTCCGGAGAAATGGATCCCGGAATACCAATGCCCAGCGTGGACGTGCTCTGACCGGCGGAGACCCGGTGGCTTGGTACAGCCCCCAGACGATGGTCCACACTCGTTACGAGGTCACGGATCGCAAGAATAGCTTCCGGATAGACACCCGGATTAGGAATTCGCTCACGCAGGACAAGATCGCCCTGGCGATTGAGAACTGCAATCTCGATCTTCGTTCCACCAAGATCGATACCAAGGCGATAGTCAGCCATCTCATGCCCTGTACTGTTTTAACGGCCCCCGAAACGGGGAACCAGAAACGGATTAACGCACTGTATGCGCCCGTCTGCTTGAACGGGAAAGCCTCTGCGGGCAAGCTGTCCCATCACAAAAAATCAATATTTCTGTTTTTAGCCGGAGACCTGAGTGCGGGAGCCGATCTGTTTCAACGCCCGGCCAGCCGCTGCAAACCCAGAAGAATGTCCTGCGGAGATGGCGGACAACCAGGAATAGACCGGCGAACCTGGGTCAAAGCCCTGAGCCCCCCGATCGTGGCATAACCCGATCCGAACACACCCCCATCGACAGCACACGCGCCTACAGCCACCAGACTTTTCCCCGGCGGCATGGCGTTCCAGACGCGCTCAAGCATTTGCACGCAGGCCCGACTCATAGCCCCCGTCACCAGCAGCCAGTCTGCATCTGCCGGATCTGCCACACGCCTGAACCCATACCGATCCAGCGCAAAAGCAGAACCACAAAGACTTTCCACTTCCATGGCACAGCCTTCGCAGCCACCGGTCTCCAGCACATACAGACTGATCATGTCATTGTGTACGGAAGCCTCTTTGTCCGCAGAGGCTCTCCAGCGGGACGCATCCATAAAGGCATGAAGGACACTCAGCGGTCCGGTCTTCTGAAACACACTCACATCGCCACTCCCGAGGGAGACAGAGCCAGAGACCTCAGAGCCGCAGGCAGACCCTCCGGCAGTTCTCCCTTCAAAATATCCGGGAGAACAGACAGTAACGAAACCGCTGGATCACGAGCCTGAACGGCCTCGATCTTTCCGTGCCTGAGCCTCACCCAGTACCAGATATCGCCGCGGGCACCTTCAGCAGCACCAATACCTTCCTGCGTCGCCTCAGGTGCGGGCTCGTCATCATCCATGCCGATACTGCCCAGAATACGCTGAATCAAAGCCAGAGAGTCGCGGATCTCGTTCAGACGCAAAGCATCTCTCGCCGCGCCATCACCCTCACTTGATCCTGTCGAGCGCAAAGCATCCAGCCGCATCCCGGCTTCCCGACGACGCACATCCAGACTTCGCCCCGAGGCTCTCCCCACCAGTCCACCTACTGCAAATTCCCGCGCCTGTGTCGGTGTCAGAACAGCAAGACCCTTCAGTCGTGGCGCAAAAACGGATTGCAGTTCCCGGAGTTGGGCCATGCGGGGCTGCATTGCACTCACAACAGCCTGTGCCAGCGGAACGATTTCCAGTCCTGCGCGAAAACCATCACACCGCACCAGATCCGTCAGGCGGCGGGACACACCCTGTTCAGCACAGGCGAAAGCAATCGCCTCACGCGCATGTTCGCAATGCGTCGCCAAAAGCCCCGCATCCACGGCTCTGGCCGTTCGCGCCATATCAAACAGGTGAACAGACATCCGCTCGATTTCCAGCAGGATCATCCAGCAATCCCGAACACCTGGACCGGGCTGCAAGCCGCGAGCCTGAGCCACAGCCCGGCAGAACGCGACCGGATGCGCCACAAATCCTCCGGCGGTCATCCGCGACACCAAAGGTAAAGCCTCCTCAGGTGTAAGGCCGATCATCCGGTGCAGCACACCCCGATGCGCCAGCCCCGCATTGACGGACACCGCTTGCACTCGCCCCCGAACGACATCAAAGGACAGCTCCAGCGGACCCGTCAGACCCGACTTTTCAGCAGGCAGAACAGTACGCCCCGGAACAGGACGCGCCGCCTGACCACCCGGGCCGGGACGGGAAGAGAGTGGCCACGTAGCTTCCCACACTCCTTCATCCAATGCAGGCTGCCCCTCCCCGGAGGCCCCCATCGCCTCAACACCCCAGAGATCATAAGCCACCCGCTCGCCCCATTCCGCCGCCGGGAAACGGGAAGACGGCGCAAGGTAACGACGGTCTTCTACTGCCGTGCTCGCCATCAGGGGGCAATCGCCTTTAAGCAGCAGAACATAGACACGGTGTTCATCAGCCCAGCAGGACAGAAGCGGCAATGTCGCACCCGGGGCAGCCAACATGGCTTCCCACTGCTCTGCATCCAGAGAATAATGAGACAGCGCGACACGCTCCCCGCTTCGGATAACCTTTCCCATGTCGCTCATGGCTGCCACCCCGGCGTTGGATGCCACGTCAGCAGCAAAGGCCCGCACAGCCCGATCGCGAGAAGGGCAGCCTCAACCACCGGCACAATTTCGGCTTTCAATGCCAGACCAGACGGCATCAATGTGGAAAAGCGAATTTGCCTCAATCCCGGTAACAGGCACACAATCATCAGAGCCAGAAGGAACGGTTCAAGAGACCGGCCTATTGCCAGAAGTGCGCAGAAGACCGGCCAAGGCGCCATCCCATCGGCAACAGATCGGTAATGGTCAGCATCTCCCTCCCGTTCCAGGACCGCCAGCCCCAGTGACGTGATGAGCAGCAGCACAATCGCGCTACCTTCCCCGACGGCTGCCGCAATCGCCCCGAGAGCCGCCAGAACCGGCAGGAACTGCCCTCGCCCTTTCGACTGCACGGCCATCTTCATGATGAGCGTTCCGAACCCCGCGACCAGAACCAGCAGATGAACAAGCGCATGATGATCAAGCCGAAGCATCAGAAGGATTGCTGCAAAGCGCAAACCCGTATCCAATAGAGCAGCCTCAGGCTCCGGAACGGGCGATGGCCCGAGACCGGCCATCATGCAAAGACCAACCGTCAGCAGAACAGGCCCAAGCGGAGACTGCTCCATGGAGAGCAGCGACGCCCCCAGAACGCCCAGAATGACGCCTCCCAGACGGGACCGCGCCATGTCCCAGACGATCGCCGCCTTCTGCACCCCGCGTCCTTCCCGCCACGCCAGCAGAACAGTCCCAGCCCCACACAGCACCGTCACGGCGAACGCCGAATGAACATTCAGCGCCATCAGGGCGCACCCTGTCACCAGAAAGGGCAGTATACGGCCAGTTCTATCCCTTGCAGGGGGTAGCAGCAGCGGCATAACGGCCACGGCACACGAACATGCCGCCGCCAGTGCATCTGCCCCTGGCATCAGCCAGACCGCAATCGGCGTCATGATCGCCCCGGCAATGGCGAATGTCAGACTGCTGGCGGCCTGACGGTTGGCGGGCGTAAGCATGAGCAGAAAGGCCGCCAGAAGCGGCCAGACCGTGACGGCAAACAATGTCCCGATCGGAGCAAGCGGATGCATCAGTTTTCCTCCACGCGGCGCCAGGCCAGACGCGGCAGCAACGTCACGCCCAGCGCACCCAGAACGCCCCAAAGCGCAACAGCCGCGGCAAACAACGGCCAGGATTGCAGGATGCACGCCATAACGATCAGACCGTCAGCCGCCACCAGAAGGCCCGTAAACTGCACAAGAGACGGCCCGAACGCCGCGCCACAAAGCCCGATCAGAACAACACCGGCACCAAGAACAGGCGCAAGTCCCAGACTAGCTCCAGAGAGACCCAGCGCTAGCAACAGCAAAAGAGCCCCCACGACAGGCAATACAGCGCCGCGATCCGGCGCGTGAGGTGCAAAACGTCGCAGCCAGATCCAGGCGCCAATATTCAGCCCGACCAACGTAACGGACGTCAGCAGCGCAAGAAGACCGCCACAGACCGTCGCCCCGGCAAACGCACAGACCAACCCGTACAGCGGTAATCCCCGTCCATCCCGGCCCAGGCCAGCCAGCGCCAGAAGAAGGAGAACGCCAAACCCGACAATCATGTCGCGAACCTCCCAGCCAGTGCCAGAAGAAGCGCTACACCTGCGAACAGTGCCGTCAGCCGTTCACTGCGCTCCTGCGCTGTCAGCCTCAATGCCACAAGCACCATCACCACAAGTAAGACACGCGCCAGAAGGGCCGCCAGCCCCACGAACCATCCCGAAAGACCTGCATCACGCAATCCGACGGATATGGGCAGCGCCAGATCAGCCAACAGGACAATCCAGGCACAATTCAGAACCTGAGCGACCTGTCGCGCCATATCTCGGGCCGCCCGGTCCTTCATGCCTTCCAGACGTAAAAGCATATCGTCGTCACGAAGCGGCGGACATGAAATGGCCAAAGCCAGAGCACAGGCCCCTAACGCGCCCTCCAATCCCGGTACGGGCTCAATGTGCAACATGGCACAAAGCCCTCCCAGACCATCTGCCCCCGGAGCGGCCAGAGCAATCAGGGCTTCCGTCAGACACAGGACTAGCACCGCAGGAAGAACGCGCCGTCCTTCATCCCGCAAGGAGGAACGTCCCAGCATCAGCCGTCCAACAAGAAGCAGAATGCCGACAAGCAGTGGGTTCGCCAACGAAATCAAGGCGCCTCCCGTTGTGACAGCAGGCAGAACCGCAAGGCTCAGCAAAGACACGGCGAGAACGAGAGCCAACCCGGGCGCCAAAGGCTGGCGAAATACAGTGCGCCAGAAAAGCCCGGCATTGTGCACCTGACGAGCAGGCCCGGACACAGCTTCACCGTTGATCAAGCGCGGTAGTTCTTCCAGCATCCAAGCCATCAGCGACGTCAACAGGAGCAGGAGGACACACTGAAAAAGCGTCTGGGCGACAGTAAGGAAGACAGCCGTCATCATGATGTCAGCCCCAGAATGGCCAGCACCAGAGCCAGCAGCACAAGCCACAGTCCAACAGCCATCCGCCGTGTCTCGGGCATTTTTCCGACTTTCAGAGCCATCATGGCGCGGAAACGTCCCCGCCCACCTACAATCAGACGACGAACAACCCACGGCAGAGCGGCTGGCTCTTCAAACAGACCAGTTTCGTCCTGCGTAGTCTGAAGCCGACCGGAAAACAGACCTGCAAAGGCTTTTTCCAACCCACGCTCCACCCGCCATGATTTGACCAGCCACAGCCAGATGGCGACGAGAAGAAGGACAATGGCTGGCAACCTGAGATGCGCGCCGTCTCCGCCCCCCAAAGACCAGAAGGGCCAAACCCATTCGCCCCCCACATGATGAAGAACCGGGCTGAAGACGCCAAACACGATCAGAGGCAGCAGCATGGTTGCCAGAGCAATGATACCGACCGCCCCGGCAGGGCCGACAGGCAACGCGCCAGAATCTGGTCTACGCCCAACCGTCAGAACATCCACCAACGAAATCAGACCGATCAGAAGTGCAACAAACACCCCGATCACGCTCCAGCCCTGCACACCGGCAGCCAATCCAAGAGCGGCATGAATCCCAAGCCACAGCACGATAAATCCCGGCAACGGCGGAAAAGGCAGCCTGAGAATAGCCAGCACTGGAAGAAGACGAAGCACCGGAACGTACAGAACCAGAAGGGTCAGATCCAGCAACAGAGCTTCAAGGACAATGCGGGCGCCCGTCGTCAATCCTTCATCCTGCGCGGCAATCATGAGCGTTGCCAGAATGGCTGGACGGAGCAGCCCAAGGTCTCCAGGCCTTTCCCCCCACAACGCACAACGCCCCAAAACAAGAAGCGTCATCGCGCCGAGGCCTGCCATGCAGACAATCGGATTGATGGCCCCAGCGTGCCAGAGAACCGAAACGGCAAGAATGGCAGAGAGAGCCGGAAACAGCGCCCCATCGCGTGAACTGAGCGCAGGCCAGTAAAGCACCGGGAAAAGTGCCAGAAGGGCCACGGTACTGTCAGGAAGCAGAACGGAACACAGCAGCGCTGGCAACGCCCACCAGAGCGGACAGGCCCTACGTTCCTGCGTTATCCAGACGCCAAGAGCCACGGCAATGGCCGGCCCTGACGTTGCAAGGATCGCAACAAGCGCCGCCGGAAGCGCAATCCGGCCACGCCCGGCCACACTGTCCCGATCCGCTTTCAGAACGGCAGGAACAGTCAATACTGCGAGGCACAGAGAGACCGGATCGGTATGAAACAGGGTCGAAAAATTGAACAGGGTACGGTCCGCTTCGGCAGTGGAAACGGGCCGTATCAGATCATGCCCGTCAGATCATGGCGAGAGATACCTTGCGTTGCGGCGGAGGAAAAGCACGATCCAGAACTTTCAGATCATCTTCCGTCAGAACAATCTCCAGACTGGCAACATTCGAAAGCAGATGCTTCGCAGATCCAGCCTTCGGAATAGCCATGACATTCTCCCGCCGCATCACCCAGGCCAAGGCAATCTGCGCCGGATCAGCGGGCCCGACAGAGGTCTCGTGTCGTCCGGCAATCTCCTTGAGTGCGGGATGCTGAAGCAATTCCCCACCCTGCCCCAATGGCGAATACGCCATCGTGACCACGCCTGCCTTCAGATCATGATCCAGCAGATCAAACTCAGTGCCACGATGTTCCAAGCTGTAGAGGATCTGGTTGATCTGACAGGAGCCTGAAAGGTCTTCAATTTCTTCCATGTCATCGACATCGAAATTTGAAACACCCCAGCCCCGGATCAGTCCGTCAGCCTGAAGGTCTTCAAACGCCCGGATGGTCTCTTCCAGCGGCGTACCTCCCCGCCAGTGGAGCAGATACATGTCCAGCCAATCCGTCTCTAGCCGCTCCAGTGAGCGGCGACAGGCCCGGCGCACGCCGTCATATGATGCATTGGACGGCAGAACCTTGCTGACGAGATAGACGTCATCACGTACATCCGCGATGGCCTCGCCGACCAGCTTTTCAGACCGGCCATTGCCATACATTTCCGCGGTATCAATCACGCGCAGACCGGCTTCCAGCCCTTTGCGCAGGCTTTCGATTTCCGAAGAGCGACGATCTGCACTGTCTCCGACATTCCATGTCCCCATTCCAAGGGCTGGAACGGTGGCGCCGTTGCGGAGCGTAACGGTTTTCATAAGGCGTCTCCCGGGAAGAACTCAGTCACACAACGACATGAGCGCGGGAGATGTTCCGCCAAAAGGTCAGCCGGATTTCTTCCAGCCCCGCTCCTGCTGCTGCCAGTACACGAGCGTATGACCCACAGCCTTCAAAGCGACCCAACGCTGACGCGCCCGCTGGACACTCGCTGGATCACGACCGTCAAACAGATCAAAAATTCTTGTGAAGGGGGAAAAATCGTTGTCTCCCGCTCCATTAACACGGAACAGAAATTTCGCACCATTCGGCACGTCATTCCCCTCAGTCAGCCAGATCGGCTGCCGGGCAGCATGCCCCATCTTCGCCGTTCCATGAGGCAACCAGACCGGATCACGCGACGCCCAAAGTGCCGTATCCAGCGCAGTGACAGACGTGGCATCAGGGCAGCGGACAAGCGCCCGCTCCCCGATATCCAGCGTCTTGCCCAACAGCGCAGGCAACGCCTCTTCAAGAGGCGTCCGCGTCAGATGGTAAAATCCGACATCCACCCTCAGGCCCCCGTTCTCAGGCACGAGCCTCATGGGACTGCACGAACTGGTTCAGAAGACGCACACCAAAACCCGTGGCACCCTTCGGAGCGATCGGGGACGCCATCGTCTTCCAGGTTGTGCCCGCGATATCCAGATGCGCCCATGTGGCATCACCCACGAAACGCTTCAGGAACTCTGCCGCCAGAATGGCACTGCCCGGACGGCCGCCGATGTTCTTCATGTCGGCAATATCAGAGTCGATCTGACGGTTGTAGGCCTCGCCCATCGGCATCCGCCACAGACCTTCGCCAACCTGCTTTCCGGCCTCGAACAGACTAGACGCAAGCGCATCATCATTGCTGAACAGGCCCGCATTTTCCGTGCCAAGGCTCACCACGATCGCACCGGTCAGCGTGGCCAGATCCACCATCAACTTCGGCTTGAAACGGTCTTTCGTGTAGGCCAGCACGTCCGCCAGAACCAGACGGCCCTCAGCGTCGGTGTTCAGAACTTCAATGGTCTGGCCACTATAGCTCTTTACAATATCGCCCGGACGCTGCGCCCGACCGGACACCATATTCTCGACCAGCCCGACAACACCAATAACATTGACCGGTGCCTTACGACGGGCCAGCGCGCTCATCAGGCCGATAACGGTCGCCGCACCGCCCATATCGGTCTTCATTTCGTCCATACCAGCGGCTGGTTTGATGGAAATACCACCGCTGTCGAATGTCACACCCTTGCCGATGAATGCCAGCGGCGCTTCGTCCCCACCGCCGTTATGGCGAACAATGACCGTGCGGGGTGCATTGGCGCTGCCCTGCGCCACACCGAGCAACGCACCAAACCCGAGTTCCTGCATCGCTGCCTGATCAAGCACTTCAACCTCAAGACCGATCTCACGCAGCGCCTCGATACGCGCGGTGAACGTCTCGGGATAAAGAATATTGGCTGGCTCGCTGATCAGATCACGCGTCAGGAACACGCCACGGGACACGGCATCCAGAGCCACCCAGCGGCTTTCTGCAGCAGCCACATCGGACGTTGCCACCGTCAAGGCTTTCAGGGACGCACGGTCAGAAGATTTCTTCGTGCGATAAAGATCAAAATCATAGCGGGAGAGACGTGCCCCCGAAGCAGCTTCTGCGGCAAACCCGGCAACATCCGCAGTCAGAGCCAGAACGGCATTTTCCACACCATCCAGAGCCTTGGCTGCCGTACCGCCAGCATTTTCAACGGCAACAGACGTCACAGCCGAACCATCCTTGGCCGCACATCCAACAAGCACAACCTGAGACAGGGAGGCAGAAGGAGCTGTCAGAACAAGCGTTTGCCCCGCATCACCCTTGAAGCCCTTGAACGAAACAGCACGCCCCAGTGCGCCAGCTGTCGCCTCATCAATCGCCTTGAACGTCGCGTCATCAGACGTTCCTTTACCATGACAGATCAACGCGACAGCCTGTGGCGCGCTGTCATTCAGCGCAGGGAACGAACCGAAAGAAATATCGAGCATAAAACACCTTTTGCATGGCAGAACCATTTCAGTTCCTTCGTTATCGGGAACAGCGTGCCTCCACACAAGAGGGTCCAGAACAATGTTCCACCGGATGCGTTACGTCACCGCCCATTCGCTCCCACTTTTCCTGATAAGCGCTTTCACGGTTTGCGCACCGGCCCTGGCCAGTAGCGTGCAGACTGCCTCCCCGAAACTGGAGCAACTGACCCCCTTGCCGCTGCATGACGGCTTGAACAGTTTCAAGGGACCAGACGGACCATTTTCCGTGTTCCAGACATGGCGCGACAATGGAAATGCATGAGGCTACCACCTGTATCTTCTGACCAACACTGTCGAAGGGAAAACAAGCATCATTGGCGTTGAGGCCAGACCCGAAAGTTCCGACGCGTCGTTACAGGACCATGTAAGCGATGCGCCTCATACGGGCGAAGATGCCTTGACGACCATTCAGTTCGCCAAGGGGTTACTGAATGGAAAACCGTCAGTCCTGCTCTTCGAAGCCATCCGTGATCCCGGAGAGCACCCGGTTCCATTCGCAGGCCCGACAGTCATCTACGTCTACAACCTGACGACATCGGACGGGACACCCGGCTGGACGCCTTCCTACTTTCACTTTGTCAAAAAAATTCCTGTTCCGGGAACATTCTGCAGTTCCGATACAGCTTTGAAGGCCGCCACGGGCCTACCTCTTTCGGCAGACGCTGGCCCTGCACCGTCCGCAGACGGCTGCCTGCATTAGACGACGCATCAACACATGACGAAACGTCTTTCATGAAGTAGCCTTGCAGGCATGACCTCAGCTCCTCTTCAAACGGTCTCCCCTGATGATGACCGCGCCCTGCTGTCACTAGCCTTCCGCCTTGCCTCGGAAGCCGCCGACATCATCAACGAGATCCGCGCCCGCGGCTTTCGCACGGAAGTCAAAAAAGACGCTTCCGTCGTCACGGAAGCTGACCGCGCTTCGGAGGAGCACATCCTGCGCGGCCTGCGAGCCGCCTGTCCGTCTCTTGCGGCCATCGGTGAAGAGGAAATGTCCGCTGGGATCGAAGTTGACGCTGGAAAAGCCTACTGGCTGGTCGACCCTCTTGATGGCACACGCGGCTTCTCATCCGGCGGGCGAGACTTCACCGTGAATATTGGTCTCGTGCGAGGCGACAAACCCGTTCTCGGCGTCGTTGCTCTTCCCGGCTATGGACTGATCTACAGCGGCGGACAGGGCCTTGGTGCCCATCGTTTTGACGGGACAGTCAGTACCCCCATCCATACAGCTGTCCCGACCAAAGACGGCCTGCGCGTTCTGGCGTCCAGTCATCATGGCAACACAGAACTGCTGGAACGCTGGCTTGCAGGCCGAAAAGTCGCGTCCATCGACAAGCTGGCCTCATCCGTGAAGTTCATGCGCGTTGCGGAAGGTGCTGCGGATTTCTATCCCCGCTTCGGACCCACCATGGAATGGGATACCGCCGCTCCACAGGCCATTCTGGAAGCCGCTGGCGGAAGCCTTCTGGATGAACACGGTCAGCCCCTTCGTTACGGCAAGCCCGGCCGTCTGAACTCATCTTTTTACTGCACGGGAGGCGCTTCGTGAGCGAGACCCTTCATACCGAACGTCTGGCCGCCAACCCTGAAGGCATCCGCCGCGCTGCTGAACTCCTGAAAGCGGGCAAGCTCGTCGCTTTCGGAACCGAAACCGTTTATGGCCTTGGCGCTCTTGCCTCATCGAATACCGCTGTCGCCCGTATTTTTGCGGCAAAGGGGCGGCCCCGTTTCAATCCGCTCATCAGCCACCTGGCCGATGCGGAAAGCGCCTTTGCCCAAGCCGAATTGCAGGGCCGGACAAAAGACATCGCCCATGCGCTGGCAGAAAAATTCTGGCCCGGCCCGCTCACAATGGTGCTTCCCCGGTCTCCAAACTCCACGGTTTCGGACCTCGCTGCCGCCGGGCTGGACACGCTGGCCCTGCGCGTTCCTCGCGGCAAGACGGCTCTGGCGCTGCTGCGCGAAGTCGGCGCCCCGATTGCAGCCCCATCGGCCAACATCTCAGGCACCGTCAGCCCGTCAGAGGCCTCGCATGTCCTGCGCTCCCTTGATGGCCGGATTGACGCCATTCTTGATTCCGGCCCCTGCTCGGTCGGCGTCGAAAGCACCGTTCTGGATCTCACACGGGAAACGCCTGTTCTGCTCCGTCCAGGCGGAGTCACACTGGAAGAACTAAGAGCCCTGTGCGGTAGCATTCATCATCCTGATGACTTTACAGAAGCGCTCCCCGCCTCTCCCGGACGTCTGGCCTCCCATTATGCCCCGTCCTTACCCGTTCGGCTGGATGCCTATGAGGTCGAGCCGAACGAAGCCCTGCTCGCTTTCGGGCCGGCCTTGCCGGGAGCAGGCCTGACGTGGAACCTGAGTGAGACAGGAGATCTGGAAGAAGCAGCAGCCCGACTTTTCGCAGGACTGCGCTTTCTCGATGCAGAAGGAACAAAACGAGGGCTGACACGGATCGCGGCCCAGCCCATTCCACGACACGGACTCGGTCTGGCCATCCGGGATCGGCTACGTCGTGCCGCCGAGCCTCGACCGTCTTCCACCTCTCTCGGCTGATATATGGGCGAGGCATTCGACCCAAAAGACATCAAGGTGCTGTCCGACATTCTGGCACTCGTGCTGGAAGAGTCGTCCGGCTCCGCCCAGAACGCACTGGATGCCCTGCGAACACGCGCGCAACGCAACGCTCTGACAGGTGGCGCCCTCAAAAACCTCTTCATCAGTCTGGCGACAGACCCAATGCGCACCGGGGCAAGCGCCCGTGAAGCCCAACTTCGGCAGACCATTGCGCGCCTTGAAGGCGAACTGAGGACACAGCAGATCAAAGTCCGCACTGTTCAGGCCGACCTGAGCCGCACACAGAGGGATGCTTACAGCCTTCAGGCAGAAGTGGTGACCAACAAGGCACAACAACCATGGCGTTACATAGCAATTGCCTTCGGGGTGAGTGCAGGGTTATTGCTGGGTGTCGCTGCCACCCAGCTTTATCACAGCCTGACAGACCCTCCCCCGATCGATCGATCGATCTACTTGCGCTAAATACCGCTTTTTCGCCTTTCTCCCGTCACAGGCTAAGGATACACGAAGGGCCATGGCCTCTTCCCCCGGCACTTCAGTGCGACACCTGCTGCCCCTTCTCGATCGTTATGTCCTTCGACAGCTTCTGATCGCTCTGCTCGCCCTGACCGGCGGTGCCGTGGCGCTTATCTGGCTGACGCAGTCACTGCATTTCGTCTCGATGATTGTTCAGCATGGACTGTCCCTGCGCGTCTTCCTGCAGTTGACGTCGCTAATGTTGCCGTCTTTCGTGGCCGTAATCCTACCGATTACCACTTTTCTTGTGGTGCTCTTCACCTATCAGCGCATGTCCGGAGACCGCGAACTGACTGTCATGCGCGCAGCCGGTCTTTCGCCACTTGAACTGGCGCGCCCGGGCCTGATCTGTGGCGTCACATCCGTCGCACTCTGCTATGTTCTGACGCTCTGGCTGGCCCCCGTATCGTACCACGCCTTCCACCGGTACGAATTCCAGATCCGCAATCAGATGGCCGCCTTCCTGTTACAGGAAGGTGTATTCACAAAGGTTTCGGGGGACATGACAGTTTATGTGCGCTCACGGGATGCCAACGGGCTCCTCCACGGCGTTCTGGTGGAAGATGACCGTGACCCGGACGCCCATACCACCATTCTGGCCGAGCGAGGCACCATCGTCACAGTCAACGATAAACCCAGAGTCGTGCTTTATAACGGCTCCCGCGAGGAAATTGACCACCATACCGGCCGCCTGAACGTTCTGACCTTCGGCCGAAACACCGTTGACCTCACCTCATCCCATCAGAACAATCACGAGGAACGGGATGCAGCGGAAATGTCCCTCCACGAACTTTTCCACCCCAATCCCGCCGAAGTCTCGGAACGGGATCGTGGAAAGTTCGCCGTGGAGGGGTGGCACCGTCTGACAGCCCCCCTGACCGTCCTGTCCTTCGCCATGATCGGTCTTGTGGCTGTTCTGCGTGGGGCGTTTTCCCGTCATGGCAACATCACCAGGCCCCTGACAGCCATTCTGACGGTTGTGGGCCTTCAGGCTCTCACCCTGATGCTTCAGAACCTTGCAGGCCGAAATCTCGCACTTGTTCCGCTCATCTGGGCGGCTGCCCTTCTTCCCAGCTTCATCTGCGCGGCGCTGCTATTTGCCGAACAATGGACTGGCACATCCCAGCAGGCGAAGCAGTCTTCATGAAGCGCATGTTCTACAGTCGGCGCGGCTGGTTCTCCACGCTGCTCCATACGTTGCGTCCTCAGGAAACCGAGGTCGGTTTCTCCACGACGCTGGCAATCTATATTGCCCGTCATTTTACACTGAACACGCTCGCCATGGTGCTGGCCCTGACCGGGCTCGTCTCCCTGTTCGACTTCATCGACCTGCTTCGCCGTGCAGCAACGCGCCCCGACGTCCCAACCAGCCTCATTCTGGAAATCGCAGGGCTGCACATCCCGTACTACATTATCTACGTGCTGCCCTTTGGCATCCTACTGGGCGGAATTGTCTGCTTTTCGCGCCTGACGCGGTCTTCGGAACTGATCGTGGCCCGTGCCGCCGGCATCTCCGCATGGCAGTTCCTCGCCAGTCCGCTGGCCTGCGCGCTGATGATCGGACTTTTCACAACCACGGGAATTTCCGCCCTGTCGTCCACCATGTACCGGCAGGCAGAATTCCTGGATCAGTCTTACCTGCGAACGGGCGGCGGTCCCCTCACGATGCAGGGCGGCGAATTATGGCTTCGGCAGGCCGATGAAGGGCTCGTTCCATACGGCGTTGCCATTCTCCATGCCCAGAATGTGCGTCTGAACAAAAGCACTCTGGAAGTTTCAGGCGTTACAATTTTCCGCCTGGATGACCGTGACCGTCTGATTGTGCGCGTTGAATCACCGCTGGGTATTCTGGCCAATCAGGAATGGCACCTCAATGATTCGGCCGTTCTGAAGCCCGATCATCTTCCTCAGAAAATTGGTGCCCTGACGCTCCCGTCGGATCTGACGGTCAGCCGCATTCAAGAGAGTTTTGCCTCTCCTGATACGCTCTCTGTCTTTACTTTGCCGGGATTCATCCACCTGCTGGAACACTCCGGTTTCCCGTCGATCCGTCACAGGTTACATTTCCAATCGCTTCTGGCTCTTCCCATCCTTGCTGGTACAATGGCATTGGTATCCGCAGGGTTTTCGATGCGCCCCACACGGCGCGGCGGGGTAGCCCGGATGCTGGGATCGGGAATTGCTGCAGGTTTTGCACTTTTTACCATCTCGAAAGTGGCTGAACAGTTTGGTGAATCCGGTGCATTGCCGCCGGTTCTTGCAGCATGGGCACCTACGGGCGCAGGGCTTTGTCTTGCGGTCGCGCTTCTGCTGCACATGGAGGATGGTTGATGTCGGTGCCCCGGTGGCTCCCTAAACGCGCTCGCAGGTACGTTTCCCTTGCAAGCGCCGCCCTGACGGGAACAGCGCTCGTGGCGCCGCAGGACATGTTTGCCAATACGATGCAGCGCGACAACACGCATATCATCGTTATTGGGAAACCTACGTCTGAACGCGATCCCCTGACCTACCTTACCGATAGCGAAAGCTATGCCAAAAATGGCCTTGTCACGTGGGAAGGCAACGTCCGGATCTGGCAGGGCGATCATGCGCTTCGTGCCGACAAGATTACCTATGATCGCAATACAGGCGTTCTGGCAGCAACCGGTCATGTTGCCATCATGGAGCCGGATGGCAGCACCACCTATGCCACCTATATGGAATTCAGCCATGGCATGCATGATGGAATTGGCACATCCATCTACATGAGAATGCAGGACAATGCGAAGCTGGCCGGAAACGGAATGCGTCGCACGAACGGCCTCATCAACGATCTGTCACACGCCGTCTATACGGCCTGTGAAATCTGCGCCAAACGCCCGGACGCACCACCTTTCTGGCAATTCCAGGCCTATGGCGCGACACAGGACACTCAGCACAAGCGGATAGAATTTGATCATGCCTGGCTGAAAATGCTGGGGCTGCCCGTCTTCTACTTCCCGTTCTTCTCCATGAGTGACCCGTCCGTAAAGCGCCAGAGCGGCTTTCTGATGGCTGGCATCAGCCCGCATGACAGATATCTCGGCACCTATTTTACGCTCCCCTATTTCTGGGCGATCGACGAGCATCAGGATCTGACAGTCCGTGGGCTCGTCTCCTCAAAAACCGGGCCGGAAGTTACAGCCGAATATCGAAACCGCTTCAACTTCGGCACGCTGGATATTACAGCCGGTGGCGCCTACGACACCAACCGGGAAAGCCGTTACACCAATACCTTTGGCAACAACGTCAACTCCTCAGGCGAATACGGCCTTCAAGGATATATTTTTGGCCGGGGGGAGGCCTCCCTCAGCAAGAACTGGCTGGTAGGTGCGAACATCAACCTCGCAACATCCGCCAACTACATGCGTGATTATCGCGTTCCGGGCTACGGCTCGGAAATGCTGAACTCGAATATCTTCCTTGAAGGATATGGCATCGGGTCTTACGCGCGCGTCGATGCGCAGGCTTATCAGGGTCTGAACCAGGGCGTCATTCAGAACTCGGATCTTCCCTGGGTTCTTCCCCGATTTACTTATGCTTTTCAGGGACAACCGGACGCACTCGGTGGTCGGTTCAGCCTGAACACCACAGATTTTGACGTTTATCGTGTGAACGGCGTCTCCGATCAACGCGGTCAGCTTCAGATGCAATGGGACCGTCCATTCCATAACAGTTGGGGTCAACAGTTTCTGGTCACGGCACGCTTGGATTCGAATATCTATCGTGCCACCCGGTCCTACCAGCAGCCCCTGTACTACACAGCCCAGGGCACGAAGTTTACAGGGCAGGTCCTGCCAACAATTGCTGTTAAGATGAACTGGCCATTCCTGCGTTCTTTCGCGCATGGGCGTGGTTCACAGATCTTCGAGCCCATCGTACAGGCGATTGCAGCCCCCAACACAGGCAACTCTTCCAACAGCTACATGCCGAACGAAGACAGCCTGACCTACGAATTCACGGATACGACCCTCTTCTCACTCAACCGCTATAATGGCACGGACCGTCTTGATGGTGGCTTACGTGCCAATGTTGGCGTGCACCAGAACTGGGTGTGGAACGGACATACGATCGATATGCTCGTAGGCGAAAGCTTTCAGGAGCATGTCACCCACAACCGTATCCCCTATTCTGGCCTAGACCATCATCTGTCTGACCCGGTCGGTCGACTGCGAATTTCTCCAAACCAGTATGTCGATGTCACCGCACGAGGGCGCTACAATCCTTGGACCCGTCAGCTTGATTATGGCGAAGGTCTGATGAGTACAGGCATCCCTGCCCTGCGGTTCACCGCGGGCTATATCTATGCTCCGGTGACCCCATACTATTACTATGCAACGAACTACCGCACGAATGGCGTCAACACGCCTTACACCGTAAAAACGAACGAAATTACGGGCGGCGTATCTACGCACTGGCGTCAGTATCATGCGTCCGGTTTCTTCCGTCGCAGTCTCTCCCGGAAACAGTTCGTCGCAAATGGCGGGGATGTTGGCTATTCCAACGACTGCTTCGGGCTGGATATCATGTATATCAAACAGTACACACGGATCGGCGGCGAGCAGCGGAACACCACAGTGATGTTCAACTTCACGTTCAAAACGATCGGCACCTTCGGAATCAACGGCTGAGCATGTCCAAGACCCAACGCACCGCACCTACGGCCCTGGCTGCCCTGCTGGCTCTCTCTGTCGCAGCGCCCGCCGCTTTGGCCCATCCCGCTCCAGCACATAAAAATGTGCCCCAGAAAGCAGCAGCTCCGGCAAAGCCACCGCCGGAGGATCAGATCCTTGCCGTCATCAACGGCCAGGTTCTGACGCAGCGTGATGTGGATAACCGCGCGAAACTGTTCGTGCTCTCAACCGGCCTGCCCGTCAGCCCGGACGTCATGAACCGCATGCGCGGACAGATTATCCATCAGCTGATTGATGAGCGCCTCAAGACGCAGGAAATGCTCAAGAGACACATCAATGTCGAGCCAGAGCAGATTGCCGCAGCCATCAGCAACATCGAACAGCGCAACGGCATGCCCAAAAATGCCCTGCGTGACCGTCTTGCTTCTGATGGCGTATCTCTGACCACCCTGATTGACCAGATCCGTGTCCAGATCGGCTGGATGCAGGTTCTGCGTGAACAGCTTGGCGAAGGCGGCCGCATCACGGCAACGCAGATTGCCCAGCGCGAACAGGCGCTTCAGGCCGAACAGGGTCGGGCACAGTACATGATGAGCGAAATTTTCGTTCCTGTGGCGGACCCTCGCCACGACGAAAACGAACTCACCTTTACCCGCACCATCATTACCCAGCTTCGCAATGGCGCACCCTTCCCCATTGTGGCGGCTCAGTTCTCCCAGGCACAGTCGGCGCTTGATGGCGGCTCTATGGGATGGGTTCAGGAAGACAATCTCGATCCAGAGGTTGTGAACATCGTACGTCAGATGCCAATCGGCGCCATCTCCAACCCGATTCAGGTTGCAGGCGGTTTCGTCATTGCCACGGTTCAGGCCAAACGCGTCGTAGGAAAGCAGATGGGAACACTGGTCGCACTGCGACAGGCGTTCTTCCCATTCGATGCGCCTCTGAACCCGCAGAATCCAACGCCGCAGCAGCAGGCCTCCTTACAGAAGGCAACACAGGCTATCCAGACCATCCATAGCTGTGACGCCTTGGAAGCCCTGAACAAGTCTCTCGGGGAAAAGCGCCCCAGCAATCCAGGAACCCAGGTTCTGGAGCGCCTTGCTCCCCAGATGCGCTCGGTTATCGAGCCGCTGCCCGTCAACAAAGTCAGCCGCCCGCTGGTTTCCATGGATGGAATTGCCTTGCTTATGGTCTGTGACCGTCAGCAGAAAAATCTGGCACAGCAGACACCGGGCGAAATTGCCGATCAGCTCATGAACGAACGCGTGGAACAGGCGTCCCGCCAGCTTCAGCGCGATCTGCAGCGCCGTTCCATCATCGACATCCGCCCTGCCGCAAAACCGGCGCTGAACTGACGTGAACCTTCCTTCCCTTAAAGACACCATTCAGGCCCATGGTCTGGATGCCAAAAAGTCTCTCGGTCAGCACTTTCTTCTCGATCCGGGCATCTGCGCCCGGATTGTTTCTCTCGGCGGAGATCTGACGGGCCGCAGTGTTGTGGAAATTGGCCCGGGACCCGGTGGTCTGACCCGCGCTCTGCTTGAAAGTCCCGCAGCGCGTGTTGATGCCGTCGAAATTGACGAACGAGCTTGGCCTCTGCTGGACGAACTGGCAGGCTATTATCCCGACCGGTTGCATGTCGTTCGTCAGGATGCCCTGAAGCTAGATGCAGCAAGCCTTGCTCCTGCCCCGCGTCAGATTATCGCCAACCTGCCCTATAACGTCGCGACACCTCTGCTCGTAGGCTGGCTAAAGCAGGCCGCATCCTGGGAACGTCTGTCCCTGATGTTTCAGCTGGAAGTGGCCGAGCGTATCTGCGCGGCCCCAGACACATCGGCCTATGGCCGGCTGGCCGTGCTGTCTCAATGGTGTGCCTCCTGCTCCGTCGCCCTCCGTATCCCCCCGGGAGCCTTCTCGCCGCCGCCAAAAGTCCATTCTGCCGTTGCTGTCCTGATCCCTCATGCAGAACAGCCGGAACCGGCTCTCTTTCGTGCCATGGAACGGGTGACAGCAGCGGCTTTTGGACAGCGCCGCAAAATGCTCCGCTCCTCCCTCAAGTCCATTGGCGGAGAAGCTCTTCTGGCCGAAGCAGGGATCGAACCAACCCGACGCGCCGAAACCCTTTCGGTCGCAGAATTCGCACGTCTTGCAGAACTGCACCTTGCCCGTTCCCGGTCCTGACCACCCACGTTGCCGCTGGGCTATGACAGATCCGCTTCTTCGTCAGTACCATGACGAAGAATGGGGCGTCCCTGTCAGGGACAGCCGCCTTCTGTGGGAAACTCTGGTTCTGGAAAGCTTTCAGGCCGGCCTGTCCTGGCTGATTGTCCTGCGTCGTCGAGAAGGGTTCCGACGTGCTTTTGCCGGTTTTGACCCGGAAAAAATTGCCCTGTTTACAGATGCCGATGTTGATCGGCTGATGCAAGATGAAGGCATTATTCGTGCTCGTGCCAAAATTGTAGCAACCATCGGGAATGCCCGCGCCTATCTCGCCATGCGAGGCAATGGCGAAGATTTTGCGGATTTCATCTCGAAACTGGTTCCTGACGCTCCGCTTCATAATCCCAGTGGAACGGTCCTGAGCCAGTCTCCGCTATCCTTGAAAATTTCAAAAGAACTGAAGTCTCGTGGCTTTCGTTTCGTCGGGCCCGTCATCGTCTATGCATGGATGCAGGCCGTGGGCCTGGTACACGACCATGACCCATCCTGCTTTCGCTATACACCGAAAAGAGAGGTCTCTTCAGACCTCTGACGCCTTATGCTCCGTTTCGTACATGTAATCCCGTGTGAGCGGTAAAGCGTCCACCGATCGCGTCAACTGTATCTGAAAATTCATGTGCCCCTGTAGGCGAAACGCCAGTTCACTTCCAATTAGATACAACTCGAACATCCGGACGAACCGCTCGTCATAAAGGTCTATGATTTTCTGACGGTTCGCATCAAATCGCTTCCGCCATTCAGCAATCGTTTTGGCATAATGCAGACGAAGGATTTCACAGTCCGTCACCCATAACCCTGACCGCTCAACCGCCGCCAGTGTCTCGCTCAGAGCAGGAGAGTATCCGCCTGGGAAAATATATTTCTGAAGCCATGCATTGGTCGTTCCGGGCCCGTCCGTTCGACCGATGGAATGAACCAACGCAATACCATCAGGCCTCAGGCAATCCTTAATCCCCCGGAAATACCGCTCGAATTGGGCTTTGCCCACATGCTCGAACATCCCCACCGAGACAACACGATCAAACTGATGCCGGACGTTTCGATAATCCATGAGTTCGAAGCGAACCTGCCCTTCAAGCCCCTCTTCCCCAACCCGCCGGCGCGCCTCTTCCAGCTGTTCTTTCGAGAGGGTAATGCCCACAACAGTGGCGCCATAATCCTTGGCCAGCGTCAGGGCCAGCCCACCCCATCCGCATCCGATATCCAGAACCTCAAGCCCCGGTCGATCCAGTTTGAGTTTGGAGGCAATGTGCCGCTTCTTCGCAGTCTGTGCCTCTTCAAGGGTCATATCGTCATGCGCAAAGTAAGCGCAGGAATATTGACGGTCCTTGTCGAGAAACAGGTCGTAAAGGCGACCGTTCAGATCATAATGATGCGCAACATTGCGACGTGATTTTTTAAGGGAGTTTAATCCCTTGAGGGGACGCGCAAAATATCGGAGTCGGTCCTCGATTTCTTCAAAGACGTGGCCACCCTCCATGATGTTGGCCATCAAAACCCTCATCAAGGTCTCAAGCGTACATCCTTCAGGGGAGAGTTCTCCCGCCATATATTCTTCGCCAAACGCCAGGCCTGAATTGATGACCAGAGAGCGCTCAGCCTGCTTCGTTTTCAGATGAAGCCCTGCTTCAAGGCCGGGCTTGGTGCCTCTGTAAATATGAACAGTGCCGTCACTGAACGTGACCCTCAGCACTCCAACCTGAATAAATTTCTTCAGAACGAAATCGAGAATTGGTTTCACACCTGCCTCCCCCTGTTCACGCGCCTCACGACAAAGCGTGACACATCTGTCAGTTTCCTGACCAGAAGAGCAGACAACAAAAAACCCGGCGCGGGAATACCCGGCCGGGTTCTCTGTTTTGGCTATGCCAGCGAAATCAGCCTTCGACTTCTTCCGCAGCAGCGGCTTCGGCGGCAGCTTCTTCAGCTGCGTTCTCTGCCTGCAGTTCGCCGAGGATGTTCTCATCCTCTTCTTCCACGCCAACGGCTTCGCCGCGGGCCTGGCGCTCAGCTTCTTCAGCAGAACGTGCAACGTTGACTGTCAGCGGAATGGACACTTCCGGGTGCAGCACGATGCGGGCTTCCGTCAGGCCAAGGACCTTGATCGGGTGAGCCAGAATAACCTGCTGACGAGCAACCGTCAGGCCGGCATCCGTAGCAGCAACAGCGATGTCGCGCGTGCTGACGGAACCATACAGGCTGCCGCTGTCGCTGGCCTGGCGGATGATAACAACCGAGAGGCTGTCCATACGCTCGGCAAGACGCTCGGCTTCTTCACGCTTCTTGATGTTCAGGGCTTCAAGCTGCGCACGTTCCGTGTCGAAACGCTTGCGGTTTGCAGCCGTGGCACGCATGGCCTTGCCCTGCGGAAGCAGGAAGTTACGTGCGTAACCCGGCTTCACCTGGACAAGATCACCCATCTGGCCGAGATGCTCAACCCGCTGGAGCAGGATCAGTGCGGTCTGGGACATGGTGCTCTCCTCAGCTCACGACGTAGGGGAGCAGGGCGAGGAAGCGGGCACGCTTGATAGCCTGCGCCAGCTCACGCTGCTTCTTGGCCGAAACGGCCGTGATGCGGCTCGGCACGATCTTGCCGCGCTCGGAAAGGAAGCGGCTCAGCAGACGCACGTCCTTGTAGTCGATCTTCGGCGCATTCGGGCCGGAGAACGGGCAGGACTTGCGACGACGGTAGAACGGGCGACGTGCACCAACTGCGGTGCGACGGGTAGCCGGGTTCACTTCTGGGGTGGTTGTCTCGGACATGATTCTTACTCCGCTCCAGCCGCCTCACGAGCATCGTCATGCTCGCCGCGTGCACGATACTCTTCACGGTCTTCACCGCCACGACGCGGGCCGCCACGGCCGCTCTCGAAACGGCCAGCCGGCTTGGAGCCGCCACGGAAACCGCCACGCTCGCCACGGTCGTCGTTCTTGCGAGCCAGAACCGGAGACGGGGTCTCGTCGATCTCGTCAACGCGGAGCGTCAGAACGCGCAGCACGTCTTCGTTCAGACCGAGCTGACGCTCGAGTTCACGCAGCGTGTCAGGGGTGCAGTCGATACCGAGCAGGACGTAATGGCCCTTGCGGTTCTTCTTGATGCGATATGCGAGCGAACGGAGACCCCAGAATTCGCGCTTCTGGATGGAACCACCATGTTCGGTCAGCAGGGCTTCAATGGTCTCGACCAGGCCTTCGACCTGTGCCTGGGACACATCGTTACGTGCAATAAGCACGCTTTCGTACAGTGGCATGAAAACTCCCTTCGGATGAGGTCAACCCAACTGGTCCAGCCCGTGCCGGAGACAGTGCAATCTTGAGGAAAGCGTGGGTATAGCCGGCGCGACGCCACATCGCTCGGCAGGGAAAGGCTGCATTAATCACGCAGACCTTCGAAAATCAAGAATAAACTCAGAGTCGGCGCAGTCTCGGCGGCAGATATTCATCCGGAACATCCCAGACTTCCTGCACGACATGCCGGATCACAAAGCCGCCCTTTTGATAATTGGTCAGAGCCCGCGGATGATCGAGGGTACAGGTATTCACCCGCAGCCGCCAGCTTCCTGCGTCAAACGCCTGAGAAACCGCACAATTCAGCAAAACAGGCCCAAGCCGCCGACCGATCGCAGCAGGCACCAGACCGAAATAAGCCAGATTGGCATCCCCATGATCTCTCAGATCCAGTTCATAAAACCCAAGAGCAACTCCGGCAGCATCCCAAAGTACCATAAAATAGACGGAGGGATCATGCAGGATTTCCGCGAGCTGCGCATCCGGCATCGGGCGCCGCATCCACCAGCAATAGTCTTCTCCGACATCGCGGTAGAGCTGGCGATAAAGTGTGAGAGCCGGTGGTAGAACCCGTTCAAGGGACAAACCATCCGGAAGCACTGGAGACGCGCAGGACGTACGCGTTTCCAGAAAAGTGACATCCACCTCAAGCCGGGTGGATGCCCCCTTTGGACTGAGCCAGTCCGGCACCATACCCCCAACGATCAGTTATCGTCGAGGAAGGACCGCAGCTTACGGCTACGGCTCGGATGCTTGAGCTTACGAAGCGCCTTCGCCTCGATCTGACGGATACGCTCACGGGTCACGTTGAACTGCTGCCCAACTTCCTCAAGCGTGTGATCCGTGTTCATACCGATGCCGAAACGCATGCGAAGCACACGCTCTTCACGAGGCGTCAGGGATGCCAGAACGCGGGTCGTGGCTTCACGCAGGTTCGTCTGAATCGCGGCATCCAAAGGAATAACAGCCGTCTTATCCTCGATGAAGTCACCGAGATGGCTATCTTCCTCGTCGCCAATCGGCGTCTCCAGAGAAATTGGCTCCTTGGCGATCTTCAGAACTTTGCGGACCTTCTCCAGCGGCATGCCAAGCTTTTCAGCCAGCTCTTCCGGAGCAGGTTCCCGCCCGATCTCGTGCAGCATCTGACGGGATGTCCGCACCAGCTTGTTGATCGTTTCGATCATGTGCACCGGAATACGGATGGTCTTGGCCTGATCCGCGATGGAACGCGTGATCGCCTGACGGATCCACCAGGTGGCGTAGGTCGAGAATTTGTAACCGCGACGGTACTCGAACTTGTCCACGGCCTTCATCAGACCGATGTTCCCTTCCTGAATCAAATCCAGGAACTGCAGACCACGGTTCGTGTACTTCTTGGCAATCGAGATCACGAGACGCAGGTTGGCTTCGATCATTTCCTTCTTGGCACGCGTGGAATCACGCTCACCACGGGAAATGGTCGCATAGACACGACGGAACTCGCCAACCGGAAGACCCGTCTCATGCGCCAGTGCAGACAGGTCTCCACGGAGACTATGAAGCTGCTCCAGATGGCGGGTGGTGAGCGTCTTCCAGCCCTTGCCTGGCAGAGTGCAGATGAAGTCGATCCAGGTCGGGTCCATCTCGCGGTTACGATACTTCAGCAGGAAGTCGTCACGCGTGATCTTGCAGCTTTCCGCAAGACGCAGCATCCGGCCTTCCAGAGTATTCAGGCGCTGAACATGAACCTTGATCTGCGCAACCAGTTCTTCGATCCGGTTATTGTGCAGATGAACCTGCTCAACCAGCGTCACCAGTTCACGACGCAGTTCTTCGTAAACCTGCTCGGACTTGTCCGTTGATTCTTCACCAGCGGTCAATGCTTCCAGACGCTTGGTCTGTAGCTGGCGCAGCTTGTGATACAGCGGCTCAATGGCTTCAAAGCGGGCCAAGATTTCCGGCTTCAGCTTCTCTTCCAGAGCGGACAGAGAAAGTCCACTGCCTTCCTGCTGCTCGCCGTCACCATCCTCGGCATCATCATCGCTATCGTCGTCAGCAGGCTCTTCGCCTTCTTCGCCTTCTTCGTCTTCAGGTCCTGGACCACCAGACTGGCTGGCCTCCAGATCCACGATATCACGAAGCAGCATCTCGCCGTCCTTGAGGCGCTCATGCCAGGAAATGATGGCGCGGATCGTCAGTGGGCTTTCGCAAAGCCCACCAATCATCTCGTCCCGACCAGCCTCAATCCGCTTTGCGATGGCAATTTCGCCTTCGCGGGACAGCAACTCCACCGAGCCCATCTCGCGCAGGTACATGCGCACCGGATCATCCGTCCGGCTGGCAGCTTCGGCGTCGATGTTACCACCCTGCGGCTCATCGGATTCCTCAGCTTCTTCCTTGGCCTCGTCCTGAGTCGTCTCAGCCTCATCCTGTTCTTCGTTCTCGAGAACCTGGATGCCCATTTCCGACAGAGCTGCCATCACGTCTTCGATCTGCTCAGAGGACATCTGGTCCTGCGGCAGAACGGCGTTCAGCTCGTCAAACGTGATGTGGCCACGCTCACGCCCTTTGGCGATCAGCCGCTTTACGGCAGCGGACTGCGTATCAAGAAGAGTGGCATCCCCCTCCTGTTCCTGCGCGTTCCGATCCGTACCAGAGGCTGTTTTCGTCGCCATGCGTCTCTCCCTCAACTCCACCGAAAGCAAGCAATTCGGCAGCGTGCAGGTGGTCGATCCTGAGCTGTAAGTCAAGGTTCAGACGAAAAAGAATGCAACTTCAAGGCAAGAAAAAACGTTACCGCCGACCTTTTTCAGTTCTCTTCTTCCACATCCTCACCCCGACGCAACGCCTCCAGAACACGCATCCGGGCCAGAAGACTTTCCGGAAAAGAACCGTCTCCGCTTCCTCCTCCAGAGTAAACTTGCATGATGGTTGCCTGAATATCGTTGGCCACTTCGCGCTCGAAATTTCGAAAATTTACAAGCCCGTAAAAGTGCCACCAGCTTTCCACGACATCGACCTTGAGAACATCATCCCGGTCTTTTCCAAGACCCACCTCACGAGGCATCGGGCTTTCCGTAACGGCGGTCACGATATCCGTCAGGCCACGATTCTCGATCCAGTGCTGACAGTTCTCTTCCGTCAGATCCTCGTCCTGACAGGCCCAGTCCAGAAGGGCCGCGCGAATCCGATCCAGATCACCGGGAAGGGCCAGACTGCTATAGGCCTGTTCCACTTCGGGAAGAATGTCCGGATATCGCAGAAGCAGTGCTGTCAGGATATTCAGCCGCTCCACACTGCCCTGCTCGATATGACGCATCTCTCCCGGAGCCTGCGTCGACAGGGGCAGCGGCGCACCTTTCTTCTGAAACGGCTTTTTTCCACCGCCTCCGCCACGCCGGAAACGCGCGAAAAACATATCCAGAAACGTGCTGCGATACTCGGAAGACAGGGCACGATCCGGAATCAGCTTTGAAAGCGCCACCAGCTTTTCCCGAAGCGCCGCCCGCTGATCAGGGCCGGGGTCCGACATATTCCCCGTCATCAACCCAAACAGTTCCGTTGCCAGAGACGTTGCGCCCGACAATGCTTCCCCCATCGCGCCAGCCCCGCGCGAACGGATCAGACTGTCCGGGTCATCTTTTGGATCAAGACGGCAGAAGCGGAGCGTCCTTTCTGGCGACAACAGAGGCAGCGCCACTTCACACACACGCAAAGCCGCACGCGCGCCAGCCGCATCCCCATCCAGACACAGAATGGGAGACGGCGTCATCCGCCAGAGAAGATCAAGCTGCTCTTCTCCAAGCGCAGTTCCTAAAGGAGCCACCGCTCCCCCGAACCCGGCCTGATCCAGAGCAATGACATCCATATACCCCTCGACCACAACCAACTCGGCGCCCTTGTGGACAGCCTCACGGGCCAGATCGAGATTGTAGAGGGTTCGTCGTTTGGAAAAGAGCGCCGTTTCCGGTCCGTTCAGATATTTCGGCTGGCCGTCGCCCAAAGTCCGTGCGCCGAAGGAAATGATTTTCCCGCGCCGGTCCCGGATTGGAAACGTCACGCGATTGAAGAACAGCTCACCCTTGGGCTGCCCTCGATCATCCACACGCAGAATACCAGCCTGCACCAGCATCTCAGGCGTCACATCATGAGCACGCAGTTCTTCGACCAGATGCCGCCCATCGCCGGACCATCCCAATCCGAACCGCTCTATCGTCGCGTCACTCAGCCCACGTCCACGAAGGTAAGCCAACCCTTCCCGGCCTTCCGGAAGAGAAAGCCGACGCCGGTAGCTCGCCTGAACGAGAGACAGCACGTCCCCAAGAGATTTGACCTCGCGCGCACGTGCCTCACTTCGTGGGTCCTGCTTCGGGACTTCAAGTCCGGCTTCAGCGGCGAGCTGCTCCACAGCCTCCGGAAAACTCCGGCCATCGCTCTGCATGACAAACGAAATCGCATCGCCATGCGCGCCACAGCCGAAACAATGGAAATGGTCGTCATAGACGTAGAAAGACGGCGTCTTTTCCCCATGGAAAGGACAGCATGTTTTCCAGTTCCGGCCCGAGCGAACGAGCTTGTTCCGCCGCCCGATCAGGGAGGCCAGGGGCGTCCGGTTGCGGAGTTCATCCAGAAAGGCAGCATCAAATGCCATGGGGCAGCAGGAGCCTTTCAATCAATTCTGTCAGGAAGGATGCGTCTTACCGCGAGCGGAAAAGAAAATCCATCATCCCCAATCTGAGCAAACCTGCTGGTTACAGGCAGAACCGCCCATTTCAGAAATAATCGTAACCGCTTTTCGGCCTGTCGCCGCTTACATTATGTCAAATGAAAGAAACTTTTTTTCTTTTGACACCCATCAAGGGAAGAGAGGCAAATATAGCGTCAATATGGCAGTCGAACGAGGCGCAGCCCCCTGCATCCCTTTAGTGGGGTGGATGAGTCGCGCCTTCACAAAAGATTAAAGACGCAGGATTTCAACCTATGACCGTCAAAATCACGGTATTAAAAGAACAGGACGAAGGTGGCGAACGCCGCGTCGCCCTGATCCCGCAGGTTGTCGAGCGCCTCAGCAGCCTCGGCGTCTCTTTCGCGATGGAAAACGGGGCCGGGGCCGCCTCTTCCTACCCGGATGAAACCTATAAAGACGTAACCCTTTCAACAGACAGAAAGGCCCTGCTCAGCGACGCGGACATCGTCCTCGCCGTTCAGCCGCCAACCATTGAAACCGTTCAGGCCATGAAGCCCGGCGCCGTTCTGGTGTCCTTCATCTACGGCCGAAACCACCCAGATCTGGTCAAGGCCCTGCGCGACCAGAAAGTGACCTGCTTCGCCATGGAGCTGGTTCCCCGCATTTCCCGCGCACAGGCCATGGACGCCCTGTCCAGTCAGGCAACCCTCGCAGGCTATTACGCCGTCCTGCTCGGGTCCGTGCACATGACCAAGATCCTTCCCATGATGACCACCGCCGTTGGCTCCCTGCGGGCCGCACAGGTTTTGATCATGGGCCTTGGCGTCGCTGGCCTACAGGCCCTCGCCACGGCCAAGCGCCTTGGCGCGGTGACAGAAGGCTATGACGTCCGCCCCGAAACACGCGAAGAAGCCCAGTCTCTCGGTGCAAAATTCGTCGATACCGGCGTGAACGCGACTGGAACAGGCGGATACGCCCGCGAACTGACGGACGAAGAAAAGCAGACGGTCCGCAAGGCCATCAGCGATCACATCGCCCGCGCCGACCTGATCGTCACCACGGCAGCCGTCCCCGGCAAGAAGGCTCCGCGCCTGATTGATGCCGAGCAGATCAAGGCCATGAAACCGGGCTCCGTCATCATCGACCTTGGGGCGGAAGGCGGCGGCAACTGTGAGGGCACACAGGCTGGCCAGACCGTACAGGTCGGCCCGACCACGATCGTGGGCCCGATCAATGTTCCGTCCATGCTCGCTCTTCAGGCCAGTGAACTCTATTCCAAGAACATCATGCACCTGCTCCAGCAGATCTTGACCAAAGACGGTCAGATCCAGCTGGATTTCACGGATGAAGTCATTTCCGGCACCGCCCTCACTCATGATGGCTACATCACGAACGAAGGCATCCGCACGGCCATCGATCCGAATTCCCCGGCACCGCCCGCACCGCAACCCCCTGCCCCGGCTGCCGTCCCCGCCGCACCGGCACAGGCTTCAGGACAGGAGGCCGCACGATGATCACCGCAATGACCTTCATCATCGCGCTCTACATCTTCATGCTCGCCGCCTTCACAGGCTACGAAGTCATCAGCCGCGTGCCCTCCATTCTGCACACACCGCTGATGTCCGGCTCGAACTTCGTGCACGGCATCGTGGTCGTGGGTGCGCTGACAGCCCTGTTCAACGCCTCTTCCGTACTCGAACAGATTGTCGGCTTCCTTGGCGTCGTCATGGGTGCCGGTAACGTCGTCGGCGGTTACGTCGTGACAGACCGGATGCTGGCCATGTTCAAACCCAGCGACAAAGCGGCTCCGCAGAAGGGAGCACAGAAATGATTCTCCTCGAATATATCGTCGCCATCAGCGCTCTGATCGCCTCCGGCCTGCTGGTCTACGGCCTGAAGCGCATGTCCTCTCCCGTCACGGCCGTTTCCGGCATCGTAACGGCGGGCTGGGGTATGCTCTTCGTCACAGTCGCCAGCTTCCTCGGCATTTTCAGCGTTTCTGAAGCTGCAAAGCCGCATCTGGTCGTCAATGTCATTCTGGCCATTCTTGGCCTCGTCATCGGTGGTGGCTGGGCTGGCTGGAAAGGCCGCAGCGTTGCCATGACGGCGATGCCGCAGATGGTCGCTCTCTTCAACGGCATGGGTGGCGGTGCTGCCGCAGCAGTGTCCGTCATCGCCCTGACCGGCCCGAAAGAAACAGGCATCGTTCCGCTTCTCGTCACCGTCGCCGGTGGCCTGATCGGCAGCATGTCCCTGTCAGGGTCCATCATCGCCTGGGCCAAACTCGATGGCCGGATGAACAAGCCGATCCGCTTTGGTGGCCAACGGATCGTCAATGCTGCCGTCTTCATGCTGACCGTCCTGCTCGGCATCATGGCAGCCTTCCTGTACCATCAGGATGGCGGCGGTATCGCTACACTGCTGTTCTTCATCGGCGCCCTGCTGGCTGGTATCTGCATGACGATCCCCATCGGCGGCGCAGACATGCCAGTCGTGATCTCGCTCTATAACGCCTTCACAGGTCTGGCCGTCGGCCTCGAAGGCTATGTCATGGCCGATCCGGCCCTGATGATCGCCGGTATGGTCGTGGGTTCTGCCGGTACACTGCTGACGGTCATGATGGCCAAAGGCATGAACCGCTCCATTTCCAACGTGCTGTTCAGTAATTTCGGTGAAGCTTCTGCCTCCACGGCCACAGGTCCGCAGAAAGAAGCCAAATCCGTTGCTCCGGGCGATGCTGCCACAACGATGCGCTATGCGTCGTCTGTCATCATTGTTCCGGGTTACGGTCTGGCCGTCGCTCAGGCACAGGGCAAGCTGTACGACTTCGTCAAGCAGCTTCAGGCCGCGGGCGTGGACGTCAAGTTCGCCATCCACCCGGTCGCCGGTCGTATGCCAGGCCACATGAACGTGCTGCTCGCCGAAGCCGGCGTCCCGTATGACATGATCTATGACATGGAAGACATTAACGACAGCTTCGCTGACACGGATGTCGCCCTCATCATCGGCGCCAATGACGTGGTGAACCCGTCGGCCAGAACCGACAAGTCCTCCCCGATCTATGGCATGCCGATCCTGAACGCCGACAAGGCCCATCAGGTCTTCGTCATCAAGCGTGGCATGGGCATGGGTTATTCTGCCGTCGAAAACCCGCTCTTCTTCCAGGACAACTGCGCCATGGTCTTCGGCGATGCGCAGGCCGTCCTCAGCAAGATGGTCGAAGCCGTCAAGGCTCTCGGCACATCGTAACCAGTTCTCAAGGAGACACTCTCATGGCTGATACAATGCTGGCCGCCGTCGTCCGCGAGTTCGGGAAGCCTCTCTCTGTCGAGAGGCTTCCCATCCCCGAGATCCGGCCCGACCAGATCCTCGTGAAAGTCGATACCTGCGGCGTCTGCCATACCGACCTGCACGCTGCGGAAGGAGACTGGCCTGCAAAGCCTAATCCTCCGTTCATCCCCGGCCACGAAGGCGTTGGTCACATCGTTGCGGTTGGCAGCCAAGTCAAACACTCCAAGGTTGGAGACATGGTCGGCGTGCCCTGGCTCTATTCCGCCTGCGGTCACTGCGAACACTGTCTGGGTGGCTGGGAGACACTGTGTAAGGATCAGGATGACACCGGCTACACGGTCAATGGCTGCTTCGCCGAATATGTCGTCGCAGACCCGAACTATGTCGCACACCTGCCCAGCACCATTGACCCGCTTCAGGCAGCACCCGTCCTCTGCGCCGGCCTCACTGTCTACAAGGGTCTCAAGATGACCGAGGCTCATCCCGGTCAGTGGATGGCTATTTCAGGTGTCGGCGGTCTGGGTCAGATGGCCGTGCAATACGCGGTCGCCATGGGCATGAATGTCGTGGCCGTCGATATTGACGACGACAAGCTCGCCACTGCCAAAAAGCTTGGCGCTGCCCTGACCGTCAATGCCAAGGACAAAGACCCGGCCGCCTTCATCCAGCAGGAAGTCGGCGGTGCTCACGGCGCTCTTGTCACAGCTGTCGGCCGCACCGCATTCTCGCAGGCCATGGGCTATGCCCGCCGTGGCGGCACGATCGTTCTGAACGGCCTGCCACCCGGAGACTTCCCGGTGTCGATCTTTGATATGGTCATGAATGGCACGACCATTCGTGGCTCCATCGTCGGCACACGGCTGGACATGATCGAAGCCATGGATTTCTTTGCCCGCGGCAAAGTAAAATCCGTCGTCACCGCAGACAAGATCGAGAACATCAACACGATATTCGACAACCTCAAGAACGGACGCCTTCAGGGCCGTACAGTTCTGGATTTCCGTTCCTGAGACCTTAGAAAGCACACCCCATGTTTGCCATGCAGCTCCGCCAACACCACCAGCCTCTGGAATGGGTGGAGCTGCCAGACCCCGAACCCGGACCGGACGAAATCCGCATCCGCATCGGGGCCTGCGGCGTCTGCCGCACAGACCTGCATGTCGTGGACGGCGAACTCGCCAACCCCACCCTTCCGATTATCCCCGGCCATGAAATCGTCGGGCGAATTGATAAACTCGGCAGCAACGTTACGAGCCTGAGTGTCGGAGAACGGGTCGGTATTCCCTGGCTCGGCCATACCTGCGGACATTGCTATTACTGCACACACGGGATGGAAAATCTCTGCGACCATCCGCTCTTCACAGGCTTCACCCGCAATGGCGGCTACGCGACCATGACAGTCGCTGATGCGCGATATGCCTTTCCCATGGGTGACAAGGGGGAAAACAAGGATCTTGCTCCCCTGCTCTGCGCTGGCCTGATCGGCTGGCGCTGTCTCAGCAAAGCTGGAGACGGCAACAAGATCGGCCTGTATGGCTTCGGAGCCGCCGCTCACATCATCATTCAGGTGCTGCGCTGGCAGGGACGCGAGGTTTATGCCTTCACCTCCCCCGGAGACACAGAGAAACAGGCCTTTGCCCGCTCCCTTGGCGCAGTTTGGGCAGGCGGCTCAGACGAACTTCCCCCCGAACCACTTGACGCTGTCATCCTGTTTGCACCTGTTGGCGCGCTGGTTCCGGCAGGACTGAAAGCCGTCCGCAAGGGTGGAAAGGTCGTGTGTGGCGGCATCCACATGAGCCCGATCCCGTCTTTTTCCTATGATACGCTTTGGGAAGAACGCGAAATCGTCTCCGTTGCCAATCTAACCCGGCAGGACGGCCTGGATTTCCTGAAACTGGCTCCAGAGATCGGTATCAAGGTGACGAACACCCCTTATGCCCTCAAAGACGCCAATCAGGCTCTCGACGATTTGCGGCACGGCCGCTTTGAAGGCGCCGCGGTTCTAATCCCATAATACACAGAAAATATTCCCGTTTCTGCCGTCAGACAGATCTTCCTTATTCCTGAAAAGATCTTTTGAAACTGCCCCAAACAGCCGGGCATTCTTATTTCACATAAGAAACAAACCATGGAAACAAGGGCCTTTATATTATGCGCCGACTACTCCGAGCGTCCATGTTCGCCATTGCTCTCGCAGGGATCGGCATTTGTCCCGCCAGTGAGGCGCAGGCTCTCCCACCTTTAAAGAGCATCTCCGTTTACGGGCAGAAAATCCGCTTTCTGGAAGCCGGAACAGGCCCGGATCTTGTTCTGGTCCACGGCTTGGGAAGTAGCGCCACAATGGACTGGGGCAAAGTCATCCCTGGGCTGGCCCAGCATTATCATGTCATCGCTATGGACCAGCTCGGCTTCGGATCATCCGAGAAGCCATTAATCGCCTACGGTATCCAAACATGGGTGGACATGCTGGATGGCTTTCTGAAAGCCAAACACATCACGCACTTTATGCTTGCCGGGGAATCCCTTGGGGGCTGGATTGCGGGACTTTACGTCGTCGAAGCCGCACAGGACTCTTCCATGGCCATGCCAAGTCGTCTTGTCCTAAGCGATGCAGCCGGTCACCGATCACTCGTCGAGCACGGATTACCTCTTTTTGGCCCCGTCTCATTTTTCGGAATCCGTACAGGACTCAGAAGTCTGTTTTACAACAAGGCTCTCATTACTGATGACCTGGTGAAAGCAATATTTCAAACCCGGATGGCCGAAGGCGCACAATACACACAGGAAAGTTTTGCAAGAAACGCCAATGCGCCAGACACTTTCCTTGATAACCGTATGACAGCCATCCAGATCCCAACGCTCGTGATCTGGGGCCAGGATGATCAGGTTATTCCCCTATCGGACGGCCAGGATTTTGCCGCCCACATTCCGAACGCTCATCTGGTCATCATTCCACACTCAGGCCACGCCCCAAGCATTGAGCGCCCGGAAGAATTTCTGAACGCTGTAACGCCCTTTCTGGCCTCACACTAAAGCAGCCCCGATGAATTGAGAGCCGCAGGGATACCGTCTCTTTTGTCCTGAGCCTCAATATACATCCGCAAGACAGCCGGATATCGCGCGCGTGTTGTTTTCTCCAGCATCGAAACGCCTCGCTCTACATCTCCGGCTGACATCGCATCATCCCAATCCAGAGACAGCAGCACGATAATACTGTCAGGCCCCCGGGTCTCGGTCACAACTTCATTGATCCCAACAACCCCCGGAAGCTTTTGCGCTTCGGCACGAACAAACGCATCAATTTCCGGATTACTTTCGCCCACAAGAAGAGAGCGCGTCTCATTGGTCAGCAAACCTGCCACGACGACCAGCACAACACCGATCAGAAGCGATGCAATCCCGTCCAGAACATGCAGCCCCGTTACAACGGAAAGCACCGTAAACAGAAGAGCAATCACCAGACTGACCAGAGCAGCCCCGTCTTCAAATAATACGACAAACAATCCCGGGTCTGCACTTCGACGGATCATTCGCCACAAAGAAACACCCTCACTCCGAGGCAGAGATTTCACAGCCGCAAAGAAACCATATCCTTCCATGCTGCCAGAAATCGCCAGAATGATGACATTCATCCACCAGCCCGGAAAAACATGCCCCAGCAGATGCACCGGCTGCATCTCCGCCGGGTGCATGACTTTTTCCCAGCCTTCGTACAAAGACGCAACGCCACCGCCCACAAACAGCGCACCCGCCACAACCATCGTCCAGAAATACAGCTCACGATGATATCCAAGCGGGTGCTCTTTGGTTGCCGGAGCCGTAGCTCTCTTCATACCGACAAGCAGCAGGATCTGGTTTCCACAGTCCACGAAAGAATGAACCGTCTCAGCCAGCATGGCAGCCGAGCCTGTCAGAAGTGCTGCCACGCCTTTCACGCAGGCAATGCCAAAATTGACACCCAACGCGATGAAAACGACTTTCGTTGAACCACCAGCAGACATGAAGTCCTCATTTCCGTGAACAAGGACCAACTGAGCCCCTGAATAGTCTGCGTCAAACCCCATGGACCGTCACGGGTTCATTGCAGATCGCCACAAAAAAAGCCGCCCTTAAAAAGGACGGCCTTTTGCATACGGGCATAATTGCCTTTTTCAGGCAGCAAGCCGAGCCTTCACCAGACCACTGGCCTTGGCCGGATCAAGATCAGCACCGAAGCGCTCTTTCAGAACCGCCATGACCTTGCCCATATCCTTCATGCCCGCGGCACCAACAGCCGTCACAGCCTCATCAATCGCAGCCTTCAGAGTATTCTCATCCAGTTCAGGCGGCAGATAGGACTGGATCGTGGCGATCTCGCCCTCTTCCTTTTCCGCAAGTTCAGGGCGGCCCCCCTGACGGTACATGTTGGCAGACTCCGTGCGAGACTTGATCATGGAGCGCAGGGCCGAAATCATGTCTGCTTCCGTCACCTCCCCACTCTTGGCACGAGCCGCAACTTCGAGGTCCTTGAGCTTGGCCGTGATACCACGGATCTGCGCCACCTTTTCAGACTGACCTGCCTTCATTGCAGCCTTGAGATCGTCCATGATCTGTGCGCGAAGTGACATGCGCCTTCTCCCATCTGTTCAGAGGCCCGAGAGCCTCAGGGTCTATTCATGGCCGCAAACTCGCACAAAAGCAGACGTCCAACAATGGAAGCCCTGCTAAGGGAAGTTTTTTCCCACCCTTTTTTGGTCCACCGAGAATCACATGGGAAAAAACTTCCCATCCGCTTCCTAATCGCTTATCAGACCTGAAAGTGAACACGGAGCCAGGAACGGGCGACCATGGACATCGACAGAATCATCGAAAAAGCCGGAGGCGCGGACGAGATCGCTGCTCTTGCCGGCGTCGGCCTCGAAGCCGTCCGCAAGTGGCGTCAGTCGCGAACCGTGCCGACCAAGCACTGGCCCGCCCTGCTACGCGTTCCCGGAATCGAACTCCAGGACCTGACTTCCGCTGAAACCCCGCAAGAAAGAGAGACGGACGTGTCCAATTCCTGCCCTGCCGGCGCCAATGCCGCCCTTGTCCTTGCAGATGGCACGGTCCTGTGGGGCCGAGGCTTCGGCGCCCACACCGATGGCGCCGTCGGTGAACTCTGCTTCTCCACCGGCATGACCGGCTATCAGGAAACCCTGACGGACCCGTCTTTCGCCGGGCAGATCGTGACCTTCACCTTCCCGCATATCGGCAATGTCGGCACGAACACGGACGACAATGAAGCGCCGAAGATGGCCGCTCTTGGCGCCGTCGTGAAGGAAGACGTCACCGCTCCGGCAAGCTGGCGTTCCATGGAATCCCTCGATGGCTGGCTGAAGCAGCATGGCCGCGCAGGTATCAGCGGAGTAGACACCCGCGCAGTAACCCGCTCCCTGCGTGACAATGGCCCGCAAACTGCCATCCTTGCCTTTCCAGCAAACGGCCGGATCGACACGGACAGCCTGCTGAACCGCGCCCGCCAGTGGCCTGGGCTCGAAGGCATGGATCTCGCCAAAGAGGTCACGCAGCCGAAGCGCGTCTGGACGGAAGGCGTGTGGGAAAGCACCCGCCCGGCCCGTACCGAGAACCGCCGCCGCGTGGTCGCCATGGACTACGGCGCCAAAGACAACATCCTGCGCTGCCTCGTGACCGCTGGTTGTGACGTCACGGTTCTGCCCGCGACCGCTACGGCTGAGGAAATTCTGGAACTGAAACCCGAAGGTGTGTTCCTGTCCAACGGCCCGGGCGACCCGGCAGCGACCGGCACCTATGCCGTCCCGGCCATCAAGAGCGTTCTGGACGCCAACGTGCCAGTTTTCGGCATCTGCCTTGGCCATCAGCTTCTCGCACAGGCTCTTGGTGGGAAGACCTACAAGCTGGATCGTGGCCATCGCGGCGCCAACCAGCCGGTCAAAGACATCGAAAGTGGCCGAGTGGAAATCACCAGCCAGAACCATGGCTTCGCCGTGGATGAGAAGTCCCTGCCTGCTGATGTGAAGGTGACGCATGTGAGCCTGTTTGACGGCTCCAACGAAGGCATTGCTTCCACCACAAAGGACGCCTTCTCCGTTCAGTACCATCCCGAGGCCAGCCCTGGCCCGTCTGACAGTTTCTATCTTTTCGAGCGTTTCGTCGCGGTCATGGACCGTCGCGCCAAAGCAGGAGCCTGAGCCATGCCAAAACGGACAGACATCAAGTCCATCCTGATCATCGGCGCAGGCCCGATCGTCATCGGACAGGCCTGCGAGTTCGATTACTCCGGCGCACAGGCCTGTAAGGCACTGCGTGAGGAAGGCTATCGCGTCATCCTCATCAACTCCAATCCAGCCACGATCATGACCGATCCGGGCCTGGCGGACGCAACCTATATCGAGCCGATCACGCCGGAATTCGTCGAGCGCATCATCCTCAAGGAAAAGCCCGACGCCGTCCTGCCAACCATGGGCGGCCAGACAGCCCTGAACGCCGCCATGGCGCTCGACAAGTCCGGCTTCCTCAAGAAGCACAATGTGGAACTGATCGGCGCAGACGCAGAGGTCATTGATCGCGCGGAAGACCGCCAGAAGTTCCGCGAGGCCATGGACGAGATCGGGATCGAAAGCCCGCGCAGCACCATTGCCCATACGCTGGAAGAAGCCCGCGCAGCGTTAGCCGATGTCGGCCTGCCCGCCATCATTCGTCCGTCCTTCACCATGGGCGGCGCTGGCGGCGGCATCGCGTATAACCGTGAAGAGTTTGACCAGATCGTCGCGGGCGGCCTCGATGCCTCCCCGACAACGGAAGTTCTGATTGAAGAGTCCGTTCTCGGCTGGAAAGAGTACGAGATGGAAGTGGTCCGCGACACCGCGGATAACTGCATCATCATCTGCTCCATCGAAAACATCGACCCGATGGGCGTGCATACCGGTGACTCCATCACCGTCGCCCCGGCCCTGACGCTGACCGACAAGGAATATCAACGCATGCGCGACGCCTCACTGGCGTGCCTGCGCAAAATCGGCGTCGAGACCGGTGGTTCCAACGTGCAGTTCGGTGTCAATCCGGCTGATGGCCGCATGGTCGTCATCGAAATGAACCCGCGCGTGTCCCGCTCTTCCGCGCTGGCGTCCAAGGCAACCGGCTTCCCGATCGCCAAGATCGCCGCCAAGCTGGCCGTTGGTTACACGCTGGACGAACTCAAGAACGACATCACCAAGACGACCCCGGCCTCCTTCGAGCCGACGATCGACTACGTTGTCGCCAAGATCCCCCGCTTCACGTTCGAAAAGTTCCCAGGCTCTCCGGCCCTGCTGTCGACGTCCATGAAGTCGGTCGGTGAAGCCATGTCCGTGGGCCGCTCCTTTGCCGAGGCGATCCAAAAGGGTTTCCGCTCCATGGAGACGGGCCTGACCGGTCTGGACCCGGTTGAAGCACCTGGCGACGGCTCCAAGGACGCCTATCTGGCCGCCCTCGCAGAGCCACGCCCCGAGCGTATCCTGATGGCCGCACAGGCGCTCCGTGCTGGCCTGACGGTTGAAGAGGTTCAGCAGGCCTGCAAGTTCGAACCATGGTTCCTGCGCCAGCTTGAAGACATCATCGCGTCCGAGCGTGACGTTGAGAAGAATGGCCTTCCGAAGGACGCTTACGGCTTCCGTCGCCTGAAGGCTCAGGGCTTCTCGGACCGTCAGCTTGGCCGCCTGTCAGGTCAAAACGAAGCAGACGTTCTGGCACAGCGCGAAGCTTTGAGCGTCGTACCGGTCTATCGCCGCATCGACACCTGCGCCGCCGAGTTCGCCTCCGACACGCCGTATCTGTACTCCACCTATGAAGGCGGGTTCGGTACGCCGGAATGCGAAAGCCAGCCGACGAACCGCGACAAGATCATCATTCTGGGCGGTGGCCCGAACCGGATCGGTCAGGGCATCGAGTTCGATTACTGCTGCGTTCATGCCGCTTACGCCCTGCGCGAAGCTGGCTTTGAAACAGTCATGGTCAACTGCAACCCGGAAACGGTTTCTACTGATTACGACACATCCGACCGTCTGTACTTCGAGCCACTTACGGCAGAAGACGTCATCGCCCTCATCCGCACGGAAGCGCGTGGCGGTAAGGTTCTGGGCTGCATCGTGCAGTATGGCGGCCAGACCCCGCTGAAGCTTTCCCGCGCACTGGAAGACGCAGGCATCCCACTCCTCGGCACCCCTGCCGATGCGATTGACCGCGCCGAAGACCGCGAGCGTTTCCAGACCATGCTGCGCAAGCTGGGCCTTCGCCAGCCACGCAACGGCATCGCCCGCACGCCCGCAGATGCTGAAAAGGTTGCAGAGGAAGTCGGTTATCCGGTTGTCGCCCGCCCATCCTATGTTCTGGGCGGACGCGCGATGGAAATCGTGTACGACAATGCTGGTCTGAAGCATTACCTCAACACGGTTCTCCGTGCCGCTGGCCCAGAAGTCTCGACCGGCCCGATCCTGCTCGACCATTACCTGAACGACGCGATCGAAGCCGACGTGGACTGCATCGCCGATGGCGAGACGGTCTATGTCGCCGGTGTCATGGAGCACATCGAAGAAGCCGGTATCCATTCCGGTGACTCCGCCTGCTCCCTGCCGCCCTACACGCTCTCCCCGGCACTGGTGACGGAACTCCGCGCGCAGACGGAAGCCATGGCCCGCGAACTTGGTATCCGTGGCCTGATGAACGTGCAGTACGCCATCAAGGATCAGGAAGTTTTCGTCCTTGAAGTGAACCCACGCGCTTCCCGGACCGTGCCGTTCGTCGCCAAAGCAACAGGCGTTCCGGTTGCAAAGATCGGCGCCCGCGTCATGGCTGGCGCACGCCTGTCCGAGTTCCGTCTGGATGGTGGCGCAGTGTCCCCGCATGTGGCCGTCAAGGAAGCTGTTTTCCCGTTCCATCGCTTTGCAAACGCTGACACGATCCTTGGTCCGGAAATGCGCTCCACGGGTGAAGTCATGGGACTGGATTCCAGCTTCGAACGCGCTTTTGCCAAGTCGCAGCTTGCTGCTGGCGTGAAGCTGCCACTGTCCGGAACGGTCTTCCTCTCCGTCCGTGACAGCGACAAGGGACATGTCCAGCCTCTAGCCCGCAAGCTTGTGGAAATGGGCTTCACCATCTTTGCCACCAGCGGTACGGCATCACGCCTTGAAGCGGCCAACATTCCCGTGAAGCGCGTCAACAAGGTGATGCAGGGCCGCCCGAACTGCGTGGATGCCATCCGCTCCGGCGACGTGCAGATGGTCATCAACACGTCTCAGGGCGGTCAGGCAGCGCGTGACAGCTACGACATCCGTCGCGGCGCCCTAACGATGGGCATCCCGCATTACACAACAATTGCCGGTGCCCGTGCAGCGACCTACGCCATTGCGGTTCTCAAGGACGGTGACCTGGGCGTTGCGCCACTCCAGTCCTACTTCAAAGGCGAGTTCTAACATCGCCTCATAACAAAAAAGCCCGTCAGAACAATCTGGCGGGCTTTTTTTGTTCTTACTCGCCCGAATACCGAAGAATATCGCCCGGCTGGCAGTCAAGCACGCGACACAGAGCCTCCAGAGTGGAAAACCTGATCGCCTTTGCCTTGCCAGTCTTGAGAATGGAAAGGTTGGCAAGCGTCAGACCCACCTTCTCCGACAACTCCGTCAAAGACATGCCCCGCTCTTTCAGAAGCTCATCCAGACTGATCCGGACAGGCATCAGATGACCTCATCTATTTCAGATTGAAGCCGGTTACCTAACTTAAATACAGTTCCTCTACTTGAGACAGACCATATTTTCCTATGTTGTTTTCCTGACATCAGGATCTTGAATCCTTACCCTTGGCGCTTTATTTTATTATCGTTAATCGATAAATAAAAACACCCTACCTTGCATAAAACCCCCTGAAATCCTATGTTGTCTGGCTATTCATTCAATTCCAGCCATGCTTTCTCAAGGATTTCAGAGTGCAGAAGATCCCAATGACCGCGCAGGGACTACAGCGTCTCGAAGACGAACTGCGAACTCTCAAGAGCGTCGATCGTCCCGCAGTCATTCGCGCCATTGCGGAAGCCCGCGAACACGGCGATCTTTCTGAAAACGCAGAGTACCACGCTGCCCGTGATCGCCAGTCCTTCATCGAAGGACGCGTGCTTGAGCTTGAAAGCATCGTCTCCTCCGCTGACGTGATCGATCCTTCCGCGTTCACAGGCACCAAGGTTCGTTTCGGTGCGCATATCGAAGTCGTGGATGAAGAGACAGACAAGGAAAACGCCTACCAGATCGTCGGCGTCCATGAAGCCGACATCAAGCAGGGCCTGATCTCCATCTCGTCCCCGCTCGCCAAGGCCCTGATCGGCAAGGATGTGGGCGATACCATCTCCGTTCCCGCCCCCGGCGGCGATCGCACCTACGAGATCCTGAAAGTCACATACCGCTAATGTCTGACGTCCTGACGTCCACCGCCCCTGTCGTTACCATCCAGGACATCGAGAGCGCCCATGAGCGCATCGCGTCCACAGTGGTACGCACGCCGACGATTACCTGCCCTGCCCTGTCCCGTCTGACAGGTGCGGAAATTACGCTCAAGCTCGAAAACCTTCAGGCCATTGGCTCCTTCAAGGAGCGGGGTGCCGCCAACAAAATGGCGCTCCTGACGGCTGAAGAACGGGCATGCGGCGTGATTACCGTCTCGGCAGGCAATCACGCGCAGGGTGTGGCCCGTCAGGCCAGTCTTCTTGGCATTGATGCGACAATCGTCATGCCGCGCTTTACCCCGGCATCCAAAATTGCGGCAACGCAGGCCTGGGGAGCGAATGTCGTTCTGGCTGGCGACGATTTTGCACAGGCCTGCATCACAGCAGAAGAACTGCAGAAGACAGAAGGACGCGTTCTCGTCCATCCGTTCAATGATCCTGCCGTCATTGCAGGACAGGGCACGGCGGCTCTGGAACTGCTTCAGGACGCCCCCCAGATTGACACGGTCGTTGTGCCGGTTGGTGGCGGCGGTCTGATTGGTGGCTTTGCAACCGTGATGGCGGCCTTACGGCCGGACGTCGAAGTCATTGGCGTACAGGTCGAGGCCTATGCATCCCTGGCTGCCTTCCCTCAAGAGGGAGGCCCGACGCTCGGCGGCTCCACGATCGCGGAAGGCATTGCCGTTACCACGATGGGCGAACACTGCCTGAACGCATTCCGCCACCGGATTTCCAGAATTCTGGTAGTCAATGAGCTTCAGGTTGAAAGCGCCATCACCACGCTCGCCGAGAAAGCCAAACAGGTCTGCGAAGGAGCCGGGGCCACGGGACTGGCTGCCGTTATCGCCAATCCGGAACTGTTCAAGGGTCGCAAAGTCGCCCTTCCCCTGTCTGGCGGCAACATCAACGCCCGTATTCTGGCAAACACAATCCTGCGCTCGCTCCTGCGGGACGGACGTATCCTACGCCTGATTTTCCAGATCCCTGACCGGCCAGGCATGCTGGCCGATATTTCCGCCCGGATTGGCAATTACGGTGGAAACATTATCGAAGTGTCCCATCACCGTCTCTTTGCCTCTCCCTCCGTCCAAACGGCAGAGCTGGTCGTGATGATTGAAGCCCGCGATACGGAACATGCCAAACAGATCGAGACCGACCTGTCCCGGCATTACATCGTACGCAGGGACTGAAAACCCATAGGGTCTTTCACACTCATAGCTGCCACGGGCCTCATGCTCGCTGGCAGCGTCAACCTTCCGAAAACTCGGATCTTCAGCAGATACCCGGCGCAGGAACGGCAAAAATATTGCCGTCCCCAATCACATAGAACACATTGATTTCACGATTTAGAGCGACAGATCAAACGCCCTCTACAATAACAACATTGTAGGACGCGGCTTTCCAGCGGTGCTTTGCAGCAGCCTGATACTCCGGGCTATCGTACCAGGCGCGGGCAGAAGTGATATCCGGAAATTCGATAATGACCACACCGTCCGGCTCAATACCTTCAAGCTTTTCCTGCTTTCCGTAAGCAGCCAGAATTTTGGCGGGATGGCCCTTGAAGGTCTCCCCAACCGTATCTGAGTACGCTTGAAATTCAGCGGGATCTGTCAGTTTGTCGCGAATGAAAATAGCGTAGGCGGTCATGGATGAAACTCCCGAGAAAAGGATGATGATCCATAACCGGCCACAAAACGGCATAACATTCAGCACACAAGCGCGTGTGCCGAATATTTACGTCTATCAGCGCGTCCCGAACAGACGGTCGCCAGCATCTCCCAGACCGGGGACAATATAGCCGTGCTCATCAAGCTTCTGATCCACACAACACGTCACGACCTGCACATCCGGATGCAGCTCCGTCATGTGAGCAATCCCTTCCGGAGCTGCTAGCAGACAGGCGAAAACAGGTGCGATTGCTCCCGCTTCTTTAACACGCGTGACAGCAGCAGCCGCAGAGTGCCCGGTGGCCAGCATCGGGTCCAGAACAATGCAGGTCCGGCCCGGAACATCGCTCGGCATGTTGAAGTAGTATTCACTGACTTCCAGCGTCTCATGGTCCCGGCGAAGACCAATATGACCGACACGCGCAGACGGCACGAGATCCAGCATTCCGTCCAGAAGGCCGTTACCCGCACGCAGAATGGAGACGAAGCAGAGCTTCTTGCCGTCCAGTTCCTCACCTTCCATGAACCCGCTGGGTGCTTCGATCTGACGCGGCACAAGAGACAGGTTACGCGTGGCTTCATAAGCCAGAAGCAGACTGAGCTCACGGGTCAGGCGACGGAAACCCGCTGTGGATGTATTCTTATCGCGCAGACGGGTCAGCTTGTGGCGCACCAGCGGATGGTCGAGAACGATAGGCGGCAGCGCCTGACTCATACTTTTTCTCCTGCGGCCGGGCGAAAATCGAGCGCCAGACCGTTCATGCAATACCGTAATCCCGTGGGTGGTGGCCCATCAGGAAAGACATGCCCCAGATGCCCCTGGCAGTTCGCACAGTGTACTTCCGTGCGAACCATTCCATGGCTCCCATCCCGCGTCGTTTCAACAGCGCCTTCAAGAGGCTGGAAAAACGATGGCCAGCCACTCCCGCTTTCGTACTTCGTCGCGGACGAAAACAGCTCACGGCCACACCCGGCACAGGCGTAAATTCCAGAACGTTTTTCATCGTTCAGCGGGCTGGAACCGGGATATTCAGTGCCATGCTCCAGCAGAATACGGCGCTGCTCCGGCGTCAGGCCAACACCACATCCGCCACCAGTGGCGCCCTTAACGGAACCGCAGCCTTGGGTCATGGTCAGTCTCCAGAAAATCTGAGGTTTTCAGTTTCCGATATATGGAAGCCACATCCCCTTTTGTCACGCATATCTGAAGCTGCGACCGAAACTTCTTCTGCCGAGAGCCGTTTGAAGTCCGTAACTCTTTTTCAGGAGGAGATCATCATGAGCTCCATCGAAGACAAAATCAAAGGTGCTACCAACAAGGTCGTCGGCAAGATCAAGGAAGAAGTTGGTCGTGTCACGAATGACGAAGAGCTTGAAGGTGAAGGCGTCGTCCAGAACCTCAAGGGTCAGGCCCAGACAGCCAAAGGCGACGTCAAGGACGCCGTCAAAAAGGGTGTCGACAAGATCTGACGCTCACGTCACGGTCATGAGACATGCAACGCCCGCCTCTCCGGCGGGCGTTCGCATTTGTGGGGAAAGGTGACATAATGGCTCTCTTTTCTTTCCTCCTTCCGCAAGACAGGAAACAGCCATGTCCTCCACCGCTTCATCCCCCCGCCGCCCTGTCATGCTCGTCATTCTGGACGGGTTCGGCTGGCGTGAGGAAAATTCCGATAACGCGGTGAGACTGGCCAACACACCAACTTTCGATACCCTCTGGGCTAACTCCCCTCATGCCTTTCTCAAAACCTGTGGCGAAGACGTCGGCCTGCCTGATGGCCAGATGGGCAACTCGGAAGTCGGCCATCTGAATATCGGCGCTGGACGCGTTGTCATGCAGGAACTCCCGCGCATTTCTCGAAGCGCACGGGACGGCTCCCTCGCTGAAAATACGGCTCTGAAAGAGTTCATCCACGCTCTGAAAGTCTCCGGCGGCACCTGCCATCTCATGGGCCTGATCTCCCCCGGTGGTGTTCATGCCCATCAGGACCATGTCCTTGCGCTCGCCAAAATCGTCAGCGCGGCTGGTGTTCCTGTGGCCCTGCACATTTTCAGTGACGGCCGCGACACCGCCCCCCAGTCCGGTCAGGACTACATCTCCGCCCTGCTGGCCGACCTCCCCAAAAGTGTGCAGGTCGCCACAATCAGCGGACGCTATTACGCCATGGACCGTGACCGTCGCTGGGAACGCGTCAAACTGGCTGTCGATGCCATTCGGGATGGCAATGGCCCGCATGCGAACGATGCTCTTTCCGTCCTCAAAGCCAGCTATGCTGAAGACAAGGGAGACGAGTTCGTCGTCCCGACAGTGCTCGGCAGTTACGCAGGCATGAAAGACGGAGATGGTATTCTGTCCTGCAATTTCCGCGCAGACCGTATCCGCCAGCTTCTGGATGTTCTGGTCGTGCCGGATTTTGACGGTTACGACAGTGGCAGTCTCATCAATTTCGCCGCCGTCAGTGGCATGACGCGCTACTCTGACCATCTTGCCCCATACATGACGGTCCTCTTTCCGAAGATCCCCCTCGACGATCTTCTGGGAGACGTTGTGTCCAAAGCCGGCAAGGCACAGCTTCGCATGGCCGAGACAGAAAAATTCCCGCACGTCACCTACTTCCTGAACGGTGGTCGAGAGGTCCAGCTTCCGGGTGAAGAGCGTATCCTCGTCCCGTCTCCAAAAGTCGCCACCTATGATCTGCAACCGGAAATGTCGGCTCCTGAACTGACAGATCGTGCTGTGGAAGCCATCGACTCAGGCCGGTTCGACATGATCATCCTGAACTTCGCCAACCCGGACATGGTCGGCCATACCGGCTCCCTTCCGGCGGCCATCAAGGCCTGCGAAACGGTTGACCAGGGCCTTGGCCGTATCAATGACGCCATTACCCGCGCCGGGGGAACACTGATTGTCACTGCAGATCACGGCAACTGCGAAACCATGCGCGACCCCGAAACCGGCGGTGCTCACACGGCCCATACCCTCAACGTCGTTCCGGTCATTCTGGCTCACGCCACAGGCAAGACCATCCATGACGGACGCCTTGCCGATCTGGCTCCGACCCTTCTTGCGCTCCTCGGCCTGCCTCAGCCCGCAGCCATGACAGGCGTTTCCCTGCTTGAAAACGTCTGATCCAGCCAGACTGCTGCCATTGGCTCTGGCGATCTCGCCATGGCTGATGGCGGCCTCTCCGGCAGATCACGCCCATCACCGGGCCGCCGCGCATACTCACCATTCATCTGCGGCCAGCGCTGGACAACAAGCGCTTGCGCGAGCGCAGGCCGCCCGAAAAGCGCTCGAAGCCCAGCAGGCGCAGGAAGCAGCCACTTTACGCGCGCGACAGCAAGCGGCCACTCAGGCGCAACAAAAAGCGCTTCAGGACAATGCCCGCAAAGTCGCGTTTGCCGCACAGACACGCACAGCACAAACAGCCGTTCAGACAACACGCTCCCGTATCGACACTCTGAACGCGGAAATTGATGATCTGAAACAGAAACAGGCTAGTATCAGGCAGGATATTGCCCACGAAAACGAGGCCTTGCAGCCTCTTTTGCCCGTTGCAGCCCGCCTGTCCATTGCGCCTGATGCCGCGCTTCTCGCCTCCCCCTCCGCCGCAACAGACAGCGTAACAGCCCTGTCCATTCTTGGCGGTTTCTCACGCTTGACCCAGCAGCGGGCCGCGCATCTTCAGGCAAAACAGAACGAACTCCAAACAGTCGAAGACGCGCTTGATAGCCGCCAGAAAGAACTGGATGGTCTCCTGAAATCCCAGACACGCCAGCGCGATGTCGCAGCGGCCAGAACAAAGGTCGCGGCCCGTCAGGAAACGCTTTCGGATCAGGCTGCAAAACGCGCCAGATCCGCTGTCGCCGAAGCCATGAAAGCGTCTGCTGATCTTTCAGCTGAAATCGAAACCATCGCCCGGCAGGAAGCACAGGCCAAAGCCGAACTTGAGGCAGAGGCCCGTGCGCTGGCAAAGCAGCACCAGATGGAGCAGGCCCGCAAGGCACGCGCGCAGGCGAAAGCACTGTCGGCTGGCAATGGCGTCTCTTCCGGCAGCGGGCATGCCCCGGTTTCGGGACATGTCGCAGTCCGTTGGGGACAGGACACAGAGGCTGGTCCCGCTACGGGCATCACTTACGCAGCAGCCTCATCCGCCGCCGTACAGGCCCCCTGCAGCGGACGAATCGTCTTTTCCGGTCCTTTCCGGTCCTTCGGGCAGATGCTGATCCTGGATTGCGGGCAGAATTATCGCTTTGTTCTTTCTGGCCTCGGCTCTCTGGGGGTTTCAAGCGGTCAAAGCGTCAGGAAAGCCGCCACACTCGGGCAAATGCCCGCCTCTGACGGGCTGCTGTTCGTCCAGTTACGCCATGGCGCACAGATCGTCAGCCCTGCTCCGTTTCTCTGACCCTGTTTTCTGACAGGGCAGGACACTGTAAGATCACGTCTTAACATTTCGGCAACCCGTTTCGCGCTAGTCCTGCACAGCAAGAGACGCCGGAAGCACGCCCGTTCCCGAGGATGGAGATCACATGAAGTTCCGTACTGGCCTGTTGCTGGGCACCGCCTTTCTGGCCGGACTGGCTGTCGGACCGGGCGCACTGCGTCTCGTCGGGTCCGCTGGCACTTTCCCTACCGCCGCCCTCGCCCGCGACGTCTCTCATGACAACAGCGCCGAAACCGTTCGTCTCCTGACTCTTCTGGGTACGGTCATGGACGTCGTGAAGGCCGAATACGTTCATCCGGTTTCGGACAAAGACCTCATCAACAACGCGCTTGATGGCATGGTTGGCGAACTGGACCCGCATTCGTCTTACATGACCGCCGCCCAGTTCAAGGACATGCAGACCGAGATTTCCGGCAAATTCGGCGGCCTTGGCCTTCAGGTTCAGGCAGAATCCGGCCATGTCCGCGTGGTATCACCGATCGACGGCACACCTGCTGCCCGCGCGGGTATCCAGACGGGTGATTTCATCACCATGGTCGACCACAAAAGCATTGATGGTCTGACGCTCGATCAGGCCGTCCGCAAAATGCGTGGTGATCCAGGAACCTCCATCAGCCTGACCGTCGTACGCCCAAAGACGGGTAAGACCCTGACTTTCGACATGAAGCGCGAAATCGTTCACGTTCAGATCGTCCGGTCCGCCCTGTACGGCAGCACAGCCTATATTCGTCTGACCGAATTCGATGATGACCTCGAAGGTGCAATGCATACGGCTTTCGACAAGCTCAAAGCAGAAGCCGCCAAAAGTCCTGCCCACAAGCTGACGGGCGTTATTCTGGATCTACGGTCGAACCCTGGTGGCAAGCTCGATCAGGCCATCGCCGTCTCCGATGATTTCATCAAGGAAGGCGAGATTGTCTCCATCCGTGGACGTCACCCGGAAAACAACCAGCGCTGGGATGCCAAGGGAACGGACATCACCAACGGGTTGCCGATCGTTGTCCTGACAAATGGCGGTTCTGCCTCAGCCAGCGAAATCGTTGCCGGTGCCCTGAAGGATCATCGCCGTGCGGTCATTCTTGGCGAAAAGACGTTCGGCAAGGGGTCTGTCCAGACGCTGATCCCGATCGGCGATCAAGGCGCTGTCCGCCTGACAACAGCCCGTTACTATACGCCATCCGGCCGTTCCATTCAGGGGCTGGGCATTACGCCTGATATTACGGTTGCAGAAACCAAGGATGACGATGGCTACGGTTATCGTGAAGCTGATCTGTCCCATATTCTGACGAATGTGGGCGGAAATCGCACCACCGAGACGCCCCGCACAGACCTGCCGGCAATTTCCAAATCCATTCCGAAGGCTCCCCCTGCGGATTGGCCGAAGTTCGATCTCACAAAACCCGCAACGGACTTCCAGCTTCAGCAGGCAATCAAGGTCGTGAATGCCATGGCAGGCATTCCGAACCCGGCTCCTGCGGTTGAACAGGCCACCGAAGTCAAGGCGTCTCCAACTGACAAGAAGTCCGCACCGGCTAACACTCCGGCGCACTAAACTCATAAAACCAGAAGGACAGTCCAGATCGTGCAGAACCGTCCCGCTTCACCCCGTTCCCCCGGGCTCTGGAGCCGTCTTCCCGTTATCGGACGCCTTCTGGTCGCGTTCTGGGGTCTTGTTCTTGTAGGTGGCACGACAGCAGCTCTGATGCTCCGGCATCAGAGCCAGCCTTCCACTCCGGTACGCACGACAAACAACCAACCTGCCGCCCCCGGTGCTCATCAACCGGATGCGGTGGCCGATAATTATTCAGTACGGCCGCCCGTGATACCAGTCGAGAAGGCGCAAAATACATCCACACCTAAACCTGTTCCTGTTCCTGTCCCAGCTCCGGTTCCATCGACGCCAGCGATCAAATCTCCGCAGATGCCGCCGCCGATTGCACAAGCACCCACTTTCGATCTGAATTCAATCACAGCATCCGGGAAGACGGCCCTTGCCATCGTGCTTCAGGGCTTTGGCTATTCAGATGCCATGACCTACGATGTGCTTTCACGCATTCCCGCCCCGGTTGCCGTTGGCGTATCGCCTTATATTGGCAATCTGCCGGATGTTCTGGCGCGTGCCCACGCAGCCCATCGGGAAATCTTTGTCACGCTGCCGATGCAGAGCGCTCATCCAGAAAACGTTGATGAAGGCCCGCACGCACTGGGCAATGGCAATTCCGAAGCCGATGATCGCCGTGAGCTGGACTGGTGCCTGTCCCGCGCAGAAGGTGCAACTGGTCTGACGGATGCTTCGGAAGCCGGAGACAGCCAACCCGGTGGCGGATATGCCACCACGCCTGGTTTCCATCCGATTGAAGACATCATCGCCAGTCATGATCTGCTTTACCTCAGCGGATCACCTCAGGAAGACCGTCATATCCGGGGCATGACTGCGACGGCATGGATCAACGGTGACACCGATGCCGCAACGCTTGATGCACAGCTTGCCGCCCGGCTTCCAGACGGTACAAAACCCACACATATCCTGTTGATGGTTGGTCCGTTGACGCCAGTAGCGATCGATCGTCTTGCAACTTGGCTCAGTGGCCCCGTTGCAAACCGCTTTGTTCTCGTTCCGCCTTCCGCACTGGCAGACAATGGTACAACAAGTGAACAGGCCTCGGCACAGCCCAAAGACATTCAGACGGCTCCCCTATGACCGATTTTTCCAATCTTCCTTACCGTCCCAATGTTGGGGTCGCCCTTTTTAACCGGGACGGAAAGCTGTTTGTCGCCCGGCGCGCAGATCTGCCGGGAGAGATCTGGCAATGCCCACAAGGTGGCATAGACGAAGGAGAAGACCCTCGGACTGCCGCCTTGCGTGAACTCGCAGAAGAAACAGGCTGCACACGGGCAACAGTCCTGGCAGAACGCCCCGAGTGGCTGGCTTATGATCTACCAACAGAATTGATCGGCCGGGCACTGGGAGGGAAATACCGCGGACAGACACAGAAATGGTTTGTTCTCGGTTTTGAGGGAACAGACAGCGACATCCGGCTGGATCTGCATCTTCCTGCAGAGTTTGATCTCTGGGAATGGATAGAGCCGGAAGACCTGCTTCAACGCAATCTGGGCTTCAAACAGGAGCTTTACGAAAAACTCCTGCCAGAACTAAAAACCCTCTATCAGGCTGCTTCCAGCGACTGGCTGCGCACCAACCGGGCATAAAGGCCGTCTTTTTTCAGAAGATCGGCATGCGACCCTGCCTCAACAGCCCGTCCTTCGTCCATCACGACAATCACATCTGCGGACTGAACCGTCGAAAGGCGATGCGCCACAATCACCGTGGTGCGCCCGGTCCGCAGAGTTGCGAGAGCCCCCTGCACCCGAGACTCGCTTTCTGAATCCAACGCACTTGTCGCTTCATCAAGAAGCAGAACGCGGGGATCACGCAGAAGAGCACGCGCAAGCGCTACACGCTGCCTCTGCCCCCCCGAAAGACGGCGCCCCCCTGGACCAACGCGCGTTTCCAGACCATGCGGAAGATTGTCCGTAAAATCGACAGCCGCCATCCGGCAGGCCGCTTCTACGTCCTCACGGCTCGCATCTGGCCGACCAATCCAGATATTTTCGATCAATGAAAGATCAAACAGTGTGGTGTCCTGACTGACATACGCAATCGCATCACGCAAAGACGCCACCTGCACATCCCGAATATCCACCCCCTCAAGCAGAATACGCCCACCCGACACATCATGCAGACGCGGTATCAGGGACAGTGCCGTTGATTTTCCTGCTCCGCTCGGCCCAACGAGAGCCACAGTCTGGCCTGGTTGTACATCAAGCGTCAGACCAGCCAGCCCCACCCGACCATCTTCGTACTGATAGGATGCCTGCTCAAAAACAAGATGCCCCTTGCCGCCCGGCAAAGACACGGCATCCGTGCGGTCAATAACCGCAGGCGGCTCATCAATGACGGCAAAAACACGCGCCAGTCCAGCAAGACCTTCCTGCATTGCCGTGTTGAGTGACCCAAGCGCACGGATAGGCCGGGCGGCAGTCAGGAGAGCGGTGATAAACGCCGTGAAGTCTCCAAGTGTTGCCCCGCCCATGGCCGCACGCCAGCCCGCAAACCCCAAAACGACAGCCACAGCCGTTCCGCCCAGAACTTCCAGAACAGGATCAACACGCGCGCGCCCTTTTGCAATGCGTAGAAACGCGGTGTGCAGCAGATCCAGCGACTGGTCGACACGACTGCTCTCGCGGTCCTCCATGCGGTAAATCCGCACCTGACGTGCCAGCGCAAAACTTTCATTCAGAAGTGCAGACGTCTCACCAATCTGCTCCTGCATTCCGCCGGACGCCCGACGCACTTTTTTGCCCAGCTTTTGGATCGGAACAGCAGCGACGGGGTACAACACCAACGCAATAAGGCTCAGTTCCCAGTCAGCCCAGATCATGGCGGCCACAAGGCCTACGACCGTCACGGCATCACCCAGCGCATTCACAACACGCACCATGGCTTCACGGATGGAAACGGCATCCGTTGTAAAGCGCGCAGCCCACTGGGCAGGGGCTTCGCGCTCAATGCGGGAAACATCAGTCTGAAGGGAATGTCTGAACATGCGGGACTGCAACCCACGGATCACCGTCAGAACAAGCCCCTGAACGGCAATCGTCTGCCCATACTGGGAAGCTGCTTTCAGTGTGGTCACAATCACGACCAGCGCTGGAACCTGATACAAAATCCGAGGGTCCTGCGCAGCGAACATGTCCACGGCACGCTTGATGACGACCGGGTACAGCGCGGTCAGACTAGCCATCAAAACAGTCAGTACAATGACCGTCACGATCTGACGAACGTGATGACGCATTTCGTCCCGCCAGATCCTGCGGATCAGAATCTGGCTATCTGTATCAAGGGCTGTCTTTCTGCTCATGCGTGGGGGTTTAGCAGGCCTCTTGAAAACTGCGAAACAAGACGGCTTTAGTCTGATTTTTCCCGTAGTTCGGAGGCTCCCGCCAGATGCATAAGACAGGCCTTCCTGTCAGGCCGACAGCCCTGTTCCAGCCACCAGGATTGCCCGGCCTTCAGCCAGGCTCCCATGATAGGCCCCGGCAGTAATCCGGCGTCTTTTGCATCCTGCCCAGTCAATGGAAAAACCGGCTGGGGCATGTGCTGCAAACGCGTCCTCAGACGATCCCATCCTTTGTCCGGCACACCGAGAACAGAAGCCTGCGTCAACCAGCTTCTATCCAGAAGAATGGGAAGAGACTGCCGAAACCGGACCCGGCGGAGATCATCCTCCAGCATGGCCGGATCAAGAACAGGCGTATTTTCACCATACTGCCGAAGGCGGTCACGATCCGCATTCGACAGTCTCAGTCGTTCCCCCAGATCACTCCAGTCTACATGACAGAGCGCGAACAACCGTAGAAGTGCTTCTTCAGGAGCCTGACACACCAGAAGCCTGTGCAACGCCTGAATATCCGAAGCGGGGACAAGATGCGCCAGAAGTCCCACGTCTTTCATAACGGAAAGCGTTTCGACAACCCGTGGTCCGGTCAGAATTCTCAGCAGTTCAGAAGCAATCCGTTCGGCCGACAACGCATCAATCAGATCCAGCCGTTCCGAAATCGCCTGACAGGCCTCTGCATCAGGCTCCCCATGGCCATATCGGGCATCAAACCGAAAAAACCTGAGCGCTCTCAACGCATCTTCTTCGATCCGTCGTCCTGCTTCTCCGACAAACCGAACACGATGATCGGCAAGATCCTTTAAACCACCGAAATAGTCATGAAGAACGTCATGCCGGTCCAGTGACATGGCGTTGATAGTAAAATCCCGACGCGCCGCATCCTCAGCCCAATCTCCCGTCCAGGAAACAACAGCGTGTCTGCCATCTGTTTCCTCATCACGGCGCAGGGTTGTGATTTCGTAAGGTTCCCCTCGAATCACAGCCGTCACTGTGCCATGCGCCAGCCCGGTGGGGATGGTTTTTATTCCACCGGATTTGAGGATGCTCAGGACATCTGCGGGAGCGTCAGGGGTTGCCATATCAAGGTCATGAACCGGCATACCACGCAGAAGATCCCGCACGGACCCACCAACCAGCCGTGCCTCTGGCAACAAACGCCACACCTCATCCAGACCGCGTCGATCCTTCACGCGGGCCAGAAGTCCCGAAGCCTCTTTCATGGCTGACGTGAAAGCGGGAAAAAACAGTCCTGACTCCAGACCCCCAGACAGGGTTTGCCTTCCGCATGCCCCGGTACGGCCAGCGCCGCGAGTTCGAAATGAACAGAGCGACTGATTCGCGCAAGGATCGGAAAATCGCCCTCACCGTCTCTCAGATGCACATAGGGAATAGAACCGCAGTCATCAGCGGGCCGATCCCAGTCACAGGAGATCGGATGGTCCGGCCCGACGCAGACAAGTTCATCCATATTCGTTCGGAAACAGAGCGTCTGACGCCGCCCACAGCTTCCTTTGAAGTCCATTTCCACAGCAATGTAGGGCACATCCTCCACCTGTATAACACCGCTTTCCATCGGTGTTTTCAGCCAGTATGTGCCCTCCGCATCCCGGGTCAGCATGGACGAAAACATGCAAAGCATCGCTTTCCGCGTTACCGGAGAACCGCGATAGAGCCATGTCCCATCCCGACGGATCAGAAAGGGTAATTGGCGCACACCCTTGCCTTGACCTGCGTCAGAAGTGGTTTCGGATGCCCCTGTCGCGGGGAAAACGTCTGATCGGGAGGCATCCCGACAATCATGCGCGCTCAATTTTCCCTCCGGTTAAAATGAAAACTTCTCTTCTCACACCAAGTTGGGTGCAATCGAGCCTTGATGAAACCCCCACACCTGTCAGACTGGTGATATGAGCGAGCAGCATTATTCTACCGGCGCCTCCGCCGGAACCCTCCAGGGCGAAGCGGATGTGGCCGAGGCCGACCGTCTGGCCCCCGTTCTCCGCGATGTCCATCAGGCTATTGGCGGAATTGTGCTGGGACAGGACCGTGTGATCGAGCAGGTTCTCGTCACGATCCTTTCTGGCGGTCACGCGCTTCTGATGGGTGCACCCGGTCTCGGCAAGACACTTCTCGTCAATACAGCGTCCCGCGTGCTGGGCCTTGATGCGACCCGCATCCAGTTCACGCCTGACCTCATGCCGTCCGACATTACAGGTGCGGAGATTCTGGATCAGGACGTCAACGGACAGCGGGCCTTCCGATTCCTGCCCGGCCCGATCTTTGGACAACTTGTTCTGGCCGACGAAATCAACCGTGCCAGCCCGCGCACCCAGTCCGCGCTTCTACAGGCCATGGCCGAACACCGCGTGACGCAGGGTGGCAAGGATTATGTCCTGCCTTCACCCTTCCACGTTCTCGCGACGCAGAACCCGATTGAGCAGGAAGGCACCTACCCGCTGCCCGAGGCTCAACTCGACCGTTTCATGCTTCGTATTCCGCTGGATTTCCCGAACCGGAATGCAGAGCGCCAGATGCTTCTGCAAACCACGGGCGCCACAACAGCCCACGCCCCTACTCTGATGAACGCAACAACCCTTCTGGCTGCCCAGAAGCTGGTTCGTCGTCTGCCCGTGGGAGACAAGATCGTCGATGCCATTCTGGCCCTGACACGGTCCCTGCGCCCTGAAGATGCTTCTGCGTCCGCTGATGTGCGGGATGCCGTTTCTTTCGGACCAGGCCCACGTGCCGCACAGGCCCTCATGATCGCCACCCGCGCCCGCGCCCTTCTGAACGGTCGTTTGGCACCAAGCCTTGATGACGTCGTGGCATTGGCCGAGGCGGTCCTGTCTCACCGTATCGGGCTTGGCTTCGGTGCAAGAGCTTCTGGCGTGACGGTTGAAGCCCTGATCCGCAAACAGGCCCAGACGATCCTCTGAACCCCGTGAAAAGTCCCACCGAAGCGCTCCGCGGTCTGTTCTCCCGCAAGAACAGCCGCTCCTCAGAGTCCATGACCGCCCCGGCAGAGCGTCTAGCCCTGCCGGCCCTTCTGCTGCATGCTGAAAAGATTGCCGCCAGCCTTCAGGTTGGCACGCATGGGCGCAGACGGGCTGGCAGCGGCGAAGACTTCTGGCAGTTCAGGCCCTACAATGCCGGAGAACCCGCAACGGCCATCGACTGGCGGCAATCCGCCCGGTCCCCGATTGACAACACCTTTTGGGTGCGGGAACGGGAGCGGGAAAACGCACAGTCCCTGCTGATCTGGTGCGACCCGTCTCCGTCCATGGACTGGCGTTCTGCGGGCACGTTGCCTACCAAACGCGAACGCGCCCAACTCTGCACGCTGGCTCTTGCTGGTGCCGCCCTCAGGGGGGGGGAAAAGGCCGGGCTTTTGACGGGGCCGGAAGCGGGACGCACATTCGCTGGCCGTCAGGTGCTTGGACGTCTTGGTGAAGCCCTTCTCCATTCCTCGCCAGATGAACCAGAGCTCCCCCCTCTGGACGGTATCCAGCCGCAAACAGATCTCGTCCTCATCAGTGATTTTCTGTGGGAAGAAGATCGGATTGATGCCGTTCTCAAGCACTGCGCCAACCGACCGGTCTGGACGCATCTGCTGTGTATTCTTGATCCCGGTGAGCGCTCCCTCGACCAGAAGGGACGTATCCGGTTTTCCGGGCTTGAAGGTGGCGTTCTGACCCTTCCCGCAGTTGAGAGCCTCGGGCCAGCTTACGAACAGGCCATGTCCGCGCATCTCACCGCCCTTCAAAGCAGCGCAGGCCGTCTTCACGCGGATTGCATCATGCATGACACCTCACAGGCCCCGCTCCCGGCGCTTCTAGCCCTACATCTTGCCATGGGAGGCGGCCGATGATCTTCCTGTCCCCGCTTCTGCTCCTGGGTCTGCTGGCGCTCCCCGCTCTGTGGTGGCTCGTCCGCGCTACGCCGCCAGCCCCGCAGGAAAAAACCTTTCCCTCCCTACTGCTGCTCAAGCGACTGACAGCCCGGCGTGAAGATGCAGCGCGCTCACCGTTGTGGCTGCTCATTCTGCGGATTGCGGCAGTCGCTCTCGTTATTTTTGGCCTCTCCCGACCAGTCTTTATTCCACACACGAGTGACACAACGAACGGCCCCCTCCTGATCGTTCTCGATGATGGTTGGGCATCCATCCCGCACTGGAATGAACGTGTGGCAGCAGCCTTGTCTTTAGGTCAAACCGCTCTTCGCAATGGCAACCCCGTCACGGTCGTTCATGCTGCCCGATCTTCAGATGGCGCCATGCCTGAACCGTTCACGACACAGGATGGACACGCCCTGTCCGAACATCTGGAGCATCTGCACGCACACTCCTGGCCCGTGGATCGCGCTGGACTTGCAGACCTGCTCCAGAGGGTTGACCTGTCTGACAAGCATGTCGTCGTTCTGTCTGATGGGCTTGCATCCCCCGATGATGCAGTCCTTCAGGCAGCATTAGGCAAGTCGCGCTCCGTACAGGATATGCGCTGGAACGCGTGCGACATCCTGCGTCTGTCGGCAGGCCCTAATTCCGACGGGGCTCTTCACGCCAAAGCTGAAGGCCTGAACTGCCCTTCCCGCGCTGTCACGATTCGCGCGGTTGCCGCCAATGGAGGCACGCTTGCTACCTTCCCCGCACAGGTTGGCGAGGACAAAACCCTCGTACTCCCGGCTCTGCTACGAAATCAGCTCGATCATTTCACGCTCGAAGGTATGAACGGACCAGCTACAACCGTTCTGCTCGGCGACGCCGGTCACCGCCGCCCGGTCGGCCTGCTACAGACACCGGGCGATACCACTCCTCTTATCGGTTCGGCATTCTTCCTGAACCACGCCCTCGATACAGTGTCGGAGCGTCATAACGGCGACGCGAATGCATTGCTCGGTTCGTCCCTTTCCGTTCTGGTCGCAACGGATGGGGCGCTGTCTGGCGACCAGACCCGCAAGCGTGTTCTGGAGTGGGTGCGCCACGGTGGGATGCTGATCCGCTTCGCAGGTCCCGGCCTTGCCGCAGAGCCGTCCTCCCAGCAGGACACATCTTCTGCCGATCCGCTCCTTCCCGTCCCGCTGATGAACGGCATGCGCCAGCTTGGCGGCCCCATGTCCTGGGGGAAACCACAGGCACTGGAGCCCTTTCCGGCCTCTTCGCCTTTTGCTGATCTGAATATTCCTACTGATGTCACAGTCTCCCGTCAGGTTTTGGCAAAGCCTGAAACCGGCCTTCAGGAGCATGTCTGGGCCGCGCTGGCAGACGGAACACCCCTTGTTACCGCCCGTACGGAAGGAAACGGGGAAATCATCCTGTTCCACGTCACACCCTCTCCCGATTGGTCCAACCTGCCCATTTCCGGGCTGTTCCCACAAATGCTGGAACACCTGATTGAACGCTCAGCCGGTGTGGCCGGAAGCGGACCAACCGATCTTGCTCCATGGCGTATGCTCGACAGCGATGGAGGCCTCGTCATGCCTCCCGAAGCCGCACGCTCCATTCGGGCCACTGATCTTTCAAAGACAAACGTTAGCGTAACGCATCCTGCAGGTCTTTACGGCCCAGCGCATGGAACTCGCGCGCTCAATGTTTCCGATCACGCCCCCCCCCTAAAGGAAGAACCTCTGCTTGGAGCCCGCATTACTCCGGACGGCGCGCACCCGGATCGCCCGATCGGACCGTGGCTGCTCTCCGCCGGACTTCTGGTATTGATGGTGGATTTTGTTCTGTCACTCCGACGTCGTGGACTGCTTGGCCCAGTAACCGCATTGCTTGTTCTGATCGCTATGCCACAGGCGCAGGCACAGACAGGCAGCCACACGCCTCCTGCCCTTCCGGCGTCTGCGCCGCAAGCAGCCCTCGAAACCCGTCTCGCCTATGTTCTGACTGGACATGACGATGTGGATGAAGCCTCAAAAGAAGGCCTTCAGGGCCTGTCCGATTATACCAGTGCGCGGAGTTCAGCGACTCTCGGCCATCCGGATGGCGTGACACCCGGCAAAGATGATCTTGCGTTCTATCCAATGCTCTACTGGCCCATTACCGCAGATGCCCAGCCCGATGCTGCTAGGACCAAAGCCCTGAATGCCTTCATGGATCACGGCGGTATCCTGCTGATCGATCAACAGGGCGCAGGCACGGATATGGATGCCGGATCCGGCGGCGCAGTCCGGGCAGCTCTGAAGCGCGTCACGGATGGGCTAGTCATTCCTCCCCTCGCCAAATTGACGGACAAACACGTTCTGGGACACACCTTCTATCTTTTGCACAGCGGTTTTCCCGGCCGGATCAACGGTCAGCCCGTTTATGTCGCCCGCAACGGAGACGAGGCGAATGATGACGTCAGCCCGGTCATCATCGGCAATGGAGACTGGGCACATGCCTGGGCCGTCGATGCATCCGGCAACCATCCTTATGCAGTCCTGCCCGGCGGAGACGACCAGCGCACACAGGCCTATCGCTTCGGGGTAAACATGGTGCTCTACGCCCTGACTGGAAACTACAAAAGCGATCAGGCTCACTACCCTGAAATGCTGCGCCGACTGGGACAGGACAATCCAGATGGGCAGACAAACACAGGCAGCACGGATGAAGACGAGGAGGACGCACCATGACGTTCGATCTCGTTCCTCTTCTGCCGCTCTGGCTGCTCATCACGATTGCAGCCGTCATTACCATAGGCGCAGTGTACGGTTTCATCCGTGGCGCACGTGGGATGATCTGGCGCGCTCTTGCCGTTCTTTTGCTTCTGGGCTGGATGGCGGGACCGCGCTCGCTCCATCCGGTTTTCAAGCCTGTTCCTCAGGATGCGCTCCTGATCGTGGATCGCTCTCCCTCCATGCAGGTTGGCCAAAGAACAGCGCTTGCCGATCAGACTGCCAGCCAGATCATGCAGGATGCCGCTCATCTCCCCGGCCTGACTCTACACCGGATCGACGTTCCCGGAGGCAACGGGAACGGCACACGCCTGTTCGACGCAATGGATCATGCTGACCTGCCGCAGGGTCGCTTTGCCGGTGCAATTGTTGTCACGGACGGGATGGACCATGACGTGCCCGCGCATCTACCTGCGCGATTCCACGGCCCAAATGGGCAGACGCTGCCGATGCATCTCCTTGTGGCGGCCAAGAGAGAAGAAACAGACCGCAGACTACGTATTCTCAGCACGCCGCCCTATGCCATCGTCGGGCAGAACGCGATCATTCGCCTTCAGGTTGATGATCTCGGATCGCCCGCCGTGAAAGAAGCAACGCTGACTGTACGCGCAGGCGATGCCGCCCCTGCGACACGCACGATCCAGACCGGCCAGCCGCAGGACATCACTGTCCCGGTTCAACACCCCGGCGAAACGCTGGTTGGCCTGTCCGTTTCCGCCCTTCCTGGTGAAGCCTCACAACTCAACAACTCTGATGTCATCCGGATCCGCGGCGTGCGGGACAGGCTCCGCGTCCTGCTGGTTTCGGGAGTGCCCAACCAAAGCGAACGCGTCTGGCGCCGCCTTCTGAAAGCTGACCCGTCTGTTGATCTGGTCCACTTCACCATTCTGCGTTCTCCCAACACGGATGACGGCACACCGCTTTCCGATCTCGCGCTGATTCCATTCCCTATTCGGGAACTGTTCCAGGAAAAGATCCGCAGCTTTGATCTCATCATTCTGGATGGGTTCCGAAACAGCAATATCCTGCCCGAAGAGTATCTCACCAACATTGCGGACTATGTGCGCAAGGGAGGCGGCCTGCTTGTTACGGCCGGTCCGGAATTCGTGCAGGACGGGTCTTTGCAGGACACGACACTGGCGCAGGTTTTTCCCGCTCATGTCCCAACGGACGGGATCGTCACCCAGCCTTTCCGCCCCGGCCTTACAGATCTCGGTAAGGCGCATCCTGTCACCGCAGGTCTTGGAAACAGCAGCGACTGGGGGCCTTGGTATCGGTCTGCCAAAGTTGATCAGTCTCACGGGCAGAATCTGATGAGCGGGCCTGACGGCTCTCCTCTTCTTCTACTCGATCGTGTGGAACAGGGCCGCGTGGCCATGCTTCTGTCTGATCAGCTTTGGCTCTGGTCTCGTGGCGAAGGCGGTGGCGGCCCGCAGGCCGAACTGCTCCGTCGCCTGTCCCACTGGCTGATGAAAGAGCCAGACCTTGAAGAAAACCGCCTGACGGCGCGCATCGAAAATGGACAGCTTCTTGTCGAGCGCCATGCTCTTGGCCAGACGACCATCACACCGCAGGCCATGGTGACACTCCCGGATGGCCGGACCCAACCCCTCTCCATGACGGGCGGAAAAGGACTGTGGACTGGCACGCTCCCCGTCAATGGAAACGGAATCTGGACTATCCGGCAGGATGGCCTTGTCGCTTTCGCAAGCCCCGTGTCTCAGGATGCTTTGGAACGGCAGGATCTCCGCGCAACGGCGACCGTCATGGGAGCAACCGCCAACACCTCGGGCGGCAGCCAGAACTGGGCAGGGCTTTCAATCCCGCATCTTCGACAGGTTCAGGCCGGGCAGGATTTGTCTGGATCCGGCTGGATTGGCCTTCCTGTGAGCAAGGCCGCTGTCGCCGGAGAAACGCGGACCCAGGACCTGATCCCTGGATGGCTCGCTCTTGTTCTCGCTCTTGGATGTCTTGGGCTCGGCTGGTGGCGGGAAGGACGCTGATGTTGCGACGTGTGACAAGTTGGGGACGACGATTCTGGAGACTCGCACAGGACTTCAGATCGCAGTATATTGACCCTATGCGACTGCCTCTGACCCTTCCCCGCCTTTTGCTGATTGCCGCCCTGGCAGCCACACCGACAATTTTTGTGCCTTGGCACTCTGCCCATGCGCAGGACGCCGATGACGCAGAGGCTGAACAGGAAGCCGAGGAATCCGCCAAAAAGGCTGAGGCCCGCAAAGCTGCCAAGCGGGCAGCGCCTCCATCAGCATTGCCCGGTGCTGAAGCCTCCGACGATGATGCCGGCCATGCCCGTACGGATACGAACCCGACAACGGCCCTGTTTGATGCCGTCAATCGCGGTTCACTGAACGCGGCCAAGGAAGCCCTGAATCGCGGTGCGGACATGAACGCGCACAACATTCTCGATCAGACGCCCCTCGACATGGCCATCGATCTAAATCGCAACGACATCATGTTCCTGCTGCTCTCCATGCGCACTTACAATCCTGATGGCCGTCTGGAAACAAGCGTTCAGGATAGTGGCGTTCAGATGAAAGGCGGAAGCGGCCATCTGACAATCGGCGGCAGCGCTGCCACCTCAAGCCGCAAGAAAGTTGCTCCACGTTTCGATGAAAAGGGCGCTAGCACTGATCCGGCTTCCGGTTTTCTGGGCTTCGCCGGTCGCTAATCCCTTCATTTTCAGAGACACAAAAAAAGCCGAAAGGAATTTTCTCCTTTCGGCTTTTTTTATTCATCGGCCTATGCGTCATCAGTTCCGAGAGATCGGACGAACACCACCATACTTAATATTTTCGTCCCCCATGGCAGGGGTCCGGGTACGGCTCACGTGCAAGGTAACCTCCAAACACGTTTCAGAAGCCGTACAAGCAGCTCTCTGCAGCTCTTGAAGCTGCAGATGGCGTCTGGGGAAAATTAGCCCACGTTTCGGAGGGCTACACTCTCCTGACGCAGGATATCAATCGGCACCATCTGCCCGTCACGCTCGAAGAACCAGAACGTCCACCCGTTGCAGGACGGCGCATTCGTTAGCATTGCGCCCAGCTTGTGAATGGACCCCCGCTGATTGCCAGACACGAGCGTTCCATCAGGCGTCACCGTCGCCTTCAGGCGTTTCTGACGGTCATAGAGAACTGTTCCAGCAGGCAGAACACCTGTTTCCACGAAACTGCCAAACGGAATACGCGGCATCTCGCGCTTCGCCGGCGTGACGGCGATTTGCTCGGAGGTCAGGCGTTCTTCACGCGCCACACGCTCCCGCGCAGCCTTCACATAATCCGGATGACGCTCGATGCCGACATAATGACGTCCCAGCCGCTTGGCGACGGCAGGCGTTGTGCCGCTTCCGCAGAACGGATCCAGCACGACATCTTCCACATTCGTGGACGCCACAAGCACACGATGCAGCAGGCTCTCAGGCTTCTGGGTGGGATGCAGCTTCAGGCCATGCTCGTTCTTCAGGCGCTCGTTGCCCGTGCAGAGCGGCAGATACCAGTCGGACCGCATCTGAAGATCATCATTCAGCGCTTTCATGGCCTGATAGTTGAACCGATACCGGCTCTGCGGGCTTTTGGCGGCCCAAATCATGGTTTCGTGGGCATTCGTGAAACGACGCCCACGGAAGTTCGGCATGGGGTTGGATTTGCGCCAGATGATATCGTTCAGGATCCAGAAGCCAAGATCCTGAAGGATAGCGCCCAGACGGAACACGTTGTGATAGGAGCCGATCACCCAGATCGTGCCGTCCTTGTCCAGAATACGATGTGCTTCGGACAGCCATTCCCGCGTAAACTTGTCATAGGCGGAATAGTCGTCGAACTTGTCCCAGGCGTCATCAACACCATCGACAACCGTCTCATCCGGGCGACGCAGTTCGCCACGAAGCTGAAGATTATATGGCGGATCGGCAAAGATGCAGTCCACACTGCCATCTGGCAGGGTCTTCATCGTTTCCACGCATTCACCACGCAGGATCTGGTCCACGGGAAGTTCGCCGGTCATGCTGCGTGCGCCTTTGCTTCAATCATGTTTCGGATCGGCGCAAATCCGCGCCTGTGATGGGGCGTAACGCCCCGAATTTTCAGACCGCTCATATGAATGGCAGTGCCGTAACCGGCATTGCGCTCCCACCCATAGGCGTCGTGCCGAACAGCAAGACGGGCCATCAGACGGTCGCGTGTAATTTTTGCGATAATGGATGCTGCTGCGATGGAAAGACTGATGCCATCTCCGCCAATCACCATCTGAATGGGGCACGGCAGCTTCGGGGCGTGCTTGCCATCAACCAGAGCCAGATCAGGCATCCGGCCAAGCCGGTCTAATGCCCGACGCATGGCGAGATGGCAGGCCTGAGCAATATTGATTTTTTCGATTTCGGTTACGGAAGCAGCGCCGATACCCGTCAGAATATCCGGCGTCTGCATGAGCAGGTCATAGGCGACCATGCGCCGCTTTGCCGTGAGCTTCTTGGAATCATCCAGAAGAGCCGAGAGTTTCTCATCAGGCTTGGACGTGAAAGCAACAGCAGCAGCAACCACAGGTCCCGCCAGAGGACCACGCCCTACTTCGTCGATCCCGACGACCAACCCTCCATGGGCGGCTTCAAGGGCGTAATCTGGCATTCCTGAACTGCTCCCCGACCGATCCGGTCAATAAACTGACTACCGAATCGGTTTTGAATCATGGCGACTCGAAAGGGAAGCCCAAAAATGGGTTATTTTTCAGAATAAGCTGTCAAGTGTGTTCCGAAAGACTCTTTCCAGCCGCTTCAGAGGTTCTCTTGGTCTCCGTCTCCATCCGCCGGCGCCGTTGACTGAACAGATCCTGATGCGTGGTGTGCATGTCTCGCCTGCTCACGGATTTCGGGAAAACGGGCAATCGTATCTCCAATGTTGAACACCAGGAGAACCAGACTGACCACCAGCAACGACATCCCTTTCCCAACAACCTGACGACGACGCCAGAAATAGCCAGGCAGAAACAGCCACCACCAGAAACCCGGCGGTGTATTTCCTGCTTCCCGGATGGCATTCCGATCCAAGGTAAATGCTGTAAAAAACAACCCCAGAACCAGAAGCCCGACGATGCCGTTAGTATTCATGCGAGCGGCCTCAGGAACATGTCGCCAGTCCATGATATAAAGTGTCATTCGTCCCATGAGCCATGGGCCAACCAGAAGCACCCAGGCCCAGTGTTCCGACACTTCCGCCTTCGGTCTCAGAAAGCCGGTCAACGGGGACACCAGTCCGGCAGCTGAAGCCGGTCGCCAGCTATCGCCAAACGACGGATTCCAGACCAGTGTTTCCGGCCGGATACGCTGCTGCATGATCAGGCGTAAAATTTCTTCACGGGAAACAGGGCCAGACTGTTGCCCATTGTTCTCGTAAAACCAGTCCATAAAAATAAAGCCTCCCGGATTACTCCGGAAGGCTTCTAACACACGAAGTCATTCGTGCGCGAAATTAGCTGCTCTTACGACCGAACAGCAGACCACCGATAATCATGCCAACAACGGTCGCAATGACGACGGAAATCAGCGGGCGATCCTGAACAAAGGCCGTTGCAGCCTCAAGTTTCGTTTCACCTTCATCATACAGATCGGCGAATTCCTGCTGGGCCATACCCGAAAGCTGATCGAACTTGCCCTCAGCCTGGGTTGCCGTGTCGCCGGTCAGACCACCGATACCGTCCTTGATCTTGCCCTTGGCTTCGTCGAGAAGGCCTTCAGCCTTGGTTGTCGTCGTATCAGCCATGTGTCTCTCCTGTCTCCGGATATGATCCGTTCCTGGTCTTAACGACCTGCGAACCATAGGGTTGCCTCAAGAATATGGTGCGATCATGAAATGGAGCAAGAGAGTAATATCCTGAAAAAGCAACTTGTTAAGGCCAATGGTTTCAGAACCGTTTCCAAACCTGAACAGGATTTAAGGTCTTGTCATGGCAGGGTTGCACAGCCTGCACTATAGAAGAATGACTGACAAAGGGGTGCCCTTCTCAAGCACATCCGGATCCAAGTGTACGGGAAAGACAGAACGATTATGGACGAGCAGACGGCCGGCTCCAGCGACCGCCACCAGAGCAGCAACGCCCAGCCCCTTCCCGCCGCCCGACGTCCCCGTCGGCGCTGGCTCCTCTGGGGGATCGTCGTTCTTGTTCTCCTGCTGATTCTTTTTGCGGTCCTCCGTCCGCACGGAAGGAACGCCGGAGGCGGACACAAGGGCCAATCCGGCGATACACAGCCGGTCGCCGTCGCCACAGTTCATACCGGCGACATGCCAGTAGTTCTTCAGCTTCTCGGCACGGTCGTCCCCGTCACCAACGTCACGATTACCCCTCGTGTCAGCGGCCATATTCTGGACGTGTATTACCAGGAAGGTCAGCACGTTAAGAAGGGCGACGAACTGGAACTGATCGATCCACGCCCCTATGAGGCGACACTGGCGCAATACAAAGGCACTCTCGCCGCAGATCGCGCCCAGCTTGAGAAGGCACGCGTGGACAATGCGCGTTACCAAAAGCTGATCCGTCAAAACTCCACATCAGCCATGACGGCACGGGATCAGGAATTCACAGTCCAGCAGTTGGAAGGCACCGTAAAGTTCGACGAAGCCAATGTCCGCAATGCCGAACTGAACGTGATGTACTGCCACATCATTGCGCCCGTTGATGGACGCGTCGGTATCCGCGTGCTGGATAAAGGAAACTACGTTGCCGCGGGTCAGTCTGGGGGTCTGACGATCCTGACTCAGATGGAACCGATTTCCGTTATCTTCACTGTTCCGCAGAATCAGATCGGCCCCGTTGCTGACAGGCTGCATGACGTCAGTGAACTCCCAGTCGAAGCCTGGAACAGCGACAACACCCAAAAAATCGCCGATGGCACCGTGAAGGCTCTGGACAGTCAGATCGACACTTCAACCGGTACGGTCCGTATGCGTGGCATCTTCACCAATGAAGATGAGCGCCTGTTCCCGAACGAATTCGTCAACGCACACCTGCTTGTCAAGACGCTGCATAATGCTCTGATTGTTCCAGGCAATGCGCTCCAGACCGGTCCCGACGGCCAGTTCCTCTACGTCGTCCAGCCAGACATGACGGTGAAGGACGTCCCCGTGAAGGTGGGTGAGACCGACGACAGCAATGCCGTCATCCTTTCCGGTGTAAAGGCTGGAGACCGTGTGGTGACCGACGGTGTCAGCCATCTGCGCCCTGGCCAGAAGGTGTCGATCCCGGATACGTCCACCAACCAGACCGCTGCCGCAGAAGCCAAGACGGCCGAAACCCATCATCGCCACAGCAACGGCCAGCAGAGCACTGATGCTGCCAAGCACAGCAATGATCCTTCTGCCCCCGATGCCGCTGGCACTCACTGACCGTTCACAGGGAACAGCAAGACCGTGAATCCGTCCCGCCTGTTCATCGAACGTCCGGTTGCCACCAGCCTCCTGATGTTCGCCATCCTGCTGAGCGGTCTGCTCGGCTACCATTTTCTGGCTGTTTCAGCGCTTCCTCAAGTCGAGTATCCGACGATTACGGTCTCGACTTCCTATCCGGGCGCCGGACCAGACGTGATGAGTACATCCGTCACCGCTCCGCTTGAAACGCAGCTTGGTCAGATGCCCGGCCTGGACCAGATGACCTCCCAGTCGTCTGGCGGCGCATCGGTTATTACCCTGCGTTTTGGCCTCGATATGTCCATGGATGTGGCGGAGCAGGAAGTTCAGGCGGCGATCAACAACGCAACGTCCCTGCTCCCGACGGATCTTCCAGCCCCTCCGATCTACGCCAAGGTCAACCCGGCAGACACACCCGTTCTGACACTCGGCATCACGTCCAAAACGATGCCGCTTCCGGAAGTGGAAGACTACGTCAACACGCGTCTTGAGCAGAAAATCAGTCAGATTTCCGGCGTTGGTCTCGTGACGCTATCCGGCGGAAATCGCAAGGCGTATCGCATTCAGGTCAACATCCCGAAGCTGACCTCCTACGGCATCGCCATCGACACCCTGCGCACCATCATCACAACCGTCAACGTCAACTCCCCGACAGGGACTTTTGACGGCCCCAAGCGCTCGACATCACTTCGTATCGACGGACAGATCCAATCCGTGGCGCAGTTGATGAATCAGGTCATTGCTTATCAGAACAATGGTCCGATCCGCGTGCGAGACGTCGCCACCGTTGTGGAAGGCGCCGAGAACAGCCAGCTTGCAGCATGGTCGAATGGAACGCCTGCCCTGATCCTGAACGTACAGCGCCAGCCCGGCGCTAACGTCATCGGAGTTGTGGACAATGTTCTGCGCATTCTTCCGCAACTCAAGCAGGACCTGCCGCCCGGTATTGAAATCACACCCCTGACGGACCGGACCACGACCATTCGAGCCTCTGTCGAAGATGTGGAATACGAGCTTGGCCTGGCCATGGTGCTCGTTGTTGGCGTGATTTTCGTCTTCCTGCGCAACGTCCCCGCTACAATCATTCCAAGCCTCTCGGTCCCACTGTCACTCGTAGGCACGATGGCCGCGATGTACCTGCTTGGCTTCTCGCTCGATAACCTGTCGTTGATGTCCCTGACCATTGCGACAGGCTTCGTGGTCGATGACGCCATCGTGGTGATCGAAAACATTGCGCGTTACATTGAAGCTGGCGAAGACCGTTATACTGCCGCTCTCAAGGGTGCCGGCGAAATCGGGTTTACGATCATCTCGCTAACCGTTTCGCTAATCGCAGTACTAATCCCGCTGCTGTTCATGAAGGATGTCGTAGGGCGTCTGTTCCACGAATTCGCCATGACGCTGTCGATCACCATCGTCATCTCCGCCATCGTGTCCATTACACTGGTCCCGATGATGTGCGCGCGGATGTTGACGGATACGCACGCTCCCTCCGCAAGCCACGGCCTTTGGGGGCGTCTGTCCAACGCAACCGAGCGCGGTATCAACGGCATGATCGCGCTTTATGGTCGTTGGCTTGATGTTGTGCTTCGTTTCCGCGGGCTGACGCTTCTGGTTACGCTGGGAACAATCATTCTGACGGGTGCTCTCGCCTATACGATCCCGAAAGGCTTCTTTCCAACTCAGGATACCGGCGTCGTGCAGGGTATCTCGGTCATGTCGCAGGCGATTTCTTTTGAAGGCATGAAGGACCGTCAGCAGGCCCTTGGGGCGGAAATTCTTAAAGACCCTGACGTCGCCAGCATCTCGTCTTTTGTAGGCATCGATGGCCAGAACATGACGATGAATGTGGGGCGTTTCCTGATCAATCTGAAACCCCGCACCGATCGCACATCTGACCTGACAACCATCCTTCACCGTCTGGGTCAGCTCGGCCAGAATGTGGTTGGAACGCAGCTTTTCGTTCAGCCTATTCAGGATCTGTCACTGGATTCCTCGATCTCCGCAACCCAGTACCAGTTCATGCTGGAAAACCCGGACTATGATACCTTCAAAACGTGGGTGCCGAAGTTTGTGGCTGAACTACAGAAAGAACCCTCCCTCGCGGATGTGACATCCGATCTTCAGGCCGAAGGTCTGGTGGCCCAGCTTTCCCTCGATCGGGCCACGGGCGCACGTTATTCCATCACCCCACAGACGGTCGATAACCTTCTCTATGACAGCTACGGCCAGCGCCAGATCTCCACGATCTACACACAGGCCAACCAGTATCGTGTCATTCTGGAAGCTCTGCCGGAGCTTCAGAACGATCTGACGTCTCTGGATCAGCTCTATCTGCCAGGAATTTCGTCCGAAGCCGGAGGCAGCACATCAGGACCTACACGCCAGCCAACGTCTGGTTTGGTGCCCCTCAAGCAGGTCACAACCATCACGCACAGTCTGGCTCCTCTGCTCATCAGCCATTACGGACAGTTCCCGGCCACAACCATTTCGTTCAACGTCGCCAAGGGATACTCCCTGGGGGCAGCGACGAATGCCATTGAGCGTGTAGAGCAGAGCATCGGCCTGCCGCCTGCCTTCCAGACCGCATTCCAGGGAACAGCAGCCGCATTCCGCTCGTCCCTGACCAATGAAATCTGGCTGGTCATGGCGGCCGTCATCGCGGTCTATATCGTGCTGGGTATTCTCTATGAGAGCTTCATCCACCCGATCACGATCCTGTCCACGCTACCGTCCGCCGCCATCGGGGCGCTGATTGGTCTGTATCTGTTCGGGATGGATCTCGACATCATGGGGATCATCGGCATCGTGCTGCTGATCGGCATTGTGAAAAAAAATGCCATCATGATGATCGACTTCGCCCTTGAAGCGGAACGTCTAGAGGGACACACACCTCTGGAAGCCATCCGGCAGGCCGCATTGTTGCGTTTCCGCCCCATCCTGATGACAACACTCGCCGCATTGTTCGGTGCCCTGCCTCTGATGCTGAGTCATGGCGTCGGATCAGAACTGCGTCGCCCTCTGGGTGTCGCCATCGTTTGTGGCCTGATGCTGTCGCAGATGCTGACCCTGTTCACCACACCGGTCATCTACCTGTTCATGGACGGTATCGGCCGCAGAACCCGTGGATTGCTACAACGCTATCAGGCCAGCCGGACACCTTCTCCAAGCCCGCATAGCAACCCGTGAATCTGATCCGCCTCTTCGTCATGAGGCCAGTCGGGACAACCCTTCTGGCCATTGCGCTCGTGATCGCCGGTATTCTGGGCTATTTCAGCCTTCCCGTTGCCGACCTCCCGAACGTGGACTTTCCAGTCATCATGGTGATGGCGAACCAGCCTGGCGGCTCTCCCTCCGAGATCGCCAGCACGGTTGCCGCCCCGCTGGAGCGCCATCTGGGCGCGATTTCGGGCGTAACAGAAATGACGTCTGAATCTACTGTCAACCAGACGCGCATCACACTTCAGTTCGATCTCTCCCGAGACATCAATGGCGCGGCGCGGGATGTAGAGTCAGCATTGCAGAGCGCAAGACAGGACCTTCCCTCCACTCTTCGCACCAACCCGACCTACGACAAGGCCAATTCCAACGGGCCTCCAGTCGTTGCCATGACATTGACGTCCGATACCCGGACACCACAGGAACTCTACGAATTTGCAAGCAATGTCCTGACCCAGCAGCTCAGCCAGGTTGAAGGCGTCGGAGAAGTTGAAATTCGAGGCAGTTCCCTGCCCGCCGTTCGTGTCGAGCTGAACCCGTTACGCCTGTTTCGCTACGGTATCGGGTTCGAAGACGTCCGAGCAGCTCTCGCGTCAGCAAATGCCCACACCCCTAAAGGCTTCATTGACTCGCACGGCACCCGCCTGATGCTGTCCACGAACGACCAGGCCAGCAAAGCCGAAGACTATCGCGGACTGGTCATTGCCTATCGCAACAGTCAGCCTGTGCGCCTGACAGATGTTGCAGACGTCAATGACAGTGTCGAGGATCTGCGCCAGACGGGCTTTCACAACGGCCAGCGTGCAATCATCTGCACAGTCTTCACGCAGGGAGGAGCCAACGTCATCAAGACGGTGGATGGTATCCGTAGCCGTCTGCCCATTCTTCAGTCTGCATTGCCGGGCAACACCCATCTCAACGTCATGATCGACCGGTCAAAAACCATCCGGGCGTCTCTGAACGATACGAAGCAGACCCTGATTATTGCCGTTGTGCTCGTCGTCATTGTCGTTCTGCTGTTCCTGCGCAGCTTCTCAGCCATTCTCATCCCGGCCGTCGTCGTCCCCGTGTCCATTATCGGAACATTCGGCGCCATGGCGCTGATGGGATACCAGCTCGACAACATGTCTCTGATGGCCCTGACCATCTCCACAGGCTTCGTGGTCGATGACGCCATCGTCGTGCTTGAAAACATCACCCGCTACATGGAGATGGGCCATGAACGCGTGGAAGCCTCCATCCTTGGGGCCAGTGAAGTAGCCTTCACGGTTCTCTCCATCACAGTATCCCTGGTTGTCGTGTTCGCCCCCATCATGTTCATGGGGGGCGTTGCCGGACGTCTGTTCCATGAATTCGCGATGGTGATGGTCATTACCCTGACCATCTCACTGGTGCTGTCGCTGTCGCTGACGCCGATGTTGAGCGCCATGATCCTCAATGTCACACCCGCCAACAGCCAGACACTCTGGGGAAAGATCGGCTCTCTTCTGGAAAGAGCGATCGACGGTATTGCCAAAGGATATGATCGCTCTCTGGGCTGGGGTCTGCGACACCCTTTCCTGATTGTTCTTTCCCTTCCCGCCACACTTCTTCTGGCAGGCATTCTCTTTGTAAAAATGCCCAAGGGCTTCTTCCCGTCTGAAGACACGGGGCAACTCATGGGTCGACTGGTCGCGGACCAGTCCGTGTCGTTCCAGTCTTTGAAAGCGCTTGCCGCCCGCGCCATGAAAGTCGTGGCCGCGGATCGGGATGTGGCTGGTGTCATGGGCGGCGCAGGCGGCCGCTCCGCGAATTCAGCCAATATGTTCATTGCTCTCAAACCCAAAGAAGAACGCAAGGACAGCCTGGCCAGAACCGTTCAACGCCTCAACAGAGCTTTCGCCAATGTCCCGGGAGCCCAGTTGCGCCTGATGGCACCGGGAGCCGTCCGGGTCGGCGCACGGTCTGGAGATGCGTCCTATCAGTATTCTTTGGAAGGACCTTCGGCAGAAGAGCTTTACGAGTGGACGCCCAAAATCGTGGCCGCCCTCTCCAGAATTCCCCTGCTGATGAATGTATCATCCAACGTGGAAGAAGGCGGTCAGGCTATCGCGATTGCCATCAACCGCGATATGAGTTCCCGATATTCCATCACTCCACAGCTGATTGCCAACACGCTCTATGATGCCTTCGGACAGCGTTCAGCATCCGTCATCTACGGCTCCCTGAACCAGTATCATGTGGTTATGGAAGTTGCGCCGCATTACTGGGAGAACTCCGAAACGCTGAAGCAGATGTGGGTCAGCGCATCCGGCGGTACGGCGACAGGGGGAACATCCTCCAACAATCTCCGCGTCAGAGCCAGCACGACATCCAGCACCCTCTCCCAGAGCGAACAATCTTACCTGAACTCCGTGGCCAACGCACTCGCTGGCGGTAAATCTGCGTCAAGCGGATCTGCTGTAACGACCAGTTCCGAAAAGATGGTTCCTCTTGGGGTACTGGGTCATCAACGCATGACCAATACGGCGCTGACAGTGAATCATGATGGCCTGTCCGTCGCCACAACGGTGTCTTTCGATCTGGCGCCCGGCGCCTCGCTGGGCCCGGCCGTTCAGGCCGTCGAAGCCGCCATGGTCAAACTTCATGTCCCACCCACCATTCATGGAGGCTTTGCAGGGAATGCGGCTGCGTTCCAGAAATCCGTCAGCGATGAGCCTTTGCTCATCCTCGCGGCCCTGGCTGCGGTCTACATCGTTCTGGGCATCCTCTATGAAAGCCTCATTCACCCGTTGACCATTCTGTCGACACTTCCCTCCGCAGGTGTTGGCGCATTGCTGGCTCTACAGGTCTTCGGGCAGGAATTCTCACTGATGGCCATGATCGGCGTTATTCTGCTGATCGGTATCGTGAAGAAAAACGCCATCATGCTGATCGATTTCGCCCTGGTGGCGCAACGTGAAGGAGCGACGGCACTGGAAGCCATTCATAAAGCCAGCGTCCTGCGTTTCCGTCCTATCCTCATGACGTCTCTTGCTGCCGCCTTTGGTGCTGTTCCGCTTGTTTTCGGCAATGGATACGGTAGCGAACTGCGGCGGCCTCTCGGCATTGCCATTCTCGGCGGCCTGATGGTCAGCCAACTTCTAACGCTCTACAGCACGCCCGTCGTGTTTCTCTATCTCGATCGTTTTGGAAAGATGCTCGGTCGCGTCCGGCATCATTTTGCCACCCTGCTTCACATCTCGCCCCGGGAAACGGAAATCTGATGACCGCCCTTCGCATGCCTTCCCTGCGCACCCTTCTTCTGGGAGCCGCATCCCTGCCTTTCCTGAGCGGCTGCATGGTCGGACCGAATTATCATCGTCCTTCGGCAGTGATCTCCGCACATTTCAAGGAAGCCCCCCCTCCTGCGGGCTGGAACAAGGCTCAGCCAGATCTGGCCCTTATGCCCAAAGGGGACTGGTGGACAATCTTCAACGATCCTCTTCTGAACGATCTTGAAGAACGTGTCGCAACGTCTAACCAGAGCCTGAAGGAATATGAGGCACAATATCGCAAGGCTGCGGCAACCATCAATTCCATCAAAGCCAGCCTGTACCCAACCCTGAGCGGCAATTTCAGCTTCAATCGCAATTCTCAGGGTAGCAGCGCGACCAGCACCAGTGGCGGCTTCACCTACAGTTCCTCCCAATCCTATACGAGCAATACATGGGCCACTGGTCCATCTGCCAGTTGGACCGTGGACGTCTGGGGCAAAGTACGCCGACAGGTCCAGGAGCAGGTTGCGGCCACACAAGGTGATGCGGCCCTTGTTGCCAGTATGCGCCTGTCTTACCAACTGACGCTGGCACAGGATTATTTCAGCCTCCGCTATCAGGACAGCCTGATTGATCTTTATACACGCAATGTCGGCCTCTATCGGGACAACCTGAAAATCCTGCAAAATCAGCTCGAAGCTGGCGTTGCAGATCCTACCAGTGTCCTACAGGCCAAATATCTTCTGCAATCAACAGAAGCCAGTCTGGCCAATGCTCATATCGCACGCGCGCAGTATGAACATGCTATTGCGATGCTAACGGGTCGGGCACCAGCAGATGTAACTATCGCAACGGCTCTTCTTCCAAAGACCCTGCCCCCAGCGCCTGTCGCCCTCCCCTCCATGATCCTAGAACGCCGCCCAGACGTTGCTCAGGCTGAACGGAACATGGAAGCGTACAATGCAGAAATCGGTTATGCGATTGGCGCTTTCTTCCCAGAAATTACCTTGTCCGCTTCTTACGGCTATAGCGGAAACCCTCTCCAGCAACTGATCCAGACAGCCACACGAACTTGGGGCCTCGGCGCTGCCGCAACCCAGACCATTTTCCAGGGTGGCGCACGAACCGCGGCAGTCCGGGAAGCCGAAGCTGATTACGATAATGCGGTGGCCACTTATCGCCAGACCGTTCTGGCGGCCATGCAGGACACGGAAGACCATATGTCCAACCTGCATTATCTGGCCCAACAACTGACACTTCAGAACCAAGCCGTTGAGAGCGCTCAGGCTGCTGTTCGCGTGTCCATGAATGAATATCTTGCTGGCACCCAGATCTACACCACCGTTATCACCGCCCAGCAGACCGCACTGCAATACGAAGAGACCCAGCTCAATATCCGGCAGCAGCAATTCAATTCCGAAGTGGCTCTTCTGACAGATCTCGGAGGCGGCTGGAGCACAAAAGACCTGCCAACCAAAGCGTCTCTCCAAATGGACAACCCGCTTCTTCCGTCCTTTATCCAGAAAGACAAGAACGGTCGATAAACACAAAAAGGGCGGGACCTTCCGGTACCCGCCCTTTTTTATACCCGTCTAGGGCACTGACACATGTCCTTAGAGAGCATGAAGTCCGGCAACACCTGCAAGAATTGCCAGAACAGCCAGAACCAGGAAGATAATGAAAAACAGCTTCGCAATACCTGCTGTTGCTGCAGAAATTCCTGAAAAGCCGAATACGCCGGCAATGATGGAAATGATGAAGAAAACGATAGCATAGTGCAGCATGGAACATGATCCTTGAATAACAGGTCGTGGTCATGTCGTAACGTCCTATGCCTCAGGAAGGTTTCTTTCCCGAAAAAACAGCTCGCCCCAAGAGCAACCCACTGGCGAATGCGGCCGAAAGCAAGAAAAACGGCTGATCCGCCATCAGGTCTGCCATAAGAGCACGGCTCTCTTTTAGAAATGTGCACGTTTTTTTCTTCATGCTGTCACAATCTACGAGACGATCAGCACCGTCCTGCAAAGAAGAAACCGTTTCATCCAGATATGATGCGAGATCTGCATCCATAATGTTGCACTCCATAATCAACGTATCCAATACATACAAAAACAGGGGCAGTTCGAAAACGAACTGCCCCCACTCTTTGACGGTCGAGCAACAATCTGATGTTGATGGCCTCAGTGGCCGACAGCAGTCGTAGCCTCACCGCGCGCCGTCGCTTCTTCTGTATACCGTCGCGCCTCTGGAGAAATCTTGAGAGCCAAGGTCATACCAGCTGAAGCAAGATAGATCACGGCGAATGTCCAGATCACATAGCTCATGCCAGGACCAAAGATCGCCCCACACAGGGAGACGATAGCAGGCCCGACCCATGTTGACGCACCCGCACCCAAACCCAGAATGGAAAGCGCAGCGGCTTTTTCACGAGGACAAATCTGCGGCATGAGCCCAGAAAGCGGGACAAACGCAGCCACTGTTGCTCCGTAGAAAATACCTGCAGCAGCAACAGCCCAGAAATTCCCCGGGAACCAGAGCGGAACATAATAGAACAGAGGAATGGCAACGAAGCCACCAATGCCACCAAAAACCGACACAACAAACCGATGCCCTAAGGTATCGGCAACCATACCAGACACAAGGTTAAACAGGATGTTGCTCAGGAAGATCAACGACAGCAGGTTCAGCCATTGTTCAAGCGTGAAGTGTAGCTGATCCACGAAGAACGCTGGCATAATGGCAAGAAAAGCATACTCAGACGAGGTATCAATGATGCGAACAATACCCGCAATCGTCGTCTTCGGCTCACGCCACATAATGCTAAGAGAACCGAAAAAAATGTCCTTTGTCGGAATATGATCCGGCAGCAGACGCTTTTTCCCCGTTGGCTCATGTGTAAACAGGAGCGCTACCAAGCCACCAATAATGACCAGCCCCAACGAACACCAGAACGTCTTGAGCTCGCCAATTTGGGGAATGGTGTAACGAGCGAACTGCGATCCCAACGTTGGAAGACCTGCAGAAAACGAAAACCAGAACCAACCCGCAGCCGATCCCAGCATGGCCGCAGGCGTTGCAGCCGCGATCCAAACCAGAAAACCATACGCGAATAGCGGATAGGCAAACCCACGCAACGTATAGAAAAGAAGGATCATCGGGCCATTGTTTGGACCCAGACCGAACGTCAGAAAACCGACTTCCAGAATGGCCCACAGAATCAGACCCAGCCACATAACTTTTTTCGGTCCCATCAGATCAGACAGCGGGCCTGAAAACCACGCCGCAATCATGACCGTGATGCCGTAGAAAGTGAAAAGTTCGTTGACGAAGCCTTGGGAATGACCGTGATGCAGCATGTAAGTGTCAAGATAACCGGCTTCAACACCGTCCCCGACCATGAATAGAAGCTGACCAACAAAAGCCCAGAAAAGGGCGCGTGGGATGCCAAGAATTTCCGCTAGCCCGCGTTTTGGTGCGGCTGTTTCGGACATGTTCATGCTCTCCAGGCGTAGGCGCGTCACGAACCTGCTTCGACCTCATTGCCGAAACAGATATGGGATGCGTCGTTGCGGGCCCTACGAGAGTGCTCGGACCCGTTTCTCAAAATGATGCAGGACAGCGAGGACAGCAACTTGCCGACACTCAGAAAAGGCACTTTCCTCGCCCTAAAGGGCGAGAGAAAAACAGCCGGTCAAAAAACCAGACGTGAATCGTCCTGCAAGAGATGTGGCAAAACTACACACTCGGCACAGAGTTGTGAACCTTAGAATAAAAAAAAGGCCGGTGCATTGCTGCACCGGCCTTTTCCTGTTCCCGAAGAACAAAGCCTCAGGCGGTTTCCTGCTCTTCTGCAACCGGCTTCGGACCGCTGTCCTGACCCTTGGCATCGACATCGCGTTCGACGAGTTCAATGACAGCCATGTCAGCGTTGTCGCCGTAACGAACGCCAGCCTTCAGCACGCGGGAATAACCGCCAGCGCGTGCCTTATAACGCTCAGCAACGGTGCTGAAGAGCTTGCTGACAACAGCCTCATCACGCAGCTGAGCGAAAGCCTGACGACGAGCGTGCAGGTTACCGCGCTTGCCGAGTGTGATCAGCTTTTCAACAACCGGGCGAAGTTCCTTCGCCTTCGGCAGCGTCGTCGTGATCTGCTCGTGCTTGATGAGTGCGACAGCCATGTTGCGGAACATGGCAGCGCGGTGAGAAGAGGTGACATTGAGCTTACGCCCACTCACACCATGACGCATTGCTAGTTTTCCTTACCTTAGAAGTTCTCAGAACGTCTCATCGAGACGCTTGGCCAGATCCTCGATGTTCTCGGGCGGCCAGGCCGGAACGCTCATGCCGAGCGACAGCCCCATACCGGTGAGAACTTCCTTGATCTCGTTGAGCGACTTACGCCCGAAGTTCGGCGTACGGAGCATTTCCTGTTCGGACTTCTGCACCAGATCGCCGATATAAACAATATTGTCGTTCTTGAGACAGTTGGCGCTACGCACCGAAAGTTCAAGCTCGTCAACCTTGCGAAGAAGATTACGGTTGAACGGCAGGTCATCCTGCGGCTCTTCATGCTGGACCGGACGCGGTTCATCAAAGTTGATGAACAGCTGAAGCTGATCCTGAAGAATACGCGCAGCGAGAGCCAGACTGTCCTCTGGCGTTACAGCACCATTCGTTTCCACCGTCAGCAGCAGCTTGTCATAGTCAGTGACCTGACCAACACGGGTCTGCTCGACCTTGTAAGACACGCGACGAACCGGCGAGTAGATAGCATCAATCGGGATCATACCGATCGGTGCGTCTTCCGGACGATTTGCAGCGGCGGCAACATAACCTTTGCCCATGTTGACGGTGAACTCCATTCCGAGCTTCACACCATCATCAAGAGTGCAGATTACGAGGTCAGGATTCATGATCTCAATGTCATGACCAGCCTGAATCTGCCCAGCCGTTACTTCTCCCGGACCAGTTGCCGTGAGAATCATGCGCTTCGGGCCTTCACCATGCATACGAAGTGCGAGCTGCTTAACGTTCAGGACGATGTCCGTCACGTCTTCGCGCACACCAGGAACTGCAGAGAACTCGTGCAGAACGCCATCAATCTGGATGGCAGTTACTGCCGCGCCCTGAAGGGAAGACAGAAGAATACGACGCAGCGCGTTGCCGAGCGTCATACCGAAGCCGCGCTCCAGCGGCTCCGCCACAACGGTGGCGATGCGCGAAGCAACCGGGCCGGGCTCGACTTCAAGCTTCTCCGGCTTGATGAGGGACTGCCAGTTTTTCTGGAGAACCAAGGTCGTGGCCTTTCAAACAACGAAGCCCGCCAATAAAATTGGCGGCACCTGGCCCGCACGGATCGTGCGGTAGAAGATGCAATCAAAAAACATGCTGCGCACCTTTAACAATGCGCAGCACAGCATCACTCAGACGCGACGACGCTTCCGCGGACGGCAGCCGTTGTGCGGGACTGGTGTCATGTCACGGATGGACGTAATCGTGAAGCCAACAGCCTGCAGCGCGCGAAGAGCACTTTCACGCCCCGAACCCGGACCGGACACTTCGATCTCAAGCGTTTCCATGCCGTGCTCGCGAGCCTTGCGGCCTGCGTCTTCTGCAGCAACCTGAGCTGCATACGGCGTGGATTTACGCGAGCCCTTGAAGCCCTGTGCGCCCGAGGAGGACCATGCAATTGCATTACCCTGCGCGTCGGAGATCGTGATCATGGTGTTGTTGAACGTGGAAAGCACGTGAGCAACGCCAGAGATGATATTCTTGCGCTCTTTCTTACGAATGCGCGGTGCTGCGGCCTTGGCCATAATAGAGGTCGTCCTAAAAGTTAGCGAAAAGCGTCAGAGTGAAGCCATCAGGCGCGAATTAGCGCGTGACCTTCTTCTTGCCAGCAATCGCAACAGCCTTGCCCTTACGGGTACGGGCGTTCGTGTGCGTACGCTGACCGCGGACCGGAAGACCGCGACGATGACGCAGACCGCGGTAGCAGCCCAGATCCATCAGACGCTTGATGTTCATGGCTGTCTCACGACGCAGATCACCTTCGACGCGGTATTCGCCGTCGATCAGTTCACGGACCTTCACGATCTCGTCGTCAGACAGTTCGTTTACGCGCTTCGCATCGGGGATCCCGAGCTTGCTGCAGATTGCCTGTGCCGTCGACGGGCCAATGCCGTAGACATAGCGCAGGGCGATGACCACCCGCTTGTTGGTCGGAATGTTTACGCCGGCAATACGTGCCACGCCAATTCTCCCATCGACGCAGCCTTCAAGGCCGCGTCAGCCTGTTTCATGCCCGGCCGAAACCGGATCGATTGCATCGCAGCTGATGTCAGTCCCAGTCCGATTCCGGAACCCAGGCCGCACTCACGCTGCAGATATGTCGAGGGCGCGCAATATACCGGGCACCCCCCTTGAGTCAAATGCCAATGATCACTTTTGCGTGATCATTGGTCATTCAATCAATTTTTTATCGTTTTCCCGAGGATCGCATCGATTTCAGCACCAACTTCATCGACATCAAGCATCCCATCCACACGCTTTAAGCGTCCAGCCTTCTCATAATATGGAAGGATCGGAGCAGTCTGACGACGATAAATATCAAGCCTCGATCGAACAACGTCCGGATTATCATCCGGGCGACGCGTACCGTCCTCAGCAGTCCGGGAAGCGATCCGCTCTACCAGCTGATCCTCAGCAACATCCAGAAGAATGACGGCGTCAATTTTCAGCCCATCCGTACCCAGCATGGCATCAAGTGCTTCTGCCTGGCTTTCAGTGCGTGGAAATCCATCCAGAATGAAGCCTTGCGAGCAATCCGGCTGTGCAATACGGCCTTGAATCATCTTGACCATAATCGGATCGGGGAGAAATTCTCCCCGCGCCATGATCGCTTTTGCTTCCTGCCCAATCGGCGTTCCCGCAGCAACTTCAGCACGAAGCATATCTCCAGTAGAGATTTGCTTCAGACCGTATAGCTGCTCCAGACGCTTCGCTTGAGTTCCCTTCCCTGCACCAGGAGGGCCTAGAAGAATGATATTCATCGACGCTTGCTTCCTCCTGGACCAGAACTTCTAGATCCACGACTGCGCTGCTTACGGATCAATCCCTGATACTGATGCGCTACCAGATGAGACTGGACCTGTGTCACCGTATCAATCGTAACCGACACGATAATGATCAAGCTTGTCCCACCGAAATAAAATGGCACGTTATACTTGCTGATCAAAATCTGCGGCAAAAGGCAGACAACGACGAGGTAAAGTGCGCCGATAGTCGTCAATCGGGACAGAATACGATCGAAATAGGATGCAGTACTTGCTCCTGGACGGATACCGGGAATGAAACCACCCTGTTTGCGCAGATTCTCGGCCGTTTCTTCAGGGTTGAATGTCACAGCAGCATAAAAATACGAGAAAAACAGGATCATTGCTGCGTAGAACAGCATGTAAAGCGGTTGTCCCTGCCCAAGCTGCTGCCCAAGAACAGAAAGCCAGCCCGGCATATTATGGCCGTTCATAAATCCTGAGATCGTCACTGGGATCAGCAGTACCGAAGAGGCAAAAATCGGCGGAATGACGCCTGCAGTATTCACCTTCAGCGGCATATGCGTGGAATCCCCACCGAACATGCGATTGCCGATCTGACGCTTCGGGTACTGAATAACAACCCGACGCTGTGCCTGCTCCATGAACACGATGAACGCTATGGTCGCAATCGCGAGCACAAGGAAAATCATAACAAAGATCGGCGACAGCGCGCCTGTTCGACCGAGCTCAAAAAGGCTGGCCAGAGCGTGCGGCAGATTTGCGACAATACCTGCGAAGATGATCAACGAGATACCGTTGCCAACCCCACGAGACGTGATCTGCTCACCGAGCCACATCAGGAACATCGTCCCACCCACCAGCGTAACAACACAGGAGGCGATAAAGAACATTCCAGGCATAACTACAGCGCTGGCGCCGTGAGAGGTCATGTTTTCCAGTCCGACGGCGATGCCATAGGCCTGGAACAGCGCGATGAAAACAGTAAGATACCGCGTATACTGGTTAAGCTTCTTACGACCGGCCTCACCTTCCTTCTTCATGGCTTCCATCGAAGGTAAAGCCGTAGAGAGAAGCTGAATAATGATGGAGGCACTGATGTAAGGCATGATGTTCAGGGCGAACACAGTCATGCGTCCGAGAGCGCCACCCGTGAACATGTCGAACATGCCCAGAATGCCACCCTGATGCTGTGCCAGCAGCTGACCCATCACCGTCGCATCAACACCAGGAACAGGAATGTATGTTCCCAGTCGGTAAACGATGAGAGCCAGAAGCGTAAACCAGATACGCTTCTTGAGTTCAGTCGCCTTGGCAAAGGAACTCATATTGAGATTGGCGGCGAGCTGCTCTGCTGCGGAAGCCATCCACCTGTCCTTTCATGAAAACAGCGCCACCGCACATCTGCACGGGACGCTGTTCACTATCTAACCATACCCCGGATAAATCCGGGAGAGGAGAACTCAGGCCTCAGCCTGAACTTCCTTCTTCGGTGCAAGCACCTTTACGGAGCCACCAGCCTTCTCAACAGCAGCAAGAGCTGCTGCGGAAGCGCCGTCAACTTCAATGGTCAGACCATGCGTAAGTTCACCCTTCGCAAGAAGGCGAACACCATGGGTCTTGCCGTTGACAAGACCTGCAGCGCGCAGAGTAGATTCCGTAACAGGAGCAGCCTTATCCAGCTTACCTGCCTCGATAGCCTTCGAAATAGCACCAAGGTTCACCGGAGCATATTCCTTGCGGAAGATGTTCACAAAACCACGCTTGGGCATACGGCGATACAGCGGGAGCTGACCACCTTCGAAGCCATTGAGAGAAACACCCTCACGAGCCTTCTGACCCTTAACACCACGTCCGGAGGTCTTACCCTTGCCGGAACCGATGCCACGTCCAAGACGCTTCTTGCGATAACGAGAACCCTCGTTATCGCGGAGTTCGTTAAGGTTCATTTCAACCCTCCACCTTGATGAGGTGGGCAACCTTGCGGATCATTCCACGTACGGCAGCAGTATCTTCGAGCGTACGGGTGGAACCGATACCGCGCAGACCGAGACCAACAATGGTCTCTGCCTGGCCCGGTTTACGACCAATGACAGAAGCGATCTGCGTCACCTGAACGGTCTTACCGTTTTCAGACATTTGCAGCCTCCTCAGTCTGGGCCTGCTCACGCTTGCCAAAAAGCTCAGCAGCCTTCTTGCCACGACGCGAAGCGACGTTGCGTGGGCTGCTTGCCTTTTCAAGGGCAGCGAAAGTAGCCTTGATCATGTTATGCGGGTTACGCGTTCCGAGGCTCTTGGCGACAACGTCGTTAACGCCCAGGCTCTCGAAAACCGCACGCATCGGACCACCAGCGATGATACCCGTACCAGCTTCAGCCGCACGGACAACAACCTTACCAGCGCCGTAATGACCGAACGTATCATGATGGAGGGTACGACCTTCCTTCATTGGTACGCGGATCATTGTGCGCTTTGCACGCTCAGTTGCCTTGCGGATGGCTTCCGGAACTTCACGGGCCTTACCTGCACCGTAACCAACGCGCCCCTTCTGATCGCCAACGACAACCAGCGCTGCGAAAGCAAAGCGACGGCCACCCTTAACAACCTTGGCAACACGGTTGATAGTTACGAGCTTGTCGACCAGATCATCGCCCTGCTCGCGCTCACGACCACCACGGCCGCCTTCTCTTGGCTCACGTGCCATGTGTGATCCTCCTTAGAACGAGAGCCCGCCCTCGCGGGCAGCCTCTGCCAGGGCCTTGACCCGGCCATGATAGACATAGGCGCCGCGATCGAACACGACGGCTGTTACACCAGCTGCCAGGCCACGTTCTGCGATCAGCTTGCCGATCACTGAAGCTGCATCCACGTTGGCACCGGTGTTGCCACTGCCGCGAAGCTCTTTTTCCAGCGTTGAAGCGCTGGCGAGCGTACGACCCTGTGCATCGTCGATGATCTGGGCGTGAATGTGCTTGCTGGAACGGAAGACCGACAAACGCGGCCGGCCGCCGCTCTTGCGACGAAGCTGGAAACGCAGCCGCTGACGGCGACGTTCCTGCAATCCTTGCTGCGATGCCATTACTTCTTCTTACCTTCCTTGCGACGCAGAACTTCCGTCTCGTAACGGACGCCCTTACCCTTGTAAGGCTCAGGCTTACGGAAGCTGCGAATATCGAGAGCAACCTGACCAACGCGCTGCTTGTCGTGACCTTCAACGACAATAGCGGTTGGGCGCGGCGTTGTGATCTTGATACCGGCCGGGATGGGATAAACGACATCGTGCGAGAAGCCGAGGTTCATCACCAGATTAGAGCCCTGAACAGCAGCACGGAAACCCGTACCCTGAATTTCAAGCCCTTTGGTGAAGCCAACAGACACACCCTTGACCATGTTAGCGATCAGAGCGCGGGTTGTTCCCCACATCGTCCAGTTATCACGGGAACGACGACCAACCGGAGCAACTGCAACAGAGTTAGCTTCAATGGTCACGTCCACATGACGGGAAACCGGAAAGCTCAGTTCACCCAGCTTGCCTTTGGCGGTGAAAACACCGTCAACAACAGCAACCTGAACGCCTGCCGGAACTTCTACAGGATATTTACCTACGCGAGACATGCGACCCTCCTCAGAAGACGCGGCAGAGAACCTCGCCGCCAACATTGGCAGCGCGGGCCTCGACGTCCGAAAGGACGCCACGCGGGGTGGACAGGATCGACACACCAAGGCCGGCATAAACGCGCGGAAGTTCCTTGATCTTCGAATAGACACGACGGCCAGGCTTGGAAACCCTATGGATTTCCTTGATGACCGGCTGTCCTTCAACGTACTTCAGCTCGATACGGAGCTGGGATACGCCCTTGCGGACTTCTTCCGTGGAGAAACCACGGATGTAACCTTCACGCTTCAGAGCCTCAAGCACGTTCGTGCGAAGCTTGGAAGCAGGCGCAACGCATGCAGCATGACGGGCACGCTGAGCATTACGGATCCGGGTAAGCATATCACCCAGTGGATCAGACAACGACATTCGATCTATCCCTTACCAGCTCGACTTGACCATGCCAGGAATCTGGCCGGCAGACGCAAGATCACGCAGAGCGATACGGCACAGCTCGAACTTACGATAGTTAGCACGGGGACGACCGGTCAGCTTGCAACGAAGACGAACACGCGTTGCGGATCCGTTACGTGGCATCTGTGCCAGCTTAAGAGTCGCTTCAAATCGGTCTTCAACCGAAAGGGAACGATCCTTGATGATGTTTTTAAGAGCGGTCCGCTTTTCCTTGTCGCGCTTCGCAAGAGCTGCGCGATGGTTATTACGGTTAACCGCTGAGATCTTCGCCATCTCGAATTTTCTCCCGGAACCTGTCAGGCCTATCCCGACGGTTTTCCAATCAGCGTGTCTATAAAGGAAAGCGGCCTCCCAATGGAAGGCCGAATCCTTATTTTAGTCGCGATCGGTCTGAAAAATTACCTGATCAACCTGCGAATGGCAGATCGAAGGCCTTTAGCAGAGCCTTTGCTTCGGCATCGGTCTTTGCAGTGGTCACGAAAATGATATCCATGCCGCGAACAGCATCGATCTTGTCATATTCGATTTCCGGGAAAACAATCTGCTCCTTGATACCCATGGCAAAGTTGCCACGGCCATCAAAGCCCTTGTTTGCCGGAAGGCCACGGAAGTCACGAATGCGAGGCATAGCGATCGTCACGAGACGGTCAAGGAACTCATACATACGCTGACGACGCAGAGTAACCTTACAACCGATCGGAAGACCTTCACGGATCTTGAAGCCAGCAATAGCTTTGCGAGCAAGCGTCTTTACAGGCTTCTGACCTGAAATAGCTGCCATTTCAGCAACAGCTGCATCCAACTTCTTCTGATCGCCAGCAGCTTCACCGACACCCATGTTCAGCACGATCTTCTCGAGCTTGGGAACCTGCATCGGGTTTGCGTAGCCAAACTGTTCCTGAAGCTGCTTACGAAGAAGCTCTTCGTAACGCTGCTGCATACGCGGCAAAGCGGTGTTATTATCGCTCATTTTTGCGTTCCTCAGCCTTCGATCACTTCGCCGGTTGCCTTGGCAACACGAACCTTGCGACCGTCTTCAAGAACACGGAAACCAACACGCGTCGGCTTGCCGCTCTTGGGATCAACCAGCTTCAGGTTGGAAAGATGGATCGGCATTTCGCGCTCGATGATTCCACCTTCTCCACCCATACGGTTGGGCTTCGTATGACGCTTGGCAACAGCCACACCACGCACAACAGCTTTTTCGGCTTTTGGCATAACGGCGAGAACTTCGCCACGAACGCCCCGGGACTTCCCGGAGAGAACGAGGACCTGATCGCCCTTTTTAATACGTGCAGCCATTACAGGACCTCCGGCGCCAGGGAGATGATCTTCATGAACTTGCGAGCACGCAGTTCACGAACGACCGGGCCAAAGATACGCGTGCCAATTGGCTCCTGCTGCTTGTTGATAAGCACAGCAGCATTCTTGTCGAAACGGATCGCAGACCCGTCTGCACGACGCACCGGGTAGGATGTACGAACGATAACGGCCTGATGGACGTCACCTTTCTTCACCTTACCACGGGGAATGGCTTCTTTTACGGATACGACAATGATGTCGCCGACCGAGGCAGTCTTCCGCTTGGAGCCGCCCAGCACCTTGATGCACTGCACCCGACGCGCACCGGAATTGTCGGCGACGTCAAGGTTGGTCTCGGGATGAATCATGTGCCTACCCCCTTATGCGCTGACGGAAGAGGAAGCCGAAGCCATGTCCTCTCCGTTGCGTGCGACGACAGACCAAGTCTTGCGCTTGGAGATCGGAGCGCATTCTTCAATGCGAACCAGGTCACCAATCTGGCAGACGTTGGCTTCATCATGGGCCGCATACTTCTTGGAGCGGCGGATGAACTTCTTATAGAGCGGGTGCATAATACGACGATCGACAAGAACGGTAACCGTCTTGTCCATCTTGTCGCTCGTTACCCGCCCTGTCAGGACGCGCCTTGGCATCGTCCGTCTCCTCTCAGGACTTTGCGGCGGACGTTTGGGCGCCCGCACGGTTCTTCGATTGGTGAGCCAGCGTCTTGATGCGTGCGACGGCACGACGCACGACCTTAACGCGGCTGGTGTTTTCCGACTGCCCCGTGGCAGCCGCAAAACGGTGGTTGATCTGTTCACGCTTCAGGTCGATGAGCAGAGCATTCAGCTCGTCCTCGCTCTTCGCGCGCAGATCTGCAGGCTTGTACGTGTCGGCCATCTTACGCGTCTCCGATACGCTGAACGAACTTGGTCTTGATCGGAAGCTTTGCAGCTCCCAAGCTCAGTGCCAAGCGGGCGACTTCCGGCGGAACGCCTTCAATCTCGAACAGGATACGACCTGGCTTGACACGAGCTGCCCAGTACTCTGGGGAACCCTTGCCGGAGCCCATACGCACTTCTGCAGGCTTTGTCGAGACCGGAAGGTCCGGAAAAATACGAATCCACACGCGACCGGCACGCTTCATCGCACGAGTAATAGCACGACGGGACGCTTCGATCTGACGGGCCGTGATCCGCTCTGGCTCAAGAGCCTTCAGACCATATGCACCGAAGTTCAGCTGCGTTCCGCTCTTTGCCAGGCCGTGGATACGGCCCTTATGGGCTTTACGAAACTTTGTCCGCTTTGGGGAAAGCATGTTGTTAAATCCTCAATCAGCACCAGCAATGGAACTGTAGGCTTGCGCCTACAGTTCAACGTTGCGGAGCCTGCTCCGCGGCACGACGGTCCTGTGCCAGGGGGTCATGAGCCAGGATCTCACCCTTGAAGATCCAGACCTTCACGCCGCAGGTTCCATAAGTCGTCTTGGCCGTCGCCGTGCCATAGTCGATATCAGCGCGAAGCGTATGCAGCGGCACACGTCCCTCACGATACTTCTCGTCACGTGCGATTTCGGCCCCACCCAGACGTCCGCTGCAAGTAATACGGATGCCCTGGGCGCCCAGACGCATTGCAGACTGGATTGCGCGCTTCATGGCGCGACGGAAAGCAACACGACGTTCCAGCTGCTGAGCGATGTTCTCAGCCACTAGTGTTGCATCAATTTCCGGCTTGCGGATCTCAACGATGTTCAGCGCTACGTCGGTCTTCGCCATACGGCTCAGTTCCTTACGCAGTGCGTCGATGTCTTGACCCTTTTTGCCGATCACGACGCCCGGACGGGCAGCGTAGATCGTCACGCGAGGCTTCTTGGCAGGACGCTCAATAACGACGCGGGAAACGCCGGCACCCGAGAGCTTACGACGCAGGAATGCACGAAGCTTCAGGTCTTCATGAAGAAGACGAGAATAATCTGCACCTGCGTACCAGCGGCTGTCCCAGGTACGGTTTACACCGAGCCGAAGCCCGATTGGATTGACCTTATGTCCCATGGATCAAGCTGCCTTCTGCTCTTCGTTCGTTTCCGAGACTTCTGCAGCTTCGGCAACAACAATCTTCAGGTGGCTGAAGAACTTCTCAACGCGAGCCGAGCGACCACGGCCACGGGCGTGAAAACGCTTCATGACAATGGACTTGCCGACTTCGGCCGTCTTCACAACCAAACGGTCAACGTCCAGCTGATGATTGTTCTCAGCGTTGGCCACAGCGCTCTCAAGAGTCTTCTTGACCTGCTGCGCGATACGACGACGCGAGAAGGTCAGAGCGGCAATAGCCTTGTCAGCTGGCTGGTTACGGATCATGGCCGCAACCAGGTTCAGCTTACGCGGGCTAACACGGATATTGCGCGTGATTGCCTGCGCTTCCGTATCAGCGAGCGTGCGGATGTGCTTCGGCTTGCTCATTTTCAGCCCCGCTTCGACTTCTTGTCAGAGCCATGACCGGTGTAGGTCCGTGTCGGTGAGAATTCACCGAACTTATGACCGACCATGTTCTCCGTGACCTGCACAGGCAGGAACTTGTGACCATTATAAACGCCGAACGTAAGCCCGACGAACTGCGGCAGGATCGTGGAACGACGCGACCAGATCTTGATCACTTCATTACGACCAGAAGCACGAGCTGCTTCTGCCTTGCCGAACAGATACCCGTCAACGAACGGGCCCTTCCAGACGGAACGTGCCATCTCTGTTTGCCCCCTCTTACTTGCCGGACTTACGGCGACGGATGATCAGGCTATCCGTCTTCTTGTTAACACGCGTCTTGTAACCCTTCGTCGGAACGCCCCACGGCGTAACCGGATGACGGCCACCAGAGGTACGACCTTCACCACCACCATGCGGGTGATCGACCGGGTTCATGACAACACCACGGTTGTGCGGACGACGTCCGAGCCAGCGGGAACGTCCAGCCTTACCCATATGCTGGTTCATGTTGTCTGGATTAGAGACAGCACCAACCGTTGCCATGCATTCCCCACGGACAAGACGCAGTTCACCGGACTGCAGCTTGATCTGAGCGTAACCGGCATCTTTACCGACCAGCTGTGCATACGTTCCAGCAGAACGGGCCAGCTTGCCACCAGCGCCAGGCTTCAGTTCAATGTTGTGCACGATCGTACCGACCGGCATTGCACCGAGGGACATCGCATTGCCTGGCTTCACGTCAGTGTGCGCACCAGAGATAACGCGGTCACCAGCCTTGATACGCTGCGGAGCCAGAATGTAGGCCAACTCGCCGTCATCATACTTGATCAGTGCGATGAAAGCCGTACGGTTCGGATCGTACTCAAGACGCTCGACCGTTGCACCAACATCAAACTTGCGACGCTTGAAATCGACATAACGATAGGACTGCTTGTGCCCGCCGCCACGGAAACGAACTGTCGTACGACCGTGATTATTACGGCCGCCAGACTTGTTCTTACCTTCCGTCAGCTGCTTGATCGGCTTGCCCTTCCAGAGCTCGCTACGATCAATCAGCACGGTGCCGCGTGTGCTCGGCGTCGTGGGATTAAAGTGCTTTAGTGCCATGGTTGATTACCCCGCGTCAGCCCAGCTTCGCTGTAAGGTCAATGGACTGACCTTCTGCAAGCTGCACATACGCCTTCTTGATGTCAGAGCGGCGACCAGGACGACCCTTGACGCGCTTCGTCTTACCCTTCTGGACCAGCGTATTCACACCGGTAACCTTAACATTGAAGAGCTTCTCGACAGCGGCCTTGATCTGCGGCTTGGTTGCAGTCGTGGCGACCTTGAAAACAACCTGATTACGCTCGGAAAGAAGCGTAGCCTTTTCCGTGATCAGCGGCGAACGGACTACATCATACAGAGCTTCCTGAGACATGTTCTCAGCAGTCTTACGTGCGTTCATGACGATAGACAGGGTCATGCCAGGCGCTCCTTAAGACCCTCAAGACCGGCACGGGTAATAACCAGCACATCGTGGTTGAGGATGTCATAGACGTTCGCACCGATTGTCGGCAGCACGTCGATCTTCGGCAGGTTAGCAACTGCACGAGCAAACTGCTCATCAACTGCGCCATCGACGATCAGAGCGGACGACCAGCCAAGTGCCTTCAGCTTTGCAGCAGCTTCACGCGTCTTGCTGACGCCGTTTGCTGTATCAAGCACAACCAGCTTGCCATCGGCGGCTTTCTGCGAAAGAGCAGAAATCAGACCCAGACGACGGACCTTCTTGGGAAGGTCATAGCCATGATCGCGCACAACCGGACCATGTACAACGCCACCCGTACGGAACTGCGGAGCGCGCAGCGAACCCTGACGAGCAGAACCCGTACCCTTCTGGCGGAAAGGCTTCTTGGTTGTACCGGAGATCTCACCCATGCCCTTGGTGCGATGCGTACCAGCGCGGCGCTTTGCCAGCTGCCAGTGAACAACACGCGCCATGATGTCAGCACGCGGAGAAACCGCGAAAATCTCTTCTGGAAGCGCGACTGAGCCTGCGCTGCCATTATCGAGGGTTTTGATATCGTATTCCATGCCCCTCGCCCTCAACCGGCGGCCGCCACGACTGCAGCCGGATACGGCGCATCGGCATGGCGTGCCTTCTTGATTGCATCGCGAATCAGCACAACGCTGTTTTTCGCACCAGGAATCGCGCCTCTGACCATAATCAGATTACGCTCTTCATCCACGGCAGCCACTTCAAGGTTCAGCGTGGTAACACGCACATCACCCATGTGACCTGCCATCTTCTTGCCCTTGAAGACCTTACCAGGATCCTGGCGCTGGCCCGTAGAACCATGAGAACGATGGCTGATGGACACGCCGTGGGAGGCTTCAAGACCAGCGAAGTTATGACGCTTCATAACACCCGCAAAGCCTTTACCCTTACTCTGACCCGTGACGTCAACTTTCTGCCCAACCACGAAATGGTTCGCAGACAGCTTCGTGCCAGCCTCAAGCAGAGCATCTTCCGCAACGCGGAACTCTACGAGGGTATTCTTCGGCTCAACCTTGGTACGGGCGAAGTGGCCACGGTTTGCCTTGGTGACATTTTTCACCTTGGCATTACCAAGACCGAGCTGAACGGCGGTATAGCCATCTCGTTCATTCGTGCGAGCGTCTACAACCTGAACTTCGTCAAGATGCAGAACTGTCACAGGCACATGAGTGCCATCTTCCTTAAACAGCCGGGTCATCCCCAGCTTTTTTGCAATCAATCCGGTACGCATCGTCTGGACCTTAGAGTTTGATCTCGACATCAACGCCAGCGGCGAGGTCGAGCTTCATGAGGGCGTCCACGGTCTGCGGGGTCGGCTCGACAATGTCGAGCAGCCGGCGGTGAGTCCGAATTTCGAACTGTTCGCGGCTTTTCTTATCCACGTGTGGCGAACGGTTCACCGTGAACCGTTCGATATGCGTCGGCAGCGGGATCGGACCCCGAACCCGCGCACCCGTACGCTTCGCCGTGTTTACGATCTCTTTGGTACTGTTGTCCAGCACGCGATGATCGTACGCCTTAAGGCGAATGCGGATGTTCTGGTTGTCCATAGTCTTAATTCGTCCAACTCAAAAATTCGGGTCTCGTCCTACTGCCATTGCATCTGAAAGGGAACCCCGGCCAGAAATAAATCTGGCCGGGGCTTCCATATCAACGGCGAAACGCAGGACTTAGGCGCTGATGGAAGAAACCACGCCTGCACCCACGGTGCGTCCACCTTCGCGAATTGCGAAACGCAGACCTTCGTCCATGGCGATCGGAGCAATCAGCTCGACATCCATAGCGATATTGTCACCCGGCATGACCATTTCCGTGCCTTCCGGCAGCGTCACGACGCCCGTGACGTCGGTCGTGCGGAAATAGAACTGCGGGCGATAGTTCGTGAAGAACGGTGTATGACGACCACCCTCTTCCTTCGTGAGGATGTATGCCTCAGCCTTGAACTTCTTGTGCGGGGTGATGGAACCCGGCTTTGCAAGAACCTGGCCACGCTCAACGTCTTCACGCTTCGTGCCACGAACCAGTGCACCGATGTTGTCACCAGCTTCACCGCGATCAAGCAGCTTGCGGAACATTTCGACGCCCGTGCAAGTCGTCTTCGTCGTGTCCTTAAGACCAACGATTTCAACTTCGTCACCAACGTTGATCACGCCACGCTCGACACGACCCGTCACAACCGTACCACGACCAGAAATCGAGAACACGTCTTCGATTGGCATCAGGAACGGACGGTCAACCGGACGCTCCGGCTGCGGGATGTACGTGTCAACGGCTTCCATCAGCTCGAGAACACGATCTTCACCGATAGCGGCGTCACCGTCTTCAAGCGTTACAAGAGCGGAGCCCTTGATGATGGGGATATCGTCGCCAGGGAACTGGTAGGAAGACAGAAGTTCGCGAACTTCCATTTCCACGAGCTCGAGAAGCTCCGGATCGTCAACCTGATCAACCTTGTTCAAGAAGACAACCAGAGCCGGAACACCGACCTGACGTGCCAGCAGGATGTGCTCACGTGTCTGCGGCATCGGGCCGTCAGCAGCGGACACAACCAGAATTGCGCCGTCCATCTGAGCGGCACCCGTGATCATGTTCTTCACATAGTCAGCGTGACCAGGGCAGTCGACGTGAGCGTAGTGACGGTTCTTCGTCTCGTACTCAACGTGAGCCGTGGAAATGGTGATACCACGTGCACGCTCTTCAGGAGCTGCGTCGATCTGGTCATACGCCTTAAATTCGGCGCCGCCGCTCTTCGCAAGTGTCTTGGTGATTGCAGCAGTCAGCGAGGTCTTGCCGTGGTCGACGTGACCAATGGTGCCGATGTTGCAGTGCGGCTTCGTCCGCTCGAATTTAGCCTTTGCCATCGTCTATCTCCAAAACCCTGCCTCCCACGAGGCAGAGATAAGACTGAAAGTTCTTTCCAGTGAGCATCCGGTAGATTCCCGAATGCTGCCGGAAGCCCTTTAGCGGGTTCTGATTACCAGCGATAGTGGCTGAATGCCTTATTGGCTTCAGCCATACGGTGGGTGTCTTCGCGCTTCTTTACAGCAGCGCCACGATTGTTGACCGCGTCCATTAGTTCGTTGGACAGGCGCTCCTGCATCGTGTTCTCACCGCGCTTGCGGGAGGCATCGATCAGCCACCGGATCGCCAGAGCCTGACGGCGCTCAGCGCGCACTTCAACAGGCACCTGATAGGTAGCACCACCAACACGACGTGAACGGACTTCAACAGCCGGCTTCACGTTGTCCAGAGCCGAGTGGAACATAGCCACTGGATCAGCGGTTGCACCACCACGGTGACGCAGAACCTCAAGCGCACCGTAAACGATGCCCTCGGCGGTGGATTTCTTTCCATCGTACATCAGAGCGTTCATGAAACGCGTAATGACGATGTCTCCGAACTTCGGATCGGGAAGGATCTCGCGCTTTACGGCGCGGTGACGGCGACTCATTCCAAATACCTCTTACTTCGGACGCTTCGCGCCATACAGCGAACGACGCTGACGACGCTTTGCGATGCCCTGCGTGTCGAGCACGCCTCGCAGGATGTGATAACGCACACCAGGAAGATCCTTCACGCGGCCACCACGGATCAGCACAACGCTGTGCTCCTGAAGGTTATGACCTTCACCCGGAATGTAGCTCACGACCTCATACCCGTTGGTCAGACGCACCTTGGCGACCTTACGCAGAGCGGAGTTCGGCTTCTTTGGCGTTACCGTGTACACGCGCGTGCAAACGCCACGCTTCTGGGGGCATCCCTGTAGTGCAGGGACCTTGTTCCGCTTTGCGGCCGGCTCACGGCCGTTCGCGATCAACTGGTTGATGGTCGGCATGCGCCCTTCCCAATCCTTGTCCTATTCCGGACAGAAAGCACCAGACTTTCTGCCATGACATTTTATTCAAATCGACATGCGGCTGAACCGCCTGCCTATCCCACATTTGGAAAGGGAAACAGCTGAAGCCATTTCCCTCCTTTTGTAGCCTGCGGCCTTGGCATTCCCTGAAATCAGGTTAGCGGCACCACATGCGATTCTTTGTCTTCGACGGCTTTAATTTCGCCTCTTCAGGCGGGAGTAGCCGAGGGCGCGGAACCTACGAAGGGTTCCGCGCTGAGTCAAGTGTTTCGGCCAGAAATGAACCGATTCTGAGGAGAGAGTTCCTGGAATCGGCACATTTACCCTCTCTGCCCTTCCCTTCAGAAGAGAACAGAGAGGTTTTCATCACTCTGCTGCGTCTTCCACTTCGGCCGTGGAACGGCCGACACGATGGCGATCCTGACTGGCAGCGATGCCACGAAGACGGTTCATAACGCTACCCGTACCTGCCGGGATGAGACGACCCACAATGACGTTTTCCTTGAGGCCATTAAGCGTATCGACCTTGCCGGACGTAGCAGCGTCAGTAAGCACGCGTGTGGTCTCCTGGAAGGAGGCTGCCGAGATAAAGGACTGCGTCTGCAGGGAAGCCTTGGTGATACCCTGAAGGACCGGCATAGCCACTGCCGGGGTATCGCCATTTTCCTGAAGGCGCTGATTCTCAATCTCGTATTCAATCCGATCAACGGTTTCGCCAATCAGATAGGTCGAATCACCTGGCTCAAGAATTTCAACCTTCTGCAGCATCTGACGAACAATGACCTCAATATGCTTGTCATTGATCTTCACGCCCTGCAGTCGGTAGACATCCTGAATTTCATTGACCAGGTAATCCGAAAGCGCTTCGACACCCATGACCTTCAGAATGTCATGCGGCACACGCGGACCATCGACCAGTGGGTCACCCTTCTGAACAAAGTCGCCTTCCTGAACGGAAACGTGCTTGCCCTTCGGGATAAGGTACTGGGTTTCTTCGCCAGTTTCGTCATTTTTGACAATGACACAACGCTTGGACTTGTAGTCCTTGCCAAACTCGATGCGACCATCGCCTTCGGCAATGATTGCATGATCCTTTGGACGACGGGCTTCAAAGAGTTCGGCAACACGCGGCAGACCACCGGTAATGTCACGCGTTTTGGAGCCTTCACGCGGAATACGGGCAAGAACGTCACCAGCATGAACTTCCGCACCATTTTCAATAGACAGAATACTGTCTGGTGAGAGGAAGTAGCGGGCGTCGTTGCCATTGGCGAGCTTGACCACATTCCCTGCAGCATCCTTGAGCTGCAGGCGCGGACGAAGATCCACACCCTTGGAAGCCTGCTTGTAGTCAACAACAACCTTGGAACTGAGGCCTGTGACCTCATCCATACGCTCGACGAGCGTGATGCTGTCGATCAGGTCAAGGTATTCAACTGTGCCAGCCTGTTCGGTGATGATTGGCAAGGTGTACGGATCCCACTCAGCCATTTTCTGGCCACGTGCAACTGCTTCGCCCTCACCCACCATTAGTCGGGCGCCATAAGGCACACGATAGCGCGCGCGCTCAACGCCATTCTCGTCGGTCAGGAGGATTTCGCAGTTACGCGACATCACAACCAGAACCTTCTGAGAGTTTTCGACCACGTTGCGATTCTTAATCGTCACAACACCGTCGCGAGATGCCTCAACCATTGACTGCTCGGCACCACGCGTAGCCGCGCCACCAATATGGAAGGTACGCATTGTCAGCTGTGTACCCGGCTCACCGATGGACTGTGCGGCGATGACGCCAACAGCTTCACCAATGTTTACGGGTGTACCGCGAGCAAGGTCACGACCATAGCAATGTGCACAAATTCCGACGCGGCTATCACATGTGAGAACCGAACGGATTTCCATGCTTTCGACACCAGCCTTTTCGATGAGCTCTGCTTCGGGCTCCTCGATTAGCGTGTTGCGAGGCAAAAGAACTTCATGCGTCACAGGGTGCAGCACATCCTTGGACGTCGTACGACCCAGGATACGCTCGGAAAGAGATGCAACGACTTCACCGCTGTCCATCACCGCACGAACCGTCAGACCGCGCTCTGTACCGCAATCAGGCTCAACGATGATGCAATCCTGCGCAACGTCAACAAGACGACGTGTCAGGTATCCAGAGTTCGCGGTCTTCAGAGCCGTATCAGCAAGACCCTTACGGGCACCGTGACTTGACGTGAAGTAATCAAGAACCGACAGACCTTCTTTGAAGTTTGCGATAATCGGCTGCTCGATGATCTCGCCCGAAGGCTTCACCATCAGACCGCGCATACCCGCAAGCTGCTTCATCTGAGCCGGCGACCCACGAGCACCAGAGTGGCTCATCATCCAGACAGAGTTCGTCGGCTTGCCAATGACCTGCTTGGAGATTTCCTTCAGCATGGCTGCCTGCACTTCGTCCGTGCAACGCGACCAGGCATCAACCACCTTGTTGTAGCGTTCGCCAGCCGTGATCAGACCATCCTGATACTGCTGCTCAAACTCCTTGACCTCTTCCGATGTCTTGCCAACCAGCGTTGCCTTCTCGGCCGGAATGATCATGTCATCCTTACCGAAGGAAATACCAGCACGCGCAGCATGCTTGAAACCAAGGCCCATGAGACGGTCACAGAAGATCACAGCTTCCTTCTGACCACAGTGACGATAGACCGTATCGATGACATCAGACACGTTCTTCTTCGTCAGCTGCTTATTGATCAGGCTGAACGGAATCGCGGGATGCTTCGGCAGGATCTGCGCAATAAGCGCACGTCCCGGCGTCGTCAGAATCGTCTGGCGGATCGGGTTACCGTTTTCATCAACCGTCGGAAGACGCAGACGGATGTTGTCATGAAGCTGCAGAGAACCGGCGAGCATGGCGCTCTCGATTTCTGCCACATCAGAATAAGCCGGTGGAGCAGCCTTGACGACCTTACCGTCTTCAATGACGGCCTCATCCGGTGTCTCACGATACTCGGGAACTTCAAGGCTCAGATAGTACAGCCCCAGAACGATATCCTGAGACGGCACGATAATCGGCTTGCCGTTTGCAGGGCTGAGGATGTTGTTCGTGGACATCATCAGCACGCGCGCTTCGAGCTGTGCTTCGAGCGACAGCGGAACGTGCACGGCCATCTGATCGCCGTCAAAGTCGGCATTGAACGCGGTGCAGACCAGCGGGTGAAGCTGAATCGCCTTACCTTCGATCAGGGTCGGCTCGAACGCCTGAATGCCAAGACGGTGAAGCGTCGGGGCGCGGTTCAGCATCACGGGATGCTCGCGGATAACCTCTTCAAGGATATCCCAGACTTCCGGACGCTCTTTCTCCACCATGCGCTTTGCAGCTTTGATGGTGGTAGCGTGACCGTACTTCTCCAACTTGGAGTAGATGAACGGCTTGAAGAGCTCGAGCGCCATCTTCTTCGGAAGGCCGCACTGGTGCAGCTTCAGCTCCGGACCGACCACGATAACCGAACGACCAGAGTAGTCGACGCGCTTACCGAGAAGGTTCTGACGGAAACGACCCTGCTTGCCCTTCAGCATGTCAGACAGGGACTTCAGCGGACGCTTGTTGGCACCCGTAATCGCACGCCCACGACGACCGTTATCAAACAGTGCATCAACAGCTTCCTGAAGCATACGCTTTTCGTTGCGGACAATGATATCCGGCGCACGAAGTTCGATCAGACGCTTCAGACGGTTGTTACGGTTAATGACGCGACGGTAAAGATCGTTCAGATCGGACGTTGCGAAACGACCACCATCCAGCGGCACCAGCGGACGCAGTTCCGGCGGGATCACCGGAATAATGTCCATGATCATCCAGTCCGGACGCGAGCCACTCTCAACGAATGCCTCAACAAGCTTCAGACGCTTGACCAGTTTCTTGCGAGCAGCTTCAGACGTGGCCTTGCGCAGCTTCTTGCGCATCATCGTCTTCTCGGAATCGCCTTCCATGACTTCAGCGTCATAGTCAAACGGATCCGGCAGCCCCTTTGCCTTGGCCGCAAGGCTCAGCTCGCGTTCCTGCGCATTCGGAATGCCCCAGTCGTAGCTAGACAGCGCACGCTTGATCGCCTCGGCACCAATCCCAACGTCAATGCCCGCATCCGGATATTCGTCGAGCAGATCTTCGCAGCGGATTTCATCCAGAAGATACTGATCGCGCTTCTTGCCATTCTTGTAAGAGTCGATCTGATCGGAATCACAGACACCCTTATCGAGAATGAGGAACTTCTCGAAATAGAGAACCGGCTCAACGTCCTTGAGCGGCAGATCCAGCATCGTGGCGATACGGCTCGGCAGCGACTTCAGGAACCAGATATGCGCAACAGGGGAAGCAAGTTCGATATGCCCCATGCGCTCACGGCGCACCTTGGCAAGCGTAACCTCAACGCCACATTTTTCGCAGACAATGCCACGAAATTTCATGCGCTTGTACTTACCGCACAGGCATTCATAGTCCTTGATAGGACCAAAAATGCGTGCACAGAAAAGCCCGTCACGCTCTGGCTTGAACGTACGGTAGTTGATGGTCTCCGGCTTCTTGATTTCGCCGTAGGACCAGGAGCGGATCTGCTCACTGGAAGCAAGCTGGATCTTGATCTGATCAAAGCTGACTGATTGACCAGCCTGACCCAGGATTTTCATGAGTTCGTTCATGCGCCGAAACCCCAATGTGCACCGCGGCGTCCCGCGGGCACTTCAAAATTGAACCGTGAAGCGAGAGGGGAGCGAGACAATTAAATCTCGCCCTGCTCGAGTTCGACATTCAGGCCGAGAGACTTCAGTTCCTTGATCAGAACGTTGAAGCTCTCCGGAATGCCAGCTTCGAAGTCGTCCTGCTCGCGCACGATAGCCTCGTAGACCTTGGTACGGCCGGAAACGTCATCCGACTTCACCGTCAGCATTTCCTGCAGCGTATAAGCCGCACCATATGCTTCGAGCGCCCAGACTTCCATTTCACCAAAGCGCTGACCACCGAACTGCGCCTTACCACCCAGCGGCTGCTGTGTGACCAGAGAGTACGGACCGATGGAACGTGCATGGATCTTGTCATCGACAAGGTGATGCAGCTTCAGCATGTAGATGTAACCAACGGTAGTCTGGCGTTCAAATGTCTCGCCCGTACGACCATCGATCAGCTGAGACTGACCCGACTTGTTCACACCGGCCTTTTCCAGCATGCCTTCGATGTCCGGGATGGAAGCACCATCGAACACCGGGGTAGCAATCGGAAGACCCTTGCGAAGGTTGTTGGCCAGCTCGATAAGCTGCTCGTTCGGCAGAGTAGCAACGTCGGTTTCGAAGATTTCGTCTCCGTACACGTCCCGCAGACGATCAAGCAGTTCCTGCTTGCGCTCACCAGTCCGCTGATACTCGTCAACCATCTCACCGATGCTTGCACCGATATTGGCACAAGCCCAACCCAGATGGGTTTCAAGGATCTGACCGATGTTCATGCGCGACGGCACACCCAGCGGGTTCAGAACGATGTCAACCGCCTGACCATTCTCAAGGAACGGCATGTCTTCGACAGGAACGACGCGGGAAACGACACCCTTGTTACCGTGACGACCGGCCATCTTGTCACCCGGCTGAAGCTTACGCTTCACAGCAACGAAGACTTTAACCATCTTCATCACACCAGGCGGCAGTTCATCACCGCGCTGCAGCTTTTCAACCTTGTTGTCAAAACGCGCAGTGATGCGACGGACAGCTTCATCAAACTCGGAACGCAGTGTTTCGAGTTCAGCAGTCACCTCATCAGAAGAGACCGAGATGTTGCGCCATGCCGCACGAGGATGCTCATCCAGAACTTCAACCGTGATCGGCGTACCGGAACGAATTCCCTTGAAGCCAGCACCAGCAACCTGGCCAACCAGACGCTCACGCAGACGATTGTGGAAACTACGCTCCTGAATTGAACGCTCGTCATCCCGGTCCTTGGTCAGGCGTTCAATTTCGGAGCGCTCGATTGCCATCGCACGCTCGTCTTTATCGACGCCGCGACGTGAGAAGACGCGAACATCAACAATTGTACCGGTCGTGCCAGGCGGGAGCTTCAGGGACGTATCACGAACGTCAGAAGCCTTCTCACCGAAAATGGCGCGAAGAAGCTTCTCTTCCGGCGTCATCGGGCTTTCACCCTTTGGCGTCACCTTGCCGACAAGAATATCACCCGGATTCACCTCGGCGCCGACATAGACAATGCCTGCCTCGTCAAGGTTACGAAGAGCTTCCTCACCGACATTTGGAATGTCGCGTGTGATTTCTTCCTGACCCAGCTTCGTATCACGAGCCATGACTTCAAATTCTTCGATATGGATCGAAGTGAAGACGTCATCGCGTGCAATACGCTCGGAAATGAGGATTGAATCCTCAAAGTTGTAACCGTTCCAAGGCATGAACGCGACAAGCACGTTACGACCCAGAGCCAGTTCGCCAAGCTCGGTGGACGGACCGTCAGCAATAATGTCACCAACGTGAACTGTGTCGCCAACCTTCACCAGCGGACGCTGATTAATGCAGGTAGACTGGTTCGAACGCATGTACTTGCGCAGACGATAGATATCGACACCCTGCGTCGAACCCGCATCGTCAGTCGCACGGACAACGATACGTGCACCATCGATCTGATCGATAATGCCACGACGCTTAGCGACGATCGTCGCACCGGAGTCACGCGCAACAGCCGCTTCCATGCCCGTACCAACCAGCGGGGCATCGGCCTTCACCAGCGGAACAGCCTGACGCTGCATGTTTGCACCCATGAGTGCACGGTTCGCGTCATCGTTCTCGAGGAACGGAATGAGAGCCGCCGCGACAGACACAAGCTGCTTCGGGGAGACGTCGCAAGCCGTAACCTGCTCAGGCGGAACAACACGGAAGTCACCAGACTTACGAACGGAAACCAGTTCGTCCGTCAGGTGGCCATCGGCGCTCTGCTTGGCATCAGCCTGTGCAACAACAAGCTTCTCTTCCTCCATGGCAGAAAGATATTTCCAGCCATCCTGAAGAACGCCATCCTTAACCAGACGATACGGCGTTTCAATGAAGCCGTACTTATTGACCTTGGCATACGTCGAGAGCGAGTTGATCAGACCGATGTTCGGACCTTCAGGCGTCTCGATCGGGCAGATACGACCGTAATGCGTCGGATGAACGTCACGGACTTCGAAGCCTGCGCGCTCACGGGTCAGACCACCCGGGCCAAGCGCCGAAAGACGACGCTTATGCGTCACTTCGGAGAGTGGGTTGGTCTGGTCCATGAACTGGCTGAGCTGTGAAGAACCGAAGAACTCACGAACCGCAGCCGCAGCCGGCTTTGCATTGATCAGGTCATGCGGCATGACCGTATCAATATCGACCGAACCCATACGCTCACGAATGGCACGCTCCATACGGAGCAGGCCGACGCGATACTGATTCTCCATCAGTTCGCCCACAGAACGAACGCGACGGTTACCAAGGTTATCAATATCGTCGATCTGACCGCGACCATCCTTCAGGTCGCACATGATCTTGATCGTACGCAGGATATCTTCCTTGCGCAGCACACGGAGGGTATCCGGCGCATCGACATCGAGACGCATGTTCATCTTGACACGACCAACAGACGACAGGTCGTAGCGGTCCTGATCAAAGAAGAGACCACGGAACATCGCTTCAGCGGTTTCCTTGGTCGGCGGCTCACCTGGACGCATGATGCGATAAATATCGATCAGCGCTTCATCGCGGCTGGTATTTTTGTCAACGGAAAGCGTGTTGCGGATCCACGGACCATGCGAACCGTCGACCGAAAGCGTAGGAAGTTCCGTGATGCCAAGCTCTTCAAGAGCGACAAGACGATCTTCCGTCAGCTCCTCACCAGCTTCACCGTAGATCTCACCTGTGTGCTCATTGACAAGATCATAAGCAAGGTAGCGACCGAGAACATCCAGACGGCCAACCTGAACCACACGGGTCTTTTCCGCAATCTTGCGGACCATACGAGCAGTCAGCTTGGCGTCTGCCTCAGCGACCACTTCACCTGTGTCAGCATCAACCAGCGGGCTGAGCAGCTTCTGGCCACGGAATGCTTCTGGCTCGAAAGGACGGGCCCAGCCATCCCCCATCCGGGTGAACGGAACCATGTCATAGAAGTAGGACAGGATTTCATCCTGATCCATACCGCGAATGTCGAGACCTTCGACATCTCCGCCTTCTGCAATCTTCTGGTCACGCTGCGCGATGTAGTTCGCACCTTCAAGTGCGTACAGAAGCGTCGTGACAGGAAGCTTACGCTTGCGATCGATACGAACGTAGATCAGGTCCTTGGCATCGAATTCGAAATCGAGCCATGAACCACGATATGGAATCACACGGGCAGCAAAGAGATACTTACCCGAAGAATGCGTCTTGCCCTTATCGTGATCGAAGAAGACACCTGGGCTACGATGCATCTGAGATACGATGACGCGCTCGGTACCGTTGATAATGAAGGTACCGTTGTCTGTCATGAGCGGCATATCGCCCATGTAAACCGGCTGTTCCTTCAGATCATGAATGGAGCGCGAACCCGTATCTTCATCAATGTCCCACGTCGTAAGACGCAGAATGACCTTCAGCGGCGCTGCGTATGTCAGACCACGCTGAATGCATTCCTCAACGTCGTACTTCGGCTCTTCGAACTCGTAAGATACGAAGTCCAGACGACCGCGACCAGCAAAGTCATTAATTGGGAAAACCGAGCGGAAAACTTCCTGCAGACCGGAGTTCTGACGTGCGTCAGGACTCACATTCATCTGCAGGAATGCCTCATAGGAGGCGCGCTGCACATCGATCAGATTGGGCATCGGCGCAATTTCGGGAATGCGCCCGAAGCTTTTGCGGATCCTCTTGCGTCCCGTGAACGATTTGGTGATCGCGTTCATCTATCTTGCCCTCTGCACCAGACCTTCGAGTCGCCCGGGACTTCGCTGACAGACAACCGCCTGACACGACACGGACGACCGGAACGACCGGCTTTCAGTAATTTCAATACGTGGCGAGCCGCGTATTATACTCTTATTTCCACCAACGGCAAATCGGGCGGGAACCGCATGCGATCCCCGCCCTATCCGTCTGCTTTCGCAGAGACCGCCCCTCAGAGAGAAAGCGGCCCGATCAAGTTGATTACTTGATTTCGACCTTGGCGCCGTTGTCTTCCAGGGTCTTCTTGATCTTCTCGGCTTCGTCCTTGGACACGCCTTCCTTGACGGTCTTCGGTGCGCCTTCGACCAGGTCCTTGGCTTCCTTCAGACCCAGACCCGTGATGCCACGGATTTCCTTAATCACGTTGATCTTCTTGTCGCCAGCAGCGGCCAGAACAACGGTGAATTCGGTCTGCTCTTCAGCCGGAGCTCCACCAGCAGCCGGACCAGCAGCAGCAACTGCAACAGGAGCAGCAGCAGAAACGCCCCACTTCTCTTCGAGAAGCTTGGAAAGTTCAGCAGCTTCGAGAACGGTCAGAGCGGACAGCTCTTCAACAATCTTTGCCAGATCGGCCATGGTCTTATCCTAAGTGATGCACTGTTTGAATGGGTTCAAATCTACGCCGCAGCGTTGATTTTACTCTTAAGCGGCTTCGCCGGTCTTGGCATAGGCGCCAAAGACGCGAGCAAGCTGGCCTGCCGGAGCCTGAACAACGCCTGCGATACGCGTAGCGGGGGTCTGAATCATACCCACCAGCTTTGCACGCAGCTCGTCCAGAGACGGCAGTTCGGCCAGAGTCTTGATTCCGTCGACGCCAAGCGTCTGCGAACCAAGAGATCCACCGAGAACTACAAGCTTGTCATTCGTCTTGGCGAACTCGACAATCACCTTTGCAACTGCAACCGGGTCTTCAGACCAGGCAAGAGCCGTCGGCCCCTTGAGCAGCGGCGCGATGCCGTCGAATTGGGTCCCATCCAGAGCACGGCTGGCCAGCCGGTTCTTCGCAACCTTGTATGTCGCACCTGCCGCACGAATGCGTCGACGCAGCTCGGTCACATCAGCAACCGTCAGACCCTTGTTCTGGGTGACGATGACCATGGACGTGCTGCCAAACACATCGGCGAGGAACTCGACAAAGGCCCGCTTTTCCGTACGGTCCATAACCTGTCTCCTCGTCAGTCTGGAATACTCCAGACCAGGTTACCCATGGAGCACCTTCATTGCTGAAGATCCTCCGCTCGCCTGTCCACAGAAGTGAGCGAACCCAGCGCATCGTGGTAAAACCACCAAAACACTGGCGCCCCGCCTGACGCTCGCTGCCTCATGAGAAGCATTTAAAACATCGAAATGTTACGCGCGGTCTTGGACAGGTTTGGAAGCGACCCGCTAGCGCGCCGCCCCTACGCCACCATACCAAAGCATGGTGTCATTCCTTGTTGGGGGCTTTCTATAGAAAGCCCCCACTTCGATCAAGCCTCGAAGCTGGAAACGTCAACGCGAACGCCCGGACCCATCGTGGAAGACAGTGCCGCCTTCTTCATGTAGGTGCCCTTGGCGCCAGATGGACGCGCCTTCTGCACAGCGTCAACGAGAGCATTGATGTTCTCGATCAGCTTGGCCTCATCGAAAGATGCCTTGCCAACGCCAGCATGAACAATACCAGCCTTTTCGGCACGGTATTCAACCTGACCGGACTTGGCAGCCGTGATGGCACCCTTGACGTCCATGGTCACCGTGCCGAGACGCGGGTTCGGCATCAGACCACGCGGACCAAGGATCTTACCAAGACGACCAACCAGAGCCATCATGTCAGGCGTTGCAATGCAGCGGTCGAAGTTGATTTCGCCAGCCTGGATCTTCTCAGCCAGATCTTCTGCACCGACAACTTCTGCACCAGCAGCCAGAGCTTCTTCAGCCTTGGCGCCACGTGCAAACACGCCAACGCGCAGAGTCTTGCCCGTGCCGTTCGGCAGGGAGATCAGACCACGGACCATCTGGTCAGCATGCCGCGGGTCGATGCCGAGGTTCAGAGAGATTTCGATCGTCTCGTCGAACTTTGCCTTGGCATTGCTCTTCACCAGAGCCACAGCTTCAGCAAGAGTGTACGGCTTGTTACGCTCGACAGTTGCCTGTGCGGCGTTCAGACGCTTGTTCTTTGCCATGGTATCAGCCCTCCACCACGTTCAGGCCCATCGACTTGGCGGAACCTGCGAGCATGCGCACAGCACCATCGATGTCGTTGGCGTTCATGTCCTTGAACTTCGTCTCAGCGATCTCGCGAAGCTGAGCCGTCGTCACGGAACCAACCGCAGCGGACTTACCAACCGTCTGGCTACCCTTGGAAATCTTGGCAGCCTTCAGAAGGAAGTACGTGTTCGGCGGGGTCTTCGTGATGAAAGAGAACGTACGGTCTGCATAAGCGGTGATGACGACCGGGATCGGCATACCTGGCTCAAGCTGCTGCGTCTTCGCGTTGAACTCTTTGCAGAACTGCATGATGTTCAAGCCGCGCTGACCCAGTGCCGGACCAACTGGCGGAGATGGATTGGCTTTACCAGCCGGGATCTGAAGCTTGATGTAGCCAACAACTTTTTTGGCCATATCCGGGACTCCCCATTTGTTTCGTTCCCGAACCGCGGTTTAACGGAGTCGGCTGACCCGCCTCCTCCCGCGTTCGAAGTGAGGCGGTCCCCTAGACCGCTTTCACCTAATGCGTCAAGCTTTTATCCGCATGATCGCCGCGCAGATCATTGTCCACTGCGGATTCATGGCTGTCTATCCCCGCGACTGGCTGAGGCTTATGCAGTCCTTCGTACTGGAACGCACCAAACGGATCGATCTGCTTTACACCCGGCAGTTCGCTGGAATCCCAGCCACCACCCAGAGCCCGCACCAGACGCACCGTTGCCTGGATCTGGGACGTTTGCGTCTGAACCAAAGCAAGACGAGCCTGCAACGCATCCTGCTGAGCTACAAGTGCATCGAGATAGTTTGACAGACCGCCAGTGTAGAGGGCCATCGTCATACTCTGCGTCCGAAGGGCAGCTTCCACGGCACGCTGCTGCTGATCCTGCGCAATTTTGTACTGGCCACTCTGCGTCAGGCCATTTTCCACATCCTGGAATGCAGACAGCACAATCCCACGATACTCATCCACAGTCTGCCGATACTGAGACCAGGACCGCTGCAATGCTGCGCGGCGCAAACCACCAGTGAAGGCAGGCTCCACAGCCTGCACAGCAATTTTCCAGAAAGCACGCGAAATACTGGCGAGATCGAAGCCGCCATCCTCAAAACCGCCATCCGCACTCAGCGTAATGCGAGGATAGAACGCCGCACGAGACACACCGATAGCACGAGACGCAGCTGCCATTCTCCGCTCGGCAGCAGCAATATCAGGCCGACGCTCCAAGAGAGACGACGGCAGACCCGGGTTCACCTTCACCACACCAAAATGCATCTTCACATCCCGAACCGGCGCAATGTGGAAGCCTGCCGGAGCGGTATTCAGCAGAACGGCAATCGCGTTCTCCATAACCCTGCGCTCTGCCAACAGATTGCTCTGGGCCGCCATGGCTGAATAAAGCTGGTTTTCTGAACGGGACACATCCAGTCCAGCACCAATGGCTCCAGCCTGACGCAACTCCGTGATTTCTACAGCAGCCCGAAAGTAATGGATCGAGTCTTCGTAGACCGCATTCTGGGCATCCAACCCCCGCAACGCGATATAGTCACTGGCAAGTTCAGCCTCGAGACTCAGCTTGGCCAGCGCGTAATCAGCAGCCGTCGCCTGAGCGAGATTTTTTTCCATCCGTGTGGAGTTCCGGATGGAATCCCAGAAATCCGGCTCCCACGTCGCAGCACCGCTATAGGCCTGGTTGGACTCATAAACGAGCGACGTACTTCTGTTCGGGTTATTGAAGAGCCGCCCAAGAGAGCCTTTGTTGTAGCTCATATGTGCAGAGCCAGTGAGTTGAGGGTAGAGCTTGCTTTCCGCCTCCCTCGCCACGTCACGCGCCTGTGTGAACGCTTCTGCCGCAACCTGCAGATCTGGATTGACCTGCAGCATCTTGGTTTCCATGCCGTTCAGTATGGGATCATGAAACATGGTCCACCAATCACTGCGGATCATGTCATCCGCAGGATGGGCATTGGCCATGACCCCCTTTCCTTCCCATCCTTCCGGATAAAGGAACTTCTGAGGATGATAGTCCGGCGCCAGATTGCAGGACGCCAGCCCAATGGACAGGACGCCTGCCAAAGCCGTCACAACATGACGGCGCGGCCGCGTAAAATATCCGCGCTTCAGATCGGTCAGTCTCATCAACGGGATCCAGCCTCATCCGGATTGGCATCATGCGAACGCACCGATTTCTGATCCTCTTCCTGCTGGGCCTTGGTCGGAACATTGTAGCCCGGCGTCGTCGGGACAACGCGAACCTCATCCCCTTCCAGCAGATCAGCCGTCGGGTTGGCAATAAGCTGGTCATCCTTCGTCACACCACTCAGGATCTGAACCGTCGTGCCGAAATTGATTCCAACCGTTACATTCACCAGATGCACATGTCCGTTAATGACCTTAGCAACCTGCATACCCTGTGCCCGGAAAATAATCGCACCCTCCGGCAGAATCAGAATATCCGGATTGCCAGGCGCCGAAATGTGGGCTGTTGCATAGGAGTTCGGCCATAGCAGATTATCTTCGTTCCCAATCGTCAACTCTGTCGTCACTGTACGGGTCGCCGCATTGAACGCGTTGGCCGTAGCAAGGAAAGTCGCCTTGAAACGACGGCCAGGATATTGCGGAACAGACAGATCAGCCGTGATTTTTGGGGAAATTACGCTTGCGAAGTCCTGTGGCACCGATACGAACACACGCATCCGATGTACGTCCGCCACCGAAAACAGTTCGGATGCTGAACCACGTGAATTTACGTTGCCGCCGCCCGCATTAACATAATCACCGACGTTGACCAGGCGAGAGGTCACGATGCCATCAAACGGCGCAACGATCTTCTTGAAGTCTTCCAGCGCCTGAAAACGCTCGACCTCATGTTCAGCAGCTTCAAGCTCGGCTTTCTGCGCCGCAGCGTTAGCAGCCTGAACATCAACTTCCTGCCGGGAAACTGCCTGCGTCCCCTTCAACGCCGTCCAACGCTGCGTCGTAATGACTGCAAGGTTATAGCGGGCAAGAATAACATTGTAATGAGCTTTGGCCGCCTGAAACTGGGCATCAATGCTTGGCGTGCTGATCTCGGCAAGAACATCGCCACGCTTCACATGCGCGCCATAGTCCTTGTACCACATTTTCACATAGCCAGAGACCTGTGCGTAGATCGGCGCTTCATACCAGGCCGCGAGATTAGCTGGCAGATCGACCTGTCGTGTCTTTGGACCATCCTGCGGAGAAATCAGCGTTACCGGTGGAATGGCCGCTTCCTCGGTAACACCAGACAACGAGTGATAGTGCACACCGCGCTCAATGATCCCCCATGCCGCCAGGATAATGGCCACGAGAACGACACCAAGCAGGATCAACCTGTTACGCAGAGCGCTGCCACTCTTCGGTTCTTGCCCCTGAGGCATCATCTGGCCCTGTTCAGAAGAATGGTTCACGCGCGGTCTCCTTCTGGCCCAGCAGGCCGCTTGTAATGAATCAGGGCAAAAACACAGGGCACGAACAGCAGAGTAGCAATGGTTGCTACCAACAGGCCGCCAATAACAGCTTTGCCCAGAGGGGCGTTGGAAGAATTACTGATCGACATCGGAATCATGCCGATCATCATGGCAAGCGCCGTCATCAGAACCGGTCGGATACGTTCATACCCGGCCTCAAGCGAGGCCAGCAGAACATCTCCATGATGGTCCAGACGTTCACGGGCGAATGAGACCACCAGAATGGCATTCGCTGTCGCTGTGCCCATACACATGATGGCACCCGTCAACGCCGGCACCGACAAGGCAGTATGCGTCAGGAACAGGCTCCAGGAAATACCACCCAAAGCACCTGGAAGCGCCGTGATGATGACAAACGGATCAAGCCAGGACTGAAAGTTTACGACGATAATCAGATAAACCAGCGCAATGGACAGCGCGAGACCACCAATCAACTGCACATAGGCATCGTTCATCGTTACCGCCTGACCGCGCACGACAAGCGTCGAGCCATGCGGCAGATTCTTGCGCTCACTTTCCACCACACTTTTTACAGTGCGGGACAACGTACCGAGATCCGTACCTTCCGGGGCGGCATAGATATCGAACACAGGCATGATGTTGTAATGCGAGACCTCTGCTGGCGTCCCGGTTTGCTGAAGCTCAGTCAGAGCCCCCAGAAGCTGAGGCGTCTGGTTCGTTGGATTGCCATCGCCCTTGTCAATGGGAACGATTTCGAGATCGTTCATCGTCTGAAGATAGTTCGCCGGAGTCTGCACATCGATAAGCTGTGAGGTTCCCTGCGCATTCAGATAGTAAGTCTGACCAACCTGGGCACTGCCCGACAGCGTCACAAGCGAGTTCAGCGCCACATCCCGCTGCGTGATGCCTGTACCAAGCGCAAAGCTTCGACGGTTGTTCACCATTAGCGTCGGCTGCGTCATTGGCTGCTGTATCGATACATCCGTAATGCCGGGAATATGACGCATTTTCTTGGCCAGACGCGTTGCAAAAGCAAAGTTCGCCTGAAGATCACGTCCGGAAATCTGTACGTCGATCGGGGACGGCAAACCAAAATTCAAAATCTTCGCCGTCATGTCACCCGGCTGGAATGTGAAGATCGTTCCAGGGAAAGCATCGGTCAGACCCTTGCGAATTTTCTGACGATATTCCGGAATCGGACTTTCATCATTCTTCAGCTGGATCGTGATGTCGCAGTCCTGCGCCCCCGTCGTCGGAGACGGCACCATGGCCTGGTTCAACTGACTGAACGGCAGACCACAGTTGTTCACCACATTCTCGACCTGACCCGGCAGAATCTTGCGGAGTCGCTTCTCAGCCAGACCGGCAATCTTACCCGTCTCTTCAATACGGGTTCCGATGGGCGCCCGCATATGCATCTGGATCGTTCCGGATTTGATTTCCGGGAAGAAGTCCTGTCCGACGAACAGCAACAGCGCCATGGAGGCCACAGCAGCCAGCAGGAACATTGTCACGAACCGCCCGCGAATGGCGATCAGTCCAGACAGAACGCCTTTGTAATGCTCCCGGAAGCTGCTGAACCGCTTTTCGAAACCCCGCTGGAAACGTCCGAAAATGCCGGGCTTGCGATGGTGCCATTCCGGATCACGATGCATCTGGACCTGAGCCGGAAGCAGCCAGTTCGCCATCGTCGGCACCAGCGTCCGCGACAGAATAAACGACGCAACCATCGCAAAGATGATGGCTTCAGCCATAGGCATGAATAGCCAGCCCGAAACGCCCGTCAGTTCGAACAACGGCAGCCAGACGATACAGATACAGGTGGTCGAAACGAAGGTTGGCACAACAATCTGGTTGGATGCGTCAATGATCGCATCCTCAAGCTCTTTCCCCATTTCAAGGTGAGCATCAATATTCTCGATCATGACCGTCGCGTCATCCACAAGAATACCAACGGCAAGAGCCAGACCACCCAGTGTCATGACATTGATCGACTGCCCAGCGATGCTCAGGCCGATCATGGATGACAACATCGCCAGTGGAATGGAGGTCGCGACGATCACCGTAGACCGCCAGGATCCCAGAAAAAGCAGAACCGTCAAACTCGTCAGGATCGCAGCCGTGATCATTTCACGGACCACATCAAACACGGATTCCTTCACGAAACCTGACGCGTCCGTCAGTACGTTCAGGGTCGTTCCAGCCGGAAGCGTTGCCTTGATCTGAGGAAGAAGGGCTTTCACGCCTGCCACAACAGAAAGCGTAGATGCATCCCCGCTCTTGAGGATCACAATAAGAACAGCCTGCTGGCCCTTCACCAGCACCGCGTTGATCTGTGGCGGTCCTCCCCTGTGCACCCACGCAACATCACGCAAATAGATGACCGAATTACCAACCTGCTTGATCGGCATCTTGTTGAAGACTGACAGGTCCAGCGGCGTGGAGTTGGTCTTTACCATCCAGTCAATCGCACCAACCTTCTGGTCACCAGCAGGCAGGACGATGTTTTGCCGGTTCAAAGCGTTTGCCACGTCTTCGGGAGACAGCCGATGCGCCAGAAGCTTGATGGGATCAATGTCCACCATGATGTCCGGAGCAAGACCGCCATACGGATTTGGAATGGCAGCTCCCGCAACCGGCACCAGCGCAGGCCGGATCAGGTTGGACGCCATATTGTAAATTTCCGACCCGGACATGGTGGGATTATTCACCTGCAGAGTCAGAACCGGGACAGACGATGCATCCAGCGCAATAATCAGCGGAGGCGTCGCACCCGTTGGCATCTGTTTGATAACAGTCTGAGACACAGAGGTAATCTGCGTCTGGGCAACAGCGGTATCCGTCCCAGGCTGAAAAAAGACCTTTACAATACCTCGCCCGTAATAAGACGAACTTTCAATGTGCTCGATATTACTGACCGTCGCCGTGAGGGACCGCTCATAGTAATAAACGACACGACCGGACATATCTTCCGGCATAAGCCCGGTATAAGACCAGACAATCGCAACAATTGGAATTTTAATGGAAGGAAAAACGTCCGTCGGCGTCGAGACGATCGCCTTGATCCCGAAAATCAGGATCATGATCGACAGAACTACGAACGTGTAAGGCCTTTTAAGGGCAGTTACGACGATGGCATTCATACGTCTACGGCGCTCCTGTTCCTGAATGACAGGAGTTGCACGGCTGCGTCAGTCTTGGTCAGTCTCAACGGGCGTCCCCTTCAAATTGAGACAAGTCATACCGGACATATGTGGTGCGACAAGCAAAATTGAGTTTAAGAACGCCCGGATTCAGCCCTGAAACAGAAATGTCATGTAATATTGATGGACTGATCCACGCCATTCCTGGCGGAGAAAAGGATGGTGAATACTGATCCTGTCATCTCTCTGTTCGGGCGATAAGCGCTGATTTTCAAAGATGCTCCGTGCAAATCCACAATGGCAGAAACCAGACTCAGACCAAGACCACTTCCGGGAATATGACGACTTTTGTCAGACCGATAAAAACGCCCCAGAACGGCGCCGCGCTCATCCTCCGCAATACCGATGCCTGTGTCATACACTTTCAGCCAGGCACAACCTGCATCATCGCTGCCAGCGATCAGGCCAACCTCACCGCCAGACGGCGTAAACTTGATGGCATTATCAACCAGATTGGCAAGAACTTCGTTCAACAGATCCGTATCACCATAAAGAGGAATCGGTCTGTCGATGCCGCCAACCGTGAGAGCCAGTCCCTGCGTCTCGGCAATAGGCTCATAAAGATCCACAATACCTGCGGCCAACTCAGATAGATCCATCATCGTAAAACCCGCTCGACGACGACCATTCTCGATCTCACCAATGCGCAACAGCGCAGTAATGACAGAGAAACATTGATCCAGATCCTGCGTAGCCCGGAGAATAATGGATTTGAGATGTTCCGGATCATCCTGAGACGACAGCGCCCGCTCAAGACGCGCCCGCACACGAGCCAACGGGGTTCGCAGATCGTGGGCGATATCATTCCCCACATCCCGGATTTCATCCAGAAGATGCTCAAGGCGATCCAGCATCCGGTTCACCGCACCCGCCAGACGCTCGATATCATCCCACTCCCGCCCGGCAGGCAGACGCTCATGCAAATCACCCGCCATGATGCGCTCGATTGCCTGCCGCATCTCCTTGACGCGCCCCAGGGCACGATGGCTGAGAAACAGACCTGCCAGCAACGCAAACAGCACCATCGGAATGACCGAAATCAGGGCTGCACGCTTGATGATATACCGCAGCTCATCTGCCATATGCATTGAACGGGCCAGAACGAGAATGCGATCCCCGCTGCTTCCATCCGGTCCAGGCACTTCGATGGCAAGATAACGCATCTCGTAAGGCGTATCCCCCGGAGGAGCGACCGTGAGCCGCCGGGTTCTATTAGAAACTTCCAACCCTTCAGGCCAGTGACGGATATCTCCAACAATCCGGTTATGGTTCAGATCGAACAGACTGGCGCCATTGAGGATGACGCGCAGATCTGTCTTGCTCCGCTCGCGAACTTCATCTTCAAGTCGCTCAGGCGTTTCCTGAACCAGAAGCGCCGCCTCACGCCGAAGCAGATCACTGGAACGCGCACTCTCGTACCCATTCATCTGGGCATAAACGAGCCCGAACTGAAGCAGGATACCGCCAATCATTGCCACCACGAACGCCAGCGTCAGGCGGAACGTGGCGGTCCGGAAAATGTCAGTCCGATACACGCAGACTGAACCCTGCGCCACGGATGCTCTGGATCAACGCAGGCTCTCCTGCGACATCAATCTTTCGACGAAGCTTACCAATATGCACGTCCACCAGATTGGTCTGTGGAACAAAGCGGTAATTCCAGACGTCTTCCAGCAGCATGGTGCGCGTTAGAACCGTTCCCGGTCGGCGCATCATATATTCCAGAAGACGAAACTCGCGCGGAAGCAACTCGATCTCACGTCCGTTCCGGAACACCTTCCGCTCAATGAGATCCATCTCCAGTGGACCAACCCGCAGAACCGTCTCTCGGCTATCGGTCGGTCGTCGAAGCAGAGCCTCAAGACGGGCAGCCAGTTCTTCCATGGCGAAAGGCTTGGTAAGATAATCATCTCCCCCAGCCTTCAGGCCATTGACCCGGTCATCCACCGCTGACAACGCCGACAGAACCAGAACTGGCAACATGACTTTCTGACGACGCAGCAACTCGATGACGCTCAGCCCGTCAAGCTCCGGCAGCATCCGGTCCACGATCATCAGGTCGTATCGGCCAGACTGAGCCTCTTCAAGACCACGCAGACCGTTATCGACGCGCGTTACGGCATAACCGCGGGACGTCAGTTCCTCAGCCACTTCCATGGCGATACTGTCATCGTCCTCAATCAGAAGCAGACGAATGGCAGACTCAATCGGGCGGGAGGCCGCCTCGTGTTCAGATACGGGCATCATGCTCATGACTGTCACATGGGGGAATATCAGATGTCATCCCATTAAAATCAGTCTTAAACTTCCGGAAATTCAAGATCATCCTGCGCATCTTCGAGATTTTCCACCCCATCCAGCGCCCTCAGGCGACGTCCGAGAACGCGTGTCCGACGACGCGCTTCCTCAATCGTATTGCCCATTGTCCCTGCATTTCGCTGCAATCTGTCCAGCACCTGATCCATCCGCAACATCTCCTGTCGCGTCGCTCCAAGCAGACTGGCAATCGCTTCCGTCCGCTCCTCAAGCGCGAGTGTCACATAACCGAGATGAACCGTCCGAAGCATGGCAGGAAGCAGCGACGGCCCCATGACGATCACGCGATACAAACGCCCGATTTCATCAATGACGCCAGGCATCCGGGCGATTTCCGTGTAAAGGCCATCAGTCGGCAAATAGAGCACCGCGAATTCAACCGTGATCGGCGGACAGATATATTTGGAAGCAATCTTGCGCGCCTCAGACTTTATCGTGACCTCAAGTTCCTTCCGAGCCACCTTCTCAGCACTCACATCCGAAAGCTCAGTTGCATTCAGCAGACGCTCATAAGCTTCAGTCGGAAACTTGCTGTCGATAGCAAGACGAGGCGCAACATGGCCCTTCACCGGCATCCTGATAGCGAATTCTACAGACTCTCCACCCTCTCCCAGACGGAAATTCGTGTCGTAGCTCCCTTCCGGCAGAACATCATCCAGAATGGCACGACACTGAGCCTCACCCCAGCCACCACGCGTCTTCACGTTGGAGAACAGACGCTTGAGATCACCAATTTGCGCCGTGACGTTGGTCACCTCACCCAAAGCTTTCTGCATGGCGCTGAATTGCTCAACCACACGCTGAAAGCTGGTCTGCATCTGTTTTTCGACAGCACCATGAAGCTGTTCGTTCACGGCAACACGAATGCGCTCAATCTGCACATTCTGGGTCTGCGCCATGTCTCGTAGCGCTTCGGACAGCAGGACACGCCCTTCAGCCTGATCCTGCCCAACCCTCCGGGCCAGATCCCCCAGACGATCATTTGTTTCCAGTCGAAGCTGATCCATCCGACCGGAAAGAGCACGCTCGACGTCTGCCAGATGAGAGCGCTGATATTCGGCGTCCCGTGCCCGTTCGTCCGCTTCGCGGTCCAGAAGACGCGCAATGCCCCCACTCCCGCCCCGCATGATCGCAAGAGCCGCGACGGCTAACGAAACTGCGGCAATAATCCATGGAACAAACTGCGCCATACCGGAAATCCCATCCTGCATGGCGCGGTTCTATCCCCTTCAGCCCAAAGGGCCAATGTCAAGAATTACGGTTGGTGCACATTGCCGTAGCTGGCGGCACCTAGGCCCGGGCAGGAACAGGATGTGCCCAGAGGGACCTGAGTTGGCATCTTACAGGTGTAGATTCCAGCCTTACAAGTGTACCCATAGCCGGCAACCGGAGCAGACGGGTTCACAGGCCCTGAAGCGGCCGTTCCCACGCAGGCGCCCAGCCCAAGAAAAGAAAGTCCCGCTGCGACACGGAGTGCAGAACGGCGAATGGAACGAGACATCGGTATGACCCTCTCAAGACAACATGAATGAGCGGAAAACGGATTTCCACTGCGTCAGTTGCGGGCATCCTACGCCGGTATGGCAATCCTGTGGCGTAATTGTTCCAGCTTATTTGCGCTCAGCAGCCGCCTGCCCTGCTGCAACGCCACTGGACCAGGCCCATTGGAAATTGTGACCGCCGAGCCAGCCCGTCACATCCACAGCTTCGCCAATCGCATAAAGCCCCGGCACATCCCGCGCTTCCATCGTCTGTGACGAAAGACCGCTGGTATCGATCCCCCCTCGCATGACTTCCGCCTTGGCATATCCTTCGGTTCCAGAAGGAGAGATCTCCCAACGGGACAGACGATCCGCCAATGCACGAAGTTTCTTGTCCGGCTGATTAGCCAGCATCGTATCCCCGAGATCGACAACCAGCTCTTTGGCAAGGCGAGACGGAAGCGCATCCAGCAGGCTGGGAGGCAGAGCCTTCGGACGCGCCTGCTTGATTTCAAGCAGCATCTTCAACGCATCTTTCCCCGGCAGCAAATCGATCTGAGCCGACTTTCCGGCTTCCAAATAGGACGAGATCTGAAGGATCGCGGGGCCAGAGACGCCACGATGCGTGAAGACCATACCATCTTCAAAACGCGGTCCCTTCTTGCCCGTCGTGGCGACCACATTCAGAGATACCCCAGCCAGAGACGGATCAGCATCCGCCAGCACCAGAGGAACAAGTGCCGGTGCCGTCGGTACGATCTTCAGACCGAACGACTTTGCAATCCGCAGAGAAAGATCAGAGGCTCCCAGCTTGGGAATAGACAGGCCACCCGTCGCCAGAATGACAGATCGCGCCTGAACATCCCCTGCATCTGTCTGCACCACAAAGCCATTTCCATCAGAACGAACGTCCAGAATTCGCGTCTGCATGCGCGCTTCGCAGTCCGCTGCCTGACATTCGGAAATCAGCATGTCCACGATCTGACGGGCCGATCCATCACAAAACAGTTGACCCTTGGATTTCTCGTGCCAGGCGATGCGATAGTGATCGACCAGCTTTACGAAGTCCCGCGGCGTGTAACGGGCCAGCGCAGACCGGGCAAAGTGTTTATTCTGGGAAATAAAGCAGTTCGGCCCCGTCTCCAGATGCGTGAAATTACACCGGCCACCACCCGAAATCAGGATCTTGCGGCCCGGCTCGGGCCCATGATCCAGAACAAGAACACTTGCACCTTTCTGCCCGGCGCTCGCAGCAGCCATGAGGCCAGCCGCGCCAGCCCCAAGGACCACCACATCATACGTCACGAGCAAATTCCTGTTCAAAAATCCAGATTAGCGTAATGGCCGGGCGGGGTGATGCCACTCATCCGGTCTGTCAGAAGTCCACGGAAACATGGGCGGGATTTAACCCGTGCATACCAGTCCTTGGCAGCAGGCGCCTTGGCCCAGTTCACGTCTCCGATGAAGTCCAGTGCCGACAGATGCGCGGCGGCAGCAAAATCAGCCATGGAAATGGACGACCCCGCAAGCCAGGAGCGCGTTTCCGCAAGCCAGCCAATATAATCCAGATGAAAGCGCATGTTGCCGTAACCAGCCCGCAGCACATTGCCATCCGGATGACCACGTCCATACAACCGCTTGTCCACTTTCTCACCAAGCAGATTACGTGTGACTTCCTGTGCGAAGCGCGTGTCAAACCAGTCCATCAACCGGCGAACCTCAACACGTTCTGCCAACGTGCGTCCCATCAGGGGTGTATCCGGATAGGCTTCATCCAGATATTCACAGATGACCCGTCCTCCGGGAACGGCCAGACCATTCTCTTCAACAAGGACGGGAACTTCGCCAGCCGGGTTCAGGGCAAGGAATTCCTCACTCTGCTCCCAGACCCGTTCAATCACGAGTTCACAGGGCAGTCTCTTCTCGCCAAGCACAAGCCGGACCAGACGGCATTGCGGGGAGAATGGAAGGTGATGCAGGATACGCATAACGTCATGTTCTAAGTCACCCACTACCCGCTCACAAGAGCCTCCGTCACTGCTTTCCTTACAGGGCCAACGAATTTTCCGATGTCAGACACTGCATCCGCTTCCTCCGCCGCCACCCCGATGCGTATCCGCGCCCGTGGCCGTTCCTTTCTGGCGCTCGTCCTGTCGCCAGAAGCGCCACTGAACCTCTGGCTGGCTGGCCTCGACCAGCAGATCGTACGATCCGGCGGCCTTTTCAGCGGGAAGCCGGTAATTCTTGACCTCGGACTTCTTGCAGCGGACACGACCGGTCTGACCACCCTCCTAGACGACATCCGCAGTCGGGGCGTTCGTATCATCAGCATTGAGGGCGGTGATCGCTCCTGGCCCGCCGTTGCCGGCTGGGACTGGCCAGCGTCCTTCGAAGGTGGTCGCCCGTCTGGCGAAATTGACCTCCCGGAGCAGGCAACAGAAGCAGATACAGCCGCAGCGTCATCCGTATCAGGCGGGCAAACCCTGGTTCTGGAAGGCGCGATCCGTTCCGGCCAATGCATCCAGCATATGCAAGGAGATGTCGTTATCCTGGGAGCTGTCTCGTCTGGAGCAGAAATCGTGGCGGCGGGATCAATCCACGTTTACGGCATCCTCCGGGGGCGGGCGATCGCGGGGGTCGGCGGCAAGTCAGATGCCAGAATTTTTGCCTCCCGAATGGAAGCCGAATTACTGGCCTTGGATGGTTTCTACGCCGTTACGGAAGATATCGACCCCACCGTTTTCGGACAGGCCGCGCAGGCACTTCTCGATGAGGACAGAGTCCGGGTCCTCCCACTTCCGCGCTGAGAAATCGGCTGATCCGTTATCAAAGTGATCTCATGCCACGAAACTGCCCCTATTCCCGTGTTGCCGGAAGGCTTCACTATCCCATAGGATACAGGGAATAGGCGCGATTTTCGTGCAGGACGCGGCAAATGGCCGCAGACGCAGTTTTTGGAGTTTTCATGGCCAAGGTTCTGGTTGTCACCTCAGGCAAGGGTGGCGTCGGCAAGACGACATCAACTGCTGCCCTCGGCGCAGCACTCGCACAGAGCGGGCAAAATGTTGTCGTTGTGGATTTCGATGTCGGTCTCAGAAACCTTGATCTGGTCATGGGCGCAGAACGCCGTGTGGTGTTCGATCTCATCAATGTCGTACAGGGTGACGCCCGCCTGTCACAGGCCCTGATCCGCGACAAGCGCTGCGAAACACTCTCCATCCTTCCCGCCTCCCAAACGCGCGACAAGGATGCCCTGACGTCCGAAGGCGTGGCCCGCGTCATGGAAGAACTTCGCGAAAAGTTTGACTGGGTCATCTGTGACAGCCCGGCGGGTATCGAACGTGGCGCGCAGCTTGCCATGTATCATGCCGATGCTGCAGTCATCGTGACCAATCCAGAAGTCAGCTCCGTCCGTGACTCAGACCGCATTATCGGTCTGCTGGACAGCAAAACAGAGAAAGCAGAGCGCGGCGAGAAGATTGAAAAGCACCTGCTGCTGACCCGCTACGATCCGGCTCGCGCAGCGCGCAAGGAAATGCTGAGCGTTGAAGACGTCCTGGAAATCCTGTCCATCCCGCTCGTGGGCATCGTTCCGGAAAGCGAAGATGTCCTGAAGGCCTCGAACGTCGGCGCCCCTGTCACGCTGTCTTCTCCTGAAAGCCTTCCGGCCCGCGCCTATTTCGAAGCCGCTCGCCGTCTGGCTGGTGAAAAAATTGATGTTTCCGTACCGACTGAGAAGCGCGGCTTTCTCGACTGGCTGTTTGGCAAGAAAGGTGCGGCATGAGCTTTCTCGCAAACCTTTTCACGCGACGGCAGCAGTCCAGCAGCGCCGTTGCGCGTGACCGGCTCCAGATCCTTCTGGCTCATGAACGCAGTGCGGGGGAAGAAGGTGAGTCCGACCTCCTGAAGCAGCTTCATAAAGAGATCATGGAAGTCATCGCACGCCATGTTGCCGTCGATCAGGACAAGGTCCAGATCAAACTGGACCGTGGCAGCGGATGCTCCATGCTGGAAATTGACGTCGAAGTCCCGCAGGAACTCAGCAACAAGCGCGCATCCTGATTATCTAGCAGGCCTGACACAGCAGGCGAGCTTTCCATAACGGCCACTTGGTCGCACCAGAGTACGGAACACATTTATGAGCGGCTTCTTCGGAAACATCGTCAATCAAGCCATGGGCGCCCTTGGTGGCCAGTTAGGTGACAAACTCGGTGGCAGCTTTGGGGACATGCTCAAAGGCGAAGGCCTGACCATGCTCATCAATCAGGCTAAAAGTGCTGGACTTGAAGAGAAGATCCATTCCTGGATTGGGAACGGTGAAAATCTCCCCATTTCCACGGATGAACTTCGCAACCTGCTGACGGATCAGCAGGTCCAGATGCTCGTCTCCAAGACGGGCCTACCGGCAGCGACAATCCTTCCGGCTCTGGCCCAGCTTCTTCCGGCAGCGGTGGATCAGCACACGACTGACACACAGGTTCCTCCCGAACAGACAGCCTGAAAAATCTAAAAAGCCCCGGCCAACATTCCTTGGTCGGGGCTTTTTCATTCAGTCCCCCGGCGTTCCAGCCTTGGTCAAAGCCGCATCAGGCAAGGCATTGTAGGATTCCGGCTCTTCGATGGGGAACCGGGCCAGAAGATAAGGGGGCTCCCGCCGGTCTTTCCCATCATTGAAAGATGCAAGCCGGTTCCATTGCCCAAACGTGCAATAGACATGCGTCTCGGACGCAAAGATCCCGTCCGGCGACACTATCCGGGGATCACGAAGCATCAGTTTGAACGATCCATCCGGGTCCCGCCGCAGAATACAGTCATGTTCATAATTGGTCGTATACAGGCGATCATGACTGTCAAAATCGAGGCCATCCGCGACACCTTTTTCCCCTTCATCCCGAATAGCCGCTTCGAGTTTAGCGTCATCTGACGCGGGATCTGTCAGAAGATCCACGGGGAGACTGTAAAGCCGTCGACTTGTCAGAGGCGCAAAATAAAGCCGCTGCTCGTCCTTTGTAAGGGCAATCCCATCTACCCCACCAGAAACCAGTTGTGGCTTTTTAGGCAGATACTGGCGAGGCTCTCCCTCAACAATCGCCAGAAAGCCCTGCTCTGGCAGAATAGCCCTGCTCTGGGCCAGAACCCGTCGTCCCTGCCCCGTTGCGACATCCACAACAACCAGAGCAGGCTCCGTCCCAAACGAGGAGTCCGTCACAAAAACTGTTCCCTCCGCTCCATGTGACAGAGAGACACGCAGATCATTCATGTGACTGTCAGGAAGCAGAACAGGCGCTTTGAGGAGGATCCTGTGCACAATGGTGTTGGTTTTCGGATCAATGCAGACAATTTTTGCTGCCCCTGCCCCAATCGGATGACCAGCTCGTTTTCCATCATCAATGGCCCAGATCCGTCCATTACGATCCAAAGTCATTCCGTGAATGGATACAAGACACTCTGCATCAGAACGATGACTGGGAAGGCTTTCTTCTTTCGAGGGATAAGGCACTACCTTTCCATTCACCAACTCTCCAAGCGTCGCGCCTTTATGGTTCACGGCATGTCTTGGAAAGCCAACGAAAATGCGTCCTTCTGGCAACACCACAACACCGGACGGACCAGGACCATCAAACCTTGCAACAACTTCGAAAATACCATGCGGTACAGTTCCCCTGTCTTCATTTGAATCAGCAAAAGCAGAAGACATTCCCCATGGCGCAGCCGCCAGAGATGCAGGGGCTATCGAGGCCGTTCGCAGAAAATGGCGACGTTTCACAGATCAAACTCCCATTTTTCATTACAACATTTCTGTGTCATAACGCTTCAAGTGATGGAACGGCGCCACACTGAAGCAAGAAATACGCAAATGTTATTGAAACGGAAGAAATTCCGTTGACCAAACCGATACACGATAGCAATCTGTCTAATAGTTAATTCACTCTTGTGAGATCGTGAAATCGTGTCTGTACGTTTTTCCTCCCGGCATATCGTGCTTCTAGGTACCACTCTTCTTGGCTCCTCCCTTGTCATGCCGGTTACAGGACTCTGTGCAGCGCCTACGGCAAAAGCCGAAACCCCTCACAAGAAGACAAAAAACCGTACATCCGTCTCGTCAAACCGGATCAGGGATGTTTCCGGTGGCAATGAGTCTGTCATCGTCACCGGCACACGTGAATTCGGTAAGAAAGCACGCGATTCGATTTCCCCGATCGACGTTGTTTCAAACCGGCAACTCGCAGCCACAGGTCAGCCAACCCTGCGTGACGCCCTGTCCCTCCTGCTGCCGTCTCTGACAGTTCCAACAGCCGGTTTCGACGCAGGCGCCCTGACAGATACGATTGCCCTGCGCGGCCTCAACCCCAACGAGACCCTTGTGCTCGTGGACGGCAAGCGCCGTCACACGACAGCCAATATCTATGCCGATCCAGGTCCGTCACAGGGTGCAACGCCTGTCGATATCGACATGCTGCCAATGTCCATGATCGATCATATCGAAGTCCTGCGTGATGGCGCCTCCGCCCAGTATGGCTCTGATGCCATCGCAGGTGTGGTCAACATCATCACCAAAAAGCAGGACCACGGCCTGAGCATGCGCTCCAACACGGGCATTACCAGTGATGGAGACGGCTTTCAGCAGGGCGTCTATCTTGATGGCGGCTTCAATCTGAACAACCGCGGCTACGTACATATCGGTGGCGATTTCGTTCATCAGGATCATGCATTCCGATCCGGAAAAGACAGCCGGACGAACACCTATGCCAACCAGCTCCTGAGCACGCCAGAGCAAACGCGTGAGAGCGTAGCCGTCACCGCAGGGTATGACCTGACCGAAAACGTACAGGCCTATGCCAGCGCGACCTATGCGCATCGCCACGCAGAATCCTACCAGAACTACCGCCTGCCTACGACCCTCACCGCCTATCCGGGATACGCCGCAAAATATCCTTATGGCTACTCGCCGATCATGGGCCTTGAGGAAAACGATTATGAACTCACCGCTGGCTTCAAGGGCATGCTGGCGGGCTGGCACTGGGATCTTTCAACCGTTTACGGTCGCGATTTTGACCGTTTCGACGCTCTGAGCACGATCAACAGCGCTGTTTACAAAGCGGATGGTCGCACGCCCACGAACTTCTACAACGCTCAGGGATACAACAACTCCCAGTGGACAAGCAGCTTCGACCTGTCCCGGAAGCTCAATTTCTCCTTCTGGCCGCACAGCATCAATATCGCGGGCGGCGCAGCCTACCGGTATGAATCCTATTCCATCGGAACCGGGTCAGCCGACAGCACAGCAGGCTCAGGCTCTGACGGCATTCCTGGCACGACAAAATATAATGCGGGCAACTGGTCGCGTGATGTAGCGTCCGGCTATATCGACATCGCAACGCATCTGATGAAGAACTGGCAGGTCGACCTGGCCGGGCGGATTGAACATTACACGGATGTGGGCAACGCGAAGACCGGCAAGATCTCCACACGGTATGACTTCAGCCCGCGCTTTGCCGTACGCGGAACCTTCAGCAGCGGTTTCCACGCACCGACACTGGCCCAGCAGCATTATTCCGCTTTGGCTGTCTCACCGACGGCCGCCCGTGGCCTGATTGCAGCCAACTCCCCCGGCGCACTGGCCAACGGCGCCTCTCAGATGAAGCCGGAACAGGCCACCAGTGTTGAAGGCGGTATCGTAGTCGAACCAATCCGCAAGCTGCATGTGACAGTGGATGCCTATCAGATCGATCTGCGCGACCGTATTCAGCCAGGCGGAAACATCTATGGCGAGCAGGCCTACAAGGCGCTGCAGGCCAACAACTTTCCTCTGCCAGACGGTTCACAGAACTGGAGCGCTGGTCAGCTCTCCACATACTGGTTTGCCAATGTCGCCAACACGCGTACGCAGGGCCTCGATATCAATGCGACCTATCCGAGCGAATTCGGTCGCTTTGGCCACGTAGACTGGGATGTCGCCATCAACCTGAACCGCACGCGCCTGCGTCATCAGGGCACCAGCACCACCGGTGCAGCCCTGCTGAGTGTGCCGTATGTCGCCTATCTGACAACGGCTTACCCACGCTCCAAGATTATTTTTGGTGGCCGCTGGCACTCCCCGAACAACACATGGGCCGTCTCCATTCACGAGATCCGCTATGGCCAAACCACATCGAACCTGACTTACTACACAGGCCCCAATGCGTTCTCGACCACGAACTATCGTGAGTTCCAGAATGCCCCGAAATGGACGACCAACGCCTCCGTCACATACAACATAAACACGCGCTGGAGTGCGACAATCGGGGGTAACAACATCTTCGCCGCCTATCCTTCCGCTGTGCCGAAAGAAAACCGCTACCTTGGTGCTCCGAAGTATTACATGAGCACCAACCAGCTCGGAATTACCGGGGGCTACTACTATCTCGACATTTCCGCCCGTTTCTAACACCTTCAGACTGGCGGAAACTCTCTTCTCCGTCAGTCTTCTCAAATATTTTCGACGTCCACATCGGACGCATGTGTTGTCAGAGACTGGCACTTTCTTTTATTGAATTACGGCTCTTTCTCCCTGTCGCTGTACACAGACACATCGTTCGGTTACAGCCACAACACCCCATTATTTTAAGAATATCTTGGGAAAAACGGATCAGCGCTTCCAGATCCCGCAGAGAGACGCAATATGCCTCCGGCAGAGCGCAATATCAGGCGTCCCACTCTGCTTACATGCCAGCTCAAAAGCCTGCGTTTCCCGCATAGCTCGCGATAGAGCGTCGCTTGTCCAGCGATCAAGCGCGTGATTAAAAGCAGCCGTCCGTTTGAAAAACACAGGCGGCTTAAGAGACTTCATCGCCTCTGCGCGCCCCTGCCCGCTTTTCACGGCAAGCGCCACCTTTTGCAACCGCACCAGAACTCCCAGAACAGCACGAGCCACAGCGACAGGGTTCGCGCCATCAGCCAGAGCACGCTCAAGAGCCTGATCTGCCTCTTCCCGACTGCCAGACAATGCCGCAAATACGGCATCTTCCAGAGAGCTTCCTCCGGCATCTCCCACGCAATCCTGAACTGCATCCAGATCCAGCCGTCCGTTAGCGCCGGCGTAGAGAACAAGCTTCTCGATTTCGCCCCGGACTCCGCTCCTGTCAGCCCCCAGTCGCCCCATCAACCAAGTCAAGGCATCCCGATCAATCGAAACTGCCGCCTGTGACAAAGCTTCCGTAACAGTCTGGGAAAGCGCACGTCCCTCTTCCGGGTAACAGGCTATGGAGGCAACATCTTTGCGGCTTTCTGCCAAGGCTCGTAATTTGGACCGGGAGGACAGTCCCGGCGCCTCAATGACAATGAGAGTATCCGTTTGCGTCTCCAGAGCCCGCGCCAAAAGAGGCGTTACGGAATCCTGCGCGTCCCTCACCCAGACCACACGTCGCCCACCAATCAGGGAGAGCGCCGTTGCCTCATCTTCCAGACGGTCCTGAGTATCGCGGTCCAGCTGCGCCACACGAAAAGGATCATCGAGCGTCTCTGCTACCAGACGAACAGAGTGTGCAGCACGTTCACGGATCAGGCCAGAATCTTCTCCATGGAGGAGAATGGCGCGCCATGTCCCCGCATCAGCCAAGGCACGCCCGATATTACGGGTCTCAACCTTCATTAGTTGGTGATGGTTCCCTGAGAAATTCGTCCCGTTGCCGATGCCGGGAAGCCATCTGCACCCACTTTCTCTGTTGAAGTGCCGTTATCAGAAGGCATTCTGTCGGTATTGATATAACGCGGCAGATCTTCCTGAGTATTTTTGGAAGGAGTATTGTGGGATCTGAACCAGATTGCCAATTGCTGGGTCAAATTCTGCGCCAGAGTCTGAGCAACGCGCCCTTTGACCGTTTCATCGTTCAGCGTCTGGGCAAAGTACTGCTCAAACGTCGTATCGTATCCATCCAGCGTATTGACATCTCCCTGCGTCAGAAGCTGGGGAGACTGTTCTACCGTGAAGAGTTGCCAATGCGCATTACCCGTTACACGATTTCGACCAGACGTGTTGTCTTGGTGAATATCAATAGCTTCCGTATTGGCTCCGGAATTGACCCGCAGTGTGTAACGCTGCGGGTTTTCAGGTCCTGCACCTGAAAGATTTTTCTGAAGAGCCAAACGCAGTTGCTGACCGTAGCGTCCCTGAATGTTCGCCACATAAACCTGTGAAAGTTCAGTAGAAACATCCGTTGTCGGAGAGAGCTTTCCATAGAGAGGGGTGAAGCCACACCCTCCCACCATCAGAAAGCCTGCCATGGTCAGAACACTGCGACGCTTCACGATCAGCCTGCCACTACAAAATTGACGATCCGGTTTGGAACGTGGATTTCCTTCACGAGACGCTTGCCTTCGAGCGCTCGGGCCACGTTCGGCTCGGCTTTCGCGGCAGCCAGCACCTGATCCTTCGGCGCATCCGGCGGCACCTCGATGGTGCCACGCAGCTTTCCAAGAACCTGAACACCAATTGTGACGCTCTGTACCACCAGCCATTCATCCTGGGCTTCCGGCCACGCCCTGTCCACAACGAGATCACCATTCGGCTCAAGTACGGCCATCATGTCTTCCGCCAGATGCGGCATCATGGGAGCGGTCAGCAGACACAGAGTCGACGCAGCTTCACGACGGGCTGCTGCCAGTCCTTCTCCATCCTTGCCTTGCGCCTCAGCCAGAGCGGACGTCAATTCGTGCAGCCTTGCAACCGCAACGTTAGGCGTGAAAGCCTCCAGCGCCTCTGTGACAGCTGCAATCGTCCGATGTGTTACGCGACGCAGATCATCTCCTGCGACAGCATGGGTGCTGTCGATGGCATCCGCACCCGCAACTGCTGAGACCAAACGATGCAGACGCTGACCAAAACGGGCCGCAGCCGCAACACCGGACGCCGTCCATTCCATATCGCGCTCTGGCGGGCTGTCCGACAGCACGAACCAACGGGCCGTATCCGCACCAAACCGCTCAATGATTTCCACAGGGGAAACCGTGTTGCGCTTGGACTTGGACATTTTCTCTGATCGGCCCACCTGAACCGGCGTGCCGTTATCGCGGCGAACAACCTGCTCTCCACGACGCTCGACCTCTTCCGGATAGAGCCAGCCGCTCGCATCCTTGTAGCTCTCATGCGTCACCATGCCCTGCGTAAACAGGCCATCGAACGGCTCATCAATTCCAAGATGGCCCGTCTCATGCATCGCCCGGGTAAAGAAACGCGCATACAGCAGATGCAGGATCGCGTGCTCAATACCACCAATATACTGGTCAACCGGGAGCCAGCCATTAGCAGCTTCCGGAAGCGTCGGGGTCGCGGCATGAGGGCTCGTAAAGCGTGCGAAATACCATGAACTATCGACGAACGTATCGAACGTATCGGTCTCGCGGGTCGCAGCAGCACCACACTTCGGACAGGCAACATGTTTCCATGTCGGATGATGATCCAGCGGATTACCCGGACGATCAAACGTCACGTCTTCAGGAAGGACGACCGGCAACTGATCATCAGGAACCGGCACTGCGCCACAGCTTGCACAGTGGATGACGGGGATTGGGCAACCCCAGTATCGCTGACGGGAAATACCCCAGTCACGCAGACGCCAGTTTACAACACCGTGCCCGACGCCCATGCCTTCCAGACGCTCAATGACCGTTTTCTTGGCAACAGCGACATCGAGACCATCAAGGAAGCCAGAGTTGTAGAGTTTCGCGTCTCCGGTGACGGCTTTCTTGCCAACCGTGAAGGCCTCGGCATCTTCGCCAGCAGGCAAGAGAACCTGTGGAACAGCCAGACCATACTTGCGAGCGAAATCGAGGTCGCGCTGATCGCCACAAGGGCAACCGAACACCGCGCCTGTTCCGTAATCCATGAGCACGAAATTCGCGATCCAGATCGGAGCGGACTGATCCGGGTTCAGCGGATTGCTGACACGAAGACCAGTATCGAAACCACGCTTTTCGGCCGCTTCGATCACTTCCTCAGATGTTCCGAGACGACGGCACTCTTCGATGAACTCGGCGGCAGCCGGATTGGTTTTCGCAACCTTGGCCGCCAGCGGATGATCCGCTGCGATGCCAACGAAGCTTAGACCAAACAGTGTATCCGGACGCGTCGTGAAGACTTCGATGCCGTCCAGATCCATGTCGAAACCGGCAGGCGGATTATGCAGCGCAAACCGCACCCGTGCACCTTCAGAACGACCAATCCAGCGCTCCTGCATGGTGCGGACACGCTCGGGCCAACGATCAAGCTGCCCCAGACTGTCCAGCAGAGGTTCCGCGAATTTCGTAATCTTCAGAAACCACTGCGAGAGAACCTTCTTCTCAATCAGTGCCCCTGAACGCCAGCCGCGCCCTTCAACGACCTGCTCGTTAGCCAGAACAGTCTGATCCACAGGATCCCAGTTGACGGACGAATCACGACGTTCGACCAGGCCGCCAGCCAGCATATCCAAGAATAGCTTCTGCTGCTTGCCGTAATATTCCGGCAGGCAGGTGGCAATCTCACGATCCCAGTCCAGCGAGAAGCCCAGGCGCTGCAATGTTCCGCGCATGGTGGCGATGTTTTCCATCGTCCACTTGCCAGGGTGTACATTCCGCTCCCGGGCAGCATTTTCCGCTGGAAGCCCGAACGCATCCCATCCCATCGGATGCAGTACAGAGAAGCCGCACGCGCGCTTGTAACGCGCTACAACATCTCCAAGCGTATAGTTCCGCACATGCCCGACATGAAGCTGCCCGGAAGGATACGGAAACATCTCAAGGACGTAGTACTTTGGACGGTCCGCAGGAGGCACGTCAGGAACAGCAAAAACGTTCCGCTGTTTCCACTCGGCCTGCCAGAACGGCTCTCTTGAGTGAAAATCGAAAGCCGGGGTCGTGGAATCGCTCATGTCTAACTCAGTTGCCCCGCTCGCCATTTTCCGCACGCAACTGGCGGGCACGGGTCAGGATACGGGTGGTAATATCGGAAGTCGTTGTCGCGGAGACCGGCGTGTCCTGCCATTCTCCATCCTGACGGACCTGGCGGAAAACGGAAACGCGCAAGGCATCGGAACGCATCCGGCGATCAAGTACATAGGCTGCAATCTTGAAGCGCTCATCCTTGCTGGCAGGCGGCTGATACCAATCCGTCAGAATAACACCACCAACGGCATCGGCTGATGCCAGCGGCATGAAGGACAGAGTGTCAATCGCCCCACGCCAAAGATAGGCGTTCACACCGCCCTTAAGCTGATCAGCGCCACCTTCTGCGCCACGATCGACACCCAGAAGATGATTGCGAGGCGCGGTCAGGCTGCTGGGATCACGTGCGCCGCCGCAGGCAGCGACAGTTCCGAGTGCAAGCATACCGAGAGCCACGCGAACTGCGGAGCGGTGGAAAGAGCGGGAAACAGTCATCTGTGTACGAGACATCATGGGGGTCCTGCGGGCCGGGCCAAGGCCGTCACGGGCATGGATACAGACTGGCGAAACCTGCATCCGGACAACATCAATTCCGTGTTCATATCGCGCCCATCGGGCAAGGCCAAGCGCCCTGCCGATTTATAGAGACCTTATGACAGACCTGCGGTCAGAAAAGCCTGATGGAGTTCAGCCTTTTTCTCATCTCCAAGATAAGGAAAACGGCTCAAAATCTTTGCAATCGTCAGATCCGGAACCAGTCTGGCCAGATGATCCCGAACATGCCGAATTTCTTCCGCACTTTCATCTTCTTCAACAAGAGCAACAAGATAATAGACCAGCGCGCTCGGGTAATTAGGGTACAGACCCGCCATCAGACGACCCATTTCGATAACATCCCGACGTTCGCCACCCAGCATCATAACCATCATGAAAAATGGTCGGATCAGAATATACAAAGGCGAATGATACGGATTGTTTCGAAGCTGCCCGGCAAGTTCTGCCGCTCCCTTCAAATCTTCATCAAACAAACGCAGCAGCAACTGACACAACAAATAGTCCGGAAGGCCGCGCCCACATTCCAGCTCCTCGAGAGCCTTTGCCTCCATCCGGACAATAGACCGCGCCATCGGAAAAGAGGCCCGGTCATGCATCAGCAACGTCGCAAGAAGAAGCGCGCCTCCCGACGCATCGGGTTTGAGAGTGACAAGCTGCCGCGCAAACCGAACACCTTCCGCCAGCAGTTCCGTCCCTTCGTCGCTCCAGTCATTTTCATAACGGATCAGACAGTAAAGGACCCGCATGAGGGCGACATTACCTTCCCGAGGATCCTCTGCAGCAGCCATATCCAAAAGCTGGCTGACATTGGGAAAAACTTCGTTGCTGCCTTTCAGCAAAAGCTTGAAAACACGAGCAACTTTTCCAAGAGCTGAAAGCTCGCCATCCGCCCGATTGGCAACCCTCCGCGCTTCAGCCAGCAGCAGCCCCCACTGCATTGCCGCTGCAGGACCAACCAATCCGGAGGCCACCGACCTTGGATCCCCATCAGGAAGGTCATAATGCGCGCCCCAGACAATCACGCCGCCTGCCCGAACATCCATAACCTTCAGGATCAGACGAAGCGCATGATCCGAAGCTCCAGCACGAACAGCACCCGTGATAACGTAATCCGCACCAAGGCTACGATAAGAGGCCATGGGGTTCACAGGATCAGCCACGAACCCCTCTGGCTTCGCAACAATATCGAACGTTTCAACATGCACGAACAGCAGTTCGAACTGATCCCCAAGACTGATGGCACATTTCAGCGCCGTGTCATTGTCCCCATCCACTACGAAAGGCGTCAAAATCAGCAGAGAAATTTTGCGCGCCTGCCCTGCTGCAGCCCTGGCAAGATGCAAGGGCAACGCCAGCATGGGGTCCGTTCGCTGATAAGATGGCCCTCTTGAGAATTGGTTTTCTTCTCCTGAGAACTGAACAGGGACATCCTCTGCCCCGACAGATTCCGAAACCGTGACCGCCCCATCCAGAGCCGCCCCCTTCAGAACCCCTGCCAGCACCCCATGGGTCAGAGGACTAAGAGTATACCCTTCTTCCTGACCCAGAACCCGCGTAGCCTGCTCTGCAAGAGCCATAGCCCGAGCATGCTCCCCCCTCCGCAGAGCATTCTGAATCTTGGCGCGCCAGGCAGCTTCATTGAGTGGATCAACCTTGAGAAGACGATCTGTCACATCATCAACCTGTTCGGGATCCGTCAATTCCCGCAGACAGCCTTCATAAAGCGTCAGCAGATGATGGGACAACCTTGTCCGTTGTTGTTCCAGCCACTCATCAAGAGCCGGGTCTATGCCACTCAGTTCACCAAGCAGAATTTCCTCAGGAGCCGGAATACTATCAATAGTCCGGACGCTAGCTGTCAGAATACGTTCAGCATCTACAGATGTCAGGGCAGGCTTCAACGTCAAGGAATGACGCTGCACATCCAGAAGCTCCACCCCGACAGGGCTCAGCGCATCAAGAAGGCGGTGTATTTCCTGCCGCAGTGAAGCACGAGCCATATCTTCCGGCCGCCTGCTCCACAACAACTCCGCAAGCCGCGATCGCAGAACGGGCTTTCTGTCCGACAGGGCAAGAATAGCAAGAAGCGCACGCGTTTTCCCACCCACAGGAAGAACACTCTCTCCTGTCAGGGTACGCGCCTCCATCTGACCAATCAGTTTGAGGCGAAGTAATGTGGGATCAGTTTCGCGAGCCTGACGTATGGAACCGGAAAGCATTTTGGTCATACCCATCAATGCCCGTAATCAGAACATGGTTCCGGACGAAAATGAGACCGACCCTGAACAGACATCTGATACGAACTCATGACAAGCACCTTCAATCAAAGCAAACCTGGAGCTGCGCCTCAAAGCGCACGCTGTAGGAACAGGGTTGCGGCGTTGCCATCCTTCCTACCCAAATGCTGACCATACCTAACGGCCACCTCTCCGCCATACGCGCTTCAAACTCACGATGGATTGCGGCCTTTTTTTGGAGGTTCAAAAACTGCACATCATCGGAACAGGATGAACAGGTAGGCCCTCCAGACGATTTCTTTCGTACGATGCTGCCGGAAAGCAACTTACTCTCAGAAAGTCACCTGAAACCAGCTTCTCGATATATAACGCTTCTATAGGTTAAATATCAGAAAGCCTTGCAGGCTGACGGTGACTGGAAGCACAGCAAAAACAAAAGCGCAAGAATCATCCCCCCGTCAAAGCGGCATATTTTTAGCAAAATCACCCTTTGCCATTAGAGGATTTGAAATAATTTTTAGTAAACTTAGATAAATTGGTAATTTAATTTTTATATGTTCCCATCCGGAATAATGTTTGAGAAAATTAGGTTTTTTTATTCCTAACGTATTTTTTCATATTCTAGATCTCTCTTCATTACCTTGCGAAAAATATGACCGTGCGATAACACTCGCAGCGTGTGTCCGCGTAGCTCAGCAGGATAGAGCACAGGATTCCTAAGTTTGAATTGGGCGCTATGGTTGGAAACTCCATAGTGGATTCGCTCAAATTCGGGGAACGCTCTGACCCTCTCGGGTCGTGCCAATCCCGAGCCAAGCTTTCTGTTGCGGCAGAAAGAAGGTGTAGAGACTGTACGGGCGACGCCTAGACCTGAAAAAAGGCCTTGGCGAAGAGACAGTCCAGACCACGAACGCACTCAATCATGAGTGCGGCGGCGAAAGTCGAAGTGGTATGAATCCTGGGGCCGGAGGTTCGAATCCTCTCGCGGACACCACATAACCCTCAGAAATTAATCGTTTTTTCCTGCGGCACAACCTGCGCGGAAATATTGTGTGGGATCCCCAAAAGGGCATGCACACCATAGACGATGAACGCTGCCAGAAGGAGAACGGCCAGCAACCGGCCAAAAACACGGAACGCTCCAACAACAAGGGCAACAAACAGCAGCAGAAGAACGATCGTCTGGATCGTCCCATGAATTCCAACACTGTTCAGCGCATTCCGCGCAATCACTTCGACAAAGCTGATCGCAGCCACAATCAGCCCCATCAGCATCAGAATAAAGCCGACCAATGTATCGAGAATGGACTGCATGATTTGACCGTAAAAGAAATGGGACAGATTTGCTCCAAAAAGACACTTCCAGGCCATCAGGTCAATCATTACCTGGCCCGGCAGGGATGGACGGATGGTAACGATGTCATTACGAAAGAACCCTGACACAGCTGGAACTTCCGTATTTTTATGAGCATCACATGACCAGTTCTCCCAACCTTCTGCTCACGATCGTCGAAGCAATCCTTCCGATCCTGGTCACGCTCGGCTTCGGTTACTTCGCAGCTTATCGTAAAGACTTCGATGCCCAGCAAGCAGGTGTCCTGACGCGACTGGTTATGCTCTATGCCCTACCACTTGAGCTTCTGGTGTCCATTCTCAGCACACCAAAAGCTCAAGTCCTTTCCGCCGGACCAGTTGCCGCCCTCATCCTGCTTGCGATGATCGGCGGGTATTTTATTGTCTTTTCAATTTTCCGTTTTGCATTCAAACATCGCATGAGCGAAGCAGCCATGATCGCCATGACCGTGACAGGGCCTTCCGTACCCTTCATTGGCATTCCGGTCCTTGGGCAGATTTTCGGCGCAGCCAGCGGCGTTCCCATTTCCATCGCTGCGCTGGCAATGAACCTGATCCAGCTTCCCATCACACTCATCATGATGGGTCATGATCATGAAGGTCGCCAGCCCCGATCTCCCTCGGCGGAACGACGCGACGAATTGAAAGAACTGGTCGGGCACCTTCTGCACTCCTGCCGTGAACCCGTCGTCTGGGTTCCACTGATGGCCTTGCTCCTTGTCAGTGCAGGCGCTTTCATTCCGCACTTCCTGAAAGGCTCTCTCCAGTTGCTGGGACGGACCACAGGCGGTGCAGCACTTTTCGCATCCGGCGTTGTGCTGTTTACCAGACAGGTCCGCTTCAGCCCACTGGTCGGCACGATTGTCGTCGTTCGAAACATTGTGATCCCGGGCACAATCTACATTCTCGCCCGTCTGTGGCACCTTCCTCTCCAAGCGCTTCAGGAAAGTGTGTTGACGATGGCAATCCCGAGCGCTTCCATCAACGTTATCCTGGCGATGCGCTACCATGTGCTCGAAAGAGAAATCGCATCGGTCCTGTTTTTCGGAACACTCAGTTCCATCGCAACAATGGCATTTTTTATATGGCTCACCGGCGCTTGAAGAGTTTCCTGTTTGTCTGCACAGGCAACATCTGTCGCTCCCCACTTGCAGAACTTGCCATGCGCCGTGAAGCTATGATCCGAGGCCTGACACTCGATATTGATTCCGCCGCAACAGGTCACTGGCATCTCGGTTACCCTCCCGACCCCCGAGCCTGCCGCGTTGCACGTCAGCATGGACTGGATGCGTCAAATCTTCGGGCGCGACTGGTGACACGCGAAGACTTCGAGCGCTTTGATCATATTCTTGCACTGGATCATTCTCATCTGTCTTACCTGCGCGATCTCCAACCCGATGGCAGCAAGGCCAGCGTTTCCCTGATGCTGGATCACCTTCCCGGCCGTCACGGAGATGCTGTCGCCGATCCGTATTACGGTTCGGATGAAGGCTTTGATGTCACCTGGCAGGAAGTTGAAGCCGCCTGCCATCACCTTGCGGAAAAAGAACTTGGCCCGGTTGAGGCTTAACATCCCAGATTGGAGAACCGCTTTGTCTTCCCGTCCCGACATTCTGGCAATCGATCAGTTCCCTCCAGCCATTACAGAACGACTGCAAAGCCTGTTTACAGTCCATCCGTATAAGGGGATCGAGCCTCTTGCTTCCTACGCAGACAAGATCCGCGGCGTCGCGACGGGAGGCGGTTCAGGTCTTCCACGCCCTATCATGGATGCACTGCCTGCTCTTGAGGTTATTTCAGTCAACGGCGTGGGCACAGACCAGATTGATCTGGAAGAAGCCCGTCAGCGCAAAATCGGTGTTGCGACAACGCTTGGAACGCTGACAGACGACGTGGCGGACATGGCCATCGCCCTCATGCTTGCCGTCATGCGGGAAACGGTTCTGAATGATCGCTTCGTTCGCGGGGGACAATGGTCAAAACAACCACTCCCCCTTTCCAGAAGTATTACCAGAAAGCGCATGGGTATCGCAGGTTTTGGCCAGATCGGTCAGGCCATTGCACACCGTGCCGCCGCGTTCGGCATGGAAGTAGCATACTTCAATTCCCGCCCCCGGACAGAAAGCACACTTCGCTTCGAGCCTGACCTGAAGGCTCTGGCAGAATGGTCCGACGTTCTTGTTCTGGCTGTTTCCGGCGGCCCACGCTCAGCGAACATGGTCGACGCTGATGTTCTGGACGCACTCGGGCCAAACGGTGTTCTCGTCAACATTGCACGCGGTTCAGTCGTTGATGAAGCTGCCCTACTCGCGGCCCTGAAGCAAAAACGCATCTTCGGAGCAGGCCTCGATGTTTTCCAAAACGAGCCCAATATCAATTCAGAGTTTTTCACTTTGGATAATGCCGTGCTCCAAGCACATCAGGCCTCAGCAACCGTAGAAACAAGAACACTGATGGGCAATCTAATGGTGGATAACCTCAAAGCCCATTTTGAAGGCAAGCCTCTCCTAACCCCAATCCTCTGACCTCAGGGTAAAAACTGTTCGGCGATAATCCGTTCAGACAGACCATGATCCGGGTCAAAGAGAACCGTAGCATGCTGCTTTCGGTCCTCTTTGACCACAACCTCCACAACATCCCGAATTTCCTTGAAATCCGCGACTGCTGCTGTCGGACGCTTGTCCGTATCCAACAATGTCAGTCGAACGACCGCCGTTGACGGCAAAAGTGCCCCTCTCCATCGCCTTGGACGAAACGCTGAGATTGGGGTTAACGGGAGAATGTTTGCACTCAAAGGGACAATCGGGCCATGCGCGGACAAGTTATAAGCCGTTGAACCTGCTGGTGTAGCAACGATCACCCCATCACAGATCAGTTCCTCAAGCCTTATCCGGCCATCAATCTCAATCCGTATTCTGGACGTCTGCCGCGTCTGACGAAAGAGAAACACATCGTTAAAAGCTTTCCCTTCAACAACTTCGCCACTGACGGTTGTAGCAGTCATGTGAAGTGGATGAAGCAAAGAAGGCTGAGCGTTAAGCAAACGCTCCGGTAGATTATCCTCATCCGGAGTGTTCATTAGAAAGCCGATGGTCCCATAATTCATACCATAAACGGCCAGGTCGAGACCCAATACCCGATGGAGGGTCTCCAGCATAAATCCGTCCCCCCCAAGACTGACTGCAACATCTGCCTTTTCCAGAGGAACATTGCCATAACGGGCTGAGAAAGTTGCGAGCGCATCTTGCGCAGCATCAGTAGCAGCAGCGGTAAAAGCGATTTTCATGATGCTCAGATCAACCGCCTGTTCGCCTGAACCTGCATTCTCTGCCGAACCTGCTGGACCTCATCCAGATCCAGTTCAGCCACTCCCCAACCTTCCTCACTTCCCAATTGAAGAACAACGTCTCCCCACGGACTAACGATCATGGAATGACCATAAGTCTGGCGTCGATTACCCTGCCCATCGACATGCCATCCCGTCGTCCCGCACGCGACAACCCATGCCTGTGTTTCAATGGCACGAGCACGAACAAGAATGTCCCAGTGCGCTTCACCCGTCTGCTGTGTGAAGGCTGCAGGCAGAATAATCATCTCCACATCAGCGGCCCGGAGTGCAAGAAAGAGTTCAGAAAACCTCAGATCATAGCAAATCGCCAAACCCGTCGGAACACCATCAATATCGACAACTTCAACCGTTTCGCCGGGAACGTAATTGTCACTCTCGCGATAACCCTCCCCATTAGGCGTAACAACGTCAAAAAGATGGATCTTCCTGTAACGCCCACATTCTTCACCATCAGGGTTAAAGACAAGTGAGGTATTGGCCAGCTTGTCGCTAGAGGCCGGTGTAGCCAGTTCTCCAATCGACCCACCATGAACCCAGATTTTGTGCTCGCGAGCCATTGCCCTCAACGCTTCATAGAGCACACCTCCCTTATCGCTCGGCCTGGGCAAACCTTCTGCACTCGCCCGTTTGGTCTCAGTTGATCCTCCCAGACAACTCCATATTTCAGGAAGAACGACGAGATCAGGCTTCTCAGCGTGTACAGCTTCTGAGACCAGCCGTTGGGCTTGAAGAATATTGGCACTTCGATCAGCCGAAGGGGCCATCTGAATCAGGGCAACGCGCATGGTTTGATACATTTCCTGGGAACAGTAGTTCCCGAACCATAAGCGATCCCTTAAAGAGACGTAAGCCGCGATTTACGCAACAGCCGGTAGGCTGCCGTGAACCACCTGACGCACCAGACGCCCAACATCTACAGCAGCCGGAGACGCCGGAAAATTTTCCAGAAGGCTTGATTGCATCCGGATTGCTGCAGACACCCTGCTATCCTTACGCACCGTTCCTGCGAGTTGTGGCTCCCATTTCAGAAAAAAACGACAAGCTTGTAGGAGTTTTTCATATGTCTGAACCCCACTCCGATGACTCGATGCCTGATTGATGACGAGTTGACAGTGCATATCGTCACCACCCACACGTCGCCGATCCCGCAGATAGAGCTTCATGATGGCATAAACGTCTGCCAAAGCCGTAGGCTCATCTGTAGTGACGGCAAGAAGCTGGTCAGCAATAGCCGCCAGATGCCGGGTAATCGGATCAATTCCGGCACAAAGATCCACTAAAATAAAATCATATTGCCTGGCCAACCTGAGAGATAGCAGCAGCTTATCAAGAGCATCACGGTTCATACCGGAAACAGCCGAAACACCAGACCGTCCTGCAAGCACATCAAACGAATAAGCAGCATCTCCAGTGCCACCACAAAAATGCTGAACACCGTCTTTGATCGTTACATCTCCGGATAAAACATCCACCACATCATGCGTTGGAACAAGCCCAAGCTGAATATCCACGTTGGCCAAACCAAAGTCGCCATCAAGAATAAGAACTTTGTATCCGGAAGAGGCCAAAGCCTGTGCCAATGAAATAGAAAGCCACGTTTTCCCGACGCCTCCTTTCCCGGATGCCACAGCGATAATTCTCGTACGACATAAAGCAGAAGAGACTTCCATTACGGCGTCAGGCACC
>NZ_BEWO01000005.1 GCF_002723975.1 Gluconobacter japonicus
GTTCACGACATGGGACGAAATTTGACGGAAAGGCCGCTGGCTTCACGTTTGTGACCAACGCAGGGGGCTTCCAATAGTATGGTTATTTACGCTTCACCTGAAAAAAGAATAACGATAGCACGATAACTTTACAATCATTTCTGGTTACTTGACAAAAATTTGCCGGAAATAAGCCCATTATACCCCTGAATGTAGCAGAAAAGATTGCTCTACACGTCGCTTCCTGTCATGGAGGCCCAATGACGAAAAACAGGCACTTTGAAATTTTTCTCGCAACGTCCCCCGGTCTTGAAGACATGCTCTGCGCCGAGGTGAAACTGAAAGGGTTCCGCCAGCCCAAAGTTGTTCCCGGGGGAGTGACAATGCGAGGAGGATGGCCTGAAGTCTGGCGCGCAAACCTTTGGGTCCGGGGTGCCAGCCGGGTTCTGGCACGCGTTGCGCAATTCCGTGCTGAATATCTGAATCAACTTGAACTCCGCTCCAAGGAAATCCCCTGGAGTGAATTGCTCAAACCTGACGTGCCGTTCCAAGTTGAAGTTTCGTGCTCATCTTCGCGAATTTATCATAGCGGAGCTGCAGCTGAACGCATTTCCAAAGCCATCACGGAGACGCTTGGAGCACCAAATTCCGAAACTGCACCTGTTATTGTTCGCGCACGGATCGAGAATAATTTCTGTACGCTCAGTCTGGATACATCCGGTGATCTTCTGCACCGAAGGGGCCATAAGGAAGCCGTTAATCGCGCGCCCATGCGTGAAACAATGGCCTCACTGTTTCTGCGCAAATGTGGATACACCGGTCAGGAACCCGTTCTTGACCCTATGTGCGGATCAGGAACATTCGTTATCGAGGCGGCTGAAATCGCAGCGCGCCTTAATCCGGGCCGCTCGCGGCAGTTTGCATTTGAACGGTTTGCCACATTCGACTCAGCTGCGTGGGAGCAGATGCGCGAAGTGAAAAGCCAGCGCACCCCGGAATTTCACTTCTACGGAAGCGATCGAGACGCCGGAGCAATTGCGATGAGCAAAGCCAACGCTGAGCGTGCTGATGTTACAGCATATACAACCTTCAGTCAGGCTACTGTGAGCGATATAACGCCTCCTGCTGGCCCGCCAGGTTTGGTAATTCTGAATGCTCCATATGGCACTCGCCTTGGCGACAAAAAGAAACTGTCAGCTTTGTATAGAGCGCTCGGTACGCGATTGCTTGAGCATTTCAAAGGCTGGCGGGTAGGAATTATCACAACGGAAAAATCACTGGCTCACGCAAGCGGATTGCCGTTCCTACCAACGAGTGCTCCAATCCCTCATGGTGGATTGAAGGTCTTTCTATTCCAGACAGACGTACTGAAGTAGTATTTTAGACAAAATGGGCCGAACTATATTCTTGAAGAAAGTACTCAACTCTTTCAATAAAAAGAGACGTGAAGGGGTTTGAAACTTTCGAACGAGCAACAATCGAAACCGTCTGAGGATGAATGCCGTTTTCTCGTAATGTGAGAAACTTGAGTTTTCCCTCGGATTGTTCCTGAATAATATCGAGCGGCGTCAGAAACGTAATATTTCCCGGCACAAGAGCCATTTGTCGCATGAGTTCAATAGAGTTGGTTTCAAGAGAAGGCGTAAAGGTCAATCCCTTCGCCGTATATAGATCCTCCAGGTGAGGACGGATCGCCATACTCTCATCTGCTACTACCAGTGGCCAAGCATTACAGTCTTCAAGACTGATGGATTCCTGATGAGCAAGAGGATGCTGCGCACTCATAACCACACCGAGGGGCACACTTCTAGACGCCTGTACGACCAGTCCATTTTCTGATGGAATATCAAAACCTATTCCGATATCGGCCTGACCATTCTTGACTACTTCGACCAGATCATGCGTGCCATAGGTACTGACATGAGTTCGTACATTTTGATGCGTATTATGAAAGTCTGTTAAAGCCAGCGGAAGAAAGGTAGAAACCGGCCCCACCATTGTGGCAATCGAGAACTCGCCACGTTTCAATCCTTTCAGATCTTCCAGAATTTGGCGCGTGTGATTCATGTTCTTCAAAGTTTCACGAACATGCGCCAGCAAGATTTCCCCAGAGGCTGTCAGTACAAGCTTTCTAGGAAGGCGCTGAAAAATTGGGGCACCAAGATCCTGCTCTAACGCCAAAATTTGCCGATTGATCGCCGTGGAAGCGACGTTCAAGTGTTCTCCAGCTTTTCTTATGGAGCCGCAACGGGCGACTGTATCCAGATAGACCAGAAGTCGGCTGTGCAGCATGGTAAAACTTTCACCCAAAAGATAAACAATAGGAATATTTAAAATTTTTTCAAGATTTTGTACCGCTTTCGCACTGAGACGCCTAAAAGGGGGTAAAGCAGCTTTCAAAATAGTAGTGGCACAAAAAACACATTAGCCATTTCTGTTGGAGAGGATGTCAGAAAAATGCACTTACCCCAAGCACAACCCTTTGAGGTAACCCAACCTAAGTATATGTTATTCAATAGTTTTTTATTTGTCTGAAACTTTAAAATCTACCAAATGACTGTATTGCAAAACATTTCCGGCATTGTGTAAAAAGATCCACAAGTGTGGCATATCTCGTAAGTGATCTCTTTTTGATATCACTGCGAGGCAATTATTCGCCTTTTGAGGCAGTGCTCGATTATGTTACGAGTCCGTTATGGGAAGGGTCTTCTGATCGGAGACCAGGTCCTGTGGAGAACGTTAAGTGTCTTGCAGCAGGGGAAGCCAGCAGGTTATGTGTCCGTATCGATCTGAAAAACAGTCTTATAAGAAGGCCCTCCTTCTTGTAACGTGTCTGGCGGGTTTTGGTTCAGTATCCGTTGCTGAACCAGTTCGGGCTGCAACCAGCCACGTCAAACACAAAACAGCTCACGCTCATGGCGCCGCAGTCCAGAGCCAGCGTGCCTCTCGTGATGCCGCTGTGACTGCTACCCCTGAACACCCCAAGATGCGTCGTCCGTCGTCGATTAACTCTACAGGGGACGAACACGTAACTGTTTCTACGTCCCGTCTAGCACGTAGTCGCGGCGGCGGAATGATGCGGGTGGAAACAGCCCCTTACGCTATCCAGACCATTACCAAAGCCTTCATCGAGGCCAAGAGCCCAACCAGTACGGCACTTGATCTCATCAAAAACCTGCCAAGTGTTAACGTTTCCACACCCGATACATCAGGCATGCAGGGCGGTCGCATTCAGAGTCGAAGCCTGACCGATGCCGACATGGCCCTCATGGTTGATGGGGCACCCGCAGCCAGCGCATCCTACATGGCGGAAGATATTGACTCTGAAAACCTTGATAGCGTCAGCATGATGCCAGGGTCTTCTCCAATCGACCTGCCTGCGACATCTGCTGCTGCCGGCGTAATGAATGAAACATCTCATGATCCCGCCCACCAGTTTGGGGGGCTGATTGATTTTTCATACGGTACCAACAATTTGTCGCGCGAATTTCTTCGTGTTGAGTCCGGTGATATTGCGAAGACGGGCCTGCGCAGCTATCTTTCATTCTCCAATACTCATGCAAGATCCTGGATGGGGGCCGGCATCAATCAGCGCCGTCACCTCGACTTTGGCATTCGTAAGGATTGGGAAAACGGTTCTTATGCGAAGCTGTTCATGTCTTGGAATTACGAAGACTTCGTAATTGACCGTTATCCAACAGCCGCTCAGTTCCATCAGTATAAGGACACGGGCGTCGGATACGGACGTAAGGCTGAATTTGATCCGACCGGAAATGATTACTGGAAAAATAATATCGATCACTGGAACCAGCTGTTCCTGAGTGCACCAATTCACGTCGTTCTTACAGACAAGCTTCAGTTCGATCTACGCCCGTACTATAACTGGGGGCAGGGCTGGGATGGTTCTTCTGGTGGCTTTGCAAAAGGCACCACGAATTATAAGTCAGGTGAGACAATTGCCTCAGGTACGCCTCTGACCAGCTACTTCCAGGAAAATGGTGCACTTGATGTAGGTGCGACAGCCAAGCTTGGCTACGATATCGACAAACATAACCATCTTGATTTTGGTTATTGGTACGAAAATCAGGATTATACCCAGCACTTCCCAACCAGCGTAACAAAGGCAGACGGTTCAAATCCAAGCCCGAATGATGCCGCATATCAGGTTTACTCTGGAAGCAACCGCTCTTACCCCGGTAATACAACCGGATATGAAATTCATTCGCTATTTCTTCAGGAAACAGCGAAGTATTTTCATGACCATCTCCTGGTCAACGCTGGGTTCAAGTATGTTATGTCCAATGTCTGGTACAGAACATATCCTGGTAACAAGCAGATGGGTCAGAACCTAACTGCGCCATTGCCCCATCTCTCGATCAGCTATCACTTCAACGATCATCATCAGGTGTATGTGAACGCTGAAGGCGACTTCCGACAGCCTTCAGCTTCTGCACTCGGCAACACGACTTATACCGGAACGCTTCCAAAGAACCAGTATTCTATCAAGGAAGAACTAGGTTACCGATATAATGACAAGTATGTCATCGTTGATCTGGATCTGTTTAATTACAATATTACAAACAGACTTCTCAGCACTTATCTGGGTAATAATCAGAGTGGCGTCGTCAATGCTGGTAATCAGACCGCACGCGGCTTTGACGCAATGCTTTCCACGCAGCCGATCTACGGGTTTAGCCCCTATGTATCGTTTGAGTACCTGAATGCCCGGATGGATACCAATATTGCAGCATCCGATGCTTCGGGAAATCTGACTGCGTTTCGGACAAAAGGAACACAGGCTCCTCTCTCGCCTCACGTCATGGCAAATTTTGGCCTGACATATGCTCATGAAGGCTTCTTTGCCAACGCCACCCTTCATTATACCGGCCCGCAATCTGTCTCTATCGCCGGAGATCAGCGCATTCCGGGTTATGTGACCAATACATTGTCTCTAGGGTATCACTTCAAGCCAGTGTGGTATGCTAAATCTCCCACCATCCGCTTGAACTTTACTAACCTGACAGGCTCCATTGTTCGTACTGGTGTAGTCGGCGTAGCCACAAATACACAGGCAGTCCGCTTGATGAATGGCAATCTTTCCAAAACGGGTTCAGGCGCCCAGTTTTATGTTGAGCCGCGCTTCAGCATGACTGGAACAATTTCCACAGCGTTCTGATAAATATTTTTACCAAACAAATATCCCCTGAAAATTCAGGGGGTATTTGTTTATAAACCCATTACAATTTAATAATAAAAATGCAAAACAATCGCTGCTTATCTAACGTGGCGAGCAGGTGACGCGGCTTAGGTTGTATTTTCCAAAGAGCCATGACAAGACCCGAGTAGATGATCGTCAGATGCTAAGCTAAATATTTTCATCAATCGCAATGGGCTTTGTTGGCGGAACTCAGTGGTATCACAAGGGCATTCTTCCCGTGGATGATGGAAGGTATGGTTGCTCACGAGCTCTTCGATCGCAAGACGATGATCGACGCGACCTATCTGAAGGCGCATCGTACGGCTTCCAATCTGCAGGTAAAAAAGATACGGGTCGTCTGATCGGCCCGAAAGGCGGAATGAACACCAAGTTTAATTCCATTAGCCCATTAACGGTGCGAACAATCACCCTTTGAGCTTCTTCATGACTGCAAGGGCAGACCATTAATTATATCAATGCCGCCGCTTTGTTCGATAAGTGCTGAAGGTTCAACGACTGCTCGTCGACCAGACTATAATGCCGACAGGTCCAAGGGTTCCTTGCAGGAAAAAGTATCAAGCCCTGTATTTAGAGGTAAACATCCTGGAACAGCGCCCTCAAATACGGCAAGCGCCGCTACAAACGTATACAGATCATGTTCGAACGTCTTCAAGGACTGGCACCGCGTTACAACCTTCTTCTACACGGTTATACTCGCTACCCCAGTAATTTTCGGAATCTAATCCATGAAGACGACAGCAAAGATGCAGGGTTATCACGTAACTAAAAGTAAAAAATTTTAGGAAGCCTCAGGATAGTGGAACACGTTACGGTATATGCTCACATATGCCCTTTCGACTTCCTGCGTATTTGAAATATTATGCTTCAGTTATAAGTTTGGATTTCAAGTTTTTCACAAGATCAGATCCGGATGCGACAAACCCATAACATTGCCGGACATTGTAGAGTGTAGCCTGCTCACAAAACTCCGGAGAGGTTGTCGCTGAGCAATCATTGAGAAGAATACAATCATACCCCAGACACCCTGCATCCGTGAGCGTACTTAGAACGCATTGATCGCTGTTGACGCCGGCAAAAAGCAGGGTCTCCACACGCAGGTTTCTCAGGATCCCTTCAAGAGGAGTATCCCAAAAGCCACTCATCCTGTATTTTGCAACATGAATATCCTCTGCCTCGACGTGTAGTTCGTCGATAATGGCAGCATTCCAGCTCCCATCTTCAAGCACTTTCCTGTCTGCTGCGCCCAATGCAGATCCGATGCCCTTATTTTCCCCGGCCGGATCGTAAACATGCAGCACTGAGGGAGGCAGGTTGAGTTTATCCGGACGATTGCCCCAGTTCAGCCAGATGACCGGAACATCATGCTCTCGCAGGACAGGAAGGAGCGTCTGTAAAGGCTTGATGGGGCGACGCGCGGCAGAAATATCGACACCAATAGAGGCGAGCCAGCCTTCAGAATGACAGAAATCGTTCTGCATATCGATGACGATGATCGCAGTTTTTGCCAGATCAAGAGTCAGACTTTGTGGAACGGATGGAAGACTGACAGTTCTGGATTTACGGTCTGGTCGTAGCAGACTGATAGAAGCCTCTGTGGCACCCCAACTGTTAGCATATGTGCTACCCAGACGTCTCATTGACTCCCTCCGCAGAGTACAGCCAGGTCTTGAGCGTCCAGCTTAACGGGAATACCGCTACGAATTAAGTCGCCAAAAGCTTCATCCGGTGTCATGACAGTCAGCGTATAAAGCTTACTGGTGCCAGTGTTCTCCAGAACATGTTCCGAGCCAGGTTTAACCAGAAGAGCGTCTCCGGCTTTCAGCTCACAGCTTTTGCCGTCACACCAGGCGCGACCCGTACCCGAAAGAACGAAAAACATTTCGTCAGCGTCTGTATGTGTATTCGGAGGCGTGGCTCCTCCGGGTTCAAAGATTTCCACGACTGCGATGGAAGAATAATCACCAGCTTTCCTATCAAACAGGATGGCAAAGTAATTGGTTGAGTCCGGCGCAATCCGGAAGGCTTCAACACTATCGGGGCTGCATTTTGCAAAAGACATGAGAGTTAGCTTTCCTGTTTGAGCCAAGGAAGAAGAAGATAGGTGCCGGAACCGCATTTCAGATGAACTGTTGTGACCCGCTGCTGATCCAGCGTCGCCGCGATGGGGCTGCCGCCTGTACCGGGATTGATCGGAAAGACCGGAAAGCAGGCGAGGGAGAGGGACAGCCTGAGCCGTTCACCCTTTTTGAGGGTCAAGCATGTGCCACGCATCGGAAGGAGAGTCTGACCGGGCTTAGCCAAGGCATAGCCTTCGGCAAGCGGGTGAACCTTTCCGTGACTGTCCACACGAGACAGAGTGGCGTGGATATCGAAGCTCTCGTATTCGCTTTCGAACTCGAAACAGCCTGTGACAGTCCCTGCCAGAAGTCTGTCCGTCTCCTGCAGGGGTGTCGTAAAGGTCAGCACGTCTGACCGAGCGTCTGTTCGCGCCCGATCTATGGGGCCGCCGGGAAAGCCAAAGCTGCCGCCACACGGCGCTGCCGGACGCCACGGATCAAGAGTGAGGCTTTCCGACAAAGCCAACACATCATCAGGCACCGCATGAGCCAAGGCGCCATCTCGGGTATCAATGGCGGCGCGCCCACTCCCATATGGAAATGCCTGTGTGTTTCCTTCTGGAAGGTCTTGCAGATCCTGCCACTGGCACGCCCCCATGTCGAAAAGGCGGACAGGAGCAACCTGCTGTTCAGGTTCTGATTTCAGCCATTGATCGAAGAACCTGATCTGTTGCTGATCAATGTCTGTAATCGCATCGTCACCAACGTCCACATCCCCGATATGGCGGTCCCAGGGGAAATGCGCCCATGGTCCGACAATGAGCCGGGTCGGCGTGTGGGGAGAAAGCGCGCGATAAGCTTCGAGCGTTCCAGGGAGATGACTGTCATACCACCCGCCGATCAGCAGGACCCCTGGTGCTAATTCTGCAATATCGCTTAAGCGACTAGCGGGAGAGATTTTGTCCCAGTACGCATCACCGGGAGGCGTGTCTCGCCAGCAGGTGTAATGACTATACTTGGCCAGTAAGGCGTCATGCGCCGGAACGGTAGGCTGACGTCCATTGAAGGACGTCCCGCGGCTGGCAGCAAACAGGATCTGCTGAGCCTCGTAGTCTCCCTTGAGACGGGCCGTTTCCGCCGCGAGCTGTGTGGCCCATCCGATGTTCGCACGCATCGCGAAAGCGCCATTCTCGTACGCCCAGTCACGATCCAATTGCCAGCCAATCATGGCAGGTGCAATCGCCTTCAGCGCCTCAGGCTTTTCGCCGGCTGCCAGTAGCTGATTGCTCCCTTGGAAGGAAAAGCCAAACATGCCGACACGGCCATTGCTTCGAGGAAGCGAAGCGGCCCAGGCAATCGTATCGGCGCCATCTTCTGCTTCATGCTCGAAAAGAATGAACTCACCACCTGAGTCTCCACGACCACGGACGTCCTGCATGACGACAATATAATCGTGACGGGCATACCATTCGGGCGGCGCATAGCAGAGAGACGTACCAATCTTCCGACCATACGCCTGACGCATGAGAAGAACGGGGAAAGGACCATCTCCTTCCGGCTCCCAGATATCCGCCACAAGACGAATACCATCCCGTGTCAGCATGGCTTCCGTACGACGCGGCTTGAGAGCAACCATCAGAGATCTCCTCCGAGAGTTTCGTAGGCTGGAGGGACGGCGTCGATGATGCGCCCGGCTCTCAGAACCGTGCGGCCTGTCTGATTGCGGCTCATCCACTCGTTCATGTTGCGGGTCGGAAAAACGATAAGATCGGCCACGGCACCTTTCTCAAGACGATGGTTGCGTCCCATCCAGTCTCCCGGCCGGGTGTTAACGGACTGCACCCAGGGTCGGCTGGTATGGTCGAGATGCCCAATGCGTGTGCCGCCCTGAAGGATTTCATGCATGTCGAAATCCCCATAGGCGTAGAAGGGGTCACGCACATTGTCGCTCGCCAGCATGACCGGCACGCCTGCGGCATCCAGTTCCTGCAACAGTGTCACACCCCGCCAGCGGGGGGTTCGACCGGGAGTCCGATCCTGAAGATACATGTTACAGAGGGGGAGGCTAACTATACCAATCCCGGCTTCGGCCAGAAGAGAGATGATGCGTATTTGAGCGACGTCATCCTGTACGGTCAGGCTGCAACAATGCCCGCACAGGATCTTATGGCGAAAGCGATGCCTGAGTGCTGCCTGAGCAACCAGTTCGAGCGCGGTACCACCTGTTTCGCTGTTTTCATCGACATGCAGGTCCAGTTCCAGCCCATACTCCGTCGCCAGACCGAACAGCACGTCCAACGCGTCTTCCGTCGTGTTGTGCTTCATCAGAACGGCACCGAGTACGCCGCCTTCTGTCTCCGCAACACTGCGTACAATACCGTCCCGGTCTTCGCCCATATAGCGTTCCGGCATCGTGAGGGAGACGCCCTGAAGCGCGATCTTTCCAGCCCATTTCTTTTGTAGTCTGCGGAGAAGGGGCCAGACCCGGGCTCCATGAACACCGAACGTATCCAGGTGGGTCCGGATCGTGCTTGTGCCATGGGCATAAGCACAGTGCAGGCTGAACTCCATGCGGCGTTCTACATCCGCTTCTGTCCAGTAAGCCTCCCGGTCTTGTGTCGTCGCCTGAAGCGCACCCATGAATGTTCCATCGGGATTGGGCGTCCGATCCCAGATGAAGGCCTTGTCCAGATGGGTGTGACTATCGGCAAAGCAGGGCCAGACCATTTGCCCCTTCAAGTCGACGTTTCCCGAGGTATGGGGAAGTTGGCCTGCCGGGACGATCTCCGCGATGTGTCCGTTCTCGAGTGCGATATCGCAGAGCTTGCTGCCTGCGAGTGCTGAAGGAAGCAGATCTTTCGGAATGCTCGCATTCAAAAGGCCAGAGAGAGACTGGCCAGCGGGAAAAGAAAAAGTCATGGGCGGTGTCTCAGAGCGAAGCGTTGCAGGCTGGCGGCGGCGGCGTAAAGAACGAGGCCAGCGACGGTAATGAGGAAAAGCGCCGCGAACATGCGCGGAATATCCATCTGAAAGCCCGACTGAAGGATCTGATAAGCCAGACCGGCTGAGTTACCGCCTGTTCCCGCAACAAATTCGGCAACAATCGCGCCGACCAGGGAGAGGCCGGTGGCAATCCGCAGACCCGCCATGAACATGGGAAGCGCGCTGGGGATGCGAAGCCGGATCAGCGTCTGAAGACGCGAGGCCTTGTGCATCTGGAAGTAAGCAGCCAGATCAGGATCAACGCTCCGTAGCCCCTGGAGTGTGTTGGAAATGACCGGGAAGATCGCGACCAGAGCCGCACAGGCCGTCAAAGCAAGCGGCGTGTTGTGGATGAGGATGATGATCAAAGGCGCAATCGCCACAATCGGCGTGACCTGCATGATGACGACGTAGGGCATCAGGCAACGCTCGATAAGAGGACTTTGCACCAGCAGGAATGCGACGAGCACGCCCCCCACAACAGCAGCGATCAAGGCAGCGAACGTGATTTCCAGCGTGATGAGCAGGGCATGGAGCAGCGCCACGCCATCGAGCATCAGGGCGCGCCATATGGCCGATGGCGATGGCATCAGATAGGGCGGGATATGCCAGAAACGGCAGATCCCCTCCCAGATCCCAAGAATAATGATACCGAGCGTGACGGGAGCCAGTAGCGAGAACGTGCGAGAGGACATCATGCGCGCATCTCCTGCTGGATCATGCTTTCGCGACTGGCGTCTTCCAGAAGAATGGCCAGTTCCCGACTGATCCCCGCAAACTGATCCGACAGGCGAAACTCTTCATTGCGCAGGATGGACTGATCGATCTCGTACTCGGCATGAATACGACCCGGACGGGCTGCCATCACCATGACGCGGCTGGAAAGAAAAGCCGCTTCATGCAGGGCATGGGTTACGAACAGCGTTGTGAGGCCGTCTTCATAGCAAAGCCGCGCCATTTCTTCGTCCAGACGATTGCGCGTGAATTCATCCAGAGCACCGAATGGCTCGTCCATCAGGAGAAGGTCAGGTTCCGTGACAAGCGCCCGAGCGATGGACACACGCATTTTCATGCCGCCGGAAAGCTGGGCCGGGTAATGTTCCGTGACGTGCCCCAGGCCTACGCGTTCCAGAGCCGCCAAAGCACGCTTGTCCGCCGTGGAGCGGTCTACTTTTTCCAGATCGAGAGGCAGACGCACATTTTTCGCGATCGTCGCCCAGGGCATCAACGTGGCATCCTGGAACACAAACGCCATGCGGCGCCCCTTGCGGCCGACGTCGCCAAAATTTCCACCCCACCAGTTCATTTTGCCACCGGATGGTGTGTGCAGATTGGCGATCAGCTTGAGAAGGGTGCTTTTTCCACAACCCGATGGGCCAATGAGCGTGACAAAGTCTCCTTTTTCAACCGTGAGATCGACGGGAGACAGTCCGCGGACGCCATTAGGGAAAACTTTTTCAATGCTCGCGAGGGAAAGGACGGGACTGCTCATGCCGGAACCGTCGCCAGACCACCGCGGACACATTCAAGCGTGTAGGCACTTTTCCATTGCGGGTTTTCTGGAACAAGCTGAGCGGCGAGCTGGATATCGTAAATGCGCTTCCAGCGTTCATCATTCATCGTCATGATAGGGGCTCCAGGCATTCCAAGAGCCTTGATTTCTTTCAGCTTCTGACGAGACCAGACGAGCTGATCAGCGCTCATATCCGGATTAGCCTTGCGAATGGCGGCATCGCCCTTACTGGCATCTCCGAAGATGTAGCGCTTCCAGCCCTCGCTGCTGGCAGCAATGAATTTCCGTAATTCCAGACCACGCTCTTCAAGTGTCTTACGAGACACCATCAGAACGTTTCCGTAAGCCGCGTATCCAAGATCATCCAGAAGGAAGAAATTGAAAGGAATGCCCGCCTTTTTCGCACCGTAAGGCTCGGATGAGACGAAAGCCTGCATGGCCATCTGCGGATTGAAGGCGAAAGGTTGAAGATTGTAGGTGTAGGGGTGAACCTGATCTTCGGTGAAGCCGTACCGTTTTTTGAGCCATATCCAGAAACTGGCGCGGCCTTCCGAACTGATCAGAATGGGATGGCCCTTGAGTTCGGCAATGTCGTGGATATCCGGGTGGGTCATCAGGCCACCGACACCCTTTTGAAAGGTCGTGCCGATCGCGACGGCCGGGATACCCTGAATGGCGCAGCGGATCGCTTCTTCGCCCTGCATGATGGCGATGTCACACTGACCGGCCATCAGAAGCTGTGTCATGTTCATCTGAGGGCCGCCCATCTGAATGGAGACATCCAGATCTTGCTGGGCGTAAAGGCCATCTTCTGACGCCTGATAGTAGCCACCATGCTCTGCCTGTGCATACCAGTTGGTCAGAAGACTGAGCGGCTTCGTCGCGGCGTTTGCTCTTGCGGTGGGCAGGGAAGACAGAGCTCCCGCAGCCATGATGCCCTGAAGCATACTGCGGCGGTTGAGCCTTGGTAATGTCATGCGCTGCCTCCCGACTTGATTTTTATAATCAGACCGTAACGGCTTTTTCGTTCCGCTGTGAAGACTTATTCTGCTGCCGGACCGATACCTTTTTCACCTCTTTGTGCACGCAAAAAGGATGCACTCAGTCTCCCTGCTGCGTGAAGACACACACACCTAGCATTGTCATGAAGAAACGGAACGCCGCTTCCTGCCCATTCCAGACATGGGACTGCCACATCGCAAACCATTCACCACCGACAACAGAAAAACCGAAGAACCAGATCATGAAACCCAATGCGGTCGCGACAGGAACCAGCGCACGGGCAGAGCGAAACTCTTCAGCCGGCGCTTTGACCGCCTGTGCCATTTGCAACGCAGCGAAGGAAAAGATGGCACCAGTCAGGAATTCCGCTGCGATGATCAGAACATAAAAGATATGCCAGAGTACGGGGGATGAAACGGCCCTCCATCTCAGCGCATTGCCCGGAAATGTTGTATCCATAGACAGGACATGACGGACAAACTCATAGTTTGAGCCGTAATCCATCATATTGTTCACAGCCACCAATAGCCCAAACACTCCAAGAGACGCGACCATGACGGTTTTAGACGCTCGACTCAGGAATATGGCGCGAGTGGGATTCATGGGCGAAGAAAAGAGTGACATGCCAGACCTTCCAAGGGATTTTCAGGAACGCTAGCGGAATGTCCGAGCAGTTTGTGCGCTTTTTTTTGCACTCATATGATCGAAAATAGATGCTTTAAAAGTTGCAAAGTTCCTGTTTCTCATATCTTTTCGTTCCGGGATAATATCATATCGGAACAGGAAATTTGTCGGCCCGGCTTGACCGGGATGCGTCATTCCACACGACGAACAACGGAAGCCAAGCCCATGACAAGCAGCCCCGAGACGGTTTTCTGGCCCAAGAAATATTGGTGTGACATGATTTCCCGCCAGTTCCGCCATCTTCCGCCAGAAACAGTGGCGATTTTGCCGGTGGCTGCTGTTGAACAGCATGGCCCGCATCTGCCAGTCTATGTGGATGCCTGCATCAACGAGATGCTGCTCGACAAGGCTCTCGAAGCTCTTCCTTCAACAGTTCCAGCGACCGCGCTTCCGATCCAGGCTGTCGGAAAAAGCGAGGAGCATGTGGCGTATCCTGGTACGTTGACGCTGAGTGCTCAGACCCTGACACAGGTTCTGATCGAAATTGGCGAGAGTGTTGCGCGTTCGGGTGTAAAGCGTCTGGTTCTTCTGAATTCCCATGGTGGACAGCCACAGATCCTTGATATTGTTGCAAGAACGCTTCGTCGAACGCATGGAATGTTTGTTGTTTGTGTGGGCTGGTCCCGGTTTGGTGTGCCGGATGGCATGTTCACAGCCGAAGAGCGCCAGTACGGCATTCATGGCGGCGACATCGAAACCTCTCTGATGCTGCATCTTCGGCCCGACCTCGTCGATATGAGCCGCGCAGACAATTTCGAGCCCTGGCCACAGAAACTGGCCGAGACCGCGAAGTGGCTGGAAGCAGAAGGCCGTGTCGGTTTTGGCTGGCTGACCCATGACATTCATCCGTCCGGGGCCGCTGGCAATGCGGGCATTGCGACGGCGGAAAAGGGCGAGGCCGTTGCCAACCAATGGATCAAGGGTTTCCTTGAGCTTCTTGCAGAAATTGCAGAATACCCACTCGACCGCATTCGCCCCATCACTGAGGATCTTGGCCGATGAGCAGTATTGAAACCTTCCTCTCGTTGCTCGGTGACATTCCTGTTCAGACGGTTCCGGCTCTCGTAAAGCGCAAAAGTCGTGATTTCTACTGGTACAGCCCGATTCTGAAGCGACAGCTCGACAGCTGTTTTGCGGATTGTATCGTGATGCCGCGTAATGAAGAGGATCTTCTCAAGATTGCCTCTGCGGCACGCGAAACAAAGACACGGCTGACCCCACGTGGAGGGGGCACCGGTAATTATGGTCAGGCCGTTCCGATGGAGGGCGGGGCTGTCATTGAAATGACAGAACTGAACAAGCTGCTCTGGGTCAAGGATGGCGTTGCACGCGTGCAGGCTGGCATGAATATGCTGGATCTGGATCGAGCCTTACAGGAGCAGGGCTGGGAAGTCCGCATGTATCCCTCCACCAAGCGGACAGCCACGATTGGCGGCTTTATTGCGGGTGGTTCAGGTGGCATTGGGTCAGTTCGCTGGGGTGGCCTATCATCTCCGGGAAATGTTCTGGCCCTGCGTCTGATGACACTTGGTAAAGAGCCCGAAGTTGTAGAGCTACGGGGCGAGGATGCTCGCAGTGTTCTGCATACCTATGGAACGACCGGCCTGATTACTGAACTAGAAATTGGAGTGGAACCTGTCGTGAACTGGCAGGATATGGCCGTTTCGTTCGCTTCCTTCGAGGAGGCTGCTGTTTTCGCAAGAGACATTGCCTTGCAGAGCGGGATTCAGAAGAAACTTGTCTCTGTTGTGGATGGCGACCTACCGCCGTTTTTTGCCTCTTTGCGCGAGCACGTCCCAGAGGGATATTCCCTTGTCATTCTCATGATTGCTCCGGCAGGGATCGAGACCGTCAAGCTTCTGGCAACAAAGGCTGGTGGTAAGCTCTGTTACGAAGCCAACACGCGGGACATGGAAAACACGTCCGGCGCAACGCCGTTGTATGAACTGACGTGGAATCACACGACACTTCAGGTGTTGAAGAAGGACCGTGGATATACCTATCTCCAGTGCGGGTATCCGGCAGATGGCACACTCGACAAGGTTGCGGAAATCCGGGCACTTTTCCCTGATGAACTGATGATGCATCTGGAATTTTTCCCGATGGGTGGTCATGTCAGTTGTGCAGCTCTTCCGGTCATTCGCTTTACGGATGAAGACCGCCTCAATCACATCATCGCGGAACATGAAAAGCGTGGCGTGAACATTGCCAATCCTCATGTAGTGACGATCGAGGAGGGCGGCATGCATCGTGTGGCCTCGCCGGATCTGGCCGCTATCAAGACGCGTTATGATCCGATGCTTCTGCTTAATCCGGGCAAAATGTTCAGCGCCAGAACGCTGGAGCCTCAGGATTAAGGCAGAGGGCCGGGAAGATCATCTTCCCGGCTTTTTTATCCCTGACGAGGCAAGTTCGGGAAGGTAAAGCTCACCCCCATACGATCAAAAGCGCTTTTGGCTGTATTAGCCAGAAGGGTGCACGTTGTGAGCGGTCCGACGCCGTCTGGAACTGCTGTAACGGCCGATGCGATGTGATCGACGGACTCAAGATCTACGTCTCCCACAACGCGCCCCTCTGCCGGGCAATAACTGATCCCGATGTCAATCAGGATAGCCCCCGGCTTGATCCACGCTTTGTTTACAAGTCTGGCCTTGCCAACAGCCGAGAACAGGATGTCTGCATGACGGCAGTGAAATTGAATATCCCGCGTATCAATATGAACCACGGAAACTGTCGCCCCTCGATCCAGCAAACACATCGTCAAGGGGCGTCCGACGACTGCTGAACTTCCGATAATGACGCAGTTTTTTCCGCGAAGGTCGCCTGCAAGATATTCCGCCGCCATCAGTGCTCCAGTGGCAGTGCAAGGTTGAAATCCAGGAGTTCCAGCCGTCACTTTCCCCAGATTAAGCGGGTGGAGACAATCCACGTCCTTATCAGCAGAGATGGCAGCAAGAACGGCATCGCGCGAAATCCCATCTGGGAGAGGAAAGAGCACCAAAATGCCATCTATTCGCGGATTTACACCCAGTTCCCGAACCGTTTTGCAGAAGGCACTCTCATCCTGTCCTGTAACATCGACAGCTTTTATGGTGATGCCGCCGTGCTCTCCCAGCGCCGCAATGCGCCGGATATAGGCCTGCGGGCCGGCCTCTGAAGAACCCGTAATCACCGCAAGTGTAGGTTTCGTGCCCGGATGAATACTGATCTGGGCTTTGAGCATTCCCAGATAGTGTTCAGCCAGGTCAGACGTATGCAAAATGGTTGTCATATGCGGTCTCACAGGGCGCTGACGAGATACGTCGCGCATCGCTGAAGGTGAGGGACAAGAGAATGCCGGATCTGTACAGCGTCGTAGCGGGTTGCCGGGAAGACAATGCTGAGAGCGCCAGCAACCTCTTTATCGAGGTTGAAGGCGGGCACGCCAAGAGCCCGTAGATCGCCCTGCGGCGAAATATCCTTAAGAGCAAAGCCCTGCGCTGCAATTTCCGTCAGGTGACGCGTCAGTTCATCATGCTCTGTTTTGGAAAGTTTGGCGGCCAGGAGAACCTGCTCCTGCGTTGCTGAAGGCAGAAAAGCACATATGGCCTGACCCGTGGCCGTCGTTGCCAAAGACATGCTGCTGCCAATGGTATGGCCCGCCATTTCTGCAGCTTTGTCTGCAGGATTATGAAACACATAAATCGCCTCCATCGCATCAAGAAGTGCGAGAGAGATCGATTCACCCAGCGCCAGAGATTCTGCCCGCAGGACAGGACCGACGAGGTGCCCGATTGAACGGCTTTGCAGAAATCCGAGACCAAGCTTCAAAGCTCGCGCCGTCAAACGATACCGCTGCTCTACTCCTTTGACATAACCGAGAGATTCGAGAGTGCGAACCAGACGCCTCGTTGCGGCCCGTGTGTGTCCTACTTTCCGGGCAACATCTGCAACAGTCATGTCCGTCTGACCGCCATCAAATGCCCTTAGAACTTCAAGGCCTTTAGCGAAAGTCAGGGAAATTTCCGTTTCAGGGACGGGTAGGGGCTGATCCATGGGAAGACGGTCCTTGGCAGAAAACCATGCATGATGTTGCGAATGTCATTGCAGGCTGAAAACGATTATGCCTAAAATAAATAAATCGAACAAGTGTTCGTATATCGAACATATTGTTTCTAAAAAACATCCAATCAGGAAGCGCCTTGTGAAAGTCCACGTCATTTTTGCCCATCCCTTGGAAGACAGCTTCAATGCTGCCTTATTCAGACTGGTGACCCAGACACTGGAAGCGGAAGGGCACGAAGTGGACAGTCTGGATCTGTACCGGGATAATTTTGACCCTGTGCTCAGCCCGCAGGATCGCATCGAATACCATGACGTGACGATCAATCAGCACCGTGTGGCCGATTATGTGAAGCGCCTGCAAAGCACGGATGTTCTTGTTCTATGCCACCCGGTCTGGAACTTCGGCTGGCCCGCGATCATGAAGGGCTATTTTGATCGCGTTTTTCTACCGGATGTATCCTTCAAGCTGCTCGACGGTAAGCTCTCACCTGGCTTTACGAACATCAAGAAAGTCATGACGGTCACGACATATGGATGCCCCCGCCACAGAGCCTTTGTTCTGGGAGACCCGCCACGGAAGAACGGAACCCGTTTCCTGCGCGCCGTGATGAACCGTCGTGTCAGCGTGGATTATCTGGGGCTTTACAACATGAACAACACGACGCTGGATGCCCGCCGGACTTTCATGAAAAAAGTAATCCGTAAGCTGAAAGCCATCTGAACCGGCTCTTTGCAGGAGGACATGCTGTGACTGCTCGTTTCTTTGATCTGGAGGCTATGGGGCTACGGCTTCTGGAAGAGAGCCGTAGCAGAGCAGTGACGCTCCAGAGACAGGGTATCGTCCCTTGTCTTGCTCTTGTTGAAGTGGGAGACGATCCCCAGAGTGCAACCTATGTGACTCGCAAGATCGAAGACTGTAAGAAGGTTGGGATTGACGTCCGAAAGGTGGTTCTTCCACAGTCGGTCACGCAATCCGCGCTTCTGGCGCAGGTCCAGATGCTGGATGCAGATAATGCTGTCAGTGGTATTCTGGTACAACTCCCTCTGCCATCTCATCTGGATGAAGGCGCGGTCATTCAGGCCATCAGCCCTCATAAGGACGTTGACGGGCTCCATCCCGTCAATCTGTTGTCCCTGACCACTTCTGAGCCATCCGTTATTCCCTGCACCGTAAGAGGCATTGACGCTCTCCTCTCAGAAACTGGCTTCATCCGTGATGGGGCGCGTGTTGCCATCCTTGGAAGGGGAAAGCTTGTTGGGCTGCCTGCCAGCCTCTTGCTCTCTGGACAATCGCGCAATACAACCATTACGATATTGCATCGTAAAAGTAAAAATCTGAGAGATATCCTGAAAAATTCTGATATCATTATAGCAGCAGCTGGCTCCGCTCATCTGGTTACACCGGATATGGTCGGAGCAGGGGCTGTTGTGATTGATGTCGGCATGAGATGGCCGGAGGGCACCCTCCGTGGGGATGTTCATCCAGATGTCGCCGAAGTCGCAGGATGGATGACACCCCCTGACCGAAGCTTTGGCGTCATGACGCGCATGATGCTTCTGAAAACCGTTCTGGATCTTGTTGAAAAGAAGGGGGCCGCATGATCAGATCACTTGATCAGGTTCGTGCAGATCTGATGAGAGAAAGCTCAATCGAGCTTTTGCCGTCCCGTATTCTTGAACTCTCAGGAGTTTTGCCAGACCTTGATCGCGGCTCGCGAGTTTTTGTGACATGGCTGCCCGGCGTACCGTTCGTCGATGTTCTCGCCGCCTGTGACCTGTTAAAACTCTGCGGGTATCTCCCGGTCCCACATGTTGCCGCTCGTTCGATAAGAGACACTGAGCATCTCCGGGACATCTGCGCCGCACTGATCGAACGCGACATTCCACGCATGCTTCTAATCGCAGGCGGGGCAGACAAACCTGCCGGGATTTTCACAGACACCGTTCAGGTTCTGGAAACGGAAATTCCTGCCCAGGCCGGGATCAGAACGGTCTATGTGGCAGGCCACCCGGAGGGGCACCCACAGGCTTCGGAGAAGCAACTGGAGCAGTATCTGCTCCGGAAACAGGAGCTGGCCCGGGCGCAGGGTCTGAACATGCAGATTATCACGCAGTTCTGCTTCGATGCAGCGCCAGTTCTGGATTGGGAAAAGCGCCTTAGGGCCGCAGGGATAAAATTGCCAATCAATCTTGGCGTGTATGGCCTGACGACACCCAAGACGCTGGTTCGTTACGGTTTGGCCTGCGGTGTCGGACAATCCCTGCGCTTCATGCAGAAACAGCGCTGGAAACTGCATCGCTGGTTCACTCCCTGTAATCCGAAGGGTATGGTGGATGCGATCGCTGGATCCATTGCTGAAACCCCGGATACACTCTTCCACGGATTACACTTTTATCCGTTTGGAGCCATCGCCCGTACGCTCGAATGGCGCCGTAACCTGTCCTGTTCAGGCACTGGAGAACCGTCATGACGCATAAGCCCTTCGTTCTCACATCCATGGCAGCACTCCTTATACTGGGAGGATGTGCGGAGACGGGAGACAAGGCTCCTGTGTCTCATGACGAACACCTTAGCAGTGATCTCTACGGAGACGGCGGCGTCAGCGCGTTTTATCGTCCCCAGACAGCCATTCCGTCGATGCCGGGCCAGTTGATCCAACAGGAAGATATGGATCCGACAAAACTCCCAAAAGGCACTAGCCGTGGAATCAGGATCCTCTACTCCTCGACGAACGGTCTGGGAAAGGGTGACCCGGTTGCAGTTTCCGGACAAATTCTGCTGCCACAAGGCAAGATGCCAGAAAACGGTTGGCCGGTTGTTGCCTGGGAGCATGGAACCACAGGCATTGCGGACGTCTGCGCTCCATCTTGGCGGGGATATTCCAGCCGTGACAAGGCCTATCTGTCTCGCTGGCTCTCTGAAGGCTTTGCTGTGGTCGCCAGCGACTATCAGGGGCTGGGCACACCGGGGCCACATCCTTATCTTCTGTACCGACCGGAGGGGTACAGCGTTCTGGATGGTCTGCGCGCATCTCTAAGCGGACTTCCGGGACAGATCAGGAACTGGATTGTTCTGGTCGGCCAGTCTCAGGGCTCTGGGGCTGCATTGGGCACAGCCTGGCTGGCTCCTTCTTACGCCCCAGACCTGAAAATCCACGGCGTCGTCGCAACTGGCCTTGTCACGGGCTTTGCGTCTTCGCCGACGGCCAAACACTCCCCCATCCCGGAAGTCTACACAGACGCAACGAAAATGGACTCTGCTTTCGCCATGCTTCGGGTGGAGGGATCGGATCAATCTTTACATCCGGAGACGGACAGCCAAGCCGTTATGACCGATGCCGGTCACAAGATGTCTGAAATTGCGCGCCATGCCTGCCTACACAATCTTTTCGACAAGGCTGACGAGATGAAGGTGCAAAGCGATGCCTTGTTCAATGACAAGCTACCCACTTTTGAGACCGGGCATGACAGCGCGTTCACCATTCCTAACGCCCGGCTCAACTTTCCTGTCTTCGCTGGCACCGGATTGGCGGACGGTGAGGCGGGTGTGAATGGTCAGTACAATGCCGTGGCAGCAATGTGCGACGCCGGGACGCATGTTCTGTGGCAGCGTTATCCGGGCGTCACGCATAATGGCGCGGTCAATGTCTCGCTGAAGGACTCTGTTCCCTATGTGAAGAGCCTTCTGGCTGGGCGAACGCCTCCACAGAACTGCTCTGCCATCACTGTCCCTGGACCTGTCGAAAAGCCACTTCCAAACATTCCATGGAACAACTGAGAGCCTGAAAACGCCCCGTAGCCAAGCCGGTGGCCGGCTCTTTCTAGGATATGAGACCATGCAGACCACGGATGACAGATCAGGCTATCACCTCTTTCTCGTTCTGATAATTTACGTCTATTCGGCCGTATCCATGGCCGTCGTGGGGTTGGTGGTTCCGTTTATCAGCGCCATTGCGGAAGCAAGGCACGTCTCGCCGGGACCGGTCGGAACGAGCCTGTCGTTCTTCTCCGTTCCAGCAGCGTTCACGTCGTTTCTTTTCGGCATGATCGTTGATCGCATCGGGGTGAAAAAAGCTTTTCCGATTTCCATTGGACTGACACTGATCGGCGATACGCTTTTGCTGTCCACCTCCACGCTTTGGAGTCTACGGATTGGCCTGATGCTTTGCGGATGCGGTTTTGCTTTCGCGACCGCGGGCTCTCCTGTTCTGTTTATGCGGTATCTGCCGGAGAAAAGCCGATCCCGTGCCCTGGCATTCTGGTCCACCTTCGCTCCTGCGGGATATTCTGCGGGATTACTCCTCGCTATTCCGTTCCTTGCAGGCGGACGATGGCAGGCAGCCTGCCTGTCCCATATAGTGCTAATGCTGGTCATTCTGGCGGTCGGCATTCTGACTTTGGCCAGACTGAAAGAGCCATTAACGGCGGAAATTTTTTCCGGCCCCGTTAAAAAACTCTCCCCCTGGCTGGTGACCGCACTCGGCCTCTCGGTCACGCTCCCGAATGGTATCGCGTATGGGACAAGCCTGATTGCGCCATCCTATCTGGCACGTGTGCATCATGTCAGTCTGGCGGCGTCTGCGGCCGAAGTGGCAATCGTAAAGATCGTCGTGATGATGGCTGGAGGTCTGATCGTCAGTCTTTGTGTGGGGACGGAACGTCGATCCCGCATCATGTTCTGTGTCATGGCGGCGATCGGCATGGCCGCACAGTGGATGCTGCTTTTCCCCGGCAGCACGATGGTGATCGCCTCTCTCGGACTGTTCATTTGGACTTTCGCCTATAGCGGCCTGAGCGGAGCAGGAATGTCCCTGCTACCCGTCGTTGCCACAGACCGGAAGACGCGTGGCGCAGTCGCAGGCACAGTCGGGCAGTTCATTTCTGTTTCAGCCGTCCTGATGCCTTATCTTTATTTTTCCACCACACTCTGGACCAGCTATGCCCTGTTTGCATTCTGCGCCCTGAGCGTGGGCTGTCTGACCATTTTTCAGGTCAGGCAGCATCGCGTCGCAGCCTAAAGGTCCCGCCGCGTTATGAAGGCCTGGTTTTTTGCAACGCGGCGAAATTGGCCTGAAGGCGCTCAAGAAGATAATTCTGGGCCGAGATAGGCGCGTATTTCTTATCCGGCCCCTGAATGATCGCATCGCGGTTAGCCTGACAGAAAAACGGAATGGACAACCGTTCTCCAAGATACTCACCGGGTTTCGGCATCCGCACACGGTGCAGGGTGGAGAGGAGTTTGTCATCACTCCAACGCATGAGCATGTCACCAATATTGCAGGTCACGTAACCGGTGGCTGGCTCAACGTCCGTCCACGCCCCACTATCAACATCCTTCCCCGGGCAGACCTGTAATCCGCCTTCACCCGCTCGTTGATGCAGCAGGGTCAGGCAGTCAAAATCTGAATGTGCTCCGGCGCGCCAGTTTTCGAAGTCTGCAGGCTTGGCATTTGCCATGTTCATGTAGTGGATAAGGCGCAGGGTACACTGATAATCTGGCGAAGAAGGTTCATGCCGCGATGTGAAAAAATCCTCATCGAAGCCGAGCTTCATCGCAAAACACGACAGGATTTTCATTCCCAGCACCCAGTTCTGATGTTCGAACTGCGTGAGAAATCCTTGAAAACCGGCAATATCCGCATCGTGCGGCCACAGCCCCGCCATGCGCGGAAGCGTAATCTGGAAGGACTCTTTATGATCAGGCGTACCCGTTGAGGGCCGGACCTGTTCCCGAAACTCCCAACCGGCATTGGTGCCGGGTTTCAAGGGGAATGCCGCTTTTGTCTGTGTCGGAAGAGCAAAAAACTGCTCGGCCAGCGAAAACGCCCGATTAATATCGTCCTGCGAAATGCCGTGATTATAGACCTGGAAAAAGCCGATTTCCGTCGCAGCAGCCCACAGAGCATCAGCTATTTCCTGCTTGCGCTCTTCGAATGACGACAGGTCAATTCTGGGAATATCTCTGACGATACTGGTTCCAACTCCGCCAATGCGGCGCTCGGTCTCAATTTCACTCATGAGTGTCTTGGCTGAGGTGCTCATCTGCTCAGTCTCTCCTTATGCCTGACGAAAGACAGCAGGGACCACGCGTAAAATGAATGGGGGACAAACGGGGGATGACTCCGAACATATTCCTCCATCCAAGCCTGTTGCGCAGACCTGCTGGAGCAATGCCCAAAATCTTCTTGAAGATCCCGACCGCTTATACTCGTTCAAAATTCAAAACATATCAAAGACCGCGCTGTCAATTCCAAAGCGTCGTCATCAAAACAGCATCAGATCAAACGCAAATAGAGACTTCCGGAAAAATCATTTCGGTTCATAAACTGTGTGCATAGCGAATGGGAGAATGTCCCCTTATGTCCAGAATCATGCTTGGTCGCCGCCAGTCTCTCCTCGGTTTGACCGCCGGTCTTGGCGCGCTTTCCATGCCGTTCGTTCAGACAGCACGTGCTGCTGGCACGCCCGTAAAGCTCGTCACATCATGGTATGCACAGGCAGAATTCGGCGGTTTTTATCAGGCGCTTGCCAAAGGATATTATGCACGGGAAGGGCTGGACGTCACAATTGAGGCAGCCAGCCCGCAGATGAATGTTCCGCAACTTCTTGCAGCCGGACGAGCCGACTTCATTACCGGATATGACTTCCAGCTTCTCTCTGCTGTCGCGTCTGGTATTCCCCTCGTTGCCGTGGCGAGTACGTTCCAACATGATCAGCAGGGGCTGATGACGCACGCCGGAGTTACTGATCTTCAGCAGCTTAAGGATCATCCCATCCTGATTGCCTCGTCGTCCCATGCGACCTTCTGGCCATGGCTCAGGAAACGCTTTGGCTATGCGGAAGAGCAGGCGAGGCCTTACTCTTTCAACCTTCAGCCTTTCTTTTTTGATAAAACCATGGCCGTGCAGGCTTACGCGTCATCCGAGTTGTGGGATGCGAAATTGAAGTACGTGCCAGTCGAGTTCTTTCTGTTCAAGGATCTGGGATATCCGCCATATGGCGCCCCAATGGTCACCACCCAGCAGATGGTGAAGACAGACAAAAACAAGGTGAACAGCTTCGTAAAAGCATCGCTACTTGGCTGGAGCGACTATTTTCAGGATCCCACTCCGGGGAATGCTTTGATTCTGAAAGCCAATCCAAACATGACGCCTGAGCACCTGACATTCGGTTACGAAGGGCTGAAGAAAGCGAACGTCCTTCTCTCTGACGATGTCCGGACAAAAGGGCTGGGCGCAATGACGACTGCCCGATGGCAGGCGACACGGGATTTCATGGTCAATCAAAACCTTCTCCCAGCTGATGCAGACTGGAAAAGCGCCTTCACAACAGAATTTGTAGATAACCTCCGGATCATGCCCACATGACGCTCCTTATCCACAACACCTGCGGTATTCTCACCGGCCTGAAAGGTGACGCAGCCAGAAGAACGGGAAGTCTTCGCATCCGTGATGGAAAAATTGTCGAAATCGGTGACCTGTCTCCTCATGACGGAGAAACAGTGCTTGATGCGAAAGGCGGCGTTGTCTCACCCGGCCTGATCAGCACGCATCACCATCTGTTCCAGAGTGTTCTCAAGGCAGTCCCGACGGCCATCAATAAGCCGCTTGAGCCTTGGCTGCGTCTTGTTCCTAACACCTACTGGAGCCGTATCGATGAACGGGCCCTGAATGTTGCTGCGCGGATCGGGATGGTGGAGCTGCTCCTGTCAGGTTGTACGACAGTCGCGGATCATCATTACCTGTTTGCAGACATGTACGCTTATGACCCCACTGCAGTTCTGTTCGATGCTGCCGAAGATCTGGGCCTTCGCTACGTTCTGGCGCGGGGAGGAACAACACGGACCAGAAAATTCGATACGGACGAGGTTATTCCTGCCCCGACGGAAACCTTGGATACCATGCTCAAGCGCGTCGATGCGCTTGTCAGCCGGTATCATCAGTCCGGGCCGAACGCGAAACGCCGGATTGCTCTGGCACCCAATACGCCCACGTGGGGCGTCACGCCTGATGAACTACGCCAGATGGCCGTGGCGGCACGAAGTATGGGCATTTCCCTGCATTCGCACCTGTCGGAGACGGAGAATTACGTCAGGTTCTGCCTGGAAACATACAATATGCGGCCTGTTCAGTTCGTGGCGGAGCATGGCTGGGTCGGAAATGATGTGTGGTTCGCACATCTGGTCCATCTGGATGAGAGCGAACTCAGGCTTCTTGCCCAGACGGGCACCGGCATGGCGCATTGCCCACAAAGCAATTGTCGACTTGGTTCAGGAATTGCGCCCGCGCCCGCTCTGGATGCCTTGGGAGGGCGCGTCTCTCTGGCTGTTGATGGTGCAGCGTCCAATGAAGCGTGTGACATGAGTGCAGAAATGCATTGCGCGTGGATGGTCCATCGCGCGGTTCAGGGAGCAGGAGCAGTGACCGCTGAAGACGTCATGCGTTGGTCCACCTCTGAAGGAGCTGCCATTCTGGGGCTTTCGGATGTGGGTCGGATAGAAGTGGGAGCGACGGCAGATGTGGTCATTCATGGTCTGGATGCCCCTCGGTGCGCAGGGATGCATGATCCGCTGATAGCGCCGGTCGTCTCTGGGGCTACGACTGTTCGGCATGTCCTGATGGATGGAAAACCCGTTGTGGTGGACGGAATGATTCCAGGGCTGGATCTGGAAGCACTCCTGGCAGAAGCGAAAAGCGTTGTAGGGTGCCTCGCAGTGTCGTGACGGGAAGCAATACAAGGCATGACCTATGGCTTCAGGCCATCCTCTGATAGTCTTGCTGTTTTCATTCGAATTCCCATCTGTCTTCCCAGAAAAGGAAATTCCATGCTGACCTGCGTTGGTTATGCCGCTTCCAGTCCGACGTCTCCGCTGACGCCATTCGCATTTGAACGCCGGGACTGTGGTCCAATGGATGTTCAGATTGACATCACCCATTGCGGTGTCTGCCATTCTGACATTCACACAGCCCGAAGCGAGTGGGGACCAGCGTCCTATCCGGTTGTACCCGGTCACGAGATCATCGGGCGTGTCAGCGCCGTAGGGCGTGACGTCACCCGCTTCAAAGCTGGGGATCTGGTCGGTGTGGGCTGCATGGTTGATTCATGCCGCTCCTGTGCGTCCTGTGAAGCTGGGCTGGAGCAGTATTGCGATACCGGCCCAACCTGGACCTATAACAGCCCCGATACGGCGTTCCCCGTAGAAGGTGCCCACACATACGGCGGATATTCTCGTGCGGTTGTCGTGGATGAGGGATTTGTTCTTCGAATTCCCGAAAATCTGGATCCAGCCGCTGCGGCACCTCTTCTCTGTGCGGGTATTACGACCTGGTCTCCACTGGCGCACTGGAAGATCGGTGCTGGCCATAAAGTCGGTGTTGTCGGGCTTGGCGGCCTTGGACATATGGCTGTCAAATTTGCCGTGGCACTAGGGGCCGAAGTGACACTGTTCACGACGTCTCCCGGCAAAATCGAAGACGGCAAGCGTCTCGGCGCACACCGGGTTGTCATCTCCCGTGATGCCGATACCATGGCAGCAGAAGCGAACCGGTTTGACTTCATTCTGGATGCCGTCTCCGCCGACCACGACATCAATGCCTATCTCGCGCTCCTGAAACAGGACGGGCACATGGTTCTGGTCGGTCTTCCGGAAAAGCCGATGTCCATCGGGGCTTTCAGCCTCGTTGCAAAGCGCCGCAGTCTTGCAGGCTCGGCCATTGGTGGCATCCAGGAGACGCAGGAAATGCTTGATTTCTGCGGGAAACATAACATCACCAGCGATATTGAAGTCATTCGGATGGAGGACATCAACAATGCCTATGAACGCGTACTGCGTTCCGATGTGAAGTACCGGTTTGTGATCGATATGGCGTCCATGCCAGCAACACTCGAAGGCTGATGTCGTTGTGCGAAACAGATGATTTCCAGTCTGTTTCGCAAACATTGAACGTTATGAGCGTGAAAACTGATCCTGTGGTGAAAAGGCACGATCTCGGCATGGATCACCACGTAGCAACCTGCCGCGCCGAACTGGTTGCCGTTCTGACAACATTGCGGAACGGCATGCCAGAAGTACTGACCCTTCAGGATGGCCATTGCCTGCCAGCCGGGCCTTTGGAAACCGAGCATACTTCTCTTCAGCGCGGTTTGAGGCACTGGGTCGAGCAACAGACAGGCTTTCGACTGGGGCATGTGGAGCAGCTATATACGTTCGGGGATGCGGCACAGGCCCAGCAAGACAGGCTGGTTCGTATTTCCTACATGGCCCTGACCCGCGGCGGACAAACACAGAGTGGCTGGCAAAGCTGGTACACTTATTTCCCATGGGAAGATCGCCGTACCAATGCCTGCCACACAAGCCTTAAGACCATCCAAGATCACCTGAAAAGCTGGGCTGGCGATCAGACCGACAGGCTTGAACGCTGCAATCAGGTGTTTGGGCTGAATGGTGAGAACTGGAATGACGATACCGTTCTGGAACGCTATGAACTGCTCTGGGAAGCGGGGCTGGTTCCGGAAGCCGGGCCGAACAGCGTACCGCAGATTAATGGCCAATCCATGCTTTGGGACCATCGCCGCATTCTCGCGACAGCACTTTCACGGCTGCGCGCAAAAATTCGCTATACGCCAGCCGTTTTCGAACTGGTTCCCGAAGAGTTTACTCTCCTGCATCTTCAGCAAGCCATGGAAGCTCTGTCGGGTCGTCTCATGCACAAGCAGAATTTCCGACGCCTTGTGCAAAATCAACAGCTTGTAGAAGAAACGGACCGCTACGAAAGCGGTGTGCAGGGACGTCCTGCACGGCTCTACAGGTTCCGCCGGGAGAATTCTGAAAACTGTTATCTTTCGGGTGCCGAGCTCCCTTTGGACTACATCTCCTGAAAATGTGTTGCGTGAAAGCATTGCTGATGGAGTAAGATACTATATGCTCAATTAGAGCATAATAGATCATGGAGTCCATCATGGGCGGTCCAAATGCCTTGCAAAGCCGAGACAGGCTGTACGAACCCGTCTCCCGCCTGATGGCCTGGGAGGACTGGGAGAGGCTTTATGCGGATGATATCGAAGCCATTCTGCGTTTGAAGCAGGAGCGGAATGCCGTCATTCTCGCTCACAATTATCAGACCCCCGAAATCTTTCATTGCGTGGCCGATATCCGTGGAGACAGCCTCGCCCTTGCGCGGGATGCTCAAAATTTGGATGCGGATGTGATCGTCATGGCAGGCGTTCACTTCATGGCAGAAACCGCCAAGCTCATGAATCCCGACAAAACCGTTCTGATCCCCGACGAGCGGGCGGGTTGCTCGTTAGCGGAGAGCATCACGGCTGAAGACGTTCGGAAAATGAAAGAGCGTTATCCAGGCGTTCCGGTCGTGACTTACGTCAACAGTACCGCGGACGTGAAAGCCGAAACAGACGTCTGCTGCACGTCTGGAAACGCGAAACGCGTTGTCGAGAGCCTGAACGTGCCGCGTGTCATCATGATCCCGGATGAGTTTCTGGCACAGAACATCCAGAACGAAACCGGCATTGAAATGCTGACCTGGCCGGGCCACTGTGAAGTCCATGAGCGCTTTACGCCACAGGAAATCCGCCAGTATCGGCGCATGCATCCGGACGTGACGGTCATAGCCCACCCGGAATGTCCGCCTGAGGTGGTGGCTGAAGCTGATTATTCAGGCTCGACAGCCAACATGATTGACTATGTGGCCACACAGAAGCCGGAAAAGGTGCTGCTCGTGACCGAATGCTCGATGAGCGACAATCTGGCGACACTCAATCCAGAGACGGAGTTTGTGCGCCCATGCAACCTGTGCCCGCACATGAAGCGCATTACGCTGGCTGGCATTCGTCGCGCTCTGGAAAATATGGAAACACCTGTCACCATTCCTTCCGCCCTTGAAGCACCTGCCCGAGCGGCCGTAGAACGGATGCTGGCAATCTAGCCATGAGCAAGGCTCTTCTGAGCGCTCTAGCCGGCCAGCCCGTGATTGTTGGGGCAGGATTGGCCGGCCTGTCCGCTGCACTCCATCTGCGCCAACCCTGCGTCATCCTCACACCGTCACCATTAGGACTGGAGGCCACCAGCTCTCTGGCGCAAGGAGGGATCGCGGCAGCCATCGGTTCGAATGATTCACCGGAGTTGCATGCAGCGGATACGCTGGCTGCTGGCGCGGGTCTGAGTGTGCCTGAGGTTGTGAGACGCGTAACAACCGCAGCGCCTCAGGTTATCCAGACTCTGCTGGACTGGGACGTTCCATTCGCGCGGAAAGACGGAGTTCTCGACCTGCATCTGGAAGCTGCACATTCCCGCAAGCGTATTCTGCACATCGGAGGCGATGGGAGCGGGGCGGCCATTATGCAGACGCTCATCAGACGCGTGCAAGCCCGCAAGAACATTACAGTGCTGGAAGGCACCAGTCTGAAGGCGCTGATGGTTCAGGATGGCCGCCTGCGAGGTGTCCATACATCCGCAGGTTTCCTGCCCACATCTGCGTGTCTCGTAGCCTCAGGAGGAATAGGGGCGCTCTACAACGAGGCGACCAGTCCATCCACAATAAACGGATCAGGTCTTGCTCACGCTGCTCGAGCGGGCGCACGGGTGGCTGATATGGAGTTCACCCAGTTCCATCCTACAGCGCTGAAAACTGGTTCGATGACGGGACGGCGCCCACTTGTCAGTGAGGCCGTTCGAGGTGCTGGGGCCATTCTTGTAGATGAGAGAAACGAACGTTTTACGGACGAGCTACAATCCCGGGATGTCGTGGCCAGAGCCATTTTTGCTCATATCTGGGAAGGGCATGACGTTTTTCTGGATGGGCGCCGTCTGCGGGGGACAGTGTTCAGTCAGCAGTTTCCGGCCATTACCGCAGCCTGCCATGCCATTGGTGTCGATCCAGAGAAAAGTCCCATCCCGGTAAGTCCAGCGATGCACTATCACATGGGCGGCCTGGATGTGGACGCGCGTGGACGCACCTCTGTTTCCGGCCTCTGGGCGGCAAGTGAAGCAGCCTGCACCGGTCTTCATGGTGCAAACCGTCTGGCCAGCAATTCCCTGCTGGAAGCCTTCCTGACGGGGCAATGGGCAGCGGAAGATATCGACCATTTCGGCTATCAGCACATACCCCTTCGCTCTGTACCGACCCGTCAGGCTCACTCGCAGTTTTCAGGCCAGATACCGAAACTCATGAGCGAGTATGCTGGAATTCTCAGAGACGAAACCGGCCTTCAGACGCTCCTTCATGCAGCCCTACCGGACGTCGAAACAAGCGATGAAGCCCTTGTGGCGGCCCTTGTGGCTCAGTCCGCGCTCAAACGACGCGAGAGCCGAGGAAGTCACTACCGGACAGATTATCCTGAAATAACAGATCCTTACAGAACAAGTCTCACTTTATCAGATCTCCCTGTTCCTGAAAGATTACTCTCATGACATTCCAGACTTTTCTGCCAGATCTTCTCTGGGAGCCTCTGGTCCGTACAGGGCTCCTGGAAGACCTTGGAACGGGCGGCGATGTCACGACGCAGGCGCTACTAGACCCGGACCGACCATTGCAGGCCATCTTCCGTGCCCGAAAAACGGGTGTGCTTGCGGGCCTGAAAGGGGCTGAACTTTCTTTCACGCTCCTTGATAAAAGCGTTCGGTTCCTGCCTCAGAAAAACGATGGGGAACAAATCGTTGCCGGTGATGTTCTGGCAGTTGTCGAAGGAGTGGCTGGAACCATTCTCGCTGGCGAGCGAACCGCCTTGAACCTTCTGTCTCATCTCAGTGGCATCGCAACAGCCACGCGCGAAATTGTGGATGCAGTTCGTGGGACCGGCGTACGCATCTGCTGTACGCGCAAGACGCTACCCGGAATGAAGACCGTTCAGAAATATGCTGTTCGGGCCGGTGGAGGATCCAGCCACCGCTACAGACTGGATGATGCTATCCTGATCAAGGACAACCATCTGGCACTCTGTGGCGGCGTGTCTGCTGCTCTTGCCAAGGCCCGGAGCCGCGCGGGTCATCTCATGAAAATCGAGCTTGAGGTTGATACACTGGAGCAGCTTGAAGAGGCTTTGTCCGCAGGGGGAGCAGACGCGTATCTTCTCGACAATATGAGCCCGGACCAGTTGCGTCAGGCTGTCAGGTTAATTGATGGACGAGGGGTCGCGGAAGCATCAGGCGGCATCACCCCTGAAACAGTTCGTCCGATTGCGGAAACCTGCGTCGATATTATTTCCCTCGGCTGGCTGACTCACACCGTCAGGGCTCTCGATATCGGACTGGATATTGAGGGCTAAGAACGGCCTCTTGAGGACTACCCGGAAGTAGTCCTCAAGAGGTTTATGCTCAGCCGTTGGTTTGCTGAGCCATGACCGCACCCATGACAGGGTCTGTAATACTGGCACGGCCGGTTTCCACATGACCTGCGAAGCGTTGATGATTATCGGTTTCTCCATCAACCAACACGCTCACATCATACCATTGATGGCTTGAAGTCAGATCGAGAGGCACAGCCAGTGCCTGACCAGCTGCTATGGAAAGCGACCTGTCTTCCGCACCGTAAGCGTTATCCTTGAACAGGATATTCTTACTGACCGTACCAGTATTCCTCAGGTCAAGAACAAGCTGTCCTGTTTCTTTCTGGTGGTGAGCCCGTAGCACTAGCGTTGATGGGACAGCACGCTTGAAATATCGCGCGAAGCCATTCGGGCCGAGCACCGTGAAGTCATGCTGGCCTTCATGCGAAATATCCCAACGATCCTTGACGGATTTACCGGGCTCCACCGTATGACGGCGCGGCGTTTCGGTTGTTCCGTCCCGATAGACATAGAAGCTGGCACCGACCGTTCCCGTATTCCGAATCTCAAACGCCACCGCGTCAGGGGTGTCTTCAACCAGATCCACAGCCAGATTGTATGGCAACGGACGGGCAGGGCGCGCGCCACGCTCCTGATCTCCGATATCGTCAACTGTGCTCTGATGAGGAATGACCGGGTTGGGCAGCTTGCAGGAAGCGTCCGCGATTTTCTTGTATGCAGCTGTATCGGGGAGCGGGACTTTCACGTGACTCTTGCGAGAGAAGTCAAACGCGCTTGTCAGATCGCCGCAAACCGCACGACGCCAGGGCGTAATGTTGGTTTCCTTGACGCCAAACCGACTCTCAATGAAGCGAATGACCGAGGTGTGGTCAAAGACTTCCGAGCAGACAAAGCCACCAGTGCTCCACGGGGAAATGGCAAAGGCAGGAACGCGCGGACCAAGGCCATACGGCAGATTGTCAGGCTTGTAGCGCTGTGTTTCAAAGTTCTGGAGATGCCTGTGGATCTCACCTTCAGTGGACACAGTACTCAGGCCGGGCAGAACCGGGGTAGGAGGCTGTGGCGGCGGCATGTGATCGAAATAGCCGTCATTCTCGTCATACATGACCAGAAAGACTGTCTTGGCCCAGACGTCAGGATTTGCCGTCAGGGCATCAAGAGCATGGGCAATAAATGTTGCCCCGTATCCCGGTGTCCAGCGCGGATGTTCGGAGTAAGCTGCTGGAGGCAGTATCCACGAAACCTGCGGAAGCTTGTCGGCCAGTACATCCTGTTTGAGATGATCCAGTGTCCGGGCCGTCATGGCGCGATCATGTAGCGCGGAGCCTAGCTGTGCCTCAGCAAAATTCTTGAAACACATCAGCACGTTGGTACCGAAATTTCCGTTTTCGATATCCGCGCCAGAAAGACCCTGCTGATACACCTGCCAGGAAACACCGGCATCCTGCAGACGCTCCGGATAGGTTGTCCAGGTAAACGGATCTGGCACCTTGGGGTAAAACTCCCGGTCTACCCAGTCCACGTTGTCGAGAATTGGGCCGCCACCCGTGGCATTCGGATCGACCATCCCGGACATCAGATAGAAGCGGTTTGGATGCGTCTGGGTTGGTGTGGAGCAGAAGTAATGGTCGCAGACCGTGAAGGCATCCGCCAATGCATAATGGAAGGGAATATCTTCGCGCGTGTAGTACCCCATCGTCATATCTTTTTTGTGACGAGGCCACTGATTGTTCCAACCCTTGTTGATCGCCGCGTGCGTGGGCGACCAGCTATGGTCAAGGTCGATAACGCATTCCGCGCTGGACGTCTGGGTTGGGAGGTGAAACGGCGTAATCCAGCCGTTTTCGGCCTTTTGTCGTTGCTGCCACCAGATGGGTTCACCGCCGGGGCCGCGAACAACATGCCGATCTCCGTAACCACGAACGCCTGAAAGATGGCCAAGATAATGGTCGAATGAACGGTTTTCCTGCATCAGCACGACAATATGCTGCACATCCTCAAGCGTTCCGCTCTCACGGTGCGCAGGAATGGCGCGAGCACGCTGGATCGAGGGCAAAAGAGCGCTCAGGGAAAAGCCGGCACCAAGGCCCAGAAGGCCGCGACGGTCGAGTTTTACGGTCACCGGATCATCTCTTTCGAATAGTCAGAACTGGACGCATCGTTACCATGCCTGATGTTTGAAAATCACGAGGCAAGAGCACGATATTTTATGTTTGTTTTGTGAATGGGCTTTAGAGAACAGACAACGCAAGATACACAGCCTGTGGACTAGCCTCGCAACTGACGCGCACCCTGTCCCCACTCCAGGAAGGAACGAACGCAAGATCAAAAGGAGATAGGCTACTGGTCGGATCGTAGCCATTGAACGTGCCCGACTTCCAATGGAGTTGCCCGGATCCATAGCAGCAAAACGCTCGCAGCTTGGCTTTCCCGAACGGCTGCTCTGGCTGTTGTTCTGATGTCAGCCGCAAGACCATCCGATCTGAGACAGCAAATGCGGCTGCCAGAGCTGCTGTCTGCTCGACATCTTCAATCATGAAGGCCGGATAGCGCTCACGGATGGCGGACCTCTTCAACTGACTCAGAATATCATTGAGTGTTCCATCCAGAAAAAGATCTTCTGCAGGAAGCTGATGACCCTGCAATCTCTGCTGCCAGTCGTTCGGCACTTTCCGGGTCCAGACAATCATATCCAAATCCGTCCTGGCGAGATCTACGAGAATTTCCGGTCGACTTGAGGCTCGAACACGCGGAGCATCGGCGAGGACAGGATCAGGCCAGCTTTCAATGACAAACATGATATTAGGCCGCAATCATTACAGGAGCGTCCATGGACGCTCCACACGCACCAGCTTCGTCAATTGTCAGAAGAAGCCTCTGGCGTTTCTCAATCGGAAGAGCCGATAAACGTGGCGAGCGATGGCGGACACTGGTTGCTTCAGACCATCCCGGAAAATGCTTTCCTTTGAGAAAAACAACGGCTCCATCCGGAGCCTGATGAATGGTCAAACCTCCATCTGCCGTCCATTCAACACCAGGGCCGACATAAGTGCGGAGCAATCGCAGCCCCACACAGTCAACATGGAATTTTCGGCAACTGTCCGTTGTCACTTTTTCAAGCCGAACGCGTAACGTTTTATGCCCGGAAACCTCCTGATATCGACTTGCAAGATCAATCATATCCGCCAGCAAAGGGAGGGTTTCATCCGGGAAAGCTTGCGTAAGACCACTACAGATTGTCTCCAGCGTCCCTTGAGCCATGGCCAGACGCGCACCATTCCGGAGATGACTCTCAAAGGCTCTTCTGATGGCTTCAGTAAGTCTTTGAGAATGAACGGCAATCGTGCGTTCCGGGGAGAGTATTTCCCTGAAAGACGATTGGCTGACCAGTTGGTGACGCGTCGGGCATGATGACATCGCAACAAAATCACTCTACACATTGATATGTTATATCATAACTATATAAGCCTTTCACGCAAGACCGTTCATTCCATCAAGGAGCTTTTGTCATCATGGATGACCGATTGCCCGTTACCGTTCTCTCCGGCTTTCTTGGAGCCGGAAAAACAACACTTCTCAATCATATCCTGAACAACCGCGAAGGGCGGAAAGTCGCCGTCATCGTCAATGATATGAGCGAAGTGAACATTGACGCGGATCTGGTGCGACAGGGAGGGAGTGATCTCTCCCGTACGGATGAGAAACTCGTCGAAATGAGTAATGGATGCATCTGCTGCACCTTGCGGGATGATCTTCTGAAGGAAGTCGATCGACTGGCTCGTGAAAAGCGGTTCGACTATCTGCTGATCGAATCAACAGGCATCGCAGAACCACTGCCTGTCGCCGCAACCTTCGAGTTTCGGGACGAGGACGGCCGTAGTCTCAGCGATATTGCGCGCCTCGATACCATGGTGACAGTTGTGGATGCGGTGAATTTGCTCCGCGATTATGGTTCAACAGACTTCCTGAAAGATCGGGGAGAGGTCGCAGGTGAAGACGACGAACGGGCACTTGTTGACCTTCTTGTGGAGCAGATCGAGTTCGCCGATGTGGTGCTTCTGAACAAGGTTGATACTGCAACACCTGAACAGAGGGACGCAGCTCGACTCATCATCAGATCTCTCAATGCAGATGCCGAAGTCCTCGAAACCAGTCAGAGCACTGTTTCTTTGGACAAAGTCCTGAACACTGGACGTTTCGACTTTGATCGGGCTCACCAGCATCCGACGTGGTTCAAGGAACTCTATGGTCATGCCGACCATGTGCCAGAAACGCAGGAATACGGAATTTCGAGTTTTGTTTACAGAGCCCGTCGTCCGTTCTCCCCACAAGCCTTTGCACAATTTATCGAACAGTCATGGTCAGGCGTTGTGCGCGTCAAAGGCTATTTCTGGCTTGCAACACGACCGGACTGGGTTGGTGAACTGAGCATTGCCGGTGCGCTGGCCCGCAATCAGGCTGCAGGGCGATGGTGGAGCAGCGTGCCGCAGGATTCCTGGCCTGATGATGACGCCTGGCGCGCAACACTCGCAAAATACTGGGACGATACATATGGAGATCGGAGGCAGGAACTGGTCTTTATTGGCGCAAACATGGATGAAGCAGATATTCGGGCCGCATTGGATAACTGCCTGATGCCAGAAAATGCGGATGGCATTTTCATGCCCTGGCACTATGACACTCTCCCGGATCCATTTCCTGTCTGGGAATAATGACAATCATACGAAAACAATAAACCGCTTTGAGATTGACACCTCCCATGGTGCACTCCGATGATTGGGGCCGGTCCATTTCGAGCGGAACCCATGACACAAGACGATGCCTCCCTGACTTCTGACACCCCCCACTCCAAACCAGAGCAGGGACCTCGACGCAGGGATGTGCTGGCTACCGTGACTGTTGGCATGGGATGCGCTGGCGCATGTGCCCTGGCTTATCCCTTTCTGGACAGCCTGAACGGAACGCGCAGTAACCGTGTTGGCGAGAGCGACATTCTGGACGTGGATCTCTCTCTACTAAAACCGGGCCAGCAGAGTGTTGTCACATGGCGGGGCTGGCCCGTTTTTGTGCAGAAAAGAACGCCGGAAATGCTGAAAAAACTTCAGGATCCGGCGCTGCTTCAAAAATTGCGTGACCCTGAGTCCCGTATCCCGCAACAACCCAAAGATGCAGCAAACTGGCATCGGTCCATTACCCCCGACATCGGCGTCATGATCGGGATCTGCACGCATCTGGGCTGCGTTCCAACATTTGATGCTCCAACACAGGCCGAACCCTCCGGGAAATACCTTTGCCCCTGTCATGGATCGCAGTTTGACAGCGCTGGTCGAGCTTTTAAGGACGCGCCTGCGCCGTACAATCTCCCGGTTCCGCCTGTGACGATGATCTCTGACAAACATCTGCGTATCGGCGAGAGTAAAGGCGATCCTGACTTTGATATCGCCAATATCCGACAAATCTGAGCGCACCCCATGACTGAACGTCCGCAATCCGTATCGACATGGTTGAATACCAGACTTCCAATCTTATCTGCTTTTCGGCGTGAGTATGTTGAATTCTCCATGCCGCGGAATCTCAATTATCTCTGGAATTTCGGGGCTTTCGCTGTCGTTTCGCTGACGCTTCTGATCCTCAGCGGTATCTTCCTCGCTCTCAATTACACACCGACGCTTGCCGACGCCTTTTCAAGTGTTGAAACCATCGACCGGCAGGTCGCATCAGGCTGGCTCATCCGATCTGTTCACATGGGCGGCGTATCCATGCTGTTCGCAGCCCTGTATGTGCATATTGCACGCAGCCTGTATTACGGCTCCTACAAGGCGCCGCGTGAACTGGTCTGGCTGACAGGGTTGGGACTACTGCTTCTGGTTATGATTACGGCGTTTGCCGGTTACGTTCTTCCCTGGGGACAGATGTCTTACTGGGGTGCGACCGTCGTGGTGAATGCCGTCAATACAGTTCCACTTGTTGGAAAACCTTTGGCATCCTGGCTTCTGGGCGGGGAAGGACTGGGCAATGTTGCGCTGCACCGTCTCTTTGTCCTGCACTTTGTCACGGCATTTTCGATCATCGGCGTCATTGTCCTGCATGTCGCAACTCTACACGTTACAGGGTCCAATAACCCGACCGGCAAGGATTTGACGGAGCCTGACCAGACCGTGCCGTTCCACCCCTATTACACGACGAAAGACGGTCTGGGTCTTTGCCTTTTTCTGTTGGTGTATGCGGCGCTGATTTTCTTCGCGCCTGACTTTCTGACGCTGAGCGACAATTATGTTCAGGCCAACCCGCTCATAACACCTTCGGATATTACACCTGAGTGGTATTTTGCCCCGTTCTACGCCATCCTTCGGGCCGTCCCCTCAAAACTCGGTGGTCTTATTCTTGCAACAGGCAGCATCGTCATTCTGTTCGCGCTACCTTGGCTTGACTCTTCGACGATCAGATCAGCCCGTTTCCGACCTTGGCTCCGAGTGGCTCTGCCTCTTTTATTTCTTGCTTTTTTGGCTCTTGGTCTGGCGGGGATGAGCCCTCCAAGTCCTTTCTGGCTCTGGATCAGCCGTGCCGCTGTCGCGTACTGGTATGTCTATTTTCTGGGCCTGCTTCCTATGATTGCACGTCGAGAACAGGCCAGCCGCCGAAAAGAGCATTTTTAATGAGACGTCTCTTTATAGCCAGTATGCTGGCGTTTCCGGCTTTTGCAGCTCATGCCTCTACACCTGAACAGCGAGGCCTCGAGGTTTTTCGGCAGGTTTGCAGCTCATGCCACAGTCTCAATCATGTTACGTATGCCGATCTGGGAGAACTGGGCCTGTCTGTCTCGGATATCAAAGCCTATGCTGCCCAGCATGAAATCCCCGATGGCCTGGATGATGATGGCGATCCAAAGACACGCCCCGCTCACCCTTCAGATGTTATCGGTTCTCCCTACCTTACAGCCGGTATGGCACGCATGGCCAATCACGGCGGTCTTCCACCAGATTTTTCACGTCTGGCTATGACACAGAAAGGTGGGATCAGGAGAATTATTGATATTCTTGTCTCTTATACATCCCCGCCAGAAGGGAAAAAACTTCCCCCCGGTTCGTATTACAATACCGCGATGCCTCATCTTCACATCGCCATGCCTCCGCCACTCCATGACGGACAAATCAAATATACTGATGGGACAAACCCTACCGTTCCGCAGATGGCGCACGACGTTGGAGCATTTCTCTCATGGGCAGGGCATCCACACCTTCATACCAGACATAGGACGGGACTGTTCGTCCTGTCCTATCTGGCTATCCTGAGCGGCTTTTTATTTGTTCTCAAACGACGGGTCTGGGCAAAACAAACAAAGAAACTGCCTTGATCAGGGCAGGGGATGCAGAGCATCCAGCGCTTCACGCTCTGCCAGAATATCCTTGGCTTTTTTGGGAGTGTCGCGCTGCGACTTGAAATCGTCTGCAGAAAAAACCGGTGGCGTACCAGGCGTATTTAACGAAGAAACATAGGTTAAAACTGCCGCCAGATCCTCGTCACTCAGGGATTTGAAGGATGGCATATAGCCCATGTAGCTCACATCTGAAGCTTCAAGCGGTCCATGAAGACCGTTCAACAGAACATGAATCAGATAGGCTTTGCCCTCAGGGGAGCCCGCGATCTTACCAATCCGACCACTAAGGGGAGGAAACTGGCTAGGAGAACCAATCCCCGCAGCTTGATGGCAAACGCTGCACCGACTGTTGTAAATTGCCAGACCATCTTCTGCATGAGCCACGGAGAGTGCCGCCAAAGCAGCTGTCAGAAAAAAGGTGGTACACTTGAGCATAGACGTCACCCTGAATGTCCTATCAGCAGATCATGGACGCAATGATCCTTCATTGTGCAATCCTGACAGGGCATTGTTCGGCAGGCAAGGCGAAGTCCTGACGTGAGAGAAATGTCTGATCCGTTAAAAGAGACAGAAAAGCCGTAATGCTGGCTATTTCTGTGTCAGATAAAGCATCTGTATTCGGATGAGCCTGAATGGCAGCCGCCAAAGTAGCCGCGGACCCATCATGCAGATACGGGGCTGTGACTTCCACATTACGAAGAGACGGCGTTCTGATGGGGCCATCCTTGCGCTTTCCCAGAACGTGAAAATGGTGATCCATGAACAATGGTGGATTATGACAAACCGAGCATTTTCCTTGCCCGAAAAATAACATCTCCCCACGCTTCTGCTCGCTTGTCTCCTCATGATCCGGCTGATCCCAAACAGCGTGGTTTGACACCAGGGTGCGCTCAAAAGCCGCAAGCGCTGTAGAGAAGTGCTTCATGTCCATAGCACTCTCTGGAAATGCGATTGAGAAAAGAGCCCGATAGCAGGAATTTGCCGAAAGTCGCTGATTGAGCTCGGCCATATCGGTCATGCCCATCTCAACAGGATGGTTCCCGCTTAGGGGAATAAAGATCTGTCTTTCCAGAGAAGTGACGTGTTGATCTGTCCATGTCAGGCTATGGAATAATCCTACATTGGCGAGGGAGGGAACATTACGGATACCCTGTTCGTCCGTCACGCCGGGATGTGTGGGATTTCCATCAGAAAAAGCATGTCTTTGCTCATGGCAGGTAGCACAGGACATACTCCCATCCAGAGACAGGTCTGCATCGTAGAAAAGACGATGCCCCAACTCTGTCTTAGCCCTCTCGGGAGACAGAGAGGCTGCACAAGCCATTGCTGGCAGGCAGCTCACTGTCACCATGAGAAAAAACAGACCAGAAAACGTCACGGAACAGAGGAAACCATAACGGGAATATCTTGCTGCCCACTTCCGGCAAGCTGTAGCGTGTAAGTGCCAGACTTAAGTGGAAAATCGACCATCTTGCGAATACCGGAACAATCTGGTCCGTGCTGATGGTGAGTCGAACTGGCTGGAACAGTCCCTTGCAGGACATCAATCCATGTCTTGTTTGGGAGCATAACCCTGTATGTCCCATCTTTAGGCGCCTCAAAAACCACCATGCCACTGAAACTGACACTTCCGCCTGGCTCTGCCGGACGCTCTACAAAATGCACATCCGGAGTGTGAGCGAGCCGGATTGTAGCGGCATGTCCCAATGTCAGCCTGCTCACAGAGAGAGCACCAGCCTGAGTTGCGGCGTTTAAAGGGGAGGGATTGCTCCATCCTTCATAGCCAGCAGGCAGGGGATGCGGACCGCTCTTGCAGCTTGCGTCGTCAGCCAGTGCAGAACCTGCATGACAGGCAAACAGAGCCATGGAAAGGGGAAGCAAAATGCGCTTCATGATGAATATCCTGATCAACGGCAATTCAAGCATGAAGCATCATATTTTCGCACTTTTCCAGACTCATGACGGCATCGAAAGATGTCATCTCATTCTGTGGCGTGCCAGTCTCAGGTACACTCGGACGATATCAAAGGCTCGGCGCGCTGAACGTGTCACAGCGATTGATGTCACCACTGCTCAGACCGCGTTTGAACCAACTGACGCGCTGGGCTGAAGTGCCGTGTGTAAAGCTGTCAGGAACGACATATCCTCTCGCCTGACGCTCCAGCCGATCATCACCAACAGCAGCAGCCGCATTCATGCCTTCCTCGATATCCCCTGTTTCGAGAAGATGTTTGGCGTCATTCGCCCGCTTGGCCCAGACACCAGCAAAGCAGTCGGCCTGAAGCTCCACACGTACAGAAAGCCCGTTGGCCCCTTTTTGAGACGCATCGCCCTGTCGGCTGACCTGTTGCATGATGCCAAGCTCATTCTGAACATGATGCCCGATCTCATGGGCAACAACATACGCTCTTGCAAAATCGCCGCCCGCTCCAAGCCGGTTCTGCAACTCCTGAAAGAACTGGAGATCCAGATACACCTTGTGATCCGCCGGACAATAAAATGGCCCAACCGATGTCTGTGCATAGCCACAGGCGGATTGTACGCCACCACTGAAAAGCGTCAGCCGGGGCTCATGATATGTGCGTCCCATCTGCTGGAAGTATGCTGTCCAGACGTCTTCCGTTGATCCGAGAACACGGGCAATAAACTGCTTGCCAGCATCATTGGCTGGACGCTGAACCTGCGCAACTGTCGAACTGTCGGATGACGGGCCAGTCTGCAAAAGGTTCAGGACGATGCGGGGGTCTACACCAAAATAGAGCGCACCAATCACGAGAATGACGCCACCAATACCGCCAATCCGCAAGGGCGTGCGACTACCCCCACCGGAACCTCTCACGTCGTCAATGTTGGTGCTTTCCCGCTGATCGTCCAGACGCATGGGTATCCAGTCCTGTTTTTACTGCCGGTAGAGAGCGTTGCCAGAAAGTGCCTGCCAACGGTTGAAAGAAACATATCCGAAAGCGGAACAACGCCTCTGCTCTCAGAAATTTTCCCAGATGAGTAAAGACTTTTTTCAGTTTTGAAGCCACAGTTGTGAGATTCACGACTGGAGCACTTTCATGCTGTCGAAATATGCCTTCCTGTGTCTGTTTCCTCTCCTGACCGTTACGTCCGCGCTTGCCGGGCCAACCCTGGATCAGGCTGTACACTCTCCGAAAAGAACGCCCGCTTTTGTAGCGCGTGATGCGGTCCGCCATCCCATTGAAGAATTGACTTTTTTCGGGTTGAAGCCAGACGCTCATGTTCTGGAAATCTGGCCATCAGGAGGGTACTGGACGCAAATTCTGGCGCCTTATTTGTATGATCATGGCACATACACCGTCGCGTTAGGCCCTGCTGACCTGAAAAAACAGGCTATCAGCAAACTTCAGTCCGAACGTCCAGACATTTACGGACGGATCAGAACCACGCAATTTGACGGGCAGCATCTGGATTTTGCGCCTGCAAACAGCGTTGATCTCGTCCTGACATTCCGCAACATGCACAACTGGATGGAAGCCGGAAACGCGCCGGAAATGCTTGCCGCCATTCACAGGGTCCTCAAACCGGGTGGCATACTGGGCATTGAGGATCATCGTGGGAATACCACGGCACCTCAGGATCCGATGGCAAAAGACGGATATGTTCGGCAGTCTTACGCAATCGACCTGATCCAGAAGGCCGGGTTCAAACTGGTTGGCAGTTCTGAAATCAATGCCAACCCGAAAGATACAGCCAACTGGCCCAAAGGGATCTGGACGCTGCCTCCCACTTACGCACTGGGAGCAACGGACCATGCAAAATATGAAGCCATTGGGGAGGGCGACAATTTTGTTCTGAAGTTCCAGAAGGTTAAAGACTGAACTTCAAATCCCGAGCATCCTGTAAGAAAGAGCCTGATACAGCCAGATCTGTATCAGGCAGCGGGGTCAACATTTTCAATGCCATAACTACAAATGCCATTGCCGATACCGAAGAGTTCGTATAGACCCACCCCACAGTCCGCGGGCATGGTGGAATTGGTAGACACGCCAGATTTAGGTTCTGGTGGCGCAAGCTGTGGGGGTTCAAGTCCCTCTGCCCGTACCATCGCATAAAATTGTCAGTCCTAATCGACGACAATCGCGATCTGGCTTTTTCCACCTGATAAAGGCGTTACCTCGATTTTTACGGGGATGCGTTCCTTGAGTTCTTCTACATGGCTGATCACACCAACGCGGCGCCCCTGCGCCTGAAGGTGTTCAAGCACAGCAACCGCCTGTCCCAGGCTTACAGAGTCCAGCGCTCCGAACCCTTCATCTATAAACAGGCTTTCGATCCGAATGCCGCGCCCGGTAGACATTTCAGAAAGTCCCAAGGCCAGCGCAAGACTGACGAGAAAGCGTTCCCCACCGGAAAGATTCTGCAATCCTCTAACCAGCCCTCCCATATCATTATCAATGACTTCGATCAGCATTTCCCCTGCGGGCGCCCGTTGAAGGGTATAACGGGGTTTAAGATCTGCAAGGCGTTCGTTTGCAAAGTCGAGAAGATGATCAAGCGTCAGGCTTTGTGCGAAATTACGGAACCTCTTTCCCTGAGCGTCACCCAGCATCTCTCCCAGCCGCTCCCAGACATGACCATCCGCACGCTTTGCTACGAGTTGCGCCCTAAGTTCAGCTGTGTGAAATCGTGTTTCGTCGTCCTGAATAATCCGCGCTTCCAATCGGGTCAGCCCGGTTTGAGCATCTACGACGGCTGCTTTCGCCTTTAGAAGCTGCTGCTCCAGATCAGCAATCTCAAAAACTGCCTGCCTGCTGGCGTCGTGCTGTGCGTAATCACTTTCACGGGGCCTCAGGGCCGCGCACGCATCACTATGGGCCTTGTTCAGTTCAAACAGCGCCCTCTCTTCAGACGTGGCATAGTCCACTCCAAGAGCCTCGGCCTCTCCAATATCTACACGGCTGAACCCCTCACGCTCCAGCCGAGCATCAAAGCTTTCGCCTAAATCAACCAGCTCTTTTCGAGTTTCTTCAAAAAGCTTTTCCGCCCCCTCACGACGCGCTCTTGCGCCCACCGCAAGCTCTGATGCAGCGTTCCTGGCATTCTGTGCCTTCTGAAATGCGTCTTCAGCGACTTTGACTGCTCCGGCAAGAGCCTCAACAACGTTGTCAACAGGTTGCCCCTCAAGCAAGCCCGAACGTCTTTGAAGCAGAACCTGATAGACATCGTTCCTTGCCTGCCAGTCTGCCTGGATCTCTGCCAGAGATGTTCTGGCTGCCTGGACTTCACCTTCAGCACGCAAATGTGCGGCATGCAGGCTTGGCCAATCACTTTCCAACTGGGAGAGCGCATCAGTCCTCTGACGCCACGCCGCAAGAGTACGAGACAGCCACATGGCTGGATCTTCTGACAGATCACGCCATGCAATGACGTCGGAAAGTCTGTCGTCCAGGCACTTTTCCAGACGCGTCTGCTCTGCGTCGACCTGAAGACGCAGTTGGCGCGCCTCTTTCATTCTGTCTTCTGCGACCCGACAATGAGTTTCAGCGTGCTCGTGAGACTGTCGGGCTGTATCGTGATGCGTTCTTGCTGTGCGCTCTGCTGCTCGAACCTCATCAAGTGCCAGTATTTTTGCATGAAGTGCCGCCTGCTCCTGACCGAGAGCCGTCAGGCGTTTTTGCGTCTCGTCGGTTAAGGCGTGGCCGGACAGCTTGTTGTCCAGACCATAAGCCCGACACTCTCGCTCCAACTGCTCCACACCTGATATCCACGCTGCCTGACAGGCCTCTTTCGCCATATTCTGGTGACGCTGCTGGTCATATAGCTTGCGGAGTTGCTCGTGCACCGTCTCACTCAGGGTCGCCAGAACCGTTGCACGATCACGCACGGTCTCAAGCGCGGTCGCAGCATCGTCTGTCCTTTTCCGCGCGGCGTCGACTGCGCCGCCAAGCATGGCATCCAATGCGTCAAGATGATGGGCCGTCGCCCCACAAACCAGGCAAGGCTCTCCCTCCACCAAGGCTGCTCGCATCATCATGGCTGCGTCACTGGTTGTATTTCTACAGTGTTCCTCCGAACGTTTTGCCTCTTTTAGAATAGCTGAAAGAATTGGGATTTCCGTCTCTAGCTGAGTGAGTTCACTCTGATAGTCTGCCTGTTCAGCAGTCAGACGCTGAATATCATAAACTGTTTTTCCATAATTCGTTTCAGAGTTCTGTACGTCTTCATGAAGACGATTTACTTCCAGATTTTTTCTCTGAATGGCTTCCAGTGCACGAAGAGATAAGGTCAGATGCTCAAAGTGTTCCTGGCGAGGCAAATCTGCTTCAGCCTGCCATGTCGCTTCCTCGGAAGATTTCAGAGCCTGAGCGGCATTTTCGAGCGCTTCTTTGGCATTTCGGGTTTGTGTTACGGCTTCCAGATGCTGACAACCCGCCAGATGTTCTACTTCTTCAAGTCCTGAGCGTTGAGAAAGCAGGGTTGCGTGAGCCTTGAAATCAGAAATCAGGTCAGCTTCAAAAGGAGACAGTTTTGCAAGGTTGGAGTGCTCTCTCAACCAGGCCGTGAGTTCGTTTTTCCTGAGTTGAACATCAAGAACCGTCTGCGTGATTTTTCTTAAAGCCGTATCAGCACTCTGAAAAATATCAGTCTGCTTGCCGAGGCTTTTCGTCGCAAGGTCGAGCCCTTCCGTGACATGCTTTAACTCCATGTCCAGTTGTCGGGCTTCGTGAAGAGCAGCAGCAGCGTCCTGCTGCGCAGACTTGGCAGCATCGAGAGCCTGTGTCGCAGTTTCAAGCTCATTTTCAGCACACGTCATGGCATGACTGACACTTTGTTCAGTCTGTCGGGCTTGAAAAGCGGCGTCTTCTGCTTGACGGACTCTGCCTTCGGTATCTTTCAGCCTTTCCCAAGCCGCCATATGGGTCAGAGCCTGCTTGTGGCGTTCCAGCGCAGTAAAGCGAGGGGCTGCATTGTCGCAGGCCTGCCGCGTCGCTTCGCAGGCCTGAAATGCGGCATCACGCTTGGCTTTAAGATCCGATAGTCTGTCATGCCAGTCCTGGGCGGTCTGAAATTGTTCACAGATCGCCAGCTTTTCGTCATGAGCGACTTTTGCCGCCTGTCGTTCTTCTTCCAGTGACTGGCGCGCCTCTGTGTCGAGGCCGTTCATCGCCGCAATCTGCCTTTCCAGAGTGTCATATCCCGCTCTAACATCACGGGCTTTCTCAAAAGCGATCCTGCCAACACGACTGTAGATATCAGCGCCTGTCAGCTTTTCGAGCAATTGTGCCCGTTCATCGCCATCTGCCTTGATGAAGGCTTCAAACTCTCCCTGAGCCAGCACAACAGCCCGACCAAACTGTTGTGCATTCAAACCGACGAGCCGCAGGATTTCCGCTTTGGTTTCTGTCTTTTTCCCGCCCAGCCGTTCCCCGGTATCAAGGCATTCCAGATCAAGCGTACTGGTTTGAAGTTTACCTTCCGCACGGTCCCGGGCGCGGCGGACGGCCCAACGACTGCGATAGCTTCGACCGTCTCGCCCGACAAAATCGAGCTCTGCGAAACCGTGGCTGGAGCCATGCCGCAAAATCGCCCGAGGATCCTGCGGGCCAATCTCATCCTGCGTGATCTGACCTGTTTTGGGAGCACTTTCCAAACGGGGAATGGTGTCAAAAAGGGCGAGACTGATGGCATCCAGAAGCGTGGATTTCCCAGCCCCCGTCGGGCCTGTAATCGCGAAGATGCCGGCATCAGCCAGAACCCCCGTATTAAAGTTGACCTCGAATGATCCAGCCAGACTGGCAAGATTACTGCCACGGATTGCAAGGATCTGCATCAGTCTGCCTTCGAAAGAATAGGATCTGCGGTTTCTGCCAGAAGCAGAAGTTCGGCGAAGGCGCATTCCAGCGCTGCGTCCGGGCTCGTGGCGTATTTCCGCTCATGAAGTGCCCCGAAAACCTTTTCGGGCTGAAGGTCGGCCAGTTCCTGTCTTTGATCCGCCAGTGATCCCAAGTGCCCGCTTTGCTGAACAACACGGTTGATCCGCGTCAGCCTAACGGATTTCCCCTCCAGCGCATTCAGTATCCGGGCTTGCAGATGAGGCTCAGCAGTCTCCATGAGAACAGAAACTTCCAGAAACGGCTGCTGATCGCGCGGGAGTGTTTCCACAGGAAGAGCCTCAAGCTCTTTCATGACAGCATCAAGACAACGCGGAGCCCCATTGGGGATACGCAGGAAAGGAACAGCCCGGGGAATTAAAAGTTCTTGGACCACCCGCGTACCCGGCGTCAGCGTTACCAAGGTTACAGAATGCTTATAGTTGCGTTCCGTCACGGAGAGCGGGAAGGGAGAACCTGCGTAGCGAACCAGTGACGGCCCAGCAATCTGCTGCGGTCGATGCAGATGCCCGAGAGCACCATAGGTGACATCTGTGCTGAACAGGGACGCGGCGTGCGCTTCTTCGCCCCCTATGACGATCCGACGCTCTGACAGCTCTGACACATCCCCTCCGGCGACATGCAGATGCCCGGTGAGAACAACGGGAAGACCATTCGTCCGCGCCAAAAGCTGCCGGGTTGTTTCCGCGTAAAGCTCTTCGAGGCTTTCTTTTCCAAGATCGCCGGGGCGACAGAAAGGGATTGCTCCGAGCCAGGCGGCAACCCGACCCTCCGAATTCTCAAGCGGGATGCAGATCCGTTCGAAATCTGGCTGACGGTTCTTTTTCGGAAGACTGCCGACAAGATAAACCCTCTCATCAACGAGGGCGCCTGGAAGATCAATCCGCAGGGCACTGTCATGGTTTCCCCCGATCATGATGATCTGGAGATGCCGCAACCGGTTTCTGGCGTTTGCTATGAAGGCATAGAGTCTCTGCTGTGCCGAGACGGGCGGGTTCGCCATGTCATACAGGTCCCCTGTGACAAGCAGAACGTCACAGGCCTGTTCTTCGAGTTCATCCAGAAGCCAGTCAAGAAAAGCATCGTGTTCTGCCTCACGCGAGTGACCTGAAAGTTCGTGACCAAGATGCCAGTCGGATGTGTGAAGAATTTTGACGGGTTTCAAAGACTGTTTCTACCAGAACTGCTCAGGACATGACGCGCCATGCTGACACATCGGAAAAGGCATGTCCAAGCACTTCCGGTCTGTCAGACGGCACGGCCGTCGAACTGTTTCAGGGGGTGAAAACGATTGTCTTGTTTCCGTTCAGGATGGCCCGACGCTCCACATGATACCGGACGGCACGGGCCAGAACACGGCGTTCAATATCCCGGCCTTTGCGGATCAGATCGTCCGGATCGTCTGCGTGAGAAATCCGTTCCACGTCCTGCTCGATGATCGGGCCTTCATCGAGATCGCTTGTCACATAATGGGCTGTGGCCCCGATCAGTTTGACCCCTCGGCTGAACGCCTGATGGTAGGGACGGGCCCCCTTGAAACCCGGCAGAAACGAGTGATGAATATTGATGCAACGCCCGGAAAGACGCGTTGCCATCTCATTCGACAGGATCTGCATGTAGCGGGCAAGAACAGCCAGTTCCGCACCACTTTCCTGAAAGACGGTCCAGATCCGCTCCTCCTGCTCTGCCTTGGTCTCTTTCGTGATCGGCAGATGGTGGAAAGGAATGCCGTGGAAGTCCAGATCCGCGTAGGTTTCCCGGGGATGGTTGGAGATAATGCCTACAGGATCGATCTGGAGTTCGCCAAGCCGCCACCTATACAGGAGATCCACGAGACAGTGATCAAAGCGGGAAACGAACAGAAGAACCTTGAGACGCTTTGAACGGTCGCTGATGGACCAGTTCATCGAGAAGATGTTAGCCAGCCCGGCAAACTCCGTCTTTAGCGCCTCTTCTGAAAGACCATCCTTGGGAAGTTCAAAGACGATCCGCATGAAAAACCGGGTACTAGCCATGTCATCGAACTGTTGTGCCTCAGTGATATTCGCACCCAACTCGAAAAGTCGCTGACTGACCGCAGCGACGATACCCGGGCGGTTCGGGCAACTGAACGTGACGATATAGGTCGTGAGAGACGATGACTGACGTATCATGAAGGGAAGTCCGCCTAAGGAAAGCCGCCGGGCATATTGGTTAATCTGGCTTTCCTATAGTCGGTGATCCACATCAGGTAAAACCCTGCCGCGTTAGAGTTGGCTTCTATTCAGGAGCCAGCCTTCCATGTTCGAGAGCGGCAACAAAGTTTTTCCAGTCGGTTTCGGTTTGTTGGGCATAGGCTTCCGAGAACTCGGTCATTGCGTCCGAAAATCCTGCACCTTTCCCAAGATAGCCGGAAATCATGCTGGCATTTCCAGAGCGGGCATGCGCACGTGCCAGAGTGCGGCCACACAAGCGCGCATAATCTTCCAGCCCTTCCTGAGCGACATCGGTGCCGATCGCGGCGAGACGACTGTCCTTGACGCGACGCACGTAAAACTGCCGTCCGGCACCAGCCATATCCGGCGTATCGTCCCCAATGGACGCATTACTGTGCGTCCACCCCAGAAACGTGTCTGAGACTGCCTGCATGATCCGTTGACCCGTAACGACGCGCTCGCCCTGATTTTTGAACGGTGAGGGAGGGGATCCTGCCTCAAGAACCGATGTCTGGGCCTCTTTGATCTGAAGAAGCATGGTCTCTCCATCAGCCGTCGCAAACAGGCCAATAGCGCAAAACGTGCCGACACTTCCGATACCCACAACCTTGAAGATGACGTCGCGTAGATTGTAACGCTTCAGCAGAATGGCGCGCTCAGGAGGTTGCGTAGCGATGTAGCGCGCGAAAGCGAGGCGGATAGTCTCTTCCTGATCAGGCAAACGCATAACCAGAGGAGGTTTTTCTTTCAGGGACGGTCCGCTTTTATCGCTACTGACAAGACCAAAATATCCTTTGGCGGCATCCAGGCGATCGGAAAGAAGCTTTTCCGCCTTTGCTTTGACCTTCGGGTCTTCAAAGTCAGAAATTGCAGCCATCAGGTCGATGCGGTCTACCCATACTTGCAAGGGCGTCATCCCCGCCAGTCGCGCCATTTGCTGCGTGTAAGCCAAGGACATGGTTTTCACGAGTTGTCTGGCAGCTTTTGGAGAAAGGCCGCTCTCCTGACCAGAGAGCACGAGGGACGTTCCGAGGCGTTTGATATCCCATTCGAAAGGAGCATCAAGAGTCTCGTCAAAATCGTTGATGTCAAAGACCGGGACCCCTTCGGGAGAGGCGTAACTCCCAAAATTTGCGAGGTGACAATCTCCACACGATTGAACGCGAATGCCAGAAACTGGCGCCTTGGCCAGATCCTGCGCCATAACAGCCGCAGCTCCCCGTAAAAACGTGAAGGGAGAGACCTTCATTCGATCATAACGGATAGAAAGAAGAGAAGAGATACGCGTAAGGCCCTGCTGCCTCAAGATCTCAATTGGATCTACGCGATTTTCCGGAAGTGTCCATTCAGCCTGCGCGGCACGAGGCATGGATTTCCGCAATTTTGCTCCCATACAACGGCTATCCTGCCGGGATAAGAGAGTATGGTTTGCGGGTATGAAGGCGTCTTTTCCAGACATTATTCTCGTGCCTCTTGAGAGTGCAGACGACCTAATTATAGCCACAATAGAGAGCATTCAGGAAATCATGCAGCTGCTCATAAAGTTTTATAATTTAGTAAATTTTATAATAAATGCAAAAACAAAGACTTACATGAAATATTTTTGAGTTTTGAGATTTTTCTGCTGATAATTTTCCTCAATCGCTTGCATAAGTGAGCTTTTGGGTTCAGTTTTCCCTCCTGACTTAGGGTAATAACGAAAGTAACAGGACAGATGAACAAGAAGCGGCTTATATGGATCGTGTTGTCCGGGGCATTAATGACCGGCTTCTTTCTTATCGCCTGCATGACCACTACCCTGGATGCAGCGGGCCATGTTCATGCCAACTGGTTCTGGATGTCAGGCTTCATAATTTTCTCAGCAGTTCATGTTTACTGCACCTGCATGTCCAAATAGCCGCTCCACGTCTGACCTTGAGCAGAAAATCAGGCTTTATTCTGGAAAAGGTTTTCGCGAATGGCGCGCGCGTAACCCTGTTTCCCAAAATATGTCAGGACAGGCATAGAAATTCTCAATAATCCAGGCATCAACATACATAGACCGCCAAAAACCCCGTCAAGGGCAGGGAAAAAGCGTTCCAGTCTGGGCTTGTTGATCAGGGAGACAATCTCCCGCGCCACGGCGCACGGGGTAGCCGGGCAACTCACAAAGTTCAGAACAGAACCGCCTGACGCCATTTCCTGACGCAACATTTCAGTTAGAACGGCACCGGGAAAGATGGATGATACTGAAATACCGCGGTACGCCACCTCCTGAGAGAGGGAGAGTGCAAAATTACGCAGACCAGCCTTTGTGGCACCATAGATACTGCTTCCGGCCAGAGGCATTGTCGCAGCCATGGAGTTTACAAAAATAATCCGGCTTCCTCTTTCCATAGAAAGCAAAAGCTTGGAAGTCAGCACAATTGGCATCGTCAGGTTCACAGAAATCTGGCGCAGAACGTCGTCTGTCCCCATCGCCTCAACCTCGGCTGGCTGTATGATTGCGGCGCAGTGAATCAAAACAGACACAGAAACAAAGTTTTTGGCAATGTCTTCGCAGACTTGTTCCAATTTAGCTGTTTGTGAGGCATCAAACGGAACAAACGTGAATGCCTCATGGGCAATCTCTGGAGGTGTTCGCGACAGACCGACCACATGGTAGCCCTGATCCAGAAGGGATTGGGTCACAATAGCCCCAATTCCACCAGATGCCCCCGTCACAATAGCGGTTCTGGAGCCGTTTAGAGCAGTTTTTGACGCGCATTGAGAAGAGTGAAACATTTATGAAACAATCTGTGAGGACATATCCGCGTTATATCCCCATGCAGACAAAAATAAAATGCCGCATCCGTTTGACTAGAATAAATTAAGATATTTTTAGAAAATAGCTCTTTATTACCCAATCAAAGGAAATAAAGAGCTGTGGTCTGTAAAAAACAGGTACGTTATAGAAGTTCAATCCAGCCTTACCGACGGTCGTACAAAAGTTTCAATCCAGTCTGAGTAAAGCGAAATCAGCCCTCTATAGAAACCGAATAGTTCGATCTGGTGTCTACGATAGAGGAAAAGATGCGCCATCCGAGCTGAAAACCCATGAAAAAAGCCACCTCCCCAGACTGTTCCTCCGGGAAGTGTTGCCCACCCGTTGTATTTTCCCAAAGCGACAATGGCGCCTTTGTTTTTGAAAACGCACCCGGGGACCTTTACTCCACGCTCAACAAACGCGGGCAGATGTCGTGCGAGATGAAGAGCCTGCTGCCGCGCGACCTGAGCCGTAGCGGGCAGGGGGTCATCCTTGATGAATGAGCAGTCGCCTACAGCAAAAATCCGGTCATCATCAATGGAGCAGAGATTTGAATGTGTCAGGATCTGGCCTGTGGGATTTAAAGAAAGATTCCCGTAGGTCTGCGTCACTTCCGGGGCTTTTACACCCGCAGCCCAGACACGAAGCTTGGCAGGAATATGTGTACCGTCTTTGAGAATAAAGCCAGTTGAATCTGCTGCTGCCACGCGAGCAGATGTTCTTACCGTGACGCCAAGTCGCTCAAGCTCCTGCTGGGCGGCAAGCGATACCGCTTCTGGAAAAGCGGGCAGAATACGCGGACCTGACTGAAGAAGGGTCACCCTCAGTTTTGGGGGTGTTTTTCCAAACGCATGCAAGCTGTATGGGTCAACGATATCAAGAGCTTTGTGAAGTTCGGCAGCCAGTTGGGTTCCCGTAGCGCCACCACCTACAATAGCAATGTCCAATTCCGAACCGTGTGCGAAAGCTCGCATCAATTCCATACGGAATTTTTCATTAAAAACATTGGCTTCCACGAGATTGTCGATACAGAGACAATGCTGCTTGACCCCAGGCGTGCCGAAATCATTCGCACAACTTCCAATCGCGAGAATGATCGTATCATAACGGATGGTCCGGCTTTCAAGGACTAGAGAACCATCCGAAGCATGAAAAGGACTGAGAACTACCTGACGGTTCTCACGGTCAATCGAGACAACTTCACCCGGCCAGAATTCGAAGTGATGCTCACTGGCCTGGGTGATAAAGCTGATCCGGTCGTTTTCATTGGCAACCGTTCCTGCCGCAAAGCAGTGCAACATTGGTTTCCAGACATGGGAAAAGCTTTTGTCAATTAACGTGATGCGTGCCTTACGGCGCTTTCCCAAGGTTTTGCCCAGACTCGCCGCAAGCGAAAGACCTGCGACACCGCCTCCGACGATCAGAATTTCTGATTGTGGTTTCATGAATTTCAAAGCCTCCGCCCAAGCATCTGAAGCTTGAGCTGCTAAAGAACTTCGAAAAAAATACAGAATTCCACAGGAAATAATAATAATATTTTCATGAGCTTCGCTAGGTATCGGAAATTTGATTATATTTTTTTACTTTGTTTTATTTATTATTTTTCAAAAAAATTGAATATATAATATATTCTGTATTTAAGGTTCAGAAAAATATTTTCATACTTCCAGAGTGTCTCTCTGATAGAGCGAAGTACAATTTCGAAATAAGATCTTTTTGAATTTAGCAGAGTCAAATTACAAAAATTTTTCGGCTAAATTTTAGTCAGATTGAGATATTATCTTCCATTAATTATGGACTTCTAGAAACAAATAACATAACCACCCCGGTTACCGGCTCAAAATGAGCTATCCGTCTTTCTTTCCCCAAGAGCAGGGATCATTTTTCTATGTTGCCTCGCCCGGACGCTGTGCCTTCTGCGCTCAGCCTCTCCCAGCTTCGTATCCTTGCGCTTGCATCTCTTGGAGGAGCACTGGAATTCTACGATTTTGTTATTTTTGCTTTTCTGGCCAAGCTGATTGCAGCTCATTTTTTTCCTGCAAGCCAGGCAGAATGGCTTCGGCAGGCAGAGGCATTCGGTCTCTTTGGGGCAGGGTATCTCGCACGGCCACTAGGCGGCCTTGTTATGGCGCATTTTGGCGATGTTTCCGGACGAAAGAAAGTTTTCACGCTCAGCGTCCTTCTGATGGCGGTTCCAACCTTACTCATGGGGCTGCTGCCAGGATATGAAACGCTGGGCGTCGTAGCTCCTTTAACCCTTTTGGTACTCCGGGTCATGCAAGGGGCTGCAATTGGTGGTGAAGCACCGGGCGGTTGGGTTTTTGTATCTGAACACGCTTCGGCAGGCCGAACAGGTCTGGCGACCGGCCTTCTGACGGGAGGGTTGACCGGCGGTATTTTGCTTGGCTCCATCATTATTCTACTCCTCCATGCCGCCCTTGCTCCCGACGTCGTATCCTCATGGGGTTGGCGTATTCCCTTCGTAATTGGAGGGATCTTCGGTTTTGGAGCCATGTTCCTGCGCCGGTGGCTGGAAGAAACCCCTGTTTTTCGGGAAATGCATGAGCGTGCGGAAACTGCAGAGACCCTCCCTGCGAAAATCCTCCTTCGTGATCATCGGCGGGGCATTCTCTGCTCCATGATGACAACGTGGACCCTGACTGCAGCCATTGTTGTTCTCGTTCTGATGATGCCTCCGCTTATGCAGACACTTCATCATGTCTCCCCCGCTGAGACGATGATTGCCAGTCTGGCTGCCACGCTTTGCCTGACAGTCTCCGTTGTGGTGATGAGCAGTTTGACAGACATTTTCCCGCTAAAGGGTCTCGGGGTCATCAGCGGCGTTGCTCTTTCTGTTGGCGCCTTGGGCCTGTATGGTATCGCGCCATACTTCCCTCATATGCTGACACTATGGGCGGCATTCAGCGGTCTATGCTGCGGATTTGTAGGACTGGTTCCAATTGGGATGCTTCGCGCGTTTCCCGCTATGGTTCGCTTTTCAGGGCTCTCACTCTCTTATAATATTTCCTACGCAGTGTTCGGAGGGCTAACTCCGGCAATTATTTCGTCCCTGACGCCGCATACACCTTTGGCCCCCGCAATCTATGTTGTGTTTACAGCCCTAATTGGAAGTATCGCCTTGTGGCGCTCCCCGGAAAACGCATGAGGCCTAGGCTCAGGACTCATAGCCAGAAGATGACGGTTGCGGCGAGGCAGATGGTTGAGAAGAAGACGGTCGGGCATCTGTCATAGCGTGTTGCGACCCGCCGCCAGTCCTGAAGTCTCCCGAACATGGTCTCGATACGGTTGCGTCGTTTATATTTCCACTTGTCGTATTTTATCGGTTTTTCCGTCCTGGAATGCAGGGCTTTATCCCTTTCTCTTCCAAGGCGTCCCTGAACCAATCAGCATCATAACCCCGGTCCGCCAGCATCCACTGTGCCATAGAAAGGCTGTCCAGTAGAGCCGCGGCACCGGTATAATCGCTGATCTGTCCCGCAGTCATGAAGAAGCTCAGCGGTCGTCCATGTTGATCGGTGACCGCATGGAGTTTGGTATTCATACCGCCTTTGGGGCGACCGATCAGGCGCCCTGGATCCCCTTTTTTAACCGCAGGCTTGAAGCCGTGCGGTGTGCCTTGAGATACGTCGCATCAATCATGATGGTCTGGGGCTCTGCCTTTCCGGCAGCCAGACCGTCCATCATCCGGGCGAAGATCTCCATGGCGCCCCAGCGCTTCCAACGGTTGTAGAGCGTCTTATATGGACCGTACTCTCGGGGTGTATCACGCCAGCGCAGGCCGTTCCGATGCACAAAGATGATGCCGCTCAGCACGCGGCGGTCATCAACGCGGGGTCTGCCGTGGCTCTTTGGGAAAAAGGGCCGCAGACGCTCCATCTGTTCATCCGTCAGCCAAAACAAGTCGCTCATCTCCAGTCTCCTCGCAGAGCCTGAATCAGATTTCCACAATCAAATCAATGGGGCCTGAGCCTAGACAAACGCCCACTTCAGCGCAGGTTGATTTTCGCGCTATGATATTGTTCTAGAAAGATAATATCATTATTCCTTTCCAGCCTTATAAAAAGCTGAAGGATTTATCAAACCATGAACATCGGGCTTGGACAGCGTATCGTTTTGGGGGCGCTGTTTGAGTTGGCAATCCTTCATGCAGCGCAGGCCGCAAGCTGCCCCCAGTTTTTCGCGGGCAATACCCCGCCAGCTCTTCTGTCAGAGACCCAGAAAATCGGGACAGTCCTGCTGTGCAATGATGGCTATGCGGTTCTCATATCCGAACAGACCAAAAGTCCGCTCTGGTCCGCCGAAAACCTGACTGAAGAAAACGTCACTCTCGCCCGAAAAACACAGCGTAATGGCAGTTTCCAGCCAGATGATCGGCTTCCCCGGACCATGCAGGCGCTGCTCTCGGATTATCGCTCCTCTGGCTATGATCGAGGGCACATGACCCCGAGCGGAGACGAACCGGACACAACCTCCCAGAACCAGTCTTTTCTGCTGTCAAATATCGTTCCCCAGACAGCCGAATTAAACCGTGGAGCATGGGAAGGGGTCGAAAGTGCCGTAAGAGGATGGGCTGAGCAGGAAGGCGAAATCTTCGTCGTGACAGGCCCTGGATATGATCCAGACCATTTCCAGAAAACGATTGGAGCCAACCGTATTCCTGTTCCGGCCGTGACATGGAAAGCAGTCTACGATCCGGCCGGAAATGGAACAGGTGCCTATGTCTGTCTCAACACACCCCATCCGACTTGCAAGATCACCTCTGTGGCCATGCTGACCCAACTTGTGAATATTGATCCGTTCCCGTCCTTACCGGCCTCCCTCAAAGATCACGTCTCAGCGATGCCGCCTGTGCGGCAAAGCCCATATGCCCTTGCTCACCGTTCGAGCGGGAAGAAACTTCTGAAAGAGTGGGGTACCAAGGCGGCCCAGAAGGCGCTGCGCGCCCTTGTGCAGGCCCTCAGACCATAACAGCGGGCACCTAGTCCTGTTCAACCCAGCCACCATCACATGGTTCAAAGAGTGGCGATGAAAAACAGCTCATGACAGGAAATGAAAACTTACCCTGCCAACGCTGGCTCTGCGTCATGACGCAGAGAGCCGCATACGGCGAGGCATCAGCCTTGCCCAGAACTTTGACGGCCGCCTCCAGAGAAAATCCCGTACTGACAACATCATCCACGATGACAATCCGCTTTGCACACCGAAGCAAGGGAAGCAGGTTCGGATCCAGATAGAGTCGTTTGGTCTTATCCGGGCTGGTGATGGATGACAGCGGCGCTGAAAGGCTGTCATCATACCAAAATTTGCGGGATGTGCTTAACGGGACGTAGCGTTCAAGCCCACAGGCCTTTGCAACCGTTGCAGCCAGACCCAAACCGAGCGTTGGCATACCGACGACCAGATCAGGCATCAGGGAACGAGCGATTTCAGACAGATTGTCGGATAGCGCATCCATCACGGTAAAAGAAGCCTGATTCACCAGCAAAGAGGAAACAGCCTGCTGTCCATCTGGGAGAACCCGCAAAGGAAGATCCAGTCTGTGAGGTCCAATCCTTACCCTGAAACGGTCCGTATAAGGCGCTGAAAGATCTTCCTCAGGCGCAAAGTGCTGCCAGAAGGGCAGGGTACTCATGCAGACCTCTCAACGAAGGCAACCAGAAGGTTTACGGCCCTTTCAAGAACGTTTTCGTCGAAATCAAACAAGCTTGCATGATGCGGGGCGGCAATATCAGCCCCGATCAGGCAATATCCTGCGTGGCCGCCCCGCTCCTGTACCCGTTGCATCATGAAAGTGGCGTCATCACCACCGCCAATAGGCCAGTTCCGAACCGCTGTTCCAGCCCGTGTTTCGTGAACCGCCGCTTCAAGACGCCTCATGATTGCATCGTCCGACTGGGTACTGATGGCTGTTCCGTAAACGTCAATGTCAACATGGACGCCCTGACTGAGTGCAGCGCCTTCAAGCATTCGTCTTGCTCCTTCCGTCAGGCGCTGAAGCCCCTGTTGAGCGGAAGCGCGCAGTTCCAGTTCAAGATAGGCATGATCCGCGATGACGTTGCGGGTTCGCCCTGCCTGAAAAAGGCCGACATTGATCCGGGTATCAGACTGACCATCCCGCGGGAGGGCATAGAGGCCGGGCACGGCAAGAGACGCCGCGAGAAGAGCGTTACGCCCTTCTTCGGGGCACATGGCTGCGTGAGCTGCCACCCCGGTAAATGTGACATTCCATTTTTCAGCCCACAGAAAGCCATCCGCAGAAAGGGCGATCTGTCCACTCGGAAGCTGACATCCAAGATGCGCTGCCAGAAACACATCAACATCGTCCAGCAAGCCACTGGCAACAATGGGTTGCGCCCCACGACCACCTTCTTCCGCGGGCTGAAAAATAAAGCGTAACGTGCCGGTCCATTGGGATTTTACATGGACAAGGCGCTCTGCAACAGCCAGGCCAATGGCGGTATGACCATCATGCCCGCAGGCATGCATCCGCCCTTCACATTGAGAGGCAAATCCCGCAACGGCTGGACGATGCTCTCCGACATCCGATTCATGAACGGGCAGGGCATCCATATCAAAGCGGAGTGCCAGAACCGGCCCCTCTCCACGTTGAAGCTCACCACAGACTGCTGTCTGTCCTGCCGGCATCTTATCCAGCCATTCCCGACTGACTCCGGCTTGGAGGGCCGCAGATTTCGCTGCCTCCACATCCTGAACTGAGGGAATACCGCGAACATTCTCCATGCACATGATGTCCGCGCCTACTTTTACGGCATAGCCCAGTTCGGCAAGACGCTCGGCGACGATTGAAGCTGTCCGATACTCCAGAAAGGCTGTCTCCGGAAAACGGTGCAACGCGCGGCGCATGGCAACGACATCATGAGGGAAATGCATCAGAAGGCCGTCTCAATAATCATGTTGGTAAAGATTTCTCCCGTACCGCCATCTGCAATACCAAGATCCGTGACATGAGGACCGGGATTACAAGCAAGGGAAGCGCCGGTTACGAGCTTGATCATGGACGTTGGACCATCCCATGTCGTAGCAGCCGCCGCAGCCTCTCGCACGGCGGCAAACTGTTCTCCCACCACATCCGGGCTTTCAGGAGACAGAAGCCCGCAGACAGGTAAAGGAACATGCGCCACGATCTGCCCATTGCGAGCAACTGCCATTCCGCCACCACCAGCGATGAGCGTGTTTGCCACAAGGGCCATATCTTCCGGGTCGCGGCCGAAAACCGCAAGATTATGACTGTCGTGAAGAATGGTGGTACCGATCGTGGCAGACCAGTCCCCCCATCCTTCAAGCACCCCAAGGCCGGGCGGACTATCTTCTCCATAACGGTTAAAGACCGCCATCAGCGCCGTATCGGCAGGAAGCACAAGATACCCGTTCTCAACCTCCACCTCCCTCTGCCCCCATCGGGTTGTACGAGGCGTACGGACCGTACGAACGAGGACTTTCTGCATGTTCGGAACAGAAACTTTGAAATCGGCCGCTGTTACTGGCGAACGTCGGACGGTGTTCAAAGGAAGGCCAGGCAACTCGGAAGGGAGGTCTGCCAGAAGCACGCCGCGAGAAGCGGAATGCGCACCGGATGTAAAAACTTCCAGAGGGGTAAAATCGCTCAGATTGTCGAAAACCACCAGATCGGCCCGTCGGCCAGCTGCGACCAATCCGAGATCGCGCCGTTCCAGACGCATTGCTGCATTCAAGGTCGCACACCGCAGAACGTCCAACGGTTTCATACCCAGAGCAACCAGACATTTCAGATGGTGAACCATGCCGCCACGGCGCAACAGATCGTCTGGGAAAACATCATCCGTGCAAAGCGTCACGGTCTGGGGAACGCAGCCGAGGTCTTCAAAAGCAGCGACAGCTTCAGGCAGGATATTTTCATGCGAGACGCGAAGTTCAAGCGTCATACCTGAACGAAGCTTCTCAAGAATATCAGCTTTGCTGGTCAATTCATGGTCTGACTCAATGCCCGCTGCCATGAAAGCCTGAAGATCCCTGCCTCCAAGATTGCGCGCATGACCGCAGACCAGCTTTCCACTTGCACAGCCTGCGTTGACGATCCCGCTCATGCGCGAAGAGCCATTCACAACCCCGCGCATATCCATCACTTCAGCGACGCCAATCACTTCAGGCCAGGAGAGCATCTCTTCCATGGCAGAAATATCGAACACCGCACCGGAGCGCTCCAGGCCAGGAGCGGACGGAACACAGGAAGGGGCTTCGACCAGAATGCGCAGAGGAAGACCCTTAGTCGCCTCGATCGCCCAGCGAACTCCCGCAAGACCACTGACATTTCCGATCTCATGCGGATCCCAGCAGACGGTCGTTGTGCCCTGAGGAACAACAGTCTGCGCGTAGACACGCGGAGTAATCATCGAGCTTTCGATATGCATGTGCGCGTCGATGAGGCCAGGAGCAACAATAGCTCCCTTGAGATCAAAAACTTTCAGGGCATCCTGACGCTGACCCCGAGGATGCGTACTGGCGATCAGGGAGCCGACCAGACCTACATCAGCTTCCCGAAGCTCCCCGGTCGCAACATCCGCGACAAGGCCATTACAGAGCAGAACATCAAACTCCGTACGCCCCATAGCCGCATCAACCGCGCGCCTCCGCAGGTGAGGGTCTGCCAGCGAGCAGTTTACATCAACCATGCGTATTCATCCGGTTGGCCGCATCCACGAAAGTCTGGATGAAGCGTGACGTATCAACTGCGGTCACGATTTTCACAGGACGTTCGCCAATATGGGGACGTGTGCTTTCCGGCCAGACATGCGCATAGCCATAATTCGGACCGTGCGTGAGATCGACGTCCATATGAGCGGTAACAGTGCGTGTAATAAGCGTCGGATCTACGGCAATCGCGGCGGCAAGTTCATCCCACATAGGTTGAGGGTGGAAATACTGACGCAGATAGTCTGAAACCGCGCCAGGTGTCTGTGTGGCTCTGTCCCGAATGTCGGGAGTCATGCGGATCGGATTTGCGACCGCTCCGATGGAGATCACTTCTGGAAATGGCGCTTCAAGCGCGATGCTGGCGGCTTCCGGATCAAACATCAGATTGAAGTCTGTGTAGTAATCCGCACTTTCCGTCACCTGCGCGAGATTTCCATCCACGATTGCACCCATGAATACCAGACGGCGACAAAGCGATGCGAAATCTGGATCCAGCTTGATCGCCAGAGCGACGTTCGTCAGTGGACCCGCGGCGAGGACCGTTACCTGATGCGGATGTGCATGGACCTCTCGGATCAGGAAAAGAGCTGCCGTTTCAGGGAGCGTCTTCCGTTCTGTCGAACCTTCCTTCAGAACCTTTACAGGCGGCTGAAAGTCAGGCGCATCTCCTCGCCATGCTCCTTTCCACGGCATTTTTCCGTTTGATTTTTCCCATGCCAGAAGTCGTGCCCGCGAATTGACCAGAGGCTGCGTCGCCCCCGGAACCACAGGAATGACTGAGGGCGTTCCGGCGATATCCAGAAAACGGGACAGATGAGCCACGGCTTCATTTTCCCAGCCATCACCAACTACAACGGTAAACGCAAGAAGTGTTGCCTTGTCAGGCTGTCCAAGGAGCGGAATGACAGACTGGATATTGGTGCCGCCGGGCCCTGCAAAATCATTGTCAATGATAATGTAATTGGGATCGGAGGCCGCTTGCGCACGAAAGGGAAGCAGAGAGGCGAGCCCGAGCAGAAGGGCCGGCAGGCCTGATTTTAAAAACATGATGGGTCCTCTCAGGCGTGATGGCCGTGCATTCGGGCGGAAACAACGAAGAACAGAATGAAGATGACGCAAAGCCCCCACACGACGGGCGGGATGGCACGTCCGCGTCCTGTGGCGAGAGCCATGGCCGTATAGGAGAAGGTTCCAATGGCCATGCCGTTGATAAGATTGCCCGTCAGAAGAGCGATAATGAATGTCAACGCGGCTGGTGCGCTCTCCCGAAGATCTGACAAATCCAGATGCCGAACGCCCTGAAACATCATCATTCCAACCATCAGGAGGGAGGGGGCGGTGGCCTGTGGCGGAATAATCATGAACAGTGGCCACAGAAACAGGGCTGCCAGAAACCCACCCGCGATCACCAGAGCGGTCAGGCCGGTTCGGCCCCCGGCATGCACCCCCGTGATGGACTCTGAATAGACCGTCACGATGGACGTCCCCAGTAATGGCGCCAGAATACTCCCTGCCGCGTCCGTAATGAACGCCTCCCGGGCACGGGGAATACGACCGCTTTTCGAAACCATCCCGGCAGCCGTTACGACGCCCAGCAGATTGGCCAGAGTGCCGAAAAGCTCCGTGCACAGGAAGAAAAACAGCATCGGAAGCACATAAAGAATGTGCTGCACGAGGTAGAACGGCTGTAGCTGGAAGGCAGTAGCGCGCGGCCACTGTGGCAGGGCAAAAACATGTTCCGGCCAGCGCGTGACGGTGCCGCCTTTTCCATCCGGCAGGAAAAGACCCACAATCGTCAGAGCGATAATGGACAGGATCAGAGCGCCAGGCACACGCCGTGCAACCAGAACAGGTGTTAGAATGAACCCGGCCAGCGTCATCAGGACTTTTGGGCTGGTGATCGGCCCCATGGTTACAAAGGTCGAAGGGCTCGGAACGACAAAACCGGAATTTCGCATTCCAATGAACATGATGACCAGCCCAACCGCGACCTGAATCCCGATCCGGAGTGTATCGGGGATATCGTGCGCAATCCTCTCGCGAAGGCGCGTCAGGCTCATGACCATGAAGATCACACCCGTCAGACACACCAGCGCCAGTGCAGATTGCCAGGGAACGCCCATCTGTTTGACGAGAATGATCGCAAAAACGACATTGGAGCCCATGGCGGGCGCAACACCGAGGGGGAGATTGGCAAGCAGCCCCATCAACGTCGTACTGAAAATTGCGATGAAGCATGTCGCACTCAGCACACTGGCACGATCCATCCCGGCTTCTGCCATGATCATCGGATTGACCGCCACGCAATAAACCATTGCGGCAAAGGTCGTCAGGCCCGCAACAACCTCACGGCCAGCAGTCGTCCCGCTAGCCGTGAGCCCGAAAAACCGATCCAGATGCTGTCGCAACATACTAATCAGAGATCAATCTTGGCGGTTACAAGCGCCGCAAAGCTGCCAGCAACATAATAAGTCGGGGAGCCCTGAGCCGCGATGGTGCTACCATAGACGCCCTGCGATGCCCGTGAAGACGCAGCCACGCCCGCTACACCGGAAAGGTACTTGTTGTTACCAACATTCATGAGGTTCAGCCTGATTTCCGGATGCGTATGGAAGATCTTTGGCGCACGATACCCGAAATTCATGTCGGCGTTCACATACCCCGGCATGGCCTGATCGTTCATGAACGTCGAGAACTGGCGGCCGACATACTTGACGGCAAAACCCGCGAAATAGGTTCCGTCGTCATAATCCAGGCCAACGGAGGCCTGAACATTCGGGCTACGAACAGCAGTCTTGCCGGCAGTTCGCAGGTAATCTGAGCCGACCTGATAGTTATTATCTATCGTCGCATGCAGGTATTCAGCGGAGACGTAAGGACGCAAATGATGCCAGGGGCGAAGACCCAGCTCTACATCAACACCCCGAGACGTCTGACCACCTGCATTGATGTTCTGGGTAATCTGCGCGTTGTTGATCGTGACCTGCGTGGAGACCTGACGGTTCGTGAAGTTGTAATTGAAGAACGTGATGGAACCGTTCAGGACATCGCCCTGATAGCGATAACCCAACTCTTCGGAAATGGAATACTCCGTCTTCTGGGACGGATTGGCCAGCGTTGCTACTTTGCCCGTGGAAGCACTGTATGTGTTGTAAAGCGCATTCAGGGTCGGGGTTCGGAAATTGGTTGCCACATCGGCGAAGACCTGATTGTGGCTGTCGATCCGATAACGTGCTCCCAGATTGGGGGTCGCAACGGCTGCATTCATGCTCGTGCGATACTGTGCGCCCGGCAGATAGTTATAGCCGATACGCGTCACCATGGATTCCTTGATTCCGGCTTCCACACACAGACGGTTATGCAGCGCATTAAATGTATCGCCGAAGAACAGGGTATTAACACGCGTGATCGTCAGATTGTCATAGCTGGCCAGCCGCGTTCCGTCTGATAGCTTAACATTCCCCAGATAGCCCCACACATTCGCAGGGCCACCATTTTCTCCCACAGTGCTGTAAGGATTGACCATCCGTTGACGGGACCAATCGAACCAGTAACCAAAAACAAGCGTGTGACGCCCCACGGTATAATGAACCTTGGAGACAAGTCCTGGGCGATACACGTACGGCGTTCCAAATGGCGTATACATCATGACCTTGTCGGTCGTGGTGCCATTTCCATTCAGATCGATGCTGTATTTCTGCGTTCCTGAATAAATGGAATTTTCAGAAAGCAGAGATGCGGAGGCAATCGTACCCGAGTTCCAATAGAAATATGGTGTGAAATCAAACCCTAACTTTTCATTCACAACAATATTCTGAGGCGCACTCAGGATAAGAACGCGATACGGACTTTGATGAAGCTTCCAGTATTTAGTGTCCGTCGGGGAGAAAGCCTCTGTGTAATTGGCTCCACGTCCATATTTCTGCCAGGCTGAGAGGCTTGGATTGAGATAGGCGACCTTCATGGAATCGTCGAACGTTACGGCGACTGTGCTGCGGCTGCCATTCGTCCAGTCTTTTACCAGTTTGGCATCGACATGCTGCTTATGGTCGTCGCCTGCACCACGGAAATGCGGTTCTTCCAGATGGGACCAGGCTACAAAGGCACGCATCCCCGTATTTCCAATGTCACCACTCTGAAGGCGGACATATTCACGATGGGTGTTGTATGAACCGAATGATCCGGCGATAGTCGCACCCATTTTATGGGAGGGATCGATCAGGTTCATTGTCACGATGCCCCCTGATGCGCCAATCACTGGCGAATCAAGATTAGCGGAACCCTGCTGCATCGTCACTTCGTTGAGGTTTTCAGAATCTACCCATTCCGTTGGGAATGCCATGTACGAACCAATGTCGTTCAGGGGAGCGCCCTCAACCGTGAAGCCGATCTGATCGCTGTTCATGCCCCGGATCGTCATATTGCCGCTCACCATCCCGAATGGATCGGCGCTCGCAACATTGGCTCCCGGAAGATTACCAAGAAGCTTGAAGACGTTCGGGGTAGGGGCCTGTTTAGCGATATACGCCTGAGTAATTTCGCTACGGGATTTGGTGCCATTCTGCGGGACCATACGGCCGCCGGCTACTGATTCCGCCGCGACACGGATAACCTCCGGTCGTGACTGTGCAGCTTTTATACTCTTGCGAGGGGAGGGAGAATGCCGTTTCTCCGCAGCGTGTTTTGTATCTGCAACAGGAGCGGCGTAGGCTACCACACAAAACAGATTGCCGATAACGGCTGTACTCAGGAAGGTCGAAGCGCGCATGGAAGAAGCTCTCAAACGATACGGAGACGCCCGAAGTGACACAGATGCCTCATGGGTCAGACAAGGAGACGACACATGAATCGGCAAAGACGTATTAAGTTGTTATAAGACGTCCTACTACCGCCTCAGCGATCTTCGTTCAATCCAAAAGTGAAACGTTCCCCGGATTTTTTCTTTATGCCTCATGCTGTCTTTTCGTCAGATCTGGATCCGAATGGTCCAACCCCTCTCTATCTTCAGGTGGGGCACCATATTTCCGGGCTGATCGGAAAGGACAGTCGCTTCATGGATCGCCTGCCTTCAGAGGCAGAGCTGTGCCAGATGTATGGGGTGAGCCGTATTACCGTTCGGCAGGCCCTTTCCTACCTTGCGGAACGGGATGTCGTTGTTCGCCAGCACGGGCGAGGCACATTTGTCGGAGCACTGCATCGACCAGGCCGACAGCAGACCATTCATTCCTTTTTTGAAATCCTGGCGGGCAAGGGTTTAAGCCCTGAAATGACGCTGCTTGATTACAGGATGAGACAACCACCCGAAGAAGTTGCAAAGGCATTGTCCCTGAAGGACGACGCTCTTTTCATCCGGCGCGGTTATCGTTCCGAGCAGGGGCCTCTGGGTGTGACGGAAGTTTTCTATCCGGCGTCACTTGTCAGAATGGTCACACCGGAACTGGCGGGCCGCACAACGTCCACCTCAATCCTTCAGGACATATTCAAGTTTCGAATCAGTCACGCCGATGTTTCCATTGGCCTTTCCCGAGCTTCTCAGAATGTTGCCGAGTGGCTCAAGGTGGATCCGGGTACAGCATTGATGCGGATAAAGCGGGTAACCACCTGCGTGGGACAGGGCGCATGCGAATACAGCCGCCTCCTGGTCACTGAAGGCACGGCAGATTTCCGCATCACAGCAGAAGGAGAAATGCTCAGCGAAGGAGCCCTTTAATCCCTCTGCATGATGGAAAAAAACTGCCTGATCCATTCAGGATAAATTAAGAAACTGTCTCTAGATTTCTTCCGGGTTCTGGAAGTCGTGCTGACCCATATACGGCTGCCATTATATTTTCGGGAGACCTTCCCTTGCTCCGTTGGATTGAAACGAAAGCTCCGATCCGACAGAAACTTCGGGTCATCATCACGGCCCTTCTCGTCGTTTCTGCCGTGCAGTTTGTTGTCGATGAAGTGTGCAAGAGATTTCTTGCACACTACGGAGGGGCCCAGATTATCGCACAGCTTTGCGGTGTCCTGCTTCAGATCATCCTGACATTGGTGATCGGCAGTTTCGCAATTCGCATTATTGCCGTTCCCTTTGAGAGAATTACCGACGCAACTGAAAAGGTTGCAGATGGGGACTTTGAGTCCCGTGTTCCTTACGGTGATCGGTTCGACGATGCAGGTCGGCTCGCCAAATCCCTTCTCAAGTTCATAAACAGCAGTCAGCACCGTATCAAAGCGCAGGAAAACGCAGCAAGAGAAGCTCGTGAAGCCGCTCAGGCCCAAATGCGTCTCTCAGAAGAAAGCAACCGAATTCGCCAGATTCAAAGTGACACAATCGAACAGATCTGTGCAGGCATGGAGATTGTCAAAACCGGCGACCTGACATTCTCGTTTCCTGAACCATTTCAAGAAAAATTTGAGGATTTCCGGTTCAACTTCAACGCTCTGATTACCAATTACCGTTCGTCTGTAGAACAGATTGCAGATGGAGCTTCGGTCATTGCCAGTGGGACAGCAGAAATATCGTCCGCTGCCGATGATCTGGCCGCACGAACAGAACAACAGGCTGCCAATCTTGCTGAGACCGCTACGGCTGTCAGTTCGATAACGACCAAAGTTCAGGAAACGGCTCAGGCCGTACATGATGTCAGACTTGCCGCATCGGGCGCACGCGACGAAGCTATAGCTGTCGCGGAAGTCATGCTACTGGCCAATAATGCCATGGAAGGCATCAAAGCATCTTCAGGAAAGGTGGCGGCAACAATTGGTCTGATGGAGGAAATGGCATTTCAGACAAACCTTCTTGCCCTTAATGCCGGAATCGAAGCAGCACGCGCAGGGGAAGCTGGGGCGGGATTTTCAGTAGTCGCCACTGAAATCCGCAATCTTGCCCATCGCTCCGCTACATCTGCAAAAGAAATTCGTGCCCTTATTTCCGTTTCTGGCACCAAGGTCGCTGAAGGCGTAGGGCTAGTAGCCCAGGCCAATCAGGCAATTAGCGCCATCACGACCAATGTTGGTCGTATTACGTCTCTGGTTGAAAGTATTTCCTCGGCAGCCACCGATCAGGCCGCAAGCCTCTCCGGTATCAATAGCCGGATCGGTGCCATGGATCAGGCAACACAGCACAATGCCGCAATGGTTGAGGAAACCACAACAGCCAGCCACAACCTCAAGCATGAGGCACAGCAGCTTCATAAGGTTGTGGGACACTTTACATACCGCTCCGCTCATCCCTGAAATTTCCCCTGTCATGGACGCTTGCACTTCATCTCAGGCCAGTTACTCTCCTCCTTCTTTCGAAATCGTAAGAATTAAACGCTGGAGAAACGGCCATGATGATGTTGCCTCAAGAAGGTTTAGGCAGGAGAGCTTTCCTGACCAGCAGCATGGCACTTACCTGCTCGATGCTTACAGCGTGTGCTCGGCCGCGACAGGCTCAGTTCGCGGACGTTGATCAATTGGTCAGAACAGCCATACGAGATGGTCAAGCCCCAGGGGCAGTTGTCGCCATCGGTCACGAGGGACAGATTGTTCATAGATATGTCTACGGCAACCGAGCATTGGTTCCCCAGCAGGAACCAATGACGTGGGAGACGCATTTTGATATGGCGTCCCTGACCAAGCCGACAATGACAGCTCTGGCTGTCATGCAATTAGTAGAACAAGGGGACCTGCATCTTGATGACCCTGTTACCTGCTATCTCCCTGCGTTTGGGATCAATGGTAAACGCAGCATCACCCTCCGCCTTCTTCTGACACATTATTCCGGCTTGCCTGCGGACCTCCCGCTGGAAGACGCTTGGAGTGGAAAGCCGGAGGCAGTCCGTCGCGCCATGACGTCCCCTCTGGCTAATCCTCCTGCTGAAAAATTCGTTTACAGTGATATCAATTTCATCACCCTTGGCCTGATTGTTGAAAAGGTCAGCGGCCTTGCTCTCAACGATTATGTCAGCAGAAATATTCTGACCCCAATTGGAATGACACAGTCTGGCTATCTTCCAGATACATCCTTGAAGCCAGTGATTGCTCCTACGCAATACGACGAGAAAAATGTTCTTTTACGTGGAGTTGTTCACGATCCAACAGCCCGAAGAATGGGAGGCGTGGCAGGTCATGCAGGCCTATTTTCAGACGCCCATGACATGTGCCTCTATGCGCAGGCATTGCTTGATCGGCTGGCAGGGCGCCCCAGTACATTTCCACTAAAGCGCGAGACTCTCCTGCTCATGGCTACCCCTCAACAACCTGCAGGAAAGGTTGATTTACGCGGTTTGGGTTGGGACATTTCAACGCATTATTCGACACCCAGAGGCGATATTTTCTCGCATCACTCCTTTGGCCACACGGGTTTTACAGGAACGTCTCTCTGGATTGATCCAGACAGTGACAGCTACGTACTGATCCTCACCAACCGTGTGCATCCATCCGGAGGGCACAGCGTGGTCAAGCTTCGCCATGATATCGCAACGGAAGCAGCCCGCGATTTGGGGCTGACATCGCACACCTAAGTGCAGATTTGCGATCAGAAGCATTGCTTCTGATCGCCATAACCTAAGGTTAACAGAAACAAAATTCTCATTAATAGATCTTGCTGGCCACTGATTTTACAACAGAAACAATTCTACTTCGCATGCTTCATTCATCGCGAAAGCTTTTGTCTGCGATAAAAACAAGCCTGCGACATCAAAAATGATCAGGATCCATCAATGTCCGTTCCTCATCCGACACTGAACCGTCGATCATTTCTAATGGCGAGTGCAGCTGTTGCGGTTACGATATTTGATCGACCAGAAAGAGCGCAGGCGCAGAGTATTCAAGGATTGGAGGGTCTGAATGCCCCCTTCGAGGTTCTGGAAGACAAGTGGGGTATTCCTCATGTTAAAGCTGGCTCTATTGCAGATGCCTATTTCGCAAACGGCTATCTCGTTGCAAAAGATCGTCTTTGGCAAATGGATTTCAGCCATCGCCAATCTCTGGGTCGACTGGCAGAGGTTTTTGGAGAAGCCTTTGTTGCAAGTGACGTAGCCAACAGACTTTTCCTGTTTCGTGGCGATGCTGATGCAGAACTGGCGGCCTATCACTCAACCGTACAAGATGCGGCTCACGCCTATGTAGCCGGAATCAATGCCTATATCCGGAGCGTAAAAGACAATCCTGAGCATCTTCCAGCAGAATTTTCGATCTTTGAATACGAACCACTGGAATGGAGCGTCTACGATCTTGTCCGGATCAGGGCTGAAGTGACCGGCAACACAGACCTGGAAATTCGTCGTGCGCGTCTCGCCGCTCGGGGCGCACTCTCCTATGATGATTTCGTCACACCTCTTCAACCAGCCTATACGCCTCAGCCCTTACCTGGATTGGATGTCCACAGCTTTTCGGAGCAAGATCTGGGCCATCTCGGCGTACTACAACAGCGGCTCCCATTAGGAGAAATCCGCGCAGCTACCCTTCAAGGCGATCCTTCTCATCGGAAGAATAATGAAGGAAGCAACTCATGGGTGGTTGCGTCTGACAGAACTGCGACAGGTCGACCAATTCTGGCCAATGACCCACATCTTGCTTTTGGCGCTCCCGGGCCACGACATGTCATTCACCTGACAGCTCCCGGCCTGGATGTTATCGGAGCAGGCTCTCCGGGTATGCCAGGTGTCATGCAGGGGCATAATGACCATATTGCATTTGGCCGAACCAACTTCCACATCGATCAGGAAGATCTTTTCATCCTTAGAACACACACGGATGATCCGAGCCGATACTGGCATCGTGGCCAATGGTGCAAGATGCAGGAAGAAATCGTCCGTATCGCTGTGCGGAATTCAGAAGACCAGTCTGTTACGGTACGCTTTGCAGCACAAGGTCCTGTTATTTCCGAAGATCCAGAGCGCTCTCGTGCCGTTGCCGTCTCCGCAACATGGCTCTATCCGGGCGCCAACGGACTACTGGCCAATATTGGCATCAATCTTGCTCACGACTGGACGTCTTTTCGTGAGGCTTTACGTGCACACACCAGCCCGACGAACTTCACCTATGCAGACGGGCAGGGAAATATTGGCTGGCACGCAGCTGGTGGACTTCCACAGAGAGCCGAGCACCATGACGGCATGATGCCCGCACCGGGCGATGGCCTCTATGACTGGGAAGGCCTGCAACCGATGGATAATCTTCCATCTAGCTTCAACCCTGCAAATGGATGGTTTGGAACATCTAACCAAATGAACCTGCCGCCGGGTTATTCACAAAAAAACCGCAAGGTCAGTTACGAATGGAGTGAGCCGTTCCGCTATGAAAGAGTCGCTCAGGTTCTTGATGCGACCAGTCATGGAACAGTGCAGGAGAGTGCTGACTTGCAGCATGATACAGTTTCGCAACTGGCCCTTCAGGTCATAAAACTCCTGCCCGAACAAAGTGAGGGAACAAAATTTGCTTACCAGCTTCTGAAAAACTGGAATGGAAAGATAGATCACGACAGTCCGGCAGCAGCACTTTATGAAGTCTGGTGGACGCATCTCTGCGTGGCTATTCATGCTGCTATCATCCCCTCAGAACTACACGATCTGCTTCCGGCGCCTTTGAGTCCGTCGGTCCAGCTTGCGTTGCTCCGGTCTCCGGAAAAACATTTCGGGAATAACGCTCAAAGTGTCAGGGATGAGATACTCTCAAGATGCCTTCAAAAGGCAGTCAGTGAACTGACATCACGCCTTGGCGCATTACCCGCATCCTGGAAATGGGGAGCGCTTCACACCGTTACTCTGGGGCATGTTCTGGGCAACCTGACCTCTATCCAAAATGCATTTCCAAACATTGGCGGGGAAAATTATGGGAGTGGTGGCGATCCATATACGATCATGGCTCGGTGGTATAATCCATACCATACAAGTCAAAATCCCTATGCCACGACGGGTGGGGCAAGTTTTCTGATGGTTTGTGATGTAGGAAGCTGGGATAACTCTCTATTCCTGAATTTCCCTGGTCAGTCTGCTAATCCCATGACAGGGAATTATTCGGATTTCTTCGAGCCTTGGCTTAAGGGAGATATGCAGCCCCTGTATTTTTCTTGGTCGAACATTAAAAAACATACTGTCCGACACTATTTTTTCAGGCCGTAACACCCCGAAGGATAAAGGGATCTATTAGGTGAGTATTTCGATAAAATTGCCCGCCAGCAGGCTCTTTTCGGGGGAAACCTATGATCGAAAAGCTTCCCTGTAGCGAGAGAAAACAGCCCAGCCTATCGCTACAATTATGACACTAAATGAAAAAGATCCTGCCCACACAACAATAGCTGTTTTTGGTTCCGCCCATAACGAACAGAGAAACGCAAGACAAAGAGACATAAAGCGTCCTATTCGAACGTGATATGAGGCCTTGTATTGGAACAGTTTAGCGAACCGGAGCATTTTTGGCTCACAGAGCGCCTGCATGACCAACCCTGCACTACAGAGCAGGATGCAAAGAACAATGATCATAGTCGACGAACCATCTGAAACGATATCAGCCCCAGAAGAAGGGCGCAGAGATCCGTCGTCGCAAAAACCGTTGGAGCATGGAAAACAGACACTCCAGATCGTGTCAGTAGATCAAGAGGCGTGAGGAGTATCGCCAATACCCCAAGCAGGCCCAACTGTAGTTTCCACCCAAGTGTCGATCTTCCCCACAGGCACAATAGAAGCCCGACTAAAGCACTAAAACACCACATAACAAAAAAGCTGTGAACTTCAGCAAGAGGACGAGACGTCAGGGAGACTGGCAACAAACGATTGGCCCAGAAAAATGTGAGTGTTGCCAGAAGGAAGCCTGGAAGCGCCCCGATCGTAAGCCCTTCGGCAATACGAAACATAATACGTTCCCCGGATTGTCTGCGACGCTTCATCAGGAAGATAACAGATCCGCTCCCGAACATGACTGCCCCCAGAACGCCGGATAGAAAATACATCCAGCGCAATCCAGAACCTGTCCAACGGGCAAAATGAAGACCTTCCATCAACTGCTGCGCATGCGTCACAGGGGTAGGAAGCAGAACATGGCGCAGAAAATGGCCATCTCTCGGACTGAAATCGACATGTTCGCGCGTCAGAAGCGGGCCAGACATATCAGTCCGCGTGAACAGAATGCTATCACTCAGAAAAAGAATATGCCCGACCTGTCCGATGCCCAAGATCTGCTCAGATTGTGACAGCAACGGAGGCAGGGAAGGCAGCAGAGGAATCTCTAGCCTTTCTTCTTTTGCAGGGACATCGGGGGAGGGATGGGTCGCAAAAAGCGCCTCAAACGACGCTATATAGGACACAGGCGGGAAAATCGTACGGGCACGAATAAAGGTACCCGTGTAAGCCATCATGATGACAAAGGGCAGAAAGGGGACACTGGCAAGGATATGGACATCCAGCCAAGCTCTCAGTCTTGCAGCAAACGGCCGAAAGAGCAGAAGGTCCGGTATCAGCCCTTTCAGATGAATGATGATACCGGACCCTACTGTGACCAGAAGTGCTAGGCCAGCAAAGGCGATGAGGGTTTCGCCATACAGCCCCGTCCGCATCGTGTAATGCAGGTCATAAAAAAATGTTCCCCCCGCAGTAGCACGCGCGTTAATCCGCTCACCTGTCTCAGGATTGAAGGGAACATTCAGAAATTCGTAGCCGTCATGGTGTTGGACACGCATGACGGGGTCACGCGCTGAAGGCAATGTTATAAAAGGCTTTTCCCCTTGTCTCAGCAGAGACTGGACATCAGGCAATGTGCGATCAAGAGCCTGAACAGAGAAGGGCGCTGCTTGCGGCGGAACTTCCGGCTGAAGCCATCGCGTTAGCTCGGTATCGAAGACTGCAAGACTGCCTGTCACGAAAACAAAAAAAAGAAGCAGTCCGGCTGAAAACCCAATCCATGCATGGAGCCATCCCATGCGCGTACGAAGAGTATCCTGCATCAGCGATTTATCATTAAGCCAGATGCTGCAATGAGGCAGGCGATCCCAACGACAATAGTGCCACGCAAAAAAATTTTCATCCCGAATGCAATCAGAAACAATATGGGAAACACACCCACTGCAATCATCTGTCCGAAAATCACGGCATCATGCCGAGTGCCAGGTCCCCAGAGTGGTGAACCAAGCGTCACGAAATGGGCAAAAGTCCAAGCCAAAGCTAGACTGACAAGTCCTCTGCCAATCCATTGGGGGCCAGACGATGGCCTGCGTTTCAGAACGGTTTTTTGTTTAGAAGGCTCCCCAGAAGACATCAGCCCTCGCGACAACATGCAATTTTTTCCTTCAGCCGCAGTATGAACTGTATCATTCTCGCGCATACCAGTTGCTGCACCTTCAAAACTATCATGACCGATCAGGTGTTCGCTTCTCAAACTTATTGTTGAAAAACCATGTCTTACCACAAACGAACGATCAATTTGGTAACGAAAGATCGCTGAGTAGATATTCCAGACATAAGCACACCAACTGTGACAAGATCGATGGTGATCTTTACCAGACTCATTGAGCATTCATTGCGGTATAAAAATTATTCAGGATGAAACAACCGACCTGGATGCACCACGATCACCCACCACTACACAGGTTTTTCTACAAAAGCCTTCACACTGAATAACATTTGATAAGCCCAATGCCCTGAAACAGGGCGTTGCCATTCTTAACTGCAGCTTCTCACCACAAGCCGTAGATAACACCGTCGATTTGGAGTGAGTTATGCTAATTAGATACGGTGAATTTCTTCTGGCGGCAGGACTATTGCTTCCTGCGGCTACGCTTGCTCAGAGTTCCACTGTCTATAACGGACAGACTTATACAACCGTGAGTCAGGCGGCTCCATCTTATGGAAATGATGACAAAGAGTCGGGCAACGATAAAGCGCAAGATCATAGATGTGGCCCACCTCCTGATAGAGACAGAAGAGGGCCGCCGCCTGATAACAGTCAAATGGGAAACAGACCCCCGCCACCGCCAATGGATGATCAGGCCCACCGCCCACCTCCCCCAGATGGCTGTCGTCCTCCACCCCCTCCAGAAAATGCATCCGGAACATTTGATCGGGACAACCAATATCCGAACTAGCCGTCCCAAAAGAACCACACAGTGAAGGTTGGCTGATCTCCATCACCAACCTTGCCTGATCGGTACTGAAGTATGACACTCTGAGTACGGTTTCCGCACAGTTCCGTTTGTCAGAACCGACACCCCCATCAGCACTTTGTTTATGATTTGTTCCGATCACTAGTGGACACAAACCAAGTTGAGGGAAGGGGCAGAAATTGCAGCCTTTGGTCAATAAGGGTCACTAATGGTGGGGGTATCGCTGGCGGAGAGAGTGGGATTCGAACCCACGGTACGCTATTAACGTACACACGCTTTCCAAGCGTGCGCCTTAAGCCGCTCGGCCATCTCTCCTGTCGAGCGAGGTGGTATTTACGAAAAGCTCTTTCGGAGATCAACCCCCAAAACGCGCCTTTTCGACAAATTTTTTGATTAAATCGTGAGACTTATGGCCAGGGCTATCTTCCACCCCCGAAGATACATCTACTGCAGGCGCTCCGCTGGCCTGCAATGCATTACCAACATTGGAAGGGTTCAGGCCTCCTGCCAGCATCCAGAACGCTGGGGCAGACCAGCTTTTGGTCAATGTCCAGTCAAATGTACGCCCTAAACCACCTGGACGGCCGTCTCCTTCCTGATGCGGAGCCTCAATCACATACCCATCAAGTTCAGAACGGGAAGGGAGGTCAGACGATGAAGCTACACCTCTCGCAAGCCATGTAGGGAGACCAAAACGTTCCCTTATGGCTTTCGCTCTTTCTTCAGTGTCGTAGATCTGCAGAACATCAAGCTTCACAGACTGAAGAGTTTGTTCGATTGCTTCGTCATCGGCCTTGACGAACAAGCCGACGCGCACAGGCCCGCCCATGGAACAGGAAGGCGCGCTATCATTCAAAATCTTAGCCTGCTCGCGTGTCACATAACGCGGAGAGGCCTGATAAAAGACGAAACCAACCCAATCGACCTGCAAACCGGCACAGAGCTGCATGGTTGAAACATCCCGCACACCGCAGATCTTGACACCGATCATGCGCTGGCAAGCTCAGCCATGATCTCCTGAGCTGCGAGAGCAGGGTTAGGAGCGCGTGTGATGGGACGCCCGACAACAATCCAGTCAGCGCCAGCCTGAGCCGCCTGTGTCGGTGTCATGATCCGTTTCTGATCGTTGGAGGCACTGCCAGCAGGGCGGATACCAGGCACAACCAGAACAGGTTTGTCGCCCAGAGCATCACGCAGAAGCGCAATTTCGTGAGCCGAGCAGACAAGTCCATCCGCTCCCGCTGAGATTGCCAGTTTTCCAAGCCGCAGCACCTGTTCCTGCGGCGTAGCATTCACGCCGGTTTCACGAAGGCCAGCGTCGTCCATGCTCGTCAAAACAGTAACGGCAAGCAGGCGAGGACGATGCACTTCATCTGGGAATGCCTTTTCCAGCGCTTCGCGAGAGCGGGAAATCATCTCTGCTCCACCACAGGCATGAATGGTCGTCAGGGCAGGTCGTAAAGGTGCGAGCGCTGAGAGGCCGGAAGCAACCGTGTTGGGAATATCGTGCAGCTTGAGGTCCAGGAAGAGTTGGTGACCTGTCGAGACCGCCCGAACCGCATCCAGACCACAGGCGTAAGTAAACTCAAGCCCAAGCTTGATGGCATCGACCGTCTTGCCGAGGGTCACGGACCACTCTTCTGCCTGTGACCGGCTATTCGTATCAAAAGCAGCAATCAGCTTGGTTCTCTTGGACATGGTGATAATCAGATCCGGTTTTCAGATGAGGGGACTGTCGTTGCTGTGGCAACAGGAGGAGTCTGAAGACGGTCAAGCCGCTGGTGCAGTTCCACCAACTGGCTTTCCAGCGTGCGAACATGTGCTTCAGACCGGCGAGCGCGCGAACGCTGCCGCAGTTCGCCAACCCAGCCAGTCAGGAAGCCAAAAATCAGGCCAGCAACACCGATGCCAAGTGCCAGGGTTCCCACCGAAAGATGCCAGCCGAAAGAAATCAGCCAGATTGGTTCAAGATCAGTATTACTCAGAGCAAAAACGATCAGGGCAGCCAGAAAAATAACGATAAAAAGAAGTCTCAGCATGGGGAAGTCCTATCGTGCTGCCTGCAGGGCGGCAAGACGCCCTCAGGAGGATTGATTTCCTGTCAGCACTCATGGTGTGCTCTTGTCACGGGACATAACCAAGCACCGATGCTGACGTTCCGTTAAGGCGATAACATTCCCAGTATTTTACTGAAAGGGACCGCCGTGCCTGAAGTCATACCACTCCGCCCGGCATTGCCAAAAGCCGACATTTTATGGGCCGTAATCGCATCACAGGGGAAACGCACGATCATTGCAGACATTTATGTCTCGCGCGAAGCCGCAGAGTCAGACTGCCAGTGGCGGACATCGCAGGTCCGGGCATACGCTTACTTCCTGATGGGTGAGCAACAGCCGCCACCCAGTTACCATATTCGTCGGATCGCCCGCGCAGAACTTCCAAGGCGGTGGACGCCACTTCCGGCACTCGGAATACTGCGTGGACGGTTAATATAGTCTGATTTAGAAAGCCATTGGGTAGCCAAAATTCCCCCCTCATGACACAAGATAGGCTTATGTCATTGTCCTGCGTTTTCAAATGACAACGCAGACTGTGTTGTGCAGATTACAGGTAAGGTCAGGATGAACGATCACAATCATGCAGATACACTTCAGGGCGCGTCCGGAAGTTCTGTGCCCCGTGAATCCAGCCCTGGGCTGGTTGTTGGCTCCCAGTATCTTCGTACCCTGTCCATTGACGTTCAGAACACTCCTGACATCTATCGTGACATCCCGGCTCAACCTCATGTAGGCATGACCGTAGATGTGACGGCCCGGCAACTCCCCGGCGGCGGACAGCCAAGCTTCGAGGTTACTCTGGTCATCCGCGCTCAGGGTCTGGATGCCGCTCCGGTCCCGAATGCCCCTGCTCCTCGCGTGCTCTATGAAATCCATATTGCTTATGCGGGCCTTTTTGGTCTTTCAGGAGCAATGACGCAGGCTATTGCAGAGCCGCTTCTTCTCGTCGAAGCTCCGAAATATCTTTTCCCCTCGGCCCGGGCAGCAATGCTCAATGCCGTCCGGGAAGCTGGTTTTCCTGTTGGGAATATCCAGCCCATCAATTTCCATGACCTCTGGCAGAGCCGTCGGCTTCAGCAGGGCTGATAACATTCAATCGTCAAAGACAAAGACGCGTGGGGGAACAAGGTCGTCATGAGTTTGAAAGACTATATTCTTGCTTCTCCAGCCTTTTCCGGCAACAGACCTCCGGTCTGGGGCCGCTTTGATGCTGAATGGTATCGAACCCGCTACGCGCGTCTTCTTCGTGAGGAGCAGCTTCTCAAAAGTGACGGTTCAGTTCTGGATCTCAGCAATGAATCCATGGAGCAACACTGGCTGGAGCAGGGGGCAAGCCAAGGCCTGTCCCCCAATCGGTTTTTCGATGAAGAATGGTATCTGAGGCAGAACCCGGATGTGCGGGACGGAATCAGCTATGGCGTCTTCAGTTGTGGCTTTCTGCATTATTGCGAAAGCGGTTTTCGTAGCCGCTCACCACACTGGCTTTTCTCGGAAACTGAATATTTTACCCGCAATACAGACCTTAGTCTGCCAGTCCTGATTTCTCAGGGTTTCAGCAACGGGTATGACCATTATCTGACAGACGGTGAACAGGAACAGAGACAGGCGCACGCTTTTTTCAAGTCCTCTGTTTTCCGGATGGCCAGCCTGACCCGAGGCATTTCATACGATATCGGCAAAGGTGATTTTCGACAGTTCCTGATGTCATCAGAGGCAGGCTTGTGTCGGAGTTCATGGTATTTCGATCCAGAGTGGTATCTTGCTGCCTATCCAGATGTTGAAAATGCCATCAAAGACGGCGTTTTCCTGAACGCCCTGCATCATTATCTGACAAATACCACTCCGCGGGCATACAACCCGAACCAGTGGTTCAGCGAAAGCCACTACGCCCATCTCTACCCGGATGTCGCACAGATCGTGACCGATGGCGGGTTCCGGAACGGGTATGATCATTTTGTGCGTTATGGCGCCCGTGAGATGCGGACCCCTCAGGTCGATGTAGATCTGAAGAGCTTTTCCGAAGAGCCAGGAATTCAGCGTAAGCTGAGAGAAGGTCAATTCGAAGACGTATTTGCGCTCTGGGTCCAGTCCCAGGGAAAGATTGCTGTCACGCAGGACATTCCGGATGCTTCTGCGGAGCAATACAGGAATTTGGATTTGCAACGAGCGGGGACACTGATCCCGTCCATTGTTCGCTCTCCTCTGGACTTCCGCCTGATCCGCTCTCCGGAAATCAGCGTTGTCATCCCGGTAACAAACCAGTTTCTGGAGACACTCTCTACACTGGCCGCCTTGCATGCAAACGGAGCCGGGGCAATCGATATCATCATCGTAGATACTGGATCGAGCGATGAAACGACGCAGATCGAGCGTCTTGTAAGAGGGATCCGCGTTCTTCGTCCAACTGCCCGGACAACCACACCAGAGCAGATCCGTCATGCCGTAGAGCTTGCGCGTGCCGATATTGTTCTCCTGATGGAACCAGGTACACAACCGTTCCCCAATACGTTGTCTGCCGCTTTACGTGCCTTTGATTCCCCGGATGTCTGGGCTGTCGGGGGGCAATCTCTGGGCCTTGATGGCCGGGTTCTTGAAGCAGGCACGATTGTTTGGCGGGATGCTTCGACCCTCAGATTTGGCACAGGTCAGCGCGCAAACGAGCCAGAGATCGGGTTCTGCCGTCAGGTAGATGCCATCTCTATTGGTATGTTGTTCTGTCGACGGGACAAGCTGGCTGCGTGTGGTGGTATCGACCAGGTTTGTATTGGGTCGGAAACCCGGCTTTTGTCTTTGTGTCTGGCTCTGCGTCAGGCGGGCGGTAAGATTGTCTATGATCCTTCCGTTCTGGATCGGACCCGGCCACCAACCGCTTTACCTGAAGACTTCCTGCGGAGGAATCAAACTTGGTTAAGACGTAGATTTTCAGCCATACTTTCCCGATACCCTATGGTCGGGACGTCTGTTTTCAGAGCGCGCTTTGCATCTGGCGTACCGACAGTGCTGGTGCTGTGTTCCACATTACCTCACCGCTTTCTCGGTTCGCCCCATCTTCGGACCCAGGAATTGATTCTGGCCCTGAGCCGGAAGGGGTACCACGTGACAGTCTTCCCGTTGGAAGGGGGCGTGACCGATCCTGTAACAGTCGCACTCGATTTCCCCTCGAACGTAGAAATCATGAACGAGAGCGATATTTCAGAGCTCCCGGAATTCCTTAATGATCGCGCTGCATCCTTCGATGTTCTCTGGGTCACGGGAGCCAACACACTCCATCGCACAGGTGCCATACTGCGATCGCACTCTGCCATTCTTCCCAAATTGAATATGGTTCTGGATCTTGATGGAACCGCAGCGGAGGAAAATTATCTTCGAAGACGCGTTGGTGCGCATGATGATCGCGAGCAAATGCTCGATGATCTTGATCGCGAACTGGCAGACGCCTGGATGTGTCAGGCGCTTGCCTGTTCCCATGCCGAAGAAGCAGAAAATCTCCGTGCGCTCGGTTATGGTAACGTACTTGAACTCAACTATGCCCCGCGCGTCATTCCTACGACAGTTCCAGGCTTTCATGATCGTACTGGAATTCTTTTTGCGCTACCCTGCGCCACTTCGGGCTGCGCGGCACATGATGGGCTGGATTGGTTTGTGCATCAGGTTTTGCATGAATTGTCCGGCCGTCTTCCGTCTGATGCGACAATCCTGTTTGCTGGACATCGAGGCAGCGATATTGACCTAACCCCTTACACACGGGCGGTAGGGATTGAGCCGCTTCCTGATAGCGTCGACATGAATGCACTCTACCGTTCCCGTAGAATCATGATCGATCCTTCCCGTGTCATGAGTGCTCCCTCACAAGAAATTCTAGATGCCGCTGCCGCCGGTCTTCCCTCCGTGCTGACAGAAACGACCATGCAACAGCTTGGCTGGTCAGAAGAATCCGGCGAATGCGTTGCAGGTGGTTTCTGCAACCCAGCTCTTTTCGCAGATGCTGTTATACGGTTGTATCAAGATGAAGACCTTTGGAATCGCGTCAGTCAAAACGCCAGACACTTCGTCACGTCCCTGTCTGGATCGGAAGCTTTTGATCAGCAGGTAAAAGATATTCTGAACCTGGCTTCCGGACAGGCGCCTATTCTGCTCCCTGCTCAGGCGCCACGTTTGATCAGACAGGACAGGCCTAATGGCCCGATTGCACCAGCACCCATTCGCCTGTCCCCTCGCAAAGCTGAGGAGCCTCTACCAGAAATCGAGGACTCTCATCTCTCTGAGGCACAGGAAGAAGCACCGGTTCCCAGAACCCTGACTCCTCGTGTTGGCATCTCAATACCTCTTTCGGAACTTTGACCCCATGACGACTTCAACATCCCTTCCTCTTGATGCTGTTCTGTCACATGTTAACCAGTCTCTGGACAGCGCAGTTGAAAGGCTGTTCAGCCTGTTGCGCATTCCCAGTATTTCTACCCAACCCTCCCACGCTGCGGACTGCCGCAAGGCCGCTGAATGGCTTCGGCAGGACCTGGCAGAAATGGGACTGTCAGTTGATGTCAGGGATGTTCAATGGGCTGCGCCTGGACATCCGATGGTCGTGGCACACGATACACCTCAGGCAGACAAGCCTCATGTCCTGTTTTACGGACATTATGACGTCCAGCCGACCGACCCTGAAAATCTCTGGAAAGCGCCGCCTTTCGAACCGCGCCTTGTAGAGGATGGTGCCGGTCGAAAGGTCATTGTTGCGCGTGGAGCCAGTGATGACAAAGGACAGGTCATGACCTTCCTTGAAGCGTGCCGTGCATGGAAAACAGTTCATGGATCCATTCCTGTTCAGGTCAGCGTCCTTCTCGAGGGGGAAGAGGAATGCGGGGGCGCCAATCTGCTTCCCTTTCTCAGGGAAAATGCAGAAGAGCTGAAAGCCGACGTCGCGCTTGTGTGTGATACGTCCATGGCAGATCGAACCACGCCAGGCATCACGACTTCGCTACGCGGAATGATGGCAGAAGAAATCGTCATTGAATGCGCATCGCATGATCTGCACTCGGGCATTTATGGCAATGCAGCAGCAAACCCGATCGCACTGCTCTGCCAGATCCTTGCAACATTGCGCGATGCTGACGGCCGGGTCACGCTTCCCGGCTTTTATGACGGCATTCAGGACCCGTCGCCAGAGACACGGGCACAGTGGAAAACCCTGTTCCCGAATGATGCGGCCCTTCTCGAAGAAGCTGGTCTCTCCATCGCAGCAGGTGAAAAGGGCTATACCGCCATTGAGCAGACCTGGTGTCGTCCGAGCTGTGAAATCAACGGTATTTCCGGTGGCTATGAAGGGGAAGGGTTCAAGACCGTTCTGCCAGCAAAAGCCATGGCTAAAGTTTCCTTCCGGCTGGTTCCGGGGCAGGATCCTGAAAAAATCCGGGACACCTTCCGTGCCCATGTCAACGCGGCTCTTCCAGCGGATGCAAAAGTCACGTTTACACCACATGGCGGTTCACCGGGCTTTGAGGTTTCCCGGAACAGCCGGTTCCTTGCGCCAACACTCAAGGCTCTGACGGATGAGTGGAACGTGCCAGCAGCCACCATCGGGTGTGGGGGCTCCATTCCTGTCGCTGGTGAAGTACGGGATGCGCTAGGACTGGATGCTCTGATGGTCGGTTTTGCACAGGCAGATGACCGCATTCATTCCCCCAATGAGCAATATGGTCTCGAAGCCTTCCACAAGGGTATTCGCTCCTGGGTCCGCATCCTTGCCGCTCTGGCGAATGCCGGCTGATATGACAGCTCCGATCGCCCTGACTCTCGGTGACCCTGCCGGTATCGGGCCGGAGCTTGCCGTTGCCGCATGGCAGGCTCTCCGGAACACCGGGCCAGTTTTTTTCTGGCTGGGCGATCCCGTTCTACTGAACAACGCAGTTCCATTCCGGCTGATTGAAAAGCCAGAGGATGCAGAGCAGACTTTTTCTGACGCGCTACCCGTTCTCCCGATAACGTGCCCAATTCTTGTGACGCCGGGACAGCCAACGTCAGACAATGCGCCAGCCGTCATCGAAAGCATCGAACGCGCTGTTGGATTTGTTCTGGAGGGTAGGGCAGGCGGTGTCACGACCAATCCTATTGCCAAGCACATTCTGGCAGCATCAGGCTTCGCTTATCCGGGGCACACGGAATTTCTGGCGGCTCTCTGTCAGACGACAGGGCAAGAGGTCATGATGCTCGCATCCCCTCAGCTTAAAGTCGTTCCCGTCACCATTCATGTCTCACTGCGACGTGCCCTGGAAACTCTCACGACAGACCGTATTATCGCCGTGGCACGGGCAACGCATAGTGCCTTGCAAAACGATTTTGGGCTTGTATCCCCTCGGCTGGCTATTGCCGGTCTGAACCCTCACGCAGGGGAAGAGGGGCTGATGGGGACCGAAGAACAGACGATTATCGGTCCGGCTATTGCTCAACTGAAAAACGAAGGGCTGTGCGTTTCCGGACCTTATCCGCCAGATACAATGTTCAGTGCCACGGCCCGCCCGAAATATGACGTCGCAATCTGCATGTACCACGATCAGGCCCTAATTCCGCTCAAAACGCTCGATATGGCCGAGGGCGTCAATGTCACTCTGGGCTTACCCATTATTCGAACGTCCCCGGATCATGGGACAGCCTTTGACATTGCAGCCCCGGTTGGCAGTGCCAGCCGGGCAGATCCTTCCAGCCTTCTGGCAGCACTCAGACTGGCAGATTTCATGTCCCAGCACAGAAGGGGAAACAGCCAATGATCCGGCTCGGCGTTAATATTGATCACGTTGCCACATTACGAAACGCCCGTGGCGATGCTTACCCCGATCCCGTGGACGCTGCAAAACTGGCGATTCAATGGGGTGCAGATGGAATTACAGCTCATCTCAGAGAAGATCGTCGACATATCCGGGACGCCGATATGCCACGCCTCAAGGCTCTGACGGCACCGCTGAACTTCGAAATGGCAGCGACTGCAGAGATGGTCCGTATCGCCTGCCTTCTTCGACCGCACGCATGCTGTCTTGTCCCGGAAAAGCGTGCTGAAGTCACAACAGAAGGAGGGCTAGATGTTGCCGGGCACAAAGAAATTCTGGCGCCCAAAATTGCTCGACTGAGAGATGCAGGGATTCGGGTCTCCCTGTTTATCGATCCTGATACAAAACAGATCGAAACAGCAGCAGAACTCGGCGCACCTGTTGTCGAGTTGCATACCGGCGCTTATGCCCATGGCAAAGGTGGAGAGCTGGAACGCCTGCATCACGCGGCAGGCACTGTTGCCGATTGCGGCCTTGAACTCCATGCCGGTCATGGCCTGACTTATGACAATGTGCCGCCTATCGCCAAGCTGCCAGGGCTGGCGGAACTGAACATTGGACATTTTCTGATCAGTGAGGCAGTTTTTTCCGGGCTTGGACCAGCCGTCAGAAAAATGAAATATCTTATTAACTGCCCATAAAGCCAAGAAAGCCGGGAGCTTCCTCCCGGCCTGACCTCTTATTTAACAGGCTGGATAACAGCCTGTGTCTTGTCTTTACTGAACTGCGGTACATATTTTCCGGACTGGTCGGAATATGTTGCCGAGCTGCTCTGCGGCGGTGTCGCAGGCGGGTGGAAAGCAGAAACAGGACCAAATGGTCCAGCATTTACACGATGCATGGTCGATTCACGCTGACGTGCGCAACCCCGCGTGATGATGGAGCAGATACCGTCCGTTCCGATATATTCGTCGTCGTTCCCAGTGTAATGCACTTCGGAAACGCGATCATGATCAAGACGAAGCACCATGCGGCACGTCGTTCCGCCGCCGCCAAAAGCGGATTGATAGATGCTGATAATTGACTGTGCAGGGATGAGGCCGGAATCCGACGAAATCGTCGGCGTGCTCTGGGTTCCATCGTACTGCCAGATTTCTGTCGTATCGTTCAGCTTCTTTGTGCTGCCCGGAAGACCAGCACAGGCCTGAACATCGTAGCTGGTCATGCCGACCATCTCGAACTGGGCCTTGTGAGCATTACGGGAATCGAAATATCCGCATCCGGAAAGGGTAACGGTGGCTGCAAGTGCTCCAAAAACACGGAGGACGGAGGGGCGCATTCTGTCTCCTTTGCGCAAGGTCAGGATGACCCGCCCTAAACCTCCGGGCACAGCCGGGGAACAGGGCGAAAGATTGGAAGAGCCCGGTTTCTACAACAGGAATACCATTCAGGGTAGGGGAGATGGGTTCCTTTCAGGGTAACGATGAGCTACAGGGCAAGACCTTGCCAAAACTCAGGAGTGCCACCCGATGGCCGATATGACCCCTTCCGAAGTGACACGCCTTCAGACGACATTGCAGCGTCTTCTCGGCTCACAGAAACTGACAGTTACCAAGCCAGCCCGTAAGGGAATGAGTGTTGAACTCGCCGTCGCAGGCGAAGTGATCGGCACGGTGCACCGTGACGAGGACGAGGGCGAGGTGTCCTACGCCATTCACATCACTGTTCTTGAGGAAGACCTTCCTCCGGCCTGAACGGTCCTTTAACTCAGGGCCGCGGGGCAGACTGCGGCAGATCGAACCGCGTGATTTTCCAGCCCCAGTGCTCGAATTTCATATGCAGGACGAACGGTGTCTGTCCCGGTTGGTCCACCTGAGCCTCGAACTTGTTGAGGCTCACGAAATGGGCGTGCAGGCCACCCCACACAGGCCAGCCCCCTCCAGATGACATAGACGCATCTGCGGGCATCAACTGATGTGCGGTTGTCATCAGAGTGTTAGGGGACAGTTCCGTATCAATGGCGTTTGATATGGCATTTCCCGCAAAAGAACTTCCAAAATCCGGCAACTCATCGTCTGACGCGGGTGCGGGAGGTTTAAACTGTTCCTTGAGGGAATGGGTAAGAGACGTCCAGTCCACATGTGGAACAAGGCGCGCCGGGTTGTTTCCCTTCATGGCACGATCAATATCCCACAGTGCAAGATAGGGGGAGATGGCATAGGCAGCGAGCGTCGCTCCAAGGCCGACGCCGAGGCCCTGCCGTGTCCGGGAAGTTTTTTTCCAGAAAGAATTCTGCATGATCGCGCCTCCGCACAAACCCCGAAATCCGGTGAGATGTGGACAATGATGAATCTAACGTCTTTCCGTCTGAAAAGTCAGCAATTATCTTGAGACCATGACTCTTGATTTTTCCGACGACGAACTTGAGCGATATTCCCGCCACATCCTGCTTCCCCAAGTCGGGGCCATCGGGCAGGCGCGGCTGAAAAATGCCTCCGTTCTGGTTATTGGAGCAGGCGGGTTGGGGGCGCCTTTATCCCAACAGCTTGCAGCCTCGGGAATTGGCCGGATTGGGCTGATGGATCATGATATTCTGGAACTCAGCAATCTTCAGAGACAGGTTCTGTACGGCACGAAAGATATCGGTCGCCTGAAAGTAGAGGCTGCCGCTGATCACCTCAGCGACATCAACCCTCTGATCACGGTGAACACGCATGCTGTCAGGGCTACTGCTGACACGTTGAATGACGTCGTTCCAGAATATGATCTGGTTTGTGACGGAACTGATAATTTCGAAACACGCCTGGCCGTTTCGGACGCCTGTGTCCGGCATGGCAAAACGCTCGTCTCCGGCGCGGTTCAGGGCTTTGCAGGACAACTGGCTGTTTTTCGCCCTCAACATGGTGGGCCGTGTTATCGATGCCTTTTCCCCGAGGCGGCTGAAACCGAAGCTGCAACCTGCGGCCAATCCGGCGTTCTGGGCGCTGCGACAGGCGTCATGGGGAGCCTGATGGCTGTGGAAGTCATGAGGGAAATCATGGAACTTGAGGGTAGGGAGGACACGCGTCTCATGATGTGGGATGCTCTTGCCGGTACTCTCAGAAGCTTTCCTCTGGCCAGAGATCCGGCGTGTCCGGTTCATCCTTCTACGCAATCGGATCAACACGCATGACAGCACCCATGTTCATCACGCTTGCAGATGATTCCTGGCAACGCGCACATTATGCGTTGATCGTCGCGGCTGGCGCATTGTCTCTGGGGCGTACGGTAACAATTTTTGCAGGTGGCAGAAGCGTTCATGCTCTCGCAAAAGACTGGTCAGGCCTAAAAAACATCACCTCCGATGCCGAGCTGGACAACAGAGGCGTCGCCAGCTTCCGGGATTTGCGTGAAGCTGTCATTGAACTCGGAGCAAACCTTATGGTCTGCGAAACGGGGCTTGCGCTCACAGGACTGACACCAGACACTCTGTGTAAAACAGTTTCCGTTCGGGGCATTGTCACTTTTCTGGAGCAGGCTGGAGACCGACCGATCCTTGCACTGTGACCTGTTTCCCGCGTCCAAATCGCGATTTTCGTCATTTGGTGACTTGCCGAAACTCTCCACCCTTGGCAGGGATGCGCTCATGAGAACGCTTGTCACTCCTCTGTCCCGAACCCTGCGCTGTCGTCAGCTTCTGCTATCTTTCGCAGCGGCAACGGCCTTGATGGTCATTTCTCCCGCAGAAGCGGCTCATCATAAGCATGACCACGCGATCAAGGCCGCTGCGAAAGCTGCCAAAGCCCCGCATGGGAAGAAAAAGCCTTCGAAGAATACGGGTGATACTGCCAGCCCTTCCAAAAAGATCCATCACGCCACACGACATACGACTGTCACGCGTCATGCCGCGCCTCTCGCTGCCGGAGTAGCAGCGGGAGCTGCCGGGGCTGCGGCTGCCAGCGCAACTCAGACGCCAGTGCCGTCCCCCGATGCTCCACCGGTTGACACACCAACCGACAAGGGAAGCAACACGGGTCTGCCTCTGCCGCGCTACGCGGCATTAAGAGCCGACAAAGTGTACATGCGCCGTGGGCCCGGGGATCGGTATCCGATTGACTGGGTCTATCACCGCCGCGGTCTTCCCGTCGAAATCGAACGCGAGTTCGATGTCTGGCGCCTGGTTGAAGATTCTGATGGGCAGAAAGGCTGGGTACATCAAGCCACCCTTTATGGCAGCCGTACCTTTGTTATTCCGGGACTTCCACCGGAAGGTGTGAAAGCACAAACTGGTGAGGCCTCCGAAAAGGACGGAGACCATATCGGTCGCGCAGATGCGCGCGTTCTGGGACATGTTGCGACTCAGGAAGAAGCCCGCGCGCATAAAAGTGATGTTCTCCTCATGAGCCATCCGGAGGAAGACAGCAGCGTGGTTGCGGTCCTTCAGCCGGGAACTGTGGGGAACATCAAAGCCTGCCCACAAAGTTCTCAATGGTGCCACGTGGTCGTCAAAGGCTACGAGGGATGGCTGCCACGTCGTCTGTTCTGGGGACTGCTCCCTGGCGAGACGATTCAACCCAACTGATTTTTCCTAGCGAGGACGCCACTCCATGACATCCAGCTCCCATCATCGTCGTACGCGGATCGTCGCAACTCTTGGTCCGGCCTCATCCTCGCCCGAGATGATCCTGTCTCTGGCTGAGGCCGGGGTAAACGTTTTCCGCCTGAACTTCTCTCATGGTGCTCACGAAGATCATGGCGAACGTCATGCAGCGATCCGTGCGGCAGAAACGAAAGTGGGACGCCCTCTCGCTATTCTGGCTGATCTTCAGGGACCGAAACTGCGTGTTGGCGTATTCGAGAACGGCCCGGTCATCCTTGAAGAAGGAAAGCCTTTCCGGCTTGATCTGGATAAAACCCCGGGCAATGTCGATCGTGTCTGCCTCCCACATCCGGAAATTATTTCGGCAGCAAAGCCCGGAAGCCATCTTCTCCTCGACGACGGCAAACTCAAGCTGCGTGTCGTTAATGTTCTCAATGGTGCGCTTGAAACGGAAGTTGTTATTGGTGGCAAGCTCTCCGAGCGCAAAGGCGTCAATGTTCCTGACGTCACGCTGCCAATTCCTGCGCTGACCGAAAAGGATCGCAAGGACTTCGACTTTGCGCTCTCGCTGGGTGTGGATTTCATAGCGCTTTCCTTCGTGCAGCGTCCTGAAGACGTCGAAGAAGCTCGCGAAATCGCCAAGGGTCGTGCAGCGATCGTCACGAAGCTTGAAAAACCGCAGGCGATGGAAGATCTAGAGCGCATCGTGCGCCTGTCTGATGCCATCATGGTGGCACGTGGTGATCTCGGTGTAGAACTCCCGCCAGAGGAAGTTCCCGTTGCCCAGAAGCGTGCGATTACCGAAGCACGCCGTCAGTGCCGTCCTGTGATCGTGGCAACGCAGATGCTTGAAAGCATGATCGAAAGCCCGACACCAACACGCGCTGAGGTTTCAGACGTTTCCAACGCGGTTTATGATGGGGCTGATGCTGTCATGCTTTCGGCTGAAAGCGCAGCGGGTAAATACCCGATTGAAGCCGTTTCCATCATGGCTCGCATCGCGTCTCGCGTGGAGCAGGACGTCGAGTGGCGCCTCCGTATGGACCGTGCCCGTCCAAAGCCCGAGGGGACCGTTCAGAACGCTATTGTTCAGGCGGCCTGGCAGGTCAGTACGGCTCTGAGCGCAAAGACCATCGGTGTCCGGACACAGGGTGGCGGTGGCGCACTCCGCATGGCCCGCGAGCGGCCCCATTGCCCCATTCTGGCTGTCACACCTCATCAGGAAGTCGCACGGCGGCTTTGCGTTGTTTGGGGTGTGTTTCCACGAGTTGTGGAGAAAGAGCATATCGCCCAGAGCATTGAAGAACTGGCAGAGCCTACTGCGGCCATGGCATGTTCTATGCAGCTTTGCCGACCTGGCGATCATGTTATTGTTCTGGCTGGCCTGCCTTACGGCGTTGCCGGAAGCACAAATACGCTTCGCATCATAACAGCCTGATTTTCAAATATTTCTTCCATCCAGCCCGTTGCTGGATGGAAGAAAATCCAACCATCAGGCCTGACGATTCTCAATCAGTGTTCGTCTGATCCTGCGTCCCCGTTCAATACGGGTTGTAATAGCAGCTTCATCGCTTTCCCGGATTGCCTGCGCCATGCCTTGAGCATCTGCCACAAAGCGATCAAGGGTCTCCAAAAGAACATCCTTATTGGCGATGAAAATGTCCCGCCACATCACCGGGTCCGAGGCAGCAATACGTGTGAAATCCCGAAACCCTGAAGCTGCATAATCAAGAACAGCAGCACGGATTTCTTCGGAAAGATTATCGGCCGTGTCGCAAATGGTAAACGCCAGAAGGTGAGGCAGGTGGCTTACCATGGCGCAAATACGATCATGCTTGTCGTCAGACAGGATTTTGGTTCTGGCGCCGCACAGCTCCCAAAGCTGCTGGACCTTCTGCACAGCTTTCTCATCTGCGCCATCTGGCGGTACGAGCAGGGACCAGCGGTTTTCAAACAGCGTCGAGAAACCTGCATCCGGTCCAGAGTGCTCGGTACCCGCCATTGGATGGCCGGGTACATATGCAACGCCTTCTGGCAGAAGGGCCTGAATCGTAGGGCCAAGCTGCCCCCGAACCGAGGCTACATCTGTTAAAATAGAACCCAGCTTCATGTAGGGAAGGATAGCACGCGCCGTCGCTTCAACCGCGCCAACCGGCACGCAGATCATGACGCATTCGGCCTGAGCCGCCACAGCCATGCTGTCTGTTACAACATCCGCTATCTTCAGGTCTCGGACACGCTCCAGCACTGCTGGGTTAATGTCCGCTGCAATCAACGTGTCTGCCAGAAGACCTGTTTCGCGCGCACGACGCAGGACAGAAGATCCAATCAGTCCGGGACCAACAACGGCAAGAGATCTGAAAAGGGCCATCAAAGAATACGCGGCGACGTCGCAAATGCGGCGGCGTCCTTATCTTCGGCTTCACGAGGAGACGAGCCGTCTTTCTTGCTACTTGCGGCCATGACGGATGTTGTTGTCTTCAAAACGGATGTCACAGTCTTCTCTGAAGAAGCGGTAGAAGTGCCGCTTTCCTTGCGGAGACGGCTCATTTCAACAAACTGCCAGCCGAGAAGGACAGGAATACCTATCAGAATATCCCTTCCACGACGCAGTAGAGACAGACTCAAAGAAATCTGTGAATCAATTCCGAAGATCAGACCAAGAGCGACATAGGCTGCTTCCTGCACACCCAGGGCCGCAGGGACAAGAAATCCCGCTGACATGATCCCGCACACGACGCCTTCAATAGCGAGCGCTGACAGGAATCCGACATGCGCTCCCAGAAGAATAAGCGCGATCCATGTCAGCAAAGCGCCTGCGATCCAGCAGAGGAAATGTGACAATGCTCCCAGCATGATCCGGTCCGGGCGGCTCCACAGAGCTTCCAGACGGGCCTGAAAAATATCGGTGTTTCCAATCAGGCTTTCGCGCCAGTCAGCCGCAATATGACGCCCGAAGAACATCGCAGCCTTACGAACCATCGACCCGCCACGATGCTGGGTCCAGATAAACCCTGCGATCCCGAGCGACAGAAGAACCATGCCACCCATCAGTGGCCAGATAAACCGCGCAGCTCCCTGATGACCGACAAGGCAGAGGATTGAAACCAGAATGAACGCAATCTGCCCAAGAACCTCGGTGGTGATATCTACCAGATTGGACGCCACGCCTTCAGGCCAGTGCAGATCTTCCCCATCCACCGCCTGAGCACGGCGCCCTGCGAGAGTGGCCCGAACACCGAGCACCATTCCACCAAGCTGGGAAAAGGGCAGGCAGGCCCCGGCTGCATCTCGCACCAGACGCGCGCCAATCAGTCTCAGGAGACCGATCTGGGGAACGGAAGCCTTCCAGGCGATACCGAGTCCAATGTCCACCACGAGTTGAGCCATGACCAGAAGGAAGAACCCTCCGATACCGACTTTTCCAAGAGCTTCCATAACAGGATGAACGCCTGCTTTGGCTGCAATGAATGTGAAGAGAGCCACGCCCAGAAGGGAGAGGATAATGGGGAGAGTTTTTTTCAACGTCTTCGTCACATGCCGTTTGCAACACGCTCTAACCCACAGTTCTCCAATATTCCAGTCTTGCAGACGCTTTCCCCCGAAAGCCAGCAGCAGTAAGGTACGCGAAAAATTTCAACCTGTTGCTGATGAACCAAGGAGAAGATTGCCACCATGAACGATGTCACACTCGTTACAGGGGCTACCGGGTTCGTCGGTTCTGCTGTTGCCCGCGTGCTCCGGGAACGTGGGCACCGCCTGCGTCTGTTTATTCGGGAAAACTCGGACCGATCCAACATTACAGAGCTCGACGCGGAACTTGCCATCGGAGATCTTTCCGATCCCTCGACTCTTCCGGCAGCGCTTAAAGGCGTAAAAATTCTTTTCCACGTAGCGGCTGATTACCGACTCTGGGTTCCGGACCCCGCAGTGATGATGAAAGCCAATGTGGAGGGGACGCGGAACCTCATGCTGGCTGCCCTGGAGGCCGGCGTAGAGAAGATCGTGTACTGCTCTTCCGTTGCGGCCCTTGGGCTCAACAAGGACGGTACGCCGGCAGACGAAGAAACCTACGTCACGGAAAGCACCGTTATCGGGACCTACAAGCTTTCAAAGTACCGGGCAGAACAGGAAGTTCTGAAGCTGGTTCGTGAAAAGGGACTTCCTGCAATCATCGTCAATCCCTCGACGCCGATTGGTCCGCGCGACATTAAGCCAACACCCACAGGTCAGATGATCCTCGATTGTGCATCCGGTCGGATGCCAGCCTATGTGGAGACAGGCCTCAACATCGTGCATGTTGATGACGTTGCCGAAGGGCATGTTCTGGCGCTTGAACGCGGCAAGATCGGCGAGAAATATATTCTCGGCGGGGAGAACATGATGCTGGGGGATCTTTTCCGCCTCACGAGCGAGATTGCCTGCGTCAAACCGCCCCGCATCAAGCTCAGGCAGTCGTGGCTTTATCCGGTGGCTGTCGTGTCCGAATGGTTGGCCCGTGGATTTGGCATTGAGCCGCGTGTCACCCGTGAAACACTCGCCATGTCTCGGAAGCTGATGTTTTTCTCTTCGCTGAAAGCACAGAGGGAACTTGGCTATGCCCCCCGGCCTGCAAGGGACGCCATAGCGGACGCCATTTCGTGGTTCCGTCTGCATGGACGGATGAAATAATGCTCTATGGAAGTGCACTCACCAGCCTTGGCGCCTGGATCTACCTGACGCTCTTCCATGGAAAATTCTGGCAGGGCGGACCGGTTCTCAAACCTTCCACCGCTCCGCCCTGTGCCCCTGATGTCGCAATCGTCGTGCCCGCGCGCGATGAAGCCGCGTCGATTGAAGCGTGCCTGACGTCGCTACTTGAACAGGATTATGACGGGAAACTGTCGGTCATCCTGGTAGATGATAACAGCACAGATGGAACAGGCGATCTGGCCCGCGCCCTGCCTAACCCACACAAACGTCTCACCGTCCTGACCGGTGCTTCGCGTCCTGCCGGGTGGAGTGGCAAGCTCTGGGCTGTCAATCAGGGCGCGCAGGAGGCATTGGACCACATTGGGCCTTACGGATACATCCTGCTAACCGACGCAGACATCATGCATGCGCCGAAGCATCTTTCGACGCTTCTCGCCAAGGCCCGTGCAGACGATCTGGATCTTGTTTCCGAAATGGTGGCTCTGAATTGTGAGAGTTCTGCAGAGCGCTTTCTGGTTCCGGCCTTCGTCTATTTCTTCGCCATGCTGTACCCTTTTGCATGGACGGCAAACGAGCGATCCAAAATCGCAGGCGCAGCAGGAGGGACCATTCTGCTTCGCCGGCGCGCACTGGAGCGGATTGGTGGCATTGAGGCTATCCGGGGAGCACTCATCGACGATTGCACCCTTGCAGCGCATGTCAAACGCTCCGGCGGCCGCCTCTACCTGGGCCACAGCGCGCTCGCATGGTCGGTTCGACCATATCGTGGCGCGAAAGACATCTGGGAAATGATCGCCCGGACGGCTTACGTCCAACTCCGGCAGTCGCCGCTCCTGCTTCTTGTGACCATTTTCGGAATGACGCTGATCTGGCTCCTTCCGATCGGACTGACCGTTTTTGGGAAAGGGCGTACGAGAAAGGTTGCACTACTGACCTATCTCCTGTCCTGCGCTACATTTCTTCCAACCCTGCGACGGTTCGGACTTCCCTTATGGCGCGCGTTGCCGCTGCCGCTGATTGCCGCCTTCTATATGGCCGCAACCATCGGCTCGGCGATCGACCATCACAGGGGCGTTGGCGTACGCTGGAAAAATCGCTCCTATACGGATGAGGCATCGTGACAGAAGACATCTGGGGGACGAAAGACGTCACCTCTGACAAAGGCAAAACCGACGAGAATTTCCCCGTTGGTTCTTTGCTGATTTCCCGCCATCTCCGCCCGTATGTTCATACCTATTACAATTTCGCCCGCGTGGCGGATGACATGGTGGATACATCCGAGCTAACCCCGCAGCAGAAAATTGCCCGGCTGCGTGGGATGGCTGCCGTCATCAGGGGAGAACTACAGGCTCCGCAGCGAGCTGACGCTCAAACGGCGGTGAAGCTGAGAGAGGTTCTTATCAAGACGGGCGTCCCCCTGGAAACAGCGACAGATCTTCTTGAAGCGTTCTGCATGGATGCAGAAAAAACAAGATACGAAAGCTGGCAGGAACTCCTGCATTACTGCCGGTATTCCGCCAATCCTGTCGGTCGGTTCTTATTGCTGCTTCACGCAGAAGGGCACGAAACGCTTGCACCTTCAGATGCTCTGTGTTCAGCGCTTCAGGTGATTAATCACCTGCAAGATGCAGCAAAAGATCTTCAGGTTCTGGACCGCTGCTACATTCCGCTGCCCTGGCTTAAGGAAGAAGGCGTTACCATTGATGACCTGAGGCTGGTGCGCAGCAAGCCCGGGCTGAGACGGGTTTTCGACAGGATGCTTGATGGGGTGGATGCACTGAATCGCGAAGCACGCGGTCTTCCAATGCTGATCCGAGATCGACGGATGCGACTGGAGGCTGCTGTCATTGTGGAACTGTCGCATATTCTGGCAAAGCGACTGCGTCGTCAGGACCCTGTGGCCGAACGGGTTGCTCTTACAAAAGCTGACGGGGCAAAAGCCCTGCTTCTGGCAATGCGCTACTGGCCAACACACTGAATAAAAAACGGGAGGCCAGAGAGCCTCCCGTTTGAACTATCAGCCGATGATGCGGTCCAGTGCCGCACAGAACTTCTTCATTTCACTCATCGAGCCAACCGTGATGCGGGATGCGTTCGGCCAGATCGGCCAGGAGCGCCCGATAATGATGTTTTCCTTCAGGAATGCATCCTTGATCGGCCCGGCGGGCCGCTTCCAGTCAATAACGAACATATTCGCATCAGACGGGATAAAGCTGATTCCCTTCTTCTGAAGATGGTCGTAGGTCATGGCACGGGCCGCAATCATCTCACGGCGACGGGCATCAATATCGGCCTTCATGGTGAGGCTCTTCGTGCCACAGACAACCGCTGGAATCGGCAGCATATGCGTCTGGTTCACACCATCATAGCGCATCATTTTTTCATGAAGGGCAGGGGGAGCCATACTGAAGCCGAGGCGCAGGCCAGCCATTGCGAACATTTTCGAGAATGTTCGCAGAACGACAACATCCCGCCCTTCGGCAACAAGCGCAACAGCGCTCGGAGCATTGGAGAAGTGGATATAAGCTTCATCGACAAGAACGATGGAGTCTTTCGGCTTGTTCGCGACCAGCCAACGAATATCTTCCAGCGGCGTCAGTGTACCGGTCGGATTGTTGGGCGAACAGATATAATAAACGCCAGCGTTCGGATCCGCCTTCAGCATCGCCTTTACGTCGGTTTTATAACCGTTTGACGCATCCAGAGGCACTTTTTTAAGCGGAATCTTGAGCCATTCAGACGCGACCCAGCCCGCTTCGTAGCTCGGATCAGCCGTCACAAGGCCACGGGTCGGAGAACAGAACGTCACAATCGTACGACAGAGTGGATCAGAAGACCCGCCCCAAGGCAAAATGCAGTTTTCTGGAATATTATCAATCTTGGCAGCCGTGCTGATCAGATCTTCGCGCGTATGACCCGTAGGGTCGTAGCGGTTTCCTTCGAAAACCGCAGCAGCACCAGCTTTGGCAGCAGCCGGGAAAGGGCCGGTCCAACACTCATTGCTGCCAATACGGACCATCTTGGTCACATCGCCAGGCGGCAGCGCCGTGAGAGGGGAGGCCTCAGCGCGCCCAACGATAGACCGTACCGCCATGCCTGCACTCAGAAGTGCAGCTACGCGGCCCAGACTACGACGGGAGTAACCGCGTGAAAGGAGATCATCTTTTGCTTCAGAGGACAGGCGGTCGGTCATGCTCGGTTCACGCTCCTAGAATGTCTGAAAACATATTAGAAACGAAACGATCTTTCTGTCAAAGGGCCAATTGAGTTCCAGTTTCAATATTCAGGATTTTGTTTGTCCACCGGAACAGACGTAGGTTCTCCTTCTGCACCAGCATACGTCAGCAGAAGAATGGTCGGTTCATTTCCTGACACGCCGCGATGAACATCATTCACGGATTCTGCGAAAGCTTCTCCCTGATGAAACGTCTGACTTTTCCCACTTTCCTTGTCCTGAATTGTCAGGGAGCCCTGCAGAACATATCCCGCATTCGGAAACGGATGCTTATGCCAGGGTAGGGCCGTATGGGCCGGGATCGTCAGGCGAATCATGCTGAGCTCCGGCTGGGACGTCGTATAGGGCGCGTAGGCTACGCCGTTCCATGAATGCGTGGCTTTCAGAAGATGATCGGCATGAGCTTTGGCTGACGACGATTCTGCTCGAGCCACAGAAAAACTCGAACAGGCAGCGATGATGGCAAGAAAGAGACTGAACTTCATGGGACCTCCTGGTGGAAGGGTGTTGCCTTTTGGCATCATAGGAACGTATGGCATCCCATTCCGTTCGAGCCGACTTTGTGACAGGCCCGTTTGGCGTTAGAACGCAGCATTTCTGAAACAGGACAGGGGACAGACATGGTTTTCAGCAGGGCACGTGCTTCTTCCGGTCTTCCCTGCGCGCAGGCCGATCTTGACCATGTGGAGCATATCGTCACTGCATCCGGCACGTCTTTTGCCCGTGGCATGAAGGTTCTGCCAGCAGCAAGACGTCAGGCCATGTTCGCAATCTATGCCTTTTGCCGCGAGGTAGACGATATTGCTGACGGCGATGCGGGCGTTGCAGATCCGCTGCAGGCTCTGCAGGAGTGGCATGACCGCATCGAGCGCCTTTATAAGGGTGAAACGCGCGATGCTTTGGACCGCGTGCTTGTAGCGACCATCTTCCGTTTCGATCTGCGGGCTGAAGATTTCCACGCCATCATTGATGGAATGGCCATGGATTGCGGTGATCCCATCATCGCACCAGATGAAAAAACGCTTGATCTGTATTGTGATCGCGTTGCGTCAGCAGTTGGCCGGTTGTCCGTCCGGGCGTTCGGCGATTCTTCGCCAGCCGCTGACCTTGTCTCGAAGCATTTGGGAAGAGCGCTTCAGCTCACGAACATCCTGCGAGATATTGCTGAAGATGCCGAACGCAGCCGTCTCTACCTGCCGTCAGAACTGCTGGAACGCTTCAATGTTCCAAACGATCCGAAAGAAGCCCTGTACGCTCATGGTCTGGATGGCGTAGGCCACATCCTTGCCAAACGCGCCCATGACCATTTCCGGGAGGCACGCCGTGCCATGAAGGACTGTGATCATAAGGCGATGCGTCCGGCGCGGATGATGGCAGCATCCTACGAGCCGGTTCTGAATGCTTTGGAAAAAAGAGGGTGGAAGAACCCTGAAGCAGTAGCAAAAGTCAGTAAAGGCTGGCGTGCGGTCCGCGCTCTGGCGGCATATGTGAAATAAGCCCATGAGCCACGTTCATATCATTGGTGGCGGCCTGGCGGGTCTTTCCGCGGCCGTCGAACTTGCCGCACAGGCCAAGGTCACGATTTACGAGGCGGGTCCGGCCTGTGGGGGACGAGCACGTTCATTTCATGACAAGACACTCGATGCCCTGATTGATAACGGCAATCATCTGATCCTGTCTGCAAATGGTCTGACCTTTCGTTATCTTGATATTCTTGGCGCCCGTCACACATTGAGTGGCCCGGGTATTCCAATTTTTCCCTACTATGATCTGCAGGACGATCTGGCGTGGACGCTGCGTTTATCCAAGGGAAAGATACCGTTCTGGGCACTTCCCGGTGGTCGCCGCGTGCCTGGCATGAAGCTCTCAGAACTTTCGTCTCTGGGACGCTTTCTGAAAGCCAATGACAATACGGTCGTTGAAGACTGCCTCAAACCGGGTCAGTTCAGCCGCCGCCTTTTAGAACCCTTTGCAATTTCGGTTCTTAACACAGACCTGCACACAGGAAGCGCGCTGCTCCTGGGAAATGTGATCCGTAAGTCTCTGGCGCAAGGTGGGATGGCGTGCTGCCCCTGGTTCCCTGAAATCGGACTTTCCGAAACGCTGGTGGACCCGGCTCTTGCCTACCTGCGGCGCTATCATGGAGAAATCCGTACCGGTGTGCGGGTCAGCGCAATCGAGCGTGAAAAAGGGCGTGTTACAGCCATCGAAAGCACAGAAGGGCGAATTGAGCTTGGCCCGGAAGATCATGTCATCGTGGCTGTACCCGGACCTGTGGCACAAAGCCTGCTTCCGGAAATTATTGCTCCTGATGCTTTCGAAAGCATCGCGAATGCGCATTTCAAGCTCTCAACTCCTGTCAAAGCACGGGGCGTCGTCGCGCAGGCACGATTTGTCGGGCTTGTCGGGGGTATTTCGGAATGGATCTTCCTGAAGGGTGACGTCCTGTCCGTAACTGTCAGCGCCGCCAATCGCTACGCCGACCGCGACAGCAACGAAATGCTGGCTACGATCTGGTCTGAAATCAGACGCGCGCTTGATCCCGTTCTGCCTCACCCCCTGCCTGTTGCGATGCCTCCAGCACGCCTGCTGCGTGAGAAGCGGGCTACGTTTGCCGCGACACCCGAGCAGAACCGCCGCCGTCCTACAGCCAAAACCGACACGGCAAACCTGGCACTTGCCGGAGACTGGACGAACACAGGCCTTCCTTCGACCATTGAAGGGGCAATCCAGTCAGGATTGGCAGCAGTCAGCGCTCTGGGATTCCGTTCAGCCATAAAACACACGGAATCGTGAGGCGCACTCACGAAGCTATGCCTGTAACACCACTCCCCTTGATGAGGGCTGCATGTCCCGGAAGACCTGAATAATGTTGATCTATCCAGACGAAAAAGAAGACCGCATGAGCGAGACCCTTTCCCACAAGCCCATTGAGGGAGACGACGTCACTCGTGCGATCGAGGGGGCTCATGCAGCCCTTGGCAAACGTCAGAAGGACGATGGGCACTGGGTTTTCGAGCTTGAAGCCGATGCCACCATTCCTGCTGAATACGTTCTTCTGGAACACTATCTGGATCGGATCGATCAGGAAAAGCAGAACAAGATTGGCGTTTATCTCCGTCGCATTCAGGGCGAGCATGGTGGTTGGCCCCTGTACTTCGGTGGCGGCTTTGATCTCTCCGCAACGGTAAAAGCTTATTTTGCCCTGAAGGCCATTGGTGACAGCATTGACGCGCCGCATATGCGTCGTGCACGTGAAGCCATTCTGGACCATGGTGGCGCAGCTCGCTCCAACGTCTTTACTCGTATTCAGCTTGCGCTGTTTGGGGAAGTTCCCTGGGACGCAACGCCTGTCATGCCGGTTGAGTTGATGCTGCTCCCGCGGACGGCGTTCTTCTCCGTATGGAACATGTCTTACTGGTCCCGCGCGGTGCTCGCTCCCATGCTGGCTGTGGGGGCTTTGAAGCCTCAGGCCGTCAACCCTCGCGGTATTCATATACAGGAACTGTTCGTCAAACCGCCATCTGAGGTCAAAGACTGGATACGCGGGCCTTACCGCTCTATCTGGGGTCGCGCGTTCAAGCATCTGGATACGGCGTTACGACCAGTTCTGCCACTCATCCCCAAGACAGTTCATGACAAAGCCCTCAAGGCGGCCATCAGCTTTATCGAGCCGCGCCTGAGCCGGGGCGGCCTCGGTGCAATCTATCCTGCCATGGCTAATGTGGTCATGCTGTATCGTGCCCTGGGTGTGCCGGATAGTGATCCGCGTGTTGTGACGGCATGGGAGTCCATTCAGGATCTTCTGGTTCACAAGGACGACGAAATTTACTGCCAGCCCTGCGTGTCTCCTGTCTGGGATACAGGGCTGTCCGGTCTGGCCATGATGGAAGCTGCGTCCGGAGCACATCCGACAAAGCGTGATGAAACCCTCGCAAAGCTGAAGAAAAGTGCCGAGTGGCTGAGAGATCGTCAGATCCTCGACGTCAAGGGAGACTGGGCAGTCAACACGCCGGATTTGCGTCCAGGCGGATGGGCTTTTCAGTACGAAAACGATTACTACCCGGACGTGGATGACACAGCTGTTGTCGGCATGCTGCTTCATCGTGTTGACCCTGAAGAAAACCGCGAAGCGATTGAACGCGCCCGTGAATGGATCATCGGGATGCAAAGCACAAATGGCGGCTGGGGCGCGTTCGACGTCGATAATGACCTTGAGATGCTGAACCATATTCCGTTCTCGGATCATGGCGCACTCCTTGATCCTCCTACGGCAGACGTCTCGGCCCGGTGCATTTCCTTCCTATGCCAGCTTGGCCATCCGGAAGATCGCCCGGTGATCGACAAGGCGCTGGAATACCTGCGCAAAGAGCAGGAAAAGGAAGGATGCTGGTTTGGACGCTGGGGGACGAATTATATCTACGGCACATGGTCTGTTCTGTGCGCGCTGAACATTGCGGGAATTGCGTACGATGACCCCATGGTGAAGCGCGCTGTGAACTGGCTGGAAGATATTCAACGTTCGGACGGCGGCTGGGGCGAGGATTGTGCGACCTACGAAGGTGCACCCCCGGGTATTTACAAGGAAAGCCTGCCATCCCAAACGGCTTGGGCCGTTCTGGCCCTCATGGCTGTGGGTCGCAGGGACAGTGAGGCCGTCAAGCGCGGTATCAACTTCCTGATGTCCCAGCAGGATGAGAACGGCGAATGGCAGGAAGAAGCCTATAACGCCGTTGGCTTCCCGAAGGTCTTCTACCTTCGCTATCATGGCTACAAACAGTTCTTCCCGCTTCAGGCCCTGTCCCGATATCGCAATCTGGGCACCAGCAACACGGGTCGCGTGGAATACGGTTTCTGATGCTCGGTGTTCTGGTTGGAATGAAGCAGGAAGCCCGCATTATTCGCCGCTTCCTCCCTGATGCCCCCATTGCCTTGAGCAACGCGACAGCATCTGGCGCAGTAGAGGGAGCTGCACGGCTTGTTCAAGCAGGTGCAACCCGGCTGTTATCCTTTGGCTGTGCCGGGGGTCTATCGTCCAGCGTTGTGCCGGGAACGATCATCGTGGCAGACCGGGTCGTTGTTCAGGACAAATCCTACAACGCAGACATTGCTTTGAGCAGATGCTTCGGGGCCGATCATGCGCGCCGTGGAGGTCTTCTGCACAGCAACAACCTTATCGAGACAGCAGAAGAAAAAAGCCTTCTATACGGCCAAACCCGTTGCGTGGCGGTCGATATGGAAAGTGGCGCGGTTGCCCAGACAGGCAAGCCCTTTGCTGTGCTAAGGGTGGTCTGCGATGATTCGGACCGGGATCTGCCGCCTGCTGCTCGTGATGGCTTGAAAGATGGTGCCATATATCTTCCCGGATTGCTTGGCTCTCTCGTGAGACATCCCAAGCAGATTCCAGCCCTGATGGGACTTGGAAGAGACGCAGCAGCGGCCCAGAAGGCCATTGCGTTATTTCTGGAAACCTATCCGCCGCAGTTTTGAGAAAACGGTCGCGCCTACGAACGCAGCGATAACACCCGCTGGAACCAGCCATGGGAAGGCGATGGGGTGCCCATCAAGACGCACCATCGCCAACAGACCCAACACGGCAATAGATACCAGAAAACCAGCAATTCCGCTTGCTTCGTCCCGAGAATGCGCGAGCATGGCCAGCAGGAAAATGCCTAACGTCGCACCGTAGCTGTAAGATGCTATGGAGAGACCGAACACGACAGCAGAGCCGGTCGGGTGCGAGAACAGCAAAGCGGTTGCGACCAGCAAAACAGCCCAGAACGATGTCGCCGCCCGCAGGGAGAGCGTGTTTTTAGGAAAGAAGTCACTTCTGGTTGCCGCGGCCATGGAATTCATGGCGCTGGAAAGCGATCCCATTGTCGCGGCTAAGATACCCGCGATCAGCAATCCGCGCAGAATTGGCGGTAATGTCAGAATAAACTTCGGAAAAAGTGCATCTGGCGCGCCCTGATACTCCGGCCAGAGAACATGCAGTCCAACGCCTATAAAAGAAAGCAATGCAAAAAGAAGCGCCACGACAAAAACGCTTCCGATCATCGCAGCACGCGCGCCTCCAAGAGTTCTGGCGGCAAGGCAACGCTGTAACATCAACTGGTCCGTCCCGTGAGACGCCAGGGAGAGGATCGCTCCTCCTACCACTGCACCCGTTACCGAAAACGGGTTGGTGAAAGCGGGCAGACCGGATGTGAAGAGTGGGGCAGCATGGAAAACCGCAGGACCAAGGCGGTAAAACAGCACAATGCCACAGGCAGCACTTCCGCCCAGATAAAGAACAAGCTGGAGCGTATCGGACCACACCACAGCCTTCAGACCACCCGCCAACGTGTAGGCCAATGTCAGCACGACGATGCCTATGAGCAAAACGAAGTCAGGGACGGGGTATCCGATACTCGCAAACAGGAGGGAGACAGGAAGCATGCCTGCATAGAGACGCACCCCCTCCGCCAGAAGACGTGTCAGGAGAAATGTGCCGGAGACAAGCTTCTGAAGACGATGTCCGAAACGCTGCCCGACATACCGATAAATGGATGTGGCGCCGCGCTCATGAAGCGGCAGAAACCATATCGCAACGGCAATGCGCCCAAACAAATATCCCAGAGCCAGCCCCAAGAAGACATAGCCATGTAGAAAGGCAACGCCGGGAACACTAACGATTGTGAGTGTTGATGTTTCTGTGGCCACCAGTGACAGGCATATGGCCCAGGGCGGCAAATCCTTGTGAGGCTGCCGCGCCAGTGTAAGCGCGAAGACGGGCAGGGAGGCCAAGTACAGCAGGATTACGGTCAGGCTCTGGATCATCCTGTCCGTTCTGTAGCCGCAACATGTTCCGGTCAAGCGCGCAAACTGATGAGCGCTTCTGAAAAGCACTCATCAGAAGGGAGGTTAGTCTTCTTCGATCAGACGTTTGGGACGAAACCCGGTAGCGATGACGTACAACTCGCTTGATTCTTTTCTGGAAGCAGGCGGCTTGACGTGTTTGACGGAAGCGAAAGCCAGCTTCATGGAATCAAGCATCTGCTTTTCAGAGCCGCCCTGGAAAACCTTGGCAACAAAGCTGCCACCTTCGGCAAGAACCTGCATGGCAAAGTCGAGCGCACCTTCGGCAAGCCCCATGATGCGCATATGGTCGGTCGCTGCATGACCGGTTGTATTAGGAGCCATATCAGACATCACCAGATCAGCAGGGCCGCCAAGAATTTCCTTCAGGCGGTCCGGCATCTCAGAATCGGTGAAATCACCTTCAATGATCTCGGCTCCACTCACGGGATCGACGGGCAGGAGGTCAACGCCCGCAATATGCCCTGCACCACGCTTGACGGCCACCTGTGACCAACCACCTGGCGCTGCACCAAGGTCAATGACGCGCGCACCCGGCTTGATGATGTGAAAGCGGTCATCAATTTCGATCAGCTTAAAGGCGGCACGGGACCGCCAGCCCTGCTTTCGGGCAGCAGCCACATAAGGGTCATTCAACTGACGGTTCAGCCAGCGCTGCTGCGCAGTAGTACGGCCACGGGCAGTACGGAGCGTGACGACCTTGTTACGGGCTGTCTGGGATGTCGAGGCGTCCTGTGTGGCATCAGCTGCCCCAGGGGCAGCTGCGCTCTTGAGAGCTTTTCCAGGGATGCGCTTGGGTCCCGTATCCTTTTTAGAAGAACCGGAGCGGGATCTGGGCGGCTTCATATCGTGGCGTAATTCCCGAGAGGGCCCCTTGAACGGGGCGTGACATGACGATAGGGCCTACGGCGTTCCCGTGTGAAACGCTGGCCATAATCGCGGGCCATACGCAGCAGCATGCCGTCACGCAACCCCCGATCGGCAATCGTGACCTCTTCTATAGGCCATGCGCGATGAATTGCCTCGAAAATTGCACAACCCGGGAGAACATATTTCACACGATCCTCTCCCACGCATGGATGGGCGGAAAGATGATTTCTCGAAAGCCCGCGCAACGTATTGATGGCTTCGCGCATGACGTTACCCGGCAAAGTAAGACCATCAATCGCTGCACGATTATAACGGGGCAGGGAAAGAGCCACACCAGCAAGGGTCGTCACTGTCCCGGATGTTCCCAGCAGGCAGGCATTTCCCTGCGTGATTTCCCTTCGGATGCGATGAATATTCTCGAAATCGGCCAGATGGCTCTGAACGTAAGACACCATCTCCTCATAAGAAGACCCGTGGCCTTCGCCGAACATTTCCTGAAGGGTAATGACGCCGACAGGCATACTGGTCGTGCCGATCAGAGTCTGGGACTTACGAGCCTGATCCACCCGGACCCATGCTACTTCCGTTGAACCACCGCCAATATCGAACAGAACGCCACGCTCAGCCCGGGCAGGGGCATGAGACGGCACACGGAAAAGCGGAGAGCAGCTTTCAAGAGCCAGCTCGGCTTCTTCGCGGGCAGTAATGATATCGATCGTCAGGCCGATTTCGCTCTGAACACGTTCAAGGAACTCGCGACCATTCGCCGCCTTGCGGCAGGCCTCCGTTGCAACGGCCCGAACGTGGGAGAGGGGCCATTGCTTCATGCGTTCCACACAGATCCGCAGAGCATCCAGCGCGCGCGTCATGGACTCTTCCGCCAGACGGCCACTCAGACGCAGTCCTTCGCCAAGACGAACAGAGCGATTGAAGCTATCAACCACACGGAAACCATTGGCTGTTCCGGCAGCAATCATGAGACGGCAATTATTTGTTCCAAGGTCGATGGCGCCAAAGAACGGTCCGGCCTGACGGGTACTAGACGTCCGTACTGACGCCTGACCTGATAGCCTGTGCTCCGTTCCTTGCCTCATCATCTTGTTTAGGCTCCCGATTTGCCCGTTTTGGGACCTTGGATAAGCAGCATGAGACTGGAAAACGTCTGACCGCAAGAAAAATATCAGTTTTTCTAAAAAAAATGAAAATGCCCCCTTGCGTCACCCAGCCGTGATGGGTAAACACCCACTCACCGCTTGGGAGATAGTTTAGCGGTAGAACTACCGGCTCTGACCCGGTCAGCCCTGGTTCGAATCCAGGTCTCCCAGCCAAAAAATTCCTTAAAATCTACCGCAAAAAGAGACTTCCCCTTCAGGGGGAAATTAGTCTATGAGGACCCGCCAACGGCCGGTCGGGCCTTTTGGCTCCCGGTTCTGATTTCAGCGTCTCACGACGCATGACCAACGGGGGCCAGCGGGCATGACATCTCCTTCCTGCACAACTGATCTAAGCGCACGCATTCGCGAAGCACTGGCATTTGACGATGTTCTCGTCGAGCCAGCTGAATCATCCGTGCTTCCGGCCCAGACGTCGACACGTACACGCCTTACACGCACCATCGAGCTGAACATTCCCCTGATGTCCTCCGCCATGGATACGGTGACGGAAGATGGCATGGCCATTGCCATGGCTCAGCAGGGCGGCATGGGCGTCATTCACAAGAACCTCTCCATCGAAGAGCAGGCCGAGCAGGTTCGTCGCGTCAAGCGCTTTGAATCCGGCATGGTGGTCAATCCCGTCACTGTTGGTCCGGATCAGACACTGGCAGACGTCAACGCCATCATGGCCCGCCATGGCGTCTCGGGTCTGCCCGTTGTGGAAGACGGGACAGGCATCCTTGTTGGCATCCTGACCAATCGTGACGTCCGCTTCACGACGGATCTGAATACCCGCGTTCGCGATCTGATGACGAAAGAGAACCTTGTCACGGTTCTGAACGGCGCTGCGCCAGAAGAAGCCCGCGCACTGCTGCATCGCCACCGCATTGAAAAGCTGCTGGTTGTGGACGAGGGCGGTCGCTGCATCGGCCTGATCACTGTCAAGGATATGGACAAGGCCACAACTCATCCGCTCGCCATCAAGGACGATCAGGGCCGCCTGCGTTGTGCTGCCGCTGTTGGTGTCGGCGAAGACGGACTGAACCGCGCTGCGGCTCTTGTGGAAGCTGGCGTAGACGTCATTGTCGTAGATACGGCGCATGGTCACTCACATGGCGTTCTGAACACCGTCCGGACCCTTAAAGAGCGTCATCCCGCTCTTCAGGTCATTGCGGGCAACGTCGCCACGCCTCAGGCCGCACGCGCACTTATTGAAGCCGGCGCCGACTGCATCAAGGTAGGTATCGGTCCGGGGTCCATCTGCACCACGCGTGTTGTTGCTGGTGTAGGCGTCCCGCAGTTCTCCGCCGTTATGGAAACCGCTGCGGCCTGTCATGAGCTTGACGTCCCGGCCATTGCGGACGGTGGCATCCGGACATCCGGCGACATCGTGAAGGCTATCGGTGCCGGTGCTGACGTCGTGATGGTTGGCTCGCTGCTGGCTGGCACGGATGAGAGCCCGGGCGAGACGTTCCTGTATCAGGGACGTGCTTACAAGTCCTATCGTGGCATGGGCTCTCTCGGAGCCATGGCGCGTGGCTCTGCGGATCGTTATTTCCAGGCGGAAGTCCGTGACACGCTGAAGCTTGTGCCGGAAGGGATCGAAGGGCAAGTTCCTTATAAAGGCGGCATGGCTCCCGTTGTGCATCAGCTCGTTGGTGGTCTGAAGGCCGGCATGGGCTACACCGGATCTGCCACGGTTGCCGATCTTCAGGTCCGTACCATGTTCCGTCGCATCACAAATGCTGGCCTGCGTGAAAGCCACGTTCATGACGTGACAATCACGCGTGAAGCCCCGAACTACCGTCGGGACTGACATTTCATATGCATTGGCCTCTCGCTTTGAGAGGCCAAACCGGCTACGGGGGCGATATGACCCCCGCAGCTCGCCTTTCCGGCGCCATTGATCTGCTTTGTGCGATCCAGAATGCGCCCCGCCGTCCCGCAGACGCTACTGCCAACGCTTTCTTCCGTGAACGCCGCTATATTGGTGGTGGAGACAGACGCGCCATTTCCACACTGGCCTGGGATGTGCTTCGTGGCTGGAGACGGTTGCACTGGCATCTGGAAGGCAGCCAGGGCGACATTTCTCCACGCCTGCTCTGCGCAGCCTCCATGCTGCTGTCTGGCACGACGATGGATCAGGTCCGGATGATGTTCAGCGGCGAGCGCTATGCCCAGAACCCTCTGACGCCACGTGAAGATATCAACCTCAAGCATCTGGAAGGAAAAGAACTTTCCAGCCAGAAGCAACCAATCGCCATCCGCCTGGAATATCCGGACTGGATCGAGCCCGCGCTCCGCGAGACCTTTGGTTCCCGCATGGCGGACGAGATGGAAGCCATGCTGGGCACACCCACGCTGGATCTGCGCGTGAACCTTCTGAAAGGCACGCGGGAAGACGCTCTACGCGCGTTGAAGCGGGAAGGACTTAACGCTGTTCCGACCAAGCTTTCCCCATGGGGTCTGCGCCTCGATGGGCGTCAGCCCGTCACGGCCGCACAGGCTTTCAAGGATGGTCTGGTCGAAATTCAGGATGAAGGATCGCAACTGGTTGTAGCAGCGGCTGATGCGCGCCCAGACAACCGCGTTCTGGATTACTGTGCAGGCGCAGGCGGCAAGACGCTCGCCCTTGCCATGACCATGGAAAACAAGGGCCATATCGTTGCCTGCGATGTTCACGAGAAACGCCTTGAAGGTGCGGTAAAGCGTCTGCGTCGGGCAGGTGTTCACAACGTTGAACGTCACCTTCTGGTGACAGGCGATAAATGGGCCAAGCGTCGTGCTGCGAGCTTCGATCGTGTTCTGGTAGATGCGCCGTGTTCAGGGACGGGCACTTGGCGCCGCAACCCGGATGCACGCCTGCGCCTGACGCCGGAGGACATTCAGGAACTTGTTATCAAACAGTCCGAAATCCTTGATCGTGCAGCATCTTTGGTCAAACCGGGCGGGCGGATGATCTACGCAACGTGCTCTCTTCTGGCTGCTGAAAATGGCCAGCAGATTGATGCGTTCCTGAAGCGTCGGACGGACTTTGTTCGGGTTCCGACGGAAGATCTGCCTGACCTTCTTCCGGCTGAACTCCGCGAAAAGGCCCAGTTCTCCCTAACGCCGCTTCGGGACGGAACAGACGGCTTCTTCGCCTGCGTCATGCAGCGTCTGGAGCCCGTTGCTCAGACGGAAGAAGCTCCTTCCACATAACAAGAGCATCCACATAGCCGCGCTCGGGGTGGTTGAAGGCACCAGGAAGTGTTCCAACCACCCGGAAACCGAGACGCGTCCAGAGTGCGATGGCGCGGTTATTGGTGCTGACAACGAAATTGAACTGCATAGCCCGGTAGCCCAGGGCCTGCGCTTCTTTCAGGGCAAACTCACCCATTTGACGACCAGCACCATATCCGGGAGACGCGACGAAGGCCGCATTCCCAACATGTCGACCACCACCTGACTGATTATCCTGAAGATAAAAAGTTCCGACGATCTCACCATCAGGACTTTCCGCTACAAACACGCGATGTTCGACAGCCATCCAATATCCGAGGGCCTGCCGACGGCCCCATGTCCTCGGAAGGGCATAGGTTTCGCCAGCCTTGAGAACAGGCGCAAGAACACGCCAGATCCCCTCTCGATCCAGGGATTGCGCAGGGCGGATGACCAGTTTCGATTCTGACACGCAGATACTCCCTGCAAAGTGAGACGGTTAGGCCCGGACCATGATCCGGGTTATGATACCGGTTTCCAAGTCAGCACGGGACAGACGCGCTCTTACACATGCAGTATGATATCTTCCTTGGCATAGCCCTGACATTCGGGGCCGGAATGCTGGCCCAGTGGGTCGCCTGGCGCTTTCGCCTCCCAGCGATCGTCCTCCTCTTCACCATAGGACTGCTGTTCGGGCCTGGGCTGGGTATTCTCCATCCATCCGAAACGATGGGATGGGTCTTCCGTCCGCTTGTGTCGCTCCTGGTGGCGATCGTGGTGTTCGAAGGGGGAATGGCGCTGGACATTCGCCAGCTTCGGGAAGCCGGAGAAGGTGTCGCACGCCTGACGATGCTTGCGCTGCCCATCAACTGGGTCTTGGGATCACTCGCTGCGCATTATGTTGCCCATCTCGAATGGGGCACATCCATGCTGTTTGGGGCCATTATCGTCGTGACAGGACCGACGGTGGTTCTCCCGCTTCTGCGCAGCGCGAAGCTACAACCTAAAGTGGCCGCATTTCTGCGATGGGAAGCCATCGTCAATGATCCGTTGGGAGCGATTCTTGCGGCTGTAGTTTTACAGCTCATGCTCCTGCATGTGGATCTGCATACCGGCGTTTTCTTTACCCACACGCTGCCAGACCTTCTAGCCGCCGCAACCGAGTCCATCTCGGCAGGCATCCTTCCGGCTTATCTGATCCGCTATCTCTTCACGCGCGACATGATGCCGGAAATCCTCAAAACGCCGGTTCTCATTTCCATGGCGCTGGTCATCTTCACAGCCTGCAATCTGGAAATGGAGGGGGCAGGGCTGGTCGCGGTGACGATTTTTGGAATGGCGCTGACCAACCTTCATATTCCCGGCGTCGCAGAACTTCGCCGCATCAAGGAATCCATGGTGGTTCTGGTGGTGTCAGTTCTGTTTATCCTGCTGACGGCCGACCTGCATCGTGAGGTGCTCAAGCATCTTTCCATTCCGATTCTGATGCTGACATTGGTGGTGCTGTTTGTTGTCAGACCTGTGGGGATTTTCTTTTCCACGCTTGGAACGAGCATGCCGTGGAAAGAACGGCTTTTTGTCGGATGGATTGCGCCTCGCGGTATCGTGGCTGCCGCCGTTGCTGGGGCGGCAGGTATTCGCCTGAAGGAAACAGGATACCAGTCTGCCGATCTCATCATGCCAGCCGTGTTCGCTGTCATCGCTGTGACAATGATCCTGCATGGCTTCTCGCTCCGACCCATTGCAAGAGCGCTGAAACTCACCCTTTCAAACGATCCAGCTATTGCCATTCTGGGTGCCAGCGGATGGTCTGTCGATCTTGCAGCGTGTCTGCACCGGGAAGGCATTCCAGTCCTTCTGGTGGACAACAGATCGAGCGCCCTGATGCCGGCAGCGCAGATGGATATTCCGGTTCTGCGCACGGAACTCTTGTCTCAGCACGGGCAGGAGGCCCTTGAGGAGCGTCCTGCTGATTATCTGATCGCGACGACAGGTGATGGTATTTATAACGGCATGATCTGTGGCCATCTGGCTCCAGCCATGGGACGGGAACGCGTGTTCCAGATCAGCCCTGGCGTGGCGAGACTGGATTTCTATCACGGTCTGTCTCGTGACTCGCGTGGGAAGGTTCTTGGAGAACCTGCGTGGAACTACACCCTGTTCGATACTCTTTTCGAACAGGGGTGGCGCTTTACGTCCCGCGTTGCAACAGACGCAAATGCAGGCGGTTTCGGAACGGATGATAACCGACTGGATATCCTCGTCAGTCGACGGACAGCCATCCTTATTCGATCCGCCGAAGACCCGACAACGATCGTACCGATGCCGGGAGATCTTATGATTTCCATGGTCCCACCTACCGATCAGGCCAAAGGAAATGGGGAAGCGTCTTAGGGCGCTTCCACAATAATCGAGGTTAGCCCCTGTGCCAGGACGCGGCGAAGATCGCGTTCCTGTAAAGCAATGCACCCTTCCGTAAACCCCGTCACAGTCGGCAGATGCAGGAAAATTGCTGATCCACGCCCCGAATCGGGTTTGAGATCGTTCCATCCCATCACAATGCAGAGATCATAAGCATGGTCTTCCCTCCACATTTTTTCGCATGAGGCGGCGTGGGGAAGAGTAACCGGACGGTTGTAATCGCGAGAGCCCACGTCATCACACCATCCATCTGATGGAGCGATTGGCTCAATAGGCAAGCCGGCGCCGGAAACCGGCCTTTCCGTACGGTCAGCACGATAGAGAATACGGCGCAGCGGTAATTCTCCCACCGGCGTCGCGTGATCACCTTCGCGCTTGTCAAGGCGTATGCCGCCTGATCCAATCAAAGCCGGAATGATTTCATTTCGAAAGTAGAGAAAAGCGCGGTTTTCAGCGATTCTCAAATTAGCTTTAGTCATCAGGCTGTTTTCTTTTCAATTTGCATTTGTCATACCTCATGTTGCAAGTTTGCTTCGCTTTCCAGCAATGGGGAGAGAAGAATTAGATGCGTGGCTTATCAACGCGAACCCACGCGGATGTGACGCTTCCGCTCAGATAAAACGAGACAGGTATTATGGCAGGTCCCCGCCCCATCCTCGTAGTTGATGACGACGACACACTCCGGCAGTTGCTGGCAGAACAGCTCCAGCACGGTGGCGAACTTGAGACGATTGAAGCGACTTCTGTCGCGACTGCTCGGGAACTGCTGAAGAAGCCGGGGGCACGCTATGATGCGATGCTGCTGGACATCACCCTTCCAGATGGGGATGGACGTGACTTCTGCGCAGAACTGCGTCGTGAGGGCGTTCGCATGCCAATCATCATCCTGACCGGCTCAGATGATGAAAGCGATATTGTTCGCGGCCTGGATGCCGGTGCCAATGATTACGTGGCCAAGCCTTTCCGGATTGGCGAACTTCTGGCCCGACTTCGCGCACAGCTCCGGATTTTTGAAAACAGCGAAGATGCCGTTTTTGAAATTGGGCCTTATGCGTTCCGTCCCTCCGCAAAACTCCTCGTCGAGACCGCGCGTAACCGCCGGATCCGTCTGACGGAAAAGGAAGCAGCGATCCTGAAGTATCTGTATCGTGCAAGGCATCGCCCTGTGGCACGTCAGGTTCTTCTGAACGAGGTTTGGGGCTACAACGCGGCCGTCACGACCCATACGCTCGAGACGCATATCTATCGTCTGCGTCAGAAGATCGAGCCGGATCCGACCAAGACATCCCTGCTCATCACGGAAGGGGGCGGTTATCGCCTTGATCCGGAAGGCAAAACAGTCGCTACAGCGGAATCACTCCCGGCCTGAAGCCGGGAGCAAGCCGGTCAGGCTGGATCAAAATCCAGCACGACCGGCACATGATCTGACGGGCTTTCCCAGTCCCGCACATCCCGACGAATACGGATATCCCGTAATCCCGGCATCAGGTCAGGCGTCATCCAGACATGGTCAAGACGACGCCCACGGTCAGACTTTTTCCAGTCCTTGTTTCGATAAGACCACCACGTATAGAGCTTGGTCGGTTCAGGCGTGATACGCCGCATGGCATCCTGGAAACCTGTCGCCATCCAGGCATTGAGCCGTTCTGTCTCCGGCGGTGTGTGGCTGACGATCTTCAAAAGCTGACGGTGGCTCCAGACGTCATGCTCCAGTGGCGCAATGTTAAGGTCTCCGACCACGATGCTGCGAGCAGGAGGCGTTTCCGTAAACCAGGCGGTGGCTTCCTCCACAAAGGCCAGTTTGTGAGCGAATTTCTCGTTTTCTTCCGGATCAGGAATATCGCCGCCGGCCGGAACGTAGAAATCATGAAGCAGAACCGGGCCACCAGGAGTTTCGATGGAGGCCGCGATATGCCGGCAATCCTCGCGGCTACACCAGTTTGGAGTGTTCGCAACGGACGTCAGGGGCAGCCGCGAGAGAATCGCCACCCCATTATAGCCCTTCATGCCGCGATAAAGCTGATAGGGCAGTCCGAGCGCCGTTAGCGCTTCAGCCGGAAAGAGCGGATCGGGAACTTTCGTCTCCTGAAGGCAGACGATGTCCGGATTTTCCTCCTCGACCAGCTTCTGCAAAAGGGGCAGCCGAAGCCGGAGGGAGTTGATGTTCCATGTAATCAGACGCATCACCTCTGGATCGACTGAATTGCTCTCTTTGACAAGCACCTCTTGCGTCAAGAAAGCCTCCACCCGATCTAGGACGGATCATGACTGACCTTCACGACACGCTTCTCACTTTCGATACTCATATCGACATTCCCTGGCCCGACATGAACGATGCCTGGTCTTCGGATAACCCGCGAAAAGTGGATGTTCGGAAGTGCCACCAGGGCAAACTGCGATCCGTCTGCCTTGCAGCTTACATCCCACAAGGGCCACGCGATGAGGCGGGCCATGAAGAGGCCTGGGAGCGTGTGCAGGCCATGCTGAAGGTCATTAATTCTCTGGGAGGAGAGCAGGACGGGCTGGCGGCTCGTGTGTGCCGGACAGCTCAGGATGTTCGTTCAGCCTTCAAAAACAATGCTCTCGCCATCGTACCCGCCATTGAGAATGGTCATGCTCTTGGTGGTGTCCCCGCCCGAATCGGCCAGTTGGCCCGGGACTATGGCGTTCGATACATGACGCTGACCCATAACGGGCATAATGTGCTGGCGGATGCAGCCATTCCTCTCAAAAGCCTGAACGATGTCACCGCGCTTCATGGTGGCTTGTCAGAAATTGGCCGAGAGACAATTCGTGAAATGAACCGGCATGGCGTTCTGGTGGATGTGTCGCACACTGCGAAATCTACAATGATGCAGGCGTCCGAACTCTCCACGACACCTGTATTCGCCAGCCATTCCTGCGTCCGCAGTCTATGCGACCACCCCCGCAACCTTGATGACGAACAGCTGGATCGCCTTAAAGAGACTGATGGCCTGATCCAGATTACGGCTATGGGGTCTTTCCTCCGCAAAGGAGGCGCTGGAACCGTCGAAGATCTGGCCCGGCATGTGGCTTACGTTGCCGAGCGCATCGGTGTGAGGCACGTGGGCGTTTCGTCTGACTTCGATGGTGGCGGTGGCATTCCCGGCTGGGAAGACGCAACAGAAACGCGAAACGTGACCCGTGCTCTGGAAGCTGCTGGATTTGGACCGGACGATCTTTCTGCCATCTGGGGTGGTAACATGCTGCGGCTGATGGAAAAGGCCGAACAAGCATCAATTTCAGCCTGAAAATCGCCCTCAGCTCAGTAAAAAAGTTCTCTCAAACGGGAACAGAACGGGACCATGAAGACTTAAAGCGAAGTGCACTCGTCCACCATGCTTTTAAGAGTCAAGAGGTCCTGTTCAACCAAAGCCAAGAATGGGAAAAATTTCTCACCCATCCATGCAACGGAAAGAATTTATAAGTCTTTTCAATTATTTACGTTTAATGATTAAAAAATAGGCAATCTGACGGCAGGGCTTGCAAACCTTGGCCTTCATGATTCTGTCATGGAGCAACCCACAGACTTGTCCACAGGTTCAGTGGATGACTGAAGAACCGGCATGAATGACCTCACGCCCAAGGAGATGAAAACAAGAATGACGGCTGAGGAAGTCCCTGTTCCGACTGTTAAAAAGCAGGGCGTGGACGCAATTCGTGAGGCTTTGAAGACCATTCCCTACAGCTCTGGCGTGTATCGCATGCTGGGAGAGAAGGGGGAGGTTCTGTACGTCGGCAAGGCACTGAGCCTCAAGAAACGTGTGTCGTCCTATACGCGGATCAACCAGCTTCCTGAACGCCTTCGCCGGATGGTGTCCATGACGGTCTCAATGGAGATCGTCATTACCAGAACGGAAGCGGACGCGCTTCTTCTGGAAGCAAACTACATCAAGCGCATGAAGCCGCGCTTCAACATCCTGCTACGGGACGACAAGAGCTACCCCTGGCTGATGCTGACGGAAAATCACGAGTTCCCTCAGATCACCAAACAGCGTGGCAAACCGGTCAAGGGCGCAACCTATTGGGGGCCTTTTGCTTCGGCCTGGGCTGTGAACCAGACGCTGAACCTTGTGCAGAAAACCTTCCTTCTCCGCTCGTGTTCAGACTCTGTTCTTAACAGCAGGACCCGTCCGTGCCTGCTTTTTCAGATTAGACGCTGCTCCGCACCTTGTGTGGATCGCATTTCCAAGCCTGACTACGCCGAACTGGTGATGCAGGCGAAGCAGTTCCTGTCAGGTAAAAATACAGAGCTGCAACAGGAGTTGGCGATCGAAATGGAGCGGGCTTCTGAAGCCATGGAATATGAGAAGGCTGCGGCGATCCGCGATCGTATCCGCGGTTTTGCAAGCATCCAGAACTCGGGAATTATCAATCCGGCGTCCATCAATGATGCCGATATCGTAGCGATCTGGCAGGATGCAGGTCAGACCTGCATTCAGGTTTTCTTCATCCGAGGCAGCCGAAATAATGGCAATAGGGCGTTCTATCCCGTCCATGCCGAAGAGGAGGCTCCTGCGGATGTCCTGTCAGCATTCCTGCTGCAGTTCTACGACAACAAACCTCCGCCACCGTCCATTCTGGTGAATCATGCCTTACCAGAACAGAAACTTATTGAGGAAGCCCTCAGCATCCGGCGTGAGCAAAAGGTTGAAATCTCGTTTCCGCAACGTGGCGAAAAAAAGAACGTCGTCGATCACGCCACCCTAAACGCGCGCGAAGCCTTGGAACGGAAGCTTGCGGAAAATACGGGCCAGAAAAAGCTTCTTGAAGGTGTAGCGAAGGTTTTCAACCTTCCAGAAACGCCCAAACGTATCGAAACCTATGACAACTCACACATCATGGGGCAGGCGCCTTATGGTGTCATGGTCGTGGGCGGCCCGGAAGGGTTTGAAAAACGATCCTACCGGAAATACGCCATTAAAGGGCCTGTCACTCCGGGAGATGATTTCGGCATGATGCGTGAAGTCATGGAACGCCGTTTTGGCAAGGACAGGGAAACCGACGAGAGACCCGAAGACTGGCCGGATCTTCTGCTGATTGATGGTGGTCTGGGACAATTCAATGCGGTCCGCGCGGTACTGAATGATCTGGGCGTGACAGGCATTCCCATTGTGGCGATTGCCAAAGGGCCGGATCGGGATGCGGGCAGAGAATGGTTCTTTACGGAAACCCAGCCCCCATTCCAGCTTCCACCGCGAGACCCGGTTCTTTACTACCTCCAGCGCCTACGCGATGAGGCTCATCGCTTTGCCATCACAACACACAGGGCAGGGCGCTCCAAAGGATTGCGAAAATCAGAACTGGATGACGTTCCGGGAATCGGCGGTGCTCGCAAGAAAGCTCTTCTGAATCACTTTGGCTCTGCAAAAAGTGTGAGACAGGCCAGCCTTGAAGAGCTTGAAACAGCGCCAGGAATCAGTTCAGGCATTGCCAGAGCCATATACGGACATTTTCATCCTGAATGGCTCCGGACGCAAAGCTGACATTTCCGTGAGGATCGAGGCTCCATCTCCTTTTGGCACAAAAAATACACACATCCCGATCAGATTGGCGCATACCGGAACCAGCCAAACTGTTCTAGACTGCCTTCGATGCTCACTGATCTGCCAAATGTCCTGACCCTGCTTCGCATAGCGGCCATTCCAGTTCTGGTCGCTCTGCTAGCCCTGCATTCCGCACTGGGGAATGTAGCAGCCTGTGTTGTCTATACGGCGGCCTGCATCACGGATTATCTGGATGGCGCTCTGGCACGTCGGTGGCAGATGCTGTCCGAACTGGGGCGCATGATGGACCCTATCGCGGACAAGCTCCTGGTAGGAGCCCTGCTACTGGCTTTGGCTGGCCTGACGGTTCTTCCGGTATTCTCGCTCTACGCCGCGATCATCATTATGCTGCGCGAGATCCTTGTGAGCGGTCTGCGTGAATACATGGCTTCCCAGCGGGAAACCCTTCCTTCTACCCGTCTGGCAAAATGGAAGACCGGCATCCAGATGGTCGCCATTGGCTTCCTGATTGGTGGAGACAAGGCCGCTGCCGCTCTTCATCTGTCCTTTCTGCCCGCCACGCTGATTGGTGGTATTCTGCTGTGGATCTCAGTTATTCCAACAGTTCTCAGTGGCTGGGGCTACCTTACAATTGGCTTTTCCAGAATGATGGCATCTGATCCGCGCAAGTCCTCGAAGATCGTATCCTGATCTGGACTGTGCACGATTATTATTGCAGTTATCATCCCATCATCTGGCGCTTTCACGCAATGATCGCTAAAGGTCAATGATCGACCTTATGGGAGTATGCAATGCGTAAGGCCGCTCTACTGGCATTACCTCTCGCCCTGAGTGGCTGTTCGGGCATGGGCAAGTTTTTGAACGATACAGCTCTGTGGTCAGGCAGCAATCCTAACGCGCCACACGGGGATAGTGAAAACTTGCGTCGTGCTCGCGGGGAAACAGTTGCCTCCACGCCGATCCTTCCGGAAGGCGGGAATATGTGGCCTGGCTCTCCTCAGCCTCTGCCAACTCTGAAAGATGTTGAAAACCCCGATAGCGTGTTCAATCGCGCTCTGGGCGATCCTGCGACATATTTCGGCGGCGCCTCAATCGACAAAACATTTATGGGGGGAATTGCCGGCTCTGGTGCTTTGGGGTCCATGGGACATCAGATGAAACCAGGAGAAAGCATCTCGGCTGGAGAAAGTTCGGATACACGTCATGGTGTGTCTCAGGACCGGAGCAACCTCATCCCAGCACTTCCGACAAGCGTTCCAGATAACGCGCCCCATTTCCTGTCAAAAAACCCCGACAAGACAATCATCATTCCAAACGGAGATGGCACAAGTACGCTCATCGCCCCTGACGGAAAGGTAAGGGTTGTCCGCGGCATTCCAACTGCCCCGAAACATTAATCTGCATAATGGTTCCTGAAAGGCCCTCGCGGACTTACAGGAACCATACACGTTCAATACTGACGGAAGAGCGCTACCAAACGCCCCTGAATGCGAACACGCGACGCCGGAAGAATGCGGGTTTCATAATCCCGGTTGGCAGCTTCAAGGGCGATTGTAGAACCGCGCCGACGCAGTTTCTTGAGGGTCACTTCCTGATCATCAATCAAAGCCACGACAATCTGGCCATTATCCGCGAGTTCGCCACGGCGAATGATCGCCATATCTCCGTCCAGAATGCCCGCTTCAATCATGGAATCGCCTGCAACGGTCAGGGCATAATGTTCACCCGTGCCAAGCAGGGAAGAGGGTACCTGAATATGGGTGCTCTCATCCTGAAGAGCCTCAATCGGCAGACCTGCCGCGATACGCCCGTAGAGAGGAATCTGAACATTCACATCTTCGACGGGCGAGCGCGGCGCTTCCGAAAAAGCCCCCTCCATAGCCTGACGGCCACCTTCGACGACTGTCGGCACGAATGGAGCCTGCGCAACAGTGCTCTCAGCATGTGGCGCATCCATTCCCATATGAGGAAGACGCAGAACCTCCAACGCTCGGGCACGATGATGATGCCGACGCAGGAAGCCCCGTTCCTCAAGAGCGGAAATCAAGCGATGGATACCTGATTTGGAGCGGAGCTCGAGCGCATCCTTCATTTCGTCGAAAGAGGGAGAATACCCGGTCCGGCGAAGGTGCTCGTCAATATATAGCAAAAGCTGGTGCTGCTTGCGCGTCAGCATACAGGCGCTCCTGTGCGCCTCGGTGGAGGCATAATCTGAAAACAGACAGAACACATGACCAACATGTATCTCCCTTTTGTTCTTTATAGGTTCCTCTTTACCGGACCACAAGGACGTCAATGTCCTGAAAACATGAGTTTTAGCGGCTAAAATTGATTATTTTTCCGAAAAAAGACACGTTATCAGCGGATTTTCACGAGAAAGCCTTGACCTGAGACAGACAAATCAGCATGGTGCGCCGAACTAGATCAACCTGCTGCTTTGACACTTGCGAGCGGCATCAGGACGGCGCAAGCCCGAGGGTATCATGGCAAAAACCAACGTTATTCAGATCCGTCTCGTTTCGTCGGCTGACACCGGCTACTTCTATGTCACGAAGAAGAACGCACGTTCTGCTACGGGCAAGATGGAAGTCCGTAAGTATGACCCGGTCGCTCGCAAGCATGTGACCTTCCGCGAAGCCAAGATCAAGTAAGACCTCGCGGATCATACGAGTTTAAAAAGGCGGCCTTACGGTCGCCTTTTTTGTTGCCCCCACAAAAAAGAACCGATTAAGCGGTTCTTTCAAAAACTGACCTCAGAAAAGCTTGTCGTGCGGACCATAGGGCACAACAATATCCCCATTCCGAGTCAGATTCAGCATAGCCCGTGACCGCTCATCGAGAATATCAGCATCAAGCGCCTTTTCTTTCAGAGCCAGCACCCGCCGATGCCAGACAGCCTGCTCATCCTTGGCATCCTGTTGCGCCTGAAGAGCCTGCTGCTGAAGAACAAGCTGATCCTGATAGGCGCGAATACCATGCGCCCCATGGAGAGCATTCCAGCCGAAATAAGCCGTTAGGGAAAGAAACAGGACTGGCGGCGCAACCGTACGGATGGCGCGCTTGATGAGTCGAAGAGGTCTCACGCGGGGTACAGTCTCCCTTGGCTTTCAAACGTCCTGATAGCCTACCTCAGAGAGACAGAGCGAAACAATCATTCATGTCAAAAGACACCTGATTATTTTCTAAAAAAACCGGCCCCTTTTGGGGCCGGCTTTCTGGTTAGGCATTCTTGAGAATGCTGCGACCTGCATAACGTGCCGCGCTACCGAGTTGCTGCTCGATACGGATCAGCTGGTTGTACTTGGCCGTACGATCAGAGCGGGAGAGGGAGCCCGTCTTGATCTGCCCACAGTTGGTCGCAACAGCCAGATCCGCGATCACAGCGTCTTCCGTCTCACCGGAGCGATGGCTCATCACACAGGTGTAGCCAGCCTTGTGAGCCGTCTCGACAGCTTCCAGCGTTTCGGTCAGCGTGCCAATCTGATTCACCTTCACGAGAAGGGAGTTGGCCGTGCCAGCCTTGATGCCACGACGCAGACGCTCAGGGTTCGTCACGAACAGATCGTCACCGACGAGCTGGAGCTTACCACCCAGACGTGCGGTCAGTTCTGCCCAGCCTTCCCAGTCATCTTCTGCAAGACCGTCTTCAATGGAGACGATTGGGTACTTTTTCGTCAATTCTTCCAGGTAAGAGATCATACCGGAAGAATCGAATTCCTTGCCTTCACCCTTCAGATTGTAGCGGCCGTCGGCGTAGAACTCAGTCGCAGCACAATCGAGCGCAAACGTGACATCATCACCCGGACGATAACCCGCAGCCTCAACAGACTTCGTGATGAAGCTCAGAGCTTCGTCAGCAGACTTCAGGCCCGGAGCAAAGCCACCTTCGTCACCCACATTCGTGTTGTGACCAGCAGCGGACAGACCCTTCTTCAGCGCTGTGAAGATCTCAGAACCCATGCGTACGGCATCAGCGATCGTTGGCGCACCAACCGGCTGGATCATGAATTCCTGAATGTCGATCGGGTTATCTGCGTGCTCACCACCGTTGACGATGTTCATCATCGGAACGGGCAGGGTATGCGCAAAAACGCCCCCGACATAACGGTAGAGCGGCAGTTCCAGTTCTTCGGCCGTTGCCTTGGCAACCGCAAGGGAAACACCAAGGATGGCGTTCGCACCGATGCGGGACTTGTTCGGTGTGCCATCCAGTTCGATCATCGCGTTATCGATGGCGATCTGATCTTCAGATTCGGCACCCTGCAGCACTTCAAGGATTTCGTCTTCAACGAACCCACAGGCCTTCAGAACACCCTTGCCGTTATAGCGGGACTTGTCCCCGTCACGCAGCTCGACAGCTTCGTGGGCGCCAGTAGAAGCACCAGAGGGAACGGCGGCACGACCGCGGGCACCAGACGACAGCTCAACCTCAACCTCAACGGTCGGGTTACCACGGCTGTCCAGGATCTCGCGGGCAGTGATATCAACAATGGCGCTCAATGGAAGCTCTCCTGGATATGCGTGAACCGGGTGTGGCTCATAACCGTTCGGGACGGATCACCGTTTCGTCTCAAAATCAGAACATAAGGTCAATCGACGACATGCGTCTTCCTTTTCTCGCCCTGATCCTTGGTCTCGCGGGACTCATCCCGTTCGTGACGCTGGGAGGCTGGATTTTTCTGGCAGGGCTCTTCTCCCCACTACCGCACCTGACCGTCATTCTTCTGGCGTACGGCGCATGTATCCTGTCCTTTTTGGGGGCCGTCCACTGGGGGCTGACCATGGAACGACCTGACATCATCACAGTTCAGGGAACGGCAGATCGTGATCGTCAGAGACTCCTTCTGGGAGTCTGCCCTGCGCTCTGGGCATGGCTTTCACTCTGCGTCGGACTATTGGGGGACCTGCGTGCCGGATACCTACTAGAGGTCATCGGCTTCATTTCCACATTTGCTGTGGAACGGGCGGCCTGGAAGCATGGCGCGCTGCCACCCGGTTACATGCCCTTACGGGGCGTGCTGACAGCGGGGGCCGTCATAAGTCTCCTTATGGCAGCCCTCGCACCATTGCAGAACTATACGCTGTAAGACTTTGCCAGCGCGTCAAACGCCTTCAGACGCGTCAGAAGGCCCCTCATTTCCGAAAGCGGAACCATCGTGGGGCCGTCGCTCGGAGCGTTGTCAGGGTCCTGATGCGCCTCAATGAAAACAGCAGCAACACCAATGGACAACGCAGCGCGGGCGAGGGGTTCAACGAACTCCCGCTGTCCACCCGTCGAAGCCCCTAGGCCGCCCGGCTGCTGAACCGAGTGGGTGGCATCGAAAACAATAGGATAACCCGTCTGCGCCATGATCGGCAGTCCGCGCATGTCACTAACGAGCGTGTTGTACCCAAAGCTCGTCCCACGGTCACAGAGCATGATGCGCTCATTCCCCGTCGAAGCCAGCTTGGCCGCAACATTCGCCATGTCCCAGGGAGCTAGAAACTGGCCCTTCTTGACGTTGATGGCGCGGCCAGTCTGACCCGCAGCAAGGAGCAGGTCCGTCTGCCGACACAGGAAAGCAGGGATCTGCAAAACATCCACCGCCTGCGCCGCGATAGCGCACTGATCGGCAGAATGAACATCCGTCAAAACCGGAACATCAAAACGCTCACGGATGGAGGCCAGAATATCCAGCCCCTTTTCCATCCCCACGCCGCGCGCCGCATTCACGGAACTGCGGTTCGCCTTGTCGTAGCTACTCTTGTAGATCAGACCGATGTCAAGCTCGCGACACACTGTGGAAAGAGCATCCGCCATCTCCACGGCATGCTCTCGGGATTCGATCTGGCACGGCCCTGCAATCAGGGTGAAGGGCCGGTCCTGACCGATCTCGAGATTGCCAATTCGGAAGCTCACTTGCTTTCCGTCCGCTTGCGGGCTGCACCGATGAAGCCTGCAAAGAGAGGGTGTGGATCAAATGGCTTGGACAGCAGTTCCGGATGGTACTGCACGCCGATGAACCACGGATGATCCGGGTATTCCACGACTTCCGGCAGAACGCCGTCTGGAGACATGCCGGAGAAACGCAGACCCGTCTTTTCCAGACGATCCTTGTAATGCAGGTTCACTTCCCAACGGTGACGGTGACGTTCCCGCACTTCCGTCTTGCCGTAGATTTCCGCAACACGGGAGCCGGGAGCAAGCTTGGCCGGGAAAGCGCCCAGACGCATCGTGCCCCCAAGATCTCCACCTTCGCGACGGCGCATCAGCTCGTTGCCGTTGGCCCATTCCGTCATAAGACCAACCAGTGGTTCGCTCGTCGGACCAAACTCCGTGGAGGAGGCCTTGGGCAGACCGGCGAGGGAACGCGCACATTCGATCACAGCCATCTGCATGCCAAAGCAGATCCCAAGGAACGGAATACCGTTCTCACGGGCATAGCGAACGGCCTGAACCTTGCCTTCTGCACCACGCTCACCGAAGCCACCCGGCACCAGAATGGCATCCGCCTCCTTCAGGCGCTCGGCAATGTCAGCCGTCTTTTCGAACTCTTCCGATTCGATCCAGTCGAGCTTCACGCGAACATTGTTCGCGATCCCGCCATGCAGCAGGGCTTCGGCCAGCGACTTGTAGCTATCCAGCAGCGCCGTGTACTTGCCCACGACAGCAACATTTACTTCGCCCTGCGGCTCGCGAATCGCGTGGACGATCTTTTCCCAGCGGCTCAGATCCGGTGAGCCTTCGAACGGCAGACCGAAATAACGCAGGACTTCGCGGTCCATGCCTTCGTTATGATAGGAAATCGGGCACGCATAGATCGTATCCACATCCAGCGCGGCAATCACGGCCTCGGGGCGGACGTTACAGAAATTCGCGATCTTGCGGCGCTCGTTTTCCGGAATCGGACGATCCGAACGGCAGAGCAGAACCTGAGGCTGAATACCGACATTCTGCAGCTCCTTGACGGAATGCTGCGTCGGCTTCGTCTTCAGTTCGCCTGCTGAGGGAATATACGGCAGCAGCGTCAGGTGAACGCACATGGTCTGGTTGTGACCCAGATCATTACGAAGCTGACGGATGGCCTCAAGGAAGGGAAGGCTCTCGATGTCGCCAACCGTTCCGCCGATTTCCACCAGAACGAAATCATAGTCTTCCGTCCCAGCCACCACGACGTCCTTAATGGCGTCCGTGATGTGCGGAATGACCTGAACGGTTCCACCCAGATAGTCGCCGCGACGTTCGCGGGCGATGACATCGGAATAGATACGGCCTGTCGTGGTATTGTCAGCACGGCGGGCGTGAACGCCCGTAAAGCGCTCATAATGACCGAGATCGAGGTCTGTTTCAGCCCCGTCATCGGTGATGAACACTTCACCATGCTGATACGGGCTCATCGTGCCCGGATCCACGTTCAGGTAGGGGTCCAGCTTGCGCATGCGGACCTTGTAGCCGCGTGCCTGGAGGAGAGCAGCAAGAGCCGCAGAAGCGATGCCCTTGCCGAGAGAAGATACCACACCGCCGGTGATGAATACGAAGCGCGTCATGGGCGCTCCTCATACACCGAAGGTGGGGGCGAGGGGAAGCGTCGAGATGCTTCCCGACTCAGTTAGTGAGCAGGCGTCTCGGCAGGAGCCGGAGCGGCAGGGGTTGCTGGCGAAGCAGGAGCTGTTGTTGCGGCGGCTGGAGCCGGCGGATCAGCAAGAATGTCATGGCCTCCGACGCCAGAGGAGGCGCCACGATTCAGAAGGGCCAGAACGAGGCAAAGCAGCATGAAAACGCCGGCCAGAACGGAGGTCGCGCGCGTCAGAAGCGTTGCCGTTCCACGGCCGGTCATGAAAGAGCCCATGCCTTGGCTACTGCCGATACCAAGGCCGCCGCCTTCGCTGCGCTGGATCAGGATCGTACCGATCAGGGCCAGTGTGACCAGCAGATTGATGACAAGCAGAAAAGTGGTCATGAACGATAGGGTCCGGACAATGGTTGGGAGGAGAGGCGGAGCGATGCGGCTTCAGCAATGCGCAGGAAGCTTTTCGCGTCCAAGCTCGCACTGCCAACCAGCACTCCGCCCAGCACCCCGATGGAAAAAATGGTCGGCGCCTGGGCCGGTGTTACGGAGCCGCCATACAGGATTGGCACGCGAATGTCATCCATCTTGAGGCGGGACTGCAACAATCCGCGTAGAAGAAACAGCGTCCGCTCCAGTTCATCACGGGACGGCGTAACGCCACTCCCGATAGCCCAAATGGGCTCGTAAGCCAGAACGCCGTTGAAACTATCAGTCAGGGATCCATCGATCTGGCTGGCCAGAACAGTCGCCGCACGCCCGTCCTGACGCTCGGCCATGGTTTCACCAATGCAGACAACCGGCACCAGCCCCGCCGCTTCGGCTGCCTGCACTTTGCGACGAATGAGAGCGTCCGTTTCCCCACAATTCTGGCGCCGCTCGGAATGTCCCAGCAAAACGTACTTAACACCAACATCAGCCAGCATATCCGCTGAAATCTCGCCGGTGTGCGCGCCTGACGAGGCGGTGTGGCAATCCTGCGCGCCTAACTGAAGCTTTGAATCAGTGCCAACTGTTTCAAGAATATCAGACACGCGCTCCAGCTGGGTGAAGGGCGGACAGATAACCAGTTTGACGTCGTCAGGCAGGGAGCATGCGCCTTCGGCTACGGCAGTTGCAAGCTGTACGGTCTGTTCCCGCAAGCCATTCATCTTCCAGTTACCGATTACGAGTTTCGGCGATACGTCCATGCTTCCTCCTGAGGGTGAGCCGTCCGCTTACTGGTCAAGCGCGGCTCACGACATTATGGTGCCGCAAGTTTAGCGGGCCTTCCACGCCTGCACCATCCCGCCATCCGGATCCGTCCTGACCCTATGATTACCACCCTACGCCATCTTCTCGTTGACTCCTGGGCCGGCCGTGCCGCCGCAATCCTGATCTTCCTGGCCTTTATCGGGTGGGGCGTAGGGGATGTTTACTCCAATATGGGGACCAGTGGCTCCAACACGATTGTGCAGGTCGGTAGCCGCAGCATCACGCCAGACGATCTGGCACGGGCGCTCTCCACCCAACTGCCAGCCGCAGCGCAGCAGATGGGTCTGGCGGATGCTTCCCATCTTCCCGATGGCACCAAGCAGCAGATCGCCCGTCAGGTTCTTCACAATCTCGTGATCCAGAACGAAGTCCAGCTTGCTGGTGAGCGTGCAGGGATGAACGTACCCGATGAACTGATCCGCAAGGAAATCTTCGCGATCCCAGCCTTTCATAATGCTGCGGGCCAGTTCGATCGCACGATGCTGAATGACCGCCTGACGCGCATCGGTATTACTGAAAAGCGTCTGATCCAGATGATTCGCGAAGACATCATTTCCCGCGGACTGCTTCAGGGCATGGGCGCATCTGTACAGGCACCGAAGTCCCTGATGGATCGTCTCTTTGCGTTTGATGCAGACCAGCGCGTTCTGGATGTTCTGCGCGTACCCTTCACGGCTGGCACGGTTACTGCTGCACCAACAGACGAACAGCTTCACCGCTATTACGACAATCACCCGCAGGATTTCCGCACGACGGAATACCGTCATGCCAAGATGGTTGTGATGACGGCAGACAGTGTTGCCAAGACGATCGAAGTTCCGGATGACGTCCTGCACAAGCTGTATGATTTCCAGGCCCGTACCTACAATGTTCCTGAAACCCGGACGCTTCAGGTTCTGACCTTCCAGGACGAGGCGAAGGCCAACGCTGCAGCAACAGCATGGCGCAACACGAATGCGTGGGACGCTATCCAGAAGGCTTACCCGGACGCGGCAGCCGTAGCTCTTCCACATGTGCGCCAGAGTGACATCCCGAACCCGGAACTGGCCAAGCTCACATTCGCAGCGCAGGCAAACCAGATCACTGGCCCGACCAAAACGGCAGCAGGCTGGGTGGTCTTCAACATCACCGATGTTGTCGCACCGCATCAGACAAGCTTTGAACAGGCAAAGAACGATCTGCGCGATCAGGTCCAGAAGCAGGAAGCCCCGCAGGCTCTTCAGGCGCGCCTTGCGCAGTTTCAGGACGCGATTGCAGGCTCGACAACGCTTGAAAAAGTTCCGTCCAATCTTGGCGCGGTTCCAGCGGCAGGTTCCCTTGATGCCCGCGGCATGACGCAGGACGGCGTACCTGCTCCAATTCCGGGCGATGCCAATCTGCGTCAGTCCATCATCCAGCACATCTTCTCCCAGAAGAAGGATGCACAGCCGGTTGTCGTGAATGGTCCGGACGGGTCTGCTTTCGCAGTTGCTGTTGACGAAGTTCATCCGGGTACGCTGCGCCCCTTCACGGAAGTCCGCGATCAGGTTGTTCAGGCCTGGACCGCAGACCAGCAGCGTCATGCCGCTGATGCACGCGTCACGGCTCTGTTCACGGAAGCGAAGAAGAGCACTCTGGCCAAGGCTCTCGAAAACCAGCCAGAAGCTTCGAACCTGCGCAAGAACGTTGCTGTTTCCCGCGTTCATCCTGATCAGTCCCTGCCACAGAATGTTCTGCGGGCTGCCTTCGGCCTGAAGGTTGGCACAACCGGCATGTATGAAGGCCCGGACGCGTTCTGGCTGGTCAACGTGACGGTGCAGAAGCCAGGCGATGCCGGTGACAACCAGTCTCTGCGCCACGATCTGGACGCTCAGTATGTTCAGTCCCTGCAGGCTGACATTCCGATGGCTCTGGACGCAGCGTTGGAAAAAACCGTTCCCGTCTCACACATGAACATGAACCTGTTCAATCAGGTTGTGGCCTCGACATCCCCCGCAGCCGCTAACGGAGCGCAGTGATGCCGATTGTTCACAGTATCGAAGCCGCAGACCTCCTGACCCCGGTTTCAGCCTATCTGCGCCTGTCCCGTCTTTCCGATGATCCTTACCGGATGTTGCTGGAAAGCGTGGAAGGCGGCGCGACGAGAGGCCGTTATTCCGTGATTGCCCTTCTACCGGATCTGGTCTGGAAGTGCCGGAACGGGGAGGTAACCCTTGATGGAACGTCGCTTCAGGGCAAACCGCTGGACACGCTGAAGGACATCATCGACCAGAGCCAGATGGATCTTCCTGTTGATATGCCACCGATGATCGGCGGCGTATTTGGCGTGCTGGGCTATGACATGGTCCGTCAGATGGAAGTCCTGCCCAACGCTCCGGTCAATGATCTGGATCTGCCGGAAGGCATCATGATCCGCCCCCAGCTTTTCGCCGTATTTGATTCAGTCCGTGATGAGTTGACGCTCGCGGTGCCGGTTCGTGGCGCCATGACAACCGCAGAAGCTCATGCACTACTGGATCGGGCGCGGGCAGCGCTGGCTGCCCCTCTGGAAGATGCGACGGAAACGCTGCCTGCGGGCACCGAACTTGCTCCCCCATCCTCCAACGTAACGCAGGAGCAGTTCGAAGCGAATGTCCGAACCGCGCAGGATTACATCGCGGCCGGAGACGCATTCCAGATCGTTCCAAGTCAGCGTTTCACAACACCATTCCCGCTATCTCCGCTTGCGTTGTACCGAAGCCTGCGTCGCATTAACCCGGCTCCGTTCCTGTTCCTGATGGAACTGGAAGATTATGCACTGGTTGGTTCGTCGCCGGAAATTCTCGTCCGTCTGCGGGCAGGGGAAGTCACGGTTCGCCCCCTCGCTGGCACCCGTCCGCGTGGCAACGACCGGGCACATGATCTGGAGCTTGAGAAAGAACTGCTCGCGGATCAGAAGGAACTCGCCGAGCATCTCATGCTCATTGATCTGGGGCGGAATGACGTAGGCCGCGTCTCGGAACTGGGGACCGTGCAGGTTCCCGATCAGTTCGTGATCGAACGCTACAGCCACGTCATGCATATTTCCTCGACGGTCACGGGACAGATCAAGGCTGGAAAAACCGCCATGGATGCGCTTGTTGCCGCGTTTCCGGCCGGAACACTGACAGGTGCGCCGAAAATCCGTGCCATGGAAATCATCGACGAACTGGAGCCAACCCGCCGCGGGCCGTATTCAGGTTGCGTTGGATATTTTGGTGCGGATGGGGAGATGGATACCTGCATCGGGCTAAGGATGGCTGTTCTGAAGAATGGCCAGATGTATGTTCAAGCAGGCTGCGGCGTCGTGGCAGACAGTGATCCGAACTCGGAGTTTCGCGAAACACAGGCAAAGGCGAGAGCACTTTTCCGGGCCGCGGAAGTCGCTGTCTCCAACGCAGCAAAATCCTGAAACAATGTTGCATTTGACGTAACGAAACGTGAAGGCCATCCTGTTGCCATGATCCTGCTCATCGACAACTACGACAGCTTCACATTCAACATCGTGCATCATCTGGGCGCATTGGGTGTTGAATGTGATGTGCGGCGCAATGACGCCCTGAGCGTCGAGGAAGCTCTCGCTCTTAAACCCTCCGCCATTGTGATTTCGCCCGGCCCCTGCGCCCCCGATGATGCAGGTATCTGTTGTGATTTGATCCGTGCGGCGGCGGGAAAGGTTCCGGTCTTCGGTGTCTGCCTCGGCCATCAGGCAATCGGGCAGGTTTTCGGCGCGAAGGTCGTCCGGGCACCTGTTCCAATGCATGGCAAGATCAGCCCGGTTGACCATGACGACACCGGTGTTTTCGCTGGCCTTCCTAATCCGGTGAACGTCGTGCGCTATCATAGCCTGACGCTGGAGCCAGCAAGCATTCCCCCGGAACTGATCGTTAATGCGTCTACGAAGGACGGCATTATCATGGGCGTCCGTCACCGGGACTACGATGTGCATGGCGTTCAGTTTCATCCAGAGAGCATTGCTTCTACGGCAGGCCGCGAACTACTGGCGAACTTCCTGACAATCGCTGGCATTCCGCACAAGACCGTAGAGCCGGCATGACGGAGAAAGCTGACTTTCCGTCTCTTCTACGTCGCGTTGCTGACGGTTCTATTCTGACAACCGACGATGCTGAAAACGCATTTTCGGCAATCATGGCAGGAGAGGTAGAACCTGCCCAACTCGCGGCTTTCCTCACAGCGCTCAAAATGCGCGGTGAAGCTGCTGATGAACTGACAGGAGCGGTTCAGGCCGTCCGCCGTTATATGACAGTTCTGCCAGATGTTCCGGCAGATACGCTGGACGTCTGCGGGACGGGCGGCGACGGACTTGGCACACTCAATGTGTCGACCGCCGTTGCGTTCGTTCTGGCGGGGCTGGGTATCCCGGTCGCCAAACATGGCAATCGCGCGCTTTCATCCCGATCTGGCGCGACTGATGTTCTGGAAAAGCTTGGCGTTCCGCCGATCGACGATCCGGCTTTTCAAAGTGCCCAGTTGCGGGAGAACCATCTGGCGTTCCTTGCAGCACCATTCCATCATCCGGCCATGCGCCACGCGGCTCCTGTCCGTAAGGCACTAGGATTTCGAACACTTTTCAATCTGCTTGGACCGCTCTGCAATCCGGCTCAGGTGCAGCGTCAGCTTATTGGTGTTTTTGACGTTCGCTGGTGTGAACCAGTCGTCCGGACCCTCGCCAGCCTTGGCAGCACCCATGTCTGGGCTGTTCATGGCACAACAGACGAAGGTGGCAGCGATGAACTGACACTCGCCGGCTCTGCTGAAATCGTAAGCCTCGAAAACGGCACGATTAACCGCATGACATTCGACCCGAGCATCGCGGGAATGTCGTTCACTCCAATTTCTGCCATCCGCGGCGGAGATTCCAATGCGAACGCCAAGGCTCTGACTGCGCTCCTTGAGGGAGTTCACGGACCTTATCGTGATACCGTTCTTTTGAATGCAGCCGCCGCCATTCATGTGGCTGGACGTGGCAATATTGTGCATAATGGCGCGATTGACGCACAGGCGTTTCGTAACAATATGGCATTGGCGGCTCGTTCCATTGACGATGGACATGCACGGACAGCCCTGGAACGGGCGCGTATTGCCATTGCCTCCCTTACCAAGACAAATGCAGGACTATCATGACCTTCATGCATCAGCGACCAGCGATGACCTATGCACCTGAAGGGGTAGAGCAGTTTCCTGACCCGGAAGTTCCGGAAACGACCACGCCGCCCATCAAGGACCCTTCAGTCGAAACGACAGATAGAAGCGACGTTCTGGCTCGCATCTGTGCACGTACCCGCGTGGATGTGGAACAGCGCTCCCAGATCATGTCGCTCGAGGACATTACGCTCCGGGCGCGCGAAGTTACGACGCCAACACGCGGTTTCGGACAAGCCCTCCAGCATCTGACGGCAGACCGACAGGTCGGTCTGATTGCCGAAATCAAAAAAGCTTCCCCGTCCGCAGGTGTTCTTCGACCGACATACGATCCTGTCGGTATTGCTCAGGCCTATCAGGCAGCGGGCGCGACCTGCCTGTCCGTTCTGACGGAAGGGTCGTGCTTTCATGGCAGCACGGACGATATTCGCGCTGTTCGTGAGGCTTGCAGCCTCCCGATTCTTCGCAAGGATTTCATTCTTGACCCATGGCAGGTGCATGAAAGCCGCCTGATCGGTGCGGACTGTATCCTCCTCATTATGGCGGCCCTGACAGAAACGCAGGCATCCGAACTCATCGGTATCGCCCGTGGTCTGGATATGGACGTTCTGGTGGAAGTGCATGACGCAGATGAACTGAACCGTGCGTTAGCTCTTGATACCTCGCTGATCGGTATCAACAACCGTAATCTTCGCACGCTTAAAACAGACATTCAGACGACACTGGATCTGGCTCCCATGGTTCCCCCAGACCGCTTGGTGGTCTCTGAAAGCGGTATCAAGACGCAGGACGACCTCCTCAAGGTTGGTGAGGTAGGAGCCAGCGCCGTACTGGTTGGAGAGAGCCTCCTTCGCGAAGATGATCCGGGAGCAGCAGCCCGTCGCCTTCTTGGCTTTACCTGACATCCGGTCCTGTTGAAGGGGGCGCTTTCGCGTCTCTCTTCAACAGGGCGTTTCCGTTAAGCTTCCGGACCCTGCCTCTCCTTTCGGAGATGTAACTGGGGTCACTCTGGCCTTCGAGGCCAAGTATCGGTAAGAGCTTCCCCAGATTTGTGCATTTCCAGGAGACCGCCATGGACGAGACAACGTCCGCTTCCATCCGGAGCAACGGTCCGGCCCTTTCGCCGGAGACAATGAAGCGTGCCTACAAGGACATGCTCCTGATCCGACGTTTTGAGGAAAAGGCTGGGCAGCTCTACGGAATGGGGCTCATCGGGGGCTTCTGCCATCTTTATATCGGGCAGGAAGCTGTTGTGGTCGGTATTGGCCTGAACATGAAGCAGGGCGATAAGTCCATCACGTCCTACCGTGACCATGGCCAGATGCTGGTTGCCGGCATGACAGCCCGTGGCGTCATGGCCGAACTGACAGGTCGCTCCGGTGGCTATTCCCGCGGCAAGGGCGGCTCCATGCACATGTTCTCCCGTGAGAAGGAGTTCTACGGTGGCCACGGCATCGTCGGTGCTCAGGTCGCACTTGGAACGGGGCTGGCATTTGCCAACCATTATCGTGGCACGGACGAAGTCTCGATCGTCTATTTTGGCGAAGGTGCATCTGCGCAGGGGCAGGTTTACGAGAGCTTCAATCTCGCCGCCCTGCACAAGCTGCCCTGCATCTATGTGATCGAAAACAACCGCTACGGCATGGGGACGTCCATCGAGCGCGCCTCAGCATCCAAAGATCTTTCCCGAAATGCCGAGCCTTGGGGCATCCCCAGCCGCAAGGTTGACGGCATGGATGTTTTCGCCGTGCATCAGGCCGCTCAGGAAGCTATGGAGCATTGCCGCGCAGGTAAGGGACCATTCCTGCTGGAAATGGAAACCTATCGCTATCGCGGGCACTCCATGTCCGATCCGGCGAAGTATCGTCAGCGGACTGAAGTCGAGGAAATGCGTCGCACGCGCGATCCGATCGAAAATCTGAAGGCTGAAATGCTGCGGAATGGCATTGGCGAAGACGTCTTCAAAGACATTGAAACTGACGTGAAGGCCGTTGTGGCTGACGCTGTCGAATTTGCACAGACCTGCCCGGAGCCGGATGAATCCGAGCTCTGGACTGATATTCTGGTGGAGGCCTGAGTTCCATGGCATCTCTGATTCTGATGCCGGCCCTGTCGCCGACCATGACCGAAGGTACGATTGCGCGTTGGCTCCGTCAGCCGGGCGAGGCTGTAAAGTCGGGCGATGTGATCGCTGAAATTGAGACCGACAAGGCCACGATGGAAGTCGAAGCTGTTGAAGACGGCGTCTTCGGCAAGGTTCTGGTTCCCGAAGGTAGCGAGAGCGTTGCCGTCAATACACCTATCGCCGTTCTGCTTGAAGACGGTGAAGATGCGGCGGCGGCAGACACCGTAACACGTCCTGCCGATCCGGCTGCTGGCGCACCTGTTGCGATTGAAACCCCATCTGCTCCTGCCATCGTTGAGGCTCCGACCATCAAACAGGCGGAAGAGGAAAAGGACTGGGGCGAAACGAAGAACATCACTGTTCGTGAAGCGCTGCGGGATGCAATGGCCGCAGAACTTCGCCGCGACGAAGACGTCTTCCTGATGGGTGAGGAAGTTGCCCAGTATCAGGGTGCGTACAAAATCAGTCAGGGTCTTCTGGACGAATTTGGTGAAAAGCGCGTCATCGACATGCCAATCACCGAGCATGGCTTTACGGGAATGGCAGTCGGCGCAGCACTGACAGGGCTGAAGCCGATCGTTGAGTTCATGACCATGAACTTTTCTCTGCAAGCCATTGATCATATTATTAATTCTGCTGCCAAGACACTTTATATGTCCGGCGGTCAGATGGGCTGCCCCATCGTATTCCGCGGTCCTAATGGTGCCGCAGCGCGCGTGGGCGCACAGCACTCCCAGTGCTTTGCAAGCTGGTATGCTCATATCCCGGGCCTGAAGGTTGTGGCTCCTTGGTCTGCCGCTGATGCGAAGGGCCTGTTGCGCGCGGCTATCCGCGACCCGAACCCGGTTGTCGTGCTGGAAAACGAAATCCTGTACGGACAGAAGTTCCCATGCCCGACGGATGAAGACTTCATCCTGCCAATTGGCAAGGCCAAGATCGAACGTGAAGGCAAGGACGTTACGCTGGTCGCGTTCTCCATCATGGTCGGCGTGGCTTTGGATGCTGCGGCAAAACTTGCCGAAGAAGGCATTGAGGCCGAAGTCATCAACCTGCGCACTCTGCGTCCGCTGGATACCGAGACCATCATCAAGAGCGTCAAAAAGACGAACCGGATTGTCTCCGTTGAGGAAGGCTGGCCGGTTGCAGGTATCGGTGCAGAAATCTGCACGGTTGCCGTTGAGCAGGCGTTCGACTGGCTCGATGCACCGCCAGCCCGCGTCTGCGGCCTTGATCTGCCGCTGCCTTATGCTTCCAATCTTGAAAAACTGGCACTTCCGAAACCCGAATGGGTTGTGGAAGCAGTCCGCAAGCAGTTCGGGGACTGACCAACAATGGCAACCGATATCCTGATGCCGGCCCTGTCGCCGACAATGACCGAAGGCAAACTGGCCCGCTGGCTCAAAAAAGAGGGCGATAAGGTTTCAGCCGGCGATGTGATCGCGGAGATCGAGACCGACAAGGCCACGATGGAAGTCGAGGCTGTGGACGAGGGTATTCTCGGCCGCATTCTTGTTCAGGAAGGCGTAGAGGGTGTTGCAGTCAACACACCCATCGCCATTCTGGTTGAGGAAGGCGAAGATGTACCTGACGCATCTACAGCACAAACTCCTGCTGTTGCTCTAGCCGCTGAGCCTGTTGCTGCAAGTATACCTCCAGCAAGTACCAAAGCCGCGCCGAAAGATGAGAGCAGCGAGCGCATTTTCGTCTCCCCGCTGGCAAAACGTATGGCTAAAGACCGCGGAATTGCTCTTGGATCCCTCAACGGGACCGGCCCGAACGGTCGTATTCTGAAGCGGGATGTGGAGAAGGGCGGCAACGCTGCACCGGTCGCGCCGAAAACGACCCCCGCGACCCCGGTTGCTACAGACGGGGATGTAAAGCGTGTTCCTAACTCCACAATGCGAAAGGTTATTGCGCGGCGCCTGACGGAATCAAAGACACAGGTTCCACACTTCTATGTATCCGTGGACATCGAACTTGATGCTCTGCTGGCCCTTCGTTCGAAACTGAACGCAACGGCTGAGGACAACAGCTTCAAGATCTCCGTCAACGATATGATGATCAAGGCGGTTGGGCTCGCACTGAAGAAGCAGCCCGGTCTCAATGTTCAATTTACCGATGCCGAGACACTGCATTTCGAGAATGTAGACATCTCGATGGCCGTCTCCATCCCGGAAGGCCTCATCACGCCGATTATCCGGAATGCGGATCAGAAATCCCTGCGCGAAATCAGTCGGGAAGCCAAAGATCTGGCCAAACGCGCCCGTGCGGGCAAGTTGAAGCCGGAAGAATTTCAGGGCGGGACGTTCTCCATTTCGAACATGGGCATGTTTGGCGTTCGGGATTTCGCGGCGATCATCAATCCGCCGCAGGCTGGTATCCTGGCCATTGCATCAGGCGAGAAACGCGCTGTTGTGCGGGGAGACCAACTTGCAATTGCAACCGTCATGACGGCGACACTTTCTGTTGATCATCGTGCCGTTGATGGCGCGCTCGGCGCACAGTGGCTGAACGCCCTGCGCGACATCGTACAGAACCCTTACACTCTGGTGGTCTGATCCATGTCCGATACTTTCGATCTGATCGTTGTTGGTGGCGGTCCTGGCGGTTACGTCGCAGCACTTCGTGCAAGCCAGCTCGGCATGAGCGTTGCCATCGTGGAAAGCACGCATTTTGGCGGTGTCTGCCTAAACTGGGGCTGCATTCCAACCAAGGCGCTCCTGCGGTCTTCCGAGATTCATCACCTCCTGCATGATCTGGGCACCTTCGGCTTCTCGGCCGAAAATGTGTCTTTTGATCTCCCCAAGATTGTTGCGCGCTCCCGCGGTATTGCACGCCGTATGGGCGGCGGCATTGCTCATCTGCTCAAGAAAGCCAAAGTCACGACCTTTGACGGTCGGGCAAAACTGGCTGGCCGGGCAGGGGAAGCGCACAAGGTTTCCATCACCAAGGATGGCGCCGAAGTGGCGGTCATCAAGTCGCCCAACGTCATTCTGGCGACTGGCGCACGTGGCCGTCAGCTTCCGGGTCTGGAGACAGATGGCAAGCTGATCTGGGGTGCGCGTGAAGCCATGACCCCGACCGAGCTTCCGAAACGCCTGCTGGTCATTGGCTCCGGTGCCATTGGTATCGAATTTGCGTCCTTCTATCGCAACATGGGCAGCGAAGTGACCATTGCGGAAGTTGCGGACCGAATTCTGATTGCAGAAGACCCCGAGATCAGCGCCGCCGCTCGCAAGGCCTTTGAGAAGCAGGGGATGAAGATCATCACCGGCGCAAAGGTTGGTCCGCTTCAAAAGGGTGAGAACGAGGTTTCCACCACCATTGAAAGCGCATCCGGCACGGTTGACCTGACGGTGGATCGCGTGATCTGCGCCGTTGGCATTGTTGGAAATGTTGAGGATCTTGGCCTTGAAGGGACCAAGGTTCAGGTCGATCGGACTCATATTGTCACGGACGGCTTCTGTCGTACGGCAGAGCCGGGCATCTATGCCATCGGTGACGTTGCGGGCGCTCCGTGGCTGGCTCACAAGGCAAGCCATGAAGGCATTCTCTGCGTTGAAAAGATTGCCGGCCGTTCCCCACAGCCTCTGCATGCACTGAACATTCCGGGCTGCACCTATTCCCGCCCACAGATCGCTTCGGTGGGTCTGAGCGAGGAAAAGGCTATCGCTGCAGGCCACAAGGTTCGTGTCGGGCGCTTCCCATTCATGGCGAACGGCAAGGCCGTCGCAATGGGTGAGACGGAAGGCATGGTCAAGACCGTGTTTGATGCCACGACCGGGGAACTTCTGGGCGCACACATGATTGGCGCGGAAGTCACGGAAATGATCCAGGGCTACGTCATTGCCCGCACGGGTGAACTGACGGAGGCAGAGCTGATCGAGACAGTGTTCCCGCATCCGACAATTTCCGAGACGATGCACGAAGCCACTCTGGCGGCCTTCGACGGTCCGCTCCATATCTGACGCCATGTCCCAGCGCATCACCATAGATCATCGTGAGATGTCGGCTCTCCGCCACCCGGAGAAGGCACATCGTCCTGACAACCCGATTCAGCGCAAGCCATCCTGGATCCGGGTAAAGGCGCCCAATCATCCCGTGTATCACGAGACACGGGCTCTGATGCGGGAGGCGAATCTGGTTACGGTCTGTGAAGAAGCAGCCTGCCCGAATATCGGGGAATGCTGGTCCCAGCGCCATGCGACCATGATGATCATGGGGGAAATCTGCACACGGGCATGCTCGTTCTGCAATGTGACCACAGGCCTGCCCAAGGCGCTGGATACCGATGAACCGCGCCGGGTTGCCGAAGCTGTCGCGAAACTGGGCCTGAAGCATGTTGTTATCACATCGGTTGATCGTGATGATCTTGCGGATGGCGGTGCACGTCACTTCGCGCATGTCATTCAGTCAATCCGTGCAGCCTCCCCGGAAACAACCATTGAGATCCTGACGCCTGATTTTCTTCGGAAACCAGGTGCCTTGGAGATCGTAGTGGAGGCACGGCCGGACGTTTTCAATCACAATATCGAGACTGTACCGCGTCTCTATCCCACAATTCGCCCAGGTGCGCGATACTACCAGTCATTGCGTCTTCTGGACGGTGTGAAGAGGCTCGATCCATCCATTTTCACCAAGTCTGGCCTGATGCTTGGCCTTGGTGAGGAGAAGATGGAAGTATGGCAGGTCATGGATGATTTCAGGGTCGCCGATGTCGATTTTCTGACGTTGGGACAGTACCTTCAGCCAAGCGTAAAGCATGCGGCTGTCGAAAAGTTTGTTACGCCGGAAGAGTTTGATGGCTATGCTGCGGCTGCCCGTTCGAAAGGATTTCTTCAGGTCAGCGCAAGCCCTCTGACGCGATCCTCCTATCATGCGGACAGCGATTTCGCGAAGCTCCAGGCCGCGCGGAACAGCCGGCTGAAAGAAAGTCTCTGATGCCGACACATGCCGAGCAACGGTTGATTGCCTACACACCGGAACAGCTTTTTGATCTGGTGGCAGATGTGGAGAAATATCCGCAGTTCCTGCCGTGGTGTGTCAAAGCCGCCATCAAGTCCCAGACAGAGCAGGAACTTGTAGCAGACCTGACCATCGGTTTTGGACCTTTTCGCGAGACGTTTACCAGCCGCGTTACGCTCGAGCGTCCCTCACGTATTCGGGTACGCTACGAAAAGGGGCCTTTCCGGTATCTGAACAATGTCTGGACGTTCACGCCAGACCTTAGGGGCTGTCTGGTCGATTTCTTCGTAGACTTCGAATTTCGTTCGCGTCTGCTGCAAAATGCCATGGGCGTAGTGTTCAACGAAGGTGTTCGCCTGATGGTCTCCGCGTTCATCAAAAGAGCGCGGGATACCTATGGGGTACAGACAGCTCAGAGCCGCGCAGCTCAACAGCCAGGACTTTCCTGACCGAGAAAGAAATACCGTAATATATTATGAACTATTTGGGCCATGGGCCGTTTCAGGCCCAACCACCGAATGGTGTCATGAAAGGATTACGCAATGAAGACGCTTTCCTTCGGCGCATTTGCTCTCTCGGCTCTGATTGCTGCTGCTTCTCCTGCCATGGCCGAACATCACGGCCACCATCACAAGAAGTCTGGTGCGCATGCCCAGAAATCCGATGAAGTCTCAGCCACTGATGCCCTGAACGCACGTTCTCTCCAGCAGGCACAGACACCGGTTCAGGTCCAGCCTCCGGCACCGCCGACACCGGTTGCAACGGTTCCGACATCTGCTGTCGTCCCTACGGCTCCTGCGCCATCAGTCCCGCCAGCTTCCACAATGCCTGCGACTGCTCCAAACGACGGACAGTAAGTTTCCAATCGTTTGGCTAATAAAAAATCCCCGCTCGGCAGCGGGGATTTTTTTATTTCAGACTTTCAGGATCATATCCAGAGCATGTCTCACTGTCGCTCGCCGTATATCTGAGCGGTTACCTGGGAAAACATGGCGTTCTGTAAGACTTGCCCCCTGAAAGATGGACAACCCGAAACAAACCGTTCCAACAGGCTTGGTAAGCGTTCCGCCATCAGGCCCCGCAATGCCTGTAACCGAAATGGCGATCGTAGCATCCGTCGCATGCCATAATGCACCTTCCGCCATAGCCTGCGCAGTTTCCTCACTGACTGCCCCATAGCAAGACAAAATATCCTCAGGAACACCGGCGGCGCTTGTTTTAAGAGCATTGGAATACGTTACAAAGCCGCCCTCAATAAAAGCTGAAGATCCCGGGATATCTGTCAATGCCGCGCAGATCATTCCCCCTGTACAGCTTTCTACGGTGACAAGGCGCATTTTGCGGTCGGAAAGATGCTTCAGCACGGTTTCCGAAAGGGTTTGAAAGTCAGTTTCGGACATTGGTTGCACTCACCCGATAAACCATCATGTTTGCCTCGATATTCTCGATATACATCCGCGTTTCCCGGTAAGGCAGGCGCTCGATCCAATCCAGAAGCCCATCTTCCGTCAGCGGATCAGCAGGAGGATTTGCCTTGAGCCAGAGATCCACTCTGTGTGGACCTGCATTATAGGCAGCGAGTGCATAGGGAATGGTATTTTCAAACCGTGTCAGAAGCTGCGACACATATGCGTTTCCGACGGTCAGATTGGTCTGCGGATTGAGCAAGGCTGCAGCTGAAACATTTATTCCGCCGAGATGCCCGCGCCGGACAACATCCTTCGCTGCTGCAGGAAGAATTTGTAGCAAACCAATGGCATGTGCACTGCTGATTGCAGAAGGGTCGAACCCACTTTCCTGCCGAATAATAGCAGGAAGGAGACCCACAGGGATTGTAGAGGCTGCAGGCCAAGGATCAGGAAACCCTTGCGGATAAAGAGCCACTCCTTTTCGAGACAGGGCATGTGCTGCAAAAACTTCAGCAGCCGGAACATTCAAACGTCCCCCCAGATCAGCGACCGCTTTCTGCCCTTCAGGTGATGGATTTGCGATCTGAAGTAGAAGAAGAAAATCTTTTGCATGCTCCAGATCGCCCGACTGTGCGAGTTCGGAGGCCGCCTCAACCAGATCCTGTCTCTGCAATACCCCCGCATTCAGAGCGGGGAGTGCTTGCAAATCCTGCAGGAGGGCATGATCGAAATCAGGTGACGACGCACCGGAGACAAGCAAGGACAGTTCTTGAGTCAGTGCAGCCTGAGCGAGCTGACCATGAAATGTCGTGGGAAAGCGTGTGGCCTGCTGGAAGGCCATCTGTGCACCACCATCGTCTTTCAGGGCTTGTCGGGCTCGCCCGGTCCAGTACCAACCTCGCGCCTGCATGGCGAGCGAGGTTGCCTGTTGCAAAGGACTGAAAAACTGCTCGGCTTTTTGCGGGTCTTCAAGCAGTCGCAAAGCGATGAAACCCGAAAGATTTTGGGCTTCCTGACGATCAATTTCGGTAAGAGGCAGTGTCGTATCCTGGGCAAGCGCATAAGCGTCCTGCGTCCGGCCTGCCAGAAGAAAAGCTCGCGCAAGATTGGCTCTTTCGCTCGACCAGTCGTGAGATGGGGCAGCAACCTGAAGGGCGTAGCCTGCCGACGTCCAGAGAGTTAATGCTTCATCCAGACGATTTCCACGCCGCAGCGCCTTCAAACGATAACGGACCAACGTAGGGTCTGACCGATCACGAGATGAAAGAGTATTGAAAGCCGTGTCGGCATCTGGAGACGCTGCACGCTCGGCGAGGCGGGCCTCTGCCAAAGCCTGCCGATCCGTAGGAAGGCGATCAATCTGGCGACTTGCAGCTGAAATTTGTCCGGAGCTTTCAAGGCGCTCATAACGATGCCACTGGTCTTCGAGCGTAAAATCTGCACCGTAAAGGCCAAGAAGCGAGACTTCCTCCTGCGCATTACCAGCGCCAGAAATCCAGAGATTACGCGCCTTTGCAGCGGAATCAGACATATGGTCGGAGCATGTCAGGAACGCTGAAACCATTGTCAGCGGCAATGTTGGGCAAAGTCGGTCAAGCGTTGCCGGATCGGATGTATGGGCGAGGGCGGTCTGGTAACGCCACATCATTTTTGCCCGCTGCGGCCAGGTCGGCGTCTGCACCAGAAATGCCTGATAGGCCTCTGCAGGGAGGTTACCTGCGTCGGGTGACACCAGTTGAAGCCACTGGGCGAGCCTGTCCCGGACAGGAGGCGTTACGTTCGGAACAGGCGCTGCAGCTCCCATAAAAAGAGCAGCAGCCAAAAGAACGGAACGTTTAGCTCGGCAGCACAACATGACGCCAGATTTCTCCTCCGCCGCGGATGATGAGTTCAATCGCCACGGCTAGCACAACAAGCAGACCACACCAGGCGATCCAGCGATAGCGGGCAAGGAGCCCTGCAATGAACGACGCCGCAATTCCCATCAGCAATACGGAAAAAGCCAGGCCGCCAACGAGAATCCAAGGGTGCCCGACAGCAGCCCCTGCAACCGCAAGAACATTGTCCAGGCTCATGGAAAGATCGGCCACGATAATCTTGAGAATGGCAGGCCCCAGTCGGGACGGAGCATCCACTTCCGCTTCGGCATCGCTGTGACGAAGTTCCCGGTACATCTTCCAGCAGACCCACAGCAGCAGGCAACCACCGGCGAGTGTCAGGCCAATAACCGCCAGAAGACGTGCGGCAACAAGGGCTAATCCCACACGCAGGAGAGCTGCAAAAGCTGTCCCGATCAGGATGGCAAGCCGTCTCTGACGCCCCTGGAGACTACGCACCGCCATCCCGATGACAACCGCGTTGTCTCCGGCAAGGGTAATGTCAATCAGCGTTACCTGCGCGAGCGCGATCAGGGCGTGGGTCAGGGTATCGGGCGTCAAAGGGTCATTTCTTCCAAAAGGGGTCCGTGCAATCTCTTCGTATTTGGTCTAAGCAGCCCTCGTAAAGCCCCACTCGCTTCCGGAGTTCTCATGGTTCCGCGTTACAGCCGCCCCCAGATGACCGCGATCTGGTCGCCCGCCAACCGTTACCGGATCTGGTTCGAAATCGAAGCCCTGGCCTGTGAAGCCATGGCTCAACAGGGCGTCATGCCTGTCGAATCAGCCAAAACCATCCGTGAGAAGGGGGATGCCGCCATGGCTGCATTCTCCGATGCTGATCTGGCCCGAATTGACGAGATCGAGGCTGAAACGCGCCATGACGTGATTGCGTTCCTGACCTGGCTTGCGGAAAAAGTTGGCCCGGACAGCCGCTTCGTTCATTTGGGCATGACATCTTCCGACGTGCTGGACACCTGCCTGTCCGTTCAGATGACGCAGGCCGCCGATCTTCTGCTTGAAGATCTGGACCGTGTTCTGGAAGCGCTCAAAACACGCGCCTATGAGCACAAACTGACTGTCACGATTGGCCGCAGCCACGCCATCCATGCCGAGCCGACGAGCTTTGGCCTGAAACTGGCTGGTCATTACGCTGAATTTGCCCGCAACAAAGAGCGTCTGCTGCAGGCTCGCAAGGAAATCGCCGTCTGTGCCATTTCCGGCGCAGTCGGCACCTACGCGCATATCGACCCGGCGGTTGAAGAATATGTTGCAGACAAGCTCGGGCTTGTTGCCGAGAGCGTCTCTACGCAGGTCATCCCGCGTGACCGCCACGCTGCGTTCTTCTGCACGCTCGGCGTCATTGCGAGTGGCATCGAGCGTCTGGCCGTTGAAGTGCGTCATCTTCAGCGTTCGGAAGTCCGGGAAGCGGAAGAGTTCTTCCACAAGGGGCAGAAGGGCAGCTCCGCGATGCCGCACAAGCGGAATCCGGTTCTTTCCGAAAACCTGACAGGTCTTGCCCGTCTGATCCGCTCGCACGTCGTTCCGGCTCTCGAGAACGTGGCGCTGTGGCATGAGCGGGACATCAGCCATTCTTCCGTAGAGCGAAACATTTGCCCGGATGGAACGATCGGGCTTGATTTCGCGCTGATCCGTCTGGCTGGCATGATGGAAAAGCTGGTGATCTATCCGGATCAGATGATTGCCAACATGGAAAGCCTCGGCGGCGTGGTCCATTCCGGCGAAGTTCTGCTGGTTCTGGCCCGTGCCGGTATCTCCCGTGAAGACGCCTACCGGATCGTGCAGCGCAACGCCATGGAGACATGGACGAAGCTGGGTAAGCCGGGCTTCCGCACGTTCCGCGAAAATCTGGAGGCCGACCCGGAAGTGTCAGGTCGTGTGAGTGCCGAGGTTCTGGATCGCGCTTTCGATCCGGCACAGCATCTCAAGCAGATTGATCGTATCTACAGCCGCGTTTTCGGCTAATCTGGACAAACCTGGGCGGGAATAGTTTTCCCGCACTCTCGCGGTTCCGGTTCCGCAATGCTATGGAACCGGAAAACCGTCGCTGGACCAGCCGTTTCCGCATCCCTGTGAACCGGGACGGCGCAACGCAGTAAGGATTGCTCATGGCCCGCCGCCGCCAGCTTTACGAAGGCAAAGCCAAGGTTCTTTTTGAAGGACCAGAGCCCGGAACACTCGTGCAGTATTTCAAGGATGACGCCACCGCCGGAAACGGTGCGAAAAGTGGCATCATCACGGGGAAGGGTGTGCTGAACAACCGCATCAGCGAACACCTGATGATGAAGTTGCACGACATCAACATCCCCACGCACTTCATCCGCCGTCTGAACATGCGCGAGCAGCTGATCCGGGAAGTCGAGATCATCCCGTTGGAAGTTGTGGTCCGCAATGTCGCGGCTGGTTCCATCGCCAAGCGTCTGGGCATTCCCGAAGGAACGCGCCTGCCACGCACCATCATCGAATATTATTACAAGAATGATTCCCTGGGAGACCCAATGGTCTCGGAGGAGCATATCGCCGCGTTCGACTGGGCCTCGCCGCAGGACCTGGATGATATGAACACACTGGCACTCCGGACCAATGATTTCCTGATGGGAATTTTCATGGGTGTCGGCATTACGCTCGTTGATTTCAAGCTGGAATTCGGCCGTTTGTGGGAAGGCGAGGAGATGCGGATCATCGTCGCTGACGAGATCTCTCCAGACAACTGCCGCCTGTGGGACGCCAAAACCAGCGAGAAGATGGACAAGGACCGGTTCCGCAGGGACATGGGCCGCGTCGAAGAGGCTTATCAGGAAGTCGCACGGCGTCTCGGGATTCTTCCCGAAGCCAGCAATGGAGACCTCAAGGGTCCGGAGGCAGTACAGTGAAGATCCGCGTTTTTGTTTCTCTGAAAGACGGCGTTCTTGATCCTCAGGGCAAGGCTGTTGGCCATGCACTTGAGTCTCTTGGCTTCAAAGGTATCGGCGAAGTCCGTGTGAACCGCGTTGTCGAACTAGACGTTCCTGCAACGGACAAGGCCGAGGCGATCCAGCAGGGTGAAGCCATGGCCCGTGCGCTTCTGGCCAATGAAGTGATCGAGGATTTCAGCGTCGAGGTGGCAGCATGAAGGTCTTCTCCGCAGTTCTTCTGGCAAGCGGCCTTCTGGTCACGACGGCCGTTCCGGCTCACGCACAACGCGTCTCCAAAGTTTCCGGCAAAGCTCTGGGCAACATGTGTTCGGCCAGCAAGTCTACCGCTCTGTGCGATGCCTATCTTGCAGGCGTGATGGACAGCGAAGTCTGGGCCAAGAAATACGACAGCTATGCAGATGATGCTGGCGCTCCGGTTGCCTTCTGTGTTCCGACGGGTGAGACTACCACGCAGGTTCGTGGCAAGCTGATTTCATGGCTGCACGCGCACACTGATGCCCTGACGCAGCCTGGTGGAAAGGCCGTTTATCGTGCTCTGCACGAGGCTTATCCGTGCCATGCCGCAGCATCGGCTCCAGCGGAGGGCCAGAAATGAAGGCCGGTATTGTCGTTTTCCCCGGTACGAACCGGGAGCGCGACATGGTGCATGCCCTGAAGCTGGTCTCCGGCCAGACCCCGAAAATGATCTGGCATCGCGAGACATCTCTCGGTGATCTGGATCTCGTGGTTCTGCCGGGTGGCTTCAGCTTCGGGGACTACCTGCGCAGTGGCGCCATGGCGGCTCATTCGCCCATCCTGCGCGAGGTCAAAGCCTTCGCAGAGAAGGGCGGTCACGTTCTCGGCGTTTGTAATGGCTTCCAGATCCTGACGGAATCCCATCTTCTGCCGGGTGCGCTGCTTCGGAATGCCGGTCTGCGGTTCCTGTCACAGGACTGCCATCTGAAGGTCGAGAACGCATCGTCTCCCTTCACGCAGGGCTGGTCTTCCGGCGATGTTTTCCGCGCGCCTCTGGCGCATGGGGACGGCAACTACACCGCTTCTGACGAAACGCTTGCACGTCTCGAAGGTGAGGGCCGTGTGGCGTTTCGCTACTGTGGTGCCAAAGGCGAGGTTTCGCATGATGACCGCCATGTGAACCCAAATGGCAGCGCTCGTTCCATCGCCGGCATCCTGAGCGAAAACGGCCGTGTCTGCGGTCTGATGCCGCACCCGGAAAACCTGACTGACCCGGAAATCGGTGACACCGATGGTGTGCCGCTCTTCAAAGGCCTTGTGGAGGCTCTCGTCGGATGAGTGTGACAATCGACGCCAAACTGGCTCAGTCCTTCGGTCTGACGGTCGAGGAATATGAGAAGGTCCTAACCATCATGGGTCGGACCCCAAGCTTTACGGAGCTTGGGATTTTCTCGGTCATGTGGTCGGAGCACTGCTCCTACAAATCCTCCCGCATCCATCTCAAGACGCTGCCCACTAAAGCTCCATGGGTTATCCATGGGCCAGGTGAGAATGCGGGCGTTGTGGATATTGGCGAGGATCTAGCTGCTGTCTTCAAGATGGAAAGCCATAACCACCCGTCTTTCATCGAGCCGTATCAGGGTGCTGCGACAGGTGTGGGCGGTATCCTTCGTGACGTCTTCACCATGGGTGCCCGTCCGGTCGCCAACCTGAATGCCTTGCGTTTCGGCGATCCGAAAACACCGGGAACGCGCCGCATTGTCGACGGCGTGGTTCGCGGCGTTGGTGGCTACGGCAACTGCGTTGGCGTTCCGACGGTCGGCGGCGAAGTCAATTTCCACAAGGCCTATGACGGCAATCCGCTCGTCAACGCCATGACGGTTGGCGTGGCCAAGCAGGATAAGATCTTCCTGTCCGCAGCTGCTGGTGTGGGTAATCCGGTCGTGTATGTCGGCTCCAAGACAGGACGTGACGGCATCCATGGTGCCACCATGTCTTCCGCGGAGTTTGACGAAGAGGCCGCATCCAAGCGCCCGACCGTGCAGGTCGGAGACCCGTTCATCGAGAAGCTTCTGATTGAAGCCTGTCTTGAACTGATGGCAACCGATGCGATCGTGGCTATTCAGGACATGGGCGCTGCTGGCCTGACGTCTTCTGCCGTCGAAATGGCAGGCAAGGGCGGCGTTGGCATCGAGATGGATCTTGATGCAGTTCCTCAGCGCGAACCCAACATGTCCGCCTATGAGATGATGCTGTCCGAGAGCCAGGAGCGGATGCTCATGGTCCTCAAGCCGGAAAGCACCGAACAGGCGCGCGCCATCTTCGAAAAGTGGGAGCTGGATTTCGCCGTTGTCGGGCATCTGACCGATACCGGACGAATCACGGTCAAGCACAAGGGCGTAATCGAAGCTGACATCGAACTGGCACCGCTGGCCGATGAAGCTCCGATCTATAACCGTCCGACCGTGCCGCTGGAAAAGCCACGCCATATTCAGCCTCCGGCTGATCCGGTGGGTGTTGAGCATGCTCTTCTGACGCTGATTGGTTGCCCGGACCTAGCCTCCCGCGCCTGGGTCTGGAACCAGTATGATGGGTCTGTCGGCGGCAATACGGCGCGTCGTCCTGGTGCGGCTGATGCTGCTGTTGTTCGCGTGGAAGGCACCCGTCTGGGTCTCGCCCTCACGACTGATTGCACACCGCGGTATTGTCAGGCGGATCCGAAAGTTGGCGGGGCGCAGGCTGTTGCCGAAGCATGGCGCAACATCACGGCAACAGGTGCGAAGCCGCTTGCCGTGACGGATAACCTGAACTTCGGCAATCCGGAACGTCCGGAAATCATGGCGCAGTTCGCAGAAGCCATCAAAGGCATGGGCGATGCGTGCCGCGCGCTCGATTTCCCGGTCGTGAGCGGCAACGTCTCACTCTATAACGAGACGCGCTCCCCGACGGGTCTGGCTCAGGCCATTCTTCCGACGCCGGCCATTGGTGCGCTTGGCGTGCTGGCGGATGCTTCAAAGTCCATCGGACTTGCCATGCCTGATGCGCACGGTCTTGTCCTGATTGGTGAAATCCGTGGCGAACTGGGTCAGTCCCTGTGGCTGCGTGAAATCTGCCATCGGGAAGAGGGTGCTCCACCGCATGTTGATCTCGTGGCCGAACGCCGGAATGGCGATTTTGTCCGCGGTCAGATCGAAGCCGGTGCTGTGACAGCCTGTCATGACATCGCAGATGGCGGCCTTCTGGTCACGATTGCCGAAATGGTCATGGCTGGAGACGTTGGCTGCACGCTAAATCCGCCTCCGTCCAATCTTCCGCTACATGCGTTCTGGTTTGGTGAAGATCAGGCCTGCTATGTCGTGGCAACACCAGATGCCCAGAAGCTTATTGCCGCGGCTGAAAAAGCTCATGTTCCGGCACGCAAGCTGGGTCGCTCTGGCGGCACGTCACTGAACCTTGCTGACGGGATTTCCCTGGAAGCCAGCAGGCTGCGCAAGATCAACGCTGCCTTTTTCCCGAAATTCATGGGTGAGGAGGTCTGAATTATGCCGATGAGTGCCGCTGAAATCGAACGCACGATTCTCGCAGCGATCCCGGATGCTGAAATTACGATCCAGGACCTGGCTGGAGACGGCGATCATTATGCCTGCACGGTCGTCAGTGAAGCCTTTCAGGGGCTTTCGCGTGTACGACAGCACAAACTGGTTTATGATGCGTTCGGAAGCCGAATGGGCACAGAGCTTCACGCAATGGCTCTCAAAACCCTGACCCCTTGAACTGCGAGGGAATCATTCCCTTCTGAAGTGACTGCTGACAGTGGGAGAGGGGCTGCCCCCCTCTCTTCTGCCCATAAGAGGAAAACCTAATGTCCGAGACCGTGTTCCAGCACATCCAGAACCTGATCGACGCAAACCCGGTCATGTTGTTCATGAAGGGTGACAAGCTCTTCCCACAGTGCGGCTTCTCTGCACGCGTTGTGCAGATCCTGACGCATCTTGGTGTTCCGTTCGAGACCTGCAACATTCTTGAAAGCGCTGAACTCCGTCAGGGCATCAAGGATTTCTCCCAGTGGCCGACCGTTCCTCAGCTCTACGTCAAGGGTGAGTTCGTCGGTGGCTGCGATATCGTCACGGACATGTACCAGAGCGGCGAACTTGAAACGCTGCTGACTGAAAAGGGAATCGCTACGGCAAATGCCTGATCTGTTAATTCCGGCCTGTAAAATGGCCGGAATTCAACACTCTGCAAGGTCTGCGACCGCCACAATTCAGCCATGTTGCGCCCAAAAATGGCAAGACCTTGATTTTTTCTAAAACTTACCCAAACGGGGTTGTCGAACTCTGCGTTTACGTCATACGGTGAACTCATCAGAACAGGGATGGGATCACATCAATGGCGCGACAGTGGGCTGGCCGAATTGCTCTCGGCATTATGGGAGTTGGACTTTGCATGGGAGCCGGAAAAGCTCATGCCCGTGCAGCCATTACCGATTTTGAAGCCAGCAAGCTGACATTTGACGCTCTGACGGCCACGCCAGTTTATCACCGCCCTGTTGCTCATTTCGCTCGCCACTCTGCAAGCCATTCCATGGCATGGAGCGGGCATCGCGCTGTGATCCGGAACGTAGCTTACCGTCCGCACGCTTCTGTTGCGACGGCAGCCCATCGTCATACGCGCAGCCGCCGTACCTGATCTTTATGTGAGGCGTAGCGCATCCATGATGCGTCTCGCCTGTCCCGTGTGATCGACGACAATAACGTCGAATCGCGTATTGGGGCGACACCATTCGGGTTTGGTTTCCAGAATATAACCGAATGACGCCATCAGGCGTTCTGCCTGACGAGGAGCCAAAGCCTCTGCGCCATCTCGAAGCGTAGAGCGGCTTTTGACTTCCACCCCAATGATCCAGTTCTCATCCGCGACCAGAAGATCAATCTCGCCATAGGGTGTTCTGAGCCTCTGAGCCAGAATGTCCAGCCCTGCTTCCACCATATGGCGTTTAGCGATCTCCTCGGCGTTCAGGCCACCGTAATATGCCTGAACACCTTTCGCGCGACGGTTAATCAGTGCTCTTCTTTCAGAAGGCGGGCAGCATCAATCGCAAAATACGTCAGGATGCCGTTACAGCCAGCACGCTTGAAAGCGATCAGACTTTCCATGATGGTGCGATCCCGCTCAAGCCAGCCATTCTGAATAGCGCCAGCCAACATCGCGTATTCACCTGACACCTGGTAGGCGAAGGTCGGCACCGAGAAACGGTCACGGATGCGGCGAATAATGTCCAGATAGGGCATTCCCGGCTTGACCATGATCATATCGGCCCCTTCACGAATATCCTGCTCAACTTCACGCAGAGCTTCATCCGAATTGGCCGGGTCCATCTGGTAGGTTTTCTTGTCACCCGTCAGAAGGCCACCCGATCCCAGCGCATCACGGAAAGGACCGTAGAAAGCGGAAGCATATTTTGCCGTGTAGGCCATGATGCGGACGGTCTCGAAGCCGTTGGCATCAAGCGTCTCGCGGATTGCCTGCACACGACCATCCATCATGTCAGACGGCGCAATAATATCGTTTCCAGCGCGGGCCTGATTGAGCGCCTGCTGACGCAGGATCTCAACAGACTCGTCATTAAGGATACGGCCATCCTTGATAACGCCGTCATGGCCATGATCCGTATAGGGATCGAGCGCCACGTCACCAATAACACCAAGCTCTGGAAAGGCTTCCTTGATGACGCGCGACGCGCGGCACATCAGATTGTCCGGGTTCAGAGCTTCGGTACCCGTTGCATCACGCAGTTCAACTGGCGTGATCGGGAAAATGGCAACCGCCGGAATGCCGAATTCAACAGCCGGGCGGACATGCTCCACCAGATTGTCGAGGCTGACGCGCTCAACACCGGGCATGGAGGACACTTTCTGGCGCTGGTTTTCACCTTCACAAACGAAAATCGGCCAAATCAGGTCATCGACGTGCAGTCGATTTTCCTGAACCAGCCGACGTGTAAAGGCATCGTGGCGATTACGCCGCGGGCGGAAGAGGGGGAATGATGCGTTCGTCATGCCCCCAATCATGCTCCTATATTTTTGATCTGGAAAGCAGGCTGTGACGTACTCCGTAACAGAAATAGATCGCCAGTCCGATTGCAAGCCATACAACCAGCCGAACCCAGGTCAACAGGTCCAGAGACACCATGACCGCACCGCAGGACAGGACGCCCAGAACAGGAATGACCGGGCCACCTGGCACACGGAAGAGACGTGGCGCCTGAGGCTCCCGCATCCGCAAAAGTGGAACACCAACGCAGACGATGATGAATGCAAGCAGGGTTCCAATGGATGTCATGTTGCCCAATTCACCAATAGGCAACACGGCTGTCAGAACACTTGTGAGCGCAGCAAAACAGAGATGGGACGTCCACGGTGTATGTGTGCGTGTGTTCAGCTTCGCAAAAACTTTCGGAAGCAGACCGTCATGTGACATTGCCAGAAATACGCGCGCCTGTCCTAGAAGCAGTCCAAAGAGGACAGAAACATACCCGACAGTAATCCCCAGCTTCACAAGACTGGCGAGCCAGGGCGCACCCGCGGCATCGATCGCCGTCGCAACCGGGCTTGGATCGTTTGCCATACCTTTATAGTTCACAACGCCTGTCAGAACTGCCGAGAACACAGCATAGACGACACCACAGATCAGCAGGCTTCCTATAATCCCCACGGGAATGTCCCGAGCCGGGTTTTTGCTGTCCTGCGCGGTGGTGGAGACGATATCGAATCCCAGATAGGCAAAGAAGGCCATCCCCGCGGCACGCATCACGCCAGAGAAGCCAAAATGCCCGAAGGTGCCATCATTCGGTGGGATATAAGGATGGTAATTGGCCAGCTTGATATGCGGGATGCAGAATACCAGCACCAACGCGATGACTGTCAGCTTTATCATCACGATGGCATTGTTCACGGCAGCGGACTGGCTGACACCGCGCATCAGCAACGCCGTCACGACCCAGATGGCCAGAACCGCCGGGAAATTGAACCAGGCGCTGACGACTGACCCGTCCGAAAGTGTCACGGGCGTCATGGGCGTAGCCAGAAGCCTCGGGTCAATCGTGATTCCCCAACCTGATAGCAGGGAGGCCACATAGCCGGACCAGCTTGAGGCGACAGCAGCAGCCCCCACTGTATATTCCAGCACAAGATCCCAGCCGATAATCCATGCGATCAACTCGCCCATAGACGCATAGGCGTAGGAATAAGCAGACCCGCCAGACGGGATCATGCCAGCCAGTTCGCCGTAACAGAGACCGGCAAAGCCACAGGCGAGAGCGGCAATAAGATAGGACAGCGTGACGGCAGGGCCTGCATTTTGGCCTGCTGCAACGCCTGTCAGTGAGAACAGGCCGGCACCAATGGTCACACCGACGCCAAGTGCGATCAGATGCCAGGGGCCAAGAACACGTTTCAGGCCTGTATTGTCAGACGCAGCGGAAGACACAGGCTTGGTCCGCCAGAGCGGATTGGTCATGAAAGATCCTCGTTGGAAACACGGATTGTTTTTGCCGACGCGCGCATTCTGCGGTAGTGACGGGGCGAACTCACCCTGGAGAATGGACCACGATGTCGGAACACGCCAGCCAGTCCACGCTGAATCCTTTTTTCCACGCGCCTCTGAAAGAGGCTGATGCCGAAGTTGCCGCCATCCTGAACGACGAACTGACCCGTCAGCAGGATGGTATCGAGCTGATCGCGTCCGAAAACATGGCATCTTTTGCCGTGATGGAAGCGCAGGGCTCTGTTCTGACCAATAAGTACGCTGAGGGCCTTCCGGGCAAGCGCTACTATGGTGGCTGCGTTGACGTGGACCGCGTTGAAACCCTCGCTATCGAGCGCCTTAAGAAGCTGTTCGGCGCAGAATTTGCAAACGTGCAGCCGCATTCCGGCGCCAATGCCAATCAGGCCGCCTTCATGGTGATGGCAAAGCCGGGCGACACCATTCTGGGTCTGAGCCTCGCGGCTGGCGGACATCTGACCCACGGTGCAGCTCCGAACTATTCCGGCAAATGGTTCAACGCCGTTCAGTATGGCGTCCGTGCGCAGGACGGCCTGATCGATTACGATCAGATGGAAGAGCTGGCCCGTGAGCACAAGCCGAAGATTATCGTCGCCGGCAGCTCCGCCTATCCGCGCGTCATCGACTTCCCGCGCTTCCGGAAGATTGCCGACGAAGTTGGCGCTTATCTGATGGTGGACATGGCGCATTTTGCCGGTCTGGTCGCAGCTGGCCTATATCCGAGCCCGCTCCCGTACGCGGACATCGTGACGTCCACGACCCACAAGACGCTACGCGGCCCCCGTGGTGGCATCATCCTGACGAACAGCGCAGAGCTGGCCAAGAAGGTCAACTCTGCCGTATTCCCAGGCCTTCAGGGTGGTCCACTGATGCATGTCATCGCTGGCAAGGCCGTTGCCTTTGGTGAAGCATTGAAGGACGATTTCCGCGACTACCAGAAGCGCGTTGTCGCCAATGCGAAAGCACTGGCCGACGAACTTCAGCTACGTGGCTTCGACATCGTGACAGGTGGCACGGACAGCCATCTGGTGCTGGTTGATCTTCGCCCCAAAAAGGTGACGGGCAAGCTTGCAGAAGAAATTCTGGAGCGCGCTGGCATCACGGCTAACAAGAACGCCATTCCGTTCGATCCGGAAAAGCCGTTCGTCACGTCCGGCATTCGTCTGGGCAGCCCTGCTGCAACAGCACGTGGTTTCGGCGAAGAAGAATTCCGCACGATTGCCCGCATGATGGACGAAGTTCTGACGGCAGCTCTGGAAGAGGGCGACGTCAATGACACGACCAACCGTGTCCATGAAGAAGTGAAGGCGCTCTGCCGTCGCTTCCCGATCTATGATCGCGCTTCCGCCTAAGCGTTGAGGTGGACTGCGGTGCGTCTGGCCAGCCGCACCGCAAGCTGCCCTTGTCTGGGGCGCAAATTCGGAACGATCAGTAAACACTTGTCATAAGGTGTGCAGATCAGATCATGTCCGTCCCGGGCGATGACGGTTCCCGCATTCGGGATGCAGGTATTGCCAACCCATGGCTCCACAAATCTAAAGTCTGCGCTTCGCGCCAGGACATTATCCGTCACGACGCCCATCTCTGCGGGCTGCTTCGTATCCGTTTCGCGTCCCTGAAAATGAATCCGCATCGCGTCTTTCAGAAAACGCTCGGAAACCTTCACCATCATATCCACGGTTTCTGACCGCCAGTGCAGACCGGCTTCCAGAAGGCAGGCACGGCCGGTCCCACCAACCGCCATAAATCGGGAATACTCGACGAGACGCGAGCCACCTTGATGCCCCAGATCCGTCACAACCAACGCTGCAGACTGCTCTTCGGAAGCCAGAACACAGGCAAAATCACTGGAGCGCCGTCGCGGAGGCACAATAAAGACGGGCTCAGACGGCCATAGTGTAGAATGAAGATCCAGCAGCAGATCCGCGCGCTCAATAAAAGGCAAAATTTGTCGGGCTCGATCCAATTCACTGGACCGTTCACTACCGTTCAGCCGTGACGGATGCCACAGACGGTTCAGATCTTCCGTCAGATAACGGGAGGCCATAGGCGCATTCGCCTCAAACCGATCAAAGGCGGCCAGGTTTGCAAGAATCAGCGTCAGCCGGCCGGTATGCGGAACCGGATTATTCTGCCGAAGGATTTCAAGAGCATGCCCACCTGCATACTCGTTACCATGGACCATCCCGACAATGACAAGGTCAGGGCCACTCAAACCAGAATCAAAAACATGAACACCGGAAACGCCAGAGGCTGTATTACGCCAAGCTGAAAGATCCGGAACTTTCAGGCATACATCCAAAGGATAAGCCGGACGACCACATCCTGGCAGGTCTTCCGTCAGGCAAGGCTGACGGATCCTGATCGGATGATGTCTCTGGCCGGCCTTGCAACTCATGCTGTCCCGCTTACCCTCCGCGCGAAGTCTCGCAGCGCCTTTTCACAAAATTCCAGTTGTTCTCTGGCAATAAATTCATCCGGTCGATGAGCCTGTGCAATATCGCCAGGCCCACAGACAATGCTATCCATACCGCCCCTCTGATAGATACCAGCCTCGGTGCCGTAAGAAACCATGCCAGGACTATTTCGACCCGTGATCTGACAGGTTATCTCGGTTAGCAGATGGTCCACAGACAGGGCGAGGGGCGGGAGATCTACCAACTGGAAATAACTGATACCACCTTCGGGATTGTTCTTTCTGAGCTCCTCGTCCAAAGGCGCCAGAGCATTCTGGAGTTTCCGGAACTCTTTAACGCCTTCGTCTCCCGGCACATTCCGCCATTCCACATCGAATTGCGCATGCTCGGGAATGATATTGAGAATACTTCCTCCTGACGCCAGCCCGACCTGCATGGTGGTATAGGGAGGCGTAAAGCCATCAACCCGACGCCCTGCGAGAGCAAACCGGTCCGCTTCATCCGCACATAACGCAATGGCTCGTCCCATGGCATGCAGCGCGTTTCGACCGCCTTCCGGGAGAGAGGAGTGACCAGGCTTTCCCACAAGCCGGACCCTGACGGCAAAACGGCCCTTGTGCGCGATCACTGGGCTCATCATCGTCGGTTCACCAACGACGCAAAGCTCTGGAAGCCGATCGGCGCGCTGGATATCCGCAATCAGATGCCGCGCACCATCGCAGGTAATCTCTTCATCACAGGTGAAAAGGAGATGGACGGGCTTGGGAAGTTCCATGGCCTTGAAGTCAGGAATAGCGGCCAGCATACAGGCCACATAGCCTTTCATGTCTGCGGCACCACGCCCATAGAGACGACCATTCTCTTCACGCAAAACAAATGGATCAGATGACCAGTCCTGTCCTTCGACCGGGACACAATCCACATGCCCAGCGAACGCTATGCCACCAGCAGTCTGCGGGCCGATGATAGCGTGAAGGTTCCATTTCCCTTCGTCTCCGCCTGGATAACGAACGAAAGGAACCTCGTGTGATGTCAGATAGGCTTCAATCCACTCGATAATCGGCAGGTTGGATCGGCTGCTCGTTGTATCAAACGATATCAATGCCGAAAGAATCGTTTCTACATTGAGGGAAATGGGGCGCTGATCCGTCATAGCTTGTACTGTAAGCACGTTCCTCACCACTCACCATAGAGACTTTGACAGGGGAGAAGAGGACGATGTGTATGCTCGCAACACGTTGTAAAAAATGAAACGCGAAAATTGTGGTTTTTAGTTTCCGACACTTTTCGCGCCTTCCCAAAAACACCTTGAAGGATTTTCTGTGAGTCGCAGTGCGGGCCTTTCTGTTTTTCACAGATTGTGGCGAAAACTTCCCCCGCAGCAAAGACGACGCTTCTTTGCATGGGCGACAGCCATCGTAACGCCTGGCGTCAGAGCCAGTTACCCTCGACACGCCTCTGGTGTCATCATTGCAGGGGAGTTCAGCCGAGGTTCCGGTCTGGGCGAAGGTGCACGTCTTATGGTGGCAGCCCTTCGCAAGCTCGGTATTCTCTGTGCCACATGGGACATTGAGACATACCGACTGGATGGAGACGCTGTCGGGCCCGGCGCGCCGCTTATCGTACACGTCAATGCACCGATGCTTCCCGCCGTACTACTCAGAATGCCGCGTACACTCCGCAGCGGACGTAAAGTCATCGGCTATTGGGCTTGGGAACTCCCGATTGTACCAGATACCTGGAAACATGCACGACGGCATATTCATGAAATCTGGGCACCGTCCCGATTTACGGCAGATGCTCTGGTTTCGTTGAATCGTCCAGTGCGGATTGTGGAACATCCCGTGGGCCTTGCAGGGCAGATACCTTCCGCACGGAACCGGGCTTTTTTCGGGCTACCAGAAAAGGCCGTTACTGTTCTGGTCTCTTTCAATCTGGCGTCCAGCATGGTGCGCAAAAACCCGGTTGATACGATTTTGGCGTTCCGTGAAGCATTCGGAGATCGTCCAGACAGAATCCTGATTTTGAAAATCGGTCATACGGAACATTATCCTGAAGATATGGCCGCCATTCGCAGTGCTGTTAACGGCGCCCCCAACATCCAGATACAGACACAACATTACACCGGAGCCGATCGTCTGGCCCTGATGCAATGCTGTGATATCGTCCTGTCCCTGCATCGCAGCGAGGGTTTCGGCCTTGTCGTTGCCGAGGCAATGGCTCTGGGTCGATGCGTTGTTGCAACCGACTGGTCTGCTACGGCAGAATTTCTGGACAGCACCTGCGGACTCCCTGTCGCCTATAGTCTCGTCCCCGCCCATGACCCCAGAGGCGTACTGGAGATGCCCCAGACATGCTGGGCTCTGCCGGACAGGCAATCGGCGGTGCAGGCCCTTCGTCTGGCAGCAGACCATCCTGATCTTCGGGCTCGCCTTGGAACTGCGGCTCAGAAGCGCATTGCAAAGCATCTCGACGGAACCAGCCTTCTGAAAGCCATCCACGCGGCAGGAGTTGAAGCGTGGCGATAAAGACTGTCCTTGTCTGGCAATGGGGCAAAAGAGGAGCAGGACCACGCATTGCGGTCGATCTCGCCAATGGACTGACCGCACTCCCAGACGTCTCTGTAAGATTGTGCCTGTCGGAAGACGCGGAGATCCTTCACAGTCATCATGCCCCGCAAGATGCTCTGGTGTTCAAAACCTACAGATCCGCCTTCGGATTGTTGGGCAGATTTCTTCAGGCCCCGTTGATCATTTCAAAGCTGTTCTTGTCGATGCTCCAAGACAAACCGGACATCGCCATCTGCGCGATGCCAGCGCCGCTCGATGTTCTCATGGCTCATGCTCTTCGAAGGGCAGGCGTCAAAGTCGTGACGATTGTTCATGACGCCAGGGCACATCCGGGAGACGGCTACCCGTTACAGATGTTTCTGCAAAAAGCGCTTATCAGCCAGTCGTCCTTTCTAGTTACCTTCAGCCAGCACGTCGCCACTGTATTGTCAGGCGATACCGTCTGTCGCGGAAAACCGGTTGTTTCTCTCTCACATCCGCCTTTCGTGGGAACCGAGGCTCCTCCGCCTTTCAGTCATGGGGGGAAACCCAGGCTGCTGATGTTTGGTCGATTACTTCCCTACAAGGGTCTGGATCTTCTTGCCGACGCCCTTCCTCAACTGGAAATGAGGGTAGATTGCAGAGTGATCGGGAAAGGCCCTCAAAGCCCGGAATTGCTTCAACTGTCCGGAATGCGCGACGTGATCGTAGAAAATCGTTGGGTGCCGGAAGACGAATTGTCGCGGCTGATCGCCTGGGCAGACGTACTGCTTCTTCCATATCGGGAAGCATCGCAAAGCGGTGTCGGCGCCATGGCCGTTGCGGGAGGGCGGTATGTGGTGGCCACCAATGTTGGTGGATTGTCAGAACAGTTTTCCGGACATGCCCAGGCCATGCTCTGCGAGCCTGATTCCATGTCCATTGCAATAGCCATTGCTCAGCTTCTAAATGCTCCGCCGCCTATCGCCCCGGTCCCTGACAGCGCTAAGGCATGGCAGGCCTTGGGGCAAAAAATCCTCAGTGCCGCGGATTAAGTATCAAGGGCATCTTCCGTTGCAATTCGGATGCGATAGCCAATGTGCTTCTCGATATCGCGAAGGGACAGGCGTTCGTCGATATTGATGAGCGAGAACGCAGCGCCCTTCTTACCCGCACGCGCGGTCCGCCCAATGCGGTGAACATAAGCTTCGGGCGTCTCAGGCATATCCATGTTGATCACGAGATCCACATCGGAAATATCCAGCCCGCGGGACGCAATATCCGTCGTGACCAACACCGGCACGCGTCCTTGACGGAACAAATCCAGCGCCTTGTTTCGCGCGCCCTGCGACCGATCTCCGTGCAGGGTTTCAGACTTGATGTTGTGCTTGCGCAGAACCCTCGCCAACAGATCAACATTCGCCTTCGTGCGGGTAAACACCATACTCCGCCCCGGAAAACGCTCCAGAATACGAGCTACCGTCTCAGGCTTGTCTTCCTTTTCCACGAACATCGCACGCTGGCGGATCTTCTTGGGGGTGAACGTCTCTGCAGCCACCTCAACCCGAACAGGATCACGCGTCACACGCTTGGCCAGATCCATGACTGGCTCTGGAAGCGTTGCGGAACAGAAAACCGTCTGGGGTGGAACGTCGGGGAAATAAGGCGTCAGAGCCGTCATGCTCTCGGAGAAATCTTCATCCAGAAGACGGTCAGCCTCATCCAGAACGAGATAGCTCAGGTACTCCAAAACCAGATCACCCTGCATCACAAGATCCAGCAAACGACCATGCGTAGCGACAACGATGTCAACGCCATCGACAATGGAACGAACCTGCTGTTCACGTGATGTTCCGCCACAGATCACACGCGTCTTCAGGGAAAGGCGACGGCCGAGCTGGCGGCAAACTGCGGCTGTCTGCGCAGCCAGCTCACGCGTTGGCTCCAGAATCAGTGCACGCGGCCCATGGGCGCTCTCACCCTTGGACAGGATCTGAAGCATGGGGAGAACAAAAGCAGCCGTTTTGCCGCTGCCCGTCTGGGATGCCACAAGAACATCGCGCCCCTTCAGCAAAGGCGGGATGGCCTGAACCTGAATCGTGCTGGGCCGCTTGTGCCCTACCTGTTCCAACGTGGCGAGAAGAGGCGGGATCAGCCCAAAAGCGGCAAAGCCGTCAGGAGTGTCAGTCGAGGGTGTTTCTGGCATCGTCATATGCGCTTCTTGCCAAATTTCTTCCGTTTCGGGAAATAGCTCTTTTTTCAGGAGGCCCGCCATGAAGGCGACAATCATCGCAGAAGACTTCGCCGGCATGCGGGCACAGGGGACAGGGCTGGCCGAAAAGGCTGGTCTTGAGTGGGAGTTCCGGCCCGTTCTGATCCGCAAACCCTGGGGCCACTTTCCAGCCCGCTACTGGCCTTCTCCTTTGAAACGGATTGCTCCGATCAGCATTTCGCCTGATAGCCGCCTCATTATCAGCATTGGCGGAACGGGCGGGATTGTCGGGGCTGCTGTTGCCAGACGGGAAGGGCTACCGGTCGTCCAGATCCAGAACCCGAGAACAGCGCTGGCCAAGTTCGATCTCGTAATCGCCAATACACATGATGGCATCACCGGCGAGAATGTTTTGATTTCTCGCAATGCGCTTCACCCCGTAACGCCGCAAAAGCTGGAGGTCGCACGCACCGCGTGGGAAGACCGCCTGAAACTTGATGACAGACCACTCCTGTCTATCCTGATCGGCGGAACGAATGGACGTTTTTCTCTTGGAGCCGCCGAAGCAGCAGAGATGGCCGATGGACTGATCGCTTTCGCCAGCCGCAATGGGATGCAGGCCGTTCTGACACCATCCCGCAGAACGGATGCCGCCGCGCTGACGGTCCTGAAGGAAAAACTCATCCCGGCGGGAATACGGATTCTGGAAGGACAGGGCGATGATAACCCCTATCTGGGGATGCTGGCTTGTGCGGACGTCCTTGCCGTCACGACAGACAGTGTCTCGATGATTTCGGAGGCCGCGGCGACGACCGCTCCGGTCATGATCCTGCCGCTGCCCGGCAAGTCCACCCGGATTGGCAGGTTTGTCGAAACCCTTCAGGACGCCGGGCGTATCCGGCTCTTCAGCCCCGACCTTGAACCCTGGTCCGTCCACCCGCTTGACGACACCCCTGCTACGGCGAGAGAAATGCGCCAACGACTGAAGCTCTGAAAGGGCCCTCTATGCTCGATATCCGCACGTTCGGTCCACAGGGTGGCAATGTGCTCTACAAGGCGCTGGCCCACCCGCTTGCCGCCGAGGCGCTGACGCGGATGGAGCAGGACTTCGCCGGGCAGACGATCGCCATTTACGATCCCGAAGATACGGTCCGGACGCTGGTGGCCCTTTATCCTGGCCTGCGCCCCTCTGTCGTTCTGGTTCATGATACGGAACAGGTCGGCCAGCCGGACGGATTTGGCGGTGCGCGAAAAGCCCTCGTGGACCTGCCGCATGTGGATGCGGATATCATCCTCGCGCTGTCTTTCGACGATGCAAAAATGCGTGGTCGGCTGGACTCACTCCTGAACGGCCGCGACCTTCACACACTCGCGCCTGCACGCCTACCGGACGACATGATCGTTCGTGGCCGTCCGTATCTCGACAAGCTGAACTTTGCGACGAATTTCGCATTTTTCCGGGATGATGACCGCTTCTCCACGCGGATCGTCACGGCGAACTACTGGTCCAATTACGGCGCACAAAACCTGCGTTACTGGCTGCGCCTCTATGACGGAGCAGGGAAAATCATCGCGCAGTGGGAACAGCCCGTTGAACACGCCGGCGCTGGCATCACCATCGACAGTGCGGATATCCGTAAACGCTTTGGTCTTCCTGCCTTCATGGGACAACTGTTCATCCACGTCATTGGTGCCCGCGGGCATGACGTCGTGAAATATGCGCTCGACGTGTGGGGCAAGAACGGCGATCCGAGCCTCTCAGTCACACATGACGCCAACGCCTGGCCGTCTGTGCGCTATGCGACGCTTCCCGCTCCTGAAGCCGACGAAACCCTCACGGTCTGGGTACAGAACAGCCACGCCACGACCATTCCGGCTGGCGCCATTACGTTCAACCCAATGGGCGTGGACGATCATCGGGGCGTGAATCGTGCGATCGGGCCATTTGAGACGGTGGCCGTTAATGTCGGGACACTTTTCCCAGGACTAGCTTGGCCATCGCAGCTTGAAATGCGGTCTGGCCGCCACCTTGTGCGCCCCCGCTATGAAATCGAGCAGCGTGGAAGAACGCGTATCGCGCATCTGAACGTCGAGCGGGACAATATCCGTCCAGACCCGGCTATCCGGAACTTCGCACCCTCGCTGGGCCGTGGGTTCCTTCTGCCATTCCCCATTCTGGACCCGGCGAAGTTCGAGAGCTTCGTTCAGCCCAACCCGATGTCCGAAGCTCTGGAAACACTCCCCGTTCGGCTCGATATTTTCGATGAGGCTGGCCAGCCCGTCGGCTCGCATTTCCTCGGAAATCTGCCCCGCGACCATTCCACGGCGATTGCCCTGCATGACCTGACCGATCGTCCGGGCCATGCAGATATGGTCTATGATTTTCGCGATGGCGGAGAGGCGGATGGCTGGCTTCATGCCCTGATGCGCTATCGTAACCGCGACACGGAGCACGCCGCCGAGACCAGCTTTGGCGCCCACATCTTCAACACGCTGATGACATGGCGCTCCGAGCCGCAGTCCTATTCCGGACCGCCGCCGGGCCTGACGACACGCCTGTTCCTGAAACTCGGCCATGATGCACTGCGGAGTTTCTGCTGCCTGATCCACCCGGCCTCCATCGAAGGCACCAGTCCGTCCGAAACGGTTCTGCTGCTTCATGCCGCAGATGGCAGCCTCATCGCGGAGACCACCATCCACATTCAGCCGTCAGGTTCCTTCATGGTCCGTCCACACGACCTGTTCGAAGGCGCGCATCTGGAGCGGGCTGGCGTTGGCGGATATGTTCTGATCCGCGATCTGACGTGCCGACTGTTCGGCTATCATGGTCTCGAAAATGGCGAGGGCGGCTTCTCTCTCGATCACATGTTCGGGTTCTGAACCAGCACCCGCCGTCGGAACCGGGAGGCAACTTCCCGGTCCAGCAGGAGAGCGACCGGGCGGGAGAAGAAACGGGACACCGCTTCTCCCAGCCCCCAGATCAGCACCAGACAGATCGGATAGACGATCCAGCCCATACTTTGCGGCCAATGATTGTGTTTCCAGATCCGCACAGCCGCCATAACAACGAACATGTGTGTCAGATAAACCTCATAGGACAACTGCCCCATTCGGCGGATCCACCAGCTTCCTGCGCCTCCTTCGAAAGACCTCCAGCCACAGGCCAGAACCAGCATGGCAATCCCGGCGTAAAAGATAGCGATCAGACCATTCGGGAGCAGGCGCCACCAAGACATCGGTCCCCACATCTCCGCCAGCATCATGACTAAGCCAACAGCCCCCATGACAATAGGCCAGCGCCCTTTGGGTCGGTAATTGGCAGCAATAATCGCCATGAGGACGCCCATCGCGATGGTTCCGACACCGGTCAGTGTGGCCTGTTCGCGCCAGATTTCGTTGCCATGCAATGTTGCCCTGTAAATTGGCGCGGTGATGGCGAGAGCAACAAGAACCCCAACCCGGATACGACTGTTCAGGTGGCAGAAGAACGGGAAAAAGAGATAGAACAGTTCTTCAATCGAGAGGGACCAGAGCACGGTCCAACCTGCCACGCTCCAGCCATGCCGTGCTTGCCAGACATTGAAGTACAGACCGAACGCAGCCAGTGTCGCACCGGAAAAACTCTGACCCGGCTTCACGAAGCGGTAATCCTCGAAACCGATATAGTCGAGCAGCCCCAACACCGTGACGAGTGCAACAAGGCAGGGCAGGATGCGTGCGGCCCGATGAGCAATGAAGGGCAGGGGCTGGATCCGATCCAGTGCTCCAAAGCGCTGAATGACGCGCGATGCAATCAGGAAGCCCGACAGCACAAAAAAAATGCTGACAGCTTCGCCGCCATTGTAATTCATGCCGACCAGAAGCCAGTGCGGCAGAAAATCACCCAAAGCCGTATGAGCGAGGGGAACACGGATCCCAAGATGGTTTCCAAGGACGAGAAGGATTGCAGCACCGCGCATACAATCCAGAGCCGCATTCCGTTTCATTGCCATTCCCTGTCAGACAAAGTGTTTCTGGAGGCGCAATGAGTTCAAAGAAAGGCGGGCGCGTGGCGAAAAAAGCGTCTTGTCAGAGAGTTGGCCCGCTGATAAAAGCCCGTCCATCGAATGGGCGCGTAGCTCAGCGGTAGAGCACTCCCTTCACACGGGAGGGGTCACAGGTTCAATCCCTGTCGTGCCCACCATTCGAAATTCACTAAAAATCTGCTTCAAAGCTCATATAGTCAGTGAGAACCTTGCTATGAGCATGCCTCTCCCGGACGCTAAAGCATAATTTCAAAAACAGGCTCGCCCGAGAATCGTAACCTGCACCATCGTGCAGGCTCAAACAGCCGCTTATCGCGTATCAGAAGCAGTTTCGAACAAGTCCAGGATGGAATTCTTGAAACAATATTTTCTGATGCGGAATGGGACTGGGCAGTGCGTCAAAGCTGACTTATCTGGCTGAAAACCTCATCCATTCATTTCGTTTTACGGGGTGGATTTTTTTTGCTGAACGGCTGGATTTTCCGGATATGACTTCGCCATACGGACCTGGACTGCGCCATTCTTATGCCGAGGATATTTATGCCTTTCTCATCGGCTGCTCCCTGATTGTCATGGGCCTGATGTGTCTTCACAAGGCCGGCTTGGTCACCGGAGGCGTTGCAGGCATTGCACTGCTGCTTTCATACCTTCTCCCTGTGACGCCTGGAAACCTGTTCACACTCATCAATATCCCGTTTCTGCTGTTTGCAATCCGAGCAATGGGGCCACAGTTCGCCTTCAAAACAACTATTGCGAGTTTTGGTATTACAGTCCTGTCCAGCCTTCTCCCCGCCATCATGACACTTTCCTACATTCAACCACTCTTTGCGGCTCTCTTTGGAGGCACCGTCATTGGCATGGGAATTCTGTCTCTGGCTCGACATCAGGCAGGTGTTGGCGGCACAGGTGTTATAACGCTCTGGCTTCAGAAAAGCCGCGGCCTCAATGCCGGTCGCGTACAGATCATGATTGATGCTGCCATTCTCGCTGCCTCAGCCTTCTTCCTGCCATGGGAGAAAGCTGTACTCTCCGCCATCAGTGCATTTGCGATGAGTAGCGTTCTCGTGGTCTTCCACAGACCAGGCCGCTATATCGGCCATTAAAAACAAATTCCGACATCAGGAAACGTGAACAGCACGTTCCTCCAATAGCGACGAGGATAGCGCAACCTGATTTCGTCCGTTGGACTTGGCTTGATAAAGCGCTGCATCTGCCTGCGCCAACAGGTCACGAAACTTCAAATCCTCTGTGAGCCACTGAAACGCGACACCGATACTAACAGTCATATGAATAAACGTATCCGAATTCACTGGAATAAGGATTTTCTCAACAGACTGTCGGATCTTTTCAGCCAGACAGATCGCTTCATCAAGCACTCCAACCGAAATGGTAAGCGCAAACTCCTCGCCTCCGAGACGGCCACAGATCTGCCCTTCGGATAAGATATCCGAGATCGCTTTAGCGACTGCCTCCAGAGTATTGTCTCCAACAAAATGACCGTATGTATCATTAATTCTTTTAAACTGATCAATATCAAGCATCAGAATAGAAATCCCTGAAGCAGATTTCTTTTTTTCTCTCTCAATGAAAGACTCACTCTGCTCCAGATAGGCCTGTCGACTCAAAACTTTTGTCAGACTATCCCAAGTAATGGATTTATTCAGGCGCTCGACTAAAGCACGTTGAGTTGTCATGATTGCAGTAACAGTCAATGGACCAAGTACCAGGAACGACAATCCCAGGCGGAAGGAAACGATTCCCGCAAGATGCGGATATGCCTGGCCGAAATTCAAAAGCCCGGCCTCGACTATCCCCATCACAGAGACGTTAAAAATCAGAACAATGAGGCACAACGGTAGAACCGTGTAGCTCAAGGCACACCACAGCAGGGCAGGAACCGGAAATGCTATAGCCCCCGGGCCACCCGTAAGAGTTGCAAGAACAACAGATATAGCCAGACTTGCTGCCGGAGCGATATTCACACTGCGAAGATTGAAAATCTGGTACCAGTGACGGAGGGTCTGTCGGGAAAACCATTCCCGGCCTGAAAAACACACAGGCAACAGGACCAGATGACGATTCAGTTCACTGCTGAACCACAGAATAAAGCGGCTCCATGTCGTCGTCCCGGGAAGGGATATTGCAAGAAGTGTTCCGACAGATGCGGAGGCCCCCGCAGCCCCGCTACAGACCAGCAGAAGAGAGAGAACTGATTTAGGTCCCTCAAGCCCATTCCCGCGTTTTCTGAATACTCTGAACAGAAGATATCCGGCACAAACACCCGCCAGATTAGCGGATGCAAGCCAGACATTGACCACAAACCGGTCTTTCATGACCCAGCCTGCCAGCAAGTAGCCAATGCAGGCTCCTAACCAGCCAGCCCAACGGTCAAGTTGGCGATAGGTAATCATCATCCAGAGTAGCAGCGCATTCGCTGGCCATATCTGGGCAAGCTGACCAAAATGTCTGGAGTAAATACCGATTACAGCAGCAGAAAATACAATTCCGCCAACAAGGAATGCAGGAGTGTATTTTTCTACGATCCGGGACAACATACGACTTTAAATTGTTCCTGAGATTAAAGAGTAACAGAATGGATCTACCTCAATAACCTTTTATAATATCTTAAGATATTAGATCAGAACAAACAACCAATCTTTTGTTTCATAAAACAATTTGCATAAGGTTAACAAAAACAAAATTAATCGTACTCATCATAATTTCTTTCACACTGTATCTGGAAATTAATTCAAGAACTCTTGCAACACCTTATTGATTTTCTTCTCTCTGGTACAAACAGATCGAGAAAATGTGAGCCCTCCACGCACTTTTTGCCACCGCAACGTCAAACTCCCTGCGTTTCCTACAGCATCAATCGACTATCTAAACGTAAAAGCAGAGAGGGGACTGACTTGCAGAAAAATGTTCAGGACTTCCATTCTTCCATCAATGCCTTCCACAATGGAAAGCCACTGGAAACGAATATCCCTGCGCGCCTGGACCGGTTACCCTGGTCCCGGTTTCATATGCTCATCGTCATCGCACTGGGGATCACGTGGATCCTTGATGGACTGGAAGTAACCATCATCGGCTCCCTTGGACCATCCCTACAAAGAGCAGATACGCTCCACCTTAGCGCCGAAGGCGTTGGTCTTGCCTCTTCTGCCTACGTAACAGGCGCAGTCCTAGGTGCTCTTGTTTTTGGTTGGATGACAGATCGACTGGGACGCAAACAGATTTTCTTCCTGACACTCGGACTGTATGTCCTTGGTGTAGGTGCATCCGCCTGCGCATGGGGGACGGTTAGTTTCGCTCTTTCCCGCATGGTGACAGGTCTCGGCATTGGCGGAGAGTACGCCGCAATCAATTCAGCCATTGATGAACTGGTGCCCGCACGTCTGCGTGGGCGTGTTGATCTCATGGTCAATGGAACATTCTGGGCAGGTGCAGCGCTCGGAGCCTTGGGGTCCATAGCCCTTCTAAACACCACTGTTTTCCCCGTTGCCATCGCATGGCGGGTCTCCTTTGCCATCGGAGCCATGCTTGGTCTCATCATTCTTTTTCTACGGGCTTTTGTTCCTGAAAGCCCTCGTTGGCTGATGACGCATGGCCGCATACAGGAAGCCGAAGCAATTGTTTCCAGAATGGAAGCCCATTCATCAAACCTTGAAAGCAGCAGTGCGCTTCCGAAAGTTCTGATCTATCCCGCAGGCGTCTTCATGCCACTGGATATGATCCGGATCATGTTGAAGGATTATCGCGGTAGAACATTTTACGTTCTTGTTTTGATGATTGCACAGGCCTTTCTCTACAACGCTGTGTTCTTTACCTATGGAATGGTTCTAACCACTTACCTGTCCGTCCCTACAGGGCATGTGGGTTGGTATATTCTTCCCCTGGCTCTTGGAAACCTCCTCGGACCACTTCTTCTGGCGCGCTGGTTTGATACGATCGGTCGCCGTCGTATGATTGGAACAAGCTACGCGCTTTCGGGGCTGCTCATGATGATCGTGGCCTGGGCCATGCACGCCTCAATATTGACTGCGCTAACCCAGACACTGGGCTGGAGCGCTGTTTTCTTTTTTGCATCTGCAGCAGCTTCTTCTGCCTATCTAACCGCCAGCGAGCTTTTCCCACTTGAAATGCGCGCTTTCGCGATCGCGGTTTTCTATGCACTGGGAACATTATTTGGCGGCGCAGCAGCCCCCGTGCTTTTCGGATACCTGATTGAAACGGGTCAACTTGATTCCGTTGTTGCAGGATATGTTTTTGCAGCCGTTCTTATGATTTGCGCCAGTATTGTGGCGTGGATCTTCGGCGTTGATGCCGAGAATAAATCTCTCGAAGAGGTGGCTCCGCCGCTATCGAGTTTTCGATCCCATATGCAATAAACGGCTACCATCCCGGGCCATTCAGAGAAGAAGGGCCGGCCCCAGTGCCCATCCCTGAGCCAGCCCCGAAACCGGAACTCATCGACATGCTCCCATGGACCTTTCCGTCTTTCTGAAAAGCAGAGGAGAGGTCTGTTCCCGAGCGGTCGCTTTTGACGGGCCTTAAAAGATCCGCCCGAGTATCTCTTCGCTGAGGCTCTGCGCAGCCAGAAAGTCCCAGTAGGGCAATCAGCATCAGACCAGAAGTGCGCACCGCGATTTCCTTCATGCAAAGACAATGATCATCAGCCCCGCAAGTAAGTCTGACGATCATTTGTCCTTACCAGAAGGGCTGTGATCTCTTAACGGCCCAGACGCTCAGAGAGACGTTTTGCAGCCTTCCGAAACGCTTCATAAAAATCGGCATCTACCGCAATTTGTCCACCGGAAAACCCGATAAATCCATCAACCATGCCGTTCTGGTACAACCCCTCGGAATGCGCCAGCATTCCATCCGGATCCTCCATACTCCCCGAAGCGGGGGCCCCATCTTCTTTCCGTGCACGAAGCGGTTCCCCCCAGGCTTCATGCCAGTAAGCTTCGACCTTTTCAGGATAAAGCCGACCATCCACAGTGTAGCCTTCCATCGGCTTTCCCAGACCGTGCATGTAGCCAATTTCTACCGCAGTCCCAGGGTCCATATCCGCTGAACGACGGAATGGATCTACGCAAAACAACCCGCCATCACATTGATCCATCAGTTCGCGATCCGCACGAACGAAAGCCAGAATGGTCTCCCGCCCCGGCGGCATCAGCCTTGCTTCAGCCTGCCCGTCAAAAGGGGCGATACCTTCAAGGCCTACCTCTGCACAGATGGCTTTAAGACGTTCGAAAAGAGAGAGCGCATCCGGCCGAAACACCAGATCACCGGCCAGATAAACGGAAGGAAATTTTGCCTGCATATGACCGGGATTATCATACCGGCATCACAGGCAAAACATCTTCTTTTCGGCCTGTTTGGTGTATTCAGGCGTCCTGAATTCCCCGAAGAGCAGGATAGAGACGACGATAGCGGCTATAGGCTTGATCGTAGGCGTTCTGTAATTCCGGGACAGGATCAGTGGCAGAAACCCGCTCCGGCGGTGTGCACACACTCTCCACACTTTCACCCGTTGCAGCAATTCGGGCCAAACGCGCCGCACCAAACGCACCTCCATGCTCCCCATGTGCAAGGCTATGCAGCCGCAAACCAAGAACCGAAGCAAGAATAGCAATCCAGAACGGGCTACGAGACCCACCGCCAATTACATCGGCTTCAGTGATTATGGACCCGGAAGCCGTCAAACCTTCCAGAGCATCACGAAAAGAGAACGCGACCCCTTCAAGCACAGCCTGCGTCAATTCTGCCCGGCTCGTATCATGGGACAATCCAACAAATCCGCCCCGGATGGTCCCATCATTATGAGGTGTTCTCTCTCCGGACAGGTAAGGCGCAAAAAGAACAGATGACGGGCGGGCAGGGCGCTCTGGTAACTCAGCCAACAGATCGCGTTCCGTCACGCCACACACTTTTGCCCACCAGGCAAGAGACGCAGCAGCAGAAAGTGTCACCCCCATCTGATGCCAGGTTTTCGGTACGGCATGACAGAAAGCATGAATGGCAGACTGATGCTCTGGCCTGAACTCATTGGTTGTCACCCACACAACGCCTGAGGTTCCCAGAGAAACGAAAGCATCCTCATTGCGAATAGCGCCAAGGCCTACCGCTCCGGCAGCATTGTCTCCGGCACTTCCCGCAAATACAGGCGCAGACGTCATGCCCCAACGGTGCGTCAGATCTTCCTTCAGAACACCGGCAGGCTCCGTTCCTTCACAGAGAGTTGGCATATTGGCCAGCGTCAAACCCGTGGCCTTCAAAGCCTCGACCGACCAGGCACGCTTTCCAACATCCAGCCAGAGCGTCCCCGAGGCATCCGACATGTCTTCGATCATCTCGCCAGTCATCCGGTACCGCAGCCATGCTTTTGGAAGCAAAACATGACGGATTCTGGCAAAAATTTCGGGCTCATGCCGTGCGACCCAGAGCAGCTTTGGAGCGGTAAAGCCCGGCATGGCAATATTGCCCGTCACTTCACGACTGAGCGGGAACCGTTCCTCAAAGAGTGCACATTCCGCTTCTGCACGCGTATCATTCCACAGAATGCACGGGCGTAAGACTTCACCAGATGCGTCAACCAGGACCGCGCCATGCTGCTGTCCTGAGAGACCAATGCCACGGATCGCCGCAACCGCTTCAGGATGCTGACCGTGCAGTTTATCAATGGCGCGACAAGCGGCTTTCCACCAGTCTTCCGGATCCTGCTCGCTCCACCCCGCATGAGGCCGGCTAACCGTCAGGCTCTCCGTATGGGATGCAACTTCATGCTGGTTTTCATCCACCAGCAAAGCCTTGATTCCGGATGTCCCGACGTCAATTCCCAGAAACATGCACTTGTCCAAACTCAGATTCAAAAACACGCCTTTAGGGCATACTTCCGGCTGCTACTCACCGCAATTTTAAGTGACTGTCCCAATCTTCCGGATGCCACAGAAAAGCCATCACGAGGCTGACTGCACTCTGGAAGGGGCGTGCGAGGATAGCCGGTCTTCCACAAAGTGAGAGAGCGTCTCCAGAAGGGCCGCCATATCGCTCTGAACCTGCTGGAAACCACGCGATGGTTGTAAAGTCGCAGGATTCAGATACCGCGAGCGGCAGATCTCCAACTGGATGGCATGTATTCCTTCATGGGGACGACCATAATGACTTGTAATGTATCCGCCTGCATAAGGAACATTCCGCCGAACCTCATATCCAAGCTGACACAGAGATTGCTGCACAATGTCCGTAAGGTGCGGGGAACAGGATTTTCCATGCATATCTCCGATCACCATGTCACACGCACGAGCCTGGGGGAGAGGTGGCATTGAATGTGCTTCCAGCAAAATCACGAAACCAAACTGTTGCTTTAGTTCCTTAAGCAATCTGTTCAGGCTCTCATGGTAAGGGATCCACGCTAGCTGCAACCGCCGATGAATTTCTTCGACAGGAAGGCAATGAGTGTAAATCGGCCGTCCCTGAGAAGCACATCGCGGAATAACACCAAATCCCGCCCGGACTTTCGCACTCTGCACAAGACCTTCACTCGGCAGTGCGGGACGGAACATTCCCGGATCCAGTTCCCGACAATCCCGGTTCACATCACACCAGACACGCGGAAATTCTGTCGTCAGCAGCGTACCGCCCATCTCAGGGGTATAGTTAAACAACCCGTCAACGAACCTGTCTTCTGTCTGCTGAAGCTCCCGTAAAGACAATCGGGTCATCTGAAGAAAATCGGGAAAATATTTTTCTCCGGAATGGGGAGAGGAAACCACAATCGGAATGGCAGTTTTCTGAGGTTTTTTAATGATAACAGCAGGATAGGGGGGAAGGGTCGTCATAACCTCGGTGCATTTTTTTCATTTTTGGGGGTTGTCACCCCGAACTGATACAGCTAAACACCGCCTCACCGGATCGGGGGCGCATAGCTCAGCGGTAGAGCACTACCTTGACATGGTAGGGGTCACAGGTTCAATCCCTGTTGCGCCCACCACCCGATCCGGTCAGAATTTTCCTAAAAATCTGCAAATCAAAGAACGCTCTAATCAGCGTCTTTTCCAAGCGACTCTGTAGCCCCTTAACAAGCAAAAATAATCATACTTCGCGCTTGGCTCGCTTACAGGCTTCTGAACAATATCTGACCTGATCCCAGTCCTTGGCCCATTTCCGACGCCAGGAAAACGGCCGGACGCAAACAGGGCAAATCTTTTTGGGCAAATGAGCCTTAGCAGGCTTACGGTCAATTTTTCCCTTACCGCGCACAATTTTTTCAGTTCTTGAGAATATCCACGCGCAAAGAATACAAAAAAGCCGCCCAAACAGGCGGCTTTTTCTACAGGCAAGAATGCCCGGACGTCATGCGACCTTGAGAGCGACCGCAGACTTCTTGCCGTTACGGCCAGCTTCGACCTCGAAGGAAACCTCCTGGCCTTCGTTCAGAGTCCGCAGACCTGCACGTTCAACTTCAGAAATGTGAACAAACACATCCTGAGCGCCACCTTCTGGCTGAATGAAACCGAAACCCTTGGTCGGGTTGAACCATTTTACGGTGCCTGTTGTCATAACGAGGCTCCTTATTAGAAAGGCGGTCGCGCGCAAAACACGCACGCAATCATAACTTTTAAGGGAAAAATTGATGCAACGCGCATCCATGATCCGGATAAAAGCATCCGCCAATGACGATATATATTTAAGCGAGATACAAATGCAAGAAAAACATAAAATATACTGAAAATAATGTTGTCATTATAAAACGAGAAAGAACCCAAATATTTGAAACGCAATATTTTTATCATTCAATTCTCAGACGGATTTTTAGAAAAATAATTTTCATCCGCTTGAATTTTCTTTGAAAAACAAAAAAAGCCGGACCACCTCCACGGTGGACCGGCTTTTACAAAACTCAAAGAAACTTACTCGCCGTCGTTGAATTCGTCTTCTTCACCGTCATCATAAAGAACTTCTTCGACAGTGATAGAAAGAGTGTCATTCTCGCTCAGAAGATCAGCAACCGCGTTGGCTTCATCTTCTTCTTCATAGAGTTCGGCATCACCTGGATCCGAAACCCACTTTTCCGCAGGATTCCAGAACTCATCGTCCCCATTCTCCAGCTCGCGGCGGATCAGGTAACCTGCAACTTCGTCACCAGCAATATCTTCATCGGCCATGATAATGGTCCTCCTTAGCGAGAGGAGAGGCTCTTTCATGTGTGGTGTCAATTCCTTTGAAAGCAGAGAATCTAGCCGTACCGCCTCATGAAAGATGAAACATTTTCGACAACAGCGCAGAAAGGCGCTTTTTCCATCTTTTCATAAACCACTCTGATCAGACTGATAAATTTTTCCCCTTGGAACGGGATTTTTCTACCGCTCACAGTTCAAATAGGGTATATTTGGTCCAGATTAATGGAGGGCAGTTTAATGGTCGACAAAATCTCCAGCCTCTCTCTTCAAGACAGAATTGATGAATCCATCAAAGGTGGAATGCTGGAAGCCTGCGCCAGACATTCGGATATGTTTCTGAAGCCTCGGTCACACATGACACCGTCTGTCCTTCTCTGGACAGTGAGCACCCCTCCGGTACACACGCAACCAGACCTCCATGAGACCCTGAAGGCGTGTCTACCCGTGCGAGACCAACATTGAGGGCACAAATCTGACTGACAAGAAACAATAACAGAGAGAAAATCCTCTCATTGACCATAGTAAACGGAGTGATGAGCCATAATTTACTCGCATCACTCCGAGGCCTGTCTTATGCTTTAGAGTATGACAGACCAAACCGATTTAGATGATGCTGAAGACGATGTCGCACTGGATGCCACAGAGGAAGGAGAGTCTTTGCTCTCCAGCCTTATGCTTCCGGTCTGTATCCTGATTGGTCTCTCTATCGTCGGAATTCTTATTGGTCTCAGCTTCATGTAAAGATGCACTCGCATCAATTTTGCTAGTCTTGGAAAAAAATCTGAACAGACTCAGGCTTGGTCGCATCCAACCAGCCTTGAAGCATGTAGGCAGCAGCCATCTTATCCACGACTTCAGCGCGTCGACCCCGAGTCATATCTGCATCCTGAATCAAAAAACGATTCACCGCACTCGAAGACAACCGCTCATCCCATAAACACGCAGGCACGCCCAAACGTTCGGAAAGAGCCGTTGTCCAATCCGATGCCGCGCGCGCTGCAGGGCCAAAAGATCCATCAAGTGACAATGGCAATCCGACAACAATCGCCCCAACATCCTGACGCTTGACGATCTCTGCAAGCTCCTTCGCATTTTCTCCAAGTTTGCGCCGTTTCAGGCCAATCAGAGGGGAGGCGAGCATGAGAGAAACATCTGTCACCGCGACACCGATCGTCTTCGATCCTGGGTCTATCCCGAGGATGCGCTGATCAGTTTGAAGGACATTACGGAGGTCATGTGGATTGAACAGGGACATATCCCGGCGTTATGATCCGTCTGACGGCTGAAAAGCTACCATAATTTCCTCTTTTTCAGGAATGTTCATGTCGCTCGACGCGAAAACGGTCACGCGCATCGCCAGATTGGCGAGAATTGGTCTCGAACCGGGAGAGGTTAACGCTCTCGGACAGGAGATGGGTTCCATCATCGACTGGGTGGAACAGCTTAACGAAGTGGATGTCACGGATGTGCCGCCCATGATCGGCACGGGCCTAGCCAAGCCGCGCCTGCGAGAAGACCGCGTCACGGACGGTAATCGCCGTGATGACGTGCTTTCCAACGCTCCGGACCGTGAAGGTCCGTTCTACACGGTTCCGAAGGTGGTCGAATAATGTCCAGCATGCATGATTTTACGCTGGCTTCTGCCCGGGATGCCCTCAAGGCCCGCAAGATTTCCGCCGTTGAACTGACGAATGCTCATCTTGATGCCATCAAGCGTCTGGACGGCCGCCTCAACAGCTTCATCACTCGCACGCCTGATCAGGCTCGTGCAGCCGCCAAGGCTGCCGATGAGGTTCTGGCGAAAGGTGAGGGCGGACCGCTAACGGGCATCCCCCTCGGCATCAAGGATCTGTTCTGCACGAATGGCGTCCGCACCACTGCTGCCAGCAAGATCCTGGGCAATTTTGTCCCCCCCTACGAAAGCACGGTCACGTCCAACCTGCTTCGTGACGGTGCAGTCTTTCTGGGCAAGCTGAACCTTGACGAATTCGCCATGGGCTCCGCGAACCTGACTTCCGCTTTCGGTCCGGTTGAAAACCCGTGGAAGCGCAATGGCTCTGATGCCAAGCTGGTTCCAGGTGGCTCTTCCGGCGGCTCTGCTGCGGCTGTAGCTGCTGGTCTGGTCCTGGGCGCGACGGGAACCGACACAGGCGGTTCGATCCGTCAGCCCGCCGCCTTCACAGGCATTGCCGGCATCAAACCGACCTATGGCCGCTGCTCCCGCTTCGGTACGATCGCTTTCGCAAGCTCGCTGGATCAGGCTGGACCGATGGCTCGCAACTTGCAGGATTGCGCGATTCTTCTGAAATCCATGGCAGGTTTCGATGAACGGGATTCCACAAGCGTCGACACACCCGTCCCAGACTACGAAGCGGCCCTGACGCGCGGCGTCAAAGGTCTACGCGTTGGAATTCCCAAGGAATATCACGCTCCGGGCATGCCTGCAGAAATCGAGGCACTCTGGCAGCAGGGTATCAACTGGCTGAAGGCGGCTGGTGCGGAAATCGTCGATATTTCTCTGCCACACACAAAGTACGGTCTGCCAACCTATTATATCGCTGCACTGGCAGAAGCCTCGTCCAATCTGGCTCGCTATGATGGCGTTCGGTTCGGTGAACGGGTCAACGGGTCTTCGCTGGATGCACTTTACGAGGCTACCCGGGCAGCAGGCTTTGGCGAGGAAGTGAAGCGTCGTATCCTCATCGGCACGCATGTTCTGTCGTCGGGCTATTACGATGCCTATTATCTGCGCGCGCAGAAGGTCCGTACCCTGATCCAGCGAGACTTCCTGAACGCCTACGAAAATGTGGACGTTATCCTGACGCCGACCGCTCCATCCGGTGCCTTCGCGCAGGACGAAAAGCCAACCGACCCCGTGCAGATGTACCTCAACGACGTCTTTACTGTCCCGGCAAGTATGGCTGGCGTTCCGGCTCTGTCCGTTCCTGCCGGTCTGGACGCACAGGGTGTTCCGCTTGGGCTTCAGCTCATCGGCAAGTTCTTCGACGAAGAAACACTGATCGCCGCAGGTCACGTCATTGAGCAGGCTGCGTCCTTCACCCACAGACCCGCCATCCATGCAGGAGTGTCGGCATGAGCTATCGTATCACCGGCAACACCGGCGAATGGGAAATCGTCGTCGGGCTGGAAGTTCATGCCCAGGTCATCAGCAATGCCAAGCTTTTCTCCGGCGCCTCCGCCTCTTATGGCGGCGAGCCGAACACACATGTCAGCCTGATTGATGCAGGCTTTCCGGGCATGCTGCCTGTTCTGAACCGGGAATGCGTCGCGCAGGCTGTTCGCACGGGCCTTGGTCTGAATGCACAGATCAATCTGTTCAGCCGCTTCGATCGCAAGAACTATTTCTATGCCGATCTTCCAACCGGCTATCAGATCAGCCAGTTCGCTCATCCGATCGTGGGTGAGGGCAAGGTACTGGTCGATCTGGCAGACGGAAGCACACGTGAAATCGGCGTCACGCGTCTTCATCTTGAACAGGACGCAGGCAAGTCTGTTCACGATCAGGACCCTACGCGCTCTTTCATCGACCTGAACCGTGCAGGCGTGGCGCTGATGGAAATCGTCAGTGAGCCAGACATCCGTTCCCCGGAAGAAGCAGGCGCCTATCTGCGCAAACTGCGCCAGATCCTGCGCTACATCGGAACTTGCGACGGCAACATGGAAGAAGGCTCCATGCGTGCAGACGTGAACGTCTCCGTGCGAAAGCCGGGCGAGGAGGGATATCGGACCCGCTGCGAGATCAAGAACGTCAACTCGATCCGCTACGTCATGCAGTCCATCGAGGTTGAAGCACAGCGCCAGATCGAAATCTGGGAATCTGGCGGAGAAGTCGATCAGGAAACACGTCTGTTCGATCACGTCCGTAGCGAAACACGTTCGCTGCGTTCCAAAGAAGACGCGCATGATTATCGCTACTTCCCGGACCCGGATCTTCTGCCACTCGTCATCGAACAGTCCTGGGTGGATGAGCTGAAAGCGGCCCTCCCGGAACTGCCAGAAGCCAAGCGCGAACGCCTGGAGCAGGACTACGGTGTCAGCCGTTATGAAGCCAGCGTCCTGACCGCAGAGCAGGCCGTCGCAGACTTCTACGAGACCGTTGCAAAGGGGGCAGATGCCCGTCTGGCCACGAACTGGATGCTCGGAGATTTCTTCGCAGCTCTGAACCGGACTGGCCGTTCCATCGAAGACAGTCCGGTTAGTGCAGAAGGTCTGCGAGAGCTTCTGGCTCTGATCTCGGACTCCACGATCAACGGAAAGATCGCCAAGGAAGTCCTTGAAGATATGGTGGAAACCGGCGAATCGGCTTCCGCAATCGTTGAGCGCAAGGGGCTGCGTCAGGTCACGGATACCGGAGCGATCGAGACGTCTATCCGCGAAATCCTCGCGGCGAATACTGACAAGGTTGCGGAATACAAATCCGGCAAGGACAAGCTATTTGGCTTCTTTGTAGGCCAGACAATGAAGGCCATGAAAGGAAAAGGTAACCCGGCTCTGGTCAACGAAATGCTGAAAAAGCTTCTTTCAGAATAAGACGCAAAAAAAAGTGTCTTGGGGGGTTTGACGACAGCGCCGTTCCCCCCTAAGAACGCTCCTGCAAACGCGATGTAAAAATCACGTTTCAGCGCGGAGGGGTGGCCGAGAGGCTGAAGGCGGCGGATTGCTAATCCGTTATACGATGTAAGTCGTATCGTGGGTTCGAATCCCATCCCCTCCGCCAACATAATCAAAAGACATCATATAAATCAGTATGTTGTGACTGGGTCGTTTTTCACTCCCATCATCCATCCCACCTTATGGTTTGCGGTTTCCTGCGGCGTTGGGCGGCTTCAAACCGCGTCGAAACGATTTGTGTTGGCAGAACGCCGTGTGTTCTGATAGAACGAAACGCAAATTCGCCGAGGAGCCTTTTCGCCCAATCCCCCGATAGAACATCACACGACCCTTTTCGATGAGGGTAATCTACCTCCCCAGCCAGCCCCAGCTAATCACCCCAGCTCCTCGGCAAGGTGGTTCGATAAGACGGTCGATGGTCGATCGACCGTCTTGGCTTGAGGAGTGCATGCGGTGCACGACATACAGACGTCTGACCCTCTGGGGCCCTTCATCACCCGGCTTGAGGCCGCGCATATCTATCTGCGATGCCATGTTGCGACGGTCGACCGTTACGTCGCCGAGGGGCTCCTCCCGAAGCACAAGTTTGGCCGGAAGACGCTTTTCCTTCTGGCGGACGTCCTCAAACTGGTGATCCGGGCGGATGTCCCTGATACGGGCTCAGGCGGACCTTCCGGTTCAACGCGTCGTGGCCGCGCCTGTTCCCGGCCGCTTCCAGTGGCCCTGGAGACACTCATTTTCTATGTGATCGCTGTGGCCTTGCTGATACGATTTATCATGCTCCATCATTGACCCGGAGCCGACGGGGGCGTGGCTGATGCACGCCCCCGTTCGCCTTCACTGAAGTCAGGCGCTCACAAGGCTTGAGCTCTGGCAAAAGCCTGACCCAGACGCGTCGTCAGCACGACAGGATCGCACACCTCATCAATATGAAGGATTTCGACCGGAGCCGTCCCGACATAGCGAAGCAGGCGCTCCTCGATAGCATCACGGAGTGCTTTGGCGTCTTCCGAGACCGAGCTCCCGTCACGGGTGACGGTGCCGACCACTTCGAGATAGAGCGTGGGCTTTCCTCGGACATAGAGCCCGAAATCGGCCCGCGCCTGCACAGCACTCTCTCTGACGGGCGGCTGGACCATCACACGCATCGCCTGCGGACAGATGCGCTCGATCCGGCGATAGACAGCCAGTTCCACGATGGATTCAATGCGATAACCTTTGATCCGGACATCGCTCTGCCAGACCGGCAGGGTCGTATGGCGTTGGGCGACGGCCTGACGGAAGGCCTTCCACAAAGGCTTGTCCCGGTTGTAGCGGTCGACCAGAGCGCGACCGCCATCGCAGAACGCGAGCATCTGTTGCGTCGGCGTGACGAGAAGCTCCTTCGACAGAGCGGCATAGCGGTCCAGATCCTCGTCGCGGAAAAGATTGCGGGAGACCCAGTTTGGTAGGACATTGTTCAGGTGGTCGTTGATCATGACGATAATCCAAAAGGGCGCACGTCTCCCTCGGGTCCATGAGCCCCGATGCAAAAACGCGCGAATTGTAAGGGAAGAAAAAAGCTGTCGGCAGCCTGCTGCAGGTCTGGCGTGAAGCGCTCAGTCGCGCTTTACGGCATCACCGCTCAGGAGTGCGTTGGTCAGGTGCCTGAACTTTCGGCGGATGTGACGCGTCAGCACGACGGTCCCTTCGAGGACCGTGCCGTCAGCGTCATTCCCCCCGAGGCATTCGCTGATCGCGAAATCCAGGAGGCCGTGTAATGCGGCGATCTGCATGATGTCCGCTTCCGCACGGGATGATAAAATTGGGCGTTGAGACATGAAGATTTTCTCGTTCGATGTTGAAGGAACGAGGCTCACACCCATACAACCCAACACACTTCAGAAGACAACAAATCCTCTGGGGAATTACGGGTATGAGACCTCACGACGAGAAAAGACAAGAACCCTCGAAACACCGCTCAGGCCGTCATACAGAACGACCGCACTACAGGAATAAAAAATCCCGAAATCAGAAATCCATATTCCATCCTCGGGCTTTTCCTGTGGCGGCTTGCCGTTCGATTTCATCCTGCGCTCTCGATACGGCATCGCGTCCCTGCTGCGCATTCTTGACAGCCCGTCGGTCGGGCACGGGTTCGAGCCCATGATGAACAATGATTTTGAGCGTCTCTTCGATCGTGCCCCGGGAGGCACGCGAGAGGTTCCGGGCCAGGCTTTCGATCGCGACGTGCCCCACCACCACGTGATTGTAGATCCTGGGGTCCGGAATATGGACTGAGCCCATGAGAACCTCCGGAATGACGGCACCTATCCGCTGCGGCATGTTGATGCGGAGCGTGGCGGCGCCAGCGGATGCACAACCGTAATGCCGGATCAGGCGCTCGAGCTCCTCGGGGCGCCTCAGACGTGCATCGAACAATGCCTGAGCCCGCTCTCTGGCCTGAAGAACGACGGCGTCGTCACCGCGTGTCGACTGAGCGACCCGTTCCTTCGTTTGTCTGGCCAGTTCCACCGCTTTTTTGCGGCGAACCTTGTCCAGCATACGCGCGAACTCGTCCCGATCATCCCAGCGCGTTCTTGCCTGAAGGGGCGTCTCGCGTATCATGACCATGGCGTCGGCGCGCGCTGCCGCCTGTTTCGCGGCCATCCTCAATTTGAATGCGGCACCGCGTGCCCGGCCCTGGATCTCACGGGCGCGGACGAGGGCTTCGGGGTTTTGACGCCTGATCGGTTTCCGGTCGATCCCCTGGTCGCTCAGAGATCTCGGGTCGACCAGAGGCAGACCCGCAGCTTCGAGTTCCCGATTGAGCTCGGACGCCCATTGCTCACGGATGCCGAAGACGATCTTCTCTCGTTCCTTTTTCGGCCCCTTGCGCGTGTTTTTCCGGACTCCGCCCGAGCGCGGGTGTTTTGGTCGATACCGCGCAAAGAACTGGGCCTCCGACCGGTTGACGCTGTCGAGCGTTCGCGGACTGACGAGAGCATGAAAGTGCCGGTTTTCTTCATAGTCACGGGCAACATCACAATGCTCGGCGAGCGTATAGGGACGACCCTGCGCCAGCGTCTGGCCGAAGCGCTCCCGCAGGCGCGCCACAGCCTCCGGACTCAAATTGCGTGGCACGGCGAGAATGAATGAGTCAGCAGCGTTGCCGGTTTCCCGCCGTTCCACCGCATCCCAGAACATCCTGGCGGAGGTCGCCCAGGCAGGAAGGTTGCCGGACTCAACAACGACAAGGTCGTCCCGATCCCGGTAGACACCTGTTCGGGTGATATAATCCACGCGATCGCTCAGGGCGCTCGGGCCGAAGTTTTTAATCCGGAAATGGAAGTGCGCTGTCGTCTTCATGGACCTCATTCCGAAGATAAAAAGACACAAAATGCTGGCATGCCGCCGGCCGGGGTATGGGGGGTTTCCCCCATCACGCGACTTTATCAAATCCGGAGCCGAAGGCGGGAGGATTTTATGAAGTCACTAGCGTGCCTTTTCGGATTTAATTTCACCGATCACTGGTAAAATAGGGATGCGAATCACTTTCCGCTCGGAGGATCGTCCAGTGGCTCAGAATATCTGGGGACACCCTAAAAATCAGGAACTCATCTCGGAAATCAAGAACGCTGATATTTCGGTGCTCAAGGGACGTCGAAAAAAGATCAGGGACATTCTAGCGCTCCCTGAGATGTCAGTGGACGATCGGGAAACTGTGGTCGCCCTTCTTGAGGCTGAACGGCTTCGCGTGGAGGCGCGAGAGGCTGCCAGCAAAGCGGCCAAAGCCCAGAAGCGTTTCGAGGATCAGGAGCGGGCGCAACGAACACGCAAGCTCATTCTTCTGGGAACCGCTGTCCGAGCGGCCAAATTGCCTGAAGGCAATCGAGAGCGCCTGCTCGCGGCACTACTCATGGTGAAAGAAAGACTGGCCGGAACCGATCCCAAAAATCCATTTCCTAATATGCCTGAGCCCTATCTGGACCAAGCGCGGCAGATTATTGCGAAGGAAAAAAAGAAACGTCAATCCTAGGCTGGGAAGCCGAAGCCATGAGATATTTCGTCTATTTCGAGGACACTCAGGAACACATCCGACAGGCGACGATCAAGGTCGACGGCGAGCCTTCCTCCTATCTTCTATGCGCTCAAATTCGGGTTCTCATGCCAGAAGGCCATTTTTTTCTTCTGCTGGTCACTGACCGAGGCGCTCCTGTTCTTGGGCCTCGCCAGTTCGACAAGGTCCTTCGTACTGATGAAGGAATCGAAGCCTTGGCAAAAGAACTCGAAAAGCACCTGGTGCTTCGGTTGAACGACGACTGAAAACGCCGCATTAGATCTACAATGTCTTTCTGCATTTGCCGCTTGCTCTTCTCCTGTGTGTACATGATATGATGACACAGGAGGTATTGCATGAGCGAACAGCTTTCTGGCAGCCAGAGTGCGCCACTGAAAATTGGGGTGCGGGAGTTCCGAGGCAACCTGACCGCCTACCTTCGACAAGCGCGGCAAGGCAGTACGATCCTGGTCACATCCCATGATGAGATCGTCGCTGAACTGCGCCCACCGTCCCCGTCCTATCGTCCCCGTCGCCAGCCAGGTGCGCTGCGCGGGCGCATCAAGTTGAGTGATGGTTTCGATGAGACGCCGCAAGATGTACTCGACAGCATGGATGGGAGCTTGTGAAGGTTCTGCTCGATACACATGCGTTGCTATGGTGGTTATCAGATTCAGAGAAACTGGGACCAACAGCACGGGAGATCATTGCGGATCCGGCCCATGACATTCTGGTGAGTATTGTCTCGCTCTGGGAGATCGCGATCAAAATCCGGATCGGGAAACTGGACGCAGATATCAACGAGATCACGGATGCTATTCCGGCGGAAGGGTTCACGCTGCTACAGATTACTCTCGAGCACCTGAAAGTCCTGATGGGACTACCCATGCATCACCGTGATCCCTTTGATCATCTGCTTATGGCGCAGGCACTAAGTGAGCAGGCATCATTTCTGTCCGGAGATAGCCAGATGACGCATTACTCAATCGACAGGATAAACTGTTCATAGTTGTTCGGTTGGTTTCTTATTAAATAGCGCATATTGTCCGGAAAACGGTAGTTTTCCGAACGCACCAAAAAATGGCATCCGGGACTATCCGAACCTCAATTGTCGAGTTAACATTCCCGTCAAGTTTTCAACGTCACGGTTGTGTCAATGAACCAGCGGATCGGCTACGCACGGGTCTCGACGGAAGACCAGCATCTGGACTTGCAGCGCGATGCGCTTCAGCAGGCCGGATGCCATGTCATCTATGAAGAAGCGGCGAGTGGTAAGAACGCTGGGCGGTTGGAGCTTGAGCAATGTCGTAAGGCTCTCCGTGACGGCGATACGCTCGTGGTGTGGCGGTTGGATCGGCTTGGGCGCAGTCTGCCTGACCTCGTGCAGATCGTCGCCGAACTGGAACGCTCTGGAATTGGCTTTGAAAGCCTTACCGAGAAGATCGAGACAAACAGCGCTGCGGGCAAGCTGGTCTTTCACGTCTTCGCAGCCCTGGCAGAATTTGAGCGCAGCCTGATCCGTGAGCGCACACATGCCGGACTTGCCGCAGCGCGTGCCAGAGGCCGCTTAGGCGGCCGCAAGCCCAAGCTGGGAGAGAAGCAGGTGCGCGAGATCAAGGTGCTGTTACGCGACCCGGAAATCCAGGTTGCCGACGTAGCCAGACGCTACGGCGTGTCACGAACCACCCTTTACAAACATGTCGGTGTCGTTGCCCCACGACACCGGTGATTTTCATTGCGCACAGCCGACCCCAAGGAACCATAAGAATGCTGTCCCGGAGACCACATTGAGCATCGAAAAAACCCTCTTCGCCGCCGCCGACAAGATGCGCGGTGCAATGGACGCCGGGGAATACAAGCACATCGCGCTTGGCCTGCTGTTCCTGCGCTATGTCTCCGAGGCCTTTGCACGGCGGCATGATCTGATTGCCGAGGAGGGCGGCGATCCGGAAGACCGCGACGAATACCTAGCCGAAAATACCTTCTTCGTCCCGCCGTCTGCCCGCTGGTCTTCACTCGCTGCGCAGTCCAAAGACGCCCGGATCGGCGTCATGATCGACGACGCCATGCGTGAGATCGAGGCGGAGAACCCCAGTCTTAAAGGCGCGCTGCCCAAGGTATTCGGTCGCGAGAGCATCGACCGCGCCATGCTGTCCGGCCTGATTGATCTGTTCTCGAACCTCAAGCTCGACGGCACCCGCGCCGATTTCGACCTGATCGGGCGCATCTACGAATACTGCATCGGCGAATTCGCCAGCAGCGAGGGTAAGCGCGGCGGAGAGTTCTACACCCCGAAATCGGTGGTCGATACTCTGATCGAGATGATCGAGCCGACGCGTGGCCGTGTCTACGATCCGTGCTGCGGTACGGGCGGCTTCTTTGTGCAGTCCGAAAAGTTTATCGATGCCCATCAGGGCCGCACTGACGACATCGCCATCTATGGGCAGGAACGCAACCACACCACCTTCGGTCTGGCGCGCATGAACCTGGCCATCCGTTCCATCTTCGCCGATATCCGATGGAATTCCGAAGGCACACTGTTGCGCGACGAATTCCCGGATGAGCGTTTCGACTACATCCTTGCCAATCCGCCGTTCAACATTTCGGACTGGTCGGGCAACCTGCTGCGCGAAGACGCCCGCTGGCGCTTTGGCGCACCGCCGGTTGGCAACGCCAACTTCGCCTGGATCCAGCATATCCACGCGCATCTGTCTGCCGCCGGGATCGGCGGCGTGGTCATGGCCAATGGTTCCATGTCCTCCATGTCTGGCGGTGAAGGTGAAATTCGGCAGGCGCTGGTGCAGGGCGATGCGGTGGATTGCATGGTCGCCCTGCCGGGGCAGCTATTCTACGGCACCCAAATTCCGGCCTGCCTGTGGATTCTGGCTAAGAACAAGTCCAACGGCATCGCCATGAATGAGAAACTGCGCGATCGGCGTGGTGAGGTGCTGTTTATCGACGCCCGCAAGATGGGCGCGCTGGTGCCGGGCTCGCGCAAGCAGAAAGAGCTATCGACGGACGAGATCCGCAGTATTGCTGCCACCTATCACGCGTGGCGTGGCGAGGCGCGCGAGGGGACATACGAGGACGTGCCCGGCTTCTGTAAGGCGGCAACGCAGGCCGAGATCGAGGCGCATAATTTCGTCCTGACACCGGGCCGTTATGTTGGTGCAGGCGCTGCGGAGGAGGACGATGAGCCTTTCGAGGAAAAGTTCGAGCGGCTGATGGGCGTCTTGCAAGAGCAGTTTGCAGAGGGGCGGCGGTTGGAGGCGGAGATCGAGGTTCGGTTGGGGGAACTCGGATGAGTGACTGGTCGTCCGAAAGGCTCGGAGATGTCGTTCGCTTCAAAGCCGGGACCGGATTCCCTAGAGACATGCAGGGAAAGCGCTTTGGGGACCTTCCGTTTGCGAAGGTGAGTGACATGAACAGCCCAGGGAACGAGCTTACTTTGTCTTTTGCGGAGAACTATATTTCGCGAGATGAAGCCAAATCCTTGAAGGCTTTCATTCATCAGCCTGGGTCAATCGCTTTTGCGAAGATCGGAATTGCACTGACTACAAACCGTAGACGGCAGATTACCTGCCCATTGGTTCTCGATAACAACATGATGTCCGCAGAGCCTTTGACAGGCAAAATTTATCAAAAATTTGCCTATTACTTGTTATTAACCTTAGACTTTAACTTAATCTCGGCTGGCTCTGCGCTGCCATACCTTACGGTCGGAAGCCTCAAGGATATTGCCATTGCACTTCCGCCCATGGCGGAACAAATGGTAATCGCTGAAACGTTGTCAGCTCTGGACGACAAAATCGAGCTGAACCGCAAGACGGCGGCGACGTTGGAGGAGATGGCGCGGGCGCTCTATCGCTCGTGGTTCGTGGATTTTGACCCGGTGAGTACCCGCGCCGAGGGGCGCGCGCCCGCCTACATGGACGCCACCACCGCCGCACTCTTTCCCGACAGCTTCGGCGAGGATGGGATGCCAAAAGGGTGGTTGCAGAAAGAGTTTTCGGGTTACTACCGGGTTCTCGAAACCGGAAAGAGGCCTAAAGGCGGCATCAAGGAAATTGCTGAAGGTGTGCCAAGTATCGGCGCCGAAAGTATCAAAAATATCGGTATATTTGACTATTCAAAGACAAAG